>NZ_JBMDKV010000001.1:0-1546100 GCF_057809895.1 Rhizobium sp. FG113 | reverse complement strand
CGCCGCCCTCGTGCTCGCCGACGCGGCCGTCCAGTCCGTCAAGGAAGGCAAGCTGGTCAAGATCGGCTAACGGTTTTCTCCCGACCGAAAGCCACATAGGAGATGGCCGGGGCCCGACCCGGCCATTTCTCGTTCACGGTGCAGCGGTTCGTGTCCCTTCAAGAGCGAGGAAATTGACGGATGTTGGTTGGCTGGTCTGCAAGGCACCCCCCATCTTGCGTGTGCCAGTGTAGTTTCTCTTGCTCTCCAGTCAATTTTAGCGTTAAATAAAGTCGCGGCGAAGCTGGCGCTGTTCTTCCTCGCCCCTCTCGCGCTGATGCTCATCACTTCTCTCAGGCCAACAGAGGACTTCCGGGGGCAGTCGATCATCAGCTGGCCGGGCGCCTGGTCGCTCTATGCGTGGACGAAGGCCTGGGGCGAAGCCTGTATCGGAACGCGCTGTGTGGGCCTCAAGGCCTATTACCTGAATTCCTTCATGATCGTGATACCGGCGGCGATATTCTCGACCGCGCTCGGTGCCATCAATGGCTTCACGCTGTCCAAGCTTCGCTTCCCGGGCAGCAACCTGCTGTTCATACTGATCGTGTTCGGCGTCTTCATCCCATATCAGGCAATCCTCATTCCGGCCGCCCAGCTTCTCGGGAAGCTTGGTCTATTGAACACGATCTGGGGCCTGATCCTTGTTCAGTCGGTCTACGGCATCCCGATCTGCACGCTGTTCTTCCGCAATTACTACGCCTCGATCCCGGATGAGCTGATCAAGGCGGCCAAGATCGACGGGGCAGGGTACTGGACGATCTTCTTCAGCATCATCCTGCCGCTGTCGCCGCCGATCATCGCGGTAACCCTCATTTGGCAGTTCACCGCGATCTGGAACGACTTCCTTTTCGGCGTGACGTTCTCTTCGGGCGCAAGCCAGCCCGTGATCGTCGCGCTGAACAACCTCGTCAACACCACCTTCGGCGTCAAGGAATACAACGTCGACATGGCTGGCACCATTATTACCGCGCTTCCGACACTCGTGATCTACGTACTTGCGGGCAAGTACTTCGTCCGCGGGCTCACTGTCGGCTCCGTGAAAGGATGAAGTAAATGGGTTCTCTTTCAATCGTAGACGTCACCCGCCGTTACGGGGCGTTCCTTGCGCTCGACAGTGTCAGCGTCGAGGCTGGCCAGGGCGAATTCCTCACGCTTCTTGGACCATCAGGCTGTGGCAAGTCGACCTTGCTCGGCATCATCGCCGGGCTCGATTATCCGACGTCAGGGGAAATCAGGATCGACGGAACCGATGTCAGCGGTACGCTGGCACGCGACCGCGACATCGCGATGATCTTCCAGTCCTATGCGCTCTATCCGACGATGACGGTCCGCAAGAACATCGAGTTCGGCCTGAAAATTCGTGGCGTGGGGGCAGCAGAGCGCGCGAAGGCAATCCAGAACGTCGCGACCATGCTGCGCATCGATCATCTGCTGGATCGAAAGCCGTGGCAGCTCTCCGGCGGTCAGCGCCAACGTGTCGCCATGGGCCGCGCACTCGTGCGCAACCCCAAGCTCTTCCTCTTCGACGAGCCGCTCTCAAACCTCGATGCCCAGCTCCGTACCGAGATGCGCATCGAGATCAAGCGCCTCCATCAGAAGCTCGGCGCAACCATTGTCTACGTCACGCATGACCAGGTCGAGGCGATGACCATGTCGACGAAGATCGTCGTCATGAACGGCGGCAAGATCGTTCAGATCGGCACGCCGAACGATATCTACAATTCGCCGGCGGATTTGTTCGTCGCGCGGTTCGTTGGGTCGCCTGCGATGAACCTGCTCGAAGGCACAGTGGAAACCCACGGCAGTGCGCAGGTCCTCAAGGTATCGCCAAAACTGTCGATTCCACTGCCGAACGGATACGCCGTCAGCGGTCAGGCCGTGACTTTGGGTATCCGCCCTGAGAACATCACGATCGGCGAGGGACTGGACGAAAACTGCCTGGTTCTCGACGCGCGCGTTGATCTAGTGGAGCCCACGGGTGCGGACACGTTGGTGATCTTCGACGTCGCCGGCAAGGAAGTGACCGCTCGCACAGCGCCGACGACAAGGATCAGCGCTGGCCAGACGTTGAAGTTCAGCTTCTCGCGAGAGAACTTCCATCTGTTCGATACGAAGTCTGGAAGGCGTCTCGATAAGAAGGGGGCGACCGGAAATGTCCCTCCGTCGCTGGCGGCACGCACTGCGGCTCAGGCGATCTAGCCTGAGAACTGCTTCTGTCGGCTGCTGTCTGGGGCAGCCGACGCTCGATACCGCATGGCTCGGCGTCGTTTTGGGCCAGGCAGTAGATCTTACTCGACGTTTGTAATCGGCCACTTACGTCATCAAGTAATGTGTTCGTAGGCTGAGAAGCCTTCAATGCCTGAATTTACAAGCCTCTGTGCCATCAGGCCCTGCAGCCAACTCTCCACACACCAGACAAGCTTCAGGCGCCGGCGACAGTCATGACCGAAGGCGGGCAGCTTTCCGCATTCGCGGTGAACTTCGACACCGCCGTAGTGACAGCAGGCAATCCTTTCTGGTGCAGCGAACATCGAGTTCGGTCTCGCCGTCACACTCCAACCTTCCGGTAGCCGGCCTCCTGTTTGCGACACGGAGGCTTCCGAGTGCTGAAAGCGCCTTCATCCAGCATAAAACAACTCAAGCCGGTGCGTTTGCGTGTGCAACACGCGCGAGCCCGTTGTCGCTCAGACAAGAACGGAAGCCGTCAGGCGGCGCACCAGCTGGAAGAATCTCATCGCTCACGCCGAGACAGAGCTTTTTCGCCAGCAAATGGACTTTCGGCCACTCAGCGCCCGGACTGCGCGGGAAACTCAAGCTTTCTGACATCATAGCCGAGCTGGCTCGCCTTGCGGATCATCACCTTCAGTCTTGCCTTTGATGGCACGGCGCGCGCGTAGATCCAGAGGTTCCGCATTTCTGGATCGGCACTTATGAACCATGCCTTATCAGGGGATTTGTAAAGGACCCAATAGTTGAATGTGATGAAGAAGGGGTAGCGGACCCGCATCTTGGCATTGCCGTGCCCGAGGTCGAGGATCTTTCCATCGCCATTGACGGTCTTCAGCCGCCCGCCGGGAGTGCCTACGTGGCAACCGTCTTCCACCTGGACCTCGCCTTGCGTCTTTCCGGGCTTGTAAGTCGAATAGCCCGCGACGCAGCCATCAGTCAGCCACATGGGCCGGCGGCCGATCTCAAGCCATGTCCCACGATAGTGGTCCATGCCAACCGCAACCGGCCGCGGCTCTACTGAGGCTGAAAGGGCTGGGCTCGATAATGACATCAATGCGACTGTTGCAGCAAAATACCAGCGAGAAATCTTCTGCATAATCAGCTCCCATTTGTTCTGGCTGTCGTTTGATCGGATCGGTCTCATGTCCGTGATATCCCCGCATAGCGAAGGGCGATGAAGGCCAACAGGCTGGCGACGGCGAAGGCATTCAGGTTGAAGAGGGTCATAAGTTCCGGTGCAGACCAGGCATGGGGCGGCGCACCGATAAAATTGCGCGAGAACACGAACACGACAAAGACAAGCACGGCCATCCCGCGCTGCCACCACTTTTCGTGTGCCTGGAAGGACAGCGCGACAAGCATGATGCAGGCGGCGAAGTACAATTCCGTCCCTGAAGCGGAGCCGAAGAGTGTCGTCTCGAACAAGGTGTCGAACGTGCCGATCAGCGGCAGCGCGATCCGGGCTGCCAGCGAAGATCGTCTGGCCAAAAGCGGGATCGCCAGGAAGAGAGGCGCTGAGAGCAATGTCCCGAGCGATGCCGCCACCCCATTGCCGACCAGATACCAGACATAGACAGGATAGAAAGGCTTGTTCAGCACGATGACCCAGGCAATCGTCACTGTCGCCTGGGTGATCGGGTCGAGCTGTTTGGTTGCCTCGGACATTATGTGGCCGGCGCCAGCAGGTAATGGCCGACACCCCAGACATCGCCTTTATCATGCCCGAACAGGCCTGCAGTCGACAGGAAGAACAGCCGCCAGCGGCGCAGCCAGAGCGATGCGTCCTTGCCATACACTCCTGCAAGGATTGGCCGGATCCGATGAATGTCGCGATCAAAATTCGCCAGCCAGTCCAGTGCCGTCCGGCGATAGTGCGTTCCCGACCAGCGCCATTCCTGCTCCACCTTGAACAGGTCGCCGAAGCGGTGCGGCAGGTCGTGTGCGGGCATGATCCCACCGGTAAAGAAGTGCTGGGCGATCCAATCGGACGGGTCGTTAGGATCGAACCTGTAGGAGCGATCCTTGTGGGTGAAGACATGCAGGAACAGTCTGCCGTCAGGCTTCACCCAGCCTCGGATGCGCTCAAGAAGCGTGCGCCAGTTGGACATGTGCTCGAACATTTCCACCGACACGATACGATCAAACTTGGCCTCCGTGGTGAAATGGTTCATGTCGGCGGTGATGACGTCGAGGTTGGTCAGGCCATCCCGACGTGCGAGGCCGAGGATATGGGCGCGCTGCGAGGCCGAGTTCGAGACGCTTGTGATGCGTGAATTGGGAAAGCGTCGTGCGAGATAAAGCGAAAGCGAACCCCAACCACAGCCGAGCTCCAGGATCGTCATCCCATCTTCAATCGCCGCATTCGCGACAGTGTCGGCGAGCGCCAGGATTTCTGCTTCCGCGAGTGTCGTATCGGACGTCGGGTAAAGGCAACACGAGTATTTGCGCTGCGGGCCAAGTGCTACCGAAAAGAAGTCGGCCGGCACCTCGTAGTGCTGGCGATTGGCCTCGTCGGTGTGGGTCGCGACCGGAAAGCGGTCCATGAGCTGGACGAAATCGCGTTCGGTGTCCGCCGTCGTTGTCGAGAGCTTGCGCTTGGTGCGCGCGCAGAGAAAATCGATGCCTGCCAGTGTCATTGCGTCGGTAAGCGGCGCGCGTTCGGCAGTGTTGATGGCGAATGCCAGCATGTTCATTGTTGCTCTCCTGGAAGGGTGGATTTGCGAGGACCTGGGAAGAAGGCGTTGACCCGGCGTTGCAGGGCACGGAATTTGTCGCCGCGCGAGCGCAGCATGTGCTCTTCGAGAGGTGGAACGCCGGAGACGTGAACCAGCAGCCAGTACATCATGAGTGGCGCGAGCAAGGACAGCCAGTTCCATATCGATCCAGTCAAAGCAAACAGCGGCCAGCAACACCAGAAAAGCCACTCGAAGAAGTAGTTGGGATGGCGCGAGTACCGCCAGAACCCGATCTCACAGACTTCCGTCTTTGCCTCGGGCCTCTTTCGGAAGCGCGCGAGCTGCGCGTCGGACAGGGCTTCGCCGCTCAACGCGATGATGGCGAGGAGTATGGCGAGACCGTCGATTGCCCCTGGAAACGGCCGCTCATTGGCTGCGGCGAGATAAACGGCGAGGACGAGAATGAATGCGGCCAATGCCTGTACCTGCAGGAAGGCGAACAATCGCCATGCTGCGCGGTCGCCCCAGTCTTCGATGAATTTTGCATAGCGAGGATCTTCGGCCGCACCTCTGGTGCGCGAGCCGATATGGCTTGCGAGCCTAAGCGACCAGGCGCCGATGGCGATCAATAGGACGACGCGGCGGTCGAAGTCGCCACCGGCGAAGGAGACGGCGACAACGCCTCCGATGCCCACCGCAACCGACCAAATTGTGTCGATCCACCCACTTTGTCCGCTGCTGCGCTGTATCGCCCACGCGCCCGCCATGGCCAGTGACAACCAGATTGCGATGACGACGAGGAGCAGAATGTCCATCAGCCTTCCCGTGTGGGCCCGAAGTTGGGTCTTGTCTCTACGGGAGGCAACGCCTCTTAGTTTCATTCCGGACAAAAAATCTTCGAAAATCAAAGCACTCTATGAAACTCGCGACGCTGCATCGGGGGCGCCGAAAGGCCCGTTGTTTCGGCATTCGACAATCACAGGCGCGTGATGGCTGTAACAAACCGCCGGAAGGTTGCGAAAAGAGCATGTGACCCCGTCGCATGGTGCGGCGGGCAGCATTTGGGAGGCCCACCATGAACACGCGTCTTTTCACCACCTTCGCCAGTGTCACGCTTATCGGGATTTCGCTGGTCGCCGGCGGCGCCAGTGCTCAGTCGAGCATGGATTCGATGAAGAAGCCGGAAAGCATGAAATCGAACATGACGAAGACCGATAACATGATGTCCGGTTCCATGAAGGCCAACAGCATGAAGATGGGCGGCACGAAGGCCGACTGCATGCACAAGGCCGGCATGGAAAAAGACAGCATGAAGAAGGCGGACATGATGAAGCACTGCGATGCAATGAAGTGATCGCGCTGGCGCTCCTGCAGTCGTCCTCGCAGGAGCGTCACCCACATGCTCTCTCACACTCGTCTCTTTTGATCTGATCCCGTCTATTACCCAACGCGAGCGCGAGACCTTTGTTTCGGTCCGGCGAGCTCTCGAAATTAATAGACCCGCCATGAAACTCTTGGCCTTCTCCCCTCGTACAAATGTCGAGCGTGAGTGATCGAGCTGCCGAGAGGAGAAACGAGCATGATGAAGATGACACTAGCCGCAATCGTGTCCGGCCTCTGCGCCTTCACCACGGTCAATGCTGCCGACATCGACGGCCAGTGGGCGCGCGGCGATGGCAATGCCAAGGTGCGGATCGCTCCCTGCGGATCGGACATTTGCGCAACGAACACCTGGATCAAGCCGGGCACGCCGAAGGAAAAGGCGGGCGACAGGCTGGTGATGACGATCAATCCGGACGCCGATGGAGTGTACGCCGGAACGGCCTTCGATCCGCAACGCAATCTAACCTACAAGCTGACCGTGACGATCAATGGAGACAAGATGACCACGAAAGGGTGCGTCGTAGCCGGGCTACTATGCAAGGGCGTTGATTGGACTCGGATCAATTGAATGCGGAGGCGCGGGCGATGAAAGTGGTGACAGAAAAATCGATCCCGGCGATTTGAAGCGAATTGCCGTCCGGGGCCTCGAATCCCAATGCTCGCAAGCCGCAGTCCTGTCCCGCTTCGAAGACGGCCGTGTCTGCCTTGAGTAGCATTCGTGTCAAGTCGGCTCGACTATCCATTCACTTGTAACTGGACCCGTCTTTATTTTTCCAGGCAGGGCAAGAGGCCTCAGGCACCAACTATCTTCCATTGCCGTCGGGCGAAATGCTATAGCTCGCATATGAAAATCCTCATCGTCGAAGACAACAAAGAGCTCGCCGATTGGCTCGCGAAGGCTCTGCGCCAGGCACAATATGCAGTCGACATAGCCTTCGATGGTGAGGATGCGGAATTGATGCTGAAGGTCGCGCGCTACTCGGCTGTCATCCTCGACCTCTCCATCCCGAAGATCGACGGCATGACGCTTCTGAAGCGGCTCCGGCAAAGCGGCGAGAGGGTTCCCGTCATCATCCTGACGGCGAATGCCAGCCTCGACGGTCGTGTCGCGGGTCTGGATAGCGGCGCCGACGATTATCTTGCAAAGCCTTTCGAGATCGCGGAGCTGGAGGCGCGCATAAGAGCGATTGTCCGGCGCGGGCAGGATCGGGCAGCACCGGAGGTGATGGTCGGCGATCTGGTCTTTGCGGGTGCCACGCGGCAGTTCTCGATCAAGGGCGAGCCGCTGGCGCTGACACCCAGGGAACATGCGGTTCTCGAGCACCTCATCACCCGCGTCGGAACGACGGTCTCTAAGGCCGCTTTGTCGGAAAGCGTCTTCGGCTTCGATGACGAGGCCGACCCGAGCGCGATCGAGATCTATGTTCACCGATTGCGCAAAAAACTTGAGGCCAGCTCGGCCCAGATCGCGACGTTGCGCGGGCTCGGATATCTTTTGCGGGACGCGTCCTAACATGCGTCGCCTGCGTGCCATGCTCGTAGCTGTCTGGGCCTTGCGGCAGAGCCTGCGAGCCCAACTTCTGGCCTGGGTTGTCCTGACTCTCATCGGCGCCATCTGCTTCAATCTCTACGAAAGCTACCAGACGGCCGACCAGACGGCGAAGCTCGTCACTGACCGCACTTTGTTGAGCTCCGCCCGGGTGATCGCGGAAGCGGTTCGGGTGGATGAGGGCGGCAATGTGGAGGCGGACATTCCGCCGGCGGCACTTGAGATGTTCGATACCGGTTACGGGGATCAGGTTTTCTACCAGATCATCACCGCTTGGGGAAACTTGATTGGCGGCTTTCCCGATCTGCCGCTGCCGATGGTCGAACGCACGGGGCAGGATCTGGCGTTCCGCAATTCGACTGTTCGTGCGCTTACGCTCAATCATCCTGTCGTCGGGCTTCCCGATAATGGTGTGATCTCGGTCACCGTCGCGAGTACCCATAACAGCCAGTATGCTCTGCGAAGGCGCTTGTGGCTCGATGATTTTTCCAAGCAGTTCGTGCTCGTCCTGCTCGCGGGAGCGGTCACGATCGTCGGGCTGCAGCGGGGGCTGGCGCCTGCGCTGCGGCTGCGCGATGCCGTGCGCGCCCGTGGACGCGAACGATTGGATCCTCTTTCGCCTAAGATGGTCCAGACCGAATTCCAGCCGCTGGTACATGCCTTGAACGACCATATGGAGCGCGTTCAAAACCAGATGGCCGCACAGCGGCGATTTGTTTCGAATGCCGCCCATCAGTTGCGAACGCCGTTAGCGCTGATGTCGACGCAGGCTGGCGTCGCGGCACGTGAGACGGACGACGCCAGCCGCGAGGAGGCATTGCAAGCCTTGCGCGGCAGCATTCGCCATGTCTCCCGTCTTGCCAGTCAGCTGCTTACGCTGTCGCGCGCCGAACCGGGCAGCCGGCGGCCGCGAAGCGAGACCATCGATATCGCCGCTGCCGCCCGCGATATCGTCGCAGCTCATGCCGAGCAGGCGCTACAGCGCAATATCGATCTCGGCCTTGAGGTTTCAGATCCCGTTCCCGTCGAGGGCGATGGGACGATGTTGCGCGAAATGCTCGTCAATCTCGTCGATAATGCCATTCGCTATACCCGCCCCGGCGGCACCGTGACGGTTTCCGTTGTCCGCGCGGGTGACGTCGCCGTCCTCGATGTCGAGGACAACGGACCGGGTATTCCAGCGGCCGAGCGCGAGCAGGTCTTCGAGCGGTTCTATCGTGTGCTCGGCACCGAGGGTGAGGGCAGCGGCTTGGGGCTGGCGATCGTTCGCGAGGTTGTCGATGGCGCCGGCGGCGAGGTGGTTCTCGCCGAGCCGGACGGGGGCGGCCTCGTGGTGAGCGTGCGACTTCCGATCGCGGCTGCGAAACAGGGCCGAGATAAGCAGGCATGAAAAAAAGGTCGGACCTTTCGATCCGACCTTTAGAGACCCTGGGAGGATGGGCGCTCTTACTGGGAGTCCATGTGCTGCTGCGGACGCCATTTGGCGAGGCGGTTTTCGATGATCGTCATCATGTACTCGGCAACGAGCGTCACCACCATGACCAACAGGATCGCGGCGAACATACCTGCCGCGTCGAAAGTGCCCTTGGCGATCGAAATCAGCTGACCGATACCGAAGCGGGCGCCGACGAACTCGCCGACGATCGCGCCGATGATGGCGAAGCCGAACGACACGTGGAGGCTGGCGAAGATCCAGCTCATGGCCGAGGGAATGACAACCGTGCGCGTCACCTGCCAGTCGGAAGCGCCGAGGATGCGGGCATTGGCGATCATGTTGCGGTCTGCTTCTCGCACGCCCTGGAAGGCGTTTGCGAAAACCACGAAGAACACCATGATGAAGGCGAGCGCCACCTTGGAGGGAAGGCCAAGGCCCATGATCATGATGAAGATCGGAGCAAGGACGACACGCGGGATCGAGTTGATCGCCTTGATGTAGACCGAGAATATGTCCGACAGGAAGCGGTTGCGGCCAAGGCCGATGCCGACGAATACGCCTGTGATTGAGCCCGCGAAGAAGCCGATCAGCGCCTCTTCCATCGTGACCCAGAGATTGTACCAGAGCGAACCTTCGGTCGTGCCTTCCGTCGCCCATTCGTAGAGGCGCTGAACGACGCCGCTCGGGCTCGAATAGAAGAAGGGATCGATCCACTGCATGTTGGAGGAAAGCTCCCACATGCCGATGACGAAGACGAGAATGGCGATCTGCCAGAAGAGCACAAGCGCCTTGCGTCGCTTCATCGTTTTCAGCGCGGATGCTTCGATTTCCGCGTCCGACGTTCCCGGGCGGAAGAGCGTGGCGGAGCCGGCGCTAAGAGTTGTATCAGCCATTGTTTCCTCCTCAGGCGGCTTCGCTTGCGCGGCGGTAGCTGGTTTCCACCTCTTCGCGCAGGTCGTCCCAGATCGTCTTGCAATAGTCGATGAAGCTCTGCTCGTAGCGGATCTCCGATACGACGCGGGGCCGCGGAAGATCGATCTGGTAGACGGATTTCACGGTCGCAGGGCCCGCCGTCAGCACGTAGACCTTGTCGGCAAGCGCCACGGCTTCCTCGAGGTCGTGGGTCACGGAGATGACCGAAGCCTTCCGTTCGGCCCACAGCTTCAGGAGCTCTTCGTGCATGACGGTGCGCGTCTGGACGTCGAGCGCCGAGAAGGGCTCGTCCATCAACAGGATCTCCGGCTCGTTGATGAAGGTCTGCGCCAGCGAAACGCGCTTGCGCATGCCGCCGGAAAGCTGGTGCGGATAGTGATGCAGGAACTTCGAGAGGCCGACGCGAGCGAGCCAATCCTTGGCGCTCCTTTCGGCTTCCGCCTTCGACTTCCCGCGAAAGAGCGGTCCGGCCATGACGTTGTCGATCACGTTCTTCCAGGGGAAGAGCGCATCGGTCTGGAAGGCGAACCCGACCCGGCGGTCGATGCCGGTGATCGGGCCGCCCATCAGGCGAACCTCGCCGGCGCTCGGACGGGCAAGGCCGGTCACGAGGTTGAGCGTCGTCGATTTGCCGCATCCGGTCGGGCCGACGACCGCGACGAACTCGCCGCGTTCAACGGTCGTGTTGAAGTCACGGAGCGCGGACAGCGATTTTCCGGTCGGCGAGACAAAGCGGCGGCTGACATTGATCAGCTCGACGGCGGGCGTCGTTGTGTTTTCCTGTTGCATGGCGAATACCTGTGCGTGCCTCTGCGGGCGTGCACGCAGTGCCCATAGCGCGCTGGCGGTCCCGCCGATTGGCGGGCCACCCTTCGCGACGGAAGTTATTTCGCGTTCTTGACGAACTCGGTCGTGTAGGTCTTGGAGAGATCGATCTGCTTGCCCTTCACGTTCTTGGAGAACTCGGACAGCACGGCCAGAACCGTCTTCGGACCATCCTCGGGCATGACGCCGTCGGGCGTGAACATGCCCTTACCTTCGTCGAGCGCCTTGATGTATCCGTCCTTGTCGCCGACGTAGAAGTCTTTCGGCATCTTGTCGGCGATTTCGGCCGCCGAATGCGTATTGATGAACTTCAGCGTCTTCACGAAGGCGTTGGCGAGCTTCTGGGTTTCTTCCTTGTGCTCGTCGACCCACGAGGTCTCGAGATAGAGCGAGGCAGCGGGATATGTGCCGCCGAGCGCTTGGCGCGTCGCTTCAGGCGTACGCATGTCGACGAGAACCTTGGCTTCGCCGGTCTTCAGCATGCGCGAGATCGTCGGCTCGGTCGTCATGCCGGCCTGGATCTGATCCTGCTGCATGGCGGCGATGAAGGTGCCGCCGGCACCGACGGGAACCGTCACGACATCGCCGGGCTGCAGGCCGGCCTTGGATGCCATGTAGAGAGTGAGAAAATTGGTCGAGGAGCCGAGGCCGGTAACGCCCAGCGTCTTGCCCTTGAAATCGGCCGGCGACTTGATTTCGGGATGCTTGGTGGAAACGAGCTCGACTTCACCCGGCGCCTGGCTGAACTGGACGATAGATTCGACGAACTTGCCCTTGGCCTGCAGGTCGACACAGTGGTCGTAGAAGCCGACGACGCCCTGAACGGCGCCCGCGAGCAGCTGGTTTTCGGCATCGACGCCGGCGGCTTCGTTCAGAAGCTCGACATCAAGGCCTTCATCCTTGAAATAGCCGAGGCTTTCGGCGAGCTTGGCGGGCAGGTAGATCTGCTTTTCATAGCCGCCGACCATGATGGTGATCTTGTCGGCCGCGTGCGCGGCGGGTGCGCCGAAGGCTGCCGCGGCGACGATTGCAGAAAGTGCGATTCCGTTGAAAAGGTTGCGTGTCAAACGCATGAAAGTCTCCTCCGAATGTAATTTTGGCGCATCGCACTTCGTCACGAACATTGTGCCTCCTCCACGACGCAGCCTTGTAGCTATCCGGTCTAAGCTTTCAACCAGCTTTCAGCGTCGCGCCGCAGGTTCAAGAAAAGAGAGCCAAAGGACTGCGATGCGCTGAAGTAATCATGCAGGCATTCCTGCCCTTGCATTAGCTGGAGCGCCAGCCATCGGGCAGAGCAGCGTTGAGCATCACCTACACTATTGGTCGCTCAACGGAAGATTGGTAAAACAGGCCTTCTAAAGACAGGAGGGCTGCAAGTGTCCATGTTATCCAAACGCTTAGCCGCAAAGCTCGGCGACGATCTCGTTCTTGCCGATGGCGAAAGCATGGATCGTTATCTGCGAGACTGGCACCGCGACACCGTCGGCGCGGCCGTTGCCGTGATCCGGCCTCGATCGGCAACCGACGTGGCTAACGCGGTTCTAGCATCACGCGATCTTGGCCTCGCCATCGTGCCACAGGGTGGCAACACCGGTCTCGTGCACGGAGCGCTACCGCAATCGCCATCTGACCATGTCGTTTTAAGCCTGGAGCGGCTGAACACGATTCGCGCCATTGCTCCCGACGATTTCTCGATGACGGTGGAGGCTGGCTGCATCCTGTCCACGGCGAAGGAGTGTGCTGCGGAACACGGCATGTTCTTTCCGCTGGCACTGGGCGCGCAGGGTAGCTGCCAGATCGGTGGCAATGTCAGCACCAATGCCGGCGGCATAAACGTGCTGAGGTATGGCATGACACGCGACCTCGTGCTCGGCCTCGAGGTCGTGCTGCCGAATGGCGAGATCTGGAACGGTCTTTCGACGCTGCGCAAGGACAATCGCGGGATCGATCTCAAGCAGTTGTTCATCGGTTCGGAAGGCACGCTCGGGATCATCACAGCCGCCTCGCTGAAGCTCACACCACTGCCGACGCAGCGTGAGACCGCGCTGCTCGCAGTGGCCTCTCTCGCTGATGCCGTTGCGCTCTATCGTTTGGCGCGCAGGGAATGCTGTGACCTGATGTCGGCATTCGAGTTCATGCCGCCCGAGGCGTTCCCCCTGGCGCAGGCCGCCATGCCGGATCTCGTCATGCCGCTTTCCGGGCAATATCCAGCCTATGTCCTGATGGAGCTCGGAGGTTCCGGGCTGGTCGATATGGCGGATCTCATGCAGCGGTTCCTCGAGCTTGGAATGGAAAAGGGCCTCATTCTCGATGGTGTCATCGCCGCGTCGGAGAGCCAAGCAAAGACCCTGTGGAGTTTTCGAGAAGGCATGGTCGAGGGGCAGGTCAAGCGCGGCCGGCATCTGCGCACCGACGTATCGGTTTCGCTCTCCAACCTCGCAGCCTTCGTGGCCGAGGCGGAAGCCGAGCTTGCAGACGCTCTGCCGGCCTGCCTGGCAATATCCTACGGGCATGTCGGAGACGGCAATGTGCACCTGAATGTGCTGCCGCCGGCAGGAACGCCCGATGGCGAACGCGACACGATCATCAAGCGCGCCAAAACCATCATCAACGACGTTCTTTTTCGCTACCAGGGAAGCATCAGCGCCGAGCATGGGATCGGGCGCGAGAAAATGGATGACTTCCGCGCCGGATTGCAGCCGACGCAGGTGCAGCTGCTTGCCGCTCTCAAGACGGCGATCGATCCGGATTGGCGAATGAACACCGGCGTTCTGTTCTGATTGGATCAGATCGGCTGCATCTTGCGCATGTCGCTCAGCTGGCGCTTCATCTGGTTGATGCGCGTCCGCTCGCCTTCGGGCCGGCGCATGGCGACGCTGGTCGAGAGGATGTCGATGACCACGAGCGCCGCGATGCGCGATATGGTCGGCGTATACATGTTCGTGTTTTCGAGCGTCTCCACGATCAATGCTACGTCTGAATAATGCGTCAACGGCGATTCCGAACCGGTCAGGCAGATGACGACTGCGCCGTTGTCGCGCGCGATGCGGGCGATCTCGATGATCGAGCGCGTGGTCCCGGTGTTCGAGATGACGAAAGCGACATCGCCTTCCTTCATCATCGAGGCGACCATCAGTTGCTGGTGGGAATCGAGTTCGGCGCCACACGGTACGCCGAAAAGCGGGAACTTCTGTTGCGCGTCGCGCGCAACTATGCCGGAGGCTCCGAAGCCGAAGAATACGATTGATCGGGCCGCGGCCAGAATGTCGATGGCCTTGTGAAGGGCGGTCTTATCGAGCTTCGAGCGTGCCCAGTCGAGACTGGTCATGGTGTAGTCGAAAATTTTCTCGGCGATAACCTCGGGCTCGTCGGTGTCCAGAAGCACCGAGTGCGTTGCCGGCGTGCCGAAGGCGAGACTTTGCGCAAGACGGAGCTTGAGATCCTGGAACCCATTGCAGCCGACTGCGGTAGCAAAGCGAAGGACGGTCGGCTGGCTGACCTCGGCCAGCGTCGCCGTTTCGCCGACGGTCGCATTCATGATCCGGCGCGGATCGTCGAGCACGACGTCGGCAACCTTGCGATCGGATTTGCGCAATTCGGGCCGCATCGTCCTTATGACTTCGATGATGTTGCGGCCGTTGCTACTTCTGATGTCGCTATCCATCCGGATCGCCTTTCCTGCACTCTTAGCTGTGAAGGCTAGAAGCTTAGAGGTTTAAGAGCAAGGTCGCGTCGTGCAGCGAAAGGCCGGTTACGGCTTCTGCAAGGTGTATAAGATATCGGTTCTGGCGCGGTGCAGACCGAGACCGGTGGTAGTGGCAATCTCGGCGTCGATTATCTCCGGCTGCTCGGTATTGAAATCGAACAGCCCGTAGTGATGCGCGATCAGGTCGGCAGCGCCTACGTGCCTGGCCACGGTGATCGCCTCGTGAAGCGAGAAATTCCCGGGCACGCCGTTTTGCGAAAGCTCCGGGCGCCTGCCATTGACCGGCAGGAGAGCGACATCCGGCCGTAACCGGCGCACCTCGTCCTCGAGCCCGTCGAAGGGAATGCAGTCGCCGGAGTGCCAGATGCATGTCCCTTCGCCCCGGATGGCATATCCGAGAAATCGGTGGTTGCCGTCCGCATCAGCTTCCAGCATCTCATGCGCGGCGCGCGTCGGCATGATCTCGATACCCATAGCCGGCGAGATGGGTTCGCCGGCGCGGGCGAGAATGAGCCGATCCCCTTGTGCGCCTGAGCGCTCCATGGCCTGGGCCGCAACCGCGCGTGGTGCGATTAACCTGGCGCTAGGATTGGTCGCCAGCAGCAATGGCAAGGTGCCGGGATCCATGTGGTCTGTGTGGGCATGCGTACAAAGCACGAGATCGACGTGGAAGATCTCGTCAGGGAGCACGGGCGGCGGCATCATGCGCACATGCGGTCGCGCGGTGTTTCGGTACTTTGCGGCCAGGCTGTTGGAAAGATAGGGGTCGATAACAAGCCGCAAGCCGGCAATGTCGATGACGAAGCCGGCCTGACCGAGCCAGTATATTTCCACTTGCCCGGTCGGTGGCCGTTTCAATCGCTCGGCCAGCGGTTCTCGTATCGGCGTTTCTTGCAGCCTGGCGCGCATGGTGAGACCTCAGGCTGACAAGACGGAGAGCAGGTTGTCAGCCGCTATTCGTGTGGCGCGGTCAACACTTTCCGCGGTGAAGCCGCCGATGTGGCTCGTTGCGATCACGCGTCCATGCGCGGCCAGCTCGAGCGAAACAGGCGGCTCCTGCTCGAAGACGTCGGTGGCATAAGAGCCGATCTGTCCAAGATCAAGCGCTTCGATCAAGGCGTCCTCGTCCACCAGCCGCGCGCGCGCCGTATTGACGATGACCTGTCCTTTTTTCGCCGCGAAGATGCGGTTGCGGTCCAGAAACGTTGAGCCGTCGCGGGGCAGGGGGCAATGCAGGCTGAGGATATCGGCCTCGGCAACGATGTCGTCGACCTCGGCATAGGAGAATGCGCTCGACGGAAGATCGAGATTGGGTCGCGCCGGATCGAAAGCGACGACGCGCGCGCCGAGCGCGATCACCATGCGGGCGACCTCCCGTCCGATCGCGCCGCAGCCGATGATGCCGACGGTGCGGCCGTGGATCTCTGCACCCCGCAACCTCGGCCAGCCACCGGCCTTGATGCCGGCATCCGAATGCGGAATGGAACGCAGGGCGCTGAAGATCAAACCGATCGTCAGCTCCGCCACCCCCATGGAATTGGCGCCCTCGGCGATCATCACCTTCACGCCACGCTCCCTGAGCATGTCGATCGGAAGGTTGTCGACCCCCACGCCGTTGCGGCTGATAACCTTCAAGGCCGCGGCCGCTTCGATGATTTTCGGGGTCACCGGCTCGACACCGGCAAGCCACCCGACACAGCCCGGCACCAGATCGATCAATTCCTGCTCGTTCGGCATTGCGCCTGCCGTGGAATAGACGATCTCGAAGCCTTGCTCGCGCATCCGCTCGACATCGGGATGCGGTTCCTGCGTCAATGAACGCGGTGTGACGAGAATACGCTGGTTCATGCTCATCTCCCCGCGGCCTGAATGGCGATCTCGGAGATGCGATCGAACGAAGGCCCCGATGTCGGGATCGCGACGTCGAAGACCTCGGCGATGACCTGCGTCCAGCCGTGGATGAAATAGGTCCAGCCGTCCTCGATGCGCAGCGACCGCTCCAGTTGCTGACGACGGGCCTGGTCGAGAAAGACGAGGTCGCCGCGATAATTGAGATCCCAGACGACGGCGCGTTCGGGGAAGACGGCGGCATCCGTCAGCGGCGAGCCGGGCGCGTCCTTGCCGAGGCCGGTGGCATTGATGACGAGGGAGCCGGGCTTCAAGGTGGCGAGAACCTTGTCGTTGTCTTCGGGGCGTTCGGCCAGGAGATACTCGACCGGCACGTCGAACTCGACCTGCTCATGAATGCGCTTGATTTCGTCCAGGCGATGCTGGCTGCGGTTGGTCACGATGATACGCGACGGCACGTTTCTGCCGCGGCTCTTTCGCATCAGATGCCAAGTCAGCGCGATCGTCGATCCGCCGGCGCCCATCGAGAACAGGTCGGCGTCGTTGTCCGCGAAGTAGGTTTCGCCGAGAAAGCCGTCGATCGACAGGCCTGATGAAATCGGATCTTTGGCATGGCAGATCAGCTTCCCGTTCCGCTTCGAAATGCAGCTGGTTTCGTCCATCAGCAGCGCATGCGGATCGATCACGTCGAACATGTCCCTGCAGGCGTGAAAGAGATCGATCTTGTGGGTGGTGACGAGCGCGCCCATGGACAGCGGGTCGTCGCGGATGAATTCGACTGCCTTGCGATAGGCTGCGGGATCGTCGTGCAGCTTGAAATCGATGCCCTTGATCGTGGCGCCCTTCAGTCCGAGGTACTCCGCCCAGGCGGGAAAGACCTTCATGATCGAGCTTTTGCCCGTCGTCACGCCGATGAAGTAGAGTGTCGGGCTGGTTGCGGGTTCGTATGTGCTCACGCGCGCTTCTCCAGAGCTTCCTTGGCGACCTTGACGGCGGCCGCGGCGTTTTTCGCGATATCCTTGAAGCGGCCTTCACGAATGTCTTCGGTCTTGGCGATCCAGGTGCCACCCACCGCGATCACCTGGCGCAGCGCCAGCCACTCGCCGATCGTTGCCTCGGTGACGCCGCCCGTCGGGATGAAGCGGATGCCGAGATGGGCGAAGGGGGCGGAAATGCCCGCGAGCGCCTTCGGGCCGCCCGCCACGCCGGCCGGGAAGAACTTTGCCAGCCGCACGCCGCGCGCGGCCGCAAGCGTCAGATCGGATGGCGTCATGATCCCGGGGCAGAAGGGCAGGTTTTCAGTTTTGGCGACATCGACGATGTCGGGATCGAATCCCGGCGCCAAGCCGAAACGGGCACCCGATGCGATTGCCTTCTTCAGATTGGCCCGGTCGAGGATGGTGCCTGCGCCGATGCACAATTCGGGGCGGGCGTCGCGCATGGCGGCCAGAACGTCGGCGGCGGCCTCGGTTCGGAAGGTGATCTCAGCCACCGGCAATCCGCCTTCGAGCAGCGCATCGGCGAGCGCCACCGCATCCGAGGCGCGCTCGATGGCGATAACGGGAACGACGCCGAGACCGGCGATGAGGTCGATAGGATGTGTCATGGCATTCTCCGCAAGCTCTTGTCGATCAGGTGTAGGACTTCATCAGCGCGCGAACCGTTTCCTCGCTGCGCGGCTGATAGGCGGGGTTCTCGATGAGCTTCCAGCAGTCGGCTCCGTCGCTCACGACGCGGTGGCGCATGCCGCGCGAGGATTCGATGATCCCGTAATCCTGGCCGCTATCCGAGGGGTAGGCGAAGACCATCACCAGATCCTCGTTGCCGATATTGACGGAACGGTGGATCCAGAAGGGGGGCACGTAGCAGATCGTCTGTGGCCCGATCTCGACGATGCGCGTCTCGCCTGCCGGCGATTCGAGCTGCATCAGTCCGAGGCCTTTCTGGCCGTAGTAAATCTCGGGCCGGTCCGCCTTGGCGTGGATATGTCCGCGCGTCAGAAAGAATTCGTCGGCGATCTTGCCTGGGCTCATGCGCGTGACGCCGTAGATGAGGTCGCCGCTGTGCGTTCCCGGGCGAAAGTCCTCCACGTCATAGACGACGACATCGCCGAGCTTTTCGAGCGCTGCCTCGAACGCGGCTTCGTCGGCGTAAAGCCCATTGAGATCGCTCAGACGCTTCTCATAGCGCCCAGTGTTTCCGCTCATTCCGCCGCCGATCGTGTCGACAACGCTTGAGACTGGTTCCCGCATCATTATGCATCCTCCGTTTGGTAGTAGAATTACATAAATAGATATGAAAACACGTGCAAGCGAAATTTTTAGGCTATATTGCGCTGCAAAAACGTAGAAATTGAACAAAAAATATGTTGACGGGAAAAATTCATGTAACTACGCTACATTTCAGCCAGGAGATGGCTTGCGCTTGAAGGCGCTCACCCGGAGGAGAAACGAAAATGAAAAAGACTGTCATGACGCTTGCGCTATGCGCAGCCGCATCGGTACTTGCCATGGCGACCGCGCAGGCGGCCGATTGCAAGATCGGCATCTCGATGAAGACGCTGGACGCGCCGTATTTCGCCGCACAGGAAGTCTCGGCGAAGAAGCATGCCGAAGAGCTCGGCTGCGAAGTCATCTCCGTCGATGGCCAGAACGATCTCAACAAGCAGGTCGCCGACGTCGAAGACATGGTCGCGCAGGGCATCGGCGCGCTGATCATCAATCCGCGTGACAGCAAGGGCCTTGTTCCGGCCGTCAACGCCGCCACCGCAGCGGGCGTCAAGGTCTTCGTGATCGACTCGACGATCGACGCCCAGGCCAATTTCGTAACCTTGGTCCAGTCCTCGAATTCGCAGAACGGCCTTCTGGTCGGCCAGTGGCTCGCCGATGCGACCAAGGGCAAGGAGCTCAAGATCGCGTTGATCTCCGGTGACAAGGGCAATGAAGTCGGTCAGGAGCGCCGCCTGGGCGTCCTGGCAGGTCTGACCGAAGGCCAGCTGCGCAACGAAGGCCGTGCCAACTTCACGGTGGTCGGCCAGGGTTGGGGCGCCTGGACCAACGAAGGTGGCCTCAAGGCTATGGAAGACCTTCTGACCGCGAACCCTGACGTCAACGTCGTACTCGGCGAAAACGACTCCATGGTGCTCGGCGCGCAGAAGGCGCTCGAGCAGGCAAACAAGTCGGGTGACGTGCTGTTCCTGGCGGCCGCAGATGGTCAGAAGGAAGCGCTACAGGCGATCAAGGACGGCAAGTACGGCGCAACCGGCCTCAATGATCCGGCGCTCGTCGCCGCCACGGCCGTCGATCTCGCCAAGAAGGCGCTCGATGGCAAGCTGCCCGGCGATATCTCCAAGATCACCTACACGACGCCGACCGCGATCACCAAGGATAACGTCGACAAGTACCTGAAGAAGGACGCGGTATTCTAAGACCCGATCCTCCCTGTGGCCGGCGCGGTTTCGTCCCCGCCGGCCATCCATTCAATGACCTCCGAAGCCGGCTCGCGCCGGTGCCGCCGCAGAGCGCGGCTTGGTCGTGACAGGCAGAATGTGACGCTATGGAAACTGTTGTTGAGCTCACCGGCATCCGAAAATCCTTCGGAGGGGTACGCGCCCTTCAAGGCGTGGATTTTGCGCTGCGCAGCGGTGAGGTTCACGCTTTGCTCGGCGAGAACGGCGCTGGCAAATCGACGCTGATGCGCGTTCTGGGTGGCGAATATGTCCCGGAATCGGGAAGCGTGAACGTTCGCGGCGCCGAGCAACGGTTCAAAGGGCCGATGGACGCGCTCGACAAGGGCATCGCCATCATTCACCAGGAAATGGCGCTGGCGACGGATCTCACGGTGGCGGAGAACATCTTTCTGGCCGAGATACCCTCGGTCATCTCCTGGCGAGACCTGAACCGGCGCGCGGCGGAGCTTATCTCCAGCCTCGGCTTTTCGATCTCTCCATCCGCGACCGTGTCCGATCTGTCGGTTGCTCACCAGCAGGTCGTCGAAATCGCAAAGGCGCTTTCCAAGAATGCCAGCGTGATGGTGTTTGACGAGCCGACGGCGGTTCTTTCCGTGCAGGATGCCGAACGCCTGCTCGGCATCATCCGGACGCTGCGGGAGCGCGGCGTCGGCATCATCTATATCTCTCACCGCCTCGATGAGGTGTTCCGCATCGCCGACCGCATCACGGTCATGAAGGATGGTGCGTCGGTCCAGACCGTCGAGCGAAAGGACGTCGCGATCGATGACGTCATCCGCATGATGGTCGGCCGATCCTTGAAGGCTCTTTTCGGCGACGATCTCGAACGGCCGATCGGCGAGGAAGTGCTGCGGATCGAGGAGCTGTCGGATGGCGCGCGCATCCGTGGCGCGTCGCTCTCTGTCAAGGCAGGCGAGATCGTCGGGCTTGGAGGGCTGGTCGGCGCCGGTCGCACCGAGCTGGTGCGATTGATCTTCGGTGCCGAGAAGGCCCGTTCGGGCAAAATCTTTCTGCATGGCAAGGAAGTGCGCGTGAACAACCCACGCGCCGCCGTTAAGGCAGGGATCGGGCTTGTTCCCGAAAGCCGGAAGGAGCAGGGGCTCGTTCTCGATTTCCCGATCCGCGTCAACGCGACGATGTCGAAGCTCGGGCCTCTGGTCAATGCGTTCGGTTTCGTGCGGCGGGCGGCAGAAGGCGCGACTGTCGAGAAACTGGCGGCGCGCCTGCGCATCAAGGCCGGCAGCCTCAACGACCCCGCATCGAGCCTTTCCGGCGGCAATCAGCAGAAGGTCGTGCTCGCCAAGTGGTTCCACGCCGATGGCGACCTTCTGATCTTCGACGAGCCGACCCGCGGCGTCGATGTCGGCGCCAAGACCGAGATCTATTCGCTCATCAAGTCGCTTGCAGCCGAGGGCAGGGCGGTGCTCGTCATCTCGTCCGAACATATCGAGCTCTTCGGGCTGTGCGACCGCATTCTCGTCATGCGCGAGGGTGAACTGACCGGGTCGCTCGACCCGCAAGACTACACCGAAGAGAAACTGCTGAAGCTGGCGATGGTCAATACCGTCTCACAGGCCGAAGCCATCGCGACCAGCAACTGATTGGGTTAAAGCCGTGACCGAACTCACCGAAACCGCTCACCGTTCGCCTTCGCTGAACATTTCCAACATCCTGCACCGCTACGGAACGCTGGCGATCCTGATCGCCCTGCTGATCGTGGCGACCTCGATGTCGGATGTCTTCCTGACCCAGCGCAACATCATCAACGTTCTCCGACAAAGCGCTGGCACCAGCCTGATGGCGATCGGCATGCTTTTTGTCATCCTGACCCGGGGCATAGACCTGTCGGTCGGTTCGGTGGCGGCGCTTGGCAGCGTTTTGTCGGCCATCGTCATTCAGGACTACGGCACCGGCGGAGCGGTCGCGACCGCGCTGATCGCCGGCGCAGCCTGCGGCCTCGCCTCCGGCGTCCTCGTCGCCTTCCTCAAACTGCCGCCCTTCGTCACAACGCTTGCGATGATGACGGTCGCGCGTGGTCTCTCCCTGATCGTCTCCGCCGGACAACCCATTCAGATGGGCGACGCCGGGATCTGGATCACCACCTTTGGCTCCGGCTCGATCGCAACCATTCCCTATCCCGTCGTGCTGATGGCGGTTGTCTTCGTCATCGCCGGTATCGTCCTGACCTTCACGCGCTTCGGACGCCTGGTAAAGGCGATCGGCTCGAATGTAGAAGCCGTGCGACTGTCCGGTATTCCGGTCGCCTATTATACCACCGCTGTCTATGTGATCTCCGGAGTGCTCGCGGCCGCGGCCGGTATCGTTTCGACGAGCCGCACCGGCATCGGCTCGGCCAATATCGGCGTCGGTTCGGAGCTCGATGCGATCGCTGCCGTCGTCATCGGCGGCGCTAGCCTGATGGGCGGCCGCGGCGGGGTCATGAACACCTTCATCGGCGTGCTTGTGCTTGGCATTATCGCCAATATGATGAACCTTGCCCGCGTGCCGGGCTATCACCAGCAGGTCTTCATGGGCTGCATCATCATCGGTGCGATGCTCCTGCAATATGCCTCCAACTGGTTTCGCAAGTAGTGTCCGCCTCCTGCAGGGGTAAATAGCATGCCAAATGATCTCTTCCTTGCCATCGACGTCGGCACCGGCAGCGTTCGCGCCGCCCTCGTCGATACCAAGGGCAAAATTCTTGCGGTCTGCAGCCGCGAGCACGAGCAGATCGTTCCGCAATTTGGCTGGGCCGAGCAGCGGCCCGCGGATTGGTGGGCGGGCGTGGTTGCCACGGTCCGGGAGGTCCTGGGAGAGGTTGCCGATGCGCGCTCTCGCGTGGTTGCCGTCGCAGCCTGCGGCCAGATGCACGGCACGGTGCTCGTCGGGGACGATGGCGAACTCGTGCGCGAAACCGCGCCGCTCTGGAACGACAAGCGCACCGTCGATTATGTGACGGCCTTCGAGGCCACGCATGCGCCGAGCGATTATCTTGCCGATTGCGCCAACCCGCCTACGCCCGCCTGGCCGGGCTTCAAGCTGCAATGGGTGCGCGACAACGACGCGGCGGCCTATAGCAAGGCATCCGCCGTCCTGATGCCGAAAGATTATGTCAATCTGCGCCTGACCGGCGAGATCGCCATGGATCGCAACGACGGCGGTGCAAGCTTCTTGATGGATCCCCGCAGCGGAGACTGGTCGCGAAAGATGATCGCGCTGCTCGGGCTTGATACCGATAAGCTGGCGCCGCTGCGCAATCCGACGGAGATACTCGGTACCGTCAGTGAGAGCGCTGCGATCGAGACGGGGCTGCGGCCCGGCACGCCGGTGCTGGTCGGCGGGGCCGATTATCCGGTGGCCTTGCTCGGGTCTGGCGTCTGCCGGCCGGGCGTGGGTTCGGAGGTCATGGGAACCTCGGCGATCATCACCGCAATCGCCGCCAAGCCGCTTCTGGACCCCTCTATTTGCAACGTCGGGACCGTCGAAGGCAATTGGGGCGCCTTCATGCTGCTGGAGTCCGGCGGCGACGCCATGCGCTGGGCAAGACGTGCGTTCGACGAGAAGAAATCCTCCTATGAGGACATCGTCGCAAAGGCAGCCGAGGCGCCAGCCGGCTCCGAGCGCCTGTTCTTCATGCCCTACCTCACCGGCGAACGGCTTGGCGAGCATCGCAATGCGCGCGCGCAATTCTTCGGGATCGGCGCCGCGCATGGTCTTGCGCATATGCACCGCGCCGTTCTCGAAGGCGTCGCCTTCGCCACCAAGCGCCACATTAACATTCTCGATCGCATATCGGGTGCACCGCTCGAGCGGATCATCGCGTCCGGTGGTGGGGCAAAAACCGAACTCTGGATGAAGATCAAGGCCAGCGTCTACTGCATTCCGATCCTCGTTCCGTCCGAGCCGGAATGCGGCCTCGTCGGCTGCGCGATAATGGCGGCTGCGGCGACTGGGCGGTTTTCAAGCGTGGAAGACGCAGCCGGCGCCTTTGTCTCCTACGCGCAAGAGATCACACCCGATCCGCGCTGGGCTGAAAGCTATCGGCCGATGCAGGCCTTCTTCGAAAAACTCTACGCGCATAGCCAGGCCCTCTACGACGATCTCGACGGGCTGCCGCAATGACAGAAAGAGCCGTACTTTTCGATATGGACGGCACCCTCGTCGATAGCGAGGGGCTGCATTTCGATGCCATGAAACAAGCTCTGCTGCAGATGGGATATCGCGTGCCTGATGAGCTTGCCGATCGCATGACAGGCATGAGCGGCGCCGATTGCCATGCAATGTTGCGGGAGACGATCGGTTTCAAGCCATCCTTCGCAGACTATGTCGAAGGCAAGTATCGCTGCTATCTGGCCGATGCCGCCAGGCTGGAGCGCCGCCATGGCGTCGATGCCGTTCTGAGGCTGCTTGCGGAAACACGTACCCCTTTTGCGATCGTTTCGAATTCCGACCGTATGCTGGTCGATGCCAACCTGCGGGCCGTTGGCCTGCAGCAGCCTGGCCTTGTAACCGTCAGCCGAAACGACGTCGTGTGCGGAAAGCCCGATCCCGAACCCTATCGCAGGGCGGCGCATCTGCTTGGCGTCAGCCCCGAAAACTGCATCGTGGTCGAGGACAACATCCCCGGCGCCGTCGCCGGTCTTGCCGAGGGAATGGCCGTCATCGGTTGGCCGGAGCCACACAGGACCGACCTCGTTTTTCCGCCATCGGCGATCCTGGCCGATCCCAACGATCTGGCTTCAACGCTCGCCAGCCTACTTTCTTCCTTTCCTTTACAAACGACCCTTCAAGGATGCGACTGATGTATCTCGATAAGTTCAAGCTCACCGACAAGATTGCAGTCGTCACCGGCGCCGCGCGCGGGATCGGCTACGCCGCCGTCGAGGCGCTGGCGGAGGCTGGAGCGAAAGTCGTGCTGACGGACATGAACGATGCGCTGCTCAAGGAGGCAACGGCGACACTTGCAGCCAAGGGGTACACCGTCGATAGCGTCGTGCTCGACGTTACCGATGTGAAAGCCGTGCAGGCGGTCCATGACGAGATCGTCGCCCGCCATGGCCGGGTCGACATCCTTGTCAACAATGCCGGCATCGCCATCAGCAATCATCCGGCCGAGACCATGGCCGACGACGTCTGGAACAAGGTGATCGACGTCAACCTCAACGGCGTCTTCTGGTGCTGCAGGGCGTTCGGCAAGTCGATGCTTGATCGCGGCTCCGGCACCATCGTCAATGTCGGTTCGATGTCTGGCTTCGTCGTCAACCGCCCACAGGAGCAGGCGAACTACAATGCCTCCAAGGCCGCCGTCCACCATCTGACGAAGTCGCTCGCCGCCGAATGGGGCGCGCGCGGGGTTCGCGTCAATTCGGTGGCGCCCACCTATATCGACACGGAAATGAACAAATACGTCTACGAGGACGCCGAGATGTATCGGCACTGGGTCGGCGGCACGCCGATGAACCGGCTTGGCCGCACCGATGAGGTTGCCTCCGTGATCCTGTTCCTCGCCAGCGACGCATCCAGCCTGATGACCGGCTCGATCGTGCTCGCCGA
Organism: Rhizobium sp. FG113; assembly: GCF_057809895.1. Lineage (NCBI taxonomy): Bacteria > Pseudomonadati > Pseudomonadota > Alphaproteobacteria > Hyphomicrobiales > Rhizobiaceae > Rhizobium > Rhizobium sp. FG113. Next base: position 1,520,456 of record NZ_JBMDKV010000001.1, on the reverse strand, counting down.
TGGAGGTTACGTATGCTGGTGACGGCCGACATCAAGCCGCGCGGCGCACGCTTCCCCGGCCGTTATATCCAGGCGGCAGGCGCGATCGGGCTGCTGGGACAGGAGGCGCAAGCCTACGGCAAACGGGCGGTGGTGCTGCTCGACCGTGGCATTTTCGGCATGCTCGAGAAGTCCGTGTCGGATGCCTTCGATGGTCGCGCCGATGTCGAAATCGTGCGTCACGGCGGAGAGTGCTCGGAAGCTGAGATCGCCAGTCTCGTCGCCCGCGGCAGGACTGCGGGAGCCGATGTCGTCATCGGCATCGGCGGTGGCAAGGCGCTCGATACGGCAAAGGCGGCCGCCCGTGATCTCGGATTGCCAGTGATCGTGGTGCCGACCATCGCCGCGTCTGATGCACCGTGCAGCGCGCTCGCGGTCGTCTATAACGAGGACGGAACGGTCGCCTATGACAGCTTCCTGCCTGCCAATCCAAATCTGGTTCTTGTCGATACGGCATTGATCGCCGCCGCGCCCGCGCGCTTCCTCGCGGCCGGGATCGGTGACTCGCTGGCAACCTGGTATGAGGCGGACGCGTGCCGTCAAAGCGGTGCCTTCAATTGCATGAAGATGCCCGGCCTTCCGCTTGCCTTCGAGGTGGCGCGTTTCTGCCGGGAAACGATCCTGGAATTCGGTGCCGCAGCGCTTACGGAATGCGATGCGAAGACGGCGGGACCTGCGATCGAGCGGGTCGTGGAGGCCAACATCCTGCTGTCGGGGATCGGATTTGAATCCGGCGGCGTGGCGGCCGCGCACGCGATCCATCACGGCCTCTGCGAACTGGAGGACGTGCATCACCACCTGCACGGTGAGAAGGTTGCCATCGGCGTGCTGGCCGGATTGAAGATCCTGGGCCGGCATGACGAGTTCACGCGGGTTCGCGACTTCTGCAGATCGGTTCGCTTGCCGACACGGCTGGCGGATATCGGGATTGCCGAGGCTTCGCGGGAGAAGTTGGAAATTGTCGCGCGGCGCGCCTGCCGCGCCGGTGAAATCATCCACAACGAGCCGATGCCGGTCACCGAAGCAATGGTGATCGAGGCGCTGGCGGCGTTGATCTGATCGATGGAGTAGAAATGATTGACAGCAACGAGGCGTTCGCGCCGAACTTCCTTGATGGCAGAACGGTGGTGATTTCGGGCGGCACAAGCGGCATCGGTCTGGCCGTCGCGCAAGGCTTCGCCGGTGTGGGAGCCAACGTGCTCGCCACCGGCAGTTCCGAACGCCGGCTTGACGACGCCCGATCGAGCTCATCCGGCTCCATAGCATTCTCAAGGCTGGACGTTCGGGACGGCGCCGCGGTCGATCGCTTTTTTGCCGATCTGCCGTCGCTCGATGTGCTGGTGAATTGCCAGGGGATCGCGCGCCCCGACAGCGAGTGGGACGAAGATGTCTTTCTCGATGTCATGGACGTCAATCTGAGCAGCGCCATGCGCCTCTCCCGCGCCGCCTTTCCTTTGCTCAAGAAGAGCGGCGGAAGCATTGTCAATTTCGCGTCGATGCTGAGCTATCTGGCCGACGAAAGCGTTCCCGCCTACACCGCCAGCAAGACGGGCATCGTCGGCTTGACGCGTGCCATGGCACACAAATACGGCCGCGACGGCGTACGCGTAAACGCGGTCGCACCGGGCTATCACCGCACGGAGATGACGAAGCCGCTGTGGTCGCAGCCGGACAGCGAAGCGAAGATCGCCGAGCGATCGGCGCTGAAGCGCTGGGGAACGGCCGAGGATCTCGTCGGCCCGATCCTGTTCCTGTGCTCGCCAGCCGCCGCATTCGTGACTGGTGCCACTCTGCCGGTCGACGGTGGTTACAGCGTCGGATGAGGTGATAGCCTGCCAAAACGCGGTTGATCGAAGGTACCGGTGGGACGCCGCTGTCGGCATCGCGCTTCTGCCTTATGACGCGATCAAAGTTCCTTTGACGCATCGGCCGGGCCGATCCAGACGGACGCCGGCACGATTGACGGCAACGTCGAGAGGCCGTCGATCAGCGCGTGCAGCATTATGTCGACCAATCTATCGGCGGCGTCGATCGGACCGACCAGACCGTCGATCAGCAGCAAGGTCAGCCCGTGAACCTGCGCCCAGAGCGCCAGCACCGCCGTGTCGATCTGGCAATTGTTTTCATCGGTATCCGCAATGGCCTTGCCGATCGCTCCCTCACAAATCGTCGAGACGATCAGGGATCGCATCTCGAAAGCCGCGGTCCGTTCGATGGCCGGGCGGTTGTTGCCCTGCTCTGTGAGCAGGCCTCCGAACATCAATCGATAAAGCGCCGGGTTGGTCACGCCGCTTCGGACATAGGCGCGCATCAAGAGCATCAGGCGTTCGCGCGGTTCGGCTTTGCCTAGTTGGGCCTTGTGCATCTCGTCGGCGAGCCGCTCGAAGCCCACGGCGGAGACGGCCGCCAGCATTTCGCGCTTGTCGGCGAAGTGCTTATAGGGCGCGTTGTGGCTGACGCCGGCCCTGCGCGCCAGTTCTCGCAACGAAAACTCCGTGCTTTGCGATTCACTCAAGACATCGAATGCGGCGTTCAAGATCGCGCGCTGCAGGTCGCCGTGGTGGTAGGGCCGCTCTTCGGATGTGGTTTTCAACTGGGTCATGACACCTCGTGTAATCCCTGATGGTGACGCCGTCAACATTATTGCCATCTAATGTTGACAATAGCAACATTTGCTTTATGTAGACACCGTCAACTTGACAAACGTCAATTTGACGGGGCATCGGCCGGTGTTGGCCGCTGACACCGCAAGCAACCGACGATGACGAAGGAGAAAGACATGCTCGATGGCAAAGTGATTGTTGTAACCGGAGCTGCAAGCGGGATCGGAAGGGCGATCGCTGTTGCGGCCGCTGCCCATGGCGCCCGCGCGGTGATCGTTGGCGACCTCTCGCTGGAACCGAAGGAAGGTGGCGAGACGACGGTTGATCTGGTCCGTTCCTATGGCGCGGAAAGCCGTTTCGTCTCCGTCGATGTGCGCGATCGCGCGCAGATCGACGCGTTGATCACGGCTGCGCAGGACGCCGGCGGTGTGGATTGCGTCGTCTGCAATGCCGGTATCGCGCGGCCCGGCGACGGGCCCGATGTCAGCGAAGAAGACATGGATGCGCTGGTCGCCGTCAATCTCAAGGGCCTGCTTCTGACAGCCCAGGCGTCGGCGGCGGCCATGGCCGGGCGGGGAGGGAGCATCGTGCTGGTCTCCAGCATGGCTGGGCTCAAGGGCACGGCGGTCAATCTCGGCTACGGCGCGACCAAGGCCGGCGTCAATTCGCTCGCTGCCGCTCTCGCCGATGCACATGGGCCTCAGGGCATTCGCGTCAACGCGATCTGCCCCGGCCTCATCGATACCACGCTGGCGCAGTCCTCTTCATCTGGTGTCTCCGAGAAAATGGCCGGCCTGATCGCGCGCATGCCGTTGCGCCGTCTCGGCCGACCCGAGGAGGTTGGCCACGTGGTCGCCTGGCTCGCCTCCGACCTGTCCTCCTATGTCACCGGCGTCGCATTGCCCGTCGATGGCGGTCAGACCGCCGTGCTCTGAACTCCTCTCAACAGCTGTCCGAAAGGGACGACAATGACCCTGTCATGCAATCTCCATGACCGCGCCAAGCCGTTTGCGATGTCGAAAGCGATCGCTGGCGGCAGGCTGCCGAAGCCAACGCTCCGCCTCGCGGCGCTGTGCGGCCTCAGCCTTGCTGCGGCAATCCCCAGCCATGCGACCGATGCGGCTGGCCCGATCGCGGTGACGGTACAGACCGCCACCGCCGATACGCCTGAATTTGGCGTGGAACTCACCGGTTCTGTCGCTGCGCGCAAGGTCAGCGAGGCCGGATTTCGCATCAGCGGCCGGCTGCGGTCTCGCGATGTGGATGTCGGCGACAGGGTGACCAAGGGTCAGATCCTCGCCAACATGGAAGCGGATGTTCAAAACGCCGACGTCTTTGCCGCCGAGGCGGCGGTGCAGTCCGCCGACGCCACCTACCGGCAGCGGGAAGCAGATTTCCAGCGGCAGGTATCGCTGCTCGAAAACGGCGTCGGCACTGAAGCCCAGGTCGAGAACGCGCAGGAGCAGCTGCAGGCTGCCGCCGCGACACAGACGACGTCGCGCGCCAATCTCGGCATTGCCCGCGATAACCTCGCCAACACGGTGCTGCGGGCGCCGGTCACCGGCGTGGTGACGGCGCGCAAGGCCGAGGCGGGGCAGGTGGTGGAGGCGGCGCAATCCGTCTATGCGATTGCCGAGGACGGGGATCGCGATGCGGTCTTCGAGGTCTACGAGGCATTGCTGACCAGACCGCTCAGCGAAAACCGCGTCGATATCCGGCTGGTGGCCAACCCTGCGGTTAAGGTCACCGGCACGGTGCGGGAAGTGTCGCCGGTCATCGACACCGGAACTGGAACGATACGCGTCAAGGTCGCGCTGCCTCGGCAGTTGCCCGCGCCGCTCTCGCTCGGCGCGCCGGTTGCCGGTACGGCGCGGTTCGATGCGGGGCATGGCGTCACTGTGCCCTGGCGGTCGCTCAGCCGGGAGGGTGGAAAGCCTGCCGTCTGGGTGGTGGACCGCGCAACGAACACGGTGTCAGTCAAGCCGGTCACCGTCTCGGCCTATCGTTCGAACACTGTTCTCGTCGGGGAAGGGCTTGGCGATGGCGATCTCGTCGTCACGGCGGGCATCCCGTTCTTGAAGCCCGGCATCACCGTCGAGCCGAGGATAGAGGGAGATGCCCAATGAACATCTCCTATCGCATCGCTATTCTCTCCGCCTGTGTTTCGCTCGCTTCCTGCAACGGCAAGGATGAAGCGGCGTCGCAGCCGCCGCGGCCGGTGCTGACGATGAAGGTCGCCTCCGCTTTTGACGACGGTCCCGGTTTCGCCGGTACCGTGGAGGCGCGCTACCAGACGGCGCGCGGCTTCCAGGTGCTGGGGCGTATCGAGAGCCTCGACGTCGAGGTCGGCGACCGGATCGAGAAAGGCCAGAGACTTGCCGCACTCGACCCGACCTCTTTCCAACTCGATGTCAACTCCAAGATCGGTGACACCGCGCGCGCCGAAGCCAGGCTGAAGAATGCGTCCTCGACGCTCGAGCGGACCAGGCGTCTCGTATCGAGCGGAGCTTCGACGCAGGCCAAGCTCGAAGCCGATATCCAGGGACTTGCCGCCGCGAAAGCGGCGTTGGATCAATCCAATGCCGAGCTCGCCAAGGCGAGGACGCGGGTCGACTACACGACACTTAATGCCGGCGAGGGCGGTGTCGTCGTCAGCAAGGACGCGGATGTCGGCCAGACCGTCAATCCTGGCCAGAACGTTTTGACGATCGCCAGGACCGATGCACGGGAAGTGGCGGTGGACGTTGCCCCCGAGCTTGCCGCATCACTCGGCGCGCAGGAAGCCTTCGACATCGTGCTGCAGGCCGATCCCTTGGTCACGGCCAGGGGCCGCGTGCGGGAGATCGCGCCGCAAGCGGATGCCGTAACCCGAACACGGCGCGTCAAGATCGCGCTTGAAGCGCCGCCGGAACCTTTCAGGCTCGGTGCGACCGTGACCGCCAAGCTCAGCAATCCACCTCGGACGCCAGCCGCCATGCGCATTCCGCGCAGCGCGGTTATGGATTCCGGAGGTGGCGCAAACGTGTGGGTCGTCGACCCGCAGCAGCGAACCGTTCGCACCACCGCCGTCACGATCCAGCAAACCACGGACAATGAAACGCAGATCTCGAGCGGCCTGTCTTCAGGCCAAATCATAGTCGTCGGCGGGGTTTCGGACCTCAAGGACGGCCAGAAGATCCAATTCGATGGAGCGGATGCAAAATGAAATCGTTCAACCTTTCGGAGTGGTCACTCCGTCATCGGTCGCTGATATGGTATTTCATGCTGATCGGCGCGGTCGCCGGGATGCTCGCCTATTTCAATCTCGGCCGGGCCGAAGATCCCGATTTCACGATCAAGACGATGATCGTTCGCGCCAGCTGGCCGGGCGCCACGGTTCAGGAAACCATGGACCAAGTCACCGACCGGATCGAGAAGAAGCTCGAGGAAATCGACAATATCGACTACACCAAGAGCATCTCGTCGCCGGGACAGACGGCGGTCTATCTCTATCTCAAGGATACGACACCTGCAAAGGACGTCGAGGCGACTTGGATCCGCGCGCGCAACCTGATCGGCGACATCCGCCCTGAACTGCCCGAGGGTGTGCAGGGGCCTGTCTTCGACGACGACTTCGGCGACGTCTATGGCAATATCTATGCGTTTACGGCCAATGGCGTCTCGCAGCGTCAGTTGCGCGATTATGTCGAGGATGTGCGCAGGGAAATCCTGGAAGTGCCGGCGGCTGGCAAGGTCAATCTCATCGGCGCGCAGGACGAGGTGATCTATCTCAAGTTCTCGACACGCAAGGTCGCCGCGCTCGGCCTCACGCAGGAAATGGTGATCGAGCGGTTGAAATCGCAAAACGCGGTCGTGCCGTCGGGCGTCGTGGAAGCCAATGGCGAACGCGTGTCGGTGCGCACCTCGGGACAGTTCACCTCGGAGGAAAGCCTGCGGTCGATCAACCTTCGCATCAACGACCGCTTCTTCCGTTTGGGCGATGTGGCCGAGATCAGCCGCGGTTATGTCGATCCGCCACAGCCGCAGTTCCGCTATAACGGCGAGCCGGCCATCGGCCTGGCGATCGGCATGAAGACAGGCGAGAACATCACCACCTTTGGCGAGCAACTCGTGGAGAAGCTTGCAGAAATCCAGAACAAGCTGCCGCATGGCATCGACGTGCATCTGGTCTCCGACCAGCCCCATATCGTCGAGGAGGCCGTCGGCGGCTTCGTCAAGGCGCTGCTCGAGGCCGTCGCAATCGTGCTTGTCGTCTCTTTCGTCAGTTTGGGGATGCGGGCCGGCCTCGTGGTCGCCGTGACGATCCCGCTCGTATTGGCGCTCACCTTTATCATCATGGAAATCTATGGCGTCTCGATGCAGCGCATCTCGCTTGGCGCCCTGATTATTGCGCTCGGCCTGTTGGTGGATGACGCGATGATCGCGGTGGAGATGATGGTGGCGCGGCTGGAGGAGGGCAATCCGCTGCACAAGGCGGCGACCTATGTCTACAGCCACACCGCCTTCCCGATGCTGACGGGTACGCTGGTCACGGTCGTGAGCTTCTTTCCTGTCGCCTTCAACAGCGGCTCGGCCGGTGAGTTCACCTTCACGCTGTTCATCGTGATCGCGGCTTCGCTTCTGATCTCGTGGGTCGTCGCGGTCCTGTTCGTGCCGCTGCTCGGCGTCACCCTGCTGCCGAAGACCATGAAGAAGCACGGAGACCACAAGGGCTGGTTCACCCGCGGCTTCGGCAAGATGTTGCGGATCTGCGTGCGTTTCAAATGGACGACAGTCGTCGTGACGGTCCTTCTGTTCGGTGCCTCGATGTATGGGATGCGCTTCGTGCAGCAGCAGTTCTTCCCCTCTTCGGATCGGGTCGAGCTCGTGGTCGATTGGACGCTGCCGCAGAATTCCTCGATCACCGATACGCGCGAACAGCTGAGCCGCTTCGAGGAGGTCGCGCTCAAGGGGGATGCCGATGTCGAGCGTTGGTCGACCTATATCGGCCAGGGCGCGGTGCGCTTCCTGCTCTCTTTCGACGTCCAGCCGCCGTTGCCGAACTACGGGCAGATCATCGTCGTCGCCAAGGATATCGAGGCACGCGATCGGCTTCGTGAGAAGCTTGAGGGCGTGATCCATCGGGATTTCCCGGGCACCGATGGCTGGGTCCATCTTCTGGAAATCGGCCCGCCCGTCGGTCGCGAAATCCAGTACCGCATCAGTGGTCCCGATATCGATGGCGTGCGCGCGCAGGCACAGAAATTCGCCTCCGCCGTATCCGAAAACCCCAATCTCGGTGTCGCGGTCTATGACTGGTACGAGCCCGGACGCGTGGTGAAGGTGGATGTGCTGCAGGACAAGATCGCGCAGCTCGGCATCACCAACGAGGCCATATCGACAGCGCTGAATGGCGTTATCGGCGGCAGCACGGCGACCCAGGTGCGCGACTCGATCTATCTGGTCGATATCGTAGGGCGCGCCGACGATACGGAGCGCTCGAACATCGATACGCTCTACAATCTCCAGCTTCCGACGCAGAACGGCGGCACCGTGCCGCTCGCGGCGATCGCCACCTTTCGCTACGAGCAGGAGCAGCCCGTCGTCTGGCGCCGCGACCGCATGCCGACGATCACGGTGAAGGCCGCGGTGACCTCGGATGCCCAGCCGGCGACTATCGTCGAGGAGCTGAAGCCGAAGATCGATACGCTGATCTCGGCCCTGCCTGTCGGCTACAAGGCCGAGACCGGCGGCGCGGTTGAGGAGAGCGCCAAGGGGCAGGCACCGATCTTTGCCGTCATTCCGATGATGCTCTTGGTGATGGCGACCATCCTGATGCTGCAGCTGCAAAGCTTCCAGCGTTTGTTCCTGGTCGTTGTCGTGGCGCCGCTCGGACTGATCGGCGTGGTGGCGGCGCTCGTGCCCAGCGGCGCGCCGCTCGGCTTCGTCGCGATCCTCGGTGTCCTGGCGCTGATCGGCATCCTGATCCGTAACTCGGTGATCCTCGTGGTCCAGATCGAGGAAGCCCGGGCAGAAGGCCTCGATGGCTGGACGGCGGTGGTCGAGGCGACGGAGCACCGCATGCGGCCGATCATGCTGACGGCGGCGGCCGCCAGCCTGGCGCTGATCCCGATCGCCTTCGAGATCTTCTGGGGACCGATGGCGTTCGCGATGATGGGCGGCATCGTCGTCGGCACGCTGCTGACGCTGTTCTTCCTGCCGGCGCTCTACATCGGGTGGTTCCGCCTGAAGGAGCCGGAAGTGAAAGCGGATAATGCGGCTGAAGAAGGCCACGTGGCATGATCAGCCCCATAGCCGTCGCCTTTGTCACAGCCTGCACGGCGCTGGTGTCATCGGTGGTCGCGCCGATGATCACCATGCGCATGGGCCGCGCCCAGATCCGCGCTTCGGTGATCTCCAACAACCGGCAGCGCTGGATCGAAACCCTGCGCGACCTGATCGCGGCCTTCTGCGCGCAGGTGACGACGGCGGCTCCGATGCGCAGGACGCTGCTTGACGCCAATGGGGGTATCCTGGTCACCGACCCGGATATCCTCAACAGACTGCAGGAGATCATGAAGACCTTCACGATGATCCGGCTGATGACCAACCCGTTGGAAGCGGATCATCAGGAACTCATTATGGTGCTTACGAAAACGATGACCACATTGCGCACAGCGCCGCTGGATGAGGATCTCGACCCCAGCGTTCGCCAGGCGGTCGAAGAAGTGGTGCAAAAGTCGCAGGTCATCCTGAAGAGGGAGTGGAGCAGGGTCAAGGCGGGTGAATAGACTATCAAGAAGAAGAATCCAGCAACTTGAGACTTCTATTTGGTGCTCCTGTAGTGGCCCATGTCGTCGGACTGGTAATTGATGGAGGTGCTGTAGTGCGAGCGATCCGTCTTCGGCTGCGCGAGCTTATAAGAGACGACGCCGCCGAGGAAGGATCCGTATTGCGCCGAGGCATTGCTATCGATCACGGTCGCGGAATCGACGAAGTCCGCCGGAACGAACACGGTCTGAGGATGTAGGCCATACATGCGGTCGGCATTTGGGGTATCCTCGTCATTCGTGAGTTCTTGTCCCTTACCCCCGGATACCTTCCAAGCGTCTCGTCCAATCTTCCACCTTTCCACTTTCCAGTCGCCGAGCAGCATGAGCACGCCATCCGGAGGCCAAACGACTCAAGGCCGCAATGGCGGCAAGTTCGGATCGGTCGAGGGTGTTGACGTAAAATGTGCTCCAGATACGCGCGAGCGTCCATTCCGGAGAACGGCGCTCTAAGAGCGAGAGATGGTCGCCAGGGGCTACGGTTCCGGGCTCGAGTACGCGGTAATACCAGCCGGTGCGCCCGGTTTCCTGGACCTTGCGGGCCATTGCCTTTTGCGCGAAGCGTTCGTTCAGTTTCCAGCAGGGCTGCCGGCCCTGGCTGATCTCGATCACGGCGCTGCCTAGCCGGAAGACGTCACCGATGGCGGCTTCGTCTTCAGTCAGGCCCGACGTTGCGATGTTTTCGCCGAATGCGCCTGGTTTCGCGAGGATCGGCTGTTCGCCGAGTTGCCCGGTCCAGAAGGCATAGTGGTCGAAAGGGTAGTGGTGGACGGCCTTCTCCGGCCCGCCATGCCTGACGGTATCGCCCTGCATGTCGCCGACAAAGCCGGCCTCCGACAGTTGCAGCGGTGCTGAAACCTCCGATTTGTCGATGCCGCTCAAAACACCTTTCGGACCGAGCGGTGCAAGCGCGCCGACCCGCAGACTGAGGATCGGCAGGTTGGTCATCTCGTTTGCCCGCGTCATGTTGCCAGGTCCGTCTTGAGGCCGGCGAGCCACTCTCGAAGCAGCGTGCGGGCAGCCATGGCCAGAGGCGGGCCATATAGTGCAGCATCGCGCCGCAACGCTGCTATATCGATGCCGGCCGAACCGAGTTCGGCGGCGTGGCCGACCAGCCAACGCTCAAAGCGTTGATCGGTTTCGGCTTCGGGATGAAACTGCAGGCCGAGCACGTTCTCGCCGATCGAAAAGGCCTGCTGCTCGACCAGAGCCGAGGATGCCAGGTTGGCAGCACCCAGCGGCAGCCCATAGGTGTCGCCATGCCAGTGAAGAACGTGGACGTCCTCCAGGTGCCTCAACGGGCTCGACATTCCGTCATCGGTCAGCATGAGCTTGGAAAAGCCGATTTCCTTCAAGCCTGTCGGGAACACCTTCTCGCCGAGGGCCGCCGCAATCAACTGGGCGCCGAGGCAGATCCCGAGCGTCGGCAGGCCGCCTTCGAGCCTTGCGCGGATGAAGGCGCGCTCGACCTCTAAAAACGGATAGTGTTCGTCATACACTCCGATCGGCCCGCCGAGGATGACGAGAAGATCGGGCGCGCGTGGATCGCCGACGCAAAAATCGAGATCGCCGACGTCGCTGTATCGGATGTCATAGCCGGCTTCCATCAAAGTATCGGCGAAGAGGCCTAGACCTTCGAAGTGCACGTGCCGGAGCGCTAGAACGGTTTTTGTCATGGTCTCTTGTCTGTTTCTCTGGAGGTGGCGGGAATGTCGCATCGACCATCGGCGCAGCCGGCTTCATGCGCCGGAATGGGGGTCGCGAGCGCCATGGCGATTCGTGCGCCCACAATCATGTCCTCTTCGACGCCGAAGGCATGATGGAGAAGCGTACCGCCCCGGCCGATCAGCACCGAGGAAGGAGTACCACGCAGGCCGAAACGGCGCATCGTAACCGGAATGTCCGAGGTGTCATCGGCCATATCAACGCCGACCGGCGATGTTATGCCGTATTCGTGGAGGAAGGCCCGCAGCGTGACCGGCGACATGGCGGCATGATGCTCAAAAACGGTATGGAGGCCGATTACCTGCAACTCGCTGTGAGCAAACAGCTTCTCGATGCGCTTGACCTGCGGCAGGGCTTCGGACACGCAACCGGGGCAAAGCAGCTGGAAGCTATGCAGGAAGACGGGGCGGTCACGCAGGCCCGCCAGCGTCAGCGGCACTGCCGTGTTGAACCATTCGCTGACGGCAAGCTCCGGCACGATATGCGCTTTGGGTGTCGCCCTGCCGTCGGTTGCTGTTGCCTTGTTCGGGGCATCGGGGGTAAATCTGCCCATGTTCTTTCTCTCTATTAGCCTGGAGGGGAGAATATGCCGGTTCGTCGATGGCAGTCGGCGAACCGGCGCGTTTGTCACGTCGTTACTTGGCCGGTTCGACCTTGCCCGGCAGGCTGAGGTCGCCGGACGCGACCTTGAAGACATCGCTGACACACAGAAGCGGCGCATGCAGGTTGCCGTTGACCTTGAGCCCTGCTGTCACACCGTCAAAGGCCGCGCCCTTGATGCCGTTGATCAGCGAGAGCGGTATCTCGACATCGACCTCGTCGCCTGTGAAGGTCGTCGGATAAGCCGGGCTGTCGATCAGAAGCGGTACGCCCGGCCAGGTCGCCGGTACCTTGGGCTTGGTGCCCTTCGGGATATCCACCACCTTCAGGCCGGCGCCGCAGGCCTTGTCCTTGGCAAGGACGACCCAATGCGAATGCCAGACATGACGGTTCTTAGTGCCATTTGCGCCATCATCGAAATCGGGATGGAAGGTGACGGCGAGGGCGACGATGCCCTGTTTCTTCTCAAAGCCGACATCGCTGCTATCGAGGCTGGTCGGCCAGACATAGGCATAAACGCTCGAACCTTCGAACTTGCCGGTCGCATCCGGCTTGTCCTTGCCGGCCTCGCCGCGAACGCGGGTGGAAAAGACCACCTTGTCGCCCTTTGTCGTGATCTTCGTTTCGATGATATCGAGCGAGGCGTTGACTGCCTGGTTCGCTTTCGCCTTGATTGCGTGGGCGCTCGCAGTCGACTGGCATAGCAGCGCCGTTACGGCGACGACGAGCGTGCCGGTCAAGAATGCTCTCAACATGTGGGTGGTTCCTTTCTCTTGTTTGCCTGGAGGGCGTTCGGTTATCCCGCTTCAAATGCGTCCCAGGTGGCAGCCCGGGACGTGGGATCGGCTAGTTCGTGCTCGCGGCAATCGACGCGGAGTTCCCGCTGGCCGAATGGCGCATGCACGAAATGACAGTGGTGCGGCTTATCGCTTTGAGGATGGGCAAATGGGTCGAAGTAGCGACAGGTGACGCACATGCGCTGCACGGGGATGGCGTTCTTCTCCTGCAGTTGCCGAATAATCGTAATCAGCGTCACCAGCAATTCTTCCTGCGCGGCATCGCCGAGGCCACCGATTGCGCTGCTGATCAGATCTCCTGCGGTCTCTTGGCTCAGTAGAGCCGCGCCTTTCACGCTCAAATGAACATCGACGGATCGGCCATCTGCAAGTCCCGCCCGCTTTTCGACATGGCCCTTTTTCTCGAGCGCATTGATGGAATCGGTCGCCGTCGGCTGCGAGACGCCGAGATGGGCGGCAATCATCTTTACGCCAAGCCCATGCGGTCTGCCTTCAAGAAGCACGAGGATCGCAAGCTGGGTCGGGTTGAGGCCGAGCGCCTTGGCCCTCTCCCACTCGTCGGCTCGCAAAGCTGCAGCCACTCTCGACAAGCCTTCGAGGATGCGAAAATTGACGGAATTCGGATTCTTCGGTGTTTCCATATTTGATAAATATAGGAATCCTATCTATATGGCAAATGGAAACTTGTGTGATATCGCAATCAGCAGAGGTGGGACGGATACGCGGCACTTCGTCCCTTGAAAGACAAGGTCATCCTTCTGCCAACGACGTCTTTGATCAGATTTTTCGTGCGCTGGAGGATTTCGTCGAGCGCCTGACTGTTGCTGCCGGATCAGCTCTTGAACTAGGTCGCGTCGCCCGTCCTCAGGCGCTCAGCCGAAAGCCGCCGATAGCCACCGGCGGCATGGAGCCGATCCTTCGCTTCCAGTCGGAGACTCGAGGCATGAGCGATAGCCGTGTTTGCAATAACTCAAGAAACTAGATATTTATGAGCTATAGAAAAGGTATCTATAACTCATGCAGTGGAACTGGCAGGACGCCGACTGGCCGAATTTCAAATATGATGCTTTCGCCATGCTCGCATCGGAGCAAAGGTTTCTGCAGTCTTCCGGCGAGCTAATAGGAGCCGTTCGACACCTCAATGATGATGACAGCAGTCAGCTACGCATAGAGCTGTTGAGCGACGAAGCTATCAAGACCTCCGAAATTGAAGGTGAATATCTTGATCGGGTAAGCGTCCAGTCCTCGCTTCGCCGGCAGTTCGGACTGAGTACCGATGGCCGCTCCGTGCGTCCTCAGGAGCGTGGGATTGCGGAGATGATGGCAGATGTCTATCGAAACTGGAGCGGAGCGCTGTGCCACGGGGAGCTTTTCAACTGGCACACGATGCTGATGGCAGGTAATCGTCATCTAGACGTGATCGGTGCCTATCGCCGGCATGAAGATGCTATGCAGATCGTGTCGGGTCGACTGGACAAACCGACGATCCACTTCGAGGCGCCTGCATCCAGCCGGGTTGCCCAGGAAATGGAGAATTTCATTGCGTGGTTCAACCAATCGCGGCCGAATGGGCAGCTCCAACTGCCAGCATTGACGCGCGCAGCCATCGGACATCTCTACTTCGAGAGCATCCATCCTTTTGAGGATGGCAACGGCAGGATTGGGCGCGCTCTCGCTGAGAAGTCACTCGCTCAAAACGTGGGACAACCAAGCCTCATCTCGCTTGCGTTCACAATCGAAAAAAATCGGAAAGCCTACTATCTGGAACTCGAACGTCACCAGCGGTCGCTCGATATCGACGGTTGGGTGACGTATTTTTCCCAGACGATCCTTGAAGCTCAACAAGCGACGATCGATCGAACAGCTTTCTTCATTCGCAAAGCAAAGTTCTACGATCGATTTCGAGGCCAACTCAGTGGGAGACAAGAGAAGGTTGTTGCCCGCATTTTCCGGGAGGGTATTGCGGGTTTCAAAGGCGGTCTCAGCGCGGAGAATTACATTTCGATCACGGGCGTATCGCGCGCAACAGCTACACGCGACCTTCAGCAACTCGTAGCGATCGGCGCTTTTACGCGCACTGGAGAGCGCCGGCACACGCGTTATACGCTGCGCCTTCAGGGCTAACAGCCTATAAGCGGTATCGGCCGCTGACTGACTCGCTCGCCACGCTGGCGGCCAGCTTGGAGCGGCAAAAACAAGCCCTAGATAACGGCTTGGAACGTTCAGGCGTTTCAGGCATTTACCCGCGCCTCCTGGTTGAGGTGAATTTGCACATGGGGGCATCGTGAGCGATACGCAAACCAACACGCTGACACTGAACGACGTCACTGTCATCGAGGATTCCAAGCTGAAGAAGGCGATCACCGCGGCCGCCCTCGGCAATGCGATGGAATGGTTCGATTTCGGCGTCTATGGGTTCGTCGCAGCCACGGTTGGCAAGGTATTTTTTCCTGAAGCTTCACCGGCAGTGCAGACTGTTGCCGCACTCGCAACCTTCTCCGTACCGTTTCTCGTGCGGCCGTTGGGCGGTGTGTTTTTCGGCTCCATGGGTGACAAGTTCGGTCGACAAAAGGTTTTGTCGCTGACGATCGTCATCATGGCAGTCAGCACGTTCTGTATTGGCCTGATACCGAGCTATGCGATGATTGGCCTGTGGGCACCCATCCTGCTGCTTGTGTGTAAGCTCGTCCAAGGGTTCTCGGTTGGCGGTGAATACACCGGCGCCGCCATATTTGTCGCGGAATATTCGCCTGATCGCAGGCGCGGCTTTCTCGGAAGCTGGCTCGATTTCGGCTCGATCGCCGGATTTGTTCTCGGCGCCGGACTGGTCGTCGTCCTGACCGCGGCGATGAGCGAGGCCAATTTCCTGGCCTGGGGTTGGCGGCTGCCTTTCTTTCTCGCTGCCCCATTGGGTCTCATCGGCCTTTATCTGCGGCATGCCGCTGAGGAAACACCGGCCTTCACCGAACGTCTGAAGCGAACCGAGAAGGAAGACAAGCAGACGTTGTCCGAACGGCCAATGATCCCGATAGCCGAAATCATCCAAAGGCATCCAAGGTCCCTGGCAATATGCATCGGCATGGTGCTTGTCACCAATGTTACCTACTACATGCTCCTGACCTATATGCCGACCTATCTGGCGAAAACCCTCGGATATACGGAGGACCATGGCGCTCTGATCATCATCGCGGTCATGGTTGGTATGTTGTTCGTGCAGCCGCTGGTCGGGTTCCTGAGTGACCGCATCGGCCGTCGGCCGTTTCTCGCGGTTGGAAGCTTGATCATCCTCGCCTTGTCGTTGCCGGCATTTCATCTGATAGCGAGCGGCAACACGATCGGCATCTTCTTTGGTCTGTTGATCCTTGCGATCGGTCTGAATTGCCTTGTCGGGATCATGGCCGCAACTCTGCCCGCGTTGTTTCCTGCGCGAATTCGCTACAGCGCGCTCGCCATATCCTTCAACATCTCGATCATCGTCGCCGGCCTCACACCCACTGTGGCGGCATGGTTGGTCGAAGCGACCGACAACATCTATATGCCGGCGTATTACCTCATGATTGCCGCAGCCGCGGGTCTTCTGACGACCTTTTTCCTGAAGGAGACGGCCAATCGGCCCCTTTATGGAGATACGCCGAACGCTTCCAGCCGCAAAGAGGCAAGGGCGCTTCTTGCGGAGCATTATCTATACATCGAGGAAAGCGTCGAAAAGATCGATGAAGCGATAGCGGAGTTGGCCGAGCAGATGCAACTTCTTCAGCAGAAGCGTGACAAGCTCGTGGGCCAACACCCCGAACTGAATTGATCGCCCACGAGGTGTGCGAAGCAGGAAGATCGTCCCCGAGGGCGCTGCCCCTAGTGTGCTTCGAACGAGACTCTTCGGGCCAATTCGAGTTCCGACCCCTCGCTTGATAACGCGTCGCGTTTCGTCATCGGCAATTTCCTCCGCAGTTGAGACGTAGCGATTGTCTTTGAGGTTCCGCGAATAGGAGCACGCTTTGCGACGATCAACCCCGAAAATCAGATAACGGTTTGCAAGCCGAGCTCGACCACGCGTCCTGTTGGAAGGCCGAAATAGTCGGTAGCGTTGCCTGCGTTCTGGGCGAGTACGATGAACAGGCGATCCTGCCAGAAAGGCATGCCGCCTTTCTTGGATGGGAGGATCGTCCGGCGCGACAGGAAGAACGATGTCGACATGATGTCGAACTTCAGACCAAGCTTGCGAACAAGCACAAGCGCGCGCGGGATGTTGGGCGTTTCCATATATCCGAACGTGATCACCAGCCGGCTGAACAGTGGGCTGAAGCTTTCAAGGAATATCTTCTCGTCGTCAGCAACGAACGGCTCCGTTGCAGTCACGACGCTCAGAATGACATTGTGCTCGTGAAGAACCTTGTAGTGCTTGAGGCTGTGCAGCAGTGCGGTTGGTGCACCCTCGACGTCGCTTGTCAGGAAAACGGCGGTTCCAGGCACAGTCGTTGGTGGTCTCTTCGTCAACCTCTGTATGATCCCTTCCAGCGGTACCTCGTCCGCACGCGTCCGAGACGCCAGTAGCCGACGGCCAGCCATCCATGTCTGCATGATGAGGGCCATCGTGCATGCAACCGTGACCGGAACCCAGCCGCCTTCCGGAAATTTGGCGATGTTTGCTACGAAGAACCCGGCGTCGATCAGGAAGAGGGGCACGATGATCGCTGTGGTGGTGAGCGTCGTCCATCTCCAGATGTGTTTCATGACGACGAACAGCAGGATGCTGGTGATCAGCATCTCGCCCGTAACCGCGATGCCGTATGCGGCAGACAGTCCGCTTGAGCTTCTGAAATACAAAACAAGTGCAATAACGAACACGAATAGGAATGCGTTCACCTGTGGCATGAAGATCTGCCCGGAGTGCGTCTCGGAAGTGTGCAGGATCTGCAGGCGTGGCAATAAGTTGAGGTGCATTGCCTGGCGCACAAGCGAATATGCCCCCGAAATGACTGCCTGGCTCGCGATCACCGTTGCTGCGGTTGCCAGGCACACGATTGGCACACGCGCCCATTCGGGATGCATGCCGAAGAATGGGTGGTCGGTCATGCCGGGATTTGCGAGAACGAACGCGCCTTGTCCGAAGTAGTTGAGAAGCAGGCATGGAAAGACGAGCGAGAACCACGCCACCACGATCGGTCGCCTGCCGAAATGGCCGAGGTCGACGTAGAGTGCCTCAGCGCCGGTGACAGCGAGGAAGACCGCGCCGAGGACGGCGATAGCGTGACCGACATTGTTCGATGCATAAAAAACACCGTGAAGCGGATTGATGGCGCTAAAAATTTCCAGATCATCGAGAATATGGACGGCGCCGCTTACTCCTAGGACCAGAAACCATAACGCCATGACGGGGCCGAAGACCGAAGCAACGCCACCTGTCCCGAAACGTTGAACGAAAAACAGTACGGCAATGATCGTAACGGTGATCGGAACGATCCATGCCGACAGGCCGGGCGCGACCACCTGGATCCCTTCGACGGCGGACAGAACCGAAATTGCTGGGGTAATGATGGCGTCGCCAAGGAAGAGAGAAGCTCCCGCGACGCCCAAGACGAGAATCCACGCTGGCTTGTCGGTGAAGCTCTGCCGGGCAAGCGTCATCAGGGACAGCGTTCCCCCTTCGCCCCGATTGTCAGCCCGAAGAACGAACATCACGTATTTAACCGTGACGACGATAGTCAGTGCCCACACGATGAGTGAAAGAATGCCGAGCACGTTCTCCCGGTGCGATCCCGATCCCGCCGTGGCGTGAAGTGCTTCGCGAAAAGCGTAGAGGGGGCTTGTCCCGATGTCACCGTATACGACCCCGAGGGCAGCCAACACCAGTGACGGCAGACCGTTGCGCGATTCAGTTGCTAGTTCTGGGTCTTCGGAGCGAAGTTGGGGGTATGTCACCGAGCAATCCTGACGGAAGCGACTTTGTTTTCAACATTGTAGGTGATGATATCGCTGAACGCTCGAATGTTCGATTGGTTCGATCGGATGAACCACAGCATTTAAGATTTGCCAAAAAGGAAAAGAGGCCGCGTATGGCTATCCTGTTTCGAACGGTCTGCCACACGACATCAGGGCAGATCCTTCAGCATCCGAATCCGGTTTGCTGTTGTGAAGGCAATAACCTTGTCCTGCTCGATTGCCCGCAACACCGCTAGGATTTCATCGTGCGTAAACCCGCTCTCGCGAAGCGGGTCGCTGATATCAAGCAAACTGATCGTTACCTTGCGCTTCGCCTTGAGTGCCCGAAGCCTCGCGATGAGGGCGTTTTCTGTTTCGCTAAATCGACTCATCTGATGCTTTCGTTGGTTGCGTGTCCTCGCGTTGCTCTGCGCGCCGCGTATCGACCTGGAGAGATACCGCTCTTGAGGTCCTCACGCTGAAGTTCCTCGACGTCAAACAAATCCCGTATGTCCGCCAAACGCAACCTGTTCATCATCAAGGTTTCCTGTGCCAATCCTCTTGCTTTCTCCCGACAGTAATTCGGCGCCTTCGTCTGTTTCACTTTGAGCACGCCCCCGGCCTTGTCCGCCGCGAGCTTCCTCCTCGCCGTCAAATGCTCGATCATCCTCACCGGTGACCAATCGGTCAGTCTTCGCCTCAGAGAGTGCGGCGTCGATCACGGACTGCCGGTTGGCCACCCATGCAATGCCGGGTTCGGCGACAGAAACGCTCTGATCGATCCGCGTCGCATTTGATGGCGCTGTTGGCGAAAGCTTGGAAATCTTCTCGACCATCAGTCCTTCCTCTTACCGTGAAGCAGCCTAAGTCGCTTGGAACGCTTTTTTTCCCTCGGCGTCGAGTGCCCTGAATTGATCGTCGGTCAGCGTTACGTCCGCCGCGCGGACGTTCTCCTCCAGATGTTTGACTTTAGAGGTGCCCGGAATCGGTAGCATGACCGGGCTACGCTTCAAGACCCATGCAAGTGCGATCTGACTTGGTGACACGCCGTGTTGCTTTGCAACCGTATCCAGAAGAGATCCGGGCTTCGCCAGTTCTCCGGCCGCCAGTGGATACCACGGGATGAAGCCAATTCCGTGCTTCGTGCAATAGTCGAGGACGTCCTCGCTCGTGCGATCCACCAAGTTGTACCTGTTCTGCACCGTGGCCACCTTAAAGACCTTCGATGCAGCCTCGATATCAGCCACCGACACCTCGCTGAGCCCCGCATGGCGGATAAGGCCAGAGTCGATGAGCGACTTGATGGCGTCAAACTGCTCTTTAGCTGGTACCTTTGAATCGATCCTGTGCAGTTGCCATAAATCAATCCTTTCAACGCCCAGATTTCGAAGGCTCTTGTGTACCTGTTGAATTAGGTACTCGGGACGCCCGACAGGCAGCCAGATATCCGGGCCGTGCCGGGTAAGGCCACCCTTCGTGGCGACGATTGATCCATCGTTATAAGGGTAAAGCGCTTCCTTAATCAGCCATTCGGAAACATCTGGCCCGTATGAATCGGCAGTGTCGATGAAGTTGACCCCAAGCGAGGGGAGACGCTCTAGCGTTCGGATCGCTTCACCATGATCTGCGGGAGGTCCCCAAATGCCGGGGCCGGTCACGCGCATGGCGCCGAACCCCAAGCGGTTCACCTCCATGTCTCCGCCGATCTTGAACGATCCTGATTTCGCCGCACTGTACTCGGTCATCGCCAAACTCCGCCGTCGCATGTTGTTGATCGATATCGTGAAGGTAGTGGCGCGAGGTGGTTGTTAAAGTGGTCTTGATGACATTTCGACACACGCGCCCGGAAAGGGCGAACCTTATGCGTGACGGTCTGTCGGTCCTCGGCCGTCACCTGCCGTGGTTCATGCGCGCGCCAGATGGTCGAACAGGTCTGTCACAATCGGCGGCACATCGCGGCTCGCGGCGATGCAGACCGAGAGATGCCGTCGTGCCCAGGTATCGGCCAGCGGCGTTACGGAGAGACCTGATGTGCGCTTGCACCTCCTGGCGACGGTCTCTGGAACGATGGCAATACCAACGCCAGCGCCTGCCGCTGAGCATATGCTTTCGAGTGTCCGCAGCCTGATCCGGTATCGCAGCTTTATCGCAAGCCTGTTCGCCTGCGCATCGATATGATCTTGCAGTGCGCCGCGCTCCAAGCCGACGAAATACTCTTCACCGATCTGCGCGAACCGAACGTCCTTTGCGGTCGCGAGCCAATGTGCCTGGGCCGAGACGACAACGAGCTTACTAACGGCGAAGGGCTTTAGAAGGAGTTCCTCGTTGGTGGCCGCGTCCGACAATACGCCTATGTCTGCAAAACCTGCCGCGACACTGCGTGCGATCTCATGGCTTTGCCGCTCGCGAAGCTCAACGTCGACCTGAGAATGCGCCGCAAGCCATGGTGACAGCCGTGCTGGAAGGGTATCAACGATAGCCGCCGTGTTGGCAACGACACGAATGGTCGCCCGTATGCCCTTTGCAAAGAGGCTCAGCTCCCCACGCATCAAAGCGGCCTGGTTGAGTATTTCGCGGGCATGGTGGGAAAGTGCCTCGCCCGCTTCCGTTGGGACCACACCTCGGCGGCCTCTTTCCAAGAGGAGAACCTTTCCCGTCGCCTCCATTTCTCGCAAACGGTCGCTGGCCGCAGCGAGAGAAAGGCCGACATCGGCTGCGCCGTGGGTGATGCTTCCGGCATCCGCGACGGCAAGAAAGAGACGAAGGTCGGTGAAGTCAAAGCGCATCGTGGGATGCTACAAGCGATTTAGCCTTCGGTCTAGGCGAAGGCTTGATACGGGAACGCCGCATTGTGCATGCCGCTGCATAACCTATCAGAGAGGTTATGACCGACCTATCGACCTCGACCCTGTTCGCCCTCTTCGCAACGTTCTTTGCCGCCGGAGCGGTTAAAGGGGTGACCGGCATGGGCCTCCCAACCGTGGCAATGGGAATACTTGGGAGCCTGCTATCACCGCTCGCAGCAGCGTCGTTGCTCATCATTCCGTCCTTTGTGACGAACGTCTGGCAGCTGCTCGCGGGACCAAGCTTCATCGGCATCGTGCGTAGGCTCTGGACAATGATGGCGGGT
This sequence comes from Rhizobium sp. FG113, assembly GCF_057809895.1. Classification (NCBI taxonomy): domain Bacteria; kingdom Pseudomonadati; phylum Pseudomonadota; class Alphaproteobacteria; order Hyphomicrobiales; family Rhizobiaceae; genus Rhizobium; species Rhizobium sp. FG113. The sequence goes on along the minus strand of NZ_JBMDKV010000001.1, from coordinate 1,498,834 downwards.
GTGGTGGCCGGAACACTCAGCAGTGCCTACATGCTGACGGGCGCGGACACCCGCTTGAGCACGTTCCTGCTGGGCCTGTCGCTCACCGTGTATGCCGTCCACACGTTGTTCGCTAACCCCTATCGGGTTTCCCCAAGACATGAACGCTGGCTCTCGCCGATACTCGGAACAGCGACCGGCTTCGTCGCGGGTGCAACAGGTGTGTTCGTCATCCCGGCTGTTCCGTACGTGCAGGCGCTCGGTTTCGACAGGGACGATCTCGTCCAGGCACTTGGTCTTTCCTTTACGGTCTCAACAGTTGCCCTTGCATTTGGACTGGCAATACAAGGAGCGCTTCATCTCGAGGGGATGTCACTCTCCGCTCTCGCCGTCGTTCCGGCTTTGATCGGAATGTGGGCGGGGCAACATATCAGGCGGGCCGTCACGCCGGCTATGTTCAAACGCTGCTTCCTGACTGCGCTTGCCCTTCTTGGGGCGGAGATGATGTTGCGGGGCGTCTGGTAGTCCGAACTCTGGAATGACCGGTATTGGTGGTGGGCGCAAAGTGTTCGCCCATCCCGATGATGCCATTTCACTTCGTCGGCTGAGACCGCGCGGTCAGTTTATTTCCATCAGGATCGCGCAGATATGCGACGAACGCCCCGTTCGGACGCTCGGAAGGCGGACTCTCGATTGCTGTGCCACCGTTCGCCGTGCCCGCGGAATGCCAACCCAAAACATGATCTGGGCTCGTGGCGGCGATACCGATAGTCCCGCCGTTGGCGGCAGTTGCCGGATTGCCATCGATCGGTTTCGTGATCATCAGCCGACCGCCCTCATGGGCGTAGATTAGCCTGCCTCGTGCATCCATCTCGCCGGGTTTGCCTCCCAACGCAGCGAAGGTGGCGTCGTAAAAGCGTCTAGCTCGCTCCAGGTCGTTGCTGCCAATCATGACGTGGGTGAACATTGCATCATCTCCTGGAATGGTCTGAACACGCGCTACAGGTCTAACCCGCGTAAGGGGGTATTCCATCGTGCCAACCAAATCCGGACAAAGTCAGGTCAGATAGCGCCAGGCACCAGTAGCATCGGTCACGCGTTTCATTTTCATCAAACCAGCAGCCGGTCGATGCAATGGCGAAAAGCTGGCAGCAAAAGCCGTCAGATTGGCGCATTCCTATTCGCTAGGAGCGTGGATCAATCCGAGAAGCTAACAGCGACCCCACGCTGGCGAAAATAAGCCTTCATCCGTTTCCGGCCTTCCCGATTACCCTGCACGAGCTTGGTGGGATCGAACACGGCCTCTTTTTGGCTCGCACGTGCCAGCGCCGCCTTGAGCTCTGCGATGCGCTCATCGATATCAACATTGTCCGCCTGAAGCGATTCATAGATCCGCTTCGTTGCATCTTCTACGGTCAGTTCACTCATTGTCATGCTCCGGCTTTCCGTGTAGCCCTCGGCTTTACGCCGCCAGTTTCAGTTCGAGCTTCCACGTGTCCTGGGGATTGTGCTTGGACTCGTGGATCGAAAGGCCGCTGCCTTCCATATCGATCTGCATCGTCGCCAGGAGCCAATCGGCGGGCATCACACAGGGCAGGGCTTCTTTACCGAGAATATCGAGGAGCTCGTTCTTAGTCGCGAGGCCATTGCGGGACTGCTGACCAGTGCGGTCGAGGGTCCATAGGTAGCGTATAGTCAAAGTCTGTAGTCCATGCGTTATTCGAGCGGCTTCTCTACAGCCCGGGTCCAGCAAGATCAAGTTCGGCGCTTTGTCACAGTCCGCCGAGATCCCAATGATCAGCGTGAAGACTGCAGGAAAACGCGTCACCCGTGTTCACCTCAGCCGCGATGCAGCGATTGGTAGGGCGGACGGTCCCGGGCGGCGCTCCAGTAAAATTAGGGATTGATCTCTCGGGCATCCCGGACTTCTCCACGCGATCCGTAGGAGAACAGCGCTCGCCGGTTGGCTCCACGCTCTAGCTGGAACCAATCGAGTTCGGAAGCGCGGAAAACGATGACGCCAAAGACAACCTTTCCGCTTTCATCGCCAGCATTCGCTGCGTAAGACCTCTCACCTGTAGGCGGGTCGCCCGGTGGGCCGCCAGCGTAGGTCGACCGCGTCCATGGCGACAGACGATCCCACGCATGTGCTGCTACCGGACTCCCTGGTCCATGGCGCTCCGCTGTGCCTCGCAACCGAAGTTGCTGGCCCCGCGCTGGGTCAAATGCCAACACCGTCACCGATGGATTGGCGCCGATCTCGCGCCATTTCTGAGATCGAGTATCCGTGTGAATCTCGATTGTGCGCTTTTGCCCATTCGCAGACCGCAGGACGACCAGGCGAGCCTGCGGATGTCCGTCAGGATCGACCGTGCACAGGTTCACATAGCGGAAGCCGGAGTTCGGATCCGTACCTGCAAGTTCGAGATCGATCCAAGCGGCTTCATCGCGCGCAGGCAGGCTCATGTTCGCCTTCCAATGAGATGGCCAGATTTCAGAATCCTGCTCCCGGCCGCGACAAGTATTCAAGTTCGGCGACCGTCGACTGTCGGCCAAGTGACCGATTTCGATGCGGGAAGCGGCCGTATGACCTGATCACCTCTCGGTGGCGGATCGCATAGTCAAGGTACTCGTCATCGCCCAGTTCGGTGAACAGCGCAACAGAGCGATCTTGATGGGCGATATCCTCCGCATGTTCGAACGGCATGTAGAAGAAAACCCGGAGCTCCGGCGGGACAAGCTTGTCATGCCCCGACCTGAGCGCCAGTTCGGCTTCGGCCAAGGCGAGCCCGTCTGTCGCGAATGCGAGCGCTGTCCCGCGGTAGATGTTGCGAGCAAACTGATCGAGCACGACAATCAGCGCGAGGTGGTTTGCAGCGGTTTCCCGCCATTCGGGGCTCGGACCAGCTGCGAGCGCAAGATGGGTGTCGCGGAACTGATTCGTGATTTCAGCGTCGAGCTCAGTGGCGCCACGGAACCAGTCGTCGCGGCCGCACTTCTCGAACCAGAAGTGATGGACTTCCTCAGGTGTACAGATCGAACTCACGTATCCTCCTTGCGCCGCAGCTCGTTGTCGCCATGATGCGAGGCTCCCCAAAACCTAAGCGCCCCTAGCGCTTCTTCGCCACTTCAACAAGAGGCCGACCCATCCAATGAAAAGAATGGCGTCCGCCCTGGAGATCGCGCAAGCCGCGCTTTTCCTTTTATCGGACCGATCCCAATTCATGACCGGCAGCCCGATGATCGTCGATGGAGGCATGTCAATCCGCCTCTTGTAGCGAGTGGATGTGGCTGCCGCGACAGCCGGACGTCGCGGCGGCTGTCCGCCCTAAAGCGATTGAACTGCGAGTTGAACTTTCTGCCGGCCGCTAAGTGGCGCCGTGCGGCTTATCCAGATCACGCGGCGGTCCCCGACAGTCTTGAGATCAACACAAACACCAGCAGATCGGCGGTTCAGCCACCTTGGAACAAGCCGCTCGCAAGCTTTCAGCGAGTGGATAAAGGCGGCGGGGGAGGCGGGGTGGTTGAACCCGTCCCCAGCGAACGCTGCACCATGACACTGTCGGCCCAGCGGCCGTAGCGATATGCGACGGCTGGCAATAGGCCGACGCGCACGAAATTGAACCTTTCGTGCAAGGCAAGCGACGCCGCGTTGTCGGCGTCGATGTAACCGATGATCTGTCGGAATCCTGCCGCAGCACAGGCGTCGATCAGACCGCGCAGCAGCTGGCTTCCGACACCCTTGCCGATATGGTCGTGATGGACATAGATCGAGTGCTTGACGGTATAGCGATAGGCTGGGCGTTTGCGGAACAGCACGACATATGCATAACCGACCACCGTCCCGTTGATGGTCGCGACAATATGCGGAAAGCGCCTGCTCTTCAGGTTCTTGCGCCGCTCGCGCAAGTCATCCGGCTCCGGCGTATCGCTGTCGTCCACGCCCTCTTCGACCCCTCGGCGAATATGCCGGCGATAAATCGCCAGCATAGATTCCACATCCGCGTCCCGTGAAGGGCGAATGGTCAATCCGTTGTCCTGTTCCATTATCGATCCTGGCGTGGGCAATTATTCTGCGACCACATAGGTGTAGAGCCGAACTCGGCCCGATGCATCGGTCTCGCGGTAGACACCTTGGATTTCGACATCAAACCCCGGGAAGGTGTTGAAGCAGGATTCGAACATCTTGAGATAGTCGATCATCGGCTTTGCCGCGTCGGTCAGGCGCTCGCCTGGCACGATCGTTGCGATCCCCGGCGGATAGACCACGAACGGGGTGGTCGCAATGCGCCCGGCGATCTCGTCGATCGGCAGGTAGTCGACGTCATTGCGCACCAGGCTGCGCGCAGCGTCGTGCGGCGACATGGCCATTGGCGGAAGGTGAGCGGCGGAAAACTGCTTCGCCTGGAGGGCGCTGACATTGGCATCGCGGAAGAAGCGGTGCAGATCGCCGCAAAGATCGCGCAAGCGCACCCCGGCGTAGCGGCCCGGACGCCGGCGGTAGAATTCCGGGATCACTTCTTCCAGCAACGCATTGTCGTCATGCAGCTTCTTGAAGGCGACGAGCCCACTGATCAGGGTGCCTGCCTTGCTTGCCTCGACGCCTGGTGTCAGCAGGAAGAGCAAGGAGTTGAGGTCGTTCTTCTCGGCAACGATGCGGTTCTCACGAAGATACTGCGCCACGATCGGGGCTGGAATGCCGTGTTCGGCGTAAAGACCTGTCTTGCGGTCGAAGCCTGGTGTCAGCACCGTCAACTTGTTGGGGTCCGTCATGGCAAACCCCTGCTCCATGCCACTGAAACCATGCCAGGATGCACCGGGGGTGAGGTGCCAGAAAGCCGGGTTTGTCGCCAGCTGGTCGGTGGCAATGCTCTCCCATGGCACATCGTGCGAGGCGCCGGGGCTTGCAACATCCGGGATCGAGACGCGATCAGGAACGAATGGCTCAAAAAACCATCGACGTTCCGCACGTGGCTCCTTGTCCTCGAATTCCCGGCGCACGGCGCGCATTTTCTTTCTGAGTTCGATCCCCAGGCGGATCGTATCGTCCCACAGCACTTCGCCGGAACGGCCCTTCATCATCTGCGCGCCGACATCAAGCGAGGCGAACAAGGGGTAGAAAGGCGAGGTGGAGGCGTGCTGCATGAAGCTTTCGTTGAAACGCCGATGCTCCACGCGCCGCTTTTGCCCTTCAATATGGCGATCCTTCATGTGGATCTGCGACGCCTGGGAAAAGCTGGCAAGCTGTTTGTGGGTGGATTGGGTGGCGATGATGCCGGGAGAGTCCGGGCCGAGATCGGCAAGCCCCATGGCGAAACGACCAGCATAAAGCGGGTGGAACTTCATGAACCCGGCCCAGGCCTCGTCGAACAGGATGTAGTCGCAGAGATGGCCGATCGACTTGAGGATCATCTCTGCATTGTGGATCGTGCCGTCATAGGTGCATTGCTCGACGACGGCGACGCGGAATGGCCGCGGTTTCTGCCAGGCTTCAGGATCTTTGACGAGGGGATTGGTGCGAATGCGCTCGCGCATCGCCGTCTCGTCCAATGCCGCATAGTCGATTGGGCCAATGAGACCGTGCGCATTGCGCTTGGTCGGCAGGTAGATGGGAATGCCGCCCGATATCATCAGCGCGCCATGGTGAGCGGCTTTATGGTTGTTCCGATCGAACAGGACAAGGTCGCCATCCGTGACAAGGGCGGAAAGCGCGACCTTGTTTGACGTGGATGTTCCGTTCAGCACGAAATAGGTCTTCTCTGCGCCGAAGATTTTCGCCGCTTCCTTCTGCGCCGCCAGCGCCGGCCCCTCATGGGTCAGGAGGTCACCAAGGTCGAGCACGGAATTATCGAGGTCGTCGCGGAATACAGCTTCGCCGAGGTGCTCCATGAACACGCGGCCGATCGGGCTGCGGCTGTAGAACACGCCGCCATTATGGCCGGGGCAGGTCCAGAGATGGTTGCCTTCTTCGGCATAGTCGACGAGCGCACCGAAGAACGGGGTTTTCAGCGTTTCGGCGTATTGCTTCAGACGGCTGATAAGGTTCTTCGCGATGAAAGCAGGCGTTTCCTCTGACAAGAAAACATAGCCGTCGATGAAGTCGAGCACCTCGACTGGCACATCTTCGAAACGTTTGCCGCGGATGAGCAGGATGATCGGGAAATCCAGTCCGCGGCGACGCATCAGGTTTATGAGGTGAGAGGTTTTGCCCTCGAGACCCTTCTTGCCCCAGTCGACCATCATGCAGCCGATGGCGGCGTCGGTTTGAACAACGATCTCGGCGTCATCCAGATTGCGGGCACGTACCACTTCAAACCCGGACCGCTCTATCTCCTGGATGATCTGATTGTAACGAACGCCCTCCAGATCCTCGCTGTCGAAAGAGGGTGTTGCGAACAGGAAGTTAAAGCGTCTGAAATAATCCATGCCAGCATCCAAGATTAATCGAACGCAAGATGTCGCCTGATTTTATGACGGTGCTGTGACGATGGCGAGAAGTCCATCAAGGAGGGCGGGAAAGAATTGCTTCAGCACCACCTCTGCCGCCCCCTACGTTCCCGTAGCGATCGTCGGCGTCTTTGGAACTTTCATTTTATTAAGCAGTTTCAAATATAATCGCATGCACAAAACAAGCGTGCGTGTACCGTCATCCCCTTTGGACGGATAAAATTCGAGCCCTCGTTCTCCTGCGAGGGCTTTCTTTTACCTGCACCACCAAGCGTTCGGCTGAAGTTACTCCGCCGCGTGACGCAGCGAATAGCCATCCAGCGGTTCAACGAGCGCAATGAGCTCGAAATCACTGATCATGTGATGTTGGTCGGAGCCGATGACGGCCAAGGTCCAGAAGTCCGGATCCTCACCGAAAATCGTTGACACTTGCACGATTGTCGTCCGGCCATCGGTGTGTTTGTCGGACCGTGCCCAGTAAAATGCGTCTGGAACCAAACTCTTCATTACGTCTACTCCCCACACAATGAGGCTAAGATATCAGCAAATTGAAATATGACCATTCCTCGTCTTCGCCACCCACAACGAGGATGAACCGCAGGTTATTCCGCGGCGGCTTTGACAGCGGCGTTTGCCTGGTCTGCAAACTCACCGAGTGCGGCTTTCGGTCCCTGATAATCGATCCCCTGGACGACGCTGACAGTCGTGCTCTCAACCTCGATGCACTGTGCGATGAAAGCGCCGCGACCTTCATCACCGCCTCGAACGACGACGAGCTGCCCCGGGAAGGTCTGTACGTCGGATGCGAGACCCGATTGTTTCGCCGTTTTCTCGATCGTGGACCCGCAGGTCTCGATGCTCAACTTTGCCTTCGGTGTGCGCTCTACATGATAGGTCAGATTGAAATCGCTATCTTGCGCAAGAACAGGAACTGTAAAGCCAAACACGCTCGCTGCGGTGAGCAGCAGGGCAGAATACTTCATTGAAACGTCTCCGCTGAAAGGCTGGATGCCGGCAGGGAATTGGCGCTCGGTCGACGAAAGGGAAGAGCTGGGTGTGCGCTAACCACCCGCTCCAGCTCGAAGGGTTGTTCAGAATGGAGCATTTGCTCGCCTCCACTTTCAGTCCGCGGCGAGTAAGCGAGCCAACGTTTCCTTGAGCATTTCCGGAATAGCAGGCTTTCCAAGCCACAGACCCTTTTCGAATGCGTGCTTTGCATCGTCATCGACCTCGGCGCCGGAATACACGACGAAGGGTACGTTCGCGTCAGCTAGTGCTGCTACGACATCGACGCAGAGGCCGTCATTCAGTCTTGGATCTACAACTGCGACATGAGGCTTGTTGGACTCGAGCCATATCAACGCCTCTGATTGGGTGTCAAAAGAAGTGACGGAAGATGCGCCGTAGCCTCTAAGCATGTCTTCCATGTCGAGCGCAATGAACGGCTCGTTTTCGAGAACGAGTACGTTTCCAAGTTTCATTGCTGCGGCTCCCTCCAATCAATACGTCGACCGAGATCTCCGTTCGGACAACAGCACTTTATCGTGTCGAGGGCCGTTGCGCTGTTTCGTACGCTATCAGACGGTAACATCTCGTGGTCTCGCGCGTTCTCCGCCCGAACTGGAGAAAAAACCTATGACAGATACCACGGTGAAACGCCGGGCAACTTCGAATCTCGCTCAGAAGATCGAAGCGCGCGTCCGGACGGATGAAATTGCGCGCGAGACGATCACTGAAGAATGTAGGCGCAGGGATGCCAAGACCGCGCGGCTGCGGGCGGCGCGGATCCAGGCACAACAACAAGAGAGGCAACTGTAATCCTGCGCGCGACATTCACATGAAGCGTCAAACGCGGTCCCGCATGATCTCGTCAACGACTAAACTGGCGATTGGATAACGGCGCCAGGCTCTCAAGCTTTGCGAATGCAGCCATGGCGGGAACAATCAGTAAGATTGTCAGTTTTCTCACAAGTTGCCGGTTTCTTTGGAAAATGCCCATGACCTATGCCGTCTCTGCGCCCGCGCTGCGGGCATTCAAATCTTCCTTCCGCTCAATCCCCCTACATTTCGCCGCTGCTTGTTTCATCGGTGCGCTTCTCACCGATATCGCCTATTGGCGAACGATGCAGATGATGTGGACCAACTTCTCCGCGTGGCTCCTGCTTGCCGGGGCTGTGCTTGGTGCCGTCGGATTGCTGGCCGGGCTGATCGATGCGGCGCGGGGTCTTCTTGCGCTGAGGACTGCGGCGGGTTGGCTCTATGTTGTCGGGAATCTCATCGTGTTTGGCCTCGCTATCTTCAACTCCTTCGTTCATAGCCGTGACGCCTGGACATCGGTGATGCCGCTGGGATTGGCTCTCTCTGTGGTGACTGTCTTGCTGGTGCTGATCGTTGCAGTGCTGGGCGCGCGCGTTCGACGCCTCGCTGCGGGAGGATGGTAAAATGACGTTTCTGTCTCAGCGATATCGCATATTCACCGCCGGCCTGTTCGCAAGCGCCGGACTATTGGCGCTAGCCGGGTGCAGTGACAATGAGCCGGAGCCGACGGAGATCGGGCCTAGCCCGAAACTTCCGGCCCAGGCCGAATATTTCGTGCCGCCGATGAACGTCGCGAAGGTGGTCGGCTGGAAAGATGGCGAGACGCCGAAGGTGGCGGCAGGGCTAAAGGTCCAAGCTCTGGCCACCGGGCTTTCACATCCTCGTTCCGTCTATACGCTTCCAAACGGCGACATTCTCGCCATCGAATCCACGGCGCCGAAAGGCGAGCCCATTACGCGCCCCAAGGATCTTATCGTGGGATGGGTACAGTCCTTCGCGACGGGCAGCGGAGGTAGCGGAGGCGAGCCCAGCAACCGTATTATGTTACTTCGCGACGCCGATGGAGATGGTGTGGCTGAGACGCGGGAGGTATTTCTCGATCATCTGAATTCACCTTTCGGCGTGACGCTGGTCGGAGGCGATCTCTATGTCGCCAACACTGACGCAATTATCCGTTATCCCTACCACGAGGGCGATACCAAGATAAGCGACCCCGGCACGGTTCTGACCGAGCTGCCGGGCGGCCCGATCGACCATCACTGGACGAAGAGCCTCGTGGCGAGCGGCGACGGCAGCCTGCTTTATGTCGGCGTAGGCTCCAACAGCAACATCACGGAAAACGGCATCGAAGCGGAGAAGAACCGAGCCGCGATCTGGGAGGTCGACCGTCAATCGGGCCGCCACCGGATTTTTGCTGCCGGCCTGCGCAATCCTAACGGATTGAGCCTGGAGCCGCAGACGAAAGCGCTCTGGACCGTCGTGAATGAAAGAGACGAGCTCGGCCCGAACCTCGTGCCAGACTACATGACCTCGGTAAAGGATGGCGGCTTTTATGGCTGGCCATATAGCTATTACGGGCAGAATGTCGATCCGCGCGTGATGCCGCAGCGTCCGGATCTGGTCGCAAAGGCGATCGTCCCCGACTATGCGTTGAGCTCGCACGTCGCCCCGCTCGGCATGGCATTCTATACCGCCAACAATCTGCCCGAGGCCTATCGCGGCGGCGCTTTCATTGGCGAGCACGGCAGTTGGAACAGGCACGCCTTCAACGGCTACAAGGTCGTATTCGTGCCATTCAAGGATGGCAAGCCTGATGGCTCGCCGCAGGATGTGGTGACCGGCTTCCTTAGCGATCAAAACCAGGCGCGAGGCCGGCCCGTCGGCATTGGCGTCGACGGTAAGGGGGCGTTATTGGTCGCCGATGACGTCGGCAACACGATCTGGCGGGTGACCGCGCAGTGAACCGATACGATCGGCCGGTGAGAAGCCGGCGATTGCGCGGCGACGCATTGCGACAGAGGCCAGCAATTCGCTGACTGTTCTCGGCGTTTGCTTCTGGCTGAGGCCGAAAATCGAACGGTCGTTGTTCGAGATCAGAAGACGGCAAGTTTGCGGGCGATCGGTTGTGTTTTTGGCTGGCCGGGCCTAAACATCGTTGAGATGTCGAAACGATCAGGCAGCGCCGACTTGCCGCTTCACGGCGGACGCGTTCCCCCATGGCTGGGCGAGCGCATGACCAAGCTTGGCGTTCTTATCGCGGAAGCGATTATCCACCACTATGGCCGCGATGAGTTCTTGCGCCGACTATCCCACCCGTTCTGGTTCCAGTCGTTTGGATCCGTCATGGGCATGGACTGGCACTCTTCCGGTATCACCACCAGTGTGCTGGGGTCGCTAAAACGCGGTTTGAAACCGCGGGCCAGGGAGCTTGGGCTCCATGTCTGCGGTGGCCGCGGCTTCCATTCGCGCAAAACGCCGGACGAACTTGTTGATGTCGGGCATCGCGTGGGTCTCGATGGCACCGGGCTCGCCAATGTCAGCCGCCTCGTGGCGAAGGTCGATAGCGCTGCGGTTCAGGACGGATTTGATCTCTACCTGCATGGCTTCATCGTTGCCGACGACGGCAAGTGGGTTGTCGTGCAGCAGGGGATGAACGACGCGACCCGCCAGGCGAGACGGTATCATTGGCTGTCCGAGGGGCTGGAAAGCTTCATCGATTCTCCGCACAGCGCGATCGAGGGGCGAACGCAGGGAGATATCATCAATCTCGCCGACAAGCGCGCGGAGCGTTCTCGCGGCGGACAACTGGATATCCTTGCTTCGCTCGGACCGGATAGAATTGTTCGGGAAGCGTCCGCGCTCGCCCGCAAAGTCGAGGCAGTACCTGCGCCGGAACCGGCACAACTGTCGCTGCCACACCTGGTCATGCCCGCTCATCACGATGTCCGCGAGACGGATGTGAACATGAAGCGGCTGCATGGCAGCCTGGCGGCAGCGGCGGATCGCGGTCCCGTCGACTTCCAGGAGTTGCTGATGGTCCCAGGCGTGGGAGCGCGAACGGTCCGGGCGCTTGCGATGGTGGCGGAAGTGGTCAACGGCGCCCCCTGTCGGTTTTCCGATCCGGCGCGATTTTCGATCGCTCATGGCGGCAAGGACCGGCATCCGTTTCCGGTGCCGCTGAAGGTCTATGACGAAACCATCAACGTCATGAGATCAGCCGTTGCGAAGGGGCGACTGGGGCGCGAGGAAGAACTTGCCGCCTTGCAGCGCCTCGATATTCAGGCGCGGCAGCTTGAGCGCTATGTCACGGGCCCCGATCTCAAGGAGATCATCGCGGGCGAATTTCGAGATAGCGCGAGCTTCGGTGGCCGCAGCGTGTTCGGCTGGGAGGAATGACCGGTCACATCTTGGCTGGTCATTCTCAAAGTGCCCTTGATGCTAGATCATGATCTCGCCGCCGGTCACTGGAATGACCGCGCCGGTCATGTAGCTCCCTAGCTCAGATGCCAGGAGCACATAGGCGCCCGCCAATTCTGCCGGCTGACCTGCGCGGCCGATCAGCGTTTGCTCGCCGAACTTGGTGGTTTTCTCCGGTGGCATCGTGGATGGGATGAGCGGCGTCCATATCGGCCCTGGCGCCACGGCGTTGACCCGGATGCCTTTCTCGGCGACCATTTCCGCTAGCCCAGCGGTGAAATTTGAAACGGCGCCCTTGGTTGACGCGTAGGCAAGCAGATGTGCCGACGGTTGTCGAGACTGGATTGATGTCGTGTTTATAATCGAACTGCCTGAGCGCATGTAAGGAATGGCGGCCTTCGACAAGAAGAAGGCCGCGTAGATATTGGTGCGGAACGTCCGATCCCATTCTTCGGCGGTGATGTCTGCAATATCGGCATAGGTCCGCTGAAACGCGGCGTTGTTCACGAGGACGTCGATGGCGCCAAGTTCTCGCACAGTGTGCTGGACGAGATCCTTGCAGTGATCTTCCGACGTGATATCGCCTGGGACGACGACCGCCTGCCGACCTGCTTCGCGGACCCACTTTGCCGTATCCTCGGCGTCATCGGTCTCGTCGAGGAAGGAAATCACGATATCGGCACCCTCACGGGCAAACGCGATCGCCACTGCCTTGCCGATGCCCGAATCCGCCCCCGTGATTAGGGCGACCTTTCCATCGAGCCTTCCGTTACCGCGGTAGGAACGCTCACCGTGGTCGGGAATGGGCTGCATCTGTGCCGTGCTGCCGGGCGGCTGTTGGTGCTGTTCGGGGTAGGGCGGTGCTGGTCTGCGGTCATCGCTCATGATTGCCTCCTGTCGCTGTTGGGAACCAAACCTCCGCGAGCGACAACAGTTCCTCATCACGACCATTTTCACGCCGGCGACTTTGGTCGTGATGGAACCTGTCTCCGAACTCTAAGTTTGCATTTGGAGATCGCGCTTGTGTCAACCGGACGCGACAGGGATGGTGAACGCAGCGGTTTTTTCGGTTTCTCGCTGCGGGCAACGAAACGCCAGGCGAGCATCCCACCTGTCCAAGCTGCGATTTCGCCTACGAGGTACCGGGCCGAGGGACGTAAGGAACAAAGCTGCGGTGGCGAAGTTAGGGTTTGTAGCTAAGGAGAATGCTGATGGATCACACAAATCACGTGCGCCTTTCCGCTGCCGAGCTGACGGCGGATAATCTTCAAGGAGCGACCGTCTATGGCGCTGACGACCACAAGGTCGGTTCTGTGGATCACATCCACGGAACGAACTCGGTCGTTATCGATGTCGGCGGTTTTCTCGGGATCGGTGCGAAGCCGGTTGCCGTTCCGTTTTCGGACCTCGACTGGATGCGCGACGAAGATGGCGATGTTCACGCGGTGACCGGCTGGACGAAAGATCAGCTAAAGGCGATGCCCGAGCATCGCGATTGAGAAGGCTGGCCCGGTTCAATGCCGGGCCTTTTCATGGCCTATTTTTGATCCCCGCGTGGCCTGCCTTGGTGCGATCGCTACCGTCGTCTGTCACAAGCGAAGCTTAGCCTGCCAATGTCGGGCAAAGTTTGTACGGTAATGACCGAACCAGCGCGCGCTGGAACCTTCCGAGGGGAGCGATGTTTCTTTGCATCTGCAGGGAGGAAAACATGCCGATCACCAAGTGGGGAAATCCAGTTATCATCGTGAATGGGGTAAGCCAGGAGACTGTAGCAGGCCCTTTTGAAGCTATGATCCATCTGACGGATGGCTGGCCAGAGCGCACCAGCGCGTCATTTATCGAGGCTCGAAACGCGTGCCGTGCTGCAGTAGCAGGCCGCATCGACGGCGATGTCGCTCGAATAAAGTTTTTGGCTGCGGTGGAAGCGGCCAAGCTGCGTGTGCACTGACATTCATTTTCGTCGGGTACATTAGGAGCCGCTGCTTGGCGGCCTTCCAACTGAAAATGTTCATCTGTGCGCTACCGTACGAAATTCGGCGGACGACTGCGGCTCGTTATACTCGTGGAGCATACGGGCGGCCAGCCATTCTCTAAATCGTCGTCAGCTCAAACCTGACGCGAGGTGTGTGCGGCTATCCTTGCCTTCCGGCAATTCTTCCATATTTCCCAAAGACAAACGCCCCTTGGCGACGAACTTCCAGGAACACACCTTGCCAGCAACTCTTTTTTCCGGAAACAAAGGCCTTGATATCATCCTGAAGGGTGGACTGCCGTCGCGGCGCCTTTACCTCGTTGAAGGAGCGCCAGGTTCGGGGAAGACCACGCTGGCGCTGCAGTTCTTGCGAGAAGGCGTCCGTCAGGGTGAGCGAGCGCTCTATATCACGTTGTCGGAAACGGAGGAGGAGTTGTCCGCCGTCGCGAACTCACATGGGTGGGACATAAAGGAGTTCGACGTCTTTGAATTCAATTCGGCGTCGGACATTTTCGGCGAAGGACGCGAACAGTCCATTCTGCATCCATGGGAGATGGAACTCACCGAGACAATCAAGCTGATCCAGAACGAAGTCGAACGGGTCAAGCCGAAACGAGTGGTGTTCGACAGTCTTTCGGAAATGCGTCTGTTGGCACAAGACCCGCTGCGCTATCGCCGGCAGGTTCTCGCATTGAAGCAGTTCTTCTCGGGACGCGATACGACCGTGCTTCTGATCGACGACATGACCGGCAACTCCGAAGAGCGGGATGCTCACCTTCATAGTCTCTGCCACGGTGTCATTACCCTCGAACGCCTGACGCTGGATTTCGGTGCCGCCCGCCGACGCATGCAGGTGCAGAAGCTGCGTGGCGTCGATTTCACCGCCGGATACCACGACTTCACCATTAAGAAAGGTGGGCTCGAAATCTATCCGCGCCTGATCGCCGCCGCCCATCACGCGGATTTTTCCGGAGAAGTGACGGCGAGCGGCGTGGTAGAGCTGGACCGTCTCTTAGGGGGCGGTCCGCGACGGGGAACCAGCACGCTTCTGACGGGGCCGGCCGGCTGCGGCAAGACCACGATCGCCCTGCAATATCTCTTCGCAGCCTGTGAGCGCGGCGAGCCCTGTATTGTTTATGAATTCGACGAACGGATCGGAACGCTGCTTGCCCGTGCCAAGGCGTTCAGCCTCGACCTGCAACCCCATATCGATAGTGGTCTGCTTGTCGTCGAGCAGGTCGACCCGGCGGAAATTTCTCCCGGCGAGTTCGCGACCCGCGTTCGCAGCGAGGTGGAGGCGAGGGGCGCGCGGGTGGTGGTGATCGACAGTCTGAACGGCTACATGGCCGCCATGCCGCAGGAGCAGCATCTGATCTTGCAGATGCACGAACTGCTTTCCTATCTCAGCCAGAAGGGCGTCGTTACTTTTCTCATCAACCCGCAGAACGGTCTCGTTGGAAGCATGTCGACGAACCTGAACGTATCCTACATCGCGGATACCGTGGTGTTGCTTCGTTTCTTCGAGGCGGAAGGGCGTGTCAGAAAAGCAATATCCGTGTTGAAGAACCGTAGCGGCATGCATGAGGACACCATTCGCGAACTGCGCATTGACAGTGGCGGCATCAGGGTTGGCGAGCCGCTTTCGCAGTTCAGGGGAATTCTGACGGGGACACCCGAATATATGGGCGCGCGAGCCCCGCTGATGGAAGATCGCGAACGTGATGGCTGAGCGACTGCGAGAAGGTCGCCGAATTCTCGTCAGCGCTCCCTTCGGGCGCGATGCCGATAGCGTCGCGACGCTTTTACGCCAGGAAGACTACGACGTCGTCGTCTGTCTCGATGTCGCCGAGGTAGCCGAAGCGATCGACGAGAGTATTGGCGCGATCCTCCTCACGGAAGAGGCGCTCGTCAGGGATGTCGATAAGCTCAAGTCGGCGCTGGACGCTCAGCCTTCGT
This sequence comes from Rhizobium sp. FG113, assembly GCF_057809895.1. Taxonomy (NCBI): domain Bacteria; kingdom Pseudomonadati; phylum Pseudomonadota; class Alphaproteobacteria; order Hyphomicrobiales; family Rhizobiaceae; genus Rhizobium; species Rhizobium sp. FG113. Next base: position 1,483,245 of record NZ_JBMDKV010000001.1, on the reverse strand, counting down.
GGTCTGATGTTCCTTTCGTGCTTCTGGCAGCACCTCGCACCAGCCGAACGCCGAACGGGCGTCTGTCGCAGTTGGCGCTGTTTGATCTCGCAAGCAATAGCGTGGTTCTGGAGCGGCCGCTCGGTAGAGCCTCGCTTTTCAGCGCCGTCGCGTCCGCAATGCGATTGCGCTCCAAGCAGTTCCAGATGCGTGACCGCCTGGCGGAACTGGACGAGAGCGAAACCCGGCTACGCCTTGCCACCAGTGCCGCTGGTGTCGGCACATGGGATTTCGACCTCATGACCGGTGAGCTGAGATGGGACAAGCGCTGCCGGGCGATGTTTGGAATTCTCTCCGATCGGCAGGTTTCCTACGAAGCGGGGTTCTTGGCCGGACTACACCCTGATGACCGCGAGAGGTCAGACCAAGCAGTCAAGGATGCGCTGCGGCCCGGCGGTTCAGGAGAATATGAGATCGACTACCGGACGATCGGCATAGAAGACGGTGTCGAACGCTGGATCGCGGCGAAAGGCGGTACAATTTTCGTTGACGGCAAGGCCGTTCGGTTCGTCGGCACGGCCATCGACATCAGTGAACGCAAGCGGACACAGGAAGCACTGACTAGGTCGGAGGCTGCATTGCGTCTCGAGCGTGAGGCGCTCGATGATCTAAACCGAAATCTCGAGGCGCGTGTCGCGCAGCGCACCGCGGAACTCGAGGAGGAAATGGGGGCGCGCAGCAGGGCCGAGGAAGCGCTTCGGCAAGCGCAGAAGATGGAAGCGATCGGCCAGTTGACTGGCGGGATCGCTCACGACTTCAACAACATGCTCACCGGCATTATCGGCGGCATCAATCTCGCGAAGCGCCGTATCGCTTCCGGTCGCGTTGAGGAGGTTGGGCGCTTCATGGATGCCGCCACGGAGTCGGCACACAGGGCCGCCGCGCTCATTGCCAGACTTCTTGCCTTCTCGCGCCGGCAGACTCTCGACGCAACGTCGCTTGACGTGGCCGCTCAGCTCCTCGCTACGAAGGAACTCCTGGAACGAACCCTTCCTGAAACCATCGCAATAGAGCTGAAAGTCACGGCTGACGTGGGATATGCCATGGCGGACGCCAATCAGCTTGAAAGCGCTCTGCTGAACCTTGCGGTCAACGCGCGCGACGCCATGCCTGATGGCGGGCGTCTTACGATCACCGCGGAGCAATGCCGGGTCGCGGCATCGGAAGCCGGTGGGCTTGACGCGGGGAACTACGTGATGATCGCCGTAGAAGATACCGGCGTGGGGATGCCCCCGGAAATTCTGGAGAAGGTCTTCGATCCTTTTTTCACGACAAAGCCGATCGGGCAGGGCACCGGTTTGGGCTTGTCAATGATTTACGGCTTCGCGCAGCAGTCGGGCGGTCGGGTTCGCATTGACAGTTCCCCCGGACAAGGCACGTCGATCAAGCTTTATCTGCCGGCTGCATTGGGCGCTGAGACGCAAGAAGAGCAAGGCGATGCCGAAAGCCCTTCGGAGGGCAGCGGCCAGACCGTGCTCGTCGTCGAAGACGACGACGCTGTTCGTCTGTTGATCTGCGAGGTACTCACCGACCTCTCATATCGTGTTCTTGAGGCCGAGGACGCCGATGCCGCGCTTCGCGCACTGACTGCGACGGGGAAAATCGATCTTATGGTGTCGGATGTTGGCCTGCCAGGCATGAACGGCAGGCAGCTTGCCGACGTTGCGCGACAGCATAGGCCGGATCTGCCGGTTCTCTTCGTCACCGGATACGCGGAAAACGCCGCCACCAAGGCAAGCTTCCTGGGGACCAACATGGCCATGATCGGTAAGCCCTTTGCTGTTGAAGTGCTTGCATCGAAGATCAATGAGATGGTGAACCCTGCCCATGGGGTCGAGCAAGCGTAGCTGCTTGAGACGAATAATCAGAGACCACAGGGCCCGCTTCTGCAGGCCCTGGTAGCCGTATTACCAGCCGGGCGACCGAACGCCTCAACTACTTGCAGGTATTTGCCGGGTCGGTGCCGGTTGCATTGTTGTTGCTCGATGGATTGGTCGTTCCGCCAGCACTGCGTCTTGCGCAGTCATTGGCGTCGCCGCCGGATGCGCCGGAATTCTGGCCATTCATGTTGGTGTCGTTGTTCATTCCATTGCCAGTGTTCTGACCGCTGCCGCCGTTGCCGCTGTTCGAGCCGGCACCGTCCGTGCCGCTTGTTGCGCCGGTGCCTGTGCCGCTTGAGGCGCCAGAGCCTCCAGAGCCGGTACCCCCACTTCCCGATCCTCCGGATGACTGGGCCATGGCGGATGTCGCCAAGCCAATCGACAGAAATGAGACCGCGAGAATTTTCGTGAGCATCGGGATTTCCTCCATTTGATTGCTTACCCGAACCCAACTTGGAGAAGAGGTAGTAGTTCCCGCGTGAGGGACAAAGTCTGTCTAGGCGCGAGGTACGCACGCTATCCGGCGATGGGATCTAATGCAGAAATGTCTGCCAGCGTACCCAAGAACATGAAGAACGGCAGGATGTTATACAGCCGACATATTTCAGCGTGTGAGGAATGTTCGCATGCCTCATCCGGTATCATCGAAGTCTCATGTTCGCCTCTGACCAATCAACCATGCACAACCGGCTGCTGGCTCGTCTGCCTAATGCAGAATTTCAGGCTATCCTCGGCAGTCTGGAAATGATCGACCTTCGACAGGGTCACGTCATCGTCAACGCGAACGGGCCCATCGACTACGTCTATTTTTTGTGTAGCGGTATCGGTTCAGTTATCACCGTGTCTTCGGATGGAAATCAGGCGGAGGCGGGGATGTTCGGGCGAGAAGGATTTTCTCCGACATCGGCGGGCGTCGGCGGGACTGTGAGTGTCCACGAGGTGCTGATGCAGGTTGCCGGTTGGGGCTACAGGATGACGTTGGACGCAACGCTCGAGGCAATCTCGTTCTATCCCAACTTCGCAAACCTCCTTGCGAGGTTCATCCAGACGGTTGCATCGCAGATTTCCTACACGGTTCTGTCGAACGTCAACTATCAGATCGACATACGGCTCGCCCGATGGCTTCTCATGTCACATGACCGCGTCGATGGTGACGAGATAGCGCTCACCCATGATTTCATTTCCCTGATGCTCGGTGTCAGGCGCCCGAGTGTCACGACTGCTCTGCACGTCCTTGAGGGAGAGAAATTCATCCGGTCCGAACGAGGTCTCATCACCATTCGCGACAGGCGTGGGTTGGAGGAGTTTGCCGGCGATTCATATGGCCGGCCTGAGGAAGAGTATCGGCGCCTGATCGGAAAATTCTAGCGGCAGATCGGACGGGCATGCTGCAGAGGCTGCTTGACGCCCCGTGCTATGCCGTTCTGTACGCTGGCGGACGATCGATTGCCTTCCGTTTATCGCTCTATATTCTCAACCGCATGCAAAAAGCAGAGAGCCCACAGCTTCGCCGGCGCGAGTCCATCAGTGCTGAGGAGCGGCAGAGACGACGTGAAGCAACCTCGGAGAACGCGCTGGCTGCAATCAAGGCCGAGGCGGAAGCGCGGCGCCTTAAGACAGAGCGCCTTCGGGCTGCGCGCGAGGCCGCTCCGCCTCCAAACGACGACGATGCCGTTGATCAGGCATGATGAAGCGGTCAGTCACGTGAGGACTTAGTCAAATTTGATGACGTCTCGGAATGGAACTGTGCTGAGAACGTTTCCCTTTTCGTCGGTAATCTCAAATCGCATCCCGTCGATACGCTGATCATACAAAATAAGTTCGGCGACCATCTCGCGCGCGGATTTCGTTGCTTCCCACCTCGCTGCTTCGAGCGACGGAAGCTCAATCCCTTCGTCGTCGGCATCGAAACTTTCGTCTGAACGAACATTGAAATAGAAAAGCATTTTTGTCCTCCATAAGCGGACGAAACGAAGGCTGGCTGTCACCGGTTCCATAGAAAGTCAAAGGCGCCAGCCGCATAGAGAAGGCTCTATAGTTCGTCTGTCATACCGGCGCCGAGCAAACGCTCGAACTCGCGCTCGGGAAGCCCATAACAACCGGCCGCAAATCGCTCCAGACCCCTGCGGTTGATGACGATGATCGTTCCGCGGTTCGAACGAATAAGTTTATGGCCTTCGAGAATATGAAGCGCTGTCGTCACACTCGGTCGACGGATGCCGAGGAGAAAGGCGATGTATTCGTGCGTGATCTCAAGGACGTCTGCTTTCACCCGGTCGTGGCACATGAGTATCCAGCGGGCCAACCGCTTCTCGACACGAAATTTGGCGTTGGCGAGCGCGGTGTAAGAGACCTGCACGGCGAAAACGTGCATGAACTTGATGAACGGGATTTGAAGCGTGGCGCTTTGTTCAGTCGCCTCGCGCATCCTGTCCACGGCGATACGATATCCGCGGCCAGCAACCTGCATTTCTATGAGGTATGGCACCACCCTGTCGCCAATGACCGTTGATGTCGGCACAAACCCTTCGCTGCCAAACATACCGGCCTCCGCCTTCTTCCCGTCGGGGAGCACGCTCATTACGGCGCCGATACCGCTATCGGGAAAGTAGACGTACTCAAGCAAGGTGTCAGGGCGAGCGATTGGAAATCGGGAAGGCATTTCAACTTCTTCCAGATATGGTGCCAGAAGCGAGAAATCCTGGTCGCTCAAGGATCGCAGAATCCGGTTTGACATCTGTGCTTTTTGCATTCGTTCGATCAACTCCGCCTGTCGATGCGCGTCACGGCTCTGACGCACCGCACTATCAAATTGTCAGAACAATTCGGACGACAAGGTCGAAGGGAGGAAAATGCTCGCTGGTGTCACGCGTGAAGGTCGACGGTTACTCGCTTTCATTGAGCTACACTCGGGATAGAATAGTGGGTGTGTCCGGCCACCTGGGCCGGACACACCGTGTTTCCAAAAAACGCCAAAGTGCGGCGCCTATGATCGCCGGCAGGGACCCGCAGACACTGCATCAGTTTTCAACCACTTCCCGGCGAGACGCTGGCGTCGTCCTTTTCGGGCAACGAACCTGTCCCTGGGGTCTTTGTCTCATCGGTGAGATGATCTTGTGCATGCGGACCGGCGGCCGGGTGATCCGGAGGTTTTGCAGGCTTTCTGTCCGTTTCCTCGATCTCGCGTTGCGCTTTCTTGTCCTTGTCCATGACGCACTCCCTCATCAAACCCGAGGAATGGGCTGGTCCAACCGGAGCCCGCCCATTTCACGCTCTTCGGGAGACTTCTCACCCTCAGCGACGTCGCGTTGATGGCCCGTAGGCAAAACGTCGTCGCGAATGTCGTCGGGCAGCTCCTGATCCAGTTCGTAGGTGCGAACGCGGGGCGAGGTTTCATGGGTGCTGCGCGCGTAGGTGCCTAAGCCTGCTGCCTGCGCGGCTGCCTCTGCCTCATTGAGACCTGGCTCGCCGGTAAAGCTCGGGGCCGCCCTGACTTGGCTCGCTGTCCAGCCTTCTTCTCTCCATAGGTCAGCGCGCTCGTCCATGTCGATTGCACCGTGCTCGTCCAGAATGTCATGGGCTGTTTCGCATGTCGCATCGTCGACCGAGGCCGATACCAGGAAGCCACCCCGGCGAAGGCCTTCCGCATACATGGAGCGGTCCTCGTCAGGAAAGAACCAGTCCTTCAGCGCATCAAAGAAACCGCCGCGATCGTCTGCCGCGACATTGGCTTTCTCGGCATCAGCTTCGTAGCCGGCCATGAGGCGGGCATTTGCGACGCCCGCATCGTTGAGACGCTCGACAGCACTTTCTGCTTCGGATCGGGTGTCAAAGAATGCAGTGAGGGTGCTTTTTGCGATGCCGTGCGAGGCGTCGCTTGTGTTTTCGTTGTAAAGGTTGGCCATGGTTTCCTCCATCCATTGATATTCGAGCAACTCGCATGGGGTGCCAATGTTCCGTGTGTCGCTGGAAGTTGACTCAGTTTAGCTCTAGGGAGCTGTGTCTGGGTGGCTCACCCGCGCGGTATGTCCACCTGCCCATTCTGCTCGCCATCCCAATAATATACGGATGACGCCGACACCTTTATCAGGACGAGGCCGGGCGTTTGGGTGCCCTCAGGGAACCAGCGGTCGAGGCCCGAAACCCAGTGAGCTTCGAAGGATGCCTTATCCTTGACGATCGACGCCATCCCTTGGATCGCGATGAAGATGCCCGGTTTGCCCAGAAGGCTCGGAGGCTCCGTCAAGGTAAGAGAGACATCATCGATGCCGTTGATCTCGCTGATCTTGCGAGTGTCCTCATAAGAGAAGAACCAGGAATCGCCGTCGTACTCCACGTCGCCATTGTTGCTCATCGGGCGGCTGGAAATTTTACCCGACCCGCTCTGGGTCGATAGCATGCAGAAGTCGATCTTCCTGATCTTGGATGCGAGGTCTTCGAAAGTCATCGTGGACATGGCTGATCTCCCGTTTTCGTGTGCGGGATATCGTCCACGAGACGCGATTGTTCCGATACGCAGCAAACCTTTTGCGCAGACCGACGTTGTGTTTGTGAGCAACGAGGAGATCAGCAATGACCCAATTTGAAAACAGACAGAGCGAAAAGGTGATCGAAACCGCGACTGAAGCCAGACAGGGCAGCTACGGCCGGCCAGTCTTGATGGTGCTGGTCTGCAGTCTCATTCTGGCGCTACTTGCGTGGGGTGGCGTCGAAATGTGGGGTGAGCGTCAGGACACCGACACCAACCCGACGGCGTCAACCAAGCAGGATCCGATCAATTCTCAGCCATCGGGACCCGGCGCCTTCGACAACAACGCGGCCGATGGTAGTGGCCGCCCCCCGCAGGCGACTGATCGCAGCCCCAACCCCTAGGGTTATGGCGGCACACCAACGCAGGTAACGATGCCAAACGCTTTGCATAGCGCTGCTCGCGCCAGCACATCGCCACGGCGAAGAGCGTGCGGGCGGGCTTTACGGTCAACGTTTTGGGAGAGGATCCTCTTCATATCGCTCCGTCCCAGGAATAGCCGGCAACCAATTCTCTCGCCGTTTCGTCCACACTTCCATTTCAGGAGTTAGTCCGCTTGGGGCGTTGTCCAGCGATCCAAAACGAATCTCGACGTCATCATCGTTTAGGCAAAATAGGCGTCCTCCGCAGCGCGGGCAAAAGCTCCGACCTGCGAATGTCGATATCTCACCGGAATAGGTGAACGCATCGCGACGCCAATGGGCGAAGGAGGTGAATGAAGATCCGCTTTCTTTCCGGCAGTCCGCGCAATGACAAATTCCTATACGAAAGGGTTCGCCATCAGCCTGGTACCGTACCGCGCCACAGAGGCAGCCTCCCAAAAAAGTCATGCCTGTAACCTCCTTGACTTTGCCCGCCCCCAACTGGCTAGGCAACCAGCTCTCCGCACTCGTCAGCGATGCGTTGGCGTGCGCGGTTGACGCGGCTTTTGACGGTCCCCGCCGCGCAATGAAAGTGCTCGGCAGCCTGTTCATAGGTGCCTCCGTCGATGAAGACGAACTCGAAAGCGGATCTGAATGGCTCCTTGAGGCCACCGCAGGCGCGCTCCAATTCATGGCCGCGTATTCGCCACTCTTGATCGGCAGCGACGCTGCCGGCGTCCGAAACGCATTCTTCCACTCCGACCATCTCACGCTTGCCAACGCGAAAACGCGTGCAGAACAGATTGCGCATGATGGTGAAGAGCCAGGATTTGAGGTTGGAACCGGGCCGAAATTTGTCGATGCTGCCGAGCGCTCTTGTCAGCGTTTCCTGAACGAGATCGTCTACATCGCTCTGGCTGCGGTGAAATGTTCTGGCAAAGGAATTCAAGGCAGGGATGAGGTCGACGACGTCCTCTTGAAAGGAATTCGTCATTTGTCGAAAAGTCATAACGCGTCCTCCAATGAATGAGGAAGCGTCCCAATCCAGCTTTGTTCCGTTTCACCGCCGCTCTGTACGGTTTCGACATGGCATCGGGGTATTGGCGGGGAGGACGTCTCTTCCCTCGATCGACCAAGTGTGCGGAACCGTACGCTCAAGCCTGTCGCGATTGTAACGGCCGACGTGCGCTACATCTCATCCCAATGAACGCGCAAGAAAACAAGACCGCGTTAATCGTCGAGGACGAACTGTTGATCGTGCTTGAGCTTGAGGAGACGCTGCAGGAGCTTGGATATGACGAGGTCGTCACTTTTTCCGAGGTCGATCCTACAATGTCTTGGCTTCGGTGCGTGATACCCGACATCGCAATCATTGATTACCATCTGAAGGGTGAGATCGCGGATGACCTCATCCAGGCTCTTGCGGGTTTAGATATCCCGACAGTCATCTACTCCGGCCGCTCGCTTGATCTCGACGCGGACAGCGACATGCTCAAGGCGTGTGAATGGCTTACAAAGCCGGCCGACGAAAGAATGCTTGCGACTGCGATCGCGCGAGCATGTGGTCTCGCAGAGCCAGCGACCGCTCGCTAGCTTGGATTTGCTTTCGCCACCTCGCGAATACGCGGGAACTTTGGCGGCCGTCATCGGTTGAACTTAGTCGAAAAGTTTGCGGAGGAGACGGCATGTCGTTCATGACGATCGATCGCTTAAAGGTGACCAATCATCTTCTCAAGCGGCTTCCAGAAGCGGCTTACGGAACGCTACAGCCCCATATGGAGCGTATGAATCTGCCCGTGCGCCATTCCCTGATCGCGCCCAACCGCCGAACCGAATTCGTGTATTTCGTCGAATCCGGCATCGCATCTGTGGTGGCCAACAGCGAAAGCGGTCAGAGCGTCGAGGTCGGGCATCTCGGGCGTGAGGCGATGGCCGGCGGGCATGTGATACTCAAGGCTGACCGCACACCAACCAGCACCTACATGCAGGTCGGTGGCGAAGGAATCCGAATTCCCGTGTCTGCTTTCAACAAGGCTCTCGCGGCCAACGACGACGCACGCGATCTCTTCCTGCGGTTCATGCAGTATCTGTCGATCCAGGTTGCTCAATCGGCTCTTGCAAACGCCCGCTATGACGTGCCGGCGCGCTTAGCGCGCTGGCTGCTGATGTCTCATGATCGGGTCGATTCCGACGATCTACCGCTGACGCACGAATTCCTAGCTCTGATGCTCGGCGTCAGGCGCTCGGGCGTGACGGACCAGTTGCACATCGCCGAAGGCATTCACGCGATCAAGGCCACGCGCGGCAATATCCGCATCCTCGACCGACAAAAGCTTATGCAGATTGCCGGCGACTGTTACGGGTTGCCGGAGCGCGAATATGCGCGCCTCGTCGCCGTCGACGAGCCAGTCATGTAGCAGCCAGATCGGACGACGCTGATGCCTATTTACTATTTTCATGTCGTCGGCCAAGGAAGCCGGATCGAAGATCTGGAGGGTACGGACTGCGCCGATTTGTCGGCTGCGAATGAGGAAGCGGTTGCCTGTGCGCGAGAGCTGATGGCGCATGCCATCCGCCAGGGACGGGATATCTCGTCGCGATCAATCGAAGTACGCGATGGCAGCGGTGGCGTCGTACTGACGCTGCCTTTTCGCCAGGCGATCAGCGAGGCCGAATAGTTCCATTCAACGGCTTGCGAAACAGGTCCTCATAGATTGCTTCCGGCGTGCCGTAACTACCGGCGGCGATGGTCTCTAGCTTCCGTCGGTCGAGAATGCGGACATTCCCACGGGTCGCCCTTATCGCATGTATGCCCTCGAGGATGTGCAGTTCGTTGGTGATGCCGGACCGCCGCACGCCGAGCATAAGCGCCAAGAACTCATGGGTGAGCGGGAGATCGTCGCGCATGAGCCGATCTTGTACCATAAGCAGCCAGCGCGACAGCCTTTCGTTGATGCTGTAACGAGCGTTCGCCAAGGCGGAGTTGGCGAGTTGCAATGCGGCATAGTGGTTGTAGCGCAGCAGCAGTTCGAGCAGCAGCGCGTCAGCGTCGGTAGCCTGCCGCAGACAGTCGATCGACAGCGCATATCCATGCCCTGCCACCTGCATGAAGGTCCGGTTCGGCGTTGTGTCGGCGCCAAGTACGATATGGGCAGCGGACATGCCTTCGAAGCCGATATGTCCAACCTCGACGCTCTCACCGTCGGCGCTCATCGCGATCATCGAGGCGAGGCCGCTTTCGATGAAATAAGCATGGAAGGGCCGCTCGTTGGTCTGCACCAGGACTTTTCGCGACGGCAGTTCGACTGGTTCCAGATGGGGGATCAGGGCGGACAGACTGTTTTCAGGAAGGGCGCGTAAGATCCTGTTCCTGATGTCCGTCATTTCAAAGCCTGCCATTGCCATCCCCGAGTCGCCGATCTATCGGCCCCGGCGCTGACAATAGGCGGGAAAGGCTTGGCTATTCCATAGGGCGACCGCGTCTGTGCGGTTTCGACAATTGAGCGCCTGTGAGAGCTAAGCCTTTGCTTCTACGGAATTTGCGCTGTCATGTAATTGGCGAGATTTGCCTTTGATGCGGGCTGTCTGAATAGCTAGAGCGCATCGAGCGGGTAGGTTATCCCGGCATAGTGAACAGGATTTCCGGACCTGTCGCGGAAGCATCGGCCGAGCGCGACGACGTGTCGTGTTTCGCCAAAACCATCCTCCACCCGATACTCCTCAAAGTATGGCATGCCACCAATGACGGCGTCCGACATGGACTTGGCGACACGGCCTCGGTCGTCGGGATGAATACGGTCGACATAGCGGTCAACGGGCAGCCCGACCAGCGTTTCATCGGCATCGAGACCAAAGAGGTCGGCCAAGGCAGTATCTGCGTAAAGAACATTCCTTTCCAGGCACCACGTCCAGATGCCGGGTTCATCCGTCAATTCAGTAGAATTCATTGTGTTATGGGCCTTTCGAGTTCGTTACCCCGGTAAGCGGCCACTCAACCTAAGGGTCGTTCAGCGAATAACTGGTGCGAGTCGCTGCGGTTTGCCAGCGATGGTCATGAAACGTACATTCTCGATCGCAAATTTAGCGAGTTGCGAATGGCGCTATGGCAAGGCAATAGCGTCAGGCAAGCACTTTCGCTTCGATCGCCGCGGCGATGACTGCCTCTTTGGCTGCCTCGCAGGGCATGCCGGAGGCTCGAGCTTCGGTCAGTTGATAGTCGAGCGATTTTCAAACCCGATGACCGAAAATCGCGCTCTCAACCCATCGGCGATCGCGGTCGCATCGCGACCTGAACGGCCGGACGTCCAGCGGATTTCGAACATCAGAGCGTCGCCGTCATCAATCTCCTGCAGCGTGGTGAAGCAGGCGGTAGAATCGGGGGGCAATGCCGCTCGGATGTCCGGGATGGGAGCGCCCTTCGGGACCTTGATTGTCACCGAGCTCTTCTCTTCGCACGGCATCCACCGCTGAATGTGTCTCAGCGGCGCGAGAACAAGAAGGGTGAGGGCCGTGGCGGCTGCACCGATGACGATCTGTCCGCCGCCGAAACAGAGGCCGATCGCTGTTATCACCCAGAGCGTTGCCGCCGTCGTCACCCCGGTCGCGATATCGCCGCGACGCAGAATTGCGCCGCCGCCGATAAAGCCGACGCCCGTCAATATCCCGAGCGGAAACCGCAGGATATCCATCGAGCCGTTGGCGCCTTGGCTCGTGGCCAACAGCATGTTGGCCTGAATCATCGAGATGCAGGCCGCGAGCCCGACAAGGGTGGTTGTGCGCAGCCCGGCGGCGTGACCACCTTGTTCCCTGTTCGCGCCAATCAAGATTCCGGCCAACAGCGTCGCCCCGATACGAAGGGCGATCTCCGGCCAGCCGGGGGTGATCGGCATCAAGTCAAGCACGGCGCGATCCTATTTCTCAGCGCGGCTGAGAAGGATGCGCATCTCCTCGAAGCGGCGCTTGCGATCCCCGTCGTCGACGGTCGGTGAATAGCAGGTGCTCGATACGCAGAAGCGCGCCAGGTTGTGCGGCTTGTCCGCCTTGTCGAATTCGCATTCGAAAATATCGGTCATCTCGGCCGGAGCCGTACCCTGGCGCGTCGAGTAAGACATGCGGACACCAGGCGGTTTCAACTCGGGAAAGGACTGGACTGTACCGATGGCGAGCTGATCGGTCATGAAGAAGCTCTTGGCCACGGACTTGCAGGTATCCTCAAGCTCAACTGACTGCGCCATCGCTCCTGCGGGCATAGCGAACATGGCAAATGCAAATAGAATAATCGGCTTACGCACTGACACTTCCTCCACTGTCTCTGTCGATGGAGGTAGAGCAGCGAGGCCAAAAGCAAATGGCGGTCTGAGCGACGACGGCCGGGAGGGCCAGAAGGTCCATCGGGCATGCTGCGTGCAGGAGCCTGCAGTGCGTTAGTGACCGGGAGTGCACGGGCAGCAGCGAACGGGCGGTGGTGAGGCTACGATATCCTCCGTTGACATTGGACTAACAGAAAAATGGATTCTATTTTGCGTGGATATGAACGATATGTGAGCGTCATCTGCAAATGACCGCTCTCGGCCGAAAGCAGACAAGCGTGACCGGCGATTGCACGCCCTTGGTGCCACGAGGGCGATACCCTTGAACTCGAGTTCGGGTGGCGTCGGCGGCTGTCCGTAGATGGGAGCGCTCCACGTCCGCCATTCATCCTAAAAGACTTGCTTCATCAGGAAACCAGCAATCTGCTCGAAATCGGCAAGCTGTCCAAACGGAACGAAACTGATGCAGACACGTAACCTCTAACGGTTCATCACTATCGGGGTAGCTTTGCCAAGCCCTTTGCCAGGATCGGACCCGTCGGGCGCCCTGTCGGCGACCCGCCAGCCTGTTCAAGCGTCAGTTCGTATAGCTGATCGAGGTGAGGCTTCGGGAGTGCAGGACCGGAAAGGCGAGCCGAATGCACACCCTTCAGCAGCCCGAGGGATACAGGACCCATTTCCCGTGACGGCAAAGTCCAGACCTGGATGGTCTTGTCGTTTGGCACGTCGAAATCGGCAAGGAGGCGGACGGCGGCGTTCTCGTTGCCGAAATCCTCGACGATCGCCTGGACTTCGCCGGTCTCGCTTACAAGGACTGCGACAACAATCGGCTCCACGGTTCGCATCAAACTGAACGCCAGTCCAACGGCAAGCAGAATGGTTGCGGCGATCGCCCCTACTGCAGTGTTTCGCCATATGCCTACGCGGTTGTCGTTCGATGACCGTCTTTCCTGCGGCGTTGCTGTATGCTGATGATCGGGTAGGGCGGTTTCGATGCGCTGCCAGAGTGCTTGATCGATGGCGACGGGTTCGAGCGCTAGGTCGAGCGGTAGGAGACGATCACGGCTGGCTGCCACGGCTGCCCGAAGTTCTATGTCACTGTCCATCGCCTTCTCGATCTCTGCCATCTCCCTAGGGTCAAGCAGGCCCAGTACGTATTCGTCGGCGATCCATAGAATATCCGCGTGCTCGTATCTCATGCCATGCACTCCCGGAGTGCGGTCAGCCCGCGTCTGATCCATGACTTGACCGTGCCTAGCGGCATCCGCAGCCGTCCGGCGATTTCCCCGTGCGTGTAGCCGTTGACATAGGCCATCAGAATGCCGCGCCGCTTTGTTTCGTCGAGGGCGCCGAGGCACTCATATAGACGCGAACTGCGGTCTAGGGACTGCCAGGCGGCGATCAGTTCGTTGGCGTCTTCTCCATCGCGGAGCATGCCGACGTCGTCCACCGTAATCTCGCGTTTGCCGTCACGCAGGAGATTGAGGGCCCGGTTGCGGACGATCGCGTAAATCCAGCCGCGGGCCGAACCACAATCCTGCTTGTATTGGTGGGCATGGGTCCAGATGCGGATGAAGGCTTCCTGGACGACCTCCTCGGCAAGGTCGCGCCGGCGCACGATGCGTTCGGCAACGGCGACAAGTCGGCCCGCCTCCTGATCGTAGATGCTACGCAACGCGTTGCGATCGCCCTTGGCGCATGCGGCGAGCGCGCCCCCAAGATTATCCGGCTTGAAGCCCATCAACATACACAAGGTCCCCCATCTCGGTGGTGACCACGGTCGCCACTGAATGCCTATACCCACGACGAGCTGGAATGGATGCGTGCCGAGAAAGTTTTTTTGGCAGCCTGCATCCAAATAGGCCTGCTGCCGTGTCCTGATGATGGGAGCGTTTCGAACAAGCCTCGAGCCGCCCCATAAAGCAACCAAACGGGAGAAAGACATGTCAATCATTCGTGCCGCACTGATCACCTCCTCCGTATTCGCGATCACCGCGAGCGCAGCTTTCGCCGCGCCGGTGCTCGGTCTGACTGGTGACAAAACGCTTGCCATGTTCGACACGGCAAAGCCTGCTGTCTCCAAGACGATGGAGGTCACCGGCGTCGACAAGCTCATCGGAATCGATTTCCGTCCGGGCACCAAGACCGTCATCGGTGTCACGGCTGACCATCGCATCGTCTCGATCAATCTCGAAACCGGGGCTGCGAGCGAGGTCGCCAAGATGGACAAGATGCTCTCTCTCACCGAAGCGCCTGTCGTCGTCGACTTCAATCCGATGGCCGACCGTCTGCGCGTCATGACCGGAACGACCAACCATCGGGTCCATCCCGACACGGGTGCGGTGACGGTGGACGGCGTCCTGGCCTACGAGGATGGCGACATGCACAAGGGTGAAACGCCAAACATCATCGCCGCTGCCTACACCAATTCCTTCGGCAAGCCCGAGAAGACGGCGATGTACAATATCGATGCAACCATCGGCGCACTGATCCAGCAGACCAAGCCAAACGACGGCACGCTGAAGGCGATCGGAAAGCTCGGCATCAAGGACGGTCCTGCAACATATGCCTTCGATATCCAAGGAACGGAAGACGGCAAAAACACGGCCTACCTGGCTGCGAGCAAGATGCTTTACACCGTGAACCTGGAAACTGGCGTGGCGACTGAAGTCGGTGCCATTGAGGGGCTGGACGCGGAGCTGCGTGACATCGCCATCCTTCCAGCGAGCTGACGATCGGCTCGTTTCTTGGGGCGCGGAGGGCCGGTGATCCACCGTCCTTCGCGCTCCGACGGGACTGTCTGAAAGAGCATCGGAGACTGGTTGCTATGCAAGGGCGTTGATTGGACCCGGATCAACTAGACTAGACGCGCGGGACCGAGCGATTAGGGAGGTTGGCATGAAACTTGTTCTCGTAGCCTATGTTGTGACGCTGCCCATCTTTGTCGCGATCGACTTCGTCTGGTTGAGCGTTATGGCAAGCGCGCTCTATCGTCCGGTCATCGGTGATATGCTGATTGAAGACTTCAGGCTTGCGCCAGCTGTTGCCTTTTATCTGCTTTATGTTGTTGGGCTGACGTTTCTGGCAGTCGAGCCCGGATTGGAAAGAGGGTCGCCGCGATCGGCTGCACTCCATGGGGCAATGCTCGGTTTTACGGCCTATGCGACCTACGACCTGACCAATCAGGCAACGTTGAGGAACTGGTCCACGGCCCTCACACTGGCTGATCTCGCTTGGGGATCCATCGTGTCTGCAACGGCTGCCCTTATCGGATGCTGGATTTCACTTCGGGTATAAGGACGGAACAGTTCGGCTTCGGGAGCATCTCGATGAACGACCACACTCCTCTTTGAACCTCGCTTTGATCGGTCGGCACGAAGATCTATTGGCCGTGCCGTCTCGTCTTTCCAGATCGGCAATCTCCACAAAAGGTCGGCGGCGACCGGAAGCATCACCGGCGCCTGGCCATTCCGTCCGAGCGCGAGGTAAACCTGATGCTCAGCGCTGCTGCTCACTCGCGGCAGGGCTTGTCAGTTTATCGAAACGAAACGGCCGCTGGCATCAAACCAGCAGTTGAAGAATGTCGTTCGACGTCCGTCGGTGTAGCCATCTCGGCCGCGCCTTTTCGGTAAAGTCGTCCACTTTAAGCGATCTGGTGGCTGTCTCGGAGCGCCAATTTATTAGACTGCAAGCGTAGAGCTACCCCATACTGAATAGCGAGACCCGCAATCAGCGTTGAGATATCGACAGCGGACGAGAACACATAGGCCTCCCTCAGCACCTGCAGCGAGATGCAGACCAGCGAACCCCAGGCAAAGACCGCAAGGCCCTGCTTTCCAAGCAACGACACGACATCAAGCTTGGCGCTGCCCGCGATGGTGCGGAACACGGTAATCTGCGAGATCACATAGGCCAGCGCGAGAATGTGCATCAGTCGCGGCAGTGGCAATATGCCCTTGTCGAAACCCACCAGAAGCGCGGGATGGTCACCCCAGGCCGTCAGATCATAGTGCCGGCCCTGGATCACGAACATCGCAAAGCCGAGATAGGCGATCGCAACAGCCATCAGGGCAGGGCTGTAGCCGACAAAGGTCTCGCCCTTCTTGGCGGAAATGCCGGCGCACAAGCCGATGCAATAGATCAGCTGCCAGGAAAACGGATTAAGGAACCAGGTGCCGTCGGTCGGGAAATTCGGAAGATTGATGTTGTTCCACCCCGCGATCGCCCAGATCGATACCGACACCGCAAGCAGCAACGCGCGGCTTCGCGACGCGAGAGCGAGGAAGCCAGGCGTTGCCGCGAGCAGCAGCATGTAGAGCGGAAGGATGTTGAAATAGCCCAGCTGATGCGTCATCCCGAGCACGCCGAGCGCCGTCGTCCATGGCGCTTCCAGGTAAGACACCATGTTGACGCGTTCCGAAAGCGCGGTCGTGCCGAGGAAGTTATGACCCGCCATCAAAACGATGACGGCCAGCACCGTGGTCAGTAGATGAACGCTGTAAAGCCGGCCAGCGCGACGCAGGATACGGGCAACCGCGTGAATGCGATCGCGAGCATAGGCGTTTGAGTAGGCAAGACCGGCGGACATGCCGGACATCAGCACGAAAGCCTCGGCCGCATCCGAAAAACCGAAGTTCTTCGACGTGACGCCTTCCATCATGTTGCCGGGCACGTGGTTGATGAAGATCATCACCAAGGCCAGGCCACGGAAGAAATCAAGGCGCGGATCTCGGCCGGCCGTTGGAGCGGCAGGGTGCTGCATGATTAACTTGTCCCGCTGATTCATTGCTGTTGTCGATGAACCCACGGTAGCAACCGCTCGATGAAGCCTACATGAACGGGTGGTTCATCGGGCAGCTAGGAGCCGCCCGAAAGGCATGCTTGCATCAAATGCATCTCTATGATGCGGATCACGTCGAACAGGAGTGTACGATATGACGACGCATCGTCGGCCTCGCAAGACGGCGTTGGATCCTTAAGGGCGCTGTCGCGCGTGTTCGGCGCAATCTATCGAAAGGGTTCACGTCAATGAAGATCTGACGCAGTCTGACTGCGGTAGTCGGAGAGTATTGAAGCGGCGCAATCAACAGTTAGAGCAGGTTTCAAGCATCTGCAGAAATACGATTGTTCCATAATTATGCTTACGCAACTTTTTATTAAGTTGCTGATTTTTATGGATAAAAATCCATATCCAAGCTGCTTTGGCTGTACTGCTGAACTCTCCACTGCTCCGCTTTCCAGGTAACTCCTGTATGCCGATCTCACGGGTTTTGTCCGGAAACGGTTCACTCACTACACCGGTAGGATTACCGATTGCCGTTTCTCGCCTGATGAGTATTGCTTTGATGCTCGAACAATCAAACACGGGTGGATGTCTCACGACGTCCTATGTCATGAGACGTTTTCTGAACGAAAAGCACTCCCTCGCCAAGGCCGCGATAATATGGATCGCGATAAGCTCGCTGTCGGTCTTGGCGTTAGCGGCGTTCGAATATAGGTCGGGCGTGCAAGAACTTTCGGACAAAGCGAGTGCTACCGAGACGCTTCTTGCCGAGAGATTGGCTCAGCACGACGCGCACCTGAGCGCACTCGGAGCGGTTGTTCGAATGTCGCCGGCGGAGCCGTCGCCAAGCATTCAGGGGCTCTCGGAAAATATCCTGACGCGATATCCTCGTATCGTCGATATCGCCACGTTCCGTCTCGATGCCGGCGCCGCGAGAATGGTTCCGTATGGCCAAGCCGATGGGGCCAAGGCAAAAGACATGCGTCTGCTCGATGAGTTGCCAAAGCTTTCTAATGTCGGCGATATTGCTGCGCGTGCCGTGGTCGGTGAACATGCCTACGATCTCTTCAAGCTGGTTGAACCCGGCCGCATCCTGCGTCTGCGCATCGACGCAGACGGATTGCTTGATGGCGACAAGACGCCTCAAGATTATTCAACCAAGCTTACGCTGAACAATGAGACACTCGCAGTGCATGGCGCCACGGAGAGCGCACTCCTTGCTGCCACGGCCAGCATCATCATGACCAGTCACACTCAACCACTCGAGATGGAGATCCGCCGAAAATTCGGTGCCGGCGAACTCGTTCCCCTGCGATTGGCCATTCCGCTGATCGCTGGCTTGGCAGCCATCACTTGGTTGGCTGTGTCATATCAGGAAACGCAGGCGGAGCGCCGTCGCCAGGAGAAGCGGGCGGCTTTGCTGAAACAGGAAGCAACGCTCGCTCATGCCGGACGAGTGAACGCCTTGGGGGAGATGGCATCCGGCATTGCCCATGAACTGGCCCAGCCAGTGGCGGCAATGCTGAGCCAAAGTCAGGCCGCAAGGCGCGCCCTTAACATGGGACGCGAGGATATCCTGGAAAAGGCGCTCGACGCCAACATTCGTGAAGCAAAACGCGCCGGCGATATCCTGGGGCGCATGCGTGCATATATCTCAGGTGCGCCGGCTGACATCCGAATGGTACCCCTCAACGAGGCGATTGCCGAAGCCATGCGCCTCATTGAAGCGGATATCAAAGCAAGGGGTGTCGCCGTCGACATGATCGTTCCCTCGGGGCTGCCCGCCGTGCCGATCGATGTCGTTTCGTTTCAGCAGGTCATTCACAACCTCGTGCGAAACGCCGCGGATGCGGTCGCCGGTTGCCGATCGCCCCTCATCACTCTGGAGGCTCGGAGAGAACGGGACGGCGTTGCTATCCTCGTCGCGGATAACGGGCCCGGCATCGAGACCGGCTCGCTCCATCGGATATTTGAACCGTTCTTCACGACGAAGGCAGACGGAATGGGTCTCGGTCTGCCGCTGTCGGCCAGGCTGATCGAGCGCATGGATGGTAGCCTGGAAGCCCACAACGACAATGGCGCTACCTTCATCATACGACTGCCACTGGGAGAGCTCTCGTGATCTACCTTGTCGATGACGATCTCGCGGTGCGAGAGGCGATGACCCTTTTGCTTGCCACATACGGAAAAGAGGTCACGGCTTTCCCGGATGCGGCCCACCTACTCGCCCACGTGGAAAAAGCAAAGCCCGGCATCATGCTCCTCGATCTGAGGATGCCTGCCATCAGTGGCTTACAACTCCTGAAGAAGCTCGAAGATCTCGATATCCGCTGGCCAGCCATCATGATCACAGGCCACGGCGATGTCGAGGCATGCCGACGCGCCTTCAAGGCGGGCGTTGTCGATTTTCTCGCCAAGCCGGTCGATGAGCATGTGTTGATGGAAACCATAGCGATGTGCGAATCCGCACTTAATGATCTTCTCGTTCGTCACGAGAACAGTCGATTGCTCGACCATCTTACCGCGCGGGAACGGGAGGTGATCGAACTGGTTTCGAAGGGGTTTGGAAGCAAAGACATCGCGGTCGCACTCGATGTGTCTGTGCGAACCGTTGACAGTCATCGGGCGAGCATCGCGACCAAACTGGGAACGCCAGCGGTCGCCGAGCAGACGCGCATCTGGCTTATGGCGCATCGGTAGTTCTACCGATCCCGCTCGGTGACGGCGCGAATTCATCCCATCGGAAATCCCTATAAACTGGCATCCATCAACAACAGAAAGAAGGTTGCCAGAATGAAGATCCTCCCGCTTGCCCTCACCGCTAGCGTGCTTCTTACCGCTCCATCGTTTGCTCAAGACACCGTGCAGCAAACCAGCCTCGCAACCACGCTCGCAGTTGATATCGCCCAGGCGGCTGTCTCGGCATGCGCCGACGACGGCTACAATGTCTCGGCAGCCGTGACTGATCGATCTGGCGTTCTCCTCGCCTTGGTGCGTGCCGAAAACGCAGGTGCCCACACAGCGAATGCGTCCAGGGAAAAGGCTTTCACATCGGCATCGTCGCGAAATGCAACGAGCGCGATGGCCGAGAACGTAGCCAAGAACCCTGGCGCGGCCGGTCTCGCGGATATTCCTGGCTTCCTCGTTCTGGCCGGTGGCGTTCCGATCAAAGTCGGAAAGGATACGATTGGCGCGATTGGCGTTGCCGGCGCGCCGGGTGGCAATCTGGATGAGGCATGCGCCAACAAGGCGATCGAGAAGGTCGGCACGCGCCTCAAGTGAAGTCTTCAGCGCCGTTCTGTCTCCGGGCAGACTGAAGTTCGCATTTGCAGGCAAACCTCAAGTTTCACGCGTTTTATCGGCGGGCATTGTTGTCCGCCGATTTTCATTTGCGTGCGACAAGGTGCTTCGGCAAAAAAAACGGAATGCAATGTCGGAACGGAACGACCTTCAACGTCTTCAAGATGAAGCGAGTGAGGAGAACCATAATGGCATCGCCCATGAATGTTCAGGGAATCTACGCAACCGCGGTGGTGAGCGACCTTGAGGCAGCGCTGGTTTGGTACCAACGCTTCATAGGCCGACCTGCCGACGACCGACCGCTCCCAGACATGGCGCAATGGCGTAACATGAGTGCGACGGGCGGGCTCCAGCTTTGGTGCGATGAAGCACGCTCGGGAAATGCCGTCATGACGATCGTCGTGCCCGATCTCGATGCCGAAAAGGAGCGTCTGTCGGTGGAAGGCATCTTGCCCGAGACAGTGGCTCAAGGGGCTTTCGGCGCTGTTGCGAATTTCTTCGATGAGGAAAACAACCGGATTGTTCTGGCCGAGCCTCCTAAAGGCTGACCCGAGCGCGAGACAATCGTGATGATTGAAGGGAGCGAACACATGGATATGAACGAGTTGAAATCTGCCAAGGATCTGGCAGCGAAGCGCGTGTCTCGGTTCGAGAACGAAAGCGCGGAGTATGCCGAAGCACGCGCGGCACTGCTTGCGGAGGAAATCGAGGTCAGACGCCATCTCACGCGGCTCGCCGAGCAGCGGCGGCGCCTGCCCGCCGGTCCTGTCATCGAGAAGGACTATCGTTTCAAGGATGAGAACGGCAGCGAAGTCGGTCTTGCCGATCTATTCGGATCTCACGACACGCTGGTGACGTACTTCTGGATGTTCGGCCCACAACGTGAGCGGCCCTGCCCGATGTGCACGAACTTTCTTGGCGGGGTCAACGGGAACGGAGCCGATATCAAGCAGCGGGTTGCGTTCAAAATCCTCGGGCGAAGCCCTGTGGCGCGTCAACGGGCCTTTGCCATCGAGCGCGGCTGGCGCGATCTCGATTTCGTTCAAACGGTCGGTGACGATTACGCTCGGGATCTCGGTCTGCTGGATGATAGGGGATATGAATATCCTGGATTCACGGTTTATCAGAAAAGGGGACGGGAAGTCCGCGTGTTTTACAACGGCGAGATGCCGTTCGAAGCGGCCGATCCCGGACAAGATCCGAGAGGAGCCGTCGATATCGCGCCGCTTTGGAACATCCTGGATATGACGCCCGCCGGACGGGGAGCGGACTGGTATCCCAAGCTCAACTATTGAAGGCGGGTGGCGCTGGGGCGCGGTTGCCCGTGATCAACGGGCGAGAACGGTGATAACGCCGCAATAGCTCATTGCCGTCAAAAGCAGCAGCGAAGCGGATGCCGCAAGAATGACGCGTCCGCCTGCGCTGGCGACGGTACGAATATTGACCGAGAGACCCAGTGCCGCCATTGCAAGGACGGTCAACGCGCTCGATAGCGTTAGCAAGAACGGGATGATCGTAGCTGGTATGAGCCCCATCGAACGAGCGATCACCACAATGATGAACCCGATGATGAACCACGGAACGAGACCGCGTTGCGCATGGGCGCAATCACTGCGGTCCTTCTGGATAATTCCAAGTACGAAAATGACCGGGCCCAGCATCAAGACGCGTAACAGCTTGATCAATGTCCCGGTTTGCACCGCGATCAGGCCGGCAGGCGCCGCCGCGGCGAGCACCTGCGGCACGGCATAGACCGTCAAGCCGGCCAACGCGCCATATTGCGTTACCGTCATGCCAGCATAGAAATACATCAGCGGAAGGATGAGAACCGAAGCGACACCCAGAACCGCGGTAAAGGCCAGCGCGGCGGCAACTTCGTCCGAATCCGCTTCGATCACCGGAGCGACCGCGACAATCGCGGAATTGCCGCAGATCGAGTTTCCGCAAGCGATCAGCAGGGCCAGGCGGCTCGACAATCCGCAAAAGCGGGCAACGAGAAAGCTGGCGCAGATCGAAATGACAACGATCGCCACCACGCAGACGACCAGCGTCGCACCGGCGCTTCGTAGCGTTCCCAAACTCAAGGAAGCGCCCAAAAGGACGATCGCGATCTCAAGCAATGTCTTGGAGCTGAAACTGATGCCCGGCTGCCAAGATGTTTTGCCGGGTAAAGCCGTTCGCGTGATGATCCCGATCACGATTGCGAACACCAGTGCTTCGAGAAGCCCAACCCCGAACACGGCGTGTTCCAGTCGCTCGAACAGATAGGCAGCGGCAGCCACCGCGATGCAGACAAGCAAGCCGGGAACGATCTGGCGACTACGGTTGTAACAGTTATGGAGGGTCATCGGGCACCTGGAATTCTAATGATTACCCGGCAGATTTTTCAGCTAATCGCGTCGACTTCCATCGAATATTCTTCTACATTTCATTCGAGAAAATAGAATGATTTCCCATGACCTTCGAACAGCTTGCAATTTTCGTCGCGGTGGCGGAGCGTGAACATCTGACCAAGGCCGCGGCCTCGATCAATCTCACGCCATCTGCCGTTAGCAATGCGATCAAGAACCTCGAGCATCACTATGGCGTCGAGCTTTTTCACCGCGTCGGTCGCCGCATCGAGCTGACGGAATCGGGACGAATCTTCCTCGGCGAAGCGAAGTCATTGCTTTCGAGAGCGCGTGCTGCCGAGCTTGTGCTCAGTGAACTCGGCGGAATGCGGCGCGGAGCGTTGAGTGTGTTCGCCAGCCAGACGATCGCCAGCTATTGGCTCCCGTCCCGCCTCATGCGGTTCCACGCGTCGCACCCGGGCATTGACCTCACTCTGACGATTGGCAACACCCGCACTGTCGCCGATGCGGTCATTTCCGGCGAGGCTGATGTCGGCTTCGTGGAAGGTGACATCGACGAGCCGGCGCTCGCAGCTTCGGTCGTTGCGCAAGACGAGCTCGTTGTGGTCGTCAGTGCATCACACCCTTGGGCGCGCGCCGGCAAACCACCGAACGACGAGCTTGTCGCCGCACCTTGGGTGATGCGCGAGATTGGTTCGGGAACACGTTCCGTGTTCGAAGATGCGCTGGCCGAGATGGGCATAAAGGTCGAGGAATTGACGATCGCGATGGTGCTGCCATCCAACGAGGCAATCTTGGCAGCACTCGATGACAGCCTGTGCGTCGCTGCCGTTTCCCGTCTCGCCGCTCAGCAACATATCGAGGCCGGCAAATTGACCGAGGTCGATTTTTGCCGGCCGGTCCGTGAGTTTCGCCTTCTGAACCACAAGGAGCGGCACAGCAGCAGGGCCGCCTCGACTTTGATCGAGATGTGCCGCGTCAGAAGGCTCTAACTGCCGCTCAAAGCTCGGCCAGCGCCGCAAAGGTGGCGGCAAACGATGCGTCGGCGCGATAAAAGACCGGCGGCTCACCGATCGGCGCGGCAATACTGATTTCCTGACCACCGACATACGTCTGGCCGCTCCACACGTGTATCCAGTCAACGCCGTTTGGCAGATAGAGCAATCGTTCGTGCTGTCCTGCCTGCCAGACAGGCGCAACAAGCAATTCCTTGCCATAAAGGTAGCTGTCCTGGATCGCATAGGTATTGCGGTCGTCTTCATGATGCAGGAAGAGTGGTCGCTGCACCGGAAGACCTGTTTCCTCGGCGGCTGCCGACAGTGTGCGGAGATAGGGTGCCAGATGCACATAAAGGCGGGTCATGCGCGCGAAATGCGCCAACACTTGTGTATCCTGGTCGATCTGGACGTTGTCACGTGGCCGATTTCCTTCATGAGTGCGCATGGCCGAGGTGAAGACCGACATCTCGGCCCAACGCATCAACAGCTCGGGGGTCCGCACGTTTCCGAACAAGCTGGTGTAGCCGCCTATATCGGAGTGATGATAGGCGTTGCCGAGCAATCCTGACGATAGTGCTGCCGAGATGACGGTCACGAGACCATCATGGCGCGAGAAGTCAACCGATTGGTCTCCACCCCATAGCAAAGGGCAATGCGCCTGGACGCCGGTGAAACCCGCCCGCATGAAGAATAGCGCTTCTCCGGTCATGCCACGTGACGCGACCGCATTGGCATTGACCTCGGCCCAAAGGGTCGGCCACGCATTGTGCATCAGCTTGGCGTCGATGCCGTTGTCCAGATTGACATCGATCGGCAGATATTCGCCGAAATCCGCCATCCAGCCGGATAGACCGAAATCCAGCATCTTCTTGCCGATGACCTCTTCGGCAAACCATTCGGCAGCTTTCGGATTGGTGAAATCGACGACGCCGCAATCGAACTCGCCGAAGTCGACAAGGGCTGTCGCGCCTTCCGTCGTTTTGGCGAAATAACCAGCACGTTCAGCCTCCGGGAAGAGGGGGCCATCAACGCATAGATAGGGATTCACATAACCCAGAAAGCGGATGCCGGCGTCGTTCAGCTCGGCAATCTTCTGGCGCAGACCAGGATAGCGATCCTCGTTTGCCTGCCAATCCCAAAATAGTCTTGCCCCGAAGGAGGTCTGCCTGAGCCCGACCCAGTCCTCGCACCAGAGACCGGAGACCTGTACGCCCGCGTACCGCATCGCCTGCAGTCGGGCAAAGGAGTTAACACCGTCTTTCAAGCCAATGATCGCACCCTTATAGACCCACTCGGGTAGGCGCGGCTGGCGGCCGAAGCGTTTGGATAGCTGGCCCACGAGCTCGACGAAACTGGGCGCTGCGAAGAGCTCGATGCGCTCAGGTATCGCCCAGGTCTCGATCTCGTGGAAGCTCTTGTGGCGGAAGTCGAAGACCGAATAGGCGGTCGTCTCCACATGCAGTGCGTAGCGTGCCGACGAGACATAGGTCGGCTGCGGGTAGTTGGTATTGAAGTAGTCGCCGCCGGCACGATCCTTGACGTTGGACTTGAAGGTGATCTCGCTGGTCTTGTCGCGGCCGACGCCTGGTTCCGACGTCCAGAGCGGAAAGCGCCTGCCGCGCATGTCGAAATAAGACATCTGCTCGCCGCCACCCCAGACATGCTCGTCATGGTCGGCGGCGACCCGCATCCAGAAGCGGTTGATCAGCGGATCGAGCGCCTGGATTTCGATGGCGCTGTCGGTGAAGGTTAGGACGAGGCGTGGCGGCTGGCCAGCGCGTTCCGACAAGGCGATCCGGCGTCCGTCTATCTCGGCATGCGCCAATCTGCTGCGCTCGATCACATAGTCTTCGATGTCGAAATTACCGCGATACATGTCCATGCGCTCTTCGCCGATGCCGACGAAAATTGCGGGTGCGCTGCTCGTGTGGTTGAGAACGACGCGCCCGTCGAGGGACACGGTGAAACCCGAAGTAGTCGCCTCGAGTACGATGCGCTCTCCGGTCCCACCCGCTTGCCTGAGTTCAGTCGGCGCCGGACGTTCGAGCGTTGAATCGATAAACATACTATCTCGCTGCATTGCTGTGGCGTGGCTCATCCCTTGATGCCTCCCGAGGTCAGACCGGATACGACACGCTCCTGGAAGATGACGATCAGGATTGCCACCGGAACGATGCCGACGACGAGCGCGGAGGAGATCACCGGCCAGGGGAAGGCGAACTCGCCCTGATAGAGCTGGATGCCCACGGGAAGGGTACGAAGCGACGGATTGGAATTGAACGACAGCGCCAGCAGGAACTCGTCCCAGGCGTTGACGAAGGCCAGAATGCCGGCGGTGAAGACACCCGGCGCGCAAAGGGGAACGACGACCTTGAAAAGCGCGCCGAGCCGGGTGCAGCCGTCGATCATCGCGGCATTTTCGAGATCGCGCGGGATGCCCTCGAAGAAAGAAATCAGCATCAGCGTGCAGATCGGCAGGGACAGCACCGTATACGGTAGGATCAGTGCAACCCACGTGTTCAAGAGATTGAGCGAGCGCATGATCTCGAACAGCGGCACGAGCAGGGTCACCAACGGGAAGGTGGAGACGGCGACGATCAGCGCCAGGATCAGTCCGCGAAAGCGCAGATTGAGGCGCGCCAGCGCGTATGCGGCGAGAACCGATACGAACAGCGTTAGCAACGTCGACAGCAGCGCCACCATGAAGCTGTTGAACAGGAACAGATGCAGCGGCTGGTCGGAGAATGCCTGCATGTAGTTCGCAAGCGTGGCGTGATGGGGAAGCCAGGTGATCGGTTTCAGCGTCAGTTCGCTCTCCGTCTTCAGCGACGTGAACAAGATCCACATTGCCGGGAACAGCCCGTTGACGAGTAGGATTGCGGCGGCAATGAAGCGCAGAGGTTTACCGGTCAGGAACGACGCGGGGCTGGGAACGACGACGGCGCTCATGACCTATTCCTTTGTCCTGATGATGCGGAGATAGACTGCAGTGACGACCATCGACAGCGCGAACATGACGACGGCGAGCGCCGATCCGTAGCCGAGATCGAGAAACGAGACAGTGTTCTGGTGGATATACATGGCAAGTGTCGCCGTAGACGTACCCGGACCACCACCCGTCATCATGAATGGGATATCGAAAGTCTGCAGCGCGGTGATCGTGCGGAAAATCAGTGCGACGACGATCGAGGGCTTGAGCAGCGGCAGTGTGATCTCGAAGAACTGCCGGACACGGCCTGCCCCGTCGACATCAGCCGCCTCATAGAGAGAACGCGGAATGGTCTGAAGGCCAGCTAGGATCATCAGCGCCATGAAGGACGACGTCTTCCACACGATCGTCAGGCAGATGGCGGCGAAAGCCCAGTTCGGGGAATTGAACCAGATGATACTGCCGAAGCCGAGACGCGTGAGCACGTCGTTCACGACGCCGTATTCCGAGTGGAAGAACCACGCGAAGATCAGGCCCGCGAAGGAAAGCGGCAGCGCCCATGGGATCAGCAACGACAGCCGCACCGGCCATTGCATGGCAAACGGCAGATTGGCGAGCAGTGCAAGTCCGAGGCCGACCAACAGGGCGCCGGGTACAGTGATGATCGTGATCAGCACGGTGTTCCACAGCGTCTGCCAGAACACCGGATCGTCGATCATCGCGCGGTAGTTGTCGATGCCGACGAACTCCGCCGGCAAGCCGGAGGTCAGCGACAGGTTGAAGAAACTGGTGTAAACCAGCCGCCCAACGGGATAGACGATGATCAGCGACAGCAGAATGGCGGCGGGCGCCAGCAAAAGAACGGCCAGCGCGCGGTCGCTCAGATCTAGCCATTTGCTCCACCGCGGCAATCGCTCTTCATCTGCGTCAGTGAGCGGCATGATTGATATACTCACGGCGAGCGCTCCTGCTGTGCGTGTTCATGTCATATCCCTTTCTGTCGGGGCGCAGTGAGCGCGACCTGCAACGGTGAAACAAGATGCATTGCAGGTCAGCGCATGGTGCGCAAAGGCGGACTATCGCAAGATCCGCTTCAGCCGCGCTTCGATCTGCGAAGCGCCTTCTTCCGGCGTGCTGACACCTGCCAGCACAGCATTGATGGTGGTGCGGATCGTCTCGCTGACCTCGTTATAGCGAGGGGTGACAGGGCGGGCCTTTGCGGTTTCGACCACCGGCAGAGCGCTGGCGAACCACGGCGCTGCCTTGGTGACATCGGCGTCCTTGTAGAGATCGGCATAGGTCGGCAGCAACGCGCCATTGACTGCCATGAACTTCGAGACTTCAGGGCTGGACAGGAATTCGACAAGCTTCTTTGCCTCTTCCTGATGCGTGGAGTAGGCAGACACGCCGAACTCCCAACCGCCCAAGCAGCTTGCCTGCTCGCCGCCGGTCACTGACGGAAGCGTAGCAACATCGACCTTGCCGACAACGGCCGAATCCTTGCCCTGGAAGCTGGACCAGCCATAGGACCAGTTGATAGCGAACACGACGTTGCCAGCCTGGAATTCCTTGCGGGTGTCGTCAGTCGCAACTTCGGAAATGTTCTTCTTGGAGACGCCGTCATCAACGAAGCTCTTCCACAGCGCCAGCGATTTGACGGCGGCATCGTGATCGAACGTCAGTTTGCCGTTCTCGACGAGCGTCTTGCCCTGGCTCCAGTAAGGCAGCAGGAAAGTGCAGACCGCACCCTCGATCGCCTTGCCCTGGAACGACAGGCCCTGAAGATCGGGACGCCCTTCACCCTGGGTGATTTTCTTGGCCGCTGCCGTCAATTCATCCCACGTCTTTGGGGGTTGGATGCCGTACTTGTCGAGCAGATCCTTGCGATAGTAGAGGAACATCGCATCGGCGAATGCTGGGATGGCCACCACCTTGCTATCAACGGTATTTGCTTCCGTGTAGGTCGGCAGGAACTTCGACATATCCTTGTCGGAGAAGTCGCTGGTCCAGCCGGCCTTGGCATATTGAGCCGGTCGGATGACATCGAGCATCAGGACGTCGAGATTGGTGTCCTTGGCCGACATCACGGTGTTCAGGTACTGAGCCTGAGCCTCCGACGTGTTGCCGCCAGCCTCGATGGTGACCTTCACCCCTGGCGTCTTGGCTTCGTATTGGTCGAATACCTTGCGCCATACATCGGGATGATGCTGGCTCGACACGAAGATCTTGAGTTCCGTATCGGCGAAAGCCGGAACGGCCGAGCCCAGAATGCTGGCGCAAAGCGCCAAGCCGATAAGTGGCCTGCTGATCATGTTTTCCTCCCAGTGATCATAAGCGCGGACCTCAATCCTCCGCCGCGCAAAGAGCTGCAGGCGATCGCGCGCTGCGTTGCGGCGTCGAACAGATGAACCTTTGAAGGGTCGACGCCGATCCTGATTTCCTCGCCGGCATGGGTGCGAACATCAGGCGGCATGCGTGCGGTCAATACGTCGCCGCCCAACTGGAAATGGACCAGTGTGTCGGAGCCGAGCGGCTCGACGACCTGAACCTTCACGGACAGTTGGACATCGGATGCTGCAACCGGCGTGAAATGCTCGGGCCGAATGCCGACGATCACTTCCCGGCCTTCGTCCAGCGTCCCCTGACCTGAACGGACCGCGGCGCATGGCAGCGAGTTGCCGTCGCTGAAGACGAGACGGTCGCCCTTGATCTCAGCTTTTGAGAAGTTCATCGCCGGAGAACCAACGAAGCCACCGACGAAGACGCTGTTTGGCCGGTTGTAGACCTCGTCTGGCGTGCCGACCTGCTCGATGTCGCCGCCGCGGAGAATGACGATGCGGTCAGCCAGCGTCATCGCCTCCACCTGGTCGTGCGTGACATAAATGATTGTCGTGCCGATCTGCTGATGCAGACGCTTGATCTCGGTGCGCACCTGTCCGCGAAGTTTGGCATCGAGGTTCGACAGCGGCTCGTCGAACAGAAACACTTGTGGACGGCGCACGATCGCGCGGCCCATGGCGACACGCTGACGCTGACCGCCGGACAATTGCCCCGGACGGCGATCCAGAAGATGCGAAATACCGAGGATCTCCGCAGCATCGTTGATGCGTCGGTTGGAATCGGCAATGTTTGTGCCGCGAACCTTGAGACTGAAGCCCATGTTCTCGCGTACGGTCTTGTGCGGATAAAGCGCGTAATCCTGGAAGACCATGGCAATGTCGCGTTCACGCGGCGGCAGCGCGTTGACGACCCGATCTCCGATACGGATTTCACCGCCGGAGATGGTCTCCAGACCGGCTACCATACGCAGTGTCGTCGACTTTCCGCATCCGGACGGACCAACGAAAACGACGAATTCGCCGTCCGCGATCTCCAGGTCGATGCCCTTGACGATGCGCAGCGCGCCATAACTTTTGTCAAGCTTCTTCAGACTTACCGACGCCATGCGTTCCTCCTCAAACCTTGACCGAAATCAAACCAAGGCCACCTCTTGGCAGCGATCATACCGACCGCGATAAGGAAATCAATAGTGTATCAATTTTATTTATGTCGATAAATTTACAGTCTAACCTATTGAATTTTAATGTATGCATTGGTTTATGCGGAATTTGCCTTTCGTCAGTTTTTCCCAAGCTCTTCGCGGAGTAGGGTAATGTCCGACCTTAGCGAAGCCGGCTGACGTAACGTGCCAGTTCATGATCATACCACGTATGCGAGAGCTCGGCCGTCGCACCGTCCTGCGCCTGGCTCATACGCACGACATGGGGTGCCGAGCTCCCCGGCTTTTGTCCAAACGCCTCGGGTGCCCATTCGGGAACGGCACTGATCCCGATCTGATCCTCGGCACGCGCTATCCACAGTCCGAGCCTCGTCCTGTAGTATAGATAGAGAGATTCTGACAATTCCTCTGCAGTGACCGTTTCCACATAGGACCCGTCGAGCCAGATCTCTTCCACAGCCACCACCTTACCAGACAGACGGCGCAAACGGCGGATGCGATGCCCCTCCCCCGAGGTGCCGAAGGTTGGCAAATACTCCGGCTTCTTCAGCCGGCATACATCCAGTACCTCCGCGGTCGGAAGCCCGCCACCGCCGACCAACTCAAGTCGGAACATTGCGTAGACGCTCTTGGGGTCACTGATCGCCCTGATGTAGTTGCCGGAGCCCTGAACGCGCTCGAGAAGTCCGCGGCTTTGCAATTCCGCCAGGGTTTTGCGCAGCGTTCCGACGGCGATGCCGAGGTTGGCGGCCATCTCGCGCTCGGGGGCAAGCTTCTCGCCGTCGATCAGGCGTCCTGCCGCGATATCGCGAACCAGCAGCTCGGCGATCTGGAGATACATGGGCAGGCTACCGCGGGCGTTCTTCATTTGCAGGCCATCCTTGGGCGCGAGACAAAAAATTGATACACCATTGATTTACTAAAAACCTGATGATATTCAAGTGTCATTCGGCAGGTGAGGAGGAATTTTATGACCGTTGTACCGATAACATCAGGCGATCTCGATGCCGCCGAAGTATCATGGTTTTCTGCGCTGTGCTCCGACGATTACGCTTATCTCGGCGTTCCTGACGACACTCTGCGCTCGAGCTGGGCGCACTGCTCGTCAATCGTCCAAAAGACGGAAGCGCTTGGCTTCCGCAACATCCTGTGCCCCTCGTCCTATCAGGTTGGTCAGGACACACTTAGCTTCGTAGCGGGTTGCGCGCCGATCACGGAGAAGATCAATTTCCTTGCGGCGATCCGTTGCGGCGAGATGCAACCGATCATGCTGGCCAGAACTGTCGCCACGCTGGACCATATGCTGAAGGGGCGCCTGACGCTGAACGTCATTAGCTCCGACTTCCCTGGCGAGGTCGCGGACAGCGCCTACCGCTATCGCCGCAGCCACGAGGTGGTTGAGATCCTGCGCCAGGCCTGGACGCGCGACACGATCGACCACGACGGAGAGATCTACCAGTTCAAGGGCGTCTCCACTGAACCGGCGAGGCCATATCAACAGAACGGCGGTCCGCTGCTTTATTTCGGCGGCTATTCGCCTGACGCGCTGGAACTGTGCGGCGCCCAGTGCGACGTCTATCTGATGTGGCCCGAGGTCAAGGAGCAGCTTGCCGAGCGCATGCGCGCCGTACATGCCCGAGCCGAGGCCCATGGCCGCACGCTCGATTACGGCCTGCGCATTCATATGATTGTGCGTGACACGGAAGCCGAAGCCCGCGAATACGCCGAGCACCTGGTATCAAAGCTCGATGACGAGTATGGCCAGCTGATCCGCAACCGCGCCCATGATAGTATTTCGCTCGGGGTTTCCCACCAGGCGCGTGCCCGCGAGCTCGCCGACAAGTTTGGCTATGTCGAACCCAACATTTGGACCGGCGTCGGC
This sequence comes from Rhizobium sp. FG113, assembly GCF_057809895.1. NCBI lineage: Bacteria > Pseudomonadati > Pseudomonadota > Alphaproteobacteria > Hyphomicrobiales > Rhizobiaceae > Rhizobium > Rhizobium sp. FG113. The sequence goes on along the minus strand of NZ_JBMDKV010000001.1, from coordinate 1,451,385 downwards.
CGCGCGCGTTCTGGATGCGGCGCCGCTTTGGTCGGGTCCACGGATCAGGTACTGACCGCACTCGAAAACTACCAGAAGATGGGCATCCGTGCCTTCATCTTCTCCGGCTACCCGCATCTCGACGAGGCTGAACATTTCGGCACGAAAGTGCTGCCGCAGATGAAGACCTGCTCGCTGCCGGAAGCACGCGGCCGGGTTCCCGCCGAGACCCCAGCCACTCCCCTTGGAAATGGAAAGCGCCACTGATGAAACGCATCGAACTGAACGCCGAAGTATCGCTGAGCCGGCTCGTCTATGGAATGTGGCGCATCGGCGATGACGTCGACACGTCGCCGGCGCATGTGCAGGCAAAGATCGAGGCGTGCCTCGCCCAGGGCATAACCACTATCGATCAGGCCGATATATACGGCGGCTACACCGCCGAAGCTATTCTCGGTGGTGCGTTTCGGGCGTCACCCGGCCTGCGCGACAAGCTGGAGATCGTTACCAAATGCGGCATCGTGGCGCCCGCCGGTCGGCATGCCGCCTCGCGCGTCAAGCACTACGATACGAGCGCCAGCCATATCAACGCCTCGGTCGAGGCATCGCTGCGGGACATGGCGACGGACCGGATCGATCTCCTCCTTATCCATCGCCCGGACCCATTCATGGATGCGGAGGAAACCGGCGCGGCCCTCGATGCACTTGTGAAATCGGGTAAGGTGAAAGCGGTCGGCGTCTCCAATTTCCGCCCCTGGGATTTCGCACTGCTGCAATCGGCCATGAGCACGCCACTGTCGACCAACCAGATCGAGCTCAGCCTTTCTGCCGCGGGCGCTTTTACCAACGGCGATCTCGCCTTCCTGCAGGAGCGCAAGCGGCCGGTCATGGCCTGGTCGCCGCTCGGTGGTGGTTCTCTGTTGACCAGGGGCGGAGCGCTCGCCACCGCACTTGCCAGGATCGCGGCCGAACAGGGTGTCGACGTCGCTGCGGTTGCTGTCGCGTGGTTGCTGGCGCACCCGGCCGCAATCCTGCCGGTGCTGGGGACCAACAACCTGCAGCGGATCGCAGCAATCTCTGACGCAAATAAAGTGTCAATCGATCGCCAGACCTGGTTCGAGCTCTATTCACTTGCCATTGGACATGAGGTGCCGTGATGACAATCGTCGAAACTGCAAGATCCTTCGAAGAGCATGTGTTCATACCTGATGCCGACACTACGCGCAGTTATCGCAACGCGCTCGGTGCTTTTCCAACGGGTGTGACCATTGTCACCGCTCACACGGATGCCGGTCCAATTGGCATGACGGTGAACAGCTTCGCATCCGTCTCACTCGACCCACCGCTGGTGCTCTGGTCGCCAGCCAAGAGCTCGTCACGGCACGCCCTCTTCACGTCCGCCGGGCATTTTACCATTCACGTGCTGAGCGCAGAGCAGACAGCGCTTAGCAGCCGCTTTACCCGGGGCGGCCAAGGCTTCGCCGATCTCGGTTGGGAGCACAATAGCGAAGGTGCTCCCATCATTCCCGGCACGCTTGCTCGGTTCGAATGTGAGCAGCAGTCGGTCTATGATGCTGGCGATCACTCGCTAGTCATTGGCCGCGTATTACGAGTCGGGCTGAGGGACGGTGAGCCGCTTTGTTTTGCACGGGGTGGTTTCGGCCGATTCGAGCGTCACAGTTAAACATTTGGGATACTCAGTGGGTTGACCAGATTGCGCTGCTTCAGCGTATAGGCGAGCGGGAGAGCCCCAGCACAAAGGCGGCGGAGATGATGCCTGTCAGAGTTGATGTCACTGGATTGTCCCTAGCTCGACGACGGTAGACTGAGCGTAGCTATCAGTTTCGCTTGAGATCGCCAACCTCGTTCGATAGCCTCGGGCGCGCTTCTGCCGGGTCAGCTCCAGGAAGAGGGAAACCGCATCCCTTTCCCTCCATCGCCGGGTCAGGCAAAGTTCACCGAACAGGTTGGCGTCGATCGACATCGCATAGTAGCGGGCCATGTGTGCGGCTGCTAGGCAGCCGCGTCGTAACCAAGAGAACCGCTCGCATACCCGTTCCGAAACGCGCTGAGGGTAAAAGCATAACGAAAACCTTTGCTTCGGTCGAAAACTAGCCGAAATCCGCTATCTACAGTAGATATGACGAAATGGGCGGACTGAAACGAGCAATGAGATCGAAAACGGGCAAGACGTGGCTAACCAAGCTGCTTGCAGGCGCCGGCGGGCTGCTGGCAGCTTCGATTTCACTCGGGTACTCGCTGTATGAGCGCAGGCAGGCCGATGTCGTTCCTCAGGTCGAAGTGGAGACACCGGTGGAGGCCGGGCGTTGGAAAGTGTCTGTCGCCGGAAGCGCTTTAGGCAAGGAGATGCCGAATGGAGCGAAGACATCGCCGGGCAAGAAGGCCATCGCTGTCAACATGATGCTGGAAAACCTGTCAGCTCAGAGCTCAAATCTGTATGGCGATCTGATCAAACCTGCCAATCTGCCCGATACGCCGAAGCCGCAATATTACCTGACGCGTGACCGGGCGATACTGTGGGACCTGCAACCGCGAATGCCTGAGGCGGTGACCGCGGTATGGGAGGTTCCGGAGAATGTCGCATTGCCCGACATTCTAAGGCTGCAGGTCGAGGGCGAGTTCTTCAAGCCAAGGGACAATCTCTACAGCGCACCCGGCTGGTTTCCCTCGGGGCCTGTTGCGGAAATAGCATTGCCGCTGGCTGGCGAGACGCCGGAGGAAAAGCCATGAGGCGTGCGGCATTCATGATTCCAGCTGTTCTTGGAGCAGCGGTTCTGCTTGCAGCGCTCCAGGCAACGACACCACCTTATGCCAAACTGACCGGGCCGATCAGTACCGCGGGTCGGCAGAGCGACACGGTTTCGAGTCATACTTTCAGCGTGAAGGTCAATCGTGTCCTGAAGGCGAAAAATGTCGCCTATGAGCAGTTCGGACGGGCGGTCGATCTCAAGAGCTCTGGCGTCTGGGTGGTAGTCTCAGGCGAGTTGCAGGCCTTCCAAAAGACCATGCCGGTACGCGCAGCGACGCTGATTGGCGCATCCGGCCGAATGTATCGTCAATCGCGGCGGGCAGGGGACGCACCAAACATTCTCTCGGCGAAAATCGTTCAGCCCGGCCTGCCGACGACCGGTCTGTTCGTGTTCGAGCTTCCCGAGGATGAAATACGCAATATGAAGTTGGTGCTTTCGGAACAATATGATCCGCAGCTCAAGGACGAGATCAGCGTGTCGCTCGACCCGGATGATAGTGCCCCGCTAGCGAGACTGGAGATCCGCAAAGATGGTGTCTGATCGCACGAGATGGACATGGTGGCTCTCGCTCGCAAGCCTGCCGCTTCTGGTCGCGGCAGCCGTTGCGATCAATACATGGCGTAACATGGAGGATTACAGGCATCGGATAGAGGCCGATGTCGTGGAGGGATCCGGCCAGCTCGACTATGCCGGCGCGACGTGGCGCCTCGAGAAGGTCAGGCTGATTGGCGATGGACGCGACACGCAACTGCGTCTTCCCGGCGAGATGCGGCTTGTCATCGTCCGGATGGTCGCAACAGCCGCTCGCGATATCGATGATGGCTGGGGCCAATGCGAGGTCAGCCTGGTGGACGGGGCGGGGCGCCGTTGGCTGCCGCTCGACGTTATTCTATCTAGCGACATCAGCCGTGATCTGGAACCTGACAACGAGCCTCTGAAAGGCTGCGGTATCACTTCGCTCGATCCGCCTCATCAAGACCATGCCGCCTTGATCGAAGAAAAGTTCGTGGTTCCTGCCACGGCGGTCCCCGCACTGGCTGTAAGGTTGAGCGTTGGGCCGCTGCGGCCGCAAGCAATCAGCTTTCCGCTCGCGCTGAACTGACAATCACGCCTCGCCGGGGCGCAATACTCGCCCCCTCCATACCCGACCCTGGGCAAAGCCGATTTCCAGCGTCGCCGCGAGCAGGCAAATCTTGATCGGCGTGATCAGTAGGCCGTCGCCTGGATCGCTGGGTGTGCCAATGAAGGGTGAAATCGTCTGCGCGATGACCTGCCACAGCGACAAGTCATGCGGCCCGATGAACTGTGTGAGCCAATACCATGCCCAGGCGGAACCCCAATCCAACAGTCGATAGCCGACAATGGCGACGAGGATCGGACCAATACCCGAATTCAGCGCCAAGCCGATCCCTTCGGCGAGCGCGCGATAGCGTTTCAGCGTACCAGCGACGAAGTGCGAAATGAAATCGCGCGCCGACTTTGGCAACGCCTGCCAGCGGGACACCGCACCGGCGAGGCGCCCTTCGCTAGGTGTGCGCTCACTATCGATGTCATAGCCATAGACGAGCGCTGCGAGCGTGAGCCAGACGACCGGATAGAGCGCATAGAAGAACAGGCTGACGAACTGTGTTGCGATCGGCGGTGAAGCGAATTCGGGCGGAAGTGGCACATCCTGTTGTGCGAGGGCGTCTGCTACTGGCGCAAGCTGGCTGATCAGCGTGCCGATCGTTTCCGGGATATGGCTGAACCATGCCCTGATCTCATCCTGCCATTCCGACAGCACGAACAGACCGATGAACGCCCAGTTGGCTTCGCAGACCACGATGAGGATCGGCCAGATCGGCGCCTGCGAGCACTTTTGCATGGCTTTTGCCAATCGCCTGACGGCCCAGGCGACGACGACGGGCACGATCAGCCACGTGCCGCCGGAGACATCGAGCAGGCTGCCGGCAGTCTCGCCTGCCATGAATAGGCTGAGCGACAGGCGGGAATAGTCCCTCACCGTATCACCGAGGAACCCCCAGGCAGTGTAGAAGGCGAAGAAGGGGACAAGGCTGAGCGCCAGAGCGCTGAGGAAATCGCTGCGGGGCGGGGGCGTCTGCGTCTCGGTTGCAGTGTCCGGCTGATCCGTCAATCGGTTTGAGGCGGCATTCAGCGCCGGAAGACCACGCCGAACCGTCTCGAACAGGGCCACGATGACGACAAGCTTCAACAGCACGACCAAGGCGAGGACCGACAAACCCGTAAGCGAGTTCCAGCGCCCGATCATGGCTGCGATTTCATTCAGCAGGAGATTGCCAATGAAACCGAGCAGCCAGATCGCTGCCAATTGCGGCCAGAACCGCCAGACGAGAGAGGCGGTCAATCGCAGCTGATGCAACGCGGTCTGGAAGCCGCCGTCGGAAGTGGTCGGCTGAGCGGAATAGGACATGCTTTTCTGATAGCATTCAGACGATCTCCGGCCAAGAATGTAGTTGAGCTAGCCGCTTTGCCTCTGGGCTTTCCCCTAGGATCCGCCTCTACAACATCTGCGCGGCGGGACCGCGCACGGCTTGCGATGGCTGGCCACACGCTACCAAGGACCGGGCAGAAATGCGCGTTATCTGTCAGCCGTTTTCTGTAGAATATGGTCAACGATCGAGGGGCCGATTGCTTGTCCGAGGGCTTTCACACCCTTTGGTGGCAACCTTGCGAGACTTTTGGTGATCGCTTGTCTCCATGCATCCCCTCGATCCCATGCTTCCTCCCACGCCAAAGCGATTGCATCGCTCTGGCGCGTCTCTAATAGGCCTTCGAAGAGCAAGGCGGCCTGCGTTAGATCTTTGTCGGCTTTCACGCGTCCCAGCGTGTCTGTGAGACGTCTGGAAGATACTATCAGCTTATGGACAGCATACCGCTCGGGAGCGGGGACCAGAACGTTCACGCCCTCCCGGTGGAGAAGCACTGTGCGGACGGGCTCGTAGATGAGGTAGTCTAAAAAACGCAGGTTTTCCGCGGAGGCGCCACCGAGTGCAGGCATCGGGGAAGGCTTTCCCGAGTATTCATCCGACCCCCGGTTTCCCGTCAGAAATTCCACCCGGTAACCCTTGGCGTTCTGGAATGCCACCACCTTGGCCTTATCCGCCTGGTGTGGGACGGCCCGGAAATTGGGATCGATCGACTGCAAGACCTTCAGAACTGGAGGCAAGCTGTCTTCAACCCCGGCCGAGATCGCGAAGTCTTGCGCGAAATCCGCGTCGCCGGTCTGGATTGCTGACGAAGGCAGCCGAACGCCGATTATCCCGGCATAGGTGCTGAATGCTACCGATCCGATCAGGACTGCTCGTAGCCGGAACAATCCGGCGTCAGCGAGGGCTTTCGTGACGTCCCCCGCAAACCCGTCGGGACCGGGAAGCCCAGCACGGCGCAGCGTGCTGACCATGCGTCTCCGCTCCTTGAGCGCATCCTTGATCTCCTTGTGGGCCTTCACGCGCGCCGTAATTTCCGCGTCGCTATGTGGACCGACATAGCTTCGTTTGTCTTTGCCCGCGGGAGTAGGGAGATCAAAATACCAATAGTCCCGATCCTTGACGGTAACCGTGACGAACCATCCCTCCAGCGGGAAGTCCGCGAGGAATTGTCCGTCATGGGTTCGCTGCACCAGCTCTGCAAACATGGTCCGGTAGCTGATGTCGATCTCTTTCAACATTGCCATTTTATCCTTTGCGAGCACTGCGGCTCCATCGGTTTGATCAAGCTCGGCCGCCACCTTTTCGAACCGCGTGGTCTTTCATTTGACGAACACGTCGCCATTATTGTGTTATAAGTTTCTGCCAAAACCTTATAACGCTCCATGTGGCTGTCAACCCGCTCGTTATAAGTTTCCGCCAAAACCTTATAGTGGCGAAAATCTCAGGTAACAGTATTGCTGTAGTTGCTGCTGCACTCTGTATCAGAGTTGGTGCAGGTATCACGTTCAAGCTCAAAGCATCTTGGCTGCACGGCCGCTTCTGCGCGTTGCGCTGTTGTAATAGCTGGACGCTTGCTGCACCGATCGATGTCGCGACTGTTCCATGGCTTCGGGCAGTGGAATGCCGCGGTTGGCGGCCTCCGTCAGATAGCCCGATCGCAAGCCGTGCGCGGAGAACTCCTCAGGCTCCAGCCCTGCCATCTCCACGCGCTGCTTGATGATGAGGTTGATCGACTGCGGGTCGAGCGGGCGCCCCGACAGCTTCTGCGTCGGCCGCATCATTCTTCTGCCGTTTGACGAAAGGCTTCACGTAAGCGGGCGGGATCAAGCGAACATCATGGCCAAGTTTGCCGATCTCACGCGCCCAGTAATGCGCTGTTGCACGGGCTTCCATCGCGACAGTGCATTTGGGCAGTTCCGTAAAGAAGGTAACTAGTTGGAGACAGTTTCCTGCGCAAGACCACACTTCCATCGCTTCCCGCGGCATGAACCTGAAACACCCGCTTTGCAAGGTCCAGGCCGACGATGCTAATTTCTTTTATGGATGCTCTCTCCTCTAAGTGACGTTCTGGCGAACATCACTCTGGCATATTGCGATGCCGTCGGGAGGGGGCATCCACTCCATCAGCTCTCAGTGGAAATCAACAGCCTATCAGCAAATCTTGCCGCATGTGCTTTGCTCAAGAAAGTTTGAATGAGCGGCAGGTTGGCACTTGCCCGTGACCAGATAATTCCGATCTCGCGCTCTGGTGCATCGGGCAGCGCAAACTTGCGCACACGGACGCCATCCGGCCATGGGGGCATCCAGTCGGGCACCACCGCAATACCGACACCGAGATTCACAAGAAGCGCGATCGTATCAAGCGAGTTCAACTCGTATAGTTCCCTGACATTGAGCTTCTTGCGGCGCAGCCAAGCGTCGACCATTTGCCCACTCCAGTAATTGCGGTCATACCGAATGAAGGGTTCCCTCTCGATCAACGCAAGGGGATCTTCTTCCGGAATGTCGTGCCGCGCGAGCAACACCGCCTTTTCGCGCCGGAGTTCCGCCCAGTCCGCATCCTTCGAAAGGCGCGATCGCGGCCGCGTGATGATGGCGAGATCTATGTCCCTCGTCATTACCCGCTCATAGAGGGTGTTGGAGACGTCGTTGAGGATCCGAAGCTCGATTTTTGGGAAATCCCGCTGCAACCCCAGCAGTATCGGAGGCAGGATTCCGTTCTGTATGCTCTGCACCACGCCGACACGCAGCAGCCCGGAATCGAAACTGCTGCTGGCAGCGGATATCAGGCGGCGCTCGGCCGACAACAACTGATGCATGTGATCAATTGCCGCTGTCGCCATCGGACTCGCGCGCATGGCGTTTCCCGAACGCTGTAGAAATGGATGTCCTATCTCGTCCTCAAGCGCCTTGACACGCTGAACCACAGCGGAGGGAGTGATGTTCAATTGGCGCGCGGTCTGAGAAATCGATCCGGTTTCGATGACATTCAAAAGGGTTTTCAGGAAGCGCGTATCCATATGTTTTTCCTGTTGTTTTCGAAATTTCCGCAAGTTTCACAATTTAGAATTTCTGAATTGCGAAAGTGATTAAACCTGTATTCCCTGAATAGATCATCTGTGGGAAGGTTCAATGGCGCGACGAATTGGTGGACTTGCCAATGCGTCGACTAGCATATCGGGATGAAGGAGGATCAGATGGCCGAGGCATCCGGAGAATTGAAAATCTTTAGCGGGCTTGCGGTACGCGCTGCATTCGACGATGGGCTTCTGGAACTGTTTGCCAGCCAGCATGGACCTGTGACTGTCGAATGGAACCCGACGACTGTTATCGAGGCAAAGATTGCCCGGGGCGAAACCGCCGACCTGATAATCGCAACCACATCCGCAGTACAGAAACTGGTTCAAAAAGGACTGGTACGAGATTCCAGTCGCAAGCGCTTGATCGATGCCTATCTTGGCGTTGCAGTCGCCCATGGCGCGCCACAACCGAAGATCGGGACCACCGAAGAGTTCCTGGCGGCCATGAAGCAGGCTCGTTCGGTTGCGTGGTCTATCGGCGGGCAGAGCGGCATCTATCTTGAAAAGATCCTGGCCTCCCACGGGCTGCTGGACGAAGTCAAAGGTCGCGCGTCGACCATCCCTGAAGGCTTTACCGCCGAACGGATCGTTGCAGGTGAAGCTGATCTTGCCGTGCAGCAGGTCAGTGAATTGATGGTCGTCAAGGGCGTCGATATCGTCGGCCCGTTCCCGGACGAGCTGCAGTCGCGGACGCCTTTCGAAATTGCCCTGTTCGAAAATGCGGTGCATCCAGGTCTTGGCCAGAAGTTCATCGACTTCCTGGGAGGAGCGGAGGCCCGCAACGGCTTTCTGCGCAACGGTGTCGAGCTCGCAGCTGCCTGAGTTTCTGCGAAATAAACTGAGATTGTCAATCTGACGCTGAGGGAGCCGCTGACGAGCCTGAAACTCGGAACCGGTACAGCGGTGTTTCATTTTAAACATTGGGAGGAGAGTGTGATGGCGCATGCCAACACGGGAGGTGAGGTCGTGCGTTCAAACCGCGGCTTCTGGAAAGAAATATCGATGATGTTCACATCGACAGGCGGGCGGGTCATTCTTCTCGTATCGTTGTGCTACATGCTGAACATGATCGACCGTAACGTCGTGTCGATCGCAGCGCCGGCGATCAGCCAGGAATTCGGACTGTCAAAGACGGAGATGGGACTAGCCTTCTCGATTTTTGGCTTTGCGTATCTCCTGCAAGCTCCAGCCGGATGGGTATGCGACCGGTTTGGGCCACGCATCGGCCTGACGATATTCGGCCTGCTCTGGTGCGTGGCAACCGCGATCTGCGGATTTGCTCCGAGCCTCGGCATCCTTATTCTCGGGCGAGCACTGCTTGGTCTTGGGGAGGCTGCCACCTCGCCGGCAATCACGCGCGTCGTGTCCGACTGGACGCCGCCTGAGCGCCGCGGGTTCGTCATGGGGCTCACGCACAGCTTCATCTCGTTAGGTAACACCGCCGCACCGCCGCTGATGGCATTACTGATGATCCATTTCCAGTGGCGCGGCGCGTTCTTCGTCCTGTGTGGCGCAACTTTGGTCTGGGTGGTTCTCTGGTTCACCATCTATCGGGACGATCCGCGGCAGGCACGTGGCATCACCCAGCAGGAGCTGGATGATTTGCCCAAGCCGCAGGTCGCGAAGGCCAAGGCACCCTGGAGCCGTCTTCTCAAGGCAATGCTGCCGGCAACCTTCATCTATCTCTGCGTTAGCGCATCGTTCTGGACATTCTGGACTTGGCTGCCCTCCTATTTCATGGAATCGTATCATCTGAACCTTAGCAGCTCGGCAATTTTCACGCTGGGTGTCCTGTTTGCTGGTGTTTTCGGCGATATCTTCGGTGGCTGGACCAGTGATGCAATCCTGCGTCGGACCGGCAATGTCCGTCTTGCTCGCGCCGGCCTCGTCAGCGTTACGATGACGCTTGCCGCGATCACGGTGGCACCGGTGCTGTTCCTTGACGATCTGAACATGGCTGCAATTGCGCTGGCTCTGGCCTTCTTCTTCACCCGTGCGTCAGTCTCGCCGCTCTGGGCAGTTTGCACGGAGATTGCACCAAGCTGGGCGGGCTCGGCGGGCGGCATCCTGAACACGGGGTCGGCGATCTCGTCGATCATCGCGCCATTGGCCTTTGGGTATATTGCCGACGTGACCGGCAACCTCTCGACACCGTTCATTGCCTCGATCGTGTTGCTGCTGCTTGGTGCCTTGGTCACCATCCTGATGCGCCCCGACCGGCCTTTGGAAGACACAAGCCGCTAGGCTGCCGACTGACAGGAGAACGATGATGGAAAAGCCACGGATCGTGCTGCTGCATGCAACACCCGTTGCCATGGAGCCGATAGCCAAGGCGATGGCCGCGCTTTGGCCGGAAGCCGAACAGGTCAACCTGCTTGATGACGCGCTGAGCATCGATCGTGCTGGCAATGGCGAGGGCCTCTCGGTAGAGCTTGTCCAGCGGTTCCTCGATCTGGGTGCCTACGCCGCCGGGCCGATGCGCGGCGCGGGGATACTCGCGACCTGTTCGGCATTCGGACCTGCCCTCGATCAATTGCGTGACAGCATACCGATACCGGTGGTCAAGCCCAACGAGCCGATGTTTCGCGCGGCAATCAAGGCGGGCAGGCGGATTACCATGCTGGCGACTTTTGCACCCGCTGTCTCCAGCATGGAAGATGAATTCCGCGCACTTGTCGGAGAAATCGGCTCGGATGCAAGGCTGACAAGTATCGTCGTCCCGGGTGCGATCGAAGCGCTTCGTGCCGGCGATGCGGAAACGCACAACGGACTGATCGCGGAAGCCTCCGTAAAGCTCATAGATACGGATGCGATCATGCTGGCGCATTTCTCGACGTCCCGCGCCCTGGATGCGGTGCGTTCGGTGACGAAGGTTCCGGTCTTTGCGGCGCCAGAAGCCGCGGTCCAGAGCATTCGGAAACTGGTGGAGGCAAAAGCAGCATGACTGTACTTGGATGCATCGCTGATGATTTTACCGGCGCAACGGACATTGCCGGCCTTCTGGCGCGCTCCGGTGTGCGGGTACGACTGCATACCGGCCTGCCTTCATCGGAACCGGACAGTGACAACGCCGCATTCGAGGTTATCGCTTTGAAGATCCGCACGGCCCCGGTGGACAAGGCAATCGCCGAGGCATGTGCTGCATTCGACTGGTTGCGTCGTGCCGGAGCCTCGCGGTTCTTCTGGAAATACTGCTCGACCTTTGACAGTACCGAAAAGGGCAACATAGGTCCGGTATCGGAGGCGCTGATGGCTGCGCTCGGTATAGATCGAACCATTTACTGCCCTGCATTTCCTGAAAATGGCCGCCGGGTTTTCATGGGCAATCTGTTCGTCCATCAGCATCCATTGGCCGAGAGCCCGATGAAGGATCATCCGCTGACGCCGATGCGTGACAGCAGCGTGATGCGGCTTCTGGCACCCCAGGTAACGTCCAGGGTGGCACTCGCCGATCTGACATTCGTGGCGCAGGGCGCCCATGCGCTAAGGGAGCGGATCGACAAGCTCTTCGACGAGGGGGCAGGACATGTCGTCGTTGATGCGATCGATAATGACAGCCTGAATATCGTCGCGGAGGCATGTCGTGGGATGACGCTGATGACGGGTGGCTCGGCGGTTGCGATGCCGCTACCCGGCCTTTACATCAAGGATGGTACGCTTTCGGCGGATGCCGGTAGGCTTGTCATTCCGTCATTGCCGGCGGGCGCAGTCGTGCTCTCCGGCAGCGCTTCGGCCATGACCAACCAGCAGGTCGAGCATTATCTGGCGAGCGGCGCGGAATCGCTGCAGCTTGATCCGCTCGATCTGGCGGAAAACGGGCATCAGGCGGCGCTCGACTGGCTTTCCCGGCAGGATCTGACCCGGGCACCGATTGTCTATGCGACGGCACGGCCGGAAAGCGTCCGTTTGGTGCAGGCACGTCTCGGCGTCGAGCGGGCGGGCGCCATCGTCGAGGAGGCCCTTGCTGCACTGGCGATCCGTGCGCGTGATCTCGGGGTCGGGCGTATCGTGGTCGCAGGCGGTGAAACGTCCGGCGCGGTGACCCGTGCCCTTGACGTTAAAAGCATGGAAATTGGACCCGAAATAGCTCCAGGGGTTCCGTGGTGCTTCTGTATCTCCGGCGATCGGCAGATCGGCCTGACGCTGAAATCGGGCAATTTCGGAAATACGACGTTCTTTTCCGATGCGCTTGCCATGCTGGCCGGCTGACTAGGCCGAATTAACTCAGTCCAAACAAAGGCGCTGCGTGCGCTCACGGGTGTGTGATGACGACAGAAACGGAAGCGCAGTTGAGATCAAAGATCGTCCGCTATGGTGCGCTTCTCTACGACAGGCGTCTCGCGCATGGCAGTGCCGGAAATCTTTCGGTGCGGCTTGCAGACGGCTCCATTCTTGTAACGCCGACAAACTCGTCTCTTGGCTTTCTGACCGCCGAACAGATATCGAAGGTTTCGCCGGCTGGAGATCTGCTTGCAGGAGATCCACCATCGAAGGAAGCCTTCTTTCACCTCGCCGTCTATGAGGAGCGTCCTGAAGCCAGGGCAATCGTTCACCTCCATTCCACCCATTCGGTGGCAGTGTCCTGCCTGTGTCACTCAGACACGGAAAACGTCCTGCCGCCGTTGACGGCATATCATGTCATGCGAGTGGGAAAACTGCCGCTTGTCCCGTACTTCCGGCCGGGCGATCGCAAACTGGCCGAAGCCGTCCGTTCGGCAGCAAAGAACCACCATGCAATGCTACTGGCAAACCATGGCCCGATTGTTGCGGGCAAATCCCTCGAAGAGGCCGTCTATGCCTATGAGGAGCTTGAGGAAACGGCAAAGCTGTTCTTCATCATCGGCGACCGGCGTGCTTCGCCGCTGACATGCGAAGCTGTAGACGAGTTGGGCAGAACGTTTCCCAATTGAATACATGCCGGAATGCACGCCCGTCCGGTCGGCTGCGCCCAACCGGCGCGCGGGCGCTTCTGATTCTTATCTAGATCTTCGACAGGAGCATTCCATTGATCGGTAAGACCGCGTCCACTCATTGCAGGCAATTGGAAGATGAACGGCGCCCTGCTTGGACTTATCGGCGCGCGTCTGACGGCAGATAGCGTTCTATCCATCCGCCGACAGGCACCGCAAGTTTCCATGAGCAATGAGCCACCGACCTGATGCTTTTCACGATCATCTTTCCAAGCTTTGCGCTGATCTTCATTGGCCTCTTCATGCGCCGTATAAGGTTTATGGAGGCACAGGGGTTTCGCAGCCTGTCTGACATCGTATTTCTGCTTGGCATGCCGGCGCTGCTGTTTGAGGCGATAGCCAATGCGCCGGAGTTACACATCTTTGCTGTGGCGGGGATCTATTTCGCAGCCTGCCTGCTCATTTTTGTCGGCGTCTTGGTCGGCTCGAATCTTGCAGGGAAATCGTTGCCGGAGGGCGCGATGCTGGCGTTGAACTCCTGCTTCGGCAACTGCAGCATGATGGGCATTCCGATCGTTGTCGCGGCACTGGGCCATGACGCACTGCCGCCCTTGCTTGCGATCATCACGTTGCATTCCGCCATATTGCTGACCCTTACAAGCCTTCTGATTGAATTCGGCTCGAAGAAAACCGGAGGCATAGCGGGAAGCCTGTGTGCAGCAGCTCTTCGTGTCGTGCAGAACCCCGTCGTCTTGTCTGTCTTTCTTGGCACCGTCTGGCGGTTAACGGGTTTTACGATGCCGGCGGCTGTTCAGGAACTTCTTCATCTTCTCGCCGGCACTGCCATTCCGCTTGCGCTTATCTGTATTGGCGGGACTTTGCCTGCCCTTTGCCTCAATACGTTCAAGGCTGACGCAATTTCTGCAACGGCCCTAAAGCTCGCAGTCCTCCCAATTCTGGTCTGGCTACTCGGGTCTTGGGCGCAACTACCGCATCAGGTGTTGACTGTAGCCGTCATAACGGCCGGAATGCCGACCGGATCGAACGCCTTCCTGCTTGCGAGAAACGCCGGAAAGCTCGCTGATGCATCGGCAACCACCCTTCTGATGACGACAGCGCTTTCGATCATCAGCGTTTCCGTCCTTTTGTTCCTGCTCATCTGAAGGCCTGTCAGAAGGTGAAAACCCAAAGTCGATAACGATAGGCTATAAAAGGAGAGAAGTATGACCGACGCGAAGATGATGACCCAAATGGTCGAAAAGAACGGCTTCATTGCAGCCCTAGACCAGAGTGGCGGCTCCACCCCCGGCGCTCTGCGCCTGTATGGCATCAACGATTCCGACTATAGCGGCGGCGAGGAAATGTACCGGCTGATGCATGAGATGCGCGTGCGCATCATAACTGCACCGGCCTTCTCCGGCGACAAGGTCATCGCCGCCATCCTTTTTGAGAAGACGATGGACGACGAAGCCAAGGGCAAGCCGGTTCCCACCTATCTGTGGGAAGATCGTGGCGTGGTGCCGTTCCTCAAGATTGACAAGGGCCTGGCTGCCGAGGAAAACGGCGTACAGATGATGAAGCCGATGCCCGACCTCGACGCGCTGCTTGCCCGCGCTGCTTCCAAGGGAATCTTTGGCACCAAGATGCGCTCTGTCATTGCCGAGGCGAACACGACCGGCGTTGTCGCCATCGTGAAGCAGCAGTTCGCAGTCGGAAAGCAGATCCTCGGCCACGGCCTGATCCCGATCATCGAGCCGGAAGTCTCGATCAAGAGTCCGACCAAGGCAGAGGCAGAAGCGATCCTGCGCGACGAGATCCTGGCGCAGCTCGATGCCCTCCCGGACGGCGTTCAGGTCATGCTGAAACTGACGATCCCGACCATTCCGAATTTTTACGATCCGCTGGTCGCCCACAAGGCTGTCATCCGCGTCGTTGCCCTGTCGGGCGGCTACAGCAAGGACGATGCCTGCGAAAAGCTCAGCCACAACAAGGGCATCATTGCCAGCTTCTCGCGCGCGCTGACGGAAGATCTGCGCGTGACGATGAGCGATGAAGACTTTGACGCCAGCCTCGGCAAGACGACCGGCCAAATCTACACCGCGAGCGTCGTCAAGGTCTGACATGCTAGCCGGCAGTCGATATCGGCCTTTCCAGCTGTGATTGCCAAGGCTCCCGGATCCCTACAAACAGGATCTGGGAGCCCTATATCGGCTTGACGAAATCCATCGCTCAGTAGAAATGATTGCCGTTTACGCGAGCAAGGACAGGGCAAATTGCGAATGTGCCTGCTATGGCTTTCTGCGATGCATGGAGAGGTACCTTGAGATGGTGCCGACCGAAAAAGCTCCCGACCAGATTATTCGCCAGCATGGGGATGCGGATAAAAACTTGGACTGATTTAGACGTTATGGCCGAGGCTTCTGCGATACTCGATCGGGCTGAGCGACCCCAATGATAATTTGATGCGCTTCTCCTTGTACCATCGGATGTAGCCATCAACCTCGCGGACAAATTGCTCGATTGTGATGGTCTTCCAGTCTCGTGGATAGAAGAGTTCCGTTTTCAACCGTCCAAAGAAGCCTTCGCACGCGGCGTTATCTTGGGAACAGCCCTTACGGGACATCGAGCGAACCAATTTCGCATCGTTAATCCGAGTGAGCCAGCCAGGCCAACGATAATGCGCTCCGCAGCATTCGATCTGCCGACCCTGCGTCCGGCCACTTGCTCCAGCCGCCCGCGCTCAGAGGCATAGAGAGCTTCGATTTCTGGTTGTCTTGTCGTCACTGGAGACGGCCTCGCGACCATGAGTAAACTGGAGTTATATACTCCGCTTATAACAACGTCGAGATTGAAGCAATCTTTGGTTTTAAAAAGCATACTGTAACCGAGAAAATCCGGCGCTTGAGGATGCGGCAAACTCGTGTCGGCCCCTTCAAGAAGTAGGTGGGTCTGGCGTGGAGATTGACGGATTTTCTAAGGCCGCTAGTGCCGGCCGCAACAAACTTTTGCCGAGGTAAGTGTTTGTTTATCTCAACATGATCGGTCTGTGACAACCATACCGGATACGCCGCAGCCTGCCCCGCACATCAGGTCACTGATTTTTGAACCTCTTGCCATCTTCAAGCACGGGTCGTTGGTTCATATCCCATCAAGAGCATCGCCTTTTCGATGGGGGTGCGGCGAAGGCGCTCGATCGCAATCTGGGAACGAGCGCCTCTCTTGCCTCAGCGATTGCGGAACGACTTCCGCTGATCAGCGAGAGTGCTCGCCGTAGCGATGCAGTCGGCCACGAGTTGTGCCGTTAGAGAAACCGGTACGGAATGGATCACATTACTCGGTAACATGGCGATCTCTCCTACCCTCAGCAGGTCTTCAGCCGTGACTTCGGTTAATCCGAGGTCGGACAACGTAGTCGGCAGCCCAAGATCGATGCAGAAGTCGATCGCCTCGTTCAGCTCGCTCGGCGCTCTGTTTTCGAGTACCAATAGGCAGATGACGCCAAAGGCAACTTTCTCTCCGTGGAAGAAATGATGCGTAGGCTCAAGGACGGTAAGTGCGTCGTGAATGCCGTGAGCAGCTGATACACCACAGTTTTCAAATCCCAGCCCGCTCAAAAGCGTGTTGGCCTCGATGATGTTCTCGACTGCCGGCGTCAGAGCTCCAGCCGCGGCCGCCCTATAGGCCGAGCGCCCGTCGCGCATCAAGACCTCGTGACAGGCCCGAGCGATCTGCGCCCCGGCGATCGTCGCCGCATAACCATCCCCGATGTAGTTTTTAGACCGGGACTCGAGATTGGAGCGAGCCTCGTACCAGGTGGAGAGTGCGTCGCCGATACCGGATACCAGGAAGCGGACAGGCGCGCGGATGATCAGGGCGCTGTCAACAAGCGTGATATCGGGATTGCGGCCGCAGCGAACGACGCGATCATAGACACCCTCGGCCGAGTAGATGACGCCAATAGAGCTGGTCGGCGAATCCGTCGAGGCGATGGTCGGGACGGTCGCGATCCGGGCGCCAATGTTGAAAGCGGTGATCTTGGCGGTATCGAGCGCCTTCCCTCCACCGACGCCAATGACGACGCCTGCCTGCGCTGCCCGACCTTCGGCCACGCAACGCGCCACCTCGGCATCGGTGGATTCACCGCCGAAGCGAACGAAGTGGCCGGTAACGCCGCGTTCGGCAAGGCTCTTCTCGATTTGTGGCGTCAGGGTGTCCCAGAAGAAGCCGTCAATGATGATGAGAGCTGACTTTGCCAAGGGTTCAACATAACTGCCTAAATCGGCGAGTACGCCTGGGCCTTGGATGTAGCGGAGCGGGCCGCCATAACCGCGTTGTGTCATATATCTGATCCTCTTTTTTGGTGCCGCGGTTCAGCTCAACGCAAGGTGAGGCCGCCGTCGATTGTAAGGATTTCCCCCGTCGTGAAACTCGCCGCGTCGCCGGCGAGATAGACCGTTGCGCCCGCCAGTTCCTCGACGCCGCCGATACGGTTCTGCACGGCGCCCTTGGCCCAGTGTTCGCTGACGACGGTCGGGTGCTCGCGCAGCACTTCGTCGGTCAATTCGGTCATGATGTAGCCCGGAGCGATAGCGTTGACGCGAATGTTGTGCTCGGCCCATTCCGTCGCTAGGCATTTGGTCAGCATGTGCACGCCCGCCTTGGACACGTTATAGGCGGCATGTCGGAATGGCCAGTTGACGATGCGACCTGACATTGAGCCAATATTGATGATCGACCCGCTCTTTTGCGCGATCATCTGCCGTCCGACTGCCTTCGACACGAGAAACACGCCGTCAAGATTAACGGCCATTGTCTGGCGCCAAGTGTCAAGCGCGCAGTCTTCCGCATGCGCCGGCAAAACGATCCCCGCGTTGTTGACGAGGATATCGATCCGGCCCCAGCGTTCGACGACGGTGTTGGTCATCCGTTCGACATCATCCTCGACCGACACATCGGCCTGCAGCGCAAAGCTGTCGACACCGCCGGACTTCAGCTCCTCGGCCACGGATTGCGCGCGCTCGAGCGACGAGCGTACGACGATGGCGACATCGGCACCGTTGGCGGCGAGCGCACTTGCAAGCGCCTTGCCTATGCCACGCGAGCCGCCGGTCACGATGGCCTTGCGGCCCTTGAGGCTGAACATGTTGCTATAGTCATTCTGGCCGGACATCGGCGTCTCCTCCCGAGATATCAATATTTTGTTTGAGGCCTGAACGGTCAGGCCGTGGTTTGTGAGGTCTGCGGCGCCACATTCGTTTCGCCCCATTGGCTGAGCAGGTGCTCGCCAGTACGCTGCGCTTGGGCGACAATCGTCAGAGATGGATTGAGCGCCGTCGACGACGGCAAGAAGGAGGCATCGACGACATAGAGATTATCGATGTCCCAGACCTTGCAGTTCGCATCGAGCACCGAGGTTGCCGGATCGTTGCCGAACCGGGCGGTGCCACACTGGTGCATGGATACTTTGATATCCATCTTGTTGGTGATGATCAGCGGATAGCCGAGCGAGCGCATGTGCCGCGACCATACTTTCACCAGCTCGTTGTGGGACTTCAAATTGTTAGCTGTGTAGCTCAGGCGGATCTTGCCGTCGGGATCGAGCGAGACACGGTTGTTGGGATCCGGCAGATCCTCCGACATGATCCACCAGTCGACGCTCCGGTCGGCGAATGCAGACATCAGCCACTCTGGCGCCCAAGTCGCATTCGCGGTCAGCATGCCTCCCTGCAGCTTGCCAAGTCCTTGAACATTGCCGAGTGGATAGGGCTTCTCGCTGTTGGCGAGATAGTAGTCGTTGATCGCCATCGATTTCTGGAAGACCACGCGGTTCTTCTTGAACGGCGAAATAGCCATCATGGCCGTATTGTTGTGCGCCATGTAGTTGCGGCCGAGCTGGTCGGACATATTGTTGCCAAGCCCGCGCTTGTGCGCATTGTTCGCAGAGCGGAGCAAAAGTGCAGCGGAATTGATGGCGCCGGCGCTGCTGATGAAGGTGTCGGCAGAGATCGTGCGTGTCTCGCCGGCATGGGTCAGCTCGACGCCGGTAACGCGCTTGCCCATGGGGTCAGTGATGAGACGGTGGACGAAGGCTTCGGTGACGAGGTCGATTCCGCCCTTGGCAATCGCTGGGTTTACCAGTCGTACCTCGGCATCGCCCTTGGCGCCCAACTTGCAGGCGAAGCCGTCGCAGGTGCGACAGCGGATACAGTTGCCACCCTCGTGGTAGTCGATGGCGATCGGCAGCGGGAAGGGACGTAGGCCCTTTTCACGCAGCTTCTTGTCGAAGACGGCGATTTCGGGCTCGTGACCGATCGCCGGATATGGCATCGGGCCGGAACGCGGCGGTTCTGTCGGATCCATGCCGGCGGTGCCGTGCGTGCCCATTAGTCGTTCGGCGATATCATAATAGGGGGCGAACTCAGCATAGGACACGGGCCATGCAGGCGCGACGCCGTCTTCGTGCTGTAGATCCTCGAAGTCTTCGGCCCGGAAGCGGAGGGTAGCGGCGCCGAAGAACTTGCTGTTGCCTCCGACATAATAATAGGTGCTCGGATTGAAGGCGACGCCATCCTTATCGCGCCAGGTTTCCTTGGTCGCGTATTTTTTCGTGTGAAAGACAGCGTCGACGCTCCAGTTGTCCGCTTCGCGCGGCAGACGCGGTCCGCGTTCTATCATCAAAATGCTGCGGCCGGTTCCGGCCAGCTTGTTCGCCAGCGCGCCACCGCCGACACCAGCACCGATGATGATGACGTCGTAAAAGTTTCTGATCTCGTTCATTTGCATTCCTCCCGATGGCCTCCCGGTGAGCGCCGTGTGCCATGCGTCTTCAGTTACATGACGGCCCCAACCTGCCAGGGCACGAATTCGTTATCGCCATAGTTGTACAACTCGCTCGCAGTCTTGCGGCCGGAGGCCGCATCAAGGATCGTCTGGAAGATCCGCTCGCCCACCTGCTCGACGGTCTCGTCGCCGGTGACGATCGTGCCACAGTTGATGTCCATATCTTCCTGCATTCGCTCGTACATGGGCGTGTTGGTGGCGAGCTTCAGCGATGGCGCCGGCTTGAAGCCTGAGACCGAGCCGCGCCCCGTCGTGAAGCAGATGATGTTGCAGCCACCGGCGACCTGCCCCGTGACCGCCACGGGATCGTAGCCCGGCGTATCCATGAATACGAAGCCGCTTTCGTCGATCTTTTCAGCATATTCATAGACGGCATTGAGGCGGGACATTCCACCCTTGGCGACAGCTCCGAGAGACTTCTCCAGAATAGTCGTCAGCCCACCGGCCTTGTTGCCATGCGAGGGATTGTTGTTGAGCTCGGCTTTGCCGCGCTCCGCATAGTCACGCCACCATTCGATGCGTTCCAGCAGCTTTTTGGCAATGTCCGGCGAGGCTGCCCGTCTCGTCAGTAGATGTTCGGCGCCGTAGATCTCGGGGGTTTCTGCCAGGCACGCCGTCCCGCCGTGGCGGACAAGCAGATCCGAGGCGTAGCCGAGAGCCGGGTTGGCCGAGATGCCGGAGTAGCCGTCGGAGCCGCCGCATTCCAGTGCCAGCTTCAGGAGTGAAGCAGGCTGCGCTGTGCGCTTCGCGGCGTTGACCACAGGAAGCATGTCGTCTATGGCGGCTATTGCCTCCTCGATGGTGCGGCGTGTGCCGCCCGTCGCCTGGATCGTCATGGCGCGGAAGGTATCGCCTTCCTTCAGTCCGTGCGCCGCCAAGATGGCAGGGATCTGGTTCGTTTCGCATCCAAGCCCGATCATCACGACACCGCCGACGTTGGGGTGCGTCGCATAGCCCGCAAGCGTTCGCGTCAGGTAGCGATAGCCGTCCTCAAGCGTATTGATCGCACAGCCGCCGGCATGGGTCAGCGCAATAATGCCATCGACGTTGGGAAAATCATCCAGCCGCCCTGGGACCGCGAAATGCGCAGCGACGGCCTTGGAGACAGTGGCCGAACAGTTCACCGACGAAACGATTGCGATGTAATTGCGTGTTCCCGCCAAGCCGCCCGGACGGGCGTAGCCGAGGAAGGTCGCTCGTTGCGAGGCAGGAATGAAGTCCGGCTCGCGGGCGTCCACGCAGAATTCGTGCGACAGTTCGACGTCGCCCATCGCCATGTTATGTGTATGAACATGTTCGCCAATGGCTATGTCGCGGCTGGCAAAGCCGATCACCTGGCCGTACTTGATGACAGCTGCGCCCGCCGGCAGGGCATCTACTGCGACCTTGTGGCCTTGCGTGACACGTGCGGACAGCTGCGCTCCTCCAAGCTCCGGGTAGGGTGCCGGATCGAGCGACACCCGGGCGATGGCGACATTGTCGCGAGCGTTGAGCAGCAACAGAGGAGACGTGGTGGTGAATGCCGTCATGTCAGCTGTCTTTCTTTTCAAACAGGGAAATCTTGTCTTCGTACATGTTCGACATGACCGCGAAGGACGAATCGAGATGAATGCGCATGGCGAGTTCCGCTTGGTCGGCGCTGCGGTTCTGTAGTGCTCGCACAATAGCTTCATGCTGCTCGGTCACCATGGCCAGGTGACCTGGAACGGGCGCGCTGAGCTGGCGCATCCGGTCCAGGTGGACCTTTGCCAGCGTGATGAACTTCCATATCCGCGGAAATCTGCTGATGCCGGCAATCGTGCTGTGCAGTGCATCATCTGCGTCGAGATAGAGTTCGAGTGTATTGCGCTCGAGAAGCATCCGCATGTCGGCGACGATGGCGTTAAGCGCTTCGACGTCGTGGTCATTGATAAGTATCGCGGCTTTGCGAACGCTTTCAATCTCGAGCGCGCGCCGGATGACGAATCCCTCCTCCGCGACTGCATAGGAGATGCGGCTCACATAGGTTCCGGAATGCGGGAAGATATCGACGAGCCCTTCGTCGGCCAGACGTTGCAGGGCCTCGCGCACAGGAGTCCGCGACACGCCGAACTCGCTGCACAGGTCCTTCTCCAAGATTACAGCACCCGGTTGCATTTGTAGGTGGACGATTGCTTGCCGCAACATCCCATATATCTGTTCGGCCTTCGGAATCGGTCTCATTTCAGCTCAGCTCTGCTCTAAATTGCGGAAAACTAACGCAAATGTTGAATTTAGACAATCTGAAGATTTCTCGTTGACAGGCGGATCATCATCTGCCTTTTATAACTCATATATTAGTTGGCGGCGCAAGAGAAAAGTTTGCGTTAGCGCAACGGAGGAGAAAATCACCTCGCTAAAGGGGTGAATTTCAAAACGTAGGCATGAGGGCGGCGCGATGCAGAGCCCTGCGAACACGGCTGAAGCCGGCGCAATGTAGTTTGCGCCGTCTTGCCGCGCAGGTCTTTCGCGTCCTCTCGCAACAGGACAACGGCAGTCGCATGGCAACCATCAACTACCTCACTCGTATCGAATTCGATGAAGGCGCGATCGCCCGCCTGCCGGCGCTTCTCAGCGAGCTCGGCGTGAAACGCCCGCTGATCGCCACCGATCGCGGCTTGGTCGCGACAGGGCTAGTAGAGCGGGTCGTCGGCTTGTTCGAGAAGCCGCCGGTTATCTTTGACGGCACGCCCGCTAATCCGGCCGAAGATGCGGTCAGTGCTGCCTATGCGATGTACGTCGATCAGGACTGCGACAGCATTGTCGGCCTCGGCGGCGGCTCTTCGCTCGACCTTGCCAAGGCTGTTCGCTTGCTGAGCGGTCACGAAGGGCCCTTGGCGCAATATACTGCTGTCGAAGGCGGTGCGTCGCGCATTCATGGCCGTATTTGTCCGATGATCGCCGTTCCGACTACATCGGGAACCGGGTCGGAAGTCGGTCGCGCTGCCGTCATCATCACGGCGGAAGGACGCAAGCTTGGTATTCTCAGTGGTCATATGTTGCCGTCGATTGCACTTTGCGATCCTGAATTGACGTACGGACTTCCGCCATTCCTGACTGCGGCGACAGGCATGGACGCGCTGTCGCATTGCCTCGAAACGTATATGGCACCATCCGTCAATCCGCCCGCGGAGGCAATCGCCCTGGATGGATTGAAGCGCGGCCTGCCCGCCATCCGCGTTGCTGTAGCCAACGGTAAGGATCGCGGCGCTCGCTGGGACATGATGATGGCGGCGCTCGAAGGCGCGATGGCTTTCCAGAAGGGGCTGGGTGCCGTTCACGCCTTGACACATCCATTGGGCGCGATCCGCGAACTCAACCTTCACCACGGTACATTGAATGCGGTGTTGATGCCGGCTGTGCTGCGGTTCAACCGCGAGGTCATCGGCGCCAAATGGACTGTTCTGTCCGACATCCTCGGCGGCACTCCGGATGAAGCGATCGCAAAACTCAACCGCGATATTGGTATGCCCTCGGGCCTGGAGGCAATGGGCGTGACAGAGGCAATGATGGAGAAGGTTTCTCATGAGGCGCTCAAGGATCATTGCCATGCGACCAATCCGCGTCGCGCGACGCAGCAAGAATATCTGCAGCTACTTCGCGAATCGCGCTGAGCGCGATCGCTAATGCGAAATGTCCGGGCGGTTCCGGCCATAGTTAGGGGAGGTGTCTAATGTCTGATGTTGAAACAGGTTCGAAGGACCAGGAGTCTTTTCTCGCCGGATTGAAACTTACGCGTCGCGGTGTGCTCAGCGCTGGCGCGGCGATGACTGTAGCCGCGGCGCTCAGCCGTCCGAAGTTCGCCTACGCACAGGACCTGCAATTCTGTGCGTCGCTTGGCTGGACCGTGTGGGAATCCGGCCGGCATATCGTCAACGGCTACAAGGATGCCGTCGAGCGTCTCGGCGGCACCTTGACCATTGCCGACGCCAATTACGACGTAAAGAAGCAGGCGGATCAGATCGCTGCCTTCGTGGCATCGAAGCCGGCCGCCATCTTCATCACACCGGCCGATGCCGCCGCAATCTCGCCCGCCGTGCAGGCTGCGGTCGCTTCCGGCATCCCGATCTTCTGTGGTGACAGCTACGTTCCGAACACGACGGTCACGTCGACCGCAATGTCGAACAATTTCGGCCTTGGTGCTGCCGGCGCTGAATACATTGCGAAGCGGCTGGACGGCAAGGGCAATGTTGCCATCGTCAGCCTTCCCTCGAACGAGTCCTGGGATCAGCGTACACTCGGCGCCAAGTCTGTCTTCGTTCGCTTTCCGGATATCAAGGTCGTTTCGGAGATTGCCTTCGCGCTCGGTGGGACGACCACACCGCGTCAGGTCGTCGATAACATTCTGACGGCCAATCCCGAACTCGACGCGATCTGGTGCGCCTGGGATGGCGCTGCCTCCGAGGGAACGCTGGCCATTCGTGCTGCCGGTCGCAAGACCTTTATCACCGGCATCGACGGCGGGAAGCAGTCCTTCGAATACATCAAGGCGGGTTCGCCCTTCGCGTTGACCATGGCGCAGAGCTTCTACGAGATGGCCTACATGAACGCGTTCTATGCTCATGAAGTGGTGGCCGGCCGCAAGGCGCCGCGTTTCGTGATCACGCCGTCTTACGCCGTCAGCCAGGACAGCCTGAAGGATCTGGCCGAGATTCCAGATACTTACGACAAGCCCGGTGAAGCCCTGAAACTTGGATGGGCGCGCGCGCTTTAAACCACACTTCCGTCAGGCGGGCCGGTTCGAAGATCGGCCCGTCATGATCAAAATGCGGTGGCCCTGACATTGGGCAGTCGCCGAGGGATTCGAGATAAACAATGGCAACCGTGCTGAGCATGCGGCAGATCGAAAAACGTTTCGGTGTCGTCAAGGCGCTCGACAGCGTCAATTTCGAGCTTGAAAGAGGGGAGATCCACGCTCTCCTCGGCGTCAACGGCGCCGGTAAGTCGACGCTGATCAAAATCCTTTCCGGCGTTTATACGAAGGATTCCGGGACAATCGACATCGATGGCCGCTCCGTCGAAATCGGCACACCGGCAGCCGCGATCGACTGTGGCATCGCTTCGGTGCAACAGCATCCGGAGCTGGTGAACGATTTCACCGGCGTCGAGAACATCTTTCTCGGCCAGGAAGCCGGTAAAACCGGCCTTGCCGGACGCGTCAACCGAAAGTCAATGCGCCTTGCCGCCCAGACCTTGCTCAAGCGCTTTCCGATTGAGATCGATCTTGATGTCCGCGTCGGTGAAATGCCTGCCGTCGATCGTGAAATTGTCGCGGTCCTGCATGCACTTCGCCGCGACGACATCCGTATTCTCATTCTGGACGAGCCGACGTCGACGTTGACCGAGCGCGAGAAAGCCTCGCTGTTTCAGCTGATGCGGACGCTGAAGGCAGCCGGCATTGCGATTATCTACATCACGCATCGTCTCGAAGAGGTCTTCGAGATCGCGGACCGGTTCACGGTGTTTCGCGGCGGTCGCAATGTCGCGACCTTGACTGCTCGCGAAGCAAGCGAACGGAATATTTCCATTCCCGAACTGATGCTGGACGAAAAGACCGGCGATATCTTCCCTCCCAGGGCAAGCGAGGCGGGCGGTGAAGTGATGATGCAGGTTGAGGGCCTCGAAAAGCGTGGCTTGTTTTCCGGCGTCTCCTTCACGCTCCGCCGCGGTGAGATTCTCGGCATCTTCGGCCTCGTCGGTTCCGGCGTAGATGAACTGTCGAAGGCGTTGTTTGGTGTCATCAGGCCCGAGGCTGGAACGATCAGCATGAAGGGCGAAAAGGTGGTTCTCAGGGACCCGCACGATGCGTTGAAACGTGGCATTTTTCTCGTGCCCGGCGATCGTCGTACGGAAGGACTGACACTGACAAAGGACGTTGTGTTCAACACGACGCTCGCGCATCTGGGCAAGGCATCCTGGCTCGGCGGACTGCTGAAATTCGGAAGAAACCGCAAGGTTGCAGAGGATCTGGCCAAGCGGGTGGCGTTGCAGCCGCCGAAACTCGACCGGCCGGCCAGTGCGTTTTCAGGCGGCAACCAGCAAAAGATCGTCATCGCCAAGGGCCTTTATCGGGATTCCCAAATCTACATTTTCGTCGAACCGACCGTCGGCGTCGATATCGGTGCTCGGGCAACGCTTTACGCGCTGATGCGTGAGCTTTCGAAAAAGGCTGGTGTGCTCGTCATCTCGTCGGATTGTGATGAGGTTCATGGCATCGCCGACCGCACAATCGCGCTCTACAAGGGCCGGCCGATGACGGCACCGGATATGGCCCCGACGCGCGACCAGCTTCTTGCCGCCGGAATTATGGGAGTAAGATCATGACGGAAGCACTCAAGCTGCCACCGATCATCCTTAGGCTTTGTGCCTTTCTCGGCCTGCTTGCCGTCATCGCCGGCGTGTTCCAGTTTTTCGCGCCGGCCTATCTCAGCAACGCCAACCTTCACGCGCTGCTGCGGCACATGTCGGTCAATGGTCTGGCGGCGATCGGGCTTACCTTTGTGATTGTGGTCCGCCATTTCGACCTTTCCTTTCCGGGCGTCGCCTCTCTCGGCGCGATGACGCTCGGCTGGTTGCTGTCTATGGGCCATGGACTTGGGGTCTCGATCGGCGGCGGCATTGCCGTCGGCGTACTGGCGGGTGTCATCAACGGCACGGCGGTCGCCTATTTTCGGCTGCCCGACATCGTCACGACGATTGCCACCGGCGGCGTGGCCGTCGGTTTGTCCTATTTCTACAGCAACGGCACGTCTATCTCCGAGAATTTCTTCATGTCGGGCATTCTGGATCTCAACGACGCCAAGGTGCTGACGCTCGATATGCCGGTTGTCATCTTGATCTGTTCGGCCGTGATCGCCGGCGTGATACTGCATGCCTCGCGCTACGGACGCTCGTTTTATGCGACCGGCGAGAACAAGCTGTCGGCAATCTTCTCGGGTATACGCGTCAAGGCCTATATCCTCACAGCCTTTGCCCTATGCGGTGCATCGGCCTGTCTGGCCATCACGCTGCTGGTCGCGTCCTCTGGCGCCGCCAACGTGACTGCGGGCAGCCAGTTGCTTATGCCGGCCTTTGCAGCGGTGTACCTCGGCGCGGCGCTGTTTGGCGCTCCGTCCATACCGGCCACGCTGGCAGGCACCTTGCTGATGTCGGCGATGCTCAACGGCTTCACCCTGCTGGCAATCCCCTACTACTACAGCGACGCGATTGTCAGCACCGTGCTGATTGGCGCGATCGCAATATTCGACCCCAAATTGACGGCGATGCTGACGGGCGTGTTCAGCGGCCGAACGACGGCACGCTGAGGGAGACACGAGGATGACCGTTTTGACAGACAACGTCAGAGACCATCGCCAGCGCGCCGACCTGCAGACCGTCATGGTCCGCTACGGACTGTTCTTCCTGCTCGCGGCCACCTTTGTCATGTTTGCCTGGCTCAGGCCCACCTTCGTCAGCGCTGGCAACATCAATGACATGATGCGCTCGGCTTCTATCGCTGCCATCATGTTTCTTGGTCTGACCTGGATCGTGGCTGCCGGCGAGATCGACGTCAGCTTCATGTCGGTGGCAGCCCTTGCCAACATGTTGGTCGCCGGTCTTGTGCAGGCTGGTTACGGTTGGCCGGTCGCCAGTTTCGGTGGCCTTGCCGTTGGCATAGTCTTCGGTCTCGTCAACGGTGGACTGGTTGCAGTTTTTCGCCTCCCGGCATTGGTGATCACCATCGCCACCGGCGGCCTTGCCGGATCGATCGCAGCGGCGATCGGTCTCGGGACATCGATCGCCTTGCCTTCCACTGGGTTCGTCGGTGCCGCACTTTCGACCAACATTGGCATCGTGCCGCTTGTTGCTATCGTGGTGATCGCGCTCTACGCCCTCGCATACTTCATTCAGGAGCATCTGACGTTTGGCCATTATCTCTATGCGATGGAGCAGAACCGCGCCGCCGTCGTTGAGGCGGGCGTTCCGGTCAACCGGATCCTCTTTCTTCTCTACATCCTCTCGGGCGTCGCTTCCTCCATTGCCGGCATCCTGCTGACCGCCGACCTGTCGTCTGGCCAGCCCTATATTGGTGGCTCCTACTTTATCGATGGTCTGACCGCGGTGCTTTTGGGCGGCATGGCTTTGAAATACGGCAAGCCGAACGTCATCGGAACCATGGCGGCGGTGCTCTTGCTTGCGGCTTTGCTCAGCGGCGCGGCGCTGCTCGGCTGGACAGATTCACAACGGCAGATCGTGCGCGGCATGCTCCTGCTTTGCGGCGTTGCCTTTGTCGTCTGGGCTCGCCGCAAGAACCGCGCGCATCTCTGATCAATCAGGAAGAACAAGCATGAACATCAAAGCAAATACCACGAGAGCGGTTGGAAAGACCGGTGCAACAGTCACGGCGCTTGGTATTGGCAGCGCTCCTCTGGGAGGCCTCTACGCCAAGGTTGCGACGAGCGATGCGGTCGAAATGCTTGAGGCCGCCTGGGACGCCGGCATTCGCTATTTCGATACTGCGCCGATGTATGGCAACGGCCGTTCGGAGCATCTTGTCGGCCAGGTGCTGCGCGAAAAGGAAGAGCCCTTTACGGTTAGCACCAAAGTCGGCCGACTGATGACCATCGCCCGTGCCGGTCGTGAGCTGCCACCCGAGCCACCCAAGAACCCGCTCGATCCCGGCTGGTGGAACGGGCTGCCGTTCCGCGAGGTCTTCGACTACTCCTACGATGGCATCATGCGCAGCTTCGATGACAGCCAGCAGCGGTTGGGGCTTACCGCGCCCGACATCCTCTATGTCCACGACATTGGACGCGTCACGCATGCTGAGCTGCATGATCACCATTGGGGCGCTCTCACGAAAGGCGGTGGCTTCAAGGCGTTGACTGAACTGCGGGCCGCCGGAAACATCAAGGGGTTCGGCCTCGGCGTCAACGAATGGCAGATCATCCGCGATGCACTCGATGAGGCAGATCTCGACTGCAGCATGCTGGCCGGACGTTACACGCTGCTCGATCAGGATGCCGAGCGCGACTTTCTGCCGATCGCCGAGAAGCGCGGAATGGCACTGGTTGTAGCCGGAGTCTACAACTCCGGTATTCTCGCTTCGACGACCGGCCGCCACAAATTCAACTACGCCGATGCGCCCGCGGACGTCATCGCCCGCGCCGACCGTCTACGTGTGGTTTGCGAGCGCTTCGACACGCCATTGCCGGCCGCTGCCATTCAGTTCCCGATGCGTCACGCCGCGACAACCTGCGTCGTGATCGGGGCGAAAACTGCAGCTCAGCTGCGCACGAACGTCGAATGGTTCGAACGCGATATCCCGGCCGACCTTTGGACGACCCTTCAAAACGAAGGCCTGATCGGCGCCTGACAGGTTCTTAAGCTTCATTAGGATTGAGAGACAAAACATGCTGAAAAATATCCACCCGCTTTTGACCGGCGAACTTCTTGCCGTGCTGGACGACATGGGTCACGGCAATGAGATCGCCATCGTCGATGCGAATTTCCCGGCCGCCGCCAACGCCCAGCGGCTGATCGAGATCCCCGGCATCAACGCCACGGACATTCTCGACGCCGTTCTGACCGTTTTCCCTCTTGACGATTTCGTCGAGCAGCCGGTGGGTTACATGCGGGCGCCGGGCGAGGCCCTGCCGATCTACGCGCAGTTCGAGACTTCGGTTGAAAAGGGCGAGGGGCGCAAGCTTGCTCTGCAAGCCATGGAGCCCGGAGAGTTTTCAGAGCGGGCGGCGAATGCCTACGCCATCATCTCCTCTGGAGAGCGCCGGTTGTATGGCAACATCTTGCTGCGCAAGGGTGTCGTTCGCGACTGACTCTGCGCGCATCCAAGGGAGGGATCTATGCTCGACAGCCACCAGCATTTCTGGAAGGTCGAACGCGATGATTACGGCTGGCTTACGCCTGACGTCGGGTCGATCTACCGCGATTTTATGCCAGATGACTTGCGACAGGAATTGCGCCGCGCCGGCGTGACCAGGACGATCCTTGTCCAGGCAGCAGAGACGGAGGCCGAAACCGATTTCCTTCTCGCTGTCGCGGCGCAGACGGATTTTGTTGCCGGTGTCGTAGGTTGGCTCGACCTCGATTCCGAAGGTTTTGCCGAACGTCTTGCACACTACCGGCGCAACCCGCTGTTCGTCGGCATCCGGCCGATGTTGCAAGGCCTTGAGAACGACGATTTCATTGTTCGTCCACAGGTGCTGAAAAGCCTGAAGGCGATCGCCGGATCCGGTTTGCCGTTCGACATCCTCACCTTCACACGGCATTTGCCATTCGTCGTGCGTGCGCTGGAAGAAACACCTGGGCTGCGTGCGGTGGTCGATCACATATCAAAGCCCGAGATCTCGGCCGGCAAGCTCGATCCTTGGCGGGAGCATATTCGACAAGTGGCAGCCTTCCCAGGCGTCTCTTGCAAGATATCGGGCATGGTCACCGAGGCATCGGCCGATTGGTCGGCTGACGACTTCCAGCCTTATGTCGATCACGTCATTTCGGTCTTCGGTGAAGATAGGCTGATGTTCGGCAGCGACTGGCCCGTATGCACGCTGGCCGCCAGCCACGCCGAGGTCTGCAATCTCGCGCGCACGACGTTGGCGCGACATCTCGGTCCTGCTGGCCTGGAAAAAGTCTTCGAAACCAACGCGGCCCGCTTCTACGGCGTGTAGCCCGTTGCCCGTGAATGGGCGCATCACAAAAATTGGAAGAGTAATGTCACTGCACCAGAATCTCATCGCCGGCGAATGGGTTGGCTCCGACGGATCCGACAATATCAACCCTTCGAATACCCAGGACGTGGTCGGCGTTTATGCCCGCGCAGGGGCGGACGACGTTGCGCAGGCGATTGCCGCCGCCAAGGCCGCTTTCCCGGCCTGGTCGCGCTCCGGCATCTGGGAACGCCACGTCATCCTTAAAAAGGCCGGCGACGAGATCATGGCCCGCAAGGACGAACTCGGCGCGCTGCTCGCCCGCGAAGAGGGCAAGACGCTTCCGGAAGCCGTCGGCGAAACCATCCGCGCCAGCCAGATCTTCGAATTCTTCGCAGGCGAAGTCCTGCGCCTTGCCGGCGAGACCATTCCTTCGGTTCGTCCGAACATCGGCGTCGAGATCACCCGCGACCCGCTCGGCGTCATCAGCATCATCACGCCCTGGAACTTCCCGATCGCCATTCCGGCCTGGAAGATCGCGCCGGCTGTGGCTTATGGCAACACCATCGTGTTCAAGCCGGCCGATCTGGTGCCGGGCTGTGCCTGGGCGATCGTCGATATCCTTCACCGCGCCGGCCTGCCGAAGGGCGTCCTGAACCTCGTCATGGGCAAGGGCTCGGTCGTCGGCCAAGCCATGCTCGACAGCCCCGATGTCGCCGGCATCACCTTTACCGGCTCCACCGGCACCGGAAAGCGCGTCGCTGCCGCATCGCTTGAGCATAACCGCAAGTTCCAGCTGGAAATGGGCGGCAAGAACCCGATGGTCGTTCTCGACGACGCCGACCTCAATGTCGCGGTCGAAGCAGCCGCCAATTCCGGCTTCTTCTCGACCGGCCAGCGCTGCACGGCGTCCTCGCGCCTGATCGTCACCGAAGGCATCCACGACAAGTTCGTGGCAGCGCTTACGGCCAAGCTTGAGACGCTTATCGTCGACAACGCCATGAAATCAGGCACGCATATCGGCCCCGTGGTCGATGAGAAGCAGCTGAAGACCGACACCGACTATATTGAGATCGGCAAAAAGGAAGGCGCCAAGCTCGCCTTCGGCGGTGAGCTTCTGAAGCGCGACACGCCCGGCTTCTATCTGCAGCCGACGCTGTTTACCGAAGCCACCAACCAGATGCGCATCTCTCGCGAAGAGATCTTCGGACCCGTCGTCTCGGTCATCCGCGTCAAGGATTACGAAGAGGCGCTGGCGACGGCCAACGACACGCCGTTCGGCCTATCGTCAGGTATCGCGACGACCAGCCTCAAGCATGCGACGCACTTCAAGCGCAACGCCGAGGCCGGCATGGTGATGGTCAACCTGCCGACGGCCGGCGTCGATTTCCACGTTCCGTTTGGTGGCCGCAAGGGCTCTTCCTACGGCCCGCGCGAGCAAGGCAAGTACGCCGCTGAATTCTACACATCCGTCAAGACCAGCTACACGCTGGCCTGATCGTCGGCAGTTTTTATCGCATGGGAGGGAACTGAACATGACGTCGGCAATGGGATCCGGACCTCCCGGCAATGCCGTTCTTGCGTTGCGAGGGATCGAAAAAATCCTTCGGACCGATATCGGTGCTGCGAGGCGTGGATTTCGACGTGCGGGCCGGTGAGGTTCATGCGTTGATGGGCGAGAATGGCGCGGGAAAATCGACGATGATTCGCATCATGTCGGGCGCACACCAGCCGAGCAGTGGTGACGTCGTGCTTGATGGCCAGACGGTTCGCTTCGGTCAGCCGCGTACCGCGCAGGTGGCCGGCATATCTGTCGTTCATCAGGAGCTTCTGCTTTTCCCAGCGCTGACGGTTGCCGAGAATATCTTCCTCGGCCATGCGCCGAGAACGGCGTTCGGTCTATTGGACCGGCGCGCCATGCGCGAACAGGCGCGCGCGCTCCTGGCGCGGCTCGACTGTCCGGAACTCGATGTAGACGCGCGGGTGGAAAACCTGTCGGTTGCCAACCGACAGCGCGTCGAAATCGCCCGTGCGTTATCGCGCAATGCACGGGTATTGATCATGGACGAGCCGACTGCAGCGCTCGCGGAAGCCGACGTCGTCCGGCTTCTCGATGTCATCAAGGCGCTGAAGAACGACGGCGTCGGCATCGTTTATGTCAGCCATCGCATGGAAGAGGTATTTCGTATCTCCGACCGCGTGACGGTGCTGCGCGACGGCAAGACCGTCGCTTCGAAGAATATCGGCGACGTCACCGAGGCCAGCCTCGTCTCGATGATGGTGGGGCGCGAGATCAGCCAGCTTTTCCCCAAGGAGACCGTGCCACTTGGAGAGCCTGTGCTCGAGCTCGATCGCCTTTCGTGTACGGGCCGTGTCGACAATGTCAGCCTCACCGTTCGTGCGGGCGAGATCCTCGGCATTGCTGGTCTAGTCGGCTCGGGACGAACGGAATTGGCCGAGACGGTGTTCGGCATTTCACCCGCGTCTTCCGGTTCCATCCGGATCAACGGCAAGACGGTGAGCGTTGGCGACGTGCGACAGGCTGTCGATCATGGTATCGCCTATGTCCCGGAAGATCGCGCTCAGCATGGACTTGTGAAGCGGCAGACCATTCGCGACAACGTCGCGATCACGGTTATCGACAAGCTGACCAACGGCTGGCTGGTCGACAAGCGCAAGGAACAGTCGCTCGCCAACGATGCCATCGCCCGCTTTGCGGTACGCACCCGTGGTCCGTCGCAGATTGTCGGTGAGCTCTCCGGTGGCAACCAGCAGAAGGTGGTCATCGCCAAGTGGTTGGCGAGTGCGCCGAAGGTTCTCATCCTTGACGAGCCAACACGCGGCGTCGACGTCGGCGCTAAATCGGAAATACACAAGCTGATGGTCCAGCTGGCCCGCGAAGGGATGGCGATCATCATGATCTCGAGCGAGCTTCCGGAGGTGCTTGGCATGAGCGACCGCATTGCCGTGATGAACGGGCACCGCATGGTCGCGATCCTCGATCGCAGCGAAGCGACGCCAGAAACGATCGGGGCTGCGATGATGAGAGGGCATGCCGCATGACACGGATATCATTTGGTAAAGTCTCGAGCCAGGAAGTGCTCTTGGCTGTGGCGATTATCGTCCTGCTCGGGGTCGTCGGGCTTTATAATCCGCGCTTTATGTCGAGCAATAACCTCTCGTCGATCTTCGTCGGCAATGCCTATATCGCGGTAGCGGCCATCGGCATGTCGCTGGTCATCATCTCAGGACACATCGATGTCTCCGTCGGGGCGTTGATCGGCGTGCTTGCAACCGTCTCCGGCCTGCTCGTCACCAATGGCTATCCGGTGTGGTTCTCGTGGTTGGCGCCGATCGCCGCCGGATGCGCGATCAATGTTCTCGTCGGTGTCCTCGTCGCTTATCTCAGGGTTCCCTCGATAATAGCCACGCTTGCAATGCTGTCGATCCTGCGCGGTCTCCTGATCACCTTGACCGGCGGAGCCTGGATATCTGGCCTGCCACCGGCGTTTCAGCTGGCGCAGTTCAAGTTCTTCGGCATACCGTCGCCGGTCGTCTTCATGGTCGTTCTGACGCTGCTTGCGGCTTTCGTCATGCGTAACACCGCGTTCGGGCGGGCAATCTATGCAGTCGGCGGCAACCCGGATGCCGCGGAGGCCGTCGGCATATCGCATCGGGCGATGACCGTGCAGGTTTTTGCTATTCACGGCCTGTTTGCGGGGCTCGCGGCCATCCTTTTCGCGACACAGTTGCAGGTCATCCAGTCCACGGTCCCGAATGGACTGGAACTGGTCATCATCTCCGCGGCGGTGGTCGGTGGGGTTTCCATTCTAGGCGGTATCGGCACCGTCACCGGATCGACGCTCGCTGCGATCCTCTTTGCCACCATCGGATCGTCGCTGATCTTTCTGAACGTTTCGGCCTATTGGCTCCGTGCCGTTCAGGGAACGCTTATCTTGGTCACCGTGCTTGCCGACGTCGCGCGTCGCCAACGCGCCGGGTGAGGGGCAAGACAATGAACCTCAAGTTTCTCTATCGCCACGAGACCATTCTGTTTCTCATTCTGGTCTGCGTGATGGGTACGCTCGCCATCTATAATGACCGCTTTCTGACCAGCGCCAATCTTCTGAACCAAGGTCGGCTGATGACCGAGGTCGGATTGATTGTGATAGCTATGACGTTTGTGATTATCACTGGCGGCATCGACCTCTCCGTCGGCTCCACTGTCGGCCTCTCGGCCATTCTCGTGGGGGTCTTCTGGAAACTCGGCCTGCCACTGCCATTGGCCGCATTTCTGGCGATCGTCGTCGGTACGGCAGGTGGGTTCGTCAACGGGCTGATCATTACCCGCTTTCGTGTGCCGCCGCTGATCGCCACGCTGGCCACGCTGGCGCTCTATCGTGGCCTGGCGGAAGGCATCAGCCAGGCGCAGTCGGTCAGGGGCTATCCAGCCTGGTTCCTCGCGATAGGGCAGGGCAACCTGTTGGGGGTGCCAACACAGCTCTGGCTTCTGGCGGTGGCGGCGATCGGCGGGATCTTCATTCTCCGTTTCACGCCGGTTGGCAGGAAGATCTACGCCATCGGCAACAATGAGGCGGCCGCGCGCTATTCGGGCGTCGATGTGGCGCGGATCAAGCTGTGGATTTATGCCGGCTCGGGCCTACTTGCCAGTATCGCTGCGGTCGTCTTCGTCAGCCGAGTCTCGACGACCCGATCCGACATGGGCACCGGTCTTGAACTCGACGCGATCACCGCAGTCGTACTGGGTGGCACCTCTATATTCGGCGGCCGGGGTTCGATCGTCGGCTCTCTGCTTGGCCTGGTGCTGATCCAGGCGCTGAAGAACGGTCTGTCGCTTTCCGGCGTCAAGGGCGACGGCACGATCGTGGTGATCGGCGCCGTACTGATCCTGGCCGTTCTCATTTCGAATTTGGTCAATCGTTTTTCGCGCGACTGACCCAACAAGGTGCAGCCCCATTCGGGGATGCATACGATCCAAAACAGGAGGAGTTTTTATGCGATCGATCATAGTATCACTTCAGGCGAGCGTTTTCTGCGTGACCAGCCTGCTGCCGCTGGCAGCCCATGCGCAAGCCGACTGGACCGGAGGAGACGGCCAGCCAACCAATCCGCTTGCTTGCGACGCTTCGGCTGCGGCCGTAGATCCCGGCGAGTATAACGGAGCTGCGCTCGCCAATGCACCTGATCGCAAGGGCAAGCCGCTCAAGATCGTCGACGTACCGAAACTGGTCGGCATCGGTTACTTCATGTCGAGCGCTGCCGGTGCACAGGTTGCTGCCAAGGAACTCGGCGATGTAACCGTCACGACCGATGGTCCGACCAAAGCCAACATCGATGAACAGATTACCTTCATCGACAACTATATCACCAGCGGCGTGGATGGCATCATGCTGTCGGCCAACGATCCGGTTGCTGTGGCACCGGTGTTGAAGAAGGCGTTGGAGGCCGGGATCAATGTCGTCACTTATGATGCAGACGCGGAGGCAGACGCACGTCAGTGGTTCATCAATCCGGCGACGGCCAATGGTGTAGCGAAAACGTTGATCGATCAGCTCGCCGGGCAGATCGGTGAAGATGGCCACTTCGCGATCGTGACCTCGACGTTCACGACACCCAACCAGGCACGCTGGATCAGCGAGATGGCGGCCTACGCCGCAAAGTGCCACCCGAAAATCCAGTTCCTGGAAACTGTGGAAGCCCAAGAAGACAACATTCTGTCCTTCAATCAGGCGCAAACGTTGATCAACAAGTATGGTGACGAACTCAAGGGTATCGTCGGCATGACGAGCGTTGCCACGCCAGCTGCGTCGGAAGCCGTTCAGCAGGGCAATCTGTGCGGCAAGGTCGCGGTCGTCGGCCTTGCGCTGCCAAATGCTATGAAGCCCTATGTGAACAGCGGTTGCGTGAAATCCGCCGTACTCTGGAGCACGGAAGACATGGGCTATGCGGCGGCGACCGCGTTGCGCGCTCTTGCCGACGGAACCCTGAAGCCAGGTGACAAGAGCTTCAAGGCCGGCAAGCTCGGTGATCTGCATATTGCCAACAAGAGCGAAATTCTGCTCGGTGCGCCCAAGGTGTTCACCAAGGACAACATAGCAGACTTTAACTTTTAAGCCGTCGCAACGACCGAGACACGGTCCGCCTTTGGTCGGACCGTGTCTGAAAATGCTTGAGCGCGACAATCATTTGAGGATTGATACATGTCAGATATCATACCCGGCGTTGCGATTTTCGTCGCAAAACCTGGCGCAGAGGCTGAAGTTGAGGCAGCTCTAAAGTCACTGGTGGCACCAAGCAGATCCGAAGGTGGAGTGGTCCATTACACCCTACATAGGGACAAAGAGAACCCGCGGCGCTTTGTGTTTACAGAGGCATGGATAGATCAGTTGTCTTTTGATCAACATGTTGCATCTCGCCACGTCTCGGAGGTGTTTCCGCGAATAAATAATCTTCTCGAGAGCTCCCAGGTGATGTTGTTGGACGAAATCTAGGCTGGCATGTGTCCTCTCCTCCGAGAGTTTCCCCATCGGCGACAAGCGATTACGATCTTATCAGCAATGAGAGCTGCCATCGTTGCGAACTCTCTCAAGAGCTACAATAAGGCCGGTGCAACAAAAGGGGCGGTCGCGTCTTACCCAAGTCACGGCCCGAACTAGCTCACCCTGCTCGGATTGACGTTCTCCAGATCAATTCCGCTGTCAGCCGGACGGAATGGTGCAAAATGTTGTCTGAGGCTTCGGCCTTCGAAAGCCATTCGACCGCTTTCGAAGCAATCTCTGCAACCGGCTGCGCGAACGTGGTCAGACCATACGATGACCATGAGGCCTGCTCGATATCGTCAAAACCCGCGAGACAAAGCTGCTGCGGAACACCGATACCAAACTGGTGTCGGGCCGTGTCCATGAAGCCGCACGCCAGCAGATCTGTCGCACAGAATACAGCATCCGGGCGTTGTGTGCGCGTCAGCATCCTTTGCGCCAATACGCGACCGGCCTCATAGCCAGTCCAGCCGTAGCGTTCAACGGAGACTTCTAGGCCAAGTCTTCCCGCGGCCGCAACGAAGCCGTGTTCGCGACCCATCAGGCTCGGCGTCCCCGCATCCGAGTTGGCAAAGGCGAGCGATCGGCAGCCTGCTCTGGCAAATGCTGTGACAATCCGTTCTCCGGCTTCGAAATCATCAAGATTGATCTTGAGCGGACCCGGCTCCTCGTCGTCGCGGTTGATGAGGACAAGCCGTTGGCCGTTTTTGAGGCATAGCCTGACGATCGAAGCGTCAGGAAGACCCGACAGGATGATGGATGCATCGGCACGGTAACGGATCGCTTGAGACAAAGCGCGGTCAACACTGCCATCCGAGCGATCCGTGTTGATCAACATTGCGACCTTGCCGACATTCTGCAGCTTGCTTGTCAGCTCGCGGAGCAATGCCGAGCGATAGGGAGTGGCGACGTCCGATACGACCAAGCAAACGATGCCGCTTTCGTTACGCATCAAGCCGCGAGCAAGTTCGTTGACATGATAACCGAGCGCCTCGGCCGCGTCAGTGACCTTTTTACGAGTCTCGGCGGAGACACTGGCGCCGGGCGTAAAGGTGCGAGACACCGCTGATCGGGAGACGCCGGCGCGCTGCGCTACCTCGAGGGCGCTGACGAAGTCCTTTGGCGGCATTCAGTTTCCCCTCGCCTTGCAAGCGCTTGCAACACTGTTCCCATCTGCGAACTCAATAAACATCGAGAAATTCATTGACATCCTTTTCTGTCATATGCAAGCTTTGCACACGCTTGCAAAATAGCGGCGACGTGGAGGCGTCGTTTAAATGGAGGAAATCATGGATTCTGTTAAGCTCGCCACAGCCGCGTTCGCCGTTGCTATCTCTTCGCTTGCCGTTCCGGCTCATGCTGCTGGAAATCTCAACGTCATATGCTCCGCCGATCAGCAGGTTTGCGACTTGATGAAGGGTTTGTTCGAGAAGCAGACGGATATTTCCGTGAACATGGTTCGCCTGTCGGCTGGCGAGACCTATGCGAAAATTCGCGCGGAAGCGCGCAATCCCAAGACCGACCTTTGGTGGGCCGGCACTGGCGACCCCCATCTGCAGGCAGCGAGCGAGGGATTGACGCTCGAATACAAGTCGCCGCTATTCGACCAATTGCAGGACTGGGCAAAGAAGCAGGCCGAAAGTGCGAATTTCCGAACTGTTGGCGTCTACGCCGGTGCTCTTGGTTGGGGATACAATACCGAGATCTTGCAGAAGAAAGGCCTGAAGGAGCCCAAATGCTGGGCCGATCTGCTCGATCCCTCGTACAAGGGAGAAATCCAGATCGCCAACCCGAACTCGTCGGGAACCTCCTACAACACCCTGGCGACGCTCGTTCAGATCATGGGCGAGGACAAGGCCTTCGACTATCTGGCGAAACTCAACGCCAATATCTCCCAGTACACGAAGTCTGGTTCCGCGCCGGTGAAGGCCGCAGCGCGCGGCGAGTCCACCATCGGGGTCGTCTTCATGCATGACGCGGTCGCTCAGACCGTCGAGGGCTTCCCGATCAAGGCGATCGCGCCATGTGAGGGAACGGGCTACGAGATCGGGTCGATGTCGATCGTCAAGGGCGCCAAGAACCTGGACAATGCCAAGAAGTGGTACGATTGGGCGCTGAGTACGGATGCCCAATCCCACATGAAGGACGCGAAGTCCTTCCAATTGCCATCGAACAAGTCCGCCGAGGTGCCGAAAGAAGCGCCGAAGTTCGAAGACATCAAGCTGATCGACTACGATTTCAAGAAGTACGGCGACCCAGATGTTCGCAAGGCTCTTCTGTCCCGCTGGGACAAGGAAATAGGCGCCAAGGCCAACTGATCGAATGACAGGCAGGGGCCTTGAGGCTCCTGCCTTTCCGACCGTCACGAAACGCTGCGGACAACCGACATGATTTCTAGCAATCGCCGTCTCGATATCGCCATTCTCATGGGTGGCGTGGCCTTCCTGCTGTTGCCCTGGTATCGCATCGAAAGCGGTTTCTTCGGCTTCCAATGGCTTTCCGGCTACTTTTCAGATGCAGCAACCGCACCGGCGGCAATCGAGATCGCAAGCTTCGGACGCTGGTGGCTTGGCTTGGTTGCCTTGCTCTTTGTTGCTGGTTGTGTCGCGCGCTTCGTTCCCAGTGCCCGAAGCCGTGGCCTTCTCCTGGCGGTCTGTGGTGGCGTCGGATTGGCGCTTCTCACACTTCAGGGACTGGCAATCACCTTTTCCGGCTGGTCATGGGCAATCAGCGAAGCACTGTTTGGTGCCTTGCCGGACGGGCAGCCATCCATGGGAGCAGGTGCAGTTCTTGCCGGTATCGTTTTCGTGCTGTTTTTTTCATTCGGTCTTGCCGATCGCGGCGTCATGAAGGGTGACGCCTTCGTGGTCAGCGCCATCTCGATGCTTGTGGTCCTGGTTGCGGTTTTCGTCTTCTATCCGGTCGGAAGCATGTTTATTGCCGCTTTCCAATCCGTCGATGGTTCGTTTGATCCCAGCGGCTTCTTCAACACGATCCAGGATTCGTCAGTCTGGAGTCTCAGTTGTGTCGTGGGGGGCGAGCGCTGTGGCGTGGCCTGGCGCACGCTGTGGCTCGCGATCATGACGGCTAGCGGTGCGACGTTGCTCGGTCTCTGCTTCGCGCTCGTCGCAACACGGACCCGGTTCCCTTTCAAGAGGGGATTGCGGCTGTTGACCATCCTGCCGATCATCACGCCCCCTTTTGTCGTCGGTCTCGCACTGACATTGCTGTTCGGGCGCGCGGGTGTGGTCACGCAGTTTACAGCATCAGCGCTCGGTATCGAGCCGGGCCGTTGGCTCTACGGTCTGACCGGTATCTGGATCGCGCAGGTCCTGTCCTTCACGCCGATCTCGTTTCTCGTCCTGATCGGCGTCGTCGAAGGTGTCAGCCCTTCGATGGAAGAAGCGTCGCAGACGCTCAGAGCCGATCGTTGGCGCACCTTCTGGCGGGTTTCCCTGCCTTTGATGAAGCCAGGTCTCGCCAATGCCTTTCTGATCAGCTTCATCGAAAGCATGGCGGACTTCGGCAATCCAATGGTTCTCGGTGGCAGCCACGGTGTCCTATCCACGGAGATCTTCTTCGCCGTTGTCGGATCGCAAAACGATCCCGCCCGCGCCGCAGTCCTCGCGATGATCCTGCTGGCATTCACCATGACGGCCTTCCTCGCCCAGCGACTTTGGCTTCAGGGAAAAAGCTATGCAACGGTCACTGGTAAGGGCGATTCTGGAGCGCATGCTGCCTTGCCGCGCGGCCTGTCCATCGCCGTTCATGCGATCGTCATTCCATGGGCGCTGTTTACGGTGGTGGTCTACGCGATGATCCTCTTCGGTGGCTTCGTGCGTACCTGGGGCCTGGATAACAGCCTGACCTTCCAGCACTATATCAGCGCATTTTCCATCGGCTGGCGCGAGGACGGCGGCATAGCCTGGACGGGTGTTGCCTGGAACTCCTTCTGGACGACGATGGAAATCGCGCTGATCTCCGCGCCATTAACGGCCGCTGTCGGCCTGCTGACCGCTTATTTGATCGTACGCCAGAAATTCGTCGGTCGTGGTGTCTTCGAATTTGCGCTTATGCTGAGCTTTGCCATTCCGGGCACAGTGATCGGTATCAGTTACATCATGGCATTCAACCTGCCGCCGCTGGAGATGACCGGCACCGCACTCATCCTCGTCGCGTGCTTCGTCTTCCGTAACATGCCAGTCGGTGTGCGCGGCGGCGTGGCGGCCATGAGCCAGCTCGACAAGAGCCTCGACGAGGCATCGCTGACCTCGCGGGCAAACAGCTTCAGGACCGTGAGAAAAGTGATTTTGCCGCTTCTGCGTCCGGCGATCACCGCGGCTCTCGTCTATTCCTTCGTGCGGGCGATTACCTCGATCAGCGCCGTGATCTTCCTCGTCAGCGCCGAATACAACATGTCCACGGCCTACATCGTCGGCCTCGTCGAAAACGGCGAGTATGGCGTTGCGATCGCCTACTCGTCCGCCCTTATCGTCGTGATGGTCACTGTGATCGGTGGTTTCCAGTTGCTGGTCGGCGAACGCCGACTTCGCCGTGAAAACCGGGTCGCGCTCGCCGCACCGACGGCCAAACCCTCCCTGCCGCTCAATCAGGAGAAAACCGCATGAGCAAGACTGTGCCCGGCTCCGTTACGTTCGAACGAGTGAGAAAGACATTTGGCGCCTTCACAGCCATTCCCGACCTTTCGCTCACCATTGAACCGGGAACGCTTGTCACGCTTCTCGGACCGTCGGGATGCGGCAAGACGACGACGCTGCGTATGCTGGCCGGTCTTGAGCACCCCTCGGCGGGACGAATCCTCATCGGCGGCAAGGACGTAACGATGCTGCCGGCAAACGAACGCGATGTGTCGATGGTGTTTCAAAGCTACGCGCTCTTTCCGCATATGACATCGCTCGACAACGTCGCCTACGGCCTGGAATCATCAGGGATCAAGCGCAAGGAGGCGCGCGAACGCGCCAAGGAGGCGATGAAGCTCGTCGGCCTCGACGGCATGGGCGAGCGGCTGCCGGCCGA
Source organism: Rhizobium sp. FG113 (assembly GCF_057809895.1). Lineage (NCBI taxonomy): Bacteria > Pseudomonadati > Pseudomonadota > Alphaproteobacteria > Hyphomicrobiales > Rhizobiaceae > Rhizobium > Rhizobium sp. FG113. The sequence goes on along the minus strand of NZ_JBMDKV010000001.1, from coordinate 1,409,094 downwards.
ATTGTCGGGTGGCCAGCAACAGCGCGTTGCCGTGGCGCGCGCCCTGGTCCTGGAGCCGCAGGTGCTGCTGCTCGACGAGCCGCTGTCCAATCTCGACGCACGTCTTCGCCGGCGGGTGCGCACCGAAATTCGCGATCTGCAACAGCGACTGGGCTTCACAGCGGTCTATGTCACGCATGACCAGGATGAGGCTCTTGCCGTGTCGGACCAGATCATCGTGATGAAGGATGGCGAGATCGCGCAACAAGGTGCACCACGCGACCTTTACGATGCGCCCGCCTCCGCCTTCATCGCCGATTTCATGGGTGAGGCCAATGTGTTGGCCTGCCAGGTCGAAAGTGTCGAAGACGGCATCGCCCTGATCGATATCGAAGGGCTGAAGCACCGCGTAGCGGCCAGGAATGCATCGGCCGGCAGGGCCGAACTCGCCATCCGGCCCAATGCAATTCAGTTGCATCGCACGCCCACGAAGGGTGCCTTCACCGGCAGGATCACGCATGCGGCCTATCTCGGCGATCATGTCGAATACGAAGTCGCAACCGGCAGGGGGAACCTGTTCGTCATCGACAGGACAGCGGATTCACCATTCGACACGACGACCGAAGTCGCCATCAGCCTTAAGGATCGCGGGATCGCGCTGATTACCGCACCAACCAAGTAAGAAATCGCAAGAGGGTTTGAAATGACATCGCATTCTTCATTGGGCCTCGATGCTCGCAGGGCCTTTGCGGAAACCATTGCACAGAAGGCAGGCGCGCTGGCGCTCGGCTATTTCGAAAAAAGGGAAAGCCTGGTCATAGAAACCAAGCGGGATCCCCAGGACGTCGTGTCGATCGCTGACAGGGACGTCGAAAACCTCATTCGAGACGCTGTGCATGATACCTATCCCGGTGACGGCTTCCTCGGGGAGGAATACGGACTTGAAGCCGGCACGTCAGGCCTGATCTGGGTCGTCGATCCAATCGATGGAACGAGCCCTTTCGTCAATGGCATGCCGAACTGGTGCATCTCGGTCGCGCTTCTCCAGGATAACGTGCCTGTTGTCGGCGTTATCTTTGCACCGTGTCACAGTGAACTCTACTCAGCGGCCGCTGGATCCGGTGCGACGTTGAACGGACAATCGCTGTCACTCGATCCATCACGCACGATCCGCAATTCCGTGACCGGTATCGGCGCCAACAACCATGTCACGCCGGCATTCGTGGCCGCGATGGTGGAAAAGCTTTTGTCTGCCGGCGGCAACTTCATTCGGAATGGATCTGGCGCACTGATGCTTGCCTATGTCGCTGCCGGCCGTCTCGTGGGCTATTACGAACCCTACATGCATGCCTGGGATTGCCTGGCCGGTTATTGCCTCGTGAAGGAGGCCGGCGGCTGGTACCACCCATTCCCGACCGAGGGAGACCGGTTGACCAAGGGGGCGCCCGTTCTTGCGGCAGCGCCCGGCGCCGTCGAGGATCTTCGCGCTATCGCTGGAATTTGACAACGCACGATTGCCGATATCTGGACAGATCGCTTCGCGGCGTTACTTGTCACAGGAGACCAATTTTAAGCCGGTTATCGGCTTTGACAGATTGCCGTCGGTGAAAGCGCAACCATTCATTGTTCCTTTGATATGCCACCAAGTAAGTGCGCCATCAGGTATCTTGCCTGAGCGTCAGAAACTGTCAGGATCGAACGCAAACTGCGATCATGTTCTTGCCAACGCTTTATGAACAAATGGCGTCGTACCGGGTAACCTTCCGCCAGGGGCACCGCAAGTACACGATTTACCCGGAAATGGTACGGAGCGGCCGACTGTAAGGTCGACGATCGGTCCTTAGCCGCTATTGACGTTGCTCAGAAGTCCGTCGAGACCGAGACGTTCCGCCAGCGATTGATGATGTTTGCGTCCGACGCGTGCTTCGCCTCGATCGCGTCAACCGTGTCGCTTCCGAACGGCATGCGGACGGGTGGCTGATCGACGTCGGCGAAGGCGACGACCTGCCGAGCGAATTTCTCCGGATCTCCGGGCTGGTTGTGATTGAGGGATGCCGCGTGCTCGCGCACAGCACCTGCCGTTCCATCATAGTCGTGAATCCGGTTGCTGCTTGCCGACAACGAGCTGGGATCGAGGAAATCCGTCCGGAAATAACCAGGCTCGATGACGGTCACATGTATTCCAAGGGGTTCGAGCTCCGCATAGAGCGCTTCCGACAATCCCTCGACCGCGAACTTGGTGGAGCAGTAGACGCCGAAGCCTGCGCCAGCGCGGTAACCGCCAATCGAGGAGATGTTGAGGATGCGACCGGATCGCTGTGAGCGCATTTGCGGAAGGACTGCCCGCGTCACCGTCAATAAGCCGAAGACGTTCGTGCGGTAGAGCCGTTCGACCTCTTCTGCCGTGGCTTCCTCCACCGCCCCGATGAGACCAAAGCCCGCGTTGTTCAACAGGACGTCAATGGTCCCAAAGCGTTCGACAGCCTGCCGGGCCGCGTCGTAGGCTTGCTGCTCGTTGGTGACGTCCAAGGCGGCTGCGAAAAGGTTGGACCGCTCCCCGAGCTTGTCTATGACGGATGCCGCACTGCGGGCGGTAGCAACCACATTGTCTCCCCGCTCGAGGGCGAGCTGTGCGATGCGGGCGCCGAACCCGCGCGATGCTCCAGTGATAAACCAGGTTTTCATATCGATCTTCCTCCGTATGACGGGCCTATTCGGCCGCGACTGGCAGTTCCCAGAGCTTGTTGAACGCAATGCTGTCGAAGAACGCTGATGCCGTGACGATCTTGCCGCCATCGAGGTCGAGGAACCACGCATAGGTGTTCTTGTAGGGCTGGCCGTCCCTCGCTGTTCCCGCGGCATCGAAGAAGACGATGACCGTATCGCCGTCCGCATACATATTCCGGATCGTCGGCTTGAGACCGACGCTCATCCGCGCGTTGAACGGCTTGATCACCTCGTTGATGAACGCATCCTTGCTGCCGTAGGTTTTGGACGCAGAAGAGTTGCCTGTGATCGTCCATGCCACGTTGTCCGCCAGTAGGTCATAGGGACTTCCAGTGCCCGCGGCCCACGCATCGAACGCCTTCTGGACGGTCGCCTTGTTGGCGGCCTCATCTGCAATGGCCGTGCCAGCAACAAAGGTGGCGGCAGAAATGGCAACCGCGACAGCGGTCGCACGAAGCGTTGCCACTGATGTTTTACATCTACTCATCTCTGAACTCCTTGGAACGAGTTGTCATGCCGACGGACGCTCCCGGCGACGGAGAAGAGCGGCGGGGGCAACGCCGCAGGGATTTTAGATCTGGGCTTCCCAGGCCTTGAGCTGGTGATCCTTCAGCATGTCCTCGATCACCTTCGGGCAGACATTGCGGAATTTACCCGTGTCGGACGGAACGATCTCGATCATGCGATCGATCATCTCGGTCGGGTCCATCTTGCCTTCCGGCGTAGCGAAGAAGTCGTCGAAGCCTTTGCGGAGATCGGCGCGCTTCGTGAAGTTCTTGCCGTCGTCCATCCAGCGGAACGGATTGTCGGCCATCGTTTCGTTATAGCCCGTGTAATAGGCGCCGGGATTGACGGTCTGGATCTTGATCCCGTAGGCCGCCAGTTCCTGCTGAAGCGCCTCCGCGATGGATTCCAGCGCATGCTTTGTCGAGACATAGGTGCCCCAGTTCGCCGGCGTGAACAGGCCGCCCATCGAGGACGTGAACACCACCTTCTTGCCGTGGTGTTTGCCTTCCCGGATCCAGCGCTGGATGACGCCTTGCGTGAGCGTCAGCGGAAGGAAGACATTCGTTTCGAAGTTGCGGCGCACGATGTCGACGGGGATTTCCCAGACTGGACCGGGTTCGCCCTGGCCTGCATTGTTCCAGAGAACGTCGAAATCCCAACCCTGCGCCTGCTTGATGTCATAGGGATCCGTGAGGTCGAGGCGCTCGACGCGGATGCGCTTGCCGAGATCAAGCGCCGCCACTTCTTCGCGCATGGCCGTGACCATGGGCGAGACCTGGCAGGTCGCGATGATGTTGTGGCCGTTCTTTGCCATTCCAATTGCAGCAGCCTTGCCGAAGCCCGAGCCGCCGCCAGTGATGAGGATCGTCTTGCTCATGTCATTGCCTCTCTGTGATTGGGTTGATGTCTAGCGGAGCATCGCCTCGAAGGCGGCAAGTCCCGCCCTGGCGATCTTGGTGTCCTGTTCAATGGTTCCGCCGGAAACGCCGAGCGAACCCGCCATTCCTCCATTGGGACATTTGAGGGCGATCCCGCCTCCGTAGGGTGCCAAACCATCGTTGGTCAGCTCGAGGTGAGGCGCCGGGGCTCCAGGCTTCAGGTAGTCCCAGATGTCCTCGCTGTTGCATTGGAAGAGGACCGCGGTCTTGGCCTTCCGGATCGCGATATCGATAGACCCGAGAACCGCTCCGTCCATGCGGTGAAACGCCTTCAGGTGTCCGCCGTCGTCGAGGATTGCGATGATCGCCGCCAGGCCCATCTCCCGTGCCTTGGCTTCGGCATGATCGATGATCGCCTGGGCGTTGTGAGCCGAGATAGGCATTGGCAAACCTCCCTTTCGTCCGCGTGATTTTTTGATGGGTGGACTGTCGAATGGGCGTGCGTTTGCTTCAAGTTGATAGCTGTTAAGAGTTGTTAAGGCGGACCGCAAACGTACCTTGAACACCCCCAGAAAGGTCAGCTTTAAGGACCCGGAAAGCCGTCCAAACAGGGCCGCCACCTTGTCGCTCTTGTGGTCTTCCGGTATTTAGAGGCCTGTTGTCGCGCGGAGCCGGTCGTGTCAGTGCAACAGTTCACATTCGGTCCATTCGAACTCGACCCCATGCGGCTCGAATTGCGGCGTGATGGCGTCCGGCTGAATGTCGGCGCGCGAGCCTGCCGGGTTCTCGTGGCGTTGGTGGAACGCTCCGGCCAAGTCGTCACCCAGCAGGAGCTGTTGGCGGCAGGCTGGTCCGGTCTGCATGTTGCGGACGTGAATCTTCGCGTGCACATCGTGGCACTGCGCAAGGCGCTCTCCGGAGGGGCAGACGGAACATTCGACATCACGACGGTGCCGCGCGAGGGATATGTGTTCGCTGGGCCCGTCTCACCGATTGGCGCTACAGCGCCGACCCCACCGCGTTCATCGCTTGCGATTCCGAGACAGCTCACCACGCTCTTCGGCCGAGACGAAGCGCTAGCGCGTCTCGGCGATGCCGTCGCCCGGCATCGGATCGTAACGATCGTTGGGCCGGGAGGCATCGGCAAGACGGCCATGGCGCTGGCAGCCATCGCCGAACACGCTGACGACGCCGACGGGGAATGCGTGTTCGTAGACTTCTCTACATCCGTGACATCCCTTCATGTCGAGACCCGGCTGTTCGAGGCGCTTGAACTCGAAGGGAGCCCAAACGATGTGTCCGCCTACATCGAGCGCGCGTTGGGGGGCAGGACGATCCTGCTCGTCCTCGACAACTGCGAACATGTGATTGGTCACGTGGCGGCGCTGGTGGCAAGTTTGACAAGCAGGACCGGTGGCGTTTCGGTCCTCGCCGCCAGCCGCGAACCGCTGCGGGTCCCCGGCGAGCGCATCTTTCCGCTTGAGCCACTGGATTGTCCGCCTGAGGGCGCCGTGCTGACGGGGCGGTCGGCCATGGTCTATCCCGCGATCCAGATGTTCGCGGAGGCCGCCGGCCGCCGTTCGCTTGCGTTCGCTGTCGATGACGCCAACGCGTCTCTCCTGGGTGAGGTCTGCCGGCGACTGGACGGAAGTCCGCTTGCCATAGAACTCGCGGCGGCGACGAGCGACACCATGACGATCGCCGAGCTCGCGCGTCGGCTCGACGATCGGTTCAATGTTCTGACACGGGGCGCCCGAACGGCATTGCCAAAACACCGTACGCTGCAGGCGGCAGTCGACTGGAGTTACGATGCCCTGAGCGCGGAGGAGGCGCTTGTGATGCGGCGCCTCGGGGTGTTTCCGGGACGCTTCACAGCCGAAGACGCAAGAGCCGCCGTTGCAGACGAGACATTGCCTGGTGACGGCATTCATCATGCCTTGGCGAACCTGACCGCAAAGTCACTTGTCACCGTCGATTTCAGCGGGGAGATCGCATCGTTCCGATTCCTCGAGACGATGCGGGTCTATGCGAGACTCAAACTCCTCGAAAGTGACGACGCCCCCGCAGCCTACGCCCGCTTCATCGACCATACTTTGCGACGACTGGACGCAATCGATCGACTGGAAGCCTCGGAAGATGATATCAGACGAAGGCACGCCACTCTCCTGGACGATTGGCGCGCCGCACATGATTGGTCGATCCGAAACCGCGACTGGCATACGGCTCTGAAATTGATGGCAGGAGCAATCGGCTTCAGTCAGTCTCTCAATATCAGAGTGGAATACGTGCACCGCGCGATCGAAACGCTTCGCGTGATACCTCCTGACCTGCAGCGTGAAGATGTCCTGTGGTTGGAGATGCGCATCTGCGCCCATGCAGCGCAGATGCTCCTCGACACGCAGCCGCCGGATCCGCCGAACTTCATCGACTGTATCGAATCCATTGCGTTGCGCGCGCTTGAACTCTCGAATCGACTGAACGCCCCTGATCATCAGATGAGCGCGCTCGTGACGCTGACAATCGGCGCGTTGACGGGAGCAAATGTCGAAGAACTCGAATCTTATGGTGCAGGCGTCTTCGAACTGGCTCAGCGCCTGAAGGATTCCGACTCCTTCCGGACAGCTTACTATCTCAACGGTTACACCAAGTATTATCGCTCTAAGTTCGACGCCGCCGTTGGCGATTGTGACCGCGCGCTTGACCTCGCCGCCCAGTTACAATCCGGCACGTCAATCGCATTCGACCACGTACCAAGCGTCCGTGTGCTGCGCTCACGTGCGCTATGGATCCAGGGTAAATTCCTCTCTGGATTGGATGAGATGGACGAGGCTCATCGGATAGCGCTCAATGGAGGGCACGTTCCGACGATCGCCTGGGTGGCATGGTGCGGGTTGTGCGTCTATTCCTGGGCCGGCCTCATGGATAAGGCGGCCGAATGCGCGAAGCTGCATGAGCAACTGGCGAGGGAGTACAGGAATCCCGGTTGGTCGAGATATATTCCAAGTGCGCACGAGGCGTTGGAACGTCTTCGCGACGGCCGCAGATCCTTCGACACTTCGCCTATCGACTGGATCCCCCATGTCCCCTCTCATGCCGACATGATGACGAGCATCCATTGCGGGTTTCACCGGTCCGCGGACCTTCAGCGTATCGAATCCGTGCCACAGCATTGGTGTGCCTCGGAGCACTTGCGCGGCGCCGGCGAGCACCATCTGATGGCGGGGCGTATGGGCGAAGCCGAGAAGTTCTTTTCGCGGGCTCTCTCGATATCGCAATCGCGCGCCGCGGCGGCCTGGGAGATACGCGCCACGCTCAGTCTGGCCCGGCTCAGGGTTCAGCAGGAACAGAGCTCGGTAGCTCGTGCCCTGTTGGAGCCGCTCGTCGAACGCTTTGCCCAGTTCGAGGGCAACGCGGATCTCGCCTATGCGGCACGTCTCGTGGCCACCTGCTGACTGGAGCCTAGCTGCCGGGCGTGGCCTCAGCTTCCACTGCAGACGGCATCCTTCGCCGAGCCGATATAGCGGCGCAGACGACATAGAGAAGCAGGGATATTGCCGACATCGCGACAGCCACCCAGCAGCCGCCGAGCACATCGATATCGGTCGTCGCGAAGGACGCAAGCAAAGGTCCCAATCCATTTCCGAAGAGGATCATCGGCAAGATCAAGACGGCAGCCTTTCTGGTCGTATCGAGCCTGACGATTTCGGCCATCTGAAACGCCTGTGCCGCTGCCGCAGCACTAGCGAAAACGCAGACGGAAAAAACGAAGGCCGTGGGAATGGCGATCTGCACGGCGACGGCCGTGAAAACTGTCTGAGCAAGCACCACCGAAAACAGCGCCGGCCACTTCGCAACCTTCGGGACCACCCATGCGGAAAGCCACGCCGCAGCAACCTGCCCCGCAAGCGCAGAAGAAAAGGCCAGCCCGACAACCGATGGGCTAAGTCCGTGCTGATTGGCAACGCGCTCGATGTAAGTCCAGGCGGCGCCCAGCCCGCCGCTTTGGAGGATGGTGCCGACGCAAAACAGCACCAGCGGGCCGCTGAAGGGAATACGAGTTCGTTCCGACGCAACGTGGGGAGCGACCCGATCCACCAGAGTGATCGCGAACGCTGCTGCCACCAGGGCCCCAGCGGCGAGCGTATAGAACCCAGCCTCGATCCCAAACTTGGGAATGAGGACGACCGGGATCAGATAGGCGAGGCCAATCTGGGGAACCACGGAGGTGCCGACGAGGATACCGGTCAAGCGGTCGGGATTGTTGGAGCGCACGATGATCGCGTTCGCCGCGCCGAAGAGCAGGCCGCCAAGCAATCCTGCTATCGCGCGATCCAGCAGGATCATCGCTTCGCTTCCAGAATGCGCGGTCGCCACGTTCACGACTGCCAAAGCGAGCCCGACAGCCACGGTCTTCAAGCGCATGGCGCCGCGCGCCATCCAGTAGCCGCCAGCCGCAGACCCCAGTGCAAGCCCAAACAGTTCGAACATTGCGGCTTGGCCAATCCCAGCTTTGCTCAGTCGGCCTACCTCATCCAATCCGCCAAGAAGGATCGGGAGGACGCCCAGCGACAGCAACGATGCTGTGCCGATGACCATCGCGCCAAGTATAGATATCGGATTCATGCGCAAATTCCCAAAATCTGGTTGACGCTGGTGATGCGATCGATCGTGTTCTGGAATGTTATGATGACGCTGTACTGGCGGGCATCCCCACATGCGCATGACGCGTACTGTACGCTGGTGGCGTTATACGTGGTCTAGTGAGAATTTGGAACCATAAGAAAACAATCGTTCGGCGGCCACTCAGACGCTGTCGTCTGCGTCTGCTGCGGTGGCGTCGTGGTCGCGGTTTGCAACTCGATCAGTGTCATCAATGTCCGCTCCTGCCGCGCAGAGCGGCCAAAGGCGGTAGACCACCCTTGAAGGCGGGTTGCAACATTTTGAGATGAGTTTTATCAGGCACGCCTGTCTGAATATGGCGCGGCGGGTTCACATCCCTTCAAGAGCAGGCAGAACGTGGGCCTGCATGTTCTCTATGTACCTCATTGGCGATGCCTTGTGAGCCAACCATCCTCATCGCATTTCTCAAGAGCCATCCAGAAATTGATGGATATCACGAACAAACCAGTCGCAATGCTGGAACAAGAACCCGTGTCCAGACCGCGGATAGAGGATGAGCTGACCGTTCGGTACCTTGCTTGCCGCTGCATAGCTGTTGAACGCGTGTATCATGATATCGTCCACACCGTTGGCATAGAGCACTGGAAGCGCGAGCTTCTCCAACAGGGGATACAGTGCATCTCGTTGCCTCAGGTGTTCGAACGCAGCTACCATCTGCTTGACTCCCGCCTGATTGACCGGCGGCTCTGCCTCCTCGGTTCGTTTCCAAAGACGTGCAAGATGGTCGCGGCCTGCTGCATGGCCTTCCGCCGCCTCCGAGAAAAACAGATAGAGGAAGTCGTCATCATTGTTGACGGGTTTGAATGCGACCTCCCACACTTTGTCCGGAGCGGCTGGGGCGTTGGGCACTCCCCCAGGCCCAGAACCAGCGACGACAAGACGGCGCACTAGGTCAGGGCGCTGCAGTGCTGCGCTTTGCGCCACGTAGCCGCCCATCGACCAGCCAAGCAGGTCAAACGTGCCAAGATCGAGTGCGTGAGCAAAGTCAATCAGCACGCGACCCATGTCCGGAATGTTGTCGGGAACCGTCCCACATGAGAGGCCTACCCCGGAACTGTCGAAGAAGTAGACGCGCCGCCGTATGGTCAATGCTTCGAGGAATTTGGGGTCCCATTCATCCATGACACCACGAAAACGCATGGCAAGAACGAGTGGCGGTGCGTGTTCAGGGCCGATTGCGCGGTATGCAAGTTTTAGATCGCCAACGTTGACGTACTGCGTGGTGGTTGCGTCGGCTTGGTATTTGATGTCCATCGCAGACTTTCCTTCAGCTTGCTAGAATGTCGGAAACTTGAATAAGGATGGCTGCGGGAAGCGACGATTGAGCTCCTTCCTCGGTGCGGCGGACAACCCGTCTGAGTGTGGGGAACAGAATTCCGGCGAACCATGCATGGTCGTAGCAGTAATGCGCCGCGACGCCGCCCGCCACTTCGGTCTCGTAATCAATGCGCTGGAGCAACCCGTTGGTGTCGAAGTAAAAGACCTGTTGCGGGCAATGGGTCGGAACATCTGGCGGGAATGTGACCCTCAGGCGCCGCCAGACCTCACCGTTTTCATGATGCGGATCCACTTCCTCTGTCTTGAAGCCGGGGCGCGTGAACAAAAAGGGCGTCGAGAGGTAATTCCACATCGCATAGGCGTTGAAGTAGAGCAGTTGCGAAGGGTCCCATTTAGTCGCCAGTACGTGGCCGGCAAACGATGAACGGGGTTGGGATCTTTCGTCGGTCGCCATACCCTTTCGATCTGATATCCAGGTCCGGTCCGGACGAAAGTGCCCCACGCTTCCCGCCGCCGGATAAGACGAGATGTCGACGGTAGGTTCGCGCGTGGCAATCCTCATAATGACATCAGCCATACCCTGTGGTTGGCCTTTGATGGTGTACATCGGGCCGGTAAGCGATACCCGCACACACAATTCACGCAGGTCATTCCATCGCTCAAGGCCGCCATGGGCACTCACGGCGAGATCAAGAAGATCGGTCATGGAGTTTCTCTCGTTGTGGATGGGACTGTCTGAGTTCGTTGATAGCCTACCGTGCCGGAGCGTAGCGGTAGGCGCCTTCATTTCGTTCCGCATAGCCGAGGCCCGGATATGTCCAATGATATCCAAGCAGCTTGATGCGGTCGGTCGCCGCGCGATCCAACATCTTCAGGCGGTTGCTGATGGCTAGATCGGAATCAGTGTCGAAGCCGAAGCGGACTTTCGGAAACTGAAAGGATGCGATCTGATTGGTTGCGACGTCGCCTGCTATGATGAGGCCATCATCGCCTGCAACTTCCAGAGATATATGCGCCGGTGTGTGTCCGGCGGTGTCGAGTACGCGCAGGCCGGCGACGATGTCGTCACCAGGGTGCACGAGGACAACACGATCCCGGATAGCCGCAAAATCGCGTTGCGCGCCGCGTGCAAACTCCGCGAAGTCGTGCGGCAGGCTGCCTGGCAGATCGGGATCAGTCCAGTAGCGCCACTCAGCCTCATTGACGTAGTAGGTCGCATTCGGAAAGGTCAGATTGTCCTCGTTATCCAGCATTGCCCACATGTGATCCGGATGGCCATGAGTGATGACAATTTTGGTAATTTCGGATGGCTTGATACCCGCATTCGCCATGTCGGCGAGAAGCTTTCCATCTGATGGTTGGTATTTGTTACCCGCCCCTATGTCGACGAGAATGGTGTCGGCGCCGCGCTTGAGAAGCGGAATGTTTGCCTTGGATCGCACATGCTTGCCATCGGGATCGCCTGTCGCGGCCATCACGTTCTCGCGCTGTTCATTCGTGCCATCCGCGACAACGATGTCGATTGGGACACGGATGAATCCGTCGCTGAACACCGTGATATCGAACTCGCCGTTTGCGAATCTGAGCTGTGGTTTCGTGGTTTCGTGTGTCTGCATTGCAAACCTCCCTTGCATTCAAGGCAGGAGGTAAGGGCGGGCACGCCAGCTTCGAGCGGCAAAACTGTCAAACACCGAGCCATAAGTGACAGAGTTCGTGCTTCGACCGCGAATTCGTGGATGTGTCGCTCTCCACAGGACCGGGCAGTGATCGCCCTATTGCCAGGAGAACAGCGCTGTGTCCGGCGCCCTTCGCTCCGAATTGGCATGCAGTCTGAACATCACCATGCCGTTTGTCAGTTCTGCCATCGGCTTTTGTCGGAAAAGCCGGTGATCGACTGCAATACCGTCACCTACGTTCTTGAATGAGCGGCGCAATCCGCTCGCTCATCAACGCTTCTATGTCACCGAAGGAGATCAAATCGTGCATAACATGTCCATGCTCATTGCATCCGCTGCCACGCTTCTGGCGGCCTCCATCGCGCCTACTCAGGCCGCCGATTCAATCAAGAACATCGTCCTGGTCCACGGTGCGTTCGCCGACGGTTCGGGATGGCAGCCCGTCTTCGAAAGGCTTGTGAAGAAGGGCTATCACGTCAGCGTGGTCCAGGAGCCGGAAACCAGCCTTGCCGAGGACGTCGCCGCCACCAAGCGTGTTATCGACATGCAGGACGGGCCGGTCGTCCTCGTTGGTCACAGCTGGGGCGGTCAGATCATCACCGAAGCCGGCGCTGACGAGAAGGTGAAGGCGTTGGTCTACGTTGCCGGCATTGTGCCAGACGTCGGTGAGACGACCGCTTCGCTTCACGCCCGTTTCCCCGCCGCCGGAGCACCCAACGTGATGGAAGTTTCCGGTGGTTATTTGATGATCGATCCGCAGCACCTTCACGAAGACTTCGCAGCCGATCTGCCGAAAGCCCAGGCCGAGTTCATGGCCCAGTCGCAAGTGCTCATTCACAAGGACGCTCTCGGTACGCCGGCCAAGGCCGCGGCGTGGAAGGACAAGCCGAGCTGGGGCATGGTCGCTACGAAGGACCGCACCATCAATCCCGAACTTGAGCGCTGGATGTACAAGCGTGCCAATGCCAAGGTCACGGAAGTCGCTTCAAGTCACGTCATCATGATCGCCCATCCCGACAAGGTGGTGGCCGTGATAGAAGAAGCCGCTGGAAAGTAGTCGCGTTCAGGGTGGAAATCCGAAGAGGAAAGGCGATATCGGAAAAGAGGCGTTGTCGGGAGCATTCATGGACAGGATCGAAACAGGTTCAGCGACAATCGAAGTCGGGGTGTTGGCATATCCGGGCGCGCATGAGGCCGCGATCCTTGGCATGACCGATCTGATCACGATAGCCAACAGGTTTGCAGGCGAGAAAGGCATCGCTCAAGTGCCCGTGCACAGATGGTCGCTCGACACTGCAGGCCATGTCCGGCGCGAGGATCAGCCATCCAATGGAAGCCTTCCGAACGTCCTCGTAATCCCCGGCCGCCTCAGCGGTCCGCCATCTGCACACGAAGCTGCCGCCTTTGGGCCGTGGCTTCGTGCGCTTCATGACAAGGGGACGCTGCTTGCGACATCGTGTGCGGGATCGTTCCTTCTCGCTGAGGCAGGCTTACTCGACGGCCGTGCTGCTTCCACGCATTGGGCCGAGGCGGCGGAGTTCCGTCGGCGCTTCACCAAGGTCAAGCTGGAGGTCGACGAGATTATTATCGATGACGGCGATATCATCACCGCAGGTGGCCTCATGGCATGGACGGATCTCGGGATGCGCCTTTGCGAACGGATATTCGGCCCGCAGGTGACAATGCAGACCAGTCGCTTCATGCTCATCGACACATCCGGACGCGAGCAGCGGAATTACAAGTCCTTCAAACCGCGGGTGGATCACGGCGATGATGCGATCCTCTCAGTTCAGAAAATGCTCCAGTCGATAGATGGTGAGCCGATAAACGTTTTTGAGATGAGCCGTGAAGCCAAGCTTGAAGAACGCACCTTCTTGCGACGTTTCAAGTCGGCGACCGGACTTCGCCCGACTGAATACGTCCAGAGTCTTCGGATCGAGAAGGCGAAGGAGTTGCTGCAAACGACCCGACGATCGGTTGAACATGTCGCGCAGTCTGTGGGCTATCGCGATGTAACGGCCTTCCGACGACTGTTCAAACGGGATACCGGCCTGTCCCCGGCCGATTTCCGCAAGCGGTTTCGTAATGGTTCAGGGACTGACTGAAGTCTGGGAGCCGCGTCGATGCTGAAGATGGAACAGGCGCTCGACCTACCAGTCACTTACACAATGCAGACGATGCGGCGGATTCGATCTCCTCGGGGCCGGCGCCAGAGCACTAGCTGTGTCATCGATGACATCATGCGTTGACGAATGATCGCCGCCGTCCTATCCGTTGCCGGAGGAAACCGGGAGGATGGCGGTGAAGAATCCCACGTTAATCGAAGTGGCGAAGATGGCCGGGGTCTCCACCGCCACCGTCAACCGTGTTCTAAAGAGCAACGGCTATGTCTCCGACGAGGCACGCCGCAAGGTCGAGGAGGTCGTGCGTCTGACTTCCTATCAGCCGAACATTGTCGCGCGCGGGCTTCGAACCAACCGCAGCTTCACCATCGGCTTCATCGTCTCGTCGATAACGGTCAACCCGTTCTTCGTGAACGTCGCGCGTGGCTTCGAGGCGGCGGCGCTTCGGGAGGGCTACAGCACCATCATCGTCAATCACGGCGGCGATGCCGAGCGCGAGGCGCACGCTGTGCACTCGTTCCGGCAACGGCAGGTCGATGCCATTGTCTTCAATCACGCGAGCGGACCTGAAGCGGTGCAGTTGGCGCTGGCGGCGAACATCCCGGTCGTCGAGATCGAGCGGGCGACCACCTCAGACGCGCCTTTCGTGCGCGTCGACAATTATGTGGGCGCCCGCGATGCGATGAAGCACCTGATCGATCTCGGCCACAGACGAATTGCTTTCCTGGGCGGCGATCCTGCGCTGTTCTGGCCGGATCCGGGCAGGGGCCGTTCCGTCGAGGACGACAGGCTTGCAGCGTACACCGATGCGTTGACAGAGGCGGGATTGCCGGTTGATCCCGCGATGATCAGGCTCGGACGCTATAACAACGAGCCGCCGCTGGCTTCAAGCACCGAGGGCTATGAACATGGCCGTCGGTTGCTCCTGCTTCCGCAGCGGCCGACGGCGATCTTTGCCACCTGCGATATTCTGGCGGCCGGCGTGCTGCAGTCCCTCTATGAAGCCGGTCTGTCGGTGCCGCGCGACGTCTCGGTCGTGGGCTTTGACGATACGCTGGCCGCTAATCTGACGCCGCCGCTGACAACGGTCGCGCAGCCCATGACTGAGCTTGGAGAGGCCGGGTTCGCGTTGGCGCTCGCCGGTATCGAGGGACGCGCGCTGGATCGCGCACTTCTGCTGCAGACAAGCTTGATCGAGCGCGCCTCGACCTCGAAACTTCAGGCCTGATACAAAATCGTTGACCCCTCACGGGAGGAGTGTTAACGATGACACATGTCAACGATGACATAGCCACCGAGGAGGGCGGTCTCGGAACCTTGGAGGAGGGACCCATGAGAAAGTTCGCTGTCTGGACAGCAGGGCTCGCAGCCCTGTTGAGTGCATCTTCACTGTCGTATGCCGCCGAGAACGTCACGTTCTGGCAGTTCAGCACTAACCCCAACGACATTGCCGCTTGGAAGGCGGCGATCGAAGGGTTTGAGGCGAAGAATCCCGATATCAAGGTCAACATGGAAATCGTGCCATGGTCCGAGCAGCAGCAACGGTTGGTGAGCGCGCTGACGGCCGGCGGACTGCCCGACGTCTCCATGCTTGGCAACAATGTGGTCGCACAGTTCCAGGCAGCGGGTGCGCTGGAGCCGCTGGATGCCTACTTCAAGGCTTATGACACCGAAAACAAGACCGATGTCGCCAGCAATGCCTGGCCCGGCGACAAGGGCTATTATCATCTCGCCGATCATTGGTGGGCCTCGCCGGTCTCAGTTGAAACGCGCGCGCTGTACTTCCGCAAGGATCTGCTGAAGAAGGCCGGCATCGACAAGGCGCCGGAAACTTGGGAGCAGCTAGCGGCAGCCGCCAAGAAGCTGACGGGTGACGGTGTCTACGGTATGGGCCTGTCGATGAGCCTCGACTATTTCACCGTGCAGAACTTCATGAGCGCCTATCTCGGCTACGGTGCCTCCATGCTGACGGCGGAAGGCAAATGCGGCTTCGACACCCCGCAGTTCAAGGATGCGCTGACGACCTATGTCAGCGTCTACAAGGACAAGGCCACGCATCCCGATGCAAGCACGATGGACGGGAACACCTTCCGCCGTGGCTTCCTGGACGGCAAATACGCCATGATTCTCTCCGACCCGAGCCTTTATCGCGATCTGCAGAAGGAAAAGCCTGCTTTTCTCGATCAGGTCGATATCGCCATGGTTCCCGCCGGTCCGAAGGGGCGCGACGGCTTCCTCGGCGGCTGGCCGCTCGTTCTGTGGAACGCATCGGCCAACAAGGATGCGGCCGCCAAGTGGATCATGTACGCCACGCATGGCGAAGGCCTGAAGGCGCTTGCGACGGCCGGCGGCTTCATTCCCGGCAGCATCGAGATCGCCAAGCAGGCGCCGTGGGATGAGTTCCCCTACAAGCTCTTCGTCGAGCAGCTGCAGAACGCCCGTCCCTATCAGTATCCGCACGAAGCTATTCCGCAGATGGGTCAGCTCGAGGTCGATACGATCCAGAAGGCCGTTCAGGCGGTGGCGCTCGGGCAGCAGGACGTCGAGGCCGCGACCAAGCAGCTCTGCGTCAACATCGACAAGACGCTCGCCCGCTGATCCCGTTCCTGAAAAGCCGGAGGCTGCCATGGCCGTCGACACTATCGAAGCATGGGGAGGGGCCGGGATGGCACGCAAGAGGCAAGCCCGGTTCAATCCTCTCCCCTACGCGTTGATCCTGCCTGCCGCCTGCGCAGCATTCGCGATCGCTGTGGTTCCCCTGGCCTATGACGTGTGGCTGTCCTTCCAGGACTGGTACCTGTTGCGCAACCCGGTGCCGGCCTGGGGCGGTCTCATCAACTATCGGGAACTCCTGATGGATGATGCCCTCTGGTCGGCATTCGTCCGGACGGTGATCTGGACGCTGGGAACGGTGGCGGTCGAAATCGCGATTGCTCTTCCTCTTGCGCTGCTGCTCAATCGGGAAACGCCGATTGCGCGGCTGGCGTCGGCGGTGATCCTCTTGCCCTGGGTCATGCCGTTCATCGTGCTCGGCTACGGCTGGCGGTTCCTGCTCGACAGCCAGGTCGGTCCCATCCACCATGTCCTGCATCTGGTTGGGCTGGCCGGAGACAGCAATGTATTCACCGATCCGAACAAGGCTTTGGCCGTGATCATCTTCATATCGGGCTGGAAGGGCGCCCCGTTCCTCGTTCTGGCGCTGCTGGCGGCGCTGAAGGCAATCCCGGGCGAGTTGTACGAGGCCGCCGCCGTCGACGGCGCCGGACCGCTGCACCGCTTCGCCGCCGTAACCTTCCCGGCGATCCGTGACACGCTCGTCATCATCAGCCTCGTTCTCGGCATCCTCGCCTTCTACAGTTTCGACCTGCCGTGGATCATGACCAAGGGCGGACCGGGTGACGCGACGACGACGCTCGGGATTGCCATGTTCAAGGCGGTCTTTGTCGATCTTCGCCCGGCCTATGCCGCCGCGATCAGCATCGTCATGCTCGTCCTGCTGTTCGCCTCGGCCCTGCTCACGCTCCGTCTGCAGAGGAGGCAATCATGAAGCGCAGCCACACACAGGAAGTCATGCTGGATTGCCTGACGGTGCTGGCGCTGGGTCTGATGCTGCTGCCGATCCTCTGGGTGTTCGTCGCATCGATCAAGCCCGATCAGGACATCATGAGCGGCAGTCTCATTTCCGGTTCGTTCACGTTGAAGCATTTCGAGGCGATCCTCGCCCGCAGCGATTTCCTTGTCGCGCTCAGGAACAGCCTGATCGTCGGGGCGGTTACGGCGGTGGCGACGCTGATCCTGGCAGTGCCGGCCGCCTACTCACTCAGCCGTTTCAAGTATCTCGGCCGCGATATCATTGGCTTTCTCATTCTCGGCACGCAGATGCTGCCGGCCGTGGCAGTGATCGTGCCGATCGTCATGATCGCGCGGAGCCTCGGCCTGACGAACAGCCTGGGCGCTCTGGCCTTCATTCACCTGTCACTCGGCCTGCCGATCGCCGTGTGGATGCTCAAGGGCTATGTCGACAGCGTGCCCGTCGAACTCGAGGAGGCCGCCCTCATTGACGGCTGCTCTCGGCTCGGCGCGCTCTATCGTATCACCTTTCCCTTGATCCGGCCCGCGGTAGTGGCCGTGGGGACCTTCGCCTTCGTGCTTTCGTGGGGTGAGTTCCTGATGGCGCTGTCGCTGATCACCAAGGTTGAGGTCAAGACGCTGCCGCTCGCGTTGCAGACGCTTTTCGACCCCTATTCCTTCAGCTGGGGCGAGGTCATGGCCGGCGGTGTCGTGATCGCCGCGCCCGTCGTCATTCTCTTTCTGATGTTCAGGAATCAAATCGTTGGCGGCCTCAGCGCCGGTGGCGTGAAAGGATAATTCTCATCATGCGCACGCGCTCACTCTATTTCACCGGGCCAAGGGCAACCACGATCGAGGAGGAGGATCTGCGCGCGCCAGGTCCAGGCGAGGTTCAGCTCACGGCGATCGTTTCCGGCATCAGCGCAGGTACTGAGCTCAACGTCTACCGGGGACTGGCGCCGCAATGGCGGCAGACGATGGATCCGAAGACGCGGCTGTTTTCGTCGGCGAACGGCTCATCCTGGACGTGGCCGGCGCGCTACGGCTACGCGATGGTCGGCCGCGTGTCGGCGCTTGGCCAGGGCGTGACAGCTCTTTGGGAGGGCGATCTTGTCTACTCCTACTCGCCGCATGGCGATCACGCGATTGTCGGCGCGGATGCGGTCATTCCCCTGGGGGATTTGCCCGATCCGGAAATCGGCGTGTTCACCGCCAATATGAACACGGCCTATAACGGCCTTCTCGATGCGAATATTCCGCTCTGCGCCGACGTGGTGGTTATGGGATTGGGTGTTATCGGCCAGATCATCGTCCGCCTTCTGAAGAGAAACGGCGCGCGGCGGATCATTGCTGTGGATGGCGTTGCCTCGCGCCGCGAAGCCGCCAAGACCGGCGGCGCGACCCATCTGCTTGAGCCGTCCGCGACGGTGGCAGAGGCGGTGCGCGATATCACCGACGGCCGTGGCGCGGATTTCTGCATCGAGGTGTCGGGTGCGGCGCCGGCCCTGAATTCTGCCATCCGCACGGTCGGGTTCAACGGCACGGTGATCGCGCTCTCCTGGTATGGCGGCACCTTCGAGACGCTGAGCCTGTCGGGCGAATTCCACCATAATCGGCCGCGCATCATTTCCTCGCAGGTCGGCGCGGTCAATCCGCTCCTGGGGCCTCTCTGGTCCATGGGCCGCCGGTCGGAGATCGCCCAGGAATTTCTCCGAGAATACGCGGCGGACCTCAAGGGGTTCGTCACCCACCGTTTCCCGATCGCCAAAGCCGGCGATGGCTATGAGTTGGTGGACAACAGGGCCGCTGACATCATGCAGGTCTTGATCGACTATCGAATGAACTGAGGGACGAGACGATGAAGCTATCTGCCTGCATAGAATGGCTGTTCTCCGACGAAGCCGAGGGTTTCGGCGACCGCATCCGGCTGGCCAGGGAAAACGGCGTCGAAGCCGTCGAATTCTGGAAATGGACGAACAAGGATCTCGACGAGATCGAAGCCGCGCTTCAGGAAACCGGCGTCGAGCTGACGAGCTTCGTCGCCGAACCGATGATCCCGCTGACCGACATCGCCAACCAGGACGCCTTTCTGCGCGGTCTCGAGCAATCGATCGCCGTTGCCAAGCGGCTTGGCGCGAAGACGCTGATCGCGCAGGTGGGTGATGATCTCGTGGCGGTGCCGCGTGCCGCGCAACGCTCTGCCCTGATTACGACACTGACGCGGGCAGGCGAAGTGCTCCAGGGAACCGGCATCAGGCTCGGCGTCGAGCCGCTGAACACGACGATCGATCACATCGGCTACTTTCTGCCTTCGACGCGCGAAGGCTTGGATATCGCCAACGAGACCGGCCGCGACGAGATCGGCATCATCTACGATCTCTATCATTCGGCGGTGATGGGCGAGGCCACTGAAACGGTCATCGGCTCGGACATGCGCAAGGTCTTCCATATGCACATCGCCGACCACCCCGGTCGCAACGAGCCGGGTTCTGGTACAATCGACCTGAAAGAAAGATTGAACTGGCTGTTCGCTAATGGATACACTGGTGCTGTCGGATTGGAATATCGGCCAATCAAGCGCTCATCTGAAACCATACGAGATCTCGAGTCGCTTTCGAGCTAAGGTGAAAACGAAGCCCGGAACTATAGCATGGGGTGTCAGAAGATGAACGAGAGAGTCGATTTCAAGGACACCTTGATGGTCGGTCGAGGCTGCGGTTATTCAGCATATCGGCACCTTTAGTCTGTAGGAAGAGTTTCGGCGATGTCAGTGAGGCTGGGGGGCACTCGCTTGTCGGGCTCGGCAAGTGTCGCTGTGGCAAAAGCTGTCCGCCAAAGAAATACACCCTACAGCGAAAACACTGTCCCGCTGGAGGATGGGCGCGACTGAATTGGGCGCCCGATTGGAAAATATCGATTTGTCACGTTGTTGAACTGATCGAGTTAGAGACAGTCTCCTCTGCACTTGGTCGCCCTGCCGGTACGATATCAAGCCAGCAGAACTGCTGACCCGTTGGTTCGGATTCCTTCAATAGCAAGGAAATTTGCAAGTCTTCTTGCAGTCAGGCCTCCGCAACCAACGACACTTGTGTCCGACCCGGACACATAGATAACAATCCGTAGCTAAGAGATAGGTGACAACCTCGTGCCGCACAGGTTGTCGATTGTTTGCAAAGTCCTCTGTTCGAGATCGATATATCCGAGATCATGGCGCAGGAAACTGACGAGCCAAATGCCGTCGTCGACTTCCTTGAGGCCGAGTTTCTGGCCGGCCATGGCGGTCGAGATGTTGAGCTTCTTGCGATGGATGCACAGACGGCCGCAATTGGTGACGATGGCATCGCGGTCGTGGAAGGGTAGCTGATCTCGGGCAGTCTTTCGTAGGGGCGCGGCGAGGTCTGGTAAAAGCGCATCTGCTGCTGCAGAATATTGCGTCCCGGCGGCCGGGTGGCCTCCTTCTTCAGCGTCAGGTGCATGAGTTCATGGCGGCCGTTCTCCTGCGGATGGCCGGGGCGGATGCGTTCGACGACGATGCCGAGCCTGAGCCACCAGACCGACAGCTTCGAGAGATTGTAGAGCCCGTTGGTAGCGACGGCCATCGACAGTGTCGTGCCCACGGCCTTGTTCGCTCGGTTCCTCTTGCGGGCCTGGCTCACAAGGCCGTACCGGTCGAGCACAGCATGCGCCGTGCGTCTCGCCGGAATGCGCACGTCGCCGGCCAGCCAGTGGACCAGAGCGCGACGGTAGCCGTCCCCAGCGGATGTCGGTCCATAGCGTGCGACGGACACGCTTGCGGTCATCAATTTTATTCGAGGCAATTATACGAGGCGCCGCGTTCGCGGTGCCTTGGTGACAGCCAGATGGGAGGATTGGAGCGCCGAAGCTTATTATGTCGACGCAACGCTTTGCTCTCATATCGCAGCGCTGGCTATTTTCTGGCCCCGCGCGCGCCCCGTCGAACACGTCGCTCTCGGCGTCTTCGCAGCCAGACTGTTCGACGAAAAAACTCCACTTCAAGAAACGAGCGACTGCAGGATTGACAATTGTCGCAATGTCGCTGACAATTGTAAAAATCGCTCCAATGGAGAAGGCGCGATGATCCATCGATCCACCTGACCGGTGGACGATGCTGGGAGGGATGGACGTGGAATATCTTCTTGAAGTCGAGGGGCTGAAAAAGTCCTTCAATGGTGTCGCAGCGCTGCGTGACGGACGTTTTCAGCTCAAGGCTGGATCCGTGCATGCACTGTGTGGAGGCAATGGCGCAGGGAAATCGACCTTCCTCAAGATCCTGATGGGCATTCACAAGCGCGACGCCGGATCGATCCGCCGCCGCGGCGCAGACGTCGAGTTCTCCGGTCCGGCGGCCGCCTTGGCATCAGGCATCGCCATCATCGAGCAGGAGCTCAGCCCCGTGCCGCACATGACGGTTGCGGAAAACATCTATCTCGGTCGGGAGCCCAAAGGCCGCTTTGGCGGCATCGACTTCAAGACGATGAACCAGAATGCGCAGCGGCTGCTCGAGCAACTCGAGTTCAACATCCGTCCGACGCAATTCATGATGAACCTGTCTGTTGCGCAGATCCAGCTGGTCGAAATCGCCAAAGCACTGAGCCACGATGCAGAAGTGATCTTCATGGACGAGCCGACGTCGGCGATCGGCGAGAAGGAAGCGCAGCAGCTTTTCAAGACCATCGAGCGATTGAAAGCTGCCGGAAAGGGTGTCGTTTACGTCTCCCACCGACTGTCCGAGATTTTCCAGATCGCCGACGCCTACACCGTGTTCCGTGATGGCTTGTATATCGGTGCGGGCGATCTTGCGGATATCGATCGTCCTGAATTAATCCGCATGATCGTCGGCCGTGAACTCGGCGAAGAATATGTGAAGACAAACACGCCGACTGACGTCACCGGGCTTGAGGTCACGGGTTTGAGCGCGACGGGCAAGGTCGATGATGTGTCCTTCTCCGTCAAGAAAGGCGAAATCTTCGGTATCTACGGGCTGATGGGCTCCGGCCGTTCTGAGATCTTCAATTGTCTGTTCGGTCTAGACCGGATGGACAAGGGTGAGATCAAGCTTGATGGCAAGGCGATCACCGTCAGCAAGCCAGTCGACGCGATGGAGCACGGGCTTGCCTTTGTCACCGAGGATCGCAAGCTGACGGGCCTCAACCTCGTCGACAGCGTTAGGGGCAACATCGCGCTCGCCAGCCTGCCGGAATTCAGCCCGGGCTTCATCATGCGTCGCGGCCAGGAGCAGGCTGCCAGCCAAAAGATGATCGAACGCTTCGGTATCAAGACCGCACGCGACACCATGGCGGTCTCGGGACTATCCGGCGGCAACCAGCAGAAGGTTGTTCTAGGCAAGTGGTTCCTGCGCAATCCGAAGGTGTTGTTGCTGGACGAGCCGACACGAGGAGTCGATGTCGGCGCCAAGCGCGAAATCTATCGCATCATCTGCGAATTCGCGGCCGCGGGAGGCACGGTGGTGATGATTTCATCGGAGATCGACGAGGTGCTCGGCATGTCCGACCGCATTCTTGTCATGCGCAATGGTCGTTCGGCCGGCGTCTATCCGCGGTCGGAGACCGACGCGCAGGCGCTGGTGCATCTGTCGACGTGATCGGCGCACCGCGAATTTCTCAATACGGATCGGCATGGGAAGAGGTCAGAAACAGTGTCCCTTACAGATAACAAACCAACGACGGGCTGGTTCAACTCGGATCGCCGCAGGCTGCTCATTCAGGAATACGGCATCTTTCTCGCCTTCCTGCTTCTGTCCGTGATCTTGTCGTTATCCAACGAGTACTTCCTCACGGCCGGCAATATCTCGAACGTGCTGTTGCAGACGTCGATCAACGGTGTACTCGCGATCGGCATGACTTTCGTCATCCTGACGCGCGGCATCGATCTGTCGGTCGGATCGGTCGTGGCGCTCGCCGGCATCGTCAGCGCCAGTTTCGTCACGACCTCGGCAACAGCCGGTATTGCGGGTGCGCCTTATCCTGCAGCCGTCGCTTTGCTGGTCGGTATCGGCGTGGGCCTGGCCTGTGGCGCCATCGTAGGCTTCATCGTTTCCCGCTTCGCCGTCCCCGCCTTCGTTGCCACGCTCGGCATGCTGTCGGCAGCACGCGGCATGACCCTGATCTACGGCGGCGGAAAGCCTGTGCCGGCACTGATTCCGGAGTTCCGCTGGATTGGCACCGGAAACATTCTCGGTGTGCCGATGCCGGTGGTCATCCTTGCCGCCGTCTTCATTGTGTCCTGGTGGGTCCTGACGCGCACGCGCTTTGGCCGTTACATCTATGCCGTCGGCGGCAACCCGCATGCAGCAATCACCTCGGGTATCAACGTCACCCGTATCCGCTTCGCCGTTTACGGCATCTCGGGCTCGCTTGCAGGTCTCGCCGGGATGATACTCTCCGCCCGCACGGGATCGGCACTGCCGCAGGCTGGCATTGCCTACGAACTCGACGCAATTGCAGCCGTCGTCATCGGTGGCACCAGCCTCTCGGGCGGCGTCGGTCGGGTTACCGGAACGCTGATCGGCGCGCTCATCATCGGTGTCATGAACAACGGCCTCGATCTGATGGGTATCCAATCCTACTACCAGCAGGTGCTCAAGGGCGCGCTCATCGTCGGCGCCGTGATGCTGGACCAGAAGCGAAATCAAGGTCTCTGACCTGATAATTCGGATCGTATCCGCGATCCGTTGGCAAACCGCGCGTCATAACGGCGACCGGACATCTCTATGGAGGAGAAACAGATGAAGAAGTTGATGCTCGCACTTATCGCCAGTGCGGCGATCCTGACTGCGCCTGCAATGGCCCAGGAAAAGAAGCTGAAGATCGGCGCCACGACCTACGGCCTGAATGCCGAGTTCATGCAGATCTGGTCGGCCGCGTTGAAGCAGCATCCGGCAGTCAAGAGCGGTCAGGTGGAACTGACGGTGTTCGACGGTCGCTATGACGCGCTGGTCCAGCAGGAACAGTTCAACACCATGATCACCCAGAAGTTCGACGCGATCATCTTCGTGCCGATGGATATCGAGGCCGGTGCCGCTGCCGTCCAGGCCGCCCATGATGCCGGTATCCCTGTTGTCGGCTCCAACGCCCGCGTCAACTCCGACCTGCTGACTTCCTATGTCGGCTCGAACGACGTGGAAGCAGGCGAACTCGAAGCCAAGGCCGTTCTCGACAAGATGGGTTGCAAGGGCAACCTGGTCATCCTCGAAGGCCCGATAGGACAGTCCGGCCAGATCCAGCGCCTTGAAGGCAACGAGAAGGCGCTCAAGGCGTGCCCCGACGTCAAGGTTCTCGAAAAGCAGACGGCCAATTGGTCGCGCGCCGAAGCCCAGACGTTGATGGAAAACTGGCTGACGTCGCATCCGGGCCAGATCAACGGTGTCATCGGCCAGAACGACGAAATGGCGCTCGGTGCCATCGAGGCGATCAAGGCTGCGAACCTGAAGGTCGAAGACTTCGCAATCGCCGGCGTGGACGGCGTCACCGATGCCATCAATGCCGTCAAGCGCGGCGAAATGGCCTCGATCCTGCAGGATGCCAACGCACAGGCACAGGGCGCGCTCGACGTCGCCATCAAGGCCGCGAACAAGGACGCCAAGCCGGAATCGGCGATCTGGACCCAGTATCCGGAAATGAAGTGGGAAGATGGCGCCTCCAAGGACTACCTCGTTCCCTGGACGCCGGTCACCAAGGAAAACGCCGACAAGCTGCTCGAATCCCGCAAGTAACGAACGCAGAGCCGGGGCGGCATAACGCCGCCCTGGCATCCACATCGCAAGGGCTTGAAGAGATGACAGACACTGCTCCCCAGATTGACCTCAATTTCCCCCTGACAGGCAAGATCGCCGTCGTGACCGGCGCCGCATCCGGTATTGGCTCGGCGATCTCCGACGCGCTGACGGCAAAAGGCGCCACGGTGGCCGTGCTCGATATCAATGCCGATATCGCCGCCGCCAAGGCGACCGCCCTCGGTGGTGGTGCGAAATCCTTCGTCTGTGACGTTTCCCAGCCGGACTCGGTCAATCGCGCCATATCGGATGTCGTTGCCGCGTTCGGCCGCATCGACATTGCCGTCAACAGCGCCGGCGTCGTCTTCCTGGCGCCCGCCGAAGATCTGTCGCTCGAATATTGGGACAAGACGATCAACATCAATCTCAAAGGCAGCTTTCTCGTCACCCAGGCTGTCGGCCGCGCCATGATCGCTGCAGGAAACGGCGGCAAGATCATCAACCTCGCGTCGCAGGCGGGCACGGTCGCGATCGAGGAGCATGTCGCCTACTGCGCTTCGAAATTCGGCGTCATCGGCATGTCGAAAACCTTCGCCGCCGAATGGGGCAAGTACGGGATCACCGTCAACACCATCTCGCCGACCGTGGTTCTGACCGAACTCGGCAAGAAGGCCTGGGCCGGTGAAAAGGGAGAGGCCGCCAAGAAGCGCATCCCCACCGGCCGTTTCGCCTATCCCGAGGAGATCGCTGCTGCCGCCGTTTTCCTGGTTTCGGACGGCGCGAACATGATCAACGGCGCCGATCTTCTGATCGATGGCGGCTACACAATTCTCTGAGCCGAAGCGCCAGGACATTTTCAAGGAGACTTCATGCAACGGTTCGTCAACAATCCTGACCTCGTCGTCGAGGATACAGTCAAGGGTTTCATCAAGGCCCATTCCGATATCGTGCGGCTTGCCGAAAATCCGCGCGTCGTTGTCGCCAAGAACGCTCCGGTAAGCGGCAAGGTGGGCGTCATCACCGGCGGTGGCTCCGGCCATGAGCCCGGCTTCATGGGCTACACCGGCAAGAACATGCTTGATGCCGTTGCCGTCGGCGAATTGTTCTCTTCCCCGACCGCCAAGAGCTTCCATGATGCCATTCGCGCGGCTGACGGCGGGGCAGGCGTGGTCTGCCTCTACGGCAATTATGCCGGCGACAACATGAACGTGAAGATGGCAACGAAGCTCGCCGCCAAGGACGGTATCGAGGTCGCGACCGTCGTTGCCAATGACGACGTCTGCTCGGCCCCGCTGTCGGAGCGCGAAAAGCGCCGCGGCGTTGCCGGCGAGATTTTCATGTGGAAGATCGGCAGCGCCAAGGCGACGCTGGGCGGGAGTCTCGAAGAGGTTCGCGCGGCTGCCCAGAAGGCGATCGACAACTGCCGCTCAATCGGCGTAGGCCTTGGCCCGTGCACGTTGCCGGCCGTCGGCCATCCGAATTTCCAGATCGAGCCGGGCACGATGGAAGTCGGCATCGGCCATCACGGCGAGCCTGGTGTCCGCGTCGAGCCGCTGAAGCCGGCCGCTGACGTCGCGAAGGATATGTGCAAGATCGTTCTCGATGATCACAACCTTCCCGCTGGCACGGAGGTTGCGGTCCTTGTCTCGGGGCTGGGCGCAACGCCGCTCAACGAACTTTATATCCTGAACGACACCATCGAGAGCGAGATCACCGGCCGCGGCCTCGTCGTCTACAAGACCTATGTCGGCAACTATTTCACATCGCTTGAAATGGTCGGCGCGACGTTGACGGTCTTTGCGCTCGATGCCGAGACCAAGCCGCTTCTCGACCTCGAAACGTCCTGCACAATCTTGCTCTGAGGAACGCTGACATGCAAACTTTCAAGAACGCCTCGGCGGGTGCGATCGTCCTTTCGCTGGCGGAACGCATCATCGAAAACCGGGCCTATCTCAGCGAGATCGACGGCAAGATCGGCGATGGCGACCACGGAGTCAACATGGCCAAGGGCTTTGGCATGGCGGCGGAGCGACTGAAGGGGCAGGACCCCTCGCTCAGTGCAGCGTTCGAGACGCTCGGCACGCTGCTGATGACGGAGATCGGCGGCTCGATGGGCCCGCTTTACGGGGTGATGTTCACCGAATTCGGCGAGACGCTCGAAGGCAAGGATGCAATCGATGCCAAGCTGTTCAGCGAGATGCTGCATGCCGGTCTGGACGGGATTCAGTCGATCGGGTCGGCCAAGGTCGGCGACAAGACGCTGATCGATGCCTTCGTCCCGGCGGTGAATGCCTTCGATGAAGCCACAGCGTCTGGAAAGTCCTTCGCGGACGCGCTTACGGCCTTGGCCGATGCCGCTGAGAAGGGACGCGATTCGACGATCGACCTCGTCGCGAAAATTGGCCGTGCCAGCCGTCTCGGCGAGCGGTCGCTCGGCATTCTGGACGCAGGCGCCACCTCCTGCGCTCTCATTCTGAAAGAGATTTCCGTGGGCGTCTCTTCTCGCTTGGAAAACGCTTGATCTCGCAGTCTGTCTCCCAAGACAGCGCGGCCCGTCCTTTGGCGGCGGGTCGCGCGCCGCGCGGTTGCAAACGGGCCGCATTGGCGGCATCTTCCCGGCAATTGTAAGCGGGAGTTCATTCCAGAGTGGCAACGGTTAAGACACAGCAGGCGAGAAAAACCGGCGCAGGCAAGGGCGATCTCGCACAGGCACCGGATGCCATGCCGCTGCGCTACGGCGACGACCCCTATGTATGGGCGTGCTGGCTCTACTACGAGGATGGACTGACGCAGGGCGAGATCGCCGACGTCATGGGCATATCCCGCGCAACTGTGAACAGCTACCTCGCCGAAGCGCGTGAGCGCGGCATCGTCAACATCGCGATCGAGCCGGCGCGACTTGCATCGCTGACCGTGGCACAGGCACTCAAACGGCATTTTGGCCTGACGGACTGTCTTGTCGTTCCGAGCGAGGATACCGCCAGACCGTTGATCGACAGGATCGGTGTCGCAGGCGGTCAGGCGTTGCACCGGCTGGTCAAGTCGGGTGATACGATCGCCGTGTCGTGGGGGCGTACGGTGCTGGCGATAAGCGAGCACGCCGAGGTTCCCGGGTTGCAGGACGTGACGGTCGTGCAGGCGACCGGCGGGACGCGCGCGAGCTTTGCCTATACACCGGAGCTCTGTGCGACGGCGCTCGCCAAGGCCATCAACGGCAAGCTGATCAATATTTCGGCGCCCGCCATTGTCTCCGCCCCCGGCGTACGCGATGCGTTTCTGCATGAGCCCTTGATCGAGAGCCAGTTCGACGCGCTTGCCGGAGCCAACAAGGCGCTCTTCGGTATTTCTTCGCTGCGTCCCAATTCCACCATCCATACCAGCGGCTTTTTCGAGTCCGTCCCGCTGCAGGATTATCTTGCCAAGGGCGCCGTCGGGGTGGTGGCTGGTCGTTTCATCGACGTGCATGGCCGCGCGGTGGCAGGGCCGCTCGACGATCGAACGATCGGCATTTCCCTTGAGATGCTCAAGAACATCGATTTGCGTATCGCTGCTGCAGGCGGCTTCGACAAGGTGCCGGCCATTCTCGCGGCTTTGCGCGGCGGCTATGTCAACGTGCTGATCACGGACGCTGCGACCGGCCGCGGCATTCTCAACGCCGATGGGGTGACCGATATCGATCAGCGGTCATCGCAGCGTCTGCGGCCAGAAAGTCAGGCGCCGTTGCCATCCGCTGCGCGAATGCGCGTGAAGAAGTTTCTGAACGATCCGGACAAGATCGTCGAGGAGATGCTGGATGGCGTGGTGCGTGCGCATCGCAAATATCTGTCGCCGATCGACAAGTCGAACCGCGCCCTGATCGCGCGGGACGGGCCAAGGCCCGGAAAGGTCGGCCTGGTCATCGGCGGCGGATCCGGACACGAGCCGGGTTTCCTGGGCTATGTCGGCAAGGGGCTTGCCGATGCTGCTGCGGTCGGGAACATCTTCTCGTCGCCCCCTCCGATCCCCATCCTCCAGTGCGCGAAGGCTGCATCCGGTGGCGAGGGCGTTCTTTTCGTTTACGGCAACTATGCTGGCGACGTGATGAACTTCGAGATGGCCGCGGAGATGGCCGAGACGGCGGGTATTCCAATCCGAACGGTTCTGACCACAGACGATATCACCTCTTCGCCGATCGAGGACCGCGATGGCCGCCGCGGTGTGGCCGGCAATTTCTTCACCTTCAAGATCGCCGGTGCGGCCTGCGATCGCGGTCTGTCGCTGGACCTCTGCGAAGCCGTGACGCGCAAGGCGAACATGCGGACCTTTACGGTCGGCGTGGCGCTTGAGGCGTGTTCGATGCCGCAGACCCAGCGCCCCAACTTCGAGATCGGAGCGGAGGATATCGAGTTCGGCATGGGTATCCATGGTGAGCCGGGCGTCATTCGCGAGAAGATGATCAGCGCTGACGAGATCGTCGACAAGGTGATGGACCGGATCTTCGCCGAGATGAAAGCGGTCGAAGGCAGTCGCGTTGCGGTCCTCGTCAACTCGTTCGGTGCGACGCCGATGATGGAGCTCTATGTCCTGTTCCGTCGCGTCGAGCAGCGCTTGAGCGCCAAGGGCATCGCCATCGAGGCAAACTGGATTGGTCATTACTGTACGTCGCTCGACATGGTCGGCGCGTCGATCTCCATCATGGAGCTTGATGAGGAACTGACGGGGCTGCTGCATCATCCATGCGACACCGCAGTCTTGAAGATAACGTAAGAAGCAGAATGCGCCCGGCTCGCCGCCCGGGGGCGTTCTGACGATGGGAGGGGAAACGATGGCAGAGAACGACGCGCGCAAACTGAACCGGATGTTCAACCGGATATCCAGCCTGATTGCCACGGAGAAGGATTACCTCACCGAGCTTGACGGTGCGATTGGCGACGCCGACCATGGCATTACCATGCTGCTCGGCTTTGGTGCCGTTTCCAGTGAGCTGGCGCGATCCAGTCTTGACGACATGCCGCCATCGGCAGTGATGACAATCGCCGCCTCTGTCTTCCTCAATGCCGTGGGGGCCTCGACCGGCCCCTTGTACGCGACCGCCTTTTTGCGCGCTGCAAAGGCGTTGGAAGCGCGCCAGTCTCTGGATGCTGCTGGCCAGGTTGGCGTGTTGCAGGCGATGGCACTCGGAATACAAGAGCGAGGCAAGGGCCAACGTGGCGACAAGACCATGCTCGACACTTGGATCCCCGCAGCAGAGGCGGGCGGCGCGGCACTGGAGCGCGCGAGCGGGCCTGCGGAACTGTGGCGCGAAGTGGTCGCGGCAGGCGAGGGAGGGGCTGAGGCCACACGTTCGATGGTCGCGGTACGCGGCCGTGCCGCCAGGCTTGGTGAACGGTCGCTCGGCCATGTCGATCCCGGAGCAGCGTCGGCGGTTCTTATTTTGAAGGCCATGACGGAAGTTTTCACGGATTGAGCTTTGTCAGATGACAGCTTGCAAGGTGCCGCCCGGTCGTGGGCCGCACACCTTAAGTGCATGTCCGCCCACCGAGCCCTCACTTCGTTTATGACTAAATTATCGAGTGGTCGCAGGCCCGCCAAAACCTCAAGTTTGTAGCCGCTTTCCTAATCCGAACTCGCCTGCTGCCCGTTTTCCAGATTTGGTCAACTGTCGCTTGACTCTCTCATTGATACGTATCAATAATGAATTGTTACGTATCAACAATGGAATTCAATGTGGCTGGCCGCAGGATAACGCAGAAGGAAGTGGCAGAGCGAGCAGGCGTTGCGCAGGCGACGGTGTCGCTTGTCTTGAACGGGGGCAGGGACAAGGTTGCACCGGAAACCGCTGACCGCATTGAGGCTGTCATTGCCGAACTCGGCTATCAGCCCAACCGCTTTGCCCAGGCGCTGCGCACCAGCCGATCGCACGTGATTGCCTGCGTCGTTCCGGATTTGACGAACCCTTTTTATCCCTCGCTCGTCGTTGCCGTTCAGAAGGTTGTGCGCAATGCGGGCTATGAGGTGATCACGATCGATACTGAAGGCGAGCTCGCGAACGAACGGCAGGTGGTCGCAGCCGCGTTGCAGGGGCGCTATGACGGCGTGGTTGGTGTCTTCTTCAACTTGTCCGCCCGCGATCTTGCGCCGCTTGGCAAGAACGGCGTCCCGGTCGTGCGCATCGAGGTGCGGCGCAAATCCGGTGGTTCGCTTCCGATAGACGATCTGTTTATCGACAACCAGGCGGCCGCGCGCGCCGTCACCACCCATCTTCTCGGCCTCGGCCATCGCGCTATTGCCATGGTCGCCGCCCGTGGTGGTCCGCAAAGCGTTCGTCTCCAGGGATATCTCGATGCCATGGCTGCGAGCGGCGCTGAGCCGATTGTTCTGGAGGCCACGCATTTCACGGTGGAGGCAGGCAGCGAGATGGCGGATCGCATTGTGGCGAGTGACCGGCGGGTCACGGCCATCATTGCTGCCAACGACTTGATGGCAATTGGTGTCATCAAGAGCCTGCTTCGAAACGGGTTGTCAGTGCCGCACGATATTTCCGTCGCAGGCTTCGACGACATCATGGCCTCGGCGCTTGTTACTCCAGGGCTGACAACGGTCGCGCAGTTCCAGGATCGCCTCGGCGCGCGCGCTGCCGAAAAACTTCTCTCGCGCCTGATTTCCCGCGAAACCGAGCCGGCCCAGCCCGAGGAGATGCCGTTTGAGCTCGTCATCCGTGCATCGGTCGCTCCGCCGCCAGACGTACAGAATTAATCCATCGAACAAGGGAGGAATGAACATGACCAAGATGAAGACGAAATTGCTTGCCGCTGCCGCCATCGTCATCGGCGCCGCTCAGATCGCCGCCGCCCAGGATCGCGTGACCTGGTGGTACGAGCAGGCAACCCCCGATCAGCAGAAGCTGATCAAGGAAAATATCGTCGAGCCTTTCGACAAGGCCAATCCAGAGCAGAGCCTGAAAATCGATTATCGTGGCACCGAGCTCGACAAGCAGCTGCGTGTTGCCATGTTCTCGGGCAACGGCCCGGATGTCGTTTACACGGCAGGCCCGAGCTATGTCGCGCCAATGGCCCAGTCGGGCCAGCTCATGCCGCTCGACGACTATGCCGCCAAGTACAAGTGGCAGGATCGCATCCTGCCGGTCTTCCTGAAAATGGGCGAGTATAACGGCAAGCTCTATGCGCTACCGAAGACTTACGAGACCGTCGGTCTTTTCTACAACAAGACCTTGTTTGAAAAGCACGGCTGGCAGGCGCCCAAAACGCTCGACGAGATGGAAACGCTCGCCGATGCTATGCTGAAGGAAGGCATCACGCCTTTCGCCGCCGGCAATGCCGATTGGCGCGGCGCCAATGAATGGTTCGTGACGCTGGCGCTCAATTCCGTCGCCGGCCCCGACAATCTAAACAAGGCGCTGCGTGGCGAAATGCCGTGGACGGCCGAGCCTTTCGTCAAGTCGATCGAGCGTCTGAACTCGTGGTGGCAGAAGGGCTATTTCGGCAAGAACTACTTCTCGCTGACGAGCAGCGAGCAGGCGGCTGACGCGATGGCCTCCGGAAAAGCCGGCATGATGCCGACCGGCACATGGCAGTTCCAGAACGTCGCGACCTACGGCAAGAAAGCCGGATCCGAGGCCGGCTTCGTCGGCTTCCCAAGCGTGTCCGGCGATCCGATCTTCCCGCTCGGCATCGGCTCAACCTTCTCGATCGCGACCAAGGCGAAGAACCCCGAAGGTGCGGCCACGGTCATCAATTACGTCTTCTCGCCTGAAGTCTACGGCACGATGAACTCCGCCTGGCAGGGCGAATGGAATATCCCGCTCAAGGATATCTCGAGCGTCAAGATGGCGAGCGAAGTCACGCCACTCTTTACCGAGACGATGAAGAACCTCTCCGCTTCGGTTGCCGACGGGAAATACGGCTACACCACCTGGACTTTCCTGCCGCCTGCGACCGACAGCTACATCATCAACGGCATCGAGGAAGTCTGGCTGAAGAAGATCTCGCCAACGGACTATCTGACCAAACTCGACGAGTCCTTCCAGAAGGAATCCAAGGCTGGAAAGGCGCCTGCCGTCCCGGCTCGCTGATCAGGACTTTGTGAGGCGCGCTCATGCGCGCGCCTTCCGCTCGCCTGCCACCGATTGCCGGGGGCGGGCAGGCCGGACCATGCCCGAAAAGGTAATACACATGCACAGACTCTATGTTCTGCCGACCCTCATCATAAACATCGTGATCATCGCCATTCCGGCGCTGCTGACGGTGGCGCTTGCCTTCTTCGAATGGGACGGCATCAGCACGCCTGTCTTCGTCGGGTTGGACAATTTCGCAGCGCTGTGGGACGACAGCGTGTTCTGGACGGCGCTTACCAACAACATCATCTGGACGATCATCTTCCTGACCGTGCCGATCGGCATGGGGCTGCTGGCGGCCACGATGCTTTTGATTGCCCGTCGTGGCTCCAACACGTTCCAGGTCATCTACTTCCTCCCTGTTATCATAGCCACGGCCATTACCGGCCGCGTCTGGCAGGGCATGATCTATTCGCCGGTGACGGGTGTTACGGGCCTTCTCCAGCGGTTGGGTATCGAAATTGCCAACCCGCTGACAGAGACGTCGAGCGCGCTTTACGGCATTGCCGTCGTCGATCTGTGGCACTGGTGGGGTTTCCTGTGCGTCATCTTCTTCGCCGCCCTTCGCCAGGTGCCGGCTGAACAGATCGAAGCAGCACGCATCGAGGGCGCAACCTTCTTCCAGATGATCCGCTATGTGCTGCTTCCCGGCATCATGCCGACCATCACGCTGATGATGATCATGACCGTTATCTGGTCCTTCCTCGTCTTCGACTTCGTCTGCATCCTCACTCAGGGCGGCCCCGCCTATTCGTCCGAAGTGCTGTCGACGCTAGCCTATCGCTCCGCCTTCTATGATCTGGCCGTCGGCAAGGCTGCGGCTGTTTCTGTCGTCATCAGCCTCTTCGGGCTGGCTGCCACTGTCCTCTATATCCGCGCGCAAGCATCGGAGTTCGAACAATGAACATGACCGAGAGCCGCATCACACTGACACTCGTCTATGCGACGCTGTCGTTGCTGCTGATCATCACGCTGTTTCCCATCGTGCTGATGGTGCTGAATTCGCTGAAGGCGTCCGCCGAAATCGTGCAAAATCCGCTCGCCTGGCCGTCGGAATTGCGTTGGGACAATTTTACCCGTGCATGGTCGGACGCCAATTTCGGGCGCACGCTTCTTAACTCGGCGGTGCTGACCGGGATGACGATCATCCTCGTCTGCACCACGGGTTCGCTGACGGCCTATGTTCTCGCCCGCCGCAAGATCAAGACGTGGAAGATCCTCACCTTCTATCTCCTGGCAAGCACCACGGCGCCGATCCAGCTCTTCCTCTTCCCGCTATACTTCGGCTTTGCCCGCTTCGGGCTGATCAACAATCCGATTGCCGTGTCCTTCATCTACACGGCGGTCTACTCGCCTTTCGCCATCATGCTCTTGCGCACCTATTTTCTTGCTGTGCCCAAGGAGCTTGAGGAAGCTGCGTTAATCGACGGGGCGACGCATTGGCAGGTGTTCCGCCGTGTCTTCCTGCCCATCGTCTCGCCGGGCATCCTCACCGTCGCGTTGATCATAGGGCTTTACTCCTGGAACGAGTTCCTGATCGCAACCACCTTCCTGCAGGATCAGGACAGGCTGACTGCCGTCGTTTCCTTCTTCCTGCTGTCCGGCCAGTACTCGTCCGATTGGGGCGAGATCATGGCGGCGGCCCTCATCATCATTCTACCCATCGTAATTCTCTTCATCCTGCTGCAGCGCCATTTCATCGAAGGAATGGCCGGCGGTTCGGTGAAGGGCTGACAAGGAGCTTCTGATGTCCATACCTGCAGACTACAACAACCGTGTCTACGCCGGCGTTCTCGGCAAGCTGATCGGCGTCTATCTCGGCCGCCCATTCGAAAACTGGCGCTACAAGGATATTCTCCAGAAGCTCGGACCAATCACCTACTACGTGCACGAACGGCTGGGTGATCCGCTCGTCGTCACCGACGACGATGTCGGCGGCACCTTCGCTTTCCCGCGCGCGCTCGACGACTACGGCATCTCGCCGGACCTTTCCGCTGAGGATATCGGCAAGGCCTGGCTGAACTACATCATCGAGGAACGCTCGATCCTCTGGTGGGGCGGAGCCGGCAACTCGACCGAACACACGGCCTGGCTCAACCTGAAGCGCGGTATTCCCGCACCCGCCTCCGGTTCGATCGAGACCAATGGCGCAACGGTCGCCGAGCAGATCGGTGCTCAGATCTTCATCGACGGCTGGGCGCTCGTGTCTCCCGGTAATCCGGCGCAGGCCGCAAAGCTCGCGCGTGCGGCGGGTTCCGTCAGCCACGACGGTGAAGCTGTCCATGCCGCGGTGCTCTGGGCTGCGATGGAGGCGGAAGCCTTCGTCAGCAAGGATGTCAATCATCTGCTGGACACCGGTCTGTCCTATATTCCGAAGGACAGCCTGATCGCCAAGCTTGTCGCCGATATCCGCCACTGGACATCCGGCAACGAGGATTGGGAAGAAACCCGCCAGAGGATCGAGGACAACTACGGCTACGACAAGTATCCGGGCAATTGCCATGTCGTTCCGAACCATGCGTTGATGATCATGGCGCTCCTGCACGCTCCACATGATTTCCAGCGCGGACAGATGATCGTCAACACCTCCGGCTGGGATACCGATTGCAACGCCGGCAATCTCGGTTGCCTGCACGGCATCATGCTTGGCCTCGAGGGGCTGGACGCCGGCCCGGATTGGCGCGGCCCGGTTGCCGACCGGCTTTACATGTCGACGGCCGACGGTGGTCGCTCGATCGCCGATGCCGTCGATGTTGCTCTCTGGCTTGCCAATCTCGGTCGCAAGCTTGCCGGCCAGGCCGCCGAAGCGGCGCCTAAGGACGGTGCCAAGTTCCACTTCTCGCTGCCGGGTTCCGTTCAGGGCTTCCGCCCGCAAGGGGGCGATACGGCGCTCGCTGACCTCAAGGTGAGCGGCACCGGCAATGGTCTGGCGATCGATTTTTCGGCGCTTGCGCCGGGCCGCGAGGCGGCAACCACCACGCCTGTGTTTACCCCGGCCGAAGTAACGAAGATGCGCACCTATGACCTGATGGCCAGCCCCCGCATTCATGCCGGCCAGGTGCTCAAGGCGCGTGTCAGCGCCGATTCCGGCAACAAGGGCATCGTCGAAGCCAAACTGCGCATTCGTCACTATGACGGGACGGACAATCTCGTTTCCATCGACATGCCGAATGGCGAACTGCTGGCAGCCGGCGCATCCGCCTCGCTCTCATGGACAGTGCCGGAGACCGGATACCAGCCGATCGCCGAGGTCGG
This sequence comes from Rhizobium sp. FG113, assembly GCF_057809895.1. NCBI lineage: Bacteria > Pseudomonadati > Pseudomonadota > Alphaproteobacteria > Hyphomicrobiales > Rhizobiaceae > Rhizobium > Rhizobium sp. FG113. Next base: position 1,372,555 of record NZ_JBMDKV010000001.1, on the reverse strand, counting down.
GCTTGTGTTGACGACGGCCGATGGCCGAGCAAACGGTCGTGTCGTCATCGACAGCCTGACCTGGGACGGTTGCCCGTCGGTAACCTTCCGCCGGCCCGAGGGTGCCGGTGATTTCTGGCGCCGCGCCTGGGTGAGCAATGTGCATTTCTTCTCCAAGCACTTCCCGCAGGATTTCCGCATCAGCCAGAACCGCGGCGACGGCATGATCATGCAGGGCACGCGCGACTGGACGGATTACTCGATCGAGGCGGATCTGATGCTGCACCTCGGTGATCACGGCGGCCTGGTGTTCCGCTCGCAAGGGCAGCGCCGATACTACGCCGCGCTGGTCACCCGCGCTGGTGAGCTGCAGATCGTCAGATGCAAGGATGAGGATCGCAAGGTACTTGCCTCCGTCGCGCTCGACGTCGAGTTCGAGAACGCTTTCACCCTGAAGGTCTCGGCCAAGGGCGGTCATTTTGAGGCGCGCGTTGGCGATATCCTTGTCGAGGCCGACGATACGGCTTTCGACGGTGGATCGGCCGGCCTCATTATTCATGAAGGCGCATTGTCGGCCACGCGCATCGCAATCGGCGCAGCGTAAGGAGTGACAGGATGGCCAGCGTAACAATCGACAAGGTCGTCAAGCGCTACGGAAGCGCTGAGGTCATTCACGGCATTGAGGCAACCTTCAACGAGGGCGAATTCGTCGTCCTCGTCGGCCCATCGGGCTGCGGGAAGTCAACGCTGCTGCGGATGATCGCGGGTCTGGATGAGATCTCCGGCGGTGAAATATCAATCGGTAGCAAGGTGGTGAACAACCTGCCGCCGAAGAGCCGCGATATCTCGATGGTCTTTCAGAACTATGCGCTTTATCCGCATATGACCGTCGAGGAGAACATGGCGTTTTCGCTCACACTTGCGGGCGCCAGCAAGGAGGAGAAGCAGAAGAAGGTGCGTGAGGCGGCCGAAATCCTGGGGCTGGTTCCGCTTCTTCAGCGCAAGCCAAAGGCCCTGTCCGGCGGCCAGCGTCAGCGTGTGGCCATGGGTCGCTCGATCGTGCGCAAACCGCAGGTCTTTCTATTCGACGAGCCGCTTTCCAATCTCGACGCCAAGCTTCGCGTGCAGATGCGTGGCGAGATCAAGTCGCTGCATCGCCGCCTTGGGACGACGATGATCTATGTCACCCACGATCAGATCGAAGCGATGACCATGGCCGATCGCATTGTCGTCATGCAGGCTGGCAAGATCGAGCAGGTGGGTTCGCCACTCGAGCTTTACGATCGCCCCGCGAATGCCTTCGTGGCACAGTTCATCGGCTCTCCGGCGATGAACCTGTTTCCGGCGGTCGCCCGGTCGGGCGATCTTGTTCTGCAGACGGGCAAGGGTACGGGTCTGAAAGCGCCCGCCGGCGTTCGTGAGGGACAGACGGTACTGATTGGCAAGCGTCCCGAAGAAATCGCGCTCGTTGCCGAGGGCGAGCTCGAGGCCGTTGTCGAGAATATCGAGCCGACGGGGGCGGAAACCTTCGTGGAGGCGCGCCTCGGCGACCAGCTCATCTCGGTTGTCTTGCGCGAGCGGCCGCAATTCGACATTGCGAGCCGGCAATACCTTTCGCTCTCCAAGGGCAGCGTGCATCTTTTTGATCAGGAGACGGGGCGACGGATCGCGTCCGCATAAATCGATAAACCCCAACGCTCGCCCGCGCGCCTGAGCGCATGGCCGAGCGTTGGCCCACGGCCGGTGCCATTCGCCCTGGTGACCAAATTTGTCTTATAAAAGCGCGCTGGCGATATCCTGCAGGAGCTTCGCAAGCGACCCGGTTGAGCCAAACGGTCGGTTCCGCCTTGCCGTAAGTCTCATGCCATCATTGGAGACAACAGGCAGCATGGGCCACAGAGCCGCACTCGAAAGGTCGGCCGACACACGATCGGTGAGCAGACCTACAAGTCTCCGTACCATTAGGCCCGCAACCAATATTCTTTCCAGAAATCTCAACGTTGTCGCTTTCGCGAAGGCTTCATCTCCGCTGGCGCTTTGTCAGTACGTCTTCAAGAGGGAGCGGACCGGAGAATTCGCCCCTTAGTGCAAGCTGTCCGGCGATGCGCTGGACGGCGTCGTTATAGGGTGTCGCTATGCCGTGCAGGCGGCCGAGCAGGACGATCTCGCCGTTGAGGAAATCCACCTCGCTCGATGCGCCACGGGTGAAGCTTTGCCAGGTGGATTGCTGGCCGGGGTGGATGCCGCTGTTGTCAGCCACCCGCCAGTTCGAAATATCAATGTTGCGCTCGGAAGGCGCGGCAAGCCTGTAGCCGGCTGCCTGAAGTGCAAGCCGTGCTTCTTCGACCAGGGCTTCGCCGATCTCGCTCCTGAGATCCGCAGAGCCATGAAACAATTCCAGCACGTTGCGGGCATTGTGAAGCAGTTTTGCCGATTTCCAGCCGGTTATCTCGTCCGTCGTTTCAGCGAGGTAACCTGCGCGGCCGAGGTCCTCCGCAATGCGCTTGCTCGTTTCGTCGTGCCCCTTGGGAAAGCGCCCGATCGTCACGACGCCGACTTCAGGGTCGCCACCGCAAACGACACTCCCGGTCTCGGTAAACCGGGCCGGTGTCATGATGCTGGCGCCATAGACATGGGCGAAGGTTCGAAGCGCCAGCGCCTCGGTTGCCAACCCGTTCTGGAAGGTGACGATTGGAAGGATGACGGCCGCCGGATCGGCTGTGCCTGAAACGCTGCGCCATGACCAGAAGGCAAGCGCGCCCGCCGCATCCTGCGACTTGACTGTCAGGAGCAGGATATCGCCAGGCGTCAGTTCGGGCGGATCCGAACGATCGAAAGCGTTGAGCTTCAGCTGCTGTGTGCCCGTCGGCCGCCGGTAGCTCAATCCGTGTTGCCTGATGTGGCTGATCTGCGCACCGCGGCCAACCAGAGCGTAGGGAATACCGGTCAGCTCAAACTGCGCCGCAAGGCTTGCGCCGACCGCCCCGGCTCCGATGATTACATAGCGTGTCATGTCTTTGTACTCGCCTTGTCCTTGATCAGACGCCCAGGTTCTGCCTGAGGGTTTCATGCTGGTAGTCGTGATGGAATATGCCGCGCCTTTGCAGCTCCGGGATCAGGTGATCCGTGACGGCGGAGAGACCGAGTTCGTATTTCAGGGTGAAGGCCAGGAAGTTGAAGCCGTCGCTTGCACCCCTTTCGTAGCGGTCCTGTAACTGGTCGGCGATGTTCTCCACCGAGCCGATCGGGAACCAGTGGCCGGCACCGCTGGAGTGGTAGATGATGAGATCGCGCACGGTGCGGACCTTGCCGCTCTCGATAAGTTCGCGGAAGACGCCGAAGCGCGACCGGCGTCCCTGGACGTTGGCCGTCTGCGGCAGGTCTTTGAGCGGGATTTCCGCATCGAGGTCGATGCCTTCGAAATCAATGCCGCCGAACTGGCCGGCGAGCGACTTGCGCCCTTCCTCGAAATCGATGTCATCGATCACCTTTTGCCAGAAGCGCTTGGCCTCTTCGTCGGTAGAGCCGATGACCGGCGCCACGCCCGGCAGGATCTTGATCGCGTCCGGTGAACGTCCATAGGCGGTCGCGCGCTGCTTGAAGTCTCGATATAGATCGATCGACGGCTCAGCCTCGGTAAGCCCCGTGGTGAAGATGACGTCGGCGACGCGCGCCCCGAGCTGCCTTCCTTCGGTGGACGAACCGGCCTGGGCAAGAATGGGTTTGTCCTGCGGGCTGCGCGAAACGTTGAGTGGCCCCTGGACGGAGAAGTGGCGGCTGTTCCAGTCGATGCGGTGAACCTTGCCCGCATCGATGACCTGACGGCCGCTATCGTCATAGCTGACGGCGTCTGGCTCCCAGCTTTCCCAGAGTGCCTGAACCACGCCCGCAAACTCCTCGGCGATCGCATAGCGATCGTCATGCGCGGGAAGCGGCTTGCCGAAATTCTTCTCCCCCGCCGAGGAGGTGACGAGGTTCCAGCCGGCGCGACCCTTGGAGATGTGATCGAGCGACAGAACCTGTCGGGCCAGATTGTAGGGCTCGGTGAAAGAGGTTGAAATCGAGCCGATCAGGCCGATGCGCGACGTCTTTGCGGCAAGCGCGCTGAGCAGCGTCACCGGTTCCAGCCCCGGCTTCGGCGCGGTGTCGCTGGTCACGAGCGCGTCGGCCAGGAAGACCGTGTGGATCTTGCCGCGTTCGGCCTGCTGCGCCTGCTCGACATAGGCGTCTATATCGAGGAGATTGTCGGTCGGGCCGTCGCGGCCCTTCTTCTTCGTCTGTCCGGTCCCACCCAGAAGCAGGCCGAGCACCAGTCCTGGGCCGCGCTCACTGCTGCGGCCCGCCCATTTGTTCGTCATGTCGATTATCCCTCGGAAAAAGAGTCAGGCCGTCGCGTAGCCGCGTTGTTCGATGGGGAGTGGCTCGTCAGCGGGCTCCGGTGGCGTGGAGTGCAGCCCGAGAGCGGACTGATCGCGCTCCGGCAATGGATGGACCTGCACGAAGCCCTTGTGCAGCGACAGTTCCACCTCCACGCCGTAGACGCGTTTGATCAGTTCTGGCGAGTACACGTCCGCTGGTCGTCCTTCGGCAATCACCACCCCGTCCTGCAGGAAAACCACGCGGTCGGTGAAGCGAGCGGCCTGGTTGAGATCGTGAATGGCGATCACGGCCGCAACGTTGTTCTTGCGGGTGACGTCACGGGCAACGGCCAGTGTCTGCCACTGATAACGAATGTCGAGCGCGCTGGTCGGTTCGTCCAGAAGCAGGATTTGCGGATCCTGGGCAAGGGCGCGGGCAATCAGCACGCGTTGTCCCTGGCCGCCGGAGAGCTCCGTCACCGCCCGGTCACCGAGGTCCTCAAGGCCCATGCGCTGCATGGCGGCATCGACATGCGCCCAGTCCTCGTCCCGCGGGCGGGTGCCGAAGTAGGGTGTTCGCCCGAGGAGCACGGCTTCGCGGATGTCGAGCCCGAAGGATAGCCCGATCGATTGCGGCACATAGGCGACAATGCGGGCGAGATCGCGGCGTGCAAGCTTGGTGAGGTCAGCATCGCGGTTCCAGGTGATCGAGCCTGATGTCGGCGTGTTGATCCCGGCGATGGTCTTGATCAGCGTCGACTTGCCTGAGCCGTTCGAGCCCAGAAGGCCGACGAGCTCGCCTTTGCCGATCGTCAGGTTCGCGCCCTTGACGACTAGTCTTTTGCCATAGCCGACTTCGAGTGAGGAAATCTGGAGGGTCATTCGATTGCCTTTTGTCGAGAGAGGATGAGGTAGAGGAAGATCGGCGCGCCAACCAAGGCGTCGATGATCCCAACGGGAATGACGCCAGGAGAGATGACGAGCCTGCCGACGGCATCGGCGACGACGAGGAGCAGGGCGCCAATGATGGCTGAAAACGCAATGAGGAAGCGATGATTGGGACCGACGACCAGTCGCGCGATATGCGGCGCGACGAGGCCGACGAAGCCGATGATGCCGGTGAAAGCGATGGTCACCGCCGTCAGCGTCGCCGCGATTGCGATCGTCTGCAGCCGTACCGTCGAGACGGCGACGCCGAGACTCTTGGCCGAATCGTCGCCGGCGAAGGCGATCGCATTGAGGGCGCTCGAGCGGAAGCGGATATAGGGGAAGGCGAGGGCAAGCAGCGCGAATAGCGCGAGCACCTGATACCAGGCCGAATTGTTGACCGAACCCCATGTCCAGCGGACGATTGCTGCAAGCACCTCGTCCTCGGCAAAATATTGGATGCAGGCCGTCAGCGCGCCGAAGAGCTGCGAAAGCGCGATGCCGACGAGGATGAGCGTCGTCGCATGAAGATTGCGCGACGATGCGAGCGAGAGCACCAGCGCTGCGTTGATGAAGGAAAACAGAAGCGCGCCGATGACAAGCGATACCGCCGCGCTTCCGGCCGTGGCGCCGAAGACGACGATGGCCAGCGAGGCGCCGAATGCTGCTGCCGGCGCGATGCCGAGCGTATAGGGGCTGACCAGCGGATTGCGCAGCAGGCCCTGAAACAGCGTGCCGGCGACGGCGAGCGCCGCGCCGCCGAGAATGGCGAGAAGCACGCGCGGCAGGCGCAGTTCCCAGATGACGTTGTGCATCAGGAGCGTGGTGCGATCCGTCGGTACCGTGCCGGTGATCTTGGCCCAGAAGGTCTGCAGGACGTTGACCAGCGTCGCCCCGGAAGTTCCGATCTGGATGCCTACAAGAGCGGTGATGACGACGGCGGCGATCCCGAGGCCGATCGCAAGCTTCTGGCCGGTATAGCGGTCACGCGGTTTGCGGGTGTTGGTCGGAAGGGGATGCGATAAAGGCAGAGAATGGGATTCCGTTTGGACTGAACTCATATTTTCCTCGAAACTGAATGGGTGTCATAGCGCCGAGGCGCATCGCGGCATCTCAGACCTTGCCGTCGAGCCTGTAGGCGTAGTCGACGATCGAGCGGGCTTCGACACCCTGCGCCTTCAGCCATCGGGCGAAGTAGGCGTCGACATCAACATCCGCGAGGCGATCGGGATAAAGCCATTTGGCGACGGCGAGCGCGCCGAGCTGCTTGCCGAGGGCGGAGAAGAAGAAGTTGCTGAAGACGATGACGTTCTTGTCCTGAACCGCCTTGATCGCGCTCCAGCCAGGGCGATCGATGATGCGCTGCGCCTGCGCCGCGAACTGTGTCTGGTCCCAGGGTGCATAGCCGGCCGCCAGACCGTCGACGCCATTGTGGATGATCACATCCGGGTTGCGGTTGATGATCTCGACCGGATCGACCGTGTAGGTGTGGACCGATGCACTGCCGGTATTGGCAATAGTGATGTCGCCGAAGATGTTCTTGCCGCCGCCGAGTACAATCGTGTCATGGAAGCCGGAGCCGGGAAGCGAGGTTGCGAAATCCGCATTGTTTTCGAAATAGACCTTCTTCGGCTCGACACCCTTCAGATGCTGTGCAAGCACCGTATCGATATCATCGTAGAGAGCTGCGAGATCCGCCGCTCCCTTTTCTTGGCCGAAGATCTTGCCGAGGTTGGGCAACTGCGCGCGCAGAACCTTGGGATCCCAGGTGCTGACGACGACAACCTCGATGCCGAAAGGCTTCAGCTTCTCGATCGCATCCTGCCATGGCGCATTGCGGCGGGTGAAGAAGACTTCCGCGCCGGAGGCGGCAATCGTCTCCCAGTTGGGGCCATTGTAATTGCCGGCATCCGGAAGGCTTGCGAACTTGGCAAAATAGTCCTTGTTAGCCGGGTTCTTGGCGGGATTGGTGCTCTGGTCGATCGAGACGATCGTATCGCCGGCGCCTATCGCCCGAACGATCTCCGCCTGGTACCAGAGGTCGGTGTAGACGGCCTTGATCGGCGTCTTGACGCTGATCTCACGGCCAAGTTCGTCGGTGATCGTTACCGTCTTTCTGTCATCGGTCTCGGCGAAGGCCGCCGGCGAAAATCCCTGGACAGACAGCAGCGAGCCGAAAGCAAGAGCGCCGGAAAGCGCAAGCGCCCCGCGACGATTGACGGAAAGGTCGGAAAGGATGGTCGATTTGCGCATTGGTTTCCCCTTGCAGCCGGATGGTGAAGGCGGATCGGACGAAACCCCTCGCCGACCGCTTGACTGTGAGCTTAGGCAAACCGTCAGCGTCTGAGAAAGGCCGATTTTTTATTGTCTATAGATTTAGTAGAATAATATTTGGCGTTCGGTCTGCGCGCTGCCTCTCAAAAAGGGCTTGCCTTCGCAATTATAATTTCTATGCTTTTGGTAGACAATTATGCCTTCATCCCGATCCGAATGAATTAGCCGGCGCATGCTGCCGGGCCAATGCAGGAAAGGAACTGACGCATGACACAGCTCCCCTCCAGTTTTTCCAGACGACCGCAAGATCTGCAGACACGTTCGCTTTTCAAGGTCGCGATCGTCGGCCGCGGCTTCACCGGCATTCTGACGGCCATCGCGCTGCTCAGGACGGTCAAAAGGCCATTCCATCTTGTCATGTATGATCCACAACAGACGGTCGATCTCAGCCGGGGCGTGAGCCAATCGGCGACGACTTTGCTCAACAGCCGTGTTCGCGACCTGTCCGTCGATCCAGTGGTTCGCGACGACTTCAGTAGGTGGCTCGAGGCAGAGCAGACGCTTGGCGATAGCGCCGGTGGTGCGCGGGCGGGACTGGATCAAACATTCGTGCCTGGGGAGCTGTTTTCTCTATATGTGCATCAGCGCTTCTCCGAAGTGCTGCAAAACAGGACCGATGTCGTCGTGCAGATCTGTCCCGAGATTGTGACGGGCTTGGATCATAGCGAGGAACTGGGATTTTCGCTTTCGTTCGGCGACCGGCAGAGCGCCCGTTTTGATGCGGTCTTTCTCGCCACGGGCTATGGACTGCGTGAAAATCCGACGGAAGGGCAGATAAGCCCTGCTGGCGACAATGTCGTCGTGATCGGTGCCGGCGTTCGGGCGGTCGATCGGGCCCTTCGCCTGTTGGCCGACGGCCAGGCGCGACACGTAACGCTTATTTCGGCTCCGGGTTTTCTGCCGCAATCGCATGCCCGCTCGGCCGTTGGGCCCATCGTTTCGGAGGAGCCGTTTCCGCGCACGCTTCGCGGTGCCTTCAGGCATCTGCGTCGGGCGGCGGAGGCCGCCAATGCCGATGGATCCGGTTGGCAGGGGATCATGAATGGCTTCAGGCTGCGTGCCCATGACCTGTGGCAGGAGTTGAGCGCGGAGGAACGCGGCCGCTTCAAGCGCCACGTGCGCGCCATATACGACAGCCATCGCAATCGTCTGCCGCCCGAGCATTTTGAGCGGCTTCACCAGGCCATTGCCGAGGGTGCCATCACGCTGCGCAAGGGCAAGGTCGAACGCATCGCGACGAATGGTGTGCTTTTTTCAGGACCGGCGGGCCTTGAGGTGCTCTATGCCAGCAGGGCTGTCGATTGCCGGTCGCGGCCAACGGAACTCGATTCGCCGCTGTATCGTTCCGTGCTCCGCGCGGGTCTCGCGAAGCGTGACGAAGTCGACCTTGGCATTCTCGTCGATCGCTGCGGCCGCGCGGCACTGGAACCGCAGCGTTTTCAAGGCTTGTTTGCGATGGGCCCGCTCGGCCTGGGCAGTCTGCCGGATATCGACCTGGTGCCCGAGATCGTTACCCAAGGGCATGCCGCCGCTGCCGCGCTCGACAAATGGATCGATGAGCTCGCGCTTGCCGAGCAAAGTAGGGCGGATGAATAGAGCTCGAACTTTTCACCAAGTACGAACCGTCAGATATCTACCCGATTTCTGAGATATCCTTCTTCCAGCAGGATCTTCACCGTCATCGCCGCGTTATGGCGCATCTCGATTGCGGCGTGATCGGAGTAGAAGGCATTGTGCGGCGTGATCACCAAGCGGCCGGCGAGCCAATCTTCCCTGTTGCGCCAAGCCGTCAGGAGCGAATGGTTCCGTGGCGGCTCCTCGGCCAGCGTGTCGATCGCGGCTGCCGCCAAGTGACCGGTTCGCAGCGCGGTCTCAAGCGCGTCGAGATCGTCAAGCAGCTCGCCGCGCGCCGTGTTGACGAGGATCGCTCCACGCTTCAGGCGCGACAGCTTCTCCGCGTCCAGAAGACCGCGCGTCTCGGCGTTAACAGGGCAGTGGAGCGTCACGATATCCGCCTCGGCAAGGAGTTCGTCGAGCCGGTCGACGCGTTGGTAGCCGATCGCCTTTTCATGGCCGCGCGGCTGGCCGGGATCGTAGCCCAGGATGCGGAAGCCGAAAGGCTTCAGGCGGTTGACGACAGCGGTGCCAATCCGCCCGACGCCGATGACGCCGACCGTGGCGCGGTTTGAACGCGGGAGCGGCTTCAGGCTGTGAACTTGCCAGCCGGATGTGTAGCCGCGAGCGCGGGCGTTGTGTTCCCAGAGCCGACGGTGCAGCGAGAGCATCATCGCGACGGCGTGGTCGGCCACTTCCTCGGTGCCGTAGTCGGGATTGTTCGCAAACGGGATGCCGGCTGCCGCAAGCGCCGGCAGATCGATCTTCTCATAGCCGACACCATAGCGCACGACGCCCTTGCAACGCGCAAGATGGGCGATGCTCGTGGCCCCGAGCCGCGCGCCCCAGACCATCAGCGCGTCCAGACGAGCAAGGCGCTCCGGCGAAAATTGCGTTTCGTCGGTGGTTGCGAAATAGTCGATCTCGACCGCGTCGCCCAATAACTCCGCCTCGAGGTGAGGCGTGCCGAACATGTGGTCGGTGATGCCGACCATGGATTTCCGTTGTTCCGCCATGCATTATCCGCCTCTGGCTCTGCCTTGATATCTCGAAGAAACGCATCGCCAGATGCGATAGCGGTTGATTATTCTGCGGCGATCGCCGTGGGTGCGGAGCGGGTGCGCACCAGCGCGGCGGCCTGGATCAGTGCCTGTTCGACGCGGTCGGTAATCGCGGGCGAAGGGGCGCCATCGGTGAAGTCCCGGCTCGAGGCATAGACAGCGGTCGGAACGACAAAGGCCTCGAAGAAGGCAAACAGTGGGCGGAGCTGATGCTCGACCATCAGCGCGTGCCGGTCGCCGCCGCCGGTTGCGGTCAGAATAATGGGCTTGCCGCGTAGGTCGGCCGGATCGAGCAGGTCGATCACATGCTTGAAGAGGCCGGTATAGCTTCCCTTGTAGGTCGGTGAGCCGATGACGAGGGCGTCCGCCTCGATGATCGTGCGGATCACCGCCTGGGCTTTGGTATCGAGGTCGGCAATCGAGCGTGCAGTCGCCAGTGCTGAGCCGAAATCCTCGACGTCGTAGACCACATGATCGAGACCCGCGCGCTCAGCCAGCGACGCCGTAACGCTTTCGACGAAGCGCTTGGTGCTCGAGGGGCGGGTGATATTGCCCGAGAAGCCGACAATAAGATCGTTGCTCATCAAAGTTCCTTTCACGGGTCTTCCCGCTTATTCGAGGGGTGCGCTGGGCCCAAAGGCCGGTTCGCACATGCAGATGTTTCAGGTGCAGGAGGATATTGAGATGCCGCGAGGGCCTTTCGCTATGCCGTCTTAAGCACCGGTATGGCCGGGGAGCGCTCCAAGCGAGCGGCCTCCTCGGCATCCCATTTCTGATAGGCGGCGCGGCCCAGCATCGAGATCGACGTGTCCTCCTGCGGCGCGTGCACCAGCACCGACTGGACGTCCCTGAAATGCCGCTCGATGCCGAGATCGGCATTGAGACCGGGATTGCCAAGGCCGCGCACGGCGAGCTGCACCGCTTCGCGTAGCTGGCGGCCGGCGATCAGGCGGGCCCGGATCAGTCTTTCGGCAGGACCATCCGTCGACGCGAGCGCGCTGAAGATGATCTCGCGGGCGCCGGAAACCAGAAGGTCTATTTCGCCCGAGAGAGTGACGAACCTCTCTATCCGCGCGATCGGGTGGCCGAGGTTGGTGGGAATGCGTTCGTGGGCGAAACGGATGAAGGCCGATTGCGCTGCCTCGGCGGCGCCGAGATAGATCGCGGTCAGCGCAAGGTTCATCGCGGCGTGAGCGCGGTTGTCCTGCTGGGCAACCGAGGGGTCGACCAACTCCAGTGCGTTTTCCGCGGGGACTTCGACATCGACATATTCGACATCGTGCGAGCCCGTCGCCCGCATGCCGAGGCTCTTCCAGTTTTCGATGATGCGAATGCCCGGCAGGCCGTTCGGCACGACGAATGTCCCGATCCGAGCCGAGAGCTCGTCCGTATGCGCCCAGACGAGGAAATGCGTGAGGCCATGCGCGCCCGTCACGAAACGCTTGCGACCGGTGATCGCCCAGCCGTTTGGCGTGCGGCGCGCGACGGTGGCGGGAAGGCCTCCACGGGCGGGTGAACCCAGTTCCGGCTCTACGCGCGCGGCATTGAGGAGCAGCGGACGCTCTTTCGCCTCGGCGAGCAGGCGCCGATAGAGATCATCAGGCCAGTGGCTCTTGGTCGCCTGGCCAAGATGGTTGAAGATCGTCATGGCGCTGATCAGCGCCACCGATGGATCGCCCCGGCCAAGTGCCGCGAGGATATGTGCCGCATCGCTCAGCGTACCGCCCTTGCCGCCGTAGCGGCTGGAAACCGTGCTTTCGAGCAGCCCGGCTTCATGGACGGCGCGAATGCCGGCCCAGGGAAACTGGCCTGTCTGATCGGCTTCGGGTGCTGCTTCCGCGAGGGCGCGCACGGCGTCATCAAGGGCGATCTGATTATAGGGCATGCTGAGGCCTTCTGGCTGTCGGAGTGCATCCTTCTCATCTCGTGAGGATGCTTTTCAGGCGGACGCTGAGAGAGCTGCGGTCCGGCGCAATGGCCGAACCGCATGCATCATGCGGCGTTCTTCTTCTTGGCGTTCTCCCGCTCGCGGATGCCCTCGCGCACCAGCGGCAGAATGTAGCGCCCGTAGTCGACCGCATCGTTGAAATTGTCATAACCACGGATCGAGATCAGGTCGGCGCCGAGGTCGATATAGTCGAGGATCGAATCCGCGATGGTGCGCGGGGAACCCACGAGTGCGGTGGTCGCGCCGCTCGCATTGGTGGCGGTCACCGTCGGATACCAGAGCGCGCGGTCATGCACGTCGCCGCGAGCGGCGATATCGAGCAGGCGCTGCGAGCCCACATTGGCTGGCGGAGTCGCGTTGATCGGCGCGCGCGCCAGGCCCTTCTGGCGGTTGGCAGTCAGCTGATCGAGAACCTTGTGGGCCTTCTCCCAGGCGAGTTCATCGGTCTCGGCGACGATCGGGCGGAAGGTGACCCAGATGCGCGGACGATCCGTGCGGCCGGCCTTCGCGGCTTCGGCGTAGATCCGGTCGATCTGTTGCTTCGTTTCCTTGAGCGGCTCGCCCCAGAGCCCGAAGATGTCGCAGAGCGAGCCGCCGATGCGATAGGCCGCATCCGAGGAGCCGCCGAGCGAGATCGGGATGAGACCGTTGGTGGGACGAACGGCGCTGCGGAACTGCTTGAACTGATAGTATTTCCCATCGAAGTCGAAGGGCTCCTTCGATGTCCAGGCAAGGCGCAGGATGCGGATATACTCTTCCTGCCGCTCATAGCGCTCTTCCTTGCTGAGAAAGTCGCCTTCACGCGCCTGCTCATCGTCACTGCCGCCGGCGATGAAGTGGACGACCACGCGGCCGCCGCTCAGCTGGTCGAGCGTCGCGAGCGATTTCGCGGCCACTGTCGGATAGACCGTGTTCGGCCTCAGCGCGACGATGATCTTGATGTTCTTGGTATGCGCCAGCACCGTGGCGCCGAGCGTGAAAGGGTCGAAGGACGACGAGGAGTAGGGAATGAGGGTGTAGTTGAAGCCGTAGTCGTCAAGGGCGCGTGCGTAGCGCTCCAAAAAGAGCGGGTCGACGGGCGCATCCGGCAGCGGGTTCAGGTCGTTCGATGCGTTCGGAAAGCTTACGCTGATGAATTCCGCGGTCATGGGAGCTCCTTGATGGTGACGGCCAGTGCTTGGACGTTAAGCAGTGGCGAACTGAGAATGAAGAGAGGCATTTCTATTTCTATAGAAAAGATAGAATATTTTGCTGCCGTGCTACTTTGAATGAATGCGTTGGTGGTCGTGATGTGTGCTCTGCCTGGGCTAAAAGCTGGGCGTCCAGCCAAGCGCTGGCGCAACCGTGCGGGAAAGGTCGGTCAACAGCCTGATGTTGTCGGCAAGGCCGAAGGCGGGGGGAAGGAACAGCACCACCTCGTCGGCGGCCGCAAGGCCGGGGTCGTTGAAGACTGCGTCGATCACCTCGTCGGGCGAGCCTTGAAACACCGGCGAGATCCTGAGATCGGCGGATTGGGCGGGCGGCGCGAGCGCGCCGTTGGGGCGCGATGCGGCAATGCCCTTGGTTCGCCGCTCGAGATCGTAGGCGGCGTATTTCTGGCGGAGTTCGCCGCTCGTGCCGACAAGGATCGAGGCAGCGACGGCGACCGGAGGCGGTTCGGTTTTCCAGAGCCTGCGCCAGGTCGACCGGTAGGCTTCGATGATCCGGGCCTGGTACTGGCCGAAGGTCTCGCCCTCCTCGAGGTCATGCAGCACGGTTCCCGAGATCAGGCCGATGCCGAGTTCGGCCGCCTGCACGGCCGAGCTCAGGCTCGCCGAGCCCTGGCGGATACGCGCGCGCAATGTCGGGCTGTGGGGCGTCACCCGTAGCTCGGCGCCCGCAGGCGCACCCTGGCCTGGTTCGGTCACGGTATGAAGCACTTCGCCCGAGATCGCCGCGAGAAACCGCGCCTGGCGGCGCTTGGCTTCCGTGCGGGCATCGGTATCCGTGCTGCCGAACACGGCGTCGAAGGCCGCGTTCGCGCCGGTAGATATCGCGAGCTCCAGCCGCCCGCCGATCAGGAGATCGGTGGTGCCCGCCGCCTCGGCAAGCAGGATCGGGTCCTGGTAGCGCATCGGGATCACCGCCGAGCCGAGCGTGATGCGGCTGGTGTGCTGGCCGGCGGCGGCGAAGAAGGGAAGTGGCGAGGAAAGATAGTGGTCGAAGTGCCGCTGATAGGCCCAGCCCGATTGGTAGCCGAGCGCCTCGGCCTGCCTGAACAGCTCGATACCATCCTTCAGGCCTTGCGCCGGACCGGTATCGTCGCTGAACGACACGCGCGTGTTGAAACCCAACCGTTGCTTCGGCCGGAAGCCTACAGGCACGGTATTGACGGATGCGGCGATGGTCATGCGATTTGCTCCTGACGCTTGACTTGCCGGAGTTTGCCGCGCGGCGCGTGGGCGGCTTCGGCGATCCCCGCGGGGATCGATTCCAGCAGGGACGCGGTGTAGGGATCCTTCGGCGCACCGAAGATATCGGCGACCGTCCCATGCTCGACGATGCGGCCCTGCCGCATGACTGAGACGGAGTGCGCAAGCTGGCGCACCAGGGCCAGATCGTGGGAGACGAAGACATAGGTCAGGCCGAGCTTTGCCTGCAGCGACAGCAGCACCTCGACGATATCGGCCTGGACGCTGACATCGAGCGCGGAGGTCGGTTCATCGAGCACGATGACATCGGGCCTCAGCACCAGCGATCTGGCAATTGCCACGCGCTGGCGCTGGCCGCCGGACAGCGCGCCCGGCTTGCGGCCCAGCAGATGCTCGCCGAGCCCGACATCGGCCAGGGCCTGGCGAACGCGAAGGTCGCGTTCCCCAGACGTGCCGATCTTGAACCGGTCGAGCGGCTCGCGAACGAGGTGCTCGACCTTCCACGTCGGGTCGAGCGAGGTGAACGGGTTCTGGTAGACGAGTTGCAGGTGGCGCCACACGGAGCGCAGCGCGGTCCGGCTTTGACCGGTCACCGTTTCGCCGGCGACGGTGATCGCGCCGCTGTCAGGCTCCTCCAGTCCGAGCAGCAGCCGGATGGTGGTCGTCTTGCCGGAACCGGATTCGCCGACCAGCGCATGCGTGGTCCCCGCGGGAACCTCGAAGGAGATGTCGTCAACCGCCGTCAGCGTCTTGCCGTCGACCGTGAACCGCTTCGTCACGCCGCCGACGGTGATCTTCGGCGTGCGACTGCTGTCCTTGAGAAGCGCGAGGCCGGGGTCGCGCAGCCTCGCGTAGCGGTTCGGGTTAAGCGCCGGAACATCGGCATGCAGCTTGCGGGCATAGTCGGATGCCGGCGCGGCGAAGACCGTCGATGTCCGGCCGGCTTCCTGCACGGTGCCGTTCTTCAGAACGACGAGTGCATCCGCGCGCTCGGCGGCAATCGCCAGGTCGTGGGTGATGAGGAGAAGGCTGATGTCGAGTTCGTGCTGCAGGCGCGACAGCAGATCGAGAATCCGCTTCTGGATGGTGACGTCGAGCGCCGAGGTCGGCTCGTCGGCGACGAGAAGCGTGGGGCGGGGCAGCACGGCCAGCCCGATCAGCACACGCTGCAGCATGCCGCCGGAAAGCTGGTGCGGGTAGGATTCGTAGACGCGGGCGGGATTGTCGAGGCCGACCTGCGCGAAGGTTTCGAGGATGAGCGCCTTGCGGATCGCTACGTTGGGCTCATCGGTCAGCGCCGCCGCCTCCATTGCCTGCGCGCCGATGGTGCGAACGGGATTGAGCGCGTTGCCTGGATCCTGTGGCACGAAGCCGATCTTGCGTCCGCGAAGCGGCCGGAAGTGACGCTCGGATTGCGCCAGTATGTCCTTGCCGCCGAACACGATCTTCCCATTCGCCGCGCCGCCGCTAGGCAGCAGCCGCAACACAGCGCGCGCGATCGTCGATTTGCCCGATCCGGATTCGCCGATGAGCGCGAGGCTCTTGCCTTGTCCGAGTTCGAAATCGACGCCATGAACCACCTCCTGGCGCCCATAGGACACCGAGAGGTTCTCGACGGTCAGGAGCGGTGCTGCGCTGGTCGCGACAAGGGCGTCCTGGTGGGTGATGAAGGCGGTGTTCAGTCTGTTTTGCGAAGCCATCGGCTGATCCTGTTCACAGAGAGGACGGTCGCGATCGTGACGAAAGCGGGTGCATAAACGAGCCAGGGCCATTTGAGATAATCCTTGCCGATCGAGATCAGCAGGCCCCAATCGGAGGCTGGCGGCGGGTCGCCGTAGCCGAGGAAGGCAAGGCTGGCGATGACGAGGATCGACTCGCCGAATTGCAGAACGGCGAGCGGCAGCACCGAGCGCGAGGCGTTCGGGAGCACATGGCGCAAGAGGATGTACCAGCGCGAACCGCCCGACAGGAACGAGGCCTCGACGAAGGTCGACTGCCGGGTCTTGATGACCTCCGAGCGCGTGACGCGCGCGAAGAAGGCGACGGCCGAGACGCCGGTCGCGATGGCGGCGTTGATGGTCTCGAAGCCGATGGCCGTCACCACGATGACCGCCAACAAAAACTTGGGAATGGAGAGCAGTACATCGACCAGCCGTGCGAAGACGATATCGACCCATCCGCCGAGAAAGCCCGCGACCAGCCCGATCAACCCGCCCGCCACGACGCCGATGACGACGGCGACGAGCGCGCTGGAGACCGAAGAGGCCGTGCCGAAGACAACGCGGGCATAGACATCGCGGCCGAGATGATCGGTGCCGAACCAATGCGCGAAGCTCGGGCCCAACAGCTTGTCGGCGGGGACGCCGACAACAGGGCTATGGCTGGTAAACAGCTGCGGCGCGATCGACCACCCAATCACGATCGCGATGATCACGAAGGACAGCGCGACGGTGGCAGGGAGGCGCAGAGCGGCGAGCCGACCGGCGCCTGCGTTCGAGAGGGAGAGATTGGAAACGAGGCTCATGGATGCACCGCCGTGGTCGTGCGGAGGGCGCTGTCATCGGCCGTTGTCGGGCGACGCTTTGCGGCCCCGAGGAGTTTCACGCGGGGATCGAGCAGCGGGTAGAGAAGATCGGCGATCAGGTTGACGAGCACGAAGACGACGGCGCCGAGCGAGACGATCGCCTGCAGCACCGGCAAGTCCTGCGTGCTTACCGATCGCTGCACAAGGCTGCCGACGCCGGTGCGTCCGAATACGGTCTCGGTGATCAGCGAGCCGCCGAGCAACTCGCCGATGGTCAGCGCGACGACGGTGACGACGGGAAGGGAGGCGGGCTTGAGGAGATGCCGGACGAAGAGGCGCATCTGGTCGATGCCCCGGCTGCGGGCAACGGCTGCGTATTCCTGCTCGGCTTCCTTGTCGAGATTGGCGATCAGAACTTCGGCGATCTGCGCGGAAACCGGAATGCCAAGTGCGACAGCGGCAAAGAAGGTTGCCCAGGCGCTGTCGGGGTTGATCACCCTGAAAAGGCCGAGCTGGAAGCCGAAGACGTGGATCAGCACCAGACCGATGACGAAATTGGGCACGGAGAGAAAGAGCGACGGAAAACCACGCAGCAACCCCTGTCCGAACCGCTTGGGCACAAAGCGGGTGCCGTAGGCGACGGCCATGGCGAGCAGCAATGCAACCGCAAGACCGGCCGCCGCCAGGATGAGCGTCGAGGGCAGCACCTCGCTGATCAGGGTCGCGACCGGCCTGTTGGAGCGCATCGACATGCCGAGATCGCCGGTCAGGAAGCCGGAAAGCGAATTCCACAGCTGCACGATGACAGGCTTGTCGAGGCCCTGCGCGGCGATGATCTCGGCGATCTCTTCTTCGCTGAAGCCGTTTTGCGGGTTGCGTAGGACGCTGGTGATCGGGTCGCCAGGCAGGATGCTGACGACCACGAAGGTGAACACATATGCCAGCAGGATGACGACGGCAGCCTGGCCGAGCCGTTTGGCGGCGTAGGTTAGGTAGACATTGCTCATACCGATGCCTCACATGTTTCAGGTATCTCGCACGTCAGCCGACGAGCGAGGCCGTGTAGTAGCTGGCGTAGGCGACGCCGTTGTAGACCTCGCCCTTCAGCTTGGGCGACTGCACGTAGATGCGCTGGACAATCTGCGTGCGCGGGATGAAATAACCCTGGTCAAGGACGTACTGCTGCAGGTCGTCGAGGAGCGGCTTGCGCTCGTCGATGGAACCGGCGCCGGCGATCTTGTCGCGCAGGTCGTTGAGCTTGGCGTCGCGGTCGTCGAGTGCGAACCAGTTCTCGCCGTTGTTCGCGTTCGTCAGGATGCTGGCGACAGTGCCGGCGTCGATGAAGCTGCGCGTCACCTCGTAGGTCGGGACGGCTGCGCCGCCGAACTTCACCTTTTCGCCGAAGGTCACGACGTCATAGGCGCGGATGGCGACCTTCCAGCCGATCTTGCCGAGTTGCTGGGCGATCAGTTCGTCGACCGACTTGGAGGTGGCGAGATAGGGATTGGAATGGATGGTCAGCACCAGCGGCTTGCCGTCCTTGCTGCGAATTCCGTCGGCACCCTTCACCCAACCTGCTTCGTCGAGCAGCTTTTCGGCCTTTTCGGGATTGTAGCTCAGAAGATCGCTGTGGTCGGTCGCGCCGGGCACGTTGCTCTGGATGAAGGACGTCGCCAGCTTCCAGTCCGGCGTATAGACGGTGTCGATGATTTCCTGCCGGTTGATGCCGGCCTGCAGGGCCTGGCGAACCTTGACGTCGTCATAGGGCGCCAGCTTGGTGTTGACCGCCCAGCCATTGACGAAGCCGAGATAGCGCGGCGTGGCGATGGTGAAACCGTCGTCCTTGAGCGACTTCAGCTCCTGGGGAGAGGCGTTGTAGGCGATATCGGCCTGGCCGGATTGGACAGAGGCGACCCTGAGGGATGGTTCCGACACCAGCTTGTAAGTGATGGAATCGAGGAAGGCGGGGCCGGTGTGGCCGACGGCTTCCGGTCCCCAGTTGTAGTCCTTGCGCTTGACCAGCGTGACGTGGTCTCCCTCTTTCCAGCTTTCCACCACAAACGAGCCGCTGCCGGCGGTCTTGCTGAGGTCGGCCTGCTCGGAGGCCGGCAGCGCGATGCTCTTGGGAGAGATCAGGATCGATCCGTGATAGCCGAGTGTCGGTATGAAGCCGAGCGTCGGCTTCTTGAAGAAGACCTTCACGGTGCCGGCATCGACGGCTTCGGCGTGATCGTAGGTCTTGGGGAAAAGGCCGATCGGATTGATGCCTTCGTTCTTGCGGCCCGCATACCAGATATCGAGATTGGCGACGACGGCGGCCGCATCGAGCGGTGCTCCGTCGGAGAAGGTCACGCCGCTCTTCAGATGAAGCGTGAATTCGGTTGCCTTGTCATTCTGCTCCCAGCGCTCCACCAGCCACGGGCTGACCTTGCCGTCCTGGTCGACGTAGAGCAGCTTGTCGGTGACGTGGCCCCAGATGTGGC
Source organism: Rhizobium sp. FG113 (assembly GCF_057809895.1). Taxonomy (NCBI): domain Bacteria; kingdom Pseudomonadati; phylum Pseudomonadota; class Alphaproteobacteria; order Hyphomicrobiales; family Rhizobiaceae; genus Rhizobium; species Rhizobium sp. FG113. Next base: position 1,352,916 of record NZ_JBMDKV010000001.1, on the reverse strand, counting down.
CCTGAAAACTGGAGATCGCGCTGTTGTTCGGGATCCAGGTATCGCCGAGGGAATCGATCAGAAAGGTGATGTCGCCACCCTCGCTCGGCGCGTCGGCGGCCTGCGCGAAACGGGTTGCCGAGGCAACGAGTGCCGCACCCACGGCCACGGATGTGGTGATCAGCAGGCGGCGTCGGGAGAGGGAAAGCAGGGAGGAACGTTCGGTCATGGGTGATCCAGATGATGGGAGTGATATCTTGGTTATGGCGTCGGGTCGCGCAGACGCGCGAGCGCAAGGCCGCCGTGAAGTGCCGCGACTTGTAAGGGTGCATGGGCGATAGGCGCGGGCGGAAAGCCCGGTGTTATCGGACCGGCATGATGGAGCACATCGCGCGCGGACCGTGCGTTCTGGTCTTTGTGTCGGTCATAAAAAGCTCCCTCGTTTCGGCTTCAAGTTCATGACGGATAACCTAGCAGCGCATCCCGCTGGAGAAAGACTAGTTATTCTTTTTCTATGGAGTTTGTAGATTAATTTGCCGGGATTCTGGATGCTGTTTGGATTGGTGTTTCGGGGCGTTTTTCAAGAGCGGACCTCACGTCCGATCGTCGAGCGCGGCCCCGATGCCGGCATGGTCTTCGCGCGCCACGAAGCGCATCGGCTCGAAAATTCGCACCGGCGGCAGCGGGCCGGCAAAGCGCTCAAGTTCGACCCTCGTGATCTGCCCGGTCGAGCCCTGCGCAAGCTTCGACGTGCCGATATCGCGCGTCAGGATGTTCGGGTTTCCGTGAATGCACATGGTGGTTTCCGCCTCAGGATCGGCGGGCTCGAACCATGCGCCCGTTGCCAGCTGCATCACGCCCGGCCGCACGTCGTCGCTGAGGATGGCGGCGGCGAGGCAGCTGCCGCGCTCGTTGAACAGCCTGACGATATCGCCGGCCGAAATCCCGCGCGCGATCGCATCGGCGGGATTGATCCGGATCGGCTCGCGACCGTCGATCTTCGTCGAGCGGCTGAAGGCGCCGTAGTCCAGCTGGCTGTGCAGGCGCTGGTAGGGCTGATTGCAGATCAGATGCAGGGGATAGCGGGCTTCGTCCCCGGCCTCTCCTCTCGAGTTCGGCGGATACCATTGCGGATGGCCGCCGCAATCGTCGTAGCCGAAGCGTGCGACCGTCTCGGAGAAGATCTCGATCTTTCCCGATGGCGTCTGCAGCGGGGAGGCGTCCGGATCGTGCCGGAACCCGTTCGCCGGGCCGCCATCGTCGGGCTTGATGGGAAGGCGCAATTCGCCCCGCTCCCAGAACGTCTCGAAATCCGGCGCCTCGTGGCCGCCGGCGGCGAGCGCCTGGCGCGTCGTCTCGAACAGAAAGGCCAGCCATTCGCGGCTCGTGCGGTTTTCGGTGAAAAGCTCGAACTTGCCGAGCCTCCGCGCGATCTCAGCAAAAATCGCGTAATCGTCCCTGGCTTCGCCGACCGGCTCGATCAGGCGCTTCATCGCGATCATCAGCTGGTCGCGATCCGCAGCACCTATGTCGTCGCGCTCGAGCGTCGTGGTCGCCGGCAGCACGATGTCGGCGTGCCGCGCCGTCGAAGTCCAGGCCGATTCATGCACGATGATCGTCTCCGGCCGCCGGAACGCCGCGCGCAGCCGGTTGATATCCTGGTGATGATGAAACGGATTGCCGCCCGCCCAGTAAACCAGGCGGATATCGGGATAGCGAAGAGCCCGGCCGTTATAGTGAAACGCTTCGCCGGGGCCGAGCAGCATGTCGGCGATCCGCGCGCAGGGAATGAAATCGGGCACCGGGTTCTTGAACTGGTTGAGCGTCGGCAGCGGCACCGCGAGAAGCTTCTTGCCGATATTGCCAAGGGCGCCGAGCGAATAGGAATAGCCGCAGCCATCGAGCCCGATCTGCCCGAGCATGGCCGCAAGCACGATCCCCATCCACACCGGCTGCTCGCCGAAGTCGGCACGTTGCAGCGAATGGCTGACGGTGATCAGTGTCTTGGAACGCGCCATGGCGCGCGCGAGGTCGCGGATAGCGTCAGCGCCGATGCCGCAAATCGAGGCCGCCCATTCGGCGGTCTTCGGCGTTCCGTCGGTGCGGCCGAGGAGATAATCCTCGAAGCGGTCGTAGCCGACGGTATAGCGGTCGAGAAACTGGCGATCGTGCAGCTTTTCGCTGACGAGCACATGCGCGAGGCCGAGCATCAAGGCCACGTCGGTGCCCGGAACGACGGGCATCCACTCGGCATTCACTTCGGCTGGAAAATCATCGGCCAAGGGGCTGACGAGCACGAAGCGGGCGCCGCGGGCGCTCGCCCCTTTCAGCTTCGGCAGCACGACATGGTTGCTGATGCCGCCGCCGTGCACATCGGCATTCTTAATCGCCATGCCGCCGAAGGCGACGACCAGCTCGCTGCTGCGTTCGATCGCGTCCCAGGTGACGCTCTTGCGGTCGAAGCTGTCATAGGGGCCGAGCACATGCGGGATGATGACCATCGCCGCGCCGGAACTGTAGGTGTTGACGGAACGCACGTAGCCGCCGAGCACGTTGAGGAAGCGGTGGATCTGGCTCTGCGCATGATGGAAACGGCCGGCGCTCGCCCAGCCGTAGGAACCACCGAAGACGGCCGTCGGGCCGAAGGTCTCGTAAACCCGCCAAAGCTCCGCCGCGACGAGGTCCGCCGCCTCCGACCAGCTGACTTCGACATAGTCGTCGGCGCCGCGTTTTTGCGCGTGGCCGGGCTTTCCCTCAAGCCAGCCCCGCCGCACGGCAGGCCGCCTGATGCGCACCGGACTATCGGCAATCGCCGCCAGATTTCCCAGCAGCGGCGACGGATGCGGATCATCAGGGTGAGGTTTTATCTCCAGCCGGCCATCGGCCATTCGGCCGGAAAACGCGCCCCAGTGAGAGCTGTGAGGTTTAAACGCATTCATGTCGAAACGCCCTCGCCATCGCGGCCGGTTGCAGAATGTGGGATCTATTGCGGAAGAATCTTCCCGGGATTCATGATGTTCCGGGGATCGATGGCGCTCTTGATCACGGCCATCAGGTCGACGGCATCGCCGTGCTCCTCGCGCATGTAGGCGATCTTGCCTGAGCCAACACCGTGTTCGCCGGTTGACGTTCCGCCAACGGAAATTGCGTATCGCACCATCCTCTTGTTGATGGCCGCGACCTCCTCGAGTTCGGCGTGGTTGTTCGGATCGACCGCGAAGACGACGTGGTAGTTGCCGTCTCCCACATGGCCGAGAATGGCGGCGGGCACGCTGCAGCTCTTGAGCAATTCGCGCGTCTTGACGATGCAGCTGCTGAGTTCCGATACCGGCACGCACACATCGGACGACCAGCCCTTGGCGTTCGGGCGCTGCGACACGACGGCGTAAAACGCGTTGTGGCGCGCCTTCCACAGGCGGTTGCGATCCTCGGGCGCATTGGCCCACGCGAAATCCCGGCCGCCATTGTCCTCGACGATCGCCGCGACCATCTCGACCTGTTCCTGGACGCTGGCGGGCGAGCCGTGAAACTCGAAGGCCAGCGTGTCATCGATCTTCAGCGAGAGGCCGGAATATGCGTTCACCGCCTGGATCAGCCCACGGTCCATCAGTTCCATCCGGGCGACGGGGATGCCGAGCTGCACGACCGCGATCGCGGCGGCCACCGCCTGCTCGACGGTTTCGAACGAGCAAAGTGCAGCCGAGACGGTTTCGGGAATGCCGTAGAGCCGCAGCGTCACTTCCGTGATGATGCCGAGCGTGCCCTCGGAGCCGACGAAGAGCCGCGTCAGGTCATAGCCCGCAGACGATTTGCGCGCCCGGCCGCCGGTGCGGATGATCTGGCCATTGGGGAGCACGACGGTGAGCGACAGCACGTTCTCGCGCATCGTTCCGTAGCGCACCGCATTGGTTCCAGACGCGCGCGTCGCGGCCATGCCGCCGATCGAGGCATTGGCGCCGGGGTCGATCGGGAAGAAAAGCCCCATGTCGCGGAGATGAGTGTTGAGCTGCTCGCGGGTGACGCCGGCCTCGACCGTGCAGTCGAGATCCTCCGCGCTGACGCGGGAGATCTTGGCCATGCGCGAGAGATCGATCGAAACGCCGCCGCGCACCGCCGTCAGATGACCCTCAAGCGACGTTCCGGCCCCGAATGCGATGACTGGCACGCCCTCTGCCGCGCAAAGCCGAACGATCTGCGCCACGTCTTCCGTGCTCTCAGCAAACACCACTGCATCCGGGATCGCCGGCGTGTGGTGAGATTCGCCCCGTCCGTGCTGTTCGCGAAGCGCCTGCGCCGTCGAGAAGCGGTCGCCGAAAAGCTGCAGCAGTGTTTCGCCGAGCGACGACGGAAGGGTGGGGGACATGATCAACTCCGCAAGCATGGTATCGAAACAGACAAGCTGGGCCCCGTTACGAAGCCCGGCCTGGAATTAGGTCAGGCGACCAGTTTTTCGCCCTTGAGGTGACGCTCGAGGAAAGGAAGGCTGTCCTGGCCCCAGTAGAGCTCATCCTCGTAGCGGTAGGTCGGCAGGCCGAAGACGCCGGCTGCCTTGGCGGTTTCGTAATTGGCCTTCCAGACCGCCTGCACGGCCTCGCTCGCACCCTGCTCATCCAATGCCGCGCCGTCGAAGCCCGCTGCGTCGGCGATCGCACGCCGAACGGCGGCGTTGCCGATATCCTCGCCGCCGGTCCAGAAGGCTTCCTGCAGCGCGCTCGCGAGCTTCAGCCAGTCCTTCCCGCTCTCAATCGCGGCGATCAGCATGAATCCGGCCGGTGTCGGGTCGGAAAGGGCTCCCCGGTTTTCAAAGTTCAGCACCTTGCCGCGCAGGGCCGCCCAGCGCTTCAGGTCCTTCATCCAATAGGCGCGGCGCGCCTCCGGGCGGTTGCGCGAGTAGATCGCGCCATTGTCCTCGATCAGCGGAATGACATAGGGCTTGATCGCGGCATTCTGCTTCGCAGCGAGTTCGGCGAACGGGGCGAGGCCGATGAAGGCCCAGGGCGAGCCGACGCCGAAGAAGTAGTCGATGGTCTTTGTCATCTGGTGTCCTCTGGATGGTGTTGTCGCCGTTGGCCATGAGCCGTGTTGAGTTGCAAACTCTTTGCTCCCGTCCTGCGATGTCAGTATCCGCGCCCGGCGACGACGATATCGGTGAGCGTCTCTCCCGCCAGATAGCGGTCGAGATTACCGTGCAGCTTGGCGGCGATGCGCTCCGCATTGTCTTCCGACGACCAGGAGATGTGCGGCGTTAGGCGAATTCTCGGATGAGTGTAGAAGACGTGACCTTGTGGCAGCGGCTCGGGGGCCGTCACATCAAGCGTGGCGGCCGAAACCTGGCCGTTGTCGAGCGCTGCCAGCAAGGCCTCGTCGTCGAGCACTTCGCCGCGGCAGATATTGATGACATGCAGACCGGGCTTGGCTGCCGCAAAAATCTCCGCGTTGACCGAGCGCCGGGTGGCCTGCGTCAGCGGCACGGCCAGAACGAGGTGATCGACCGAGCTGACCATCTCTTGCAGCGATGCGAAGAAGTTGACGTTGCCGGCTTCCCGGGAGGCCTCGCGCTTGACGGCGGAGACAGTCATGCCGAGAGCGTTGAGCTTTTCCGCAGCACGGCGGCCGATCGCGCCGTAACCGTAGATGCCGACCGATTTGCCGGAGACGAGACCGAGCGTGCGCTTCGTCCATTCGTCGGCGGAGCGCGCGAGCAGGCCGTCGAACATCTGCTTTTCGTGGGCGAAGATAGTGGCGACCACATACTCCGCGATTGCTTCGGCCGAGATGCCGCGACCAGTAGTGACCAGCGGCACCTCAAAAGCCCAGTCGGGAAATGCATCGATGCCCGCCGACGCGATCTGCACCCATTTCAGGTTGAACGGCCAGCCATCGGGCTTCTGCCGGGGGGCTGAGTCCCAGCCGCGAAAGAAGGTGAAGAGGAAGTCCGCATCTTTCGGCACATCCCATGCCGGAGCGGTGTCGCAATAGCTGAGAACCTTCGGCTGGCTTGTATGAGCGCTCAGCTTTTCGGCCTGCTCGGGGTCCAGGTTGCAGGCGATAACGGGCGGCCGGTTTTCGCTCCAGCCGGTCTTTGATGACATGATGCTAGCCCCATTGCGCAATTCGTTTTATCGTTCTACTCAATGAAGTAGAACGGTCGTTCTATTCGGAGCTATGTATGGCATGAATCAGCTTTCGCCGAAGGAACAGCGTTCCAATTGCCCGTCGTAATTTGGAATATTTTCCGGGGGGAGCGCCTGCGGTTGCGGCGCGCGTCCCGCAGATCAGGAGAGCGTTGGGTGCGCTTTGTCGCTGGTCGTAGCCGCTCAGGCGTCCGACATGAGATGGGCTGCGATCGACCGGGCGGTCGCGGCTGCTCCGGCCTCGCGCCGCAAGGCCGAGCTTGCCAGCGCGCCCTCGTAAAGAAGCAGGAGCTGCTCGGCGAGGGCGTCGTCGGGTTTCGGCATCAGGCTGAGGAAGAAGCTCTTCAGAAAATCCTTGTGACCGCGCGCCGCGCTCTGGATTTTCGCCGATTGTGGATTCTCGATCGCTGCGAGGAAGAAGGCACAGCCGCGAAAATTTTCCGCGCTGGTCTTCTGCTCGAGGTTCGAGAAGATATCGAGCGCCGCCTCCAGCCCTGTTCTGTCTCCCACCACCTGCGCCAGCTGGTCACGCACGGCTGCATCGCGCTGCTGCAGATAGGCGACGATCATGTCTTCCTTGTTCGCGAAGTGCCGGTAGAAGGTGACCCTCGTCGTCTGCAGATGCTTGATCAGCTCCGCCATGCCGACTAGGTAGGTGCCGTTGGCATAGAAAATGTCACCCAGCCGGGCGAGCAAGTCATCACGACTGGATTTGGTCTCGGAAGACATTTGAGCAGCCTGCGCGTCAGTTGAACGTCAACAAGGCACTCTTGGAGTTGTCGCTCATTTCGGTCAATACCCGCAGGGGAGCGGATCGACGTTTGCTGCTGTTACGGGCAACGCCTCGGCGTTGTCACGGTAAGTTTGGGAGCGTGAGAAGAGCATAGCGGTTTGGAACTTTCAGCCGGTGGATGCCGCAATATTCCGGGCATCGAAGGCTTCGAGGCTATGGTAGCGAATTGTTTGTGCGGCCCGGCGACTGGATGCGCCGACAACAATTACGGGTAGGGGCACCGATCGTCGGGCGCGCTGCAACGGGTCGTCTTTATGCATTCAGCCATGCCGCGCCATAAGATCGGAGTTTATGGGTGATGATACGTCTGGGAACAAAGCCATAGCGCTTTATCAACGCTGCCAACAGGCACTTGGCTGCACGGATCTCCGGTTCGATCCCCCTCAAGAACGACAATATCCGCATCTCTGGATCGAACACTGGCTGCAGCGCATTCACGCGCGGCAGCCAGCCGTAACTCATGTCATGGATAGGCCGTCGATCCGTCGGGCTTGCGGGTGATCTTTCGCTCCCAGTGGATGTAGTCTTCCGTCTGCAGCGCCTTTTCGTCGATCTCCAGGCCCCAGCCGGGGCGATCCGGGCGCAGCTCCATGTGGCCATCGACAGGCATGTAGGGGTCAGCTGCCCAGGGCGCGTGGATGTGCGGCTTGAATTCCAGCACCTTGAAGTTCGGCTGGGCCGCGCAGAAGTGGATGTTGACAGCCGTTGCCAGCGGACCCATCGGGTTGTGCGGTGCGACCGTAACATAATGCGCTTCCGCGATTGCTGCGATGCGCCGCATCTCGCTGACGCCGCCGACCACGCAGATGTCCGGCTGGATGATATCGGCGCCACGGGCAGACAGCAGTGCCAGGAACTCGAAGCGCGAATAGAGCGATTCACCGGTTGCGAGCGGAACGGTCACCTTCGACTTCAGCTCCGTCCATGCCGGGATGTGTTCCGGCCGGATCGGCTCCTCGTAGAACAGCGGATCGTTTGGCGCGATGGCGGCGGCAAGCTGGACGGCCTGATAGGGTTCGAAGATCTTCGCGTGGGCGTCGAAAGCATAGTCGAAATGCGATGGGGTGATCTCGCGTATCTTGCCGAACCAGTCGCCCGTCTCCTTGACGAGTTCGCCCCAGCGGCCGGCATGAAGATCGCGGCGATAGGGGCTGAGCTTGAAGGCGGTATAGCCGTATTTCTCGTTCAGCTCAAGCGACTGGTCGCGCGCGGCTTCCGGGTCCGGCGCCGTATAGACGCCGCAATAGACCTTGACGCGATCGCGCACATTGCCGCCCAGCAGCATGTAGACGGGCAGACCGGCCGCCTTGCCGGCGATGTCCCATAGCGCGTGATCGATCGCCGAGATCGCCGCAAGCCCCAGCGCGCCAGGCGGGAAGCGGCATTGCTGGTTCAGCTTGAGCACGAGGAATTCCACGCGGCGCGGATCCTCGCCCTCGATCTGGTGAAAGAGGTAGTCGAGAAGCGGCGGCAGCGCCCAGTCCGGGCCGTGGTTGTAGCATTCGCCCCAGCCGGAGATGCCTTCGCTCGTCTCGATTTTCAGAAGCAGGCGAGGGCGATCGTCCACGCGCTGCATGTAGGTCTTGATGCCGGTGATATGCATGGGATTTTCCTCAGGCCGCGCGGCTCTTTTCGGCGACATTGTCGACGATGGCGCGCAGGTCGGCGCGCTCGGCTTCGGTCAGGCTCTCGACGCCTGGCACGCGCACGGGGCCGACCTCGGTTCCAAGCATGCCGAGCGCTTCCTTGACGACGGTGACATTGGCGCCGTTGAGATATTTGGTGCGCAGCGCCTCGAAGCCGGCGATATCGTCGATGAGCGCGCGGGCGGCCGCGTAGTCACCGGTTTCCAGCGCCTGGTGGATGGCGTGCGAGCGTTCGGGGAAGACGTTGACGAGGCCGGAGGTGAAGCCACGGGCACCCATCGCGTAGAAGGCCGGGGCCCAACCTTCGGCGAGACCGCAGACCCAGATCGCCGGCGCATCCCTGGTGGCGCGGATCACTTCGGCGAGCAGCATGAGGTTGCCGGATGCAAACTTGATGCCGGCGATATTCGGGTGCAGCGCAAGCTTGCGGAAATCGGCGACGGAGAAGGTGTCGCTGCGCACATAGGCGATGACGGGAACAGTGCTGGCGTCGGCAAGCTCGAGGAAGTAGCGCGCCTGATAGCTTGGGCCGGCGAAGGGGTCCATCGGGTGATGGCCCATGATCGCATCGGCGCCCTCGGCGATGGCATCGCGGGCAAGCGCTTTGGCCTCGGCCAGCGAACGACCGACAGCGGCGCTCACCAGCGATTTGCCGCCGGCCGCCGTGATCGTCGCGGCGTGGACCGCGCGCACTTCGTCCATGGTCAGGGTGAAGAACTCACCGGTGTTGCCGGCGGCCATCAGATTGTGGACCCGCGCATGGGCGAGGCGGGTGATCAGGGCCGAGAGCTTGGCGATATCGACGCTGCCATCCGCTTTGTAGGGTGTTACGGGCACGCCCGATATGCCCGTCAGGGCTTTGCGGATCTTTTCCATTGCCTCGGTCACGTCAGATGTCCTCCTTCTTCTTGAACACGATGTTGAGGTAGGTTTCGCCGGAACGGACGACGTGGTCGCGCATCACGCGTTCGGCCTTGTCGCTGTCGCTGGAGATGATGGCGGCGGCGATCGCTGCATGTTCGGCCAGCGCCTTGCCGCGCTCGAGCGTATCGGAATGGATGACGCGGCGGATGCTGCCGTCGTAAAACTGCTGCCGTTCGATCATGCGCGAGAGATACTGGCATCGCGAGGCGATGTGGATCTGCTCATGAAACGTCTCGTTCAGCGAAATCAGGTCGTCGGCTACGCCGTCCTCGGTCGCCTTGCGCATTAGATTGACGATGTCTTCGAGCTTGTCTGCCTCGGTCTTCTCGATGCGCTTGGCGGCGAGGTGGGCGATCATCGATTCCAGTGCGGCGCGCGCCAGGATCATCTCTTCGGCCCAGCCTGCGTTGAAGCGGATCAGCACGCCGCGACGCGGCAGTGTCTCGACGAGACCCTCGGTCTCGAGCTGACGCAGGGCTTCCTTGATGGGTGTCGTGCTGACGCCAAGCTGCTCGGCGAGCTGGCGCTCGTTGACGCGCTCATCTGGCGCAAAGCGGCCAGAGAGAATCGCGGTGCGCAGCGTCTTGTGCACATGGTCACGCAATGTTGTCAGAAAACGCGGGTCGATCTTCTCGATGCGGTCTGCGCCAGGCTGCGTCGATGCCTCTTTTTGCATGTCCCGAAAATTCCCCCGTTGACGACAAAATCGTTTTGTGAGATCTGATATACCAGATTTCAGATCGATGTCGATATGAAAATTCGCGCTCGGGGCGAGGTCCGGCGCACCAGGGAGGAGATAGGACGATGAAAAGACGCAGTTTTCTGATGGCATCGGCTATGGTGGCGTCGACGCTTGCCATGCCGCTCGCAGTGCAGGCGGCAACGCCCAAGGACCAGCTGGTGATCGCCACCAACATGTCCTCCATGCGCGGTCTGGATCCGAACGAGCTCAACCAGCTGGAATCGGCTGAAATCGTCGCCAACCTTTACGAGCGCCTGATCGTGCTCGCCGCCGATGACATCACCAAGCCGCAGCCGGGCATCGCCGAGAGCTGGACGGTGTCCGACGACGGCAAGACCTTCACCTTCAAGATCCGCTCCGGGGTTACCTTCCATTCCGGCAACGCGCTGACCGCCAAGGATGTCGAGTGGTCGCTGCGCCGCCTGGTAAAGCTCGGTTTGGCGCCGTCGGTCGATCTTCGCCAGTGGGGCATCACCGACAAGAATGTCGATGAGCTGATCAAGGCGACGGATGATTCAACTGTCGTGCTGCAGACGCCCGAGGTCTGGAACCCGAACCTGATCCTCTTCTCGCTCGCCAGCTTCTCGACCTCGATCCTGGACAGCCAGCTTCTCGCCAAGAACGAGAAGAACGGCGACATGGGCCGTGAATTCCTGCAGACCAACGACGCCGGATCCGGCCCCTATTCGCTGCGGACCTGGCGGGTCAACGACCTTCTGATCGCCGAGGCTTACAAGGATTACTGGCAGGGCGCGCCGAAGATGCGCCGGGTCATCCTTCGCCATATGCCGGAATCGTCAGGCCAGCGTCTGCAATTGGAAGCCGGCGACGTTGATGTCGCGACGCGTCTGTCCTCTACCGATCTGGCGGCGATCGAGGCCGACGGCAAGGCCGATATCCAGAAGACGCCGGGCTTCGGCTTCTACTATCTGGCGCTCAACCAGAAGGACGAAATCCTCTCCAAGCCGAAGGTCCGCGAGGCGTTCCGCTACCTCATCGATTACGACGGTCTCGCCAACACCGTCATGAAATATTACGGCATCAAGCAGCAGACGATCATTCCGGGCGGTCTGCCGGGCGCCAGCACCGAGAACCCGTACAAGCTCGATATCGACAAGGCCAAGCAGCTGCTGGCGGAAGCCGGCTATCCCGATGGCTTCTCCAAGGTCTATTACGCAACGCCCGTGACGCCGGAGTATGAAGTTGCCCAGTCGCTGCAAGCCAATGCAGCCAAGGCCGGCATCAAACTCGACCTGCAGGGCGGCGATCATATTGGCAAGTTCCGCAACCGCGAATTCGAAATCTTCTCGGCGCGCACCGGCGAACGCCTACCCGACCCGCATGCGGTTCTGGCGTCCTATGCGACGAACCCGAACAATGCTGACGATGCGAAGCTCTCCGGCCTGATCGCCTGGCGCTCCGCCTGGGAGGTTCCAAAGGACATTCAGGACATGGTGACGGCCGCCGCGCACGAGACCGACCAGCAGAAGCGCGCCGATCTCTACACCAAGATCAACAAGGCCTATCTGGACGCTTCGCCGGCCTTGATCACCTCCTTCCAGCGCACGGACGCGAAGGCGGTGCGGAAAGAAGTCAAGGGCTATGTCGGCCATTCGACCTGGCTCACCCGTTGGGACACCGTCTCGAAGGGCGAGTAAGCCCTTCCTGTCGAGGAGAATGACGTGAGTATCTCGCAGACATCTGGAAACGCGCCGGCAGGCGCACGGGCGGCGCTTGGCGCGCTGCGCAAGGTGACGGCATCCTTTGCCGTCATCCTGACAACGCTGCTCGGCCTGCTCGTGATCACCTTCGTTGTCGGTCGCATGGTTCCCGCCGATCCGGTTATCGCCGTGATCGGCGACCAGGCCGATCACGAGACCTACGAGCGCGTCTACAAGGAAATGGGGCTGGATCAGCCGCTCTATGTGCAGTTCGGAACCTATCTCGGCAATGTCGCGCATCTGGATTTCGGCCAGTCGCACGTGACGAAGAACCCCGTCGCCAGCGATCTTGCCCGCGTCTTTCCGGCAACGCTGGAGCTCGCCACGCTGGCAACGATCATCGGCGCCGGTTTCGGTATCCCGCTCGGCATTATCTCCGCTGTCCGCAAGGGCACTTGGGTCGATCACCTGGCGCGTGTCGTCGGCCTGCTCGGTCACTCGACGCCGATCTTCTGGCTGGGTACGATCGTCATCCTCGTCTTCTACGCGAAGTTCGGTCTCATACCCGGCAGCGGCCGCCTCGATGTCTATAATGAGGGGCTGGTCGAAGGGCCCACCAATTCTATTCTCGTCGACGCGATCCTAGCCGGCGAGTGGGAGGTCTTCCGGGATGCCCTGCTGCATGTCGCGGCGCCCGCGCTGATCCTCGGCTATGCCGCGATGGCCTATCTCAGCCGCATGAGCCGCAGCTTCATGCTCGAGCAGCTGCGTCAAGAATATGTGCTGACCGCCAAGGCCAAGGGCCTCGGTCAGCGGGCGATCGTGTGGCGCCACGCGTTTCGCAACATCCGCGTACAGCTGTTGACGATCGTGGCTCTCGCCTATTGCGGCTTGCTGGATGGCACTGTCCTGATCGAGACGGTTTTCGCATGGCCCGGCCTTGGCCAGTATCTGACGTCGGCGCTGTTCTTCGCAGACATGAACGCGGTGCTCGGCAGCGTGCTCCTCATCGGCATCATCTCGATTGCCATCAATCTCCTGTCGGACCTGACCTATCGGTTCCTCGATCCGCGTACCCGGTGACATCATGGCGACACGTTATTTCAACGATCTGCACAACTGGCTGATCAACGAGGAGTTCTCCTCGACACGTCAGGCGCGGCTCCACAAGGCCTATGTCCTGTGGCTGAACCTGATCGCCAATCCCCTGGCATTCGCCGGCTTCTTCGTCGTGCTGATGCTCGTCCTGATTGCGGCATTCGCGCCGCTGCTCGCCAATCATGATCCGATCCTCCAGGATCTGACGATGGCGCTGAAGCCGCCATCGTCAGCCAACTGGTTCGGCACCGACGAATTCGGCCGCGACGTCTATTCGCGCCTCGTCTACGGCGCGCGCACGACGCTCTACATCAGCATTCTGGTAACGGTCATCGTGGCGCCCATCGGCTTTGCGATCGGCGCGACCGCCGGCTATCTCGGCGGCTGGGCCGATGTCGTCTTGATGCGTATCACCGATATCTTCCTGTCCTTCCCAAGTCTCGTGCTGGCGCTCGCCTTTTCCGCGGCCCTCGGTCCGGGGATCGAGAATGCCGTCATCGCCATAGCGCTCACCGTCTGGCCGCCGATCGCGCGTCTGGCGCGTGCCGAAACGCTGACGTTCCGTGCTGCCGATTTCGTCGTCGCAGCCGAGTTGCAGGGCGCGGGAATGGGCCGCATTTTGTTTCGCCATATCGTGCCGCTCTGCGCGCCGTCGATCATCATCCGCCTGACGCTGAACATGTCGAGCGTCATCTTGACGGCCGCCGGTCTTGGTTTCCTCGGTCTCGGCGCCCAGCCGCCGATGCCAGAATGGGGCGCCATGGCGGCCTCCGGTCGTCAATATCTCCTCGATGCCTGGTGGCTGACGACGGTTCCCGGCATCGCCATTCTCCTGGTCAGTCTCGCCTTCAACTTGCTCGGCGACGGACTGCGCGACATCATGGATCCCCGCAATGCCTGAACAGTCAAAACCGATCCTCTCGGTCAAGAACATGTCGGTGCAGTTTCCGACGCTGTCCGGCGTGGTCAACGCCGTCAAGAATGTGAGCTTCGATGTCGGCCGCGAGAAAGTGGGCATCATCGGCGAATCCGGCTCCGGCAAGAGCACGACCGGGCGCGCCATCATGCGGCTACAGCCGGGCACGGCTCAGGTCGTCGCCGATGAGTTGCGCTTCGAGGACGTCGATCTTCTCGCCGCCAGCGAGGCCGACATGCGCGCGATCCGCGGTAGCCGGATCTCGATGATCCTGCAGGATCCGAAATATTCGCTCAATCCCGTCATGACCGTCGGCGAGCAGATCGCCGAGACCGTCATTCTGCACGAGCGCCTTGGAAAGAAGGCGGCGCGCGAGCGTACGCTCGCCATGCTGGAGCGGGTGAATATCCGCGATCCGCAGCGCGTCTTCAATCTCTACCCGCATGAGGTCTCGGGCGGCATGGGTCAGCGCATCATGATCTCGATGATGCTGATCTCCTCGCCTTCGCTGATCATCGCCGACGAGCCGACATCCGCACTCGACGTGACGGTGCGCCAGCAGGTGCTGTCGATCCTCGATGACCTGATCACCGAGCGTAACATCGGCCTGATCTTCATCTCTCACGACCTCAACCTCGTGAAGAGCTTCTGCGACCGCGTCATTATCATGTATGCGGGCCGGGTCGTGGAAACGATCGAAGCCTCAAGGCTCGACGAAGCAACCCATCCCTATACACGCGGCCTGCTTGAGGCGCTGCCCAGTCTTGACCATCCCAGGGATCGGCTGGAAGTGCTGAAGCGTCAGGCAAGCTGGGCGGAGGCGTGACATGTCCATCATATCGGTAAGCGATCTCGCCGTGTCCTTCGGCAGCGGCAATGATTTCAAGCAGGTCGTCAAAAGCGTCGCTTTCGAAGTCGCGCCCGGCGAAACATTTGGCCTTGTCGGCGAAAGCGGATGCGGCAAGTCGACGGTGCTCGGCGCGCTGGCGGGACGCATCAAGGAATGGAGCGGCTCGGTTTCGATCGACGGCGACGTGGTCGGCCCGAAACGGTCGCGCGCGCAACTCGCCAAGCAGCAGATGGTGTTTCAGGATCCCTTCGGCTCCCTGCATCCGCGCCATACGCTCGGCCGCACGCTGCTGGAGCCCCTCGAGATCCATGGGCTGGATCGTAGGCAGGAGCGTGTCGAGCAGGTTCTGCGCGACGTCGGCCTGCCGCCCGGCTTCCGCCATCGCTTCCCGCATCAGCTCTCCGGCGGGCAAAGGCAGCGCGTGGCCATTGCCCGTGCGCTTATCCTCGAGCCGAAGATTCTCTTGCTCGACGAACCGACATCGGCGCTCGATGTCTCGATCCAGGCGGAAATTCTCAATCTCCTGAAAGATCTGCGCGAACGCTCGAAGCTGACCTACATCCTCGTGAGCCACGACATGGCTGTCATCGCCCATCTCTGCAACCGGGTGGCAGTCATGCAGGACGGCGTTTTCGTCGAGATTGCGACGCAGGCGCAGCTGTTGGAAAGCAATGTCGAACACCCCTATACGAAAACTCTGCTTGATGGCAGCAGGGGGTATATTCCACGGTCAAAGCAATCATTGACCGCGTCTCCACCGTAAAGAGGTCATGGTCAAGTTTGAGTCTCCGGGTGGGCAAGGTCAGGCCGCGAGCCAACACGGAAATGGCCACGCCCAATCGCCCCTTAGGCGTCTCTGGCGCTTTGTGCGATCAAAGCCTTGGGGATCATTATATGGACGCCTTTCTTGACATTGACGACCTGCGTGATGCGTACATCGGCAGCCATGCTGCAAAGGCTATAGGCCTGTACCGACGTTAGACGTGTTCTTTCGACGATCATCCCGATCGCGAAGCGGAGCGCCTCCTGCATCGCCTCCTGCAGGTCAGCATCGAACGCCATGGTGATCAGGTGGTTGGCTGTCTCGGCGTAGGGCATGGCAAGCTCTGCGCCACTGATGACATCGATCTTGAATGTCCCGCTCAGTCCCGTCTCGACAGCGGTCAGGCAGACCTCGCCGTCTCCCTGTGACGCGTGCCCGTCGCCGGCCGAGAACAGACCACCTTCGACGGAGACGGGCAGATAGAGGATCGAGCCGGCAGTCAGCTCGCGATTATCCATGTTGCCGCCGAAATATCCGGGGATGATCGAGGTCAGGCAGCCATCTTCTGGTCTCGGCGCGGTAGTCATGATCCCGAAAAACGGTCGTGCCGGCATCACAATGCCCCAAGGGGTGGTGATGGTGCCGGCCTTGCGATCGATGCTCAGATGCAGGGTTTCGTCCTGCGTGAAATCATGCGGCAGCGCGCCTTTGCCTGGTTTGATGATGTTGAAACCCCAATCATCCCGAAGCCTGACATCAAGGATCTCGACACGCAAGGCGTCGCCAGGCTTGGCGCCACGGACATGGATTGGGCCGGTCAATATGTGAGGGCCGGGCGATGGCGCCAACGCCGCGTGGATCGCCTGCAGTTCCGGTCGGATCGAATGGGCAGGGTTGCGCGAGGCCTCGGCAGGCGACCCGCTGACGCTATGGATCGTCACGGTGTCGCCAGGATCGATCTCGATCACTGGCGGGCGGCGCGCATCGAAGTGGCCCCAATGCACGGTGTCCGGTGTGGGGAAGACGTCGTGATGGGGCATGCTAGATCAGGCCAGTTCGAAGCGGATGGATTGCGCACCTTCCCAGAGCGTCAGGTTGCCGAGCGTTTTCAGATTCTCGAGGCCCGACGTCAGGGTGATGAAGTGATTGCCGGCAAGCTGGCCCATTTTGGAAGAGAAGTCCACGCCGCCATAGGCAAGCAGGATTTCTGTTTCGCTGATGCCACCGGGATAGAGGATGATGTGGCCGGGGGCCGGATGACTGGTGTGGTTCTCATACCCGACGCCGAAGTCCTCGTCGCCGAGCGGCACCCACACGCCTTCGCCGCTCCAGCGGACGTGCACGATCTTGCTTTCGTAGGGCAGGCGCTTGAGGAAGGCAGCGCAGGTCTTCGGCGCATCCTCCGTCTCCAGGCGTGCGTCGAAGGTGAAGGGGCCGGCGGTGATCTTGAGCTTGGTCATTGCTGTTCCTGTCAATGTAAATGGAGGAGAGTTGGCGGGCGTATCAGCCGCCAGCGGAAAAATTGTCGCCACGTCTGGCCCAGCCGGTAACGCGCGCTTCGATCACCGAGAAGATCACGTAAAGCGCGACGCCAAGCGCCGCCAGAATGAACAGGCCGGCGAAGACCAGCGGCACATCGAAGCTGGAGCTCGCGATCATCATCACATTGCCGATCCCCCGGTTGGATGCGACGGTTTCGGAGATGACGGTGCCGACGAAGGCGAGGGTGGCCGCGACCTTCAGCGATGCGAAGAAATACGGCATGGTGCGCGGCAGGCCGATATTCCAGAGGATTTCGAGCTTCGTCGCCTTCAATGTCCGCATGACGTCCTGCAGTTCCGGCTCGGTTGACGCCAGACCGGCGGCGACATTGACGACAATTGGGAAGACGCACATCACCATGGCGGTCAATACGGCGGGAACGGTGCCGGAGCCGAACCAGAGCACGAGGATCGGCACGATCGCGACCTTTGGGATGGACGAAAAGCCGACCAGCAGCGGATAGGCGACGTCATAGGCAAGCCGCGACGAGCCGATCAGCATGCCGAGCGCCAGCCCAAGGATGATGCCGAGGCCGAGACCAAGCAGCGTTGTGTACACCGTCTGAACTGTATGCGGCCAAATGGCCGGGAACTGCGTCCAGAGCGTTACGATGACCTGGCTCGGGCGCGGCAAGACAAGATCCGAAACGTTGAAGGCGAGGCATATGACCTCCCACAGCACGAAGAAGCCGGCAATGCAGGTGGCGGACAGGATCTGGCGTTTGGCGGCGGCTGTCATGGCTGCACCTCGTTGACGGCGCGTGCGGCGACGATGCGCTCGCGGAGCCTTTGCGTCAGGGACACGAATTCGGGCTGGAAGGAGACGTCGATTGTCCGCGGACGGGCGAAGGGAACGGTCCTGTCCTCGATGATGCGGCCAGGTCGCGCCTGCATCACGCAGATGCGGGTGGCGAGATAGGCGGCTTCCTTCAGGTCGTGGGTGACGAGAACGACGGTTGGGCGCCGTTCGATCCAGAGCGTCTGCATGATCTCCCACAGCTCTTCGCGGGTAAACTGGTCGAGCGCGCCGAACGGCTCATCCAGAAGCAGAAGCGTCGGATCATGGATCAACGCGCGGCAAAGCGAGGCGCGCTGCTGCATGCCGCCCGAGAGCTGCCAGGGAAACTTATCGCCGAAACCTGAAAGCCCGACCTTGGCGAGCAGCGCTTCGGCGCGATCGCGGTATTCGCCCTTCTTTTTCCTGGCATAGCCATGCTTGAACGGCGGAACAATCTTCAGCGGCATCATCACATTGTCGCGGATGTTGAGCCAGGGGAGCAGGGTCGGGTTCTGGAAGGCCATGCCGATCCTGACCTCGTTCGCGCCGATTTCGCGACCGGTGACGAAGATATTGCCCTGCGACGGCGAAAGCGTGCCGGCAACGAGTTTCAGGATCGTCGACTTGCCGCAGCCGGACGGGCCGACGAGGGCGACGAACTCACCGTTTTCGATCCTGAGCGACGTTTCCGCCAGCGCCACCGTCTTGTTCTTCTCGCCACCGAAAGTGACGTTCACTCTTTCCAGATCGATCACGGGGTTGCCGGGGACGACCCCGGTTGCGAGAGGCTGGTTCATGGCGATCAGCCCTTCCTGGGCGCGGTCACGGCGGCCATGGTCTGGTCGGCGTTGCGAACGTCCGGCACCGGCATCTGCTGGATCGCGTGAACCGAGCGGCCCCAACCCTTGGCGCTGTCCTGCAGCGTACGGTCCTTCATCGCGAAGCGGCCGCGCACGATGGTGTGGATCGGCAGCGCTGTCGCCTTCATCCCGTGCCAGGGTGAGATTTTCGCCGTCGACCGGATCTGCGCGTCGTCGATCGTCCACTCGCGGTTCGTATCGACAATCGCGAGATCGGCGTCCGAACCCACCATCAGCGCGCCCTTTGTTGGATAGAGGCCCCAGCACTTGGCCGGCTTCTCGGCGCTCCAGCGCACATAGTTGGAAAGGCTTGCCCCGCGACGATCAAGCTCCGTCAGCATCAGCGGCATTTGCGTTTCGACACCGGGGAAGCCGCAATCGACGGTCCAGATGTCGTCGCGGGTCTTTTCCTCGATCGAATGGGGGGCGTGGTCGGTAGCGATCATGTCGATCGTGCCGTCGGCAAGCGCCTGCCAGATCGGATCCTGGTTTTCGGTCTCGCGCACCGGCGGGTTGACACGGATGACGCCACGCTTCGCTTCGTAATCATCGGCGGACAGAAGGAGATATTGCGGGCAGGTCTCGCCGGTGATGTCGACACCGCGCGCCTTCGCCTCTGCCAGCGGCCGAAGCTCGGCGGCAGACGAAATGTGGAGGATGTGGATGCGGGCGCCCGTCCATTCCGCAAGGATGGCGGCGCGGGCAACGGCTTCCGTCGCCACCACGGCTGGGCGGGCGGCGAGGTGGGCCAGTGGATCGGTGCGGCCCATGGCGCGCAACCGGGCCTCGCGGCGTTCCATGATCGAATTCGTCTCGGCGTGCAGCGAAATGCGCTTGCCGGTCGGCGCAACGATTTCGAAGAGCTCGAGCATGGCGCCCGTCGTCGGCGACGGGATACGGCCGAACGTGTTGCCCATGTAGCACTTGAAACCGATGACGCCGCCCTCGATCAGTTCGCCTATATTCGGCAGGCTGTCTTCGCCGAGCACGGCGTACAGGCCATAATCGACATGGGCTTTGGCGCCCGCGATCGCATGCTTTTCAGCAAGCGATGCGGCATCGGAGATCGCCGGCAGCGTGTTCGGCATGTCGAAGACGGTGGTGACGCCGCCAAAGGCCGCCGCCGCCGTGCCGCTCGCAAAGTCCTCCTTCTGCGGATAGCCGGGGTCGCGGAAATGCACATGGACGTCGATCGCGCCAGGCAATATATGGAGCCCGGTCGCATCCAGCGTCTCCTTGGCCTCGGGCATCGCATCCTTCTCACCGATCGCGAGGATCTTGCCATCCTTGATGGCGATGCTCGCCCGATACTCTGTGTCGGGGGTGACGATCGTGCCGCCGTGGACGACGAGGTCCGCGATAATGTCGGTGGTCATCTCATATCTCCTTAAAGGGCAGCCCAGCCGCCATCGACGGGCAGGTCCACGCCGGTGATCTGGCGCGAGACGTCGCTGGCGAGAAAAAGGCAAGCATTGGCGACATCGTCGTCGACGGTGATACGCTTCAGCGCATAGTCTTCCGCGTGGCGGATTGCGGCTTCTTCTTCCGTGATGCCGAGCTTCAAAGCCATGGTCTTGCAGACTTTGTCGCGGAAACGGGGGCCATCGACCATGCCTGGGGCGACGCAGTTGACGTTGATGTTGTGCTGGCCGACCTCGAGCGCGAAGCTCTTGGTGATCCCACGCAGGCCCCACTTGGAAGCGGAATAGGCAAGGCGGCCCGCGCGTCCCTTCATGCCGAAGGTGCCGCCGACATTGACGACCTTGCCGTAGCTCTTCTCGATCATCGACGGCAGAACCGCGCGGATCGTGTGGAAACAGCCGTTCATGTTGAGCGTGACGATATCGTCGAATTCTTCCGGCGTGGTCTCGACGCCGGTCTTGCCCATCGGGCCGGAGCCGCCGGCGACATTGACGAGGACATCGATGCGACCGAAGGCTTCAACGGTCTTCAGGGCGGCGGCGTCACATTGTCCGGCGTCCGTCAGGTCGCATCCGATAACGACAACGGAACAGCCTTTGGACCGGGCTTCCTCGGCGACGGGCTCGATCGCCGCCGTATCACGGCCGACGAGCGCGAGCTTGGCGCCTTCATTGGCAAAGGCAAGCGTGATGGCCGCGCCCATGCCCTTGGCGGGGCCCGTGATGAACACGACTTTATCCTTCAGCATCAGGTCCATGATGTTGTTTCCGTTATTTCAGCTGTGATGGGAGGGGCGGCGCGCTGGCGCCGCCGTCATTGGGTGGCTCAGTTCATGACCGTGAGACGGTCGTCCTTGGCGGGGAGGAAGCTGCGATCGAAGACTTCGGTGAGCGCCGGTGTGCGCGGCAATTCCTTTGCCTTGACAATGATGTCGATCGACTTGCCGAGACGGGCGTCATCGACGTCACCGAAGCCGATTTTGGCGATTTCGTCGTGGTTCATCTCGTTGGCAATGGTTGCGTCGAAGCGTTCCCGCTCGATGACCGGCTTGATCAGCGGTTCGCGCTTCTGAACGGCAGCGATCGCCGCATCCGGATTCTTGATCGCGTCCTTGATGCTCTTGTTGATGGCGCGCAGGAAGCCCTTCACCGCGTCGGGATTGTCCTTGACCAGCTTCTTCGAAGCGATGATGGCGTTCGAATAGAGATCCATTCCGTAGTCGCCGTAGCGGATGAAGCGCAGTTCCTTGTCTGGGTCGACGCCGATGAGCTTGGAGCTGAAGCGGATCGTGTTGACATAGCCGAACACGCCTTCGACCTGGCCCTTCATCAGCATCTGCTCGCGAAGGTTCGGCTGCATGTTGGTGATGTTCACCTTGGTGCAGTCGATCTTGGTGATGGCGCACAGCGCCGGGAAGAGCTTGAGCGCGCCATCATTGGCCGCACCACCCAGCGTGTGGCCAGGAAAATCGGCAGGCGACTTGATTGGGCTGTCCGCCTTGACGGCGACCGTGAAGGGCGGCTGGCTGTACATCATGAAGACGCCAACAGGCGCGTCTTCCGGCTTCTTGGCGGCGAGTTCGATCAAGGCGTTGATGTCGCCGAACGCCATATCGTAGGCGCCGTTGGCAACCAGCGGAACGCCTGCACCGGAGCCGTTGCCCTGGTCAAACGTCACGTCGAGGCCTTCCTCCTTGAAGTAACCCTTGTCCTCGGCGAGGAAAAGCAGGCCCTGAGGCCCTTCATACTTCCAGTTCAGCACCATCTTGATGCTGGTTTCGGCATGTGCCGCGGTGCCTGTCAATGCGGAAAGTGCGGTCGCGGCGGCAAGCGCCAGCATACGGGCGCGCGTCTTCATCTGGTGATTAGCCATTGTTGTTCCCCTTGTCTGGTCGTTGGAGGCCGCCTTTGTCGCGGCTTGTTCTTTGATGTTGCAATGCGAGAGTACACGGTCCAGTGTGTATCTCACCGCAATTTTTGTGCGTGAACGGTGCTAAAAAGGCCTCACTCGGAGCAAGCGATGCGTCATCTGAAATTGCTGCAACAAGTCTCTGAAATCGCGAAAGCCGGCTCGATCCGTCAAGCGGCGGAGCGGATGAACATCACGGCTTCGGCGATGAACCGCAAGATCCAGGACCTGGAGCTGGAGATAGGAACGCCGATATTCGAGCGGCGTGCGCGTGGCGTGAAGTTGACCACGGCGGGTGAATTGTTCGTGCGCTATGCCAGAAGTCAGATCGCAGATGCTGAGCGGCTGAGTTCACAAGTCGAAGACCTGCGTGGCTTAAGGCGCGGACCGGTGAAGATCGCCTGCAGCCAGGCGCTCGCGCTCGACTTTCTGCCGTTTCAGATCGGCGAGTTCCGCAAGGACAACCCTCGGCTCGTTTTTGATCTGAAGGTGATGGACCACAACGCGGCGATCAACGCGTTGGTCGAATACGATGTCGATCTCGCCCTGGTCTACCGGGCCTACATGCGGCCGGGCATACGCATATTGATGTCGCTGCCGCAGCGATTGGTCGCGATCATGCGGGAAGATCACCCGCTGGCGGCCAAGCAGGTGCTTCGGCTTTCCGACTGTGTCGGGCAGCCGCTCGCACTGCCCGATCAGAGCCTAGGCGGGAGACAGGTTCTCGACGAGGTCATCGCTCGTCGCGACTTCCGGTTCGACATCATGGCGGAATCGAATTCGTTCGAGATGCTGAGAGGGCTGGTTCTTCGCGGAAACATGATCTCATTCCAGATCGAGGCCGGCGCGCCTCGGCAGGATTTCGGCATGGGGCTTGTCGGCCGGCCGATAGACGAGCGCGACATACCGCGCTCGGACCTCGTACTCTGCCAACTCAGGGGGCGCGTCCTGCCGATCGCCGCTTCCAGCTTCGCGGACAGGCTGGTCAAGGCGATGACATAGCTCGAACGGTTGCCGCGCTCCTAATCCCGGCGCGGAAGCTGCGCTTTAGCAGCAACCGCGATAATGTTCGCCGATCAGAGGTTCGAGAGCCGCGAATGCCTCCTGTATGTGCTGCGTCGAACCGATCGCCCCGCGATATTGCTGGCGAAGCGCCGTTTCAACGGATTCGAGATCGATCCCAAGTACCTTGCCGTCCCGCA
This sequence comes from Rhizobium sp. FG113, assembly GCF_057809895.1. NCBI lineage: Bacteria > Pseudomonadati > Pseudomonadota > Alphaproteobacteria > Hyphomicrobiales > Rhizobiaceae > Rhizobium > Rhizobium sp. FG113. The sequence continues at coordinate 1,329,699 of NZ_JBMDKV010000001.1, read as the reverse complement.
CGATCGTTTTCCCGCCACGGATCACCTCGATGACGTCCTTTTGCGTTGCACGCGCAAAGAGATAGTGGCGGGGATCGACCTCCATCACCCGGTCCCGGTCCAGCCGGTCGAGATCGAGCAGCAAGAGGTCGGCGGGCATGCCGACCTCTATGCGTCCGCCGGCAGTAAGACCGACCATCTCACGCCCGGTTGCGCAGGCCGCGGTCAGCGCATCCGCAGGCGTGATCTGCTCGTCGAAAGCCACGCCAGCATTGAGCATGCGAAACAGGCGCAGTTCCCGCAACGCGTCATCGTCCTCGTCGAACGCGCATCCATCAAGGCCGAGACCATAGCGAAGCCCCGACGCTTTCATCCGTCCCGCACGAGCGATGCCAGATTTCAGGTGTAAATTCGAAGAGGGATTGACTGCGATCTTCACGCCGTGGCTCGCCAGGACAGAGAGTTCTTCCGGCCTTGCCCAAACGCAATGCGCGACTGTCAGGCGAGGGGACAGCAGGCCGATTTCACGCAGACGTTCGATGATACCACCAGGATAGGTGCGGTCCGCCCACCTGCGCTGTTCACGCGTTTCCAAAAGATGGATATGGACGCGACGGCCGCTCTCCGCCGATGCGCGGGCGATCGCTTCCAAAAGGCCGTCGGAGCACCATTGCACGCCGGTCGGCCCGAACTGGACATCGACATGCAGCTCATTTTCCAGTTCCAAGGCAACGTCGGAAACGCGCTTGATCTGTTCCTGGGGCGACATCGTCTCCGCCCGCCAGATATCGTCGATCTTGTATCGATCGCCGAGCTTTGCCGCGATGTCGGTATGGTCGCCGTAGACGATCGGGTTCCGGTCCCGCATGGCGATCGCAAAGCCGATCGACACGCCGACATCCGACGCAGCGCGGGCATAGTCGTGCGCTTCTTTCGTTAGAGGCTCGCGACCCATGGGGCGGATCAGGTGCACCATGACGGCAACGCAGCCGCCGCGCGCGGATCGCCCGAATGACGCGGTCGCTGCGAGGTAGGGATCAACGGCCGGCATGACGGCAAGCGAAGGCAGCCAGGTCTCCAGCGGCTTCATGCCGGCGCCGAACGACGTTGGCGATAGCGGTCTTGCGTGATTGTGCCCATCGACCAGTGCGGGCATGGCCAGGATACGCCGCGTCGCGGCGTCGTCAGTTGCTGATCGGATGGCGGTGATGCGCCCCGATTCCACCCGGATTTCGACTGGTCCAACCGGCTCATAGCTCTCTCCGATGAGGGCCTTGGCCACAGTGATTTGACGGTCACTCATAAGCATTCTCGTTGGTGATGGGCGAACTCCGATGAAATCCGGAGCTCGCCTATTTGAGATCAGTTGACGGTTCTCTCAGCAAGGGGCGGCAGATATTCGGCTGTGAATACCTTGTCTGGCGTCACGTCGCCCTTGAGCTCGTAGGCAGCCTTGATGCTGGAGATCGATCTCGCCAGGCGCGAGACATCGACGTCACCGACGCCGACCTTGCCGGTTTCTTCCGATACGATCAGGTTCTTGATTGCGAACTCGATCCGGCGCTTTTCCAGCTGCTCGTTTATCAGCGGCTCGACGGCCTTGACTGTCGCCGCGCCGAGCGCGGGGTCATGCATGATCTCGATCATGGCCCTGTTCACGGCCTTCACCAATCCCCGAACGGCTTCCGGATGTTCGTTGATCAATTTGCGGGAGACCATCAGGCCGTTGGAATAGATGTCCACGCCATGATCACCATAATTGTACCAGGTGAAATCCTTGTCGGGGTCCAGACCAAGACCGATCAGGTTCAGATAGCTGGTGACGTTGAAGACCAGGCTTGCGTCCACGTTTCCACGGATCAACATCTGCTCCTGGATATTCGGTGCGACATTGACCATTTCCACGCTGCTTGGATCGATGCCAACGTTCGAGGTCAACGCGGGGAAGAGGCGGCCCGCGGCCGAGCCGGCCGGGCTTCCAATCTTGAGACCGGCCAGCTTTTTCAGGTCGGTGACCGGGCCATCCTTCTTGACCAGAACTGAAAACGGCGGCTGATTGTAGATCTGATAGACCATGACAGGCGATGCATCGGGCTTCGTCAACGCATTCTGGATGATGGCGTTCATGTCGCCGAAGCCGGCATCATAGGCGCCGGACATGATGCGTGTGACCGTGACCGCCGAGCCTTCTCCCTGATCGATCTGGACATCCAGTCCCTCGTCAGAGAAGTAGCCTTTTTCCTTGGCAAGATAAAACCAGGCGTGGATACCCTGGATCTTCCAGTCGAGCGTCAATTTGATCGGAAGATCGGCCGCATGAACATGCGACGCGAACATCAGCGCGGGTATTATCAGTGACCGGATGAATTTTTTCATTTGTGTTCCCATTCTGAAGGCCGTGTCATGCGACATGACGCGGCAATGCGCGGTGGCGCGTACAATCCGGGCAACAACCGTTACCTCCGCAGGCGCCGATGGCATCTGTGGTTCGCAAACCGTCAGGTTGTCAGAGTGTCTGCCGTTGAAGCGAGGCTGGATTGTGCGCCTGGATGTCGAAAGACATCGTCACGTTAGAACCCGTCGCCGATGCCGGCTACTGCTCTTTTCGCGCGCGAGCGATGACAAAATGGCTTCACTGGTGACGCGGTGGATGACGTCGCCATGGCGCCGCAGCTACTCGCCGGCGCCATAGCGCTCAGTCTTTCCTATTGGCTGGAGGGCGTCAGGCGAAGCAGACGGCCGGGGTTGTCGTCCTCGATGACCCAAACTGCGCCATCAGGTGCCTCAGCCACGTCGCGGATTCGCGCCTGCATATCCCAGCGGTCGGCCTCGTCAACCGCGCCGTCTGCGGCAAAACTTATCCGCACCAGGCCGGTAGCAACGAGACCGCCGACCAAGGCCGAACCACGCCATTCAGGAAACATCTGGCCGTTGTAGAATGCCATGCCGGCCGGCGCTATAACCGGGTTCCAGTAGAGAGCGGGCGGTGCAAATTCTGGCTTGGTGGAATGCCGGGGGATCGGCGTGCCGCTGTAATTGTCACCGTTCGAGACCAGCGGCCATCCATAGTTCCGGCCGGGTTCAATCAGGTTGACCTCGTCGCCGCCCCGCGGCCCCATCTCGTGCAGCCATAACTTTCCGTCGGGCGCAAACGCCAGACCGTAAGGGTTGCGATGGCCCATCGTCCAGGTCTGTGCACGCACCCCACCATCTTCGACCTGCGGATTGTCGTCCGGCGTGGAGCCGTCGAGATTGAGCCGTAGTACCTTGCCGAGCGTCTGGTCCTGATCCTGCGCGCCAGAAGGTATCATCCCGTCTCCGGAGGTAAGGAAGAGATGCCTCCCGGCCGGATCGAACGCGATTATGCCGCCGGGCTGGCCCCGGCCGCCTTTCGGCGTCTGCCGCCAGATCACGTTCAGGTTCTGCAATGACGCCTGTGGCCCAGATACAGCAAGCGTCGCTTCGGCTAGCGCGAGTCCGCTGCCACCGTCACTTGGCTCGACATAGCTGATATAGATACGTCTGTCGCTTCGGTATGTTGGCGATACGGCAACGTCCAGTAGGCCGTTCTGCCCGGATGCCGCAACGTCTGGCACATTGGTGATCGGGGTCTTCCGTCCGCTTTGCGATACGAGAAACATGCGCCCCGGCTTTTCTGTCACCAGCAGGCGTCCGTCTGGGAGGAATGCGATTGCCCAGGGCGTGTCGAAGTCTGCCACTGGTCTTGCGATGAACGGTTGCGTGGTCGAGTAATCCCGGTTCCCGGCATTGATACTCTGTGCGTTCGCCGTCGCGATCGAAAGTGAGCACACTACGATTGCAAGAACTGATCTCATGGCTATTCATCGCTCCCTGTTTGTCTCGGCCCTGTGCCGAAGGGTGTCCAGTGTCAATTGGAGGCGAAGGCTCGCGGCGATCTGTGGCGCCGCGGCCCCGCCGGAAGCCGCTCCGGCGCCGGCGAGGCTGCTATCTGCGTCCGCTTAGATGCCGGTGAGTTTTTCCAGATGATCCGGATAACGGCTGGCATGCAGATCGATCTGCGCGACCGCTGCCTCGATTTCCCGAAGGTCTTCGTCGGAAAGCTCGATTTCCGTCGCGCCAATGTTCTCGTTGATACGCGACAGTTTTGTTGTTCCGGGGATAGGCACGATCCAGGGCTTCTGCCTCAGCAGCCAGGCCAGCGCGATCTGCGCAGTGGTGGCGTCCTTGCGCTTGGCGATTACGGCGAGCAGATCGATCAGAACCTGGTTTGCCTGCCGCGCTTGCGTCGTAAACCGCGGCATGTTGTTGCGCATATCGGTGCTGACGAAGGTCGTGCTCTGGTCAATGCTTCCGGTCAGGAAGCCACGCCCGAGGGGGCTGTAGGGGACAAGGCCGATGCCGAGCTCTTCCAGCAGCGGCAGGATTTCCGTTTCAAGCGGACGCCACCACAGGGAATACTCGCTTTGAAGGGCCGTGACCGGCTGGACCGCATGGGCGCGACGGATCGTCTGGGCGCCGGCTTCGGACATGCCAAAATGCTTGACCTTACCCTCGGCAACCAGATCCTTAACCGTTCCAGCGACATCTTCGATCGGCACATTTGGATCGACGCGATGCTGGTAGAAGAGGTCGATCGTCTCGATATCCAGCCGCTTCAGCGATGCCTCGGCGACGGCGCGGATATGCTCCGGTCGGCTGTTGACGCCGGACCAAGGGGTGCCGTCGGGCTTGATGTCAAAGCCGAACTTCGTTGCGATGATAACCCGATCGCGGACAGGAGCGAGCGCCTTGCCAACAAGACTCTCGTTGATAAACGGCCCGTAAGCCTCTGCCGTATCGAAGAAAGTAACTCCGGCATCCACTGCCCCGCGAAGGACATCAATCATTTCCGTTTCGTCCGGCCTGGTGCCGTAAGACTGGCTCATGCCCATGCAGCCAAGCCCAATCGCGGATACCTCAAGACCACTTTTGCCGAGTAGACGTGTTTTCATACGACTTTTCCTTCAAATTGTCCGATGACCGAACAGTGCATACGGTCCTTCAAGGACCAATGCCGGTCGATGGAGCATTGACGAACATGAGGACGCGCGGTTCACGACAAAGCGGCCAGAGAATTGTCCAAGCACGATCAAGCAGCTCGCGATCTTCAGGTCCATCAATGCATTCGCCAAAATATTCATCCTCAAGATAGAGAGGTATGAAGCATACGGTTAGGTCCTGCCGGCCGATAAGGTTTATGAATGGGGAGCATCAATGCGCAACTACACCGGCGCAGGGGGAGGTTGTCCTATGAGCAGAACGAAGTGCCGCGGCGCTCTGCAGCGATCACTGGATTCAAACAGGCGCTTCTTTCTCCATGTAGTCGCTACCGCGAACTGAACCGACACGACAACCACGTCGTCAGCCTGGATAAGTCCAACAACACCTCGATGGAATTGCCGTCACCGCTTGTAGCGAAGCGCGTCCAGAAGCATCGAAAATGGCGCGCACCATTGCTCAAGAACGTGAATGAGGCATCCCTCCAGAAGATCGGGTTGGACGAGATCCTCAGGAATGAACGCGTCGCCGAAGCGGTGATCCAACATGTTGATGTCGGCCTCCTGATGCTCGCCCATTCCTAGGCCGAGACCTCCCTTCGAATGATCTCGGCGCCGGCGCTCAAGGCTTTCAGTTTGCCCCGTGCGACTTGACGAGATAGGGGCGCCATGCCGCAGTTGGTGCAGGGATAAAGCTTGTCGGCATCCACGAACTGCAGTGCTTTTCGCAGGGTATCGGCGACTTCCTGCGGGGTCTCGATGGCATTTGACGCCACGTCGATGGCTCCCACCATCACCTTCTTGCCCCGGAGAAGTTCGATGAGATCGATCGGCACATGGGAGTTGTGGCATTCCAGCGAGATGAGATCGATATTGGATTTCTGCAGCTTGGGGAAGGATTCCTCGTATTGCCGCCACTCCGACCCCAGGGTTTTCTTCCAATCCGTATTGGCCTTGATGCCGTAGCCATAGCAAATATGGACGGCCGTTTCGCACTTCAGGCCTTCGATTGCCTTTTCAAGGGTCGCGACGCCCCAATCATTCACTTCATCAAAGAAGACATTGAACGCGGGCTCATCGAGCTGGATGATATCAACACCAGCCGCCTCCAACTCCCTCGCTTCTTCATTGAGGATCTTGGCAAACTCCCAGGCGAGCTTTTCGCGGCTTTTATAGTGCGCGTCATAAAGCGTATCGATCATCGTCATCGGCCCCGGCAAGGCCCACTTGATCGGCTGCCTAGTCTGCTGTCGCAGAAACCTGGCGTCCTCGACAAAGACCGACTTTGGCCGAGACACGGCACCGACGACGGTCGGAACGCTCGCATCATAGCGATTGCGAATCCTCACCGTCTCCCGTTTCTCGAAATCAACGCCATCAAGATGCTCGACGAATGTCGTGACGAAGTGCTGGCGCGTCTGCTCGCCGTCGCTGACGATATCGATGCCTGCCTGTCGTTGATCGTCCAGGGCCAAACGCAGGGCGTCTCGCTTGCCTTCGGCCAATTCCTCATCCTGCAACTTCCATGGCGACCAGAGTTTTTCAGGTTGAGCCAGCCACGAGGGTTTGGGCAAGCTGCCGGCGGTTGAGGTGGGCAACAGTTTTTTCATGATAAGCGACCTTGTGTCTTTGGTTCTTCAACGAGCGTGATTGGCAGACCATTGTTCAAGAATGGCCCTGTACGGCTTGATGAAGTGCTCCTCGGCAAACCTTCCTTGCTCGACAGCCAATCGACTTCGTTCCTCGCGGTCGTAGACGATGCGCGTGAGCGAATAATCCTGGTGCTTCAGGTTGGGCTGATAGCAGGCGCCTGCCGCAGAGTTGGCGTTGTAGATCTCGGGCCGATAGATCTTCTGAAACGTCTCCATCGTGCTGATGGTGCTGATCAGTTCAAGATTGGTGTAATCATCGAGCAGGTCGCCGAGGAAATAGAAGGCAAAAGGTGCAACGCTGTTCGGAGGCATGAAGAAGCGAACCTGCAGCCCCATTTTCTGGAAGTAGAGATCCGTCGAAGACAACTCATCCTGTTCGTATTCGACACCCAATACGGGATGCTGATTTCCTGTCCTGCGATATGTCTTGCTGCTCGAGGCGCTGAGGCAAATGACTGGCGCCTTGTGAAAATGCGCTCTGTAGGCATCCGAGTTCAGGAAGCACTTGAACAGGTTTCCATGCAGATCGCCGAAATCGGCTGGGGCCGCGAAAGCAGAGCGATCCCTGTTGTACTCAGGCAGCACGACGCTGAAGTCGTAATCCCGGACGTAGGAGGAGAAGTTGTTGCCGACAATGCCCTCGATGCGCTCGTGGGTCTTTCCATCGACGATGGTCGTCTTCAATATCTCGATCAATGGGAAAACATCATTGTCGCCTTGCGCATCGATGTTCATCTCCACCGAGATGATGTCGAGCTCGACGGCATAACGATCGCCTTTGGGATTGTCCCAATGCGCCAGGGCGTTGAAACGGTTGTCGATCATCCTCAGCGCGTTGCGCAGGTTCGCCTGGCGGCTCTTGCCTCTCGCCAGATTGGCAAAGTTGGTAGTAACCCGCGTATGTTCCGCGGGGCGATAGTCCTCATCGAAGCAAATGCTCTTGATGGTAAACTTGAGCTCTGTACTCATCGCGGTCCGGCATCCTAATGGGGTTCTCAGTCGGCAGTCTCGGACTGTCTCTCCTGAAGCTGTCCGCCTCTTATGCCTGACGGACTGAGCGGGAAATATTGGTTTTATCTCATGGAGCCATGAGCCGTGCTCATGGTTTAAAGGCGGGCGCCGAACCTCGCGCGGCACTGATGATCACGTCTTGACCACTTCGGCGACATCAGACATTGGTTGGTCATCGTGGTTCTCGGGCGCGCCAATGCGCTGGAGCTAAGAGGGAATTCGGTGAAGGTTTGATTTACAGCCCGAGGCCGAAGCTGCCCCCGCAACTGTAAGCGGTGAGCGAAAGTCCATAGAAGTCACTGAGGCCAGCCTCGGGAAGACGGACCAGAGCGACGACCCGTGAGCCAGGAGACCTGCCGCGATCGATAACGTCCACGGGCGGGGTGTCCCGGAGTGCCGCTTTCGCGTCGGCACTCCCGTGCCGTCGTCTCTGCGTCATCGTCCTGCCCTGCCGCAACCTGATGGTAGTGCCGATGACAGAAACCTTCATGATACAAAGATCCGCCCAGCGCGACGTCGTTTCTTTCGATAACGCGCGGGCGTAATGATGTTGGATAGGCAGCATCTATCGATCCTGCGCGAGGTCGACCGACTGGGCAGCCTGACGGCTGCGGCGGAGCGGCTGAATCTCTCGCAATCGGCTCTCAGCCACACGATCCGCAAGCTCGAAGAACGCTATGGCGTTGCGATGTGGGCGAAGGACGGCCGCAACCTTCGTCTCACGGAGGCCGGCCGCTACATCGTGGGACTTGCGCAGCGAGTCCTGCCGCAGATCGAAAGGGCTGAGACTGTCCTGTCGGATTATCGCCATGGCCAGCGGGGCTCGCTCAGGATTGGCATGGAGTGTCATCCCTGCCACCAATGGCTCATGGGTGTCACGAAGCCCTATCTCATGGACTGGCCGGATGTGGACCTCGAACTGACGACATCATTCGCCTTCGGCGGCGTCGCGGCGCTCACAGGATACGAAATCGATATCCTGATCACGCCGGATCCGATCGAGACGCCGGGCATCCACTATCTGCCGGTGTTCGATTACGAGTTGGTGCTCGCCGTGCCGGTCGATCATCCGCTGGCGCTGAAACGACATGCCGAGCCTGCCGACCTTCTGGATGAGACGCTGTTCACCTACCCGGTGCCGCCGGAGCGGCTGGATGTGTTCACGCATTTTCTGGTGCCCGCAAACTGCCGGCCGCGCCACCACCGCAATGTGGAGACGACGGAAATGATGCTTCAGCTCGTCGCGGCGGGCCGCGGAGTGAGCGCCATTCCGAACTGGCTTGTGCGGCGGGAAGCGGCAGAGCTCGGTGTCCGGCCCGTCAGCATCGGGCAAAGGCGAATCCGGAAAAGCATTCATCTCGGTCTAAGAGAAGGCGACGACGCGCTCGATTTCATATCGGGGTTTCTCGCGACGTCGCGCCGGATATCGGCCTGACGTGGCGATATCTTCGATCCGCCTCGACGGCCCACCGCTCTTGCGCGCTGTAACATCACGGGGCCTGTGGGCGCGCAACGTTCGAACTCTTAAGGGGAGCGCCAGCGTGGGCAGGCGCTCCCCTCTGTGGCTAGTGTACTGCACCCGATCCGCCGACCGCGACAATTGCGAAGGGCTGTCCTTCGACGGCGATCGTCCTGTCTTCCTTGAATGTCTCAGCGTCGACCATGCGAACCAGGCTATGGCGCGGATCGGTTACGGCGATGTGGTCGCCGGCAACGGCGAGGCGCGGCCGTGGGTCGCGCCAATGGCCATCCTTGCTATAGGGCTCGGTGACCGATACCGACGTCTTGATGCTGCCATCCACGACGTCCAGCAGATGAAGCTTGCCATCTTCCGTCAGGACATAGGGATTGTGGTGCCTTGCGTGGTCGAGCGCGAAATCGATGCGGCGCAGAGGCAGGTCGATGAGGCGATAGGGCTTTTTGTCGTCGGGATCGATCAGCACCACCTTGTCTTCCCCGTAGTTTCCGAGAAAGAACTGCATGGAGGTTCCGCCAAGAAGCGTCGAGACCTTGCCCTTGGGCATTCCATCGCCATAGCTCAGCATTTCGATCTTCGGCCCATCGATGCCACCAGGCCGTACGACAAGGACACCTTCCTCGCAACCGAAGGCGACAAGACGCGCGGAGGTCGCTTCGCCGTGGAGGCCCGTGCATTTTGCTACATCGCCCACCTGTTTTCCGTCTCTGTCGAGCACGCGAAGACCAAGGCGCGGCGGCAATTCCCTCTCCTTGGCCGGTGCCTCCATGTTTGGCACGGAGACAAGAAGATAATTGCCCATCGGAACGGCAACGCCGTGGTGGGCGGCTGTGGCGTCGTATGGTTTGGGATCTGCCTTGCCTTCCTGCAGCGCGCTTTCCTTTAGAAGGTCGAAGCTGTTTTCACGATCGAAAAATACGGCAAGGTCGTCTCCATGCGCGACCACGTGGCCCGGCTTATGGCCTTTAATCATCGGTGCCAGCAGTTTCGGATCCTTGATCTCGATGTCGCGATGTTCGCCATGGTCGGACAGGGCAATCCCCGTGTCGATCGCGTGGACGACATTCTGGTCGCCCTGGATCGCGAACACGGTGCGGCCGGTATCGCTGAGCGACAGCGCCGCATAACCCTCCAATTCGAAACGACCGATTTGCTTGTCGCTACCAAGATCGATAGCGCGAACGATCGGCTGCGTATGGTCTGCAACGAAGAGGCGCCAGGTCTCGCGGCTTTCCTCCTCGGCGCGCAGCGTCAGGGGCGTAACGGTGCCGGCGATGATCGTTGTGGCGAGGAGTAAAGGAACCTTGGATCGGAACATGGATGTCTCCCAATTTTGAAACTGTCGTCTTTGAGATCTGGCTTCGAGACCGCCAAAGTAAGCCGTCGTGCACGAGCGAGATCCGATGATCTGTAATGTTATACAGTTACGATATAAACTGTGAATTAGTTCTGTGGTCAAGATGGCCTGCGGAAAAATTCCCAGAAGGAAGATGAGGATAAACGATCGCACCCGTTGACGAGATTTTAGCCTCGTATACTATATCTAGTGTTCGAGGTTCTTCCGATTCGCGTCGGAAGCTAAGACGGGAATACGGTGCGTGAGGCCCATGACGGGCTGAGTAATGCCGGAGCTGCCCCCGCAACTGTAAGCGGCGAGCATTCGATCGATACGTCCACTGATGTCTTCAGGGCATTGGGAAGGCAGATCGGATGTGACGACCCGCAAGCCAGGAGACCTGCCTTGCAACGAGAACGTCCACGGGCGGGGTGTCCGGAAGGTCGCGATTGCGTGCGGGATGTTGCCGTGCGTACCGCTTCCCCTGACCGCCGCATGAGCCACTTCGGGGTGAAGTCCTATGATCTTGAGTTTCGAATTCCGTCCGCGCGAGTGACGGGCGCCTGAGCGTCCGGCGACTGCAAGCGGCTGCCTTCATCATCCATCATTTTTGCCCGGACATCGGCGGATGTCCGATCGCTATCGCACGCCTATCCGACACGAGGATTACCATGACCATTACCGTCTACAGCAAGCCCGCCTGCGTCCAATGCACTGCGACCACCCGCGCGCTCGATCGCCAGGGGATCAACTATGACGTGATCGACGTCTCGACCGACATGGCGGCCTACGAACTCGTGCAGGGGCTCGGCTATCGCCAGGTTCCTGTCGTCGTTGCCGGCGATCTGCACTGGGCGGGCTTCCGTCCGGACATGATCAGCGCGCTGGCCTGAGGATCGGCCGATGGGTGAGCTCGTCTATTTCTCCAGCAGATCCGAGAACACCCATCGCTTTGTCGGAAAACTCGGGCTGCCGGCCTCGCGCATTCCCGTCAGTGCGGAGCTCATGCTGACCGCGCAACGTCCCTTTGTGCTTGTTGTCCCGACTTATTGCGGCGACGGAGGCAAGGGCGCCGTGCCCAAACAGGTCATCCGCTTCCTCAACGATGCGGACAACCGTTCGAACCTCCGGGGCGTGATCGCCGCGGGCAACAGCAACTTCGGCGAGACCTTCGGGCTTGCCGGCGACATCATCTCCAGGAAATGCCAGGTGCCTTACCTCTACAGGTTCGAGCTTCTCGGCACCGATGAGGATGTCGCCAATGTCACACACGGATTGGAACGATTTTGGACACGGCAGTTCTCGAACGCCCCTTGAAGGCGACAGACAGTAAGATAGCCGACGCAACGCTCGACTATCACGCGCTGAACGCGATGCTGAACCTCTATGACGAGGACGGCAGGATTCAGCTCGACAAGGATCGGCAGGCGGCGAAGCAGTATTTCCTGCAGCATGTGAACCAGAACACGGTGTTCTTCCACAATCTCAGGGAGAAGCTCGATTATCTCGTGACGGAGGGCTACTACGAGCAGGAGGTGCTGGACCAGTATTCGTTCAATTTCGTCCGCGACCTGTTTGACCACGCCTACGATAAGAAGTTCCGCTTCCCGACCTTCCTCGGCGCCTTCAAATATTACACCAGCTATACGCTGAAGACCTTCGACGGAAAGCGCTACCTCGAGCGCTATGAAGACCGCATCTGCATGGTGGCGTTGGCGCTGGCGCGCGGCAATGAGGGGCTCGCCCGCGACATGGTCGACGAGATCATTTCCGGCCGTTTCCAGCCGGCGACGCCGACCTTCCTCAATGCGGGCAAGAAGCAGCGCGGCGAACTCGTCTCGTGCTTCCTGCTCAGGATCGAGGACAACATGGAGAGCATCGCGCGCGGCATCAATTCGGCGCTGCAGCTCTCCAAGCGCGGCGGCGGGGTCGCTCTTTCGCTGACGAACCTGCGCGAGGCCGGCGCGCCGATCAAGCAGATCGAAAACCAGTCGTCGGGCGTGATCCCGGTCATGAAGCTGCTGGAGGACAGTTTCTCCTACGCCAACCAGCTTGGCGCGCGTCAAGGAGCGGGAGCAGTCTATCTGAACGCCCATCACCCCGACATCATGCGCTTCCTCGATACCAAGCGCGAGAACGCCGACGAGAAGATCCGCATCAAGACGCTGTCGCTCGGCGTCGTTGTCCCCGATATCACCTTCGAACTCGCCAAGAACAACGAGGACATGTACCTGTTCTCGCCCTACGACGTCGAACGCGTCTATGGCGTCGCCTTCAGCGAGATCTCGGTTACCGAGAAATACCGCGAGATGGTGGCCGACTCCAGGATCAAGAAGAAGAAGGTCAAGGCGCGCGACTTTTTCCAGGTGATCGCCGAGATCCAGTTCGAGAGCGGCTATCCCTACATCATGTTCGAAGACACGGTGAACAAGGCGAACCCGATCGCTGGGCGCATCACCATGAGCAATCTTTGCTCGGAGATCCTGCAGGTCAGCGATGCCAGCACCTATGCGGATGATCTTTCATACGACCACCTCGGCAAGGATATCTCCTGCAATCTCGGCTCGCTGAACATCGCCGCGACCATGGATTCTGCGGATTTCGGAAAGACGATCGAGACCTCGATCAGGGCGCTGACCGCCGTCTCCGATATGAGCAATATCACCTCGGTTCCATCGGTCGCCAAGGGCAATGCAGACAGCCACGCCATCGGTCTCGGCCAGATGAACCTGCACGGCTATCTCGCCCGCGAACGCATCTATTACGGCTCCGACGAAGGCGTCGATTTCACCAACATTTACTTCTACACGGTGACCTATCACGCCATCCGCGCGTCGAACCGGCTGGCAGTCGAGCGCGGCCAGAGCTTCAAGGGCTTCGAGAACTCGAAATACGCATCGGGCGACTATTTTGACAAATACACTGAAAGCGAGTGGGCGCCGGCGACGGCGCGCGTGGCCGAACTGTTCGAGACGGCAGGCATCCATATCCCGACGCAGGACGACTGGTTGGAGTTGAAGAAGGCGGTCATGGAAGGTGGGCTTTATAACCAGAACCTGCAGGCCGTGCCGCCGACGGGCTCGATCTCCTACATCAACCACTCCACCTCGTCGATCCACCCGATCGTCTCCAAGATCGAGATCCGCAAGGAAGGCAAGATCGGCCGCGCCTATTATCCGGCTGCCTTCATGACCAACGACAATCTCGACTATTATCAGGATGCCTACGAGATCGGGCCGGAGAAGATCATCGACACCTATGCGGCGGCCACCCAGCATGTCGACCAGGGCCTGTCGCTGACGCTGTTCTTCCGCGACACCGCGACGACGCGCGATATCAACAAGGCGCAGATCTATGCGTGGAAGAAGGGCATCAAGACCATCTACTACATCCGCCTTCGCCAGATGGCGCTGACCGGCACGGAAGTGCAGGGCTGCGTTTCCTGCGCCCTTTGACCTCAGGTGACCAAGATGAACATTCAAGTGAAGACCAAGAACTCGAAGGTCGCCGCGGCCGTGCGCGCCATCAACTGGAACCGCATCGAGGACGACAAGGATCTCGAGGTCTGGAACCGCCTTACCGGCAATTTCTGGCTACCGGAGAAAGTGCCGCTGTCGAACGACATCCCATCCTGGGCGACGCTGAAGCCGGAGGAGCAGCAACTGACCATCCGCGTCTTCACCGGATTGACGCTGCTCGATACGATCCAGAACGGCGTTGGCTCGGTGAAACTCATGGCCGACGCAGTGACCCCGCATGAGGAGGCGGTGCTTTCCAACATCTCCTTCATGGAGGCGGTGCACGCGCGCTCCTATTCGTCGATCTTCTCGACGCTGTGCTCGACACCTGACGTCGACGATGCCTATCGCTGGTCGGAGGAGAACGAGTTCCTGCAGCGGAAGTCGGCGCTGATCATGGAACAGTACGCTTCCGATGATCCGCTGAAGAAAAAGGTCGCGTCGGTCTTCCTCGAGAGCTTCCTGTTCTACTCCGGCTTTTATCTCCCGATGTACTGGTCGAGCCGCGCCAAGCTCACCAACACCGCCGACATGATCCGCCTCATCATCCGCGACGAAGCCGTGCATGGCTACTATATCGGCTACAAGTTCCAGCGGGCAGTCGAGCGTTTGCCGGAAGCCCGCCGCCAGGAAATCAAGGACTTCGCCTTCGATCTGCTGCTCGAGCTCTACGACAACGAGGCGAAATACACCGAGGCGCTCTATGACGGCGTTGGCCTCACCGAGGACGTCAAGAAGTTCCTGCACTACAATGCCAACAAGGCGCTGATGAACCTCGGCTACGAGGCACTGTTTCCGGCGGAAGCGTGCAAGGTAAATCCAGCGATCCTATCGGCGCTATCGCCCAATGCCGACGAGAACCATGACTTCTTCTCCGGGTCGGGTTCGTCCTATGTCATCGGCAAGGCCGTCGCTACTGAGGACGAAGACTGGGACTTCTGAGGTGGCGCACTAGCCGCTTTGGCAAAGAGTGACCACCAGCTTGCGCTGGTGGTCTGCACCCGGCCCGAAGCGGCCGTTGGATGAATGCATCCCGGCCAAGGCGCCCGTCACACAACCTCGCCGCGAAGACGCACGAGATCCTTCGAGGGCGGTAGCCCGAACTGCCTGGCGTATTCCCGGCTGAACTGGTTCGGGCTTTCATAACCAACGCCGAAGGCGACCGACGTTGCCGTTCCTTCTCCAGCCATCAAAAGCCTGCGCGCATGCAGCAGCCGGACCTGCTTTTGATATTGGATCGGGCTGAGCGCCGTGATTGCCTTGAAGTGTCGATGGAACGCCGAGACGCTGAGAGCTGCCATCTCCGCGAGAGCCTCGACCCTGAGCGGCTTGGCGAAGTTTTCCCGGATCCATTGGATCGCAACGCCGATACGGGACAGTGCCGCATCGGGCGCGGCAATGTCCCGTAGCATCCAGCCCAGCGGCCCTTGCAGCACCCTGAAGAGGATCTCACGCTCGTATGCAGGTGCAAGCACGGCGATTTCGTCCGGACGGTCCATCAGCCGGAGCATCCGCACCCAGGCGTCGAGGAACTCGTCGTTGACCGGCGCGACGGAGAAGCCAGAGCCGAAGAGCTTGCTGCAGACCTGCAGGGGCAGATCGCTGATGAGGGCGGCGACCGTCGGCGGGTGAAGCGTCAGGCTTACCGCGAGGTAGGGTTCTCCCGCCGCCGACGGGTGAACCGACCCCACCGCAGGAAGATCGACCGACATGACGAAATACGTCGCCGGGTCGTAGGCAAATGTCCGCTCGCCCACCGTCATCGTCTTCGACCCAGTCAGGATCAGGTTGACCATCGGCTCGTAGACGGCCGAGAGCCGATGCGCGGGAATTTCACCCTGGACCATCGCGACGCGTGGAATTCCCGTTTCCGTGCGGCGGTTTTCCGCCGTCGACGCCAGAGCGCGCAGCTCCTGAAGTTGTTTTTCCATGGAGGCGACCGTGACAGTTCGGGAAGGCCCCTGCAAGCGCAAAGCAGAAATAGGCAAGTTTCGGAGAGGAATAGGTGAGCGCGCGAGATGGTGCAGGCCTAGCTTAAGGTCACAGCAAACGGACAGGGAAACAGCCATGAAGATCGTCATCGTCATCGTCACCGGAGGAAGCCGGGGTCTCGGAGCCAGCACAGCCATCGAATGCGCCCGCAAAGGAATGGGCGTCGTCGTGACCTACAACAGCAACCCGGCAAAAGCGGACGATGTCGTGAAGACGATCATGGAGATCGGCGGCAAGGCCGTTGCGCTAAAACTCGACGTCGGCGACATCGGCGCGTTCCCGGCCTTCCGGGATGCGGTTGCATCGAAACTGCCGTCCGTCTTCGGCCGGGGCGACTTCGACTGTCTCGTCAACAATGCCGGATACGGCCTCTTCAATCCGATCGCGACCGTCACGGAAGAACAGTTCGACGGCCTCTTTAACGTCCATCTAAAGGGGCCGTTCTTTCTGACCCAGATCCTGCTGCCACTGATGGCGGAGGGTGGCCAGATCATCAACATCACCAGCGCCACTTCGCGCGTCGCGACCACAGGTGTCGCGCCCTATGCCTCCTTCAAAGGTGGTCTGGAAGTCCTGACCCGCTACATGGCCAAGGAGTTCGGAGAGCGCGGTATCCGGGCGAACTCGATCGCGCCCGGCGCAATCCGCACCGAACTCGGCGGCGGTTTGAACGACGAGTTCAAGGCCATGCTGGCAGGTCAGACCGCACTCGGCCGCGTCGGCGAGCCTGAAGAGATCGGTGGCGTCGTCGCCAGCCTTCTGTCCTCCGAGAATCGCTGGATCAACGCCCAGAACATCGAGGTCGCGGGCGGCTACATCATCTGAACGAAGGAGAGCAATATGCTCGACCATGTCTTCATTTCCGTCAGCGACATCGATCGCTCGATCGCCTTCTACGAGACGGCGCTGGCCCCACTCGGCATCGTTCACGCCCACGACTACGAGGGGAAGGACGGCCCTCCCGGTCATCCGGATCTGAAAGGGTTCGGGGCGAACGGCCGGGTATTCTTCTGGCTCCGCGAAGGCGTGGTCGAAGGCCGCGCAGTCCATGTCGGCTTCATCGCCGATAGCACCTCGCAGGTCGATGCCACCTTCGCCGCCGCCATGTTGGCAGGCGCCGCGGAAATCCATCCGCCGGGAGCACAGCTCCACTACGACCCCCACTATTACGCCGCCCAGGTCCGTGATCCGGACGGCTACAGCCTCGAATTCGTCTACAAGAAATGGCAGCACTAAAATGACAAAACTGATGATCTACGGCGCGACCGGCTATACCGGCCGCATGGCGGCGGAGCATGCGAAGAAGGCAGGCACGCCGCTTGTTCTCGCCGGCCGAAACGAAGCGACCCTCTCGACGCTTTCTGCAGAACTGGGCGTCGAATACCGCGTCTTTGGTCTCGACGATGCTGCGGCGATCGATACCGGTCTGGCCGGCATCTCCGTCCTGCTGAACTGCGCCGGTCCATTCATGCGCACGGCCGATGCCCTGATGAACGCGTCGATCCGCAACACTATCCACTATCTCGACACGGCTGCCGAACTCGACAGCTATCGTCTGGCCGAGGCTTTGGACGACGACGCGAAGGCTGCAGGTGTCATGCTCATGCCGGGCGGTGGTGGCAGTGTCGCCATGCTCGGTAGCCTCGCCGGGCACGCGGTGTCGCGTGTGAACAACCCTCGCAAGATCAGGATCGCGCTGCATGTGGCAGGCGGACTGTCACGCGGATCGGCGATCAGCGCCAGCGAGAACGTCACCGTCGAGACCCTGGCGCGGGTGGAGGGCGAGCTTGTTGCCATTGCCGCCGACGGCATTCGCAAATTCGATTTCGGCAATGGTGCGGTCGACTGCTTCCCGGTCACACTGCCCGACCTCGTCACCATCTGGCGGGCGACGGGCGTTCCCGATGTCGAGACCTTCGTGCATGTCACCGGCGACGGCTTCCCGCAGGGTGACCTTCCGGCACTTCCGGACGGCCCGAGTGAAGAGGAGAGGCTGGCGAACCGCTATCAAGCGTCCGTCGAAGTCACCGGCGCGGATGGGAAGGTCACCTGTGCCGTCCTCGATACGGTCAACGGCTACACGTTCACGGCCATGGCGGCAGCCGAGGCCGGCCGGCGCGTCTTGAAGGGCGAAGTCCGTACCGGTTTCCAGACGCCTGCGGCCCTATTCGGCACCGGCTTCGCACAGACAATCGCCGACACCTCGATCAGCGATGTCTGAGGAACCCGGCACCATGCAAAAGCTCGTCGAGTCCTTCATCGCGACCGCCAATGCCTTCGATGTCGAAGGGGCACTGTCCCTGTTCGCAACCGACGCCGTCATCGACGATATCTCGGTTGGCGACGCGTTCGTCGGCACTGACGGTGTCCGCCAATACCTCGAGCGGTTCTTCGTCGGTTACAGCACCAGCAGCAAGCTGTTGTCCATCAAGGAACTGGACCGCTTCCATTCGAACGTCCGACTCGATTTTACCGGCGATTTCGGACACGAGATCGGCATCCTGAAGATCGAGATCAATCCCACCGGCCTGATCGAGCGCATCGACGCCGATCTCGAATAGCAGACCCCATCAGTCCTATCGAACCAGAAACATCGGCGCCCAGCGCGCCGATGCCGGGGAAGGTGTGCGTCCCGCAGGCCTCCGGCACAACAAGGGGCACGTTCATGACCACATCGCCATCGTTTACACCGGACGCCGCGGACCGGCTCGCCGTCGTCGAGGCTCTCTATCGCTTCGCCGCCGGTATCGACCTTCGCGACAACAATCTCCTCGCCTCCTCGCTGGCGGAGAATGCCGTCTCCGATTTTCGGCCGGCGGCTGCCAAGGCCGGCTTCGACTATCCGGTCATCGAAGGCCGAGACGTCATCGTTTCCGCGCTGACGACATCGCTCGCCACCCTGGATACGACACATTCCGTCAGCAATCCGCGGGTGACGATCGATGGCGACACTGCACGCATGGATGTGCTGGTCGAAGCACAGCACGTTCCCCGCAGCGATCCCTCGCGTCAATACCTGATGAAGAACCGCTACGATGTCGAACTGAAGAGGAGCGGCGACCTCTGGGTCATCACCCGCAACACGGTCGATAATATCTGGCGCTCCGGAGACATTGGAGTTCTTTCCGGCATCTAGCCTCCACTATATGTGCCCAAGGAGCGCGGCAAGAGACTTTGTCTCCGCCGCTTAGTAGCTTATGGCGACGGGGTAGTGCGATGCTCGCTTGTGGCGCTTTGCGGAAGAGTCGCTCTCGTTTGGCTCGGCCCCTTTGCAGACACATGAATCGACCTGTAGAGTCACCCAGCGGATATCGACGTAGCGGAGACTTGCATGAGCGAAATTGCCCTGACGTCCATCGTCCCGATTCTCTTTGTGCGTGATGTGCCGGCGAGCGCGCAATTCTTCAACGAGAAACTCGGATTTGACGTCGATTTCCTCCACGGTACGCCGCCTTTCTACGGCGCTGTGTCGCGCGGCGCGGCCTGTCTGCATCTTCGATGTGTCAGCAAACCGAATTTTGCCGATCTGGCAGCACGCGAGGTCTCGCTCATTCTCGCTACGATTGAGGTCTCGGACGTGCACGGGTTGTTTGAGGAGCTGCGGGACCGCGGCGCGGAGTTTGCGCAGGAGCCAACCAGCCAGCCCTGGGGTGGAACGGACTTCCATGTCCGTGACCCGGACGGGAACGTGATCTCGTTCGTCGCCTACGAGTGATGGAACCATAGCAGCAGCCATCGTGAAATGCCCGATCGACGGCGTTGGTGGCTCACACTCGAAAGTGACCGACGTGTTCGCGGGGACTGGGGCTCCAGTTCAAATGATCTCGTCCGTGCGCGAATAGTCTCATCCTATTTGCGACAGAATCTTGTCGCATCTTGTTGCGCGAATACAACCTGAAAGGCGTATATGCGCAACATCTTAAGCATGACATTGAAGCATTCCAATTTTGCATTCTGAGCTTCAATGGTTGAATGACACTCTGTCCGATAAGCTTTCCACTGATGACCCGCCAATGTTCAAATATTGGTGTTCTTTGCATTCAAACGTTGTGGGGCGTGGCATGCATATGGATTGTAATTCTCTCATCAGCGACATCTACGATGCATCGACGAGCAACCAAGACTGGTCATCACTGGGTCAGCGCTTGTTCCGGTTCTTTGGCGCCGAAGCGGGGACGTTTCGTTTCCGGGACGGCGACGGCCGTTATACCAATGTCTTTCAGACATCCTCGCCTGACGAGGACAGCTACAGCAGTTACTATCTCCATATCGACCCGGTTCGGTCGGCGACATCACACATGAAGCCCGCAGCATCCGGAGCGGAGACCGTCGTGCTCGTCGACGAAATCGTCGATGGAGAACGCTATCGGCGATCCGAGTTCTACCAGGATTTCGCCAAGCCCAATGGCCGGGAAAACATGCTGATCGGCCTCGTTGGCGACAGCGATCACACCATCATGAGCTTCTTTCGAGATGGGAGGGCTTTCGGAAGTCGAGAGAGGACTGCGCTGGAGCAACTCATGCCGCACGTCCGCCGCGGCCTGAGGATGCGCCAGAAGCTATTTGAAGCCGAGCTTGCATCGCGCCTCACATATGCGGCCTTCGAAGCCTTGCCCGGAAGCGCTGTTGTTGTCGATGGCGATTGCAACGTGCTGTTCGCGAACACAGCCGCTACCAAGACGTTGTCACATCGGGACATTCCGATCTCCTTGTCCAAGGCGCTAAAAACAGGAAGCACGCGACTGGTTGTCGATCGAGGTGAGGGCGCGAAGATCCGGCAAATAGTCCACAGCGCTGCCAATGGCGGCAGTGGCGGTGCCGTTCGGATCGAGTTTGACGCCACCGAGAATTATCGCATCGGTCAACTCGCCGTGTTCGTCACCCCCTTGCCGGCGCAGGGGACCGCGCTCATAGCTGGCACGCCGGTCCTTGTGCTGATCAATGACATCTCGCAGCCACGATCGGCGCCGCCTCGCGTTTTCAGCGAATTGTTCGGGCTGAGCGCAGCCGAAGGCGCTGTCGCGGCAGCCTTGCTCGGCGGTCAAACAGCTGAGATCGTTGCGCGAGATCGCGAGGTATCGCTCGACACGGTGCGCACGCAGATACGGACGGTGCTGCGCAAGACCGACGCAGCCAACCTGCGTGACTTCGAACGCATCGGTGCGCTGTTGGGAACATACGTTCATTGAGTCTATCAAAGCGGCTCAATCTCATTCCGTTTAATCACCAGTTCTGAGGATGCGGCCTTTCGGCCGTGGTCGTAGGTAACGCGCAAGCTCATCGATCGGGTTTCACCGCGATCGGAGCATTGTGGTCGTTTCTACGGAGCTCACTATGATCGCTGATACAATCAGGACTATCCTCACAAACTTGCCAGCGTTCCTTTGTATCGCCGCCATCATCTGCGCCACGTTGATCAAGCGCGATCAACATTGGGCACGTCGATACCTGTCCTGGATCCTGTTGCTGGCCGTGGGCGTCGATGGCTTGTGGGCGGGTCTTTTCCATGTGTTTTTCCCGGCAATAGCATCGGCACAAATCGGATGGCAGCAAAGCCCGTTCGAGTTTGAAGTCGGCGTTGCCGATATCGCGCTTGGCGCGGTCGCCGTCCTCGCATTCTGGCGGAGCCTGTCGTTTCAAAGCGCAGTCGCGCTCTATGCGATTATCTTTTATGTGGGCGTCACGGTCGGTCATTTTGTGCAGGCGTTTCAGAACAATGACTACGCCGCCGATAATTTCGGCCTGTTGCTTGCCCTCACGATTGCCCGCACCATAGCGCTGTCGATCCTGTTGTGGGCAGCCTGGAAACAGGCTCCATCCGAACGACGTCTGGAGGACTATCGTGCTCGCGCATAGTCCCAAGCATGCCCACAGGTGGTTAGTCTCCGCCTTTGGCGGCTGTGTGCTGATTGCGTTGGGAGCGGCACTTGCGATCGACCAGCTCGGCTACCCGTTGCCCTATCGCTGGATGTTTCTGATCCTGCTCCTGCCGGCAGTGAGCGCGATATGGGATAGCGTTCGGCTTGCAAGGATCATGGGCTGGCGAAGCATTCAGCCGTTGTCGCGGCTGATCGCTGGCGCCATCTTTGCCCTCGTTGGAATACTGTTGTCGCTTCGGCTCAACACCGGCCTCATATTGCCTGCGTTAACCATCCTGCTTGGCTTGGCGACGATCTTCCGCGCAGTCTTGAACAGGATCGGCTGATCCTCACTGGAGCCTGCAAGGCGATCAGGAGGCGTTGCACGTCATCGTCGGCGGAGCATTGTCACCCAACGTGGTGTCATAGAGGCTCGCGGAATTTCCCTTGGTCCACCAGATGTACTTTCCAGCCGCATAGCGTGTTCCCGAGCCGGATATCACCGACGTGAACAGCAGCGGCTGCGGCTGTTTGGGCAGAGCCACGAGCGCGATAAAGTTTGGATCGGCGTTGATATAGGTCACCGCAAGCTCGCCCGCCGCTCCGCATTTGTAATCAGCCTGCATGCGTTCGATTTTCGTTTTGCTGTGAAGCTCGATCGTTCCGCTTTCTGCGGCCATGGCCAAGTTCGCTGATAGGCAGGAACTGGCGAGGCAAACGGTAACAGCGATAAGTTTCATGTCTTGATCCTCAATCGGTCGCCCAAAGGGCGGACGCATCGACAAAGGCGGTCGCCGGTCGGTTGCGGGAACTCGGATGTCGGCGTCAGCTTTAAAGCCTGATTTTGCCACTCTTCGTCCGATGAGAGCGAAATAATCTGATCCTGTCTTCATCGCATACCCAGAAGTGGTGATGCGGCAACGGATCGATATCGGCTAATCCCCCGGCCATCGGAGCACACCGACCGGCCATCAATGGCCTGGGACACTCCGGTCGGCAACCGACGCTCTCCCAAGACGACGATCGTCCGACAGACCCGCATTCAACCGCAGTCCAATCGAAATGCAGATTAAGCGAGCGCAACCGCCCGCAGCATTCAACACATCTGGAGTGAACATGAACACGAAATTTGCAGTCATCCTCGGCGCTGCCGCACTGTTCGCGGCACCGTCCATCTCTAACGCAGCGCCGCTGATGCCGACGATCGAGGCGCCTTCCGCGATCACGCTCGTCGCCGGCGGCTGCGGCCCCAATGCGTGGCGCGGTCCTTATGGCGGTTGCCGCACCACGCCGTTCTATGGTCGGCTTCCGAATGGCTACTACCAGGAGCGCCCCGTTGCCAGCAACGCGTGCCCGCCCGGCTACTGGCGTGGTCCCTGGGGCCATTGCCGCAACACGCCCTATCATGGTCGCCTGCCCAACGGCACCTGGAAGTAAGCGGGGAGCCGACCGATGACTATCTCGAAACTCTCCGGCGGGCTCGCGCTTGCACTGGCCCTGGTTGCTGCTTCCGTTGTCCCCGGCCATGCCGACGTTGCCAAGATCGGCATCCTGTCTTGTGACGTGTCCAAGGGCATCGGCGAGATTCTCGCACGCAAGCAATCGCTGACCTGCCAGTTCAAGCCCGATGGCGGCCAATCCGAGACCTATGTCGGAAACATCGACGAATACGGCGTCGAGATCGGCAAGGTCGATCAAGGACACCTGATCTGGGGCGTCGCGTCGGCAACGCGCGGGATCCCTCAGGGTGCCCTTGCAGGCACGTATGTCGGCGTCGCCGCGGGTGCCGCGCTCGGCGTGGGCGCCGGAGCGAACGCTCTGGTCGGCGGCAGCAACCAGTCGTTTTCGCTGCAGCCGATCTCAGTTGATGGCGAGACCGGCATCAACATCGCAACCGGCGTCGTCAAGGTGACGCTCGCGGCCGCCAACTGAACAATCCTCACGAACTTGGAGAACTGACATGACCGAACTCACACTTTCACGCAGAAACATGCTTGCCGCTGCGGGCGTAGTGCTCGCCGCAGGCTCGGCTGCTGCCCTCGTATCGTCTCCTGCCATGGCAGACCAAGGCAATATGGATGCCGCCTTGCGCCAGCTCCAAAATGCACTGAATTCGCTTCACCGGGCGACGCCGAACAAGGGCGGACACAAGGAGCGTGCCGCCGAACTGGTCATGCAGGCCATGGCCGAAGTTCAGGCCGGCATCGACTATGCCGCCGAACATGGTGGCGGCTGATCGCCGAGCCTTCCGCAACGGAACTCACAAAGGAATTCGACAATGATACGCATGAATCCAATCGGACTGTTGTTCGCCGGCTCGCTCACGTTGCTGGCGGGAACCGCGCTGGGGCAGGATGCTGCCAAGGCACCGCATGTGCCCCTGCAAAAGACAGTCGGACAGGTCAGCCAGCAGGCGCCTGTCGCATCGCTCTTGGTCGTCAACGCCGACGGCGCGAAGCTGGAAGGCGACAAGCTGGTCCTCACGGGTGTTGCCACCAACTCGATCATCTTCTCCGATCGTCCGACACGCGCTGCCGGTCACATCGCGACCGACGAAATCGTCAAGCAATGGGGCGCTGGCGCCGACAGCTTCGACAAGGACCCGCCGAATGCGACGGTGTCGGTTCTTGGCGGCGGCTCGAATGTCAGCGACGCCGTGGTCACGCTCAGGTCGCCCAAGCTTGATGGCACGACGCTGACGTTCGACGTTTCCGTGCTGGAAGGCAATCTGACCGGCGCGACCGGTCCCGCAGCGGTGTTCATCGACCATTGGCGCGGCTGGAACAATGCTGGTTGGTACGCACTCGGCGCTGCCTCTGGCGCAGCAATCGGCGCATCGTTGGCCGGCCCTCGCTACGTCGAGCCCTACTATCCGGCGCCTGCATACTATCCTCCTGCAAATCCGTGCCCTCCGGGCTGGTGGCTCGGCCCATGGGGTCATTGCCGTGACACGCCGTATCATGGCCGTCTGCCGGATGGTCAGTGGCAGTGATCATGAGGACAGGGGCGGCTGCCGCCGCCCCATCTCAAGCTGCATGCAGCGCTCTTTGAAATCAATGAACCGGGCGATCAGCCCTATTGGACGACCATCATGACCCGAATCCGCTTCATAGAACCGCCTAGGCACAGGTTGGCACGGGCGAAGGACACGCTCCGGCCGCTGCTGGGATATGGGCTCGCGGCTCTTGTCGTATGGGTACTCCTGACCTGGGGCTCGGCGAGAGCCAACGAGGCGTTCTACCAGCCCGAGAGCGGTGAACTCGCAGGGCGTCCCGGTTCCGTCATCCGCTCGGAGGCCATGCCGTTCTCTCCGCAGGGTGCCACCGCGTCCCGCATCCTCTACCGTTCAGTCGGTCTGCATGGAGAGGCAATCGCGGTCTCCGGTGTCTTGATCGTGCCGGCCGATGGCGACAACAAAAACCGTCCGATCGTCGCCTGGGCACATCCGACCAGCGGTGTTGCCACGGCCTGCGCGCCGTCTCTGAGCCGCGGCGTCTATCGGCAGATACAAGGCCTCGAGCAACTGCTGCAACAGGGCTTCGCTGTTGTCGCGACGGACTATCCCGGTCTCGGTGGCCCCGGCGTCCATCCCTATCTCATTGGCGACAGCGAAGGACGCGCCGTGCTCGATTCCGTCCGGGCCGCGCGCGATCTGCTCGGTGAACGAGAGCCGACCCGCTTTGCAGTCTGGGGTCACTCGCAGGGAGGGCAGGCGGCGCTTTACGCAGGCTTGCTGGCACCCAGCTACGCGCCCGAGCTTAAACTGGTTGGCGTTGCCGCGGCAGCACCGGCAACCGATCTCAGCACGCTGATGCGCGACGACTTCGCCTCGAGTGGGGGTAAGGGGCTGACTGCCCTTACGCTTTGGTCCTGGTCGCGGGTCTTCGACATCAAGCTCGA
The DNA here is from genome assembly GCF_057809895.1 of Rhizobium sp. FG113. NCBI lineage: Bacteria > Pseudomonadati > Pseudomonadota > Alphaproteobacteria > Hyphomicrobiales > Rhizobiaceae > Rhizobium > Rhizobium sp. FG113. The sequence goes on along the minus strand of NZ_JBMDKV010000001.1, from coordinate 1,303,958 downwards.
CAATATTGTCTATGCGAATGCGATGCCGACGGTCGACACGCTTGCAGGCGGCTGCATCGAGACGATATTCGATCTTCTGGAACGACGTCTTGAGGAACGCCCGCTGGCCAAGGACTTCCTGACTGTCACGGATATCAGCGCGGCGGAGCCGTGGAACGCCTTGCTGAAACGGAACACGCCCGGCCTTCTCTCCAGGCAGGTTCCCATCTTCATTGCCCAAGGATTGGCCGATGGCATCGTCCGTCCCGACGTGACCATCTCCTATGTTCGCCGTCTCTGTGACAATGGCAGCAGCGTGGAGTTCGTGACGCTTCCAAAAGTCGGACACGGCTTCATCGCCCGCGATACAGCGAAAGACGCTGCCAAATGGATCAGCGGCAGGTTCGCAAGCACAGCCACTCCCAATACATGCGCGCGCCTTCCGCAAGCAGCCGAAGGGGATTGAGGGATGAATGCTCTCCTTCTCGCCGCCGGCGTCTTCATTGTTCTTGGGGTCGCGACCGCGATGGGCATGCTCCTTCGCGACCGTCTTCCATCCCATCATCTGAACTCGGAATCGAAGGAAGTCATCAGGCTTGCAACGGCGATCGTCGGCACGCTGTCGGCGCTGGCCCTCGGTTTGCTGATCGCGTCTGCGAAGTCCGACTACGATGACGCGCAGACGGAACTTGGCGCGACGGCCGCCCGGATCGTTCTGCTCGATCGCTTGATGGCTCAATATGGTCCCGATGCCGATGACGCGCGTCAGTTGCTGCGGGCGCTGATCGAAAGCCGTCTGGACAACGGATGGGCCGTTGAGACAAGCGATGACCAGTTCGCGGGGAGGGCGCCGGCCTATAAGGAAATCGAAGCGGTGCAGGGAAAGCTTCGTGCGCTTGATCCCCATGACGACGCGCATCGCCTTATCCAGGCACGCGCACTTGAAGTCAGTGGTCACCTTGCCGAAGGACATTGGCTTCAGATTGAATCCGCCGACGAAGGTCTGCCCTGGGGCTTCTTCATCGTCCTCATCTACTGGCTCGCCCTTCTGTTCGGCACGTTCGGGCTGCAGGCTCCGGCCAATCCGACGGTGCTGACGATCATCATCGTCTGTGCGCTTTCGGTGGCGGGCGCAGTCTTTGCGATCGCCGACATGGCAAACCCCTATGTCGGCCTCATCCGGATCTCAGACAAACCGTTGCAAGGGGCGTTGGGTCGTCTCGGCACGTCATAGCACCGCGGGGTCCGAAGAAGCGGTTGCCATCCGGTTTATGGAAAACTCCCGCCTTGCTGCCGGGCCAGCGTCGCCGTTCGACGAGGCTTTTTGGTTGAGGTTGGGCGCGCGGTTGCCGATAGAGAACCTGCAGCGGTGCAACGATCGAAGGTCTAGTCGAGCGCCTTGCCGCGTTTCTCTTCAACCGAGATCAACACGAAGGCGCTGAGGTTCGCCTGATAAGGCGAAAAGTCTACTGTTGGTCGCATTGACTCGATGGCATAAGTTGATGCTAAATTGCAGGTATTCTACAGATAGTGCGGGGGCGCTTGTGGAACTCAATTCGATAATCGGGGATATCTACGACGCCAGCGAGAATGATGACAACTGGCTGGCGGTTGGAAAACGCCTCTTCGAACATCTGGGCGCGGACGCCGGCAGCCTTCGCCTCCAGGCAGGTGGCGGCAGATCCGTAAACGTCTTCGAAACGCGCGCCGAGAACGATCACTATGTCGAGCACTACCTCCAACTCGATCCAATCAGAGCCGCCTTGTCCAGCCTGATGAGGCGAAACGAGGCGGATGGTAAAGTTCTGTTGGATGAGGAACTTGTAGACAGCGACGCTTATCACCGGACCGAATTCTATCGGGACTTCGCCAGGCCGCAGGGTCAGGAACACATGATTGTTGGCCTCGTGGGCGACAGTCGCCGATCGATTGTCGGATTCTATCGACAAGGACTCGCATTCGGTGTTCGCGAACGCGCGGCCCTCCTAACCTTGCTGCCCCATGTCCGGCGAGCGCTGCAATTACGCGAGCGGCTGCATCGTGCCGACTTTGACGCGCGATTGGGATATGCCGCTTTCGAAGCCCTTCCCGGTGCCGCGATTGTGGTCGACGGCGACTGCAACGTACTATTTGCCAATTCGTCGGCGACGAAAGCACTTTGCTACCGTGATCGACCGGTCTGCCTTGCGACCAGTCCCACTTCGGGGACGAAGCTCGCTGTCGACAATCGTGGCGAGATGAAGCGATTGCGAGCCATGATCCGCGATGCCGCCGCGACAGGTTTCGGAGGAGCCATGCGAGTTGAATTCGATATGCTCGGTAACAGCGGTCGCATTGGCCAGTATGCGATTTTCGTGTCGCCGCAGTTTCCGGATCGTGTTTGTGATGCGTTAGCCGAAGGTGGCAGTGTGCCGGTCCTGGTCCAGATCAGCGAGTTGTCGTCTCCTCGGGCTGCAAGGCCATCGCTGCTAAGCGAACTGTTCGGCTTGAGTGCGGCAGAGGGAGCCGTCGCTGCGGCTCTCCTCGGAGGTCAAAGCGCTGAGGCAGTCGCGCGCGAACGGGATGTTTCGCTCGACACCGTCCGAACGCAGATCCGCACGGTGCTGCGGAAATCCAATGCTACGAACCTACGCGATTTCGAGCGCATGGGTGCCCTCCTGGGATCGCTGGGCTCCCATAAGGGCGTTGCCTAATCTCGCGACGTCCACGCTCAACAGCTATGGGTATGCTGCAAACTCTCGTGACCTAGATGTTTAGTCCCGGCACCGGTGAGGGCTGTCGGATCAGTTTTTGGCTTTGTTGGAGTTCGACGCCGAGGATTTGCCGTCGAGACGCTTGTAGACCTCGGTCAAAGTCGACGTCGGGGCTGGGCATTTCTTCGATCTGGCAATGTCGGCCAGAACATCGTTACGATTGCGCAATGCGTCGATCTCGACCTTCTCCGGAGATTTCGGATCCATGAAGAACAGTGCCGGCCAGAAGAGCAGGACGCCCGTCGCGCCGAGGGCAACATTCTTGCCCTGGGCCTGTGAGCGTTCCTTGACGGTCGCTAGTACCTGCCGCTCGTTGGCGTCGAACTCTCGCTTGATGCCGGCGCAGTTGAAGACGCTGTCGCTGGGATTGGTCGAGGCGATCGGATGGGCTTCCCGGCCACCGCAACTCGACACGAGCAGGGCACTGGCGAGCAAGGCGGCAAGCGCTGACCGCGAGTGCGGCATCTGAAAATTCGTGAACTGCATGGTTTTCTCCAGAAAATGACTACCAGCGCATTATCGCGCTAGAGGAAATGAGATTGGCGCATCCTTCATTGATGCTGCCTGCAAAGGGTTTTCGGATATCCGATGATCGACACGTTGCGCTCGTGCATTCTAATCTTGCCCGCGTGAAAGATCGTCGGCAGGCGACTGCGCTTGTGCCGTGCTGCTTGCGGCAACGGTAAAGAGTGACAACTGTACAGCGATCGCATGCGCGGCTGCGGGTGTCAGATTAACTTGAGGAATTTCTTGGCTGCTCGCCGGAGTGAGAGAAAATGTTCCGTAAAAACAGATCGATAGAAAGAACTTGCTTAACAACGAGAAAGGAACTTTGGCGGATATATGAAGACGGCGAAACATCAATGGAATACAACTTACGAGCATAGAATTCAAAATTCTCCTTCGGCGTGTTTGCTCCGAAAGTCAACGTATGCTTGTGTCAAATGGTGAATGATTGTTCATTTTGATACAATCCATTCTAGCGATGCGATGCTCTGTGGAAGAGTGGGTGCCATCGATTCAACCGGATCTCGGGAAGGGAGCGGGTGCGATGTGTGCGATCCTGTCGCTCATCGTTCTGCCCGATGCGCCATCAGCGCGGCGGGGGCGGTTGCAGCGACTGGGTCGTGCCGATCTGTAGAGAAAATCTTGGAATTTCGGGTTTATTCCGACGCGTGTTTCGCATCTGCGATCTGATAAGCCCGCACGAGTTCCCCCTGTACGGCGCGCTTGGCGCGTAGCTCCTCTGAAAGCGTTGCCGACAAAGCCGTCGGGAAGTCGTGTTCCTATCGTCCGGTGTTTATGCGCAACAGATATTTTCGCCGTTGCGTTTTTGAGTACGCGTCGGTGACCATTCGATTGTTGTTCGCAACGGGACCACCGTATTAGAAATTTCGGCGTCGACGCCAAGTGCCTATAACCGGCTATCAACACGGAGTTTCAGGTGAAAAAACCTTCATACTTGCATGCACTTGCTGTCAGCTTCTTTGCGCTCGCCGCGGCGTCCGCTGCCCAGGCTGAGGATGCGGCCAAATTGACTGTTGTACTCGGCTATGTTGCCGACGTTGAAAGCTTCGGTGCGATCTACGCGAAGGATAAAGGCTACTTCAAGGATGAAGGGCTTGATGTAACCGTCGTGCCGGCGGGCGTGGGAGTTGACCAGGTTCAGATGGTCTCTTCAGGCTTGGCGACCATCGGGATTGTCGGTCCCGAACTGGTTCTGGCTGGACAGGACAAAGGCGCCGACTTCAAGATTATAGCCGGGCAGTTTCAGCGTACGCCCGTGGCGATGACCTGCACCAAGGCGTCCGGCGTCGAGAAGCCGGCAGACCTGATCGGCAAGCGTCTGGGTGTAAAGCAGATTGCTGCCGCATACGGAGATCTGTTCCTGGAGAAGAATGGCATCAAGAAGTCGGATGTTGAGATCACCCCGATCGGCCCGAATGATATTTCGCTTATCGTCGCCGGCAAGGTCGATTGCATGATGACGACATTTGCCTTTGCCGAACCCCGGATGATCGAAGACCTGGGCGTTCCGGTGAATGTCATCAGCATCGGCGATTTCGGCATGAACGCGCAGATGAACGCCTATTTCGTCAATGCTGATTTCTACAACAAGCCCGGCTCGAAGGACGTCCTGGCCAAATACATGCGGGCGGAGATGAAGGCCTGGCAGGAATACTTCAAGGATCCGGCGGCGGCTGCGAAATACATCGTGGAAAATGGCGTTTCCGATGGTCTGGATGAAGCGCAACAGACCTACCAGGCGGAGCAGCAGGTCGATTACATGCTGAGCCCGCTCACCAAGGAAAAGGGCCTCATGTGGCTTGACCCGAGCATCTGGAAGCAGACTGCGCAAAATGCGCTCGAAGCCAAGCTGACCAACAAAGTCGTCGATACCGACTCGATGCTCACAAACGACATCCTGGAGATCGCGGCAACGCCAAAGCTCTGAGAGCACAGTGAATGCTGAAATGCGAAGGCGGCCTCAGGTCGCCTTCCTCTTTTAAGAGAATAGAGAAAGGCGATTATGGCCTACAAGCTTATTGTCGAAAATGCGGCCCTCATTACGCTGGATCCATCCCGCCCGGCCTGCTTCAACGGTTGGATGGCTGTTGGGTCGGACGGACGGATCGAGGCAATAGGTGAGGGGCGTCCTGTCGGCTCGGCAGATGAACGCCTCGACGCGAGAGGCCGCTTCGTGGCACCCGGCTTCGTATCCGGCCATTCGCATTTGTCGACGTCAGGTTCACGTGGGCTCGGCGCCAATTGTTCCCTTTACGCCTGGGCCGATCACATGACGCGTTATACGCGTCACTGCGATGCCGACGACATATACTGGGTGACGATGCATGGTGCCCTCGATTTTCTTTCGAACGGTACCACTACGGCCTACGATTTCTGCGATAGTCGCCTGTCTTTCTATATGGTTGAAGCCCGCGAGATGGCCTACGGACCTTTCAAGCCGAAGGAGTATGGATTCGAGCAGATCCGCGGCAAAGTGGATGCGGGAATGCGCTTCATCAACTCGATCATGATCAATGATCAGATCGGGACGGATTCTGAAATTTCCGATCGCTTTGGAGAGAGCATTGCGTTTGCCGACTCGCTGGAAAGGCCGGATTTGCACCTCTCGCATGCAATCTCCGGCTCCGTTCAGTGGTCGAGCGACCCTAAGACCGCGCACCGCGAGGTGTCGATCATGCGCTGCTATGGCGTTGTCAATCAGCCGCATTTCCTGGAGACGCCCGAAAATCTCGAATTCCAGCGCTCCAAGTTCGCCTGGTATGAAGAAGCCGGCGCACTCGGCCCGGACTTGATTTTCGGTCAGTTCATCCACCCGACAGAAGAGATGAAGTGCAAGTGTGCCTCGTGCAACGTCGCCATGATCTGGCAACCGAACGCGAATGGCCGGCTTGGATCCGGTTTTGCCGACATTCCCGGCATGCTCGCCAAGGGTATGCGCATCGGAATCGGGCTCGACGATCAGGCTGCGTCCGATATTTCCGATCCATGGCAGAATATCCGCATGGGCCTCTATATGCAGCGAGCGCACAACCAGAATCCGGAGATCCTCAGCGTCGAGCAGATGTTGTGGCTGCACACGATGGGCAGTGCGAATGCACTTGGTATCGGCGATCGCGTCGGCTCGCTAGAGGTCGGAAAATTTGCCGATTTCCTGGTGGTCGACCCGAGGGCACCGGACCTCGGCCCGGTCTGGAGCCCGATCGCGACCTACGTGCTTGCCGTTGGCCCTCGCAATTTGAAAGAGGTCTATGTCGGTGGAAGCTGTGTAAGTCGTGATGGCATATCGACAAATCCGTTGGCTGCACGCGCCTCGCATGAGCTGCATGCCAGGCTTGCCCGGATAGCCGCCGAGCAAAACCTGCCTGTCGGAATGTAAGTCTCTGCTTAGCAATTCTCTGCCGGCGCCGGTGGCCCGGCAGAGAAAAGACATCAGGATTGAGCCGCCGCCTTAAGATCCCTATTCTCGCGGAACAGGTTGCCGAGTGACGTCAGCGGGCCTTCAACGTAGGCCTTCAGGACAGAGAAGTTCTCCAGGGCAACGTCATGAAGCTGCGCGAAATGGTCGATGAGGCCGTCTGAATCTTTCTGGAAGACACCCAGGGCCGTTTCCGCCGCGGGAAACGTTACCTTATCAAAGGCTGTTGCAAGTGTTGCCCTTATCGCTTGCTCCTGCTCGGTGCCGGGTTCGAATTCCACGATCGACACCTTGCCGAGGATGCCTGCTTCGAGCAGGAACAGCCTGACTTTAAAGCAGTAGGGGCAGTTCTTCTTGAAGTAGAGCGTGGGCTGGAATTCAGCAGTCATCATGCGGTTCCTTTGACAAAGTTGGGTTGCGAGGTCAGGCAACAGACCTCGGCTGGATGGGCAGCGCGGCCGCGCAGATCGTGGGCGCCTGTCAGTTTGACATGTTCGGTGCGGATCATGCCGGCCCGTTCGGCGAACTGGCTCACGGCAGGAAATGGTCTTTCAGACTGTCTCCATTGTCGGAGACGGTCCGAGCAAACAGGAGGCCGGGCATCCGAAGGGCCGCCTCCCGCGCAAGGCCTTGATCGATCACATGGCGTAGCTACGCATCGATTAATTCAACGCGGGCCAGTCTTTGCGCTTCTGCCGCCAGCTTGGCTGCCATATTTTCCGGGACGGTCACGCCGGGTGCGTGGAGCGTATCGAGGTAGGGAACGATCTTGTCGATCTGCTCCTCGAACAGCTTTTGCGTCACTGCGTCGGCGAGCTTGCGTGCTCCGAAGCGGAACGCGCCGATCGATACGGCCGCCAGCCCGCCCATGCTGAGAGACGCCAGCGCATTGAAGGCGTATATGCGGTCCAATCCGGGGCCGCTGCCGGGCTGTTTCTCGGTAAAGCGGTAGGCGCCGTCAAGGTAGGGGAAGTTGAGGCGAGGGCTTTCGGCGTCGCCTGCCGGCGGCACGAAGCGGTCGCGCCATAGAGCTGCATTTTCATGAATACGCTTCAATTCGGGCCGCAACATCATGTCGACGCGTACGCCGGTTGCCGCGAAGATGTGGTCGCAACGCCATTTGCCTTGTGGAAGATCGATGACGATCTCCTTCCCATCCCAGCTGACCTCGGACCATGGCGATCCGAGATGGATATTGAAGTTATCGTGCGCACAAGCCTTGTGGAAATGGTGTTCCGCGGGTGCCTGACTGAGGCCACTCATGAAGCGGGAGATTTCCCATTTGGTGGCGTCGGGAATGCGTTCGGCATGGACCAGGTATCCGCCGTTTTCCAGCTCGCGGATAACATCGCGCATCGGCAGCTCTTTGCGACGCAGGAACATGTCGACCCGTGCCGCACCGGCGTCCAGCGCTGCAACGGCCACGTCGAACGCGGCCGCACCGGCACCCAGGATCGCCACCCGTTTGTCCTGCAGATTGGTCTCGTCGAATATATCGGAGGAGTGGTTCCAGACAGAAGCTGGCAGGGATTGCTGGATGTGGTCCGGCGTCTGCCAGCGGCCACCGCCATCCATGCCGGTCGCAAGGATAACCTGCCGCGTCCTGAGATCGGTGCCGTCGGCAAAGCTGAGCGTTACACCCTCAGCGTCGTAGTCGATGTCGACAACGCGTGTCTCGTTGCGGATATCGAGGTCGACGCAGGATCTGAACCAGCGCAGGTAATCCATCCAGATCGTCCGCGGCACGCGCTTCATGCTATCCCAAGCGTCCTGGCCGCAGCGGGCAATGACGTAGCTCTCGATCGCTAGCGAAGCGATACCGCCTTCCATTCCGGTGATGTCCTTCGGGGAACGGATCTCGTAGTTGCGCGCGTAGGTCTCCCACACCCCTTCGTAGCCTTCAGGACTGGCGTCGAGGAGCAGAATATTGATGACACCACGCCGCTTTAGTTCCAGTCCAGCCGCAAGCCCGCTCTGACCGGCGCCGATGATGACGACATCGGGCATCGGCGCCATGTTTGAGGCAGTCGGAACAACCCAGCTCTTCGTCGCGAAGGAAAGAATTTCCATCTCGCGCCGGACCCGGCTCTTCAACTCCTCAAGGCGCCCAACGGCTTGTAAATCCAGATCGAACATGTGCACTCCTTCGTCTTGTAGACGATTGCAACCTATCGATCGGATCGCGGTTTAGAAGCGCTGAATGGCGTTCATGATGTTGCCCTTTAGGCAACGCCCTTTTCCCATGGCTGCAGTCGCTCCTCGAAGTCGGCAAGTCCTTTGATGAGGCGTTGCGTCAGGATGGCGCTGGCGGTTGACGGGCTTCGATTTGAATGGGTCCAGAGGCAGAGTTCGACACCGGGTGCGCGCGGCCCAGCCAGCGGCACGAAACGAAGCGCGCCCGATTCCAAATGTGACATTGCGCCGACCGGCGTGCGGACAGAAAGTCCCAGCTTGGCCAGTGTCAGCTCCAGCGCGGTATCGGAAGAGTTGGTTTCGATGAAGGGTTTGAGGCGCCGGCCTTCCGTCATCACGCGATTGACATGTTCGCCGCCGCCATAGCCCGCGTCACCGAGGATCATTCTTTCACCCGCGAGATCGCCGAGCTGCAGGTTATCAGCGGTCGCAAGCGGATGATCGGCCGGCATGACAACGCCAAGACGAATGGGTATTCCGCCGATCTTGCGAATATCGGCCCGCATCGGCGGGTTCATCGACAAGCCGATTTCGACTTCGGCAGCCGCCACGAGCTCCATGACTGTCGCTGCTGAGTGGATGGCGATGGAATAGATGACACCTGGAAATTCCGCTGAGAAGGCGGATAGCTCCGGGATCAGGAAATCGCGAGCAATGCCATCCTCGACAGCGATTCGGACGTGACCTCGCCGAAGCTCACGCATGCTGTCGATCTGGTTGATCGCGCGATCGAGATCGCGTTCCATATTGCGGATGTAGCCGTAGAGAACCTCGCCAGCGGATGTCAGCCTAACACCATCGGCAACGCGGTCGAAAAGCTTCGCGCGCAGTTGGCTCTCAAGCTTGAGGATCTGTCGATTGACCGCCGATGGCGCGACTGAGAGAAAGTCGGCGGCCTGCCGCATTGAGCCGGCTCTGGCCGTCTCGGCGAAATAGCGCAGCGCCATGATGTGGACGTGGACGAAGCTGTTCGAAATGGGCATGGTCGCTCTCCGGCTCGCGCCTGTCGCTTCCGGGCGGGATGTGGAGCGACGTTTGTGTGCTCCCTATCATACCTGCCAACGTTCGCAATCAGGCGCCCAGCCGGCGCAGTGCCCATTTTTCGACTAAGCCGACCAGCCCGTAGAAGCAAAGCGAGACGATGCAGGCCAATATTGCCGCCGCCCAGACATTGGCGATGCGGTATCCCAGGCCATAGAAGACGATCAGGTATCCCAGGCCCTGCTGAGAGGCCACCCATTCTGCGACCAACGCCGCGACCATCGATCCGCATGCGGACAGCTTCAGCGCCGTGAAAATGAACGGGAGCGCGGAGGGGAGCTGCACGGTGCGAAGGATTTGATGGGGCTTTGCGGAATAGGTGTGGAGGAGTTCCAGCGTATCAGCGCCTGCCGCGTGCAGACCGCGATGGGCGTTCACCAGCATGGGAAAGAAGCTCAGGAACGCCGCGATGAATATTTTCGGGCCCATACCGCTGCCGAGCCAAATGATCAGCATTGGCAGTATCGCGACGATCGGGATCGCTTCGCAAAGAATAGCGATCGGCAGCAGGGCCCGCTTCAGGACGATCCAGCGGCTAAACAGGATGGCGCAAACGAGGCCGACGAGATTGCCAAGTGCAAAGCCGCTTAGAGCCTCCGCGACCGTGACGCCGCAGTTCCGTAGCATTTCGAGCCCGTCGCTGGCGAAAGCGACCGCTATCGCGCTCGGTCCAGCCAGGACGAGCTTGGACACCGCTCCGCTCTGGTAGAGGGCCTCCCATCCCAGTATCAGGACGATGCCGAAGATGGCGGGTGAAAGGACAGTGCGGTCGAGACGCAATGTTTGTGTCATATCAACCTCCCGTCGCAAGCGCGGCATAGCGACCCGCTGCCTTCTCGAGAAGCGCGACAAGCGCCAGAAGTGCCAGAGTAAGCAGTGCAACGAGAAGAATTGCCGCCCACATGGTTGGCAGTTTGAAATATTGACCAGAGACCATGACCAGATAGCCGAGCCCAGAATTGGACGCGATCCATTCCGTAACGACCGTATTGATAAAGGCGGTGCTTGCCGACACTTTCAACGCCGAAAACAGGAAGGGTAGCGAGGAGGGAAAGCGGATCTTCCACAAGATCTGCGTTGGTGTCGCGGAGAAGCTGTGAAGCAATTCCATTCTCTCCGCATCCGTCTGAGCCAGACCGCGCATCATTCCGAGAAAGACTGGAAAATAGGTGGAGATCGCCACGATTATCATGATCGGAAAACTGCCGCGGCCGAGCAGGATTACGATGATCGGAGTGAAGACGACAAGTGGCAATGCTCGGCTTGCGAGCGCATAGGGATACAGCATCGTGCGCAAGGACGGCAATACGGTCATCGTGAGTGCCCCCACCAGACCGGCGGCGACGCCAAGTGCCAGCCCGCCGACCGCTTCCACGATGGTGAAACGCATATGCTTCATCAGGATCGTCGAGTTCTTGAAAAACTCGGCAAAAATCGCTTCGGGCGCCGGCAGCATCCATCTGGGAATATAGGCCGTACGCACGCCCCAGCTCCACAGGCACACCAGGGCGACGATGAGAATGATTGGTGGCAGTATTGTTGCCGCACGAGACTTCAACCGTTGCATTCCGATCATGTCAGTCGTGTCCGAGTGCGAGGCGCAGCTGCTGTTCGTAACGGATGAAACGAGGATCGAAACGGATCTCGGGATTGCGGCCGCGGCCGAAATCGACGTCGATGATCTCCTTGATCTTGCCGGGGCGCGGCGTCATGACGACAACCCGGTCAGACAGGATCACTGCCTCGGAGATGGAATGGGTGACGAGCAGCAGCGTCGCCTTCGTTTCCTCGAGTATGCGCAGCAGTTCGAACTGCAGACGGTCGCGCGTAATTTCGTCAAGTGCACCGAAGGGTTCGTCCATCAGCAGGAACTGCGGGCGCAGGGTCAATGCTCGGGCGATCGCCGCTCTCTGGCGCATGCCGCCGGACAACTCTCCAGGCAGGCTCTTCTCGAAACCCTTGAGGCCGACCAACTCTATTGCGGCAGCCGCGCGCTCGTGCCGCTCAACCTTTGCCACACCACCGATCTCAAGTCCAAGTGCCACATTGTCGAGAACCGAGCGCCACGGAAGCATCGTCGATCCCTGTTGCACGAGTGCATAGAGACGATTGGCCCGTGCTTCCGCCGGCGATACACCATGCAGGCTCGCTTGACCGGACGTTGGCTGGACAATGTCGGCGAAAACCCGCAGGAGCGTCGATTTCCCGCAGCCGGAAGCGCCGATCAGCGTCGCCCAGCTGCCACGTGGGATATTAAGGGTGCAGTCCTGCAGTGCTTGGACTTGCTGCTTATCCCGCTTGTAGACAACGCTGATGTTGGATGCCTCTAAGCCTGCGGCTGATTGCTGTCTGGGCTTGTTGGAGTTTTCAGGCTCCGTCACGAGCGAGGTTGCAGGCGCAAGCGTAGTTTGACGCATTCCATGTTCCCGGTTCTTTTTTGTCTAATCGCAAACATGGCTGGCAATCCGATCATTCACAAACGTCAATTTGCGAGCGCTGCGTTGCACAATCGGCAACACGGCTATGGCGTGGCTTGCCGGTTTTTTGGCAAGAACCCGTTGCCGAAAGTGCAACGCTAAACATAAGTATTTATTTTTGAAGGATTTTCTTTCCTTGTTGCCACTTTTCGAGGCTCGGCCGGTCCGCTTGCCGACTGGCGTTGGGGCAGCATAAGACTTTTCCACCCGATTTGTGGAGACAGGCATGGATACGCCCTCAAACCCATCCTCACGCGAAGTCCTTCGCGATTTGCTTTCCGAGATGCCGGGCTATGGAAGCGAGTTCGTGGGGACGTTCGCCAATCACGCCCCGATGGTCCTGGTCGCGCAGGCGCGAATGGGAGCGAGCGGGTATCAGCTGCGCAGGTTCTTCGAAAACTACAAGGGTTACAAAGGTCTGCTGCCGTTCAAGCCGAGTTTGCTTTCGATTGATGAAACCAATTGGCGTGAGCACCTCGGCGAACGCGAGCATGAGGATGCCTATCGGCGCTTCTTTGCCGATGAGTTCCGGTGCCGCGGACGGGCGGAATTCCTTCACCGTTGGCTGCCGCTGCTGGCGCCAGGGGTCGGCTCATCGGCATTCCATGCCTTGATGCGGGTCGCCTACGCCGTTCTCAACGACGACGATACGGAGGTCGTCAATGGTCTTGCCTACTGGTGTGCCTGCTGGCTGCAGATGCCCACGCCGACCGGCGCGCAACCGCTTTCCAGTGAGCCCGGCGAGGTTCTCGTGCATGCCGGTTCGGTTCCTGCCGCAAAGGGGCAACCCATCCATGCGCTGATCTGGCAAAACATGCACCAATCCTTTGCTTTGCCAGGCTTCGAAACGGCTGGCGACTGGCTTGCAATCGACGAAGACACGATGGCGCGCTGCGCCAATGCTGCGCTGTCGCTGTTTGCCGCCACGCAGGATTTCTGCGCACTGCATGCCTTGACCGGTTTGCACTGGATCCGCGTGCTTGCGCCATTTCACGAAGCGACGTCGGAGATGGTCCGGTATTTTTGGGCCGGTGTAGGCGCCCTGATGAACGAGATGGGATATCCGAGCCTGCCAGCGCCTGAGGCGGTGCAGGCCTGGCGGGATTTGCCTTGCCCGAGTTGGCCGGAGATTTTTGCGGCGGCTTGCCAAAGTTTCGACGAGCATGATCTCAGCCTCGTCTTTTCGTGCTCGCAAGAAGAGGCTGCGTATGGGGACCCACTATATCGCAGAGCTGCCGCCCGCCGCCTGGGTATGATCAAGGAGATGGTGGCACTATGAATAAGGACGTCAATAGCTGCATCGTCGAGGCTGATATCGCGCTGGTGGGCGCGGACGCATCCGGACAGATGCAGCTTCGCCACGACGTGGCGATCCGAATACATGAAGGCGTGATCGCGCAGATTGGTCCCTTGCGCGGGATGCTTGGCGGCAACGAACATCTGCCACGTTATGGCGGCAAAGGCTTCATCGCCATGCCCGGTCTCGTCAATAGCCACCATCATTTCGGCATCACGCCGCTGATGGCGGGTGTTCCTTTCGAGCCACTGGAATTTTGGCTGCCGCAGTTTCGCGCGATGCGTTCGGTCGGCCCACGGCTGGATACGCTGTTCAGCGCGATCGAGATGCTCGAAAGCGGGACAACAACAGTTCACCACATCGCCAGCGGTCTGGCAGGCGACAGTGACGCGTGGCACTCGACTGCCGACGAGGTTATAGCCGCCTATGACGAAATCGGCATGCGCGCCGGCTACAGCGCAATGCTGCGGGACCGCAATGTCCTCGCCTATGATGGCGACGATCCAGTGCTTTCGGACATGCCCCCGGCGGCGCGGGACTGGTTTGCCGCCCGGCTCTATCCGAAAGGCGCCGGTGTAGACGCCTACATCAATTTCCACGAAACGCTTCGTGCGCGTCATGCCGCAAACACCCGGCTTCGCGTCAACTACGCGCCGGCCAACCTGCATTGGTGTTCCGATGGCCTTCTGGAAGCCGTTGCATCCGCTGCCAGATCGTCGGGTTCGCAGATCCACATGCATCTCGTTGAAACCAAGCGACAGGCGGATTTTGCGCGCGAGCGCTTTGGCAAATCGGCAGTCAGATATCTCGAGGGTCTCGGGCTGCTTGGTTCCAATGTCACATTCGGCCATTGCAATTGGCTCGATGAGGGCGATGCCGAGGTGCTGGCTTCGTGCGGATGTTCGGTCTGCCACAATGCGTCCTCAGGTCTACGGCTAGGAAGCGGCCGCGCAGAGATCGCCAAGTTGGCGAAGGCCGGTGTCCGTGTCGCGCTGGGTATCGATCAGTCGAACATTGCGGACGATCGCGACATGCTGCTCGAAATCAAACTGGTATGGGCGCTGCATCGGGGCACGGAACTGTTTTCCGAGCGCGTCGAGGCCACGGAAGTGCTGCGACAGGCGAGTGAGAACGGTGCTCGCACGGTTGGGTTCGGCGGTCTGTCGGGGCGGCTGGAATGCGGGCAGCGGGCTGATGTCGTCTTGCTTGATCGCAGGTTGGTCGAACGGCCGTTCGTGGACATGCGTACGCCGATCTCCGATGTGGTACTGCATCGGGCGCGCCGAGATGCGGTGAGAACCGTCCTTGTCGACGGGCGTCAGGTTGTCGCGGATGGCCGAGTCACGCTCGTCGATCGCGATGATGTTCTTGAAAGGGTTAGGGTGAAGATGTCGGAGGCGCCCAAGAGTGCGGATATGGAGGCGGCAGAGATGGTCGCTCTAGCCATGCCTGCTATTCGCAAACACAACAGCCTATCGTAGGGCTGCCGGCGACCATGACGGACCCCGCCCGCCTTCGTGCTAAACACTGCTCAGCAGCAAGCTCATCCCGCCATTTGAGACGCCCCGATCATTCGTACGTCGCGTGGGACGCGGCCAAAACCTTGAGGTTTGCTGCCCTTGTATTAGCGACGAGGTTCCGGTTGCTCGCGGACCTCGCCGTTATCTCTGACCCGATGACTAATAAAACATCCGGCGGAACGGCATGATGGCGGCCCCCATGGCTGCCGCGTCGCTTGCGATTTCCGATACGATCAGCTTCGGGCCGCCGCGGTGTACGCCGTAGCGAGGGCGGTCGAAAATCTTCGTCCGTTCGATCAGCATGGACGCCAAAGCGGGCGGGATCTGGCCGCCGAAGACGATCGCCTGCGGGTCCAGCGTGGCGCGGATGGCGTTGACGAGACGGATATAGGCCGGCGTCACCTCGTCCACCCATTCCAATACGCCGGGCCAGTCTCGATTGAAATGGCGGCGCATATAGTGGATCGAGGGAACGTCGATGCCATTCCGGTTCACCCGGTCGATCAGATATTGCAGGGCGGGACGGCTGTCTGTCTCAATCTCATCATAGAGGCCGGAAAATTCGCCCGCATTTCCGTTGCCGCCCTGCAGAAGTTCCCCGTCGATGATGACGCCACCGCCGAAGCCGTAATTGAAACTCAGATAGGCGAAGTGCCGGATGAACCGGCCGATGCCGAACATCGATTCCGCGATGGCCCCGGACTTTCCGCCGTTGACCACCCACGCCGGTCGGTCAAACAGGTCGGTAATGATTGGGCCGAGTTCGATCATCGACCATTCGTGAAGCGGCAAGGGCGCGTTATGACGCGTGCCGTCGACATGATAGCCGGCAATCGCAAAGCCGACGCCGAAGAAGTCCTCCTCGGCAAGATTGTTCTGGCGCTGCAGCTCTTCGACCTGCTGTTTTACCAGTCGGAGCGCCTGGTGCATCGTTGTTTCGCGCAGGGGCACTTCCCGCTCGCCGAGAATTTTTCCGGCGAGGTCGACGATGCAAATGCCGATGATGTCGGTGTTGACGGAGATGCCGCAGGCATAAGCGTGGGCGCCATTCAGGTTCAGCATCGGGCTTGGTTGACCGCGTCCCAGGCCCGGTTTTGCCGATCCGAGCCGGATGACATCACGCTCGGCAAGGTGATCGAGGATGCGGTGGACCGATTGCTGCGTCAGGTCGGTATGGCCGGTGATTTCCGATCGGGAGATGCCGGGATTACGCCAGATCAGCTGCAACAACTTGCGCTCGTTGGACGAAACTACCGTGGTCTCGTGCAGTCGCAGAAAGCGTGGGGCAATCAATGCCTCCGGTACGTAAACACCTGCCAAGCCCAAGAACCTTACTGCAAAAGTGTAATAATCGCATTGCCCTTAATGCAACCTAAGCCTGATTACCCGCGAATACCGGTTCTTTCAAGCAATTTCAGCCGTCACGTAATTGTTACACACAAAGTGTAGTAAGCCGCCGTCAGAGATCGAGCGAGGCTCGGTCGACCCGAAAAGGCGAGGGCGATGATGAACAAGTTTACTTTGGCGGCCATAGCTGCCGTGATGGCGGGCACAGGTTCTGCTCAGGCGACCAATATCGAATTCTGGTACGGGAATACCGGCCCGGTGGAGACCGCGATCAAGGCTCAGTGCGATGCGTTCAATGCTTCGCAGAGTGAGCACCACATCAACTGCGTCGGTCAGGGCTCTTACGAAGTGTCCATGCAAAAGGCGATTGCCGCCTACCGCGCAAAGAACCACCCGGTGCTGATCCAGTTCTTCGATGCCGGCACGCTCGACCTGATGCTCTCCGATGCCGTCGAGCCGGTCCAGGATCTGATGCCCGACGTCAAGTGGGATCAGTATATCGCGGGCGCCCGCGCCTATTACGAAACTTCCGGCGGCAAGCTTTTCGCCCAGCCGTATAACTCGTCAACGCTGCTGTTCTACACCAACAAGACCGAGCTTGAAAAAGCCGGCATCACCGAGACCCCGCAGACCTGGGAAGACGTGATCGAAGCCGCGCGCAAGCTCAAGGCCGCCGGCCATGCCTGCCCGTTCGTCACCGATGGCGACACCTGGCGCGTGCTGGAGCAGTTCTCCGCCCGTCACGGCCTGCCGATCGCCACCAAGCACAACGGCTATGATGGTCTGGATGCGGAATATGTGATCAACACCACCTTCGCCGCCAAGCACCTCGCCAACCTGGTTGAGTGGCGCAAGGAAGGTCTCGTTCGTCTGGCTGCCGATACCAAGGCCGGCAATTACACCGCCGCCTTCAATGCCGGCGAATGCGCGATGATGGAACAGTCCTCCGGTTCCTACGCCGCTGCTGCCAAGGCGTTCGACGGAAAGTATGAGCTCACCGTCACCATGGCGCCGATGTACAAGGGCTATGAGCGTCACAACACCTTTGTCGGCGGCGCCTCGATCTACATCATGAAGGGTCACGACAAGGCCGAGATCGACGCCGCCAAGGCTTTCCTCGACTTCCTGCGCAAGCCGGAACAGCAGATGTTCTTCACGGCCAACACCGGTTACGTGCCCGTCACCACCGACGTTCTCGATGCGATCGCCAAGAGCGACGAGGCGAATTCGCCGAAATATGCGACCGCCAAGGTCGGCGTTGAATCCATGAACCAGCCGGCAACGCCTGATACCCGCGGCATTCGCCTTGGTTTCTACGTGCAGTTCCGCGAAGTCTTCATGGAAGAGACGCAGAAAGCCTTTGCCGGTCAGCAGACAATGCAGGTCGCGCTCGACAATACCAAGAAGCGTGGTGACCAGCTGCTGCGCCGCTTCGAGCAGACTTACAAGGGCAAGAAGCTTCCCTGATCCGTTTCGCCTAGCCTTCGTCGCATGGGGCGTCTTTCGCCCCATGCCTTCTCTCATTTGGAAGTGCCTTCATGTCGTCGGATTCCTCTCTGTTCAGCCATCGCTGGCTACCGGCTCTTCTGCTGGCCCCCATGATGCTGCTGATCGTGCTGTTCTTCTATGTGCCGGTCTTCCAGGCCTTCTATTGGTCGTTTTTCCTCGAACAGCCCTTCGGTGGCGGCTCGGAATTCGTCGGCCTGCAGAATTTTCAGCGCGTGCTCGGCGATCCCGAATTCTGGGCGGCCACGGGCCGCACGGTCATCTTCATGCTGACGGCGTCTTCGCTTGCGGTCGTCGTGCCGCTGATGCTGGCGATCGCGGCAGACCGGAAGATCGGTCTCTCCTATACCGCGCGCAACATTCTCGTCTGGCCGAAGGGCATTGCCGGGGCGTCGATCGGCGTCGTCTTTGCCTTCATCTTCAATCCGTTCGTGGGGCTGATGGCGCCGCTCAACACGCTGTTTCCCGGCCTGTGGAACCCCGGCATAAACGGCACGGACGCTTTCGTGACGCTGGTCGCCGCGCATGTCTGGAGTGGCATTCCGTTCAATTTCGTCATCCTGCTTGCCGGCCTGCGCTCGATCCCGCCCACGATGTATCAGGCGGCCGCCATGGACGGCGCCGGCCCGTGGCGCCGCATCTTCGATGTGCAACTGCCGCTGATCATGCCGCAGCTGTTCCTGACTTTCGTTCTGGAATTCACCGAAAGCATCACCTCCGTCTTCGCGCTGATCGACACGATCACCGGCGGCGGTCCAGGCGGCTCGACGACGCTGCTCGTCTACAAGATCTATGTCGATGGTTTCCGCGGCTTCGATCTCTCCGGCGCTTCCACCCAGACGGCCATTCTCATGGTCTTCGTCCTTATTCTCGCAGCCTGCCAGTTCTACTTCCTCGGCCGGCGCATCAATTACGAGCGCTGAGCCATGGTCGAAAACGCACGCTCCATCAACATAGTCGCCAGCATCCTGCTCGCCATCGGCATCCTCTATATCGTCGGGCCTTTGTACCTGACGCTCTCCACCGCCTCGCAGTCCTATGAATACATGCTGCGCAACGGTCTTGCCTGGGTGCCGGGCGGCGAACTGTTCACCAATATGGGCAAGGTCATCCACGATACGCGCATCCCGATCCAGATGCTCAACAGCATGATCGTGGCCTTCTCCAATGCGCTCGCGACCTGTGTTCTGTCCTTCCTGTCAGCCTATGCGATCGTCTATTTCCGTATTCGCTGGGCGGGCGTGGCCTTTGCGCTGATCCTTGCCACCATCATGCTGCCGCTCGATATCCGCGTCATCACCACCTATCAGGTGGCCTCCAACATCTTTTCGCCGCTGAATGCTGTGCTCGATTTCACCGGCCTCAACAGCCTGATCGAGATGGTCTTCGGTTCGCCGGTCCATCTGGAGCTCAGTGTTCTCGATACCCATTTCGGCCTCATCGCGCCGTTGGTCGCGCATGGCACCGGCACATTCCTGTTCCGTCAATTCTTCCTGACGCTGCCGAAGGATCTCTTCAAGGCGGCGCGCATGGATGGGGCAGGGCCGATCCGCTTCCTCATCGACATCCTTCTGCCGCTTGCCCGCACCAGCTTTGCCTCGCTGTTCGTGCTGACCTTCCTCAGTGGCTGGACGCAATATCTGTGGCCGCTGGTCGGTGCCTCGACGCCCGACATGCAGACCGCCGTAGTCGGCCTTGCCCGCCTCGTGCCCGACGCAGACGGCCAGGTGCCCGATTTTCCGATGATCATGGCCGGTGCTGTGCTCGTCTCACTCGTTCCCCTCACGATGATCGCTCTGCTGCAGCGCTTTCTCGTCCAGGGCCTCGTTCTTTCGGAGAAATGATCCATGACCGCCATCGACACCGCCATTCGCGCCGCCGCTGCCGAGATCGATCTGATCGGCGTTACGAAGTCCTATGACGCCAAGAATACGATCATCCAGCCGATCGACGTCACTTTGCGCCCCGGTGAATTCACCGTCGTGCTCGGCCCGTCCGGCTGCGGCAAGTCCACACTGCTGCAGATGATCGCCGGGCTGGAACGTGTCTCCGGGGGCAAGATCGTCATCGGCGGTCGTGAGGTACAGGATCTGGAACCGAAACATCGCGGCTGCGCCATGGTGTTCCAGAACTACGCGCTTTATCCGCACATGACCGTTGCCGAGAACATGGCCTATAGCCTGAAGGTATCAGGTGTCTCCAAGACCGAGCGTACCAAGCGGGTTGCCGACGTCGCCAAGATGCTCGGCCTTGCCGATTTCCTCGCCCGCAAGCCGGGCCAGCTCTCCGGCGGTCAGCGCCAGCGCGTCGCGATCGGCCGAGCCATCATCCGCGAGCCCGGCGTGCTGCTGTTCGATGAGCCGCTGTCGAACCTCGATGCGCAGTTGCGCCACGATATGCGTGTCGAACTTGCCGAACTGCATCGCCGTATCGGCGCCACCAGCGTCTTCGTCACGCACGATCAGGTCGAGGCGATGACGCTGGCCGACCGTATCCTCATCCTCAACAAGGGCCATATCGAGCAGTTCGACACGCCGAAGGCGATCTATCACCATCCGGCTTCCGTCTTCGTCGCAAAATTCATCGGCTCGCCGCCGATGAACATCCTGCAGGTCGAAGGCGATGGTCAGGTGCTGCGGTTGGCCGATGGTCAGGTGGTTGCGAATTACGCCGGTGCCGGCGCGTTCCAACTTGGCATTCGCCCGGAAGATATCACCGTCAATAACGGCGGGTCGATCAAGACCGAAATCCGGTATCGCGAAGATCTCGGCTCGCACGAAATCCTCGAAACCAGGATCGCCGAGCAGGGTCTCAGGATCGCCATGCCCTTCGGCGTCGAGATCGATACATCAAGGACGCTGTCGCTCTCCTTCCCCGAGGCGCGTCTGCATCTCTTCGATGGCCAGACTGGTCGCGCCATTCCCAATGCCTTCCGTGACGCGAACTCGGCTTCGGTGAAAGAATACCAGTGAACTACAGCGAATTTATTGCCGACAAGACCCGCGATTGCGCCGTGGTCGCGCATCGAGGCATCTGGCGCAATGCGCCGGAAAACAGCCTGTCCGCCATCGAGCTCGCCATCTCCGAAGGATACGATGTCGTCGAGATCGACGTCCGTCGCAGCGCCGACGGGGGATTGTTTCTGCTGCATGACGAGACGCTGGAACGCATGGCCGGACTCGACCAGAGGCCGGAAGCTCTCGCGTCAGGCGACCTGGCGGTGCTGCGGCTACGCAACCGGGATGGCGGCGACGGCAACGCCTTCACGCTTGAGAAGCTGCCACGCCTCGCCGAAGTGTTCGAGCTCACGCGCGGGCGCATCTTCCTGCATCTCGACGTCAAGGAACGCGAGGTCATCCCTGAGGTGATCGCTCTCGCCAAGGCGATGGGCGTCGAGCAGCAGGTCGATTTCTGGGCCTCGCTGAAAAGCAAAGAGGACCTTAGCTGGATCCGTGAGACGATCCTGCCGCATGACGTTCTGTTCATGGCCAAGACGCGCCTCAACGTGCCGGGTGCAGCCGCGCAATTGGCGCTGCTCGGTCAACTGATGCCTGGCGTCTGCGAGGTCTATTTCGACGACCTTCAACAGCTCTCCGCGCTCAACGATATCAGACGCCGAAACGGCATGGCGCTTTGGGTGAACACGCTCGACAGCGTCGCCTGCGCCGACTTCACCGATACCGCGGCCCTTGCCGATCCCGATGCCGTCTGGGGACGGCTGATCGATGCCGGCATCTCGGTCATCCAGACCGACGAGGCCGCCGCTCTCAAATCCTATCTCGCGGCTCGCCGCGCCTGAATACTCTCCAAGGAAGAATGAAATGACGCATTACGTAGATTATATCGCCGACCAAAAACGCGATCCCGCCATCGTTGCCCATCGTGGCGCATGGCATGGCGCACCGGAAAACAGCCTCGCGGCCATCGAGCGCGCGATTGCCGTTGGCGCCAACGTCGTCGAACTCGATATCCGCAAGAGCGCCGATGGCGAACTCTTCATCATGCATGACGACACGCTGCTGCGCGTGGCCGGTATCGATCGTGATGCCGAAACGTTCACGATGGCCGAGTTGCAGGCGATTGCGCTTCGTGAAGATGACGGCGGCGAACACCGCGCCGCGACGGACCAGCGCATCCCGACCTTGAAGCAGGCGCTGGAAATCATCCGCGGCCGCATCTTTGCAGATCTCGACCTTAAGGATCGCGGCCTGTTCTCCGAAGTGGCCGCGTGCGCGCGCGAGATGAACGCCGCGCCTTATGTGGACCTGAAGACCCGCGTTATTAGCCGCGAGGAATTGGACTGGGTCCGTGCCCAGAACATTGACGGCGTAGCCTTCATGGCCATGTCGAAATTCACGGGCGAAGGCATCCATGAAACCATGGCCCTGCTGTCTGAGATCAAGCCGTTCATGTGCGAAATGCGCTTCGACCGGCTGGAGACGATCATCGAACAGCGTCAGACATTCCGCGATGCCGGCATGGCGCTATGGATGAACACGCTCAATATGGAAGCCAGCGGCGAATGGGTAGATAAGACCGCGCTCATCGATCCCGACCGTATCTGGGGCCGGCTGATCGATGCCGGAATCAGCGTCTTCCAGACCGACGAGCCCGAGGCGCTCAAGGCCTATCTGGAGGCGCGTCGGGCATGAAAACGATCAACGACGACCTGCTCGAGGAACTGATGAACTATGTGCGCGAGGCGGCGGCGGGAGAAATCCTGCCACGTTTCCGCTCTGTCTCGTCGGACAGCATCCGCGCCAAGACGGTGGCCGACGATATCGTCACCGATGCCGATATCGCATCCGAGCGCGTGCTCAGCGAAAGGCTGAAGGCGCGGCTATCAGGTATCACCATCGTCGGGGAAGAGGCCGTGTCGAATGATGCGTCCATTCTCGAACGTCTAGCCGATGCCGAGCTCGCCGCCGTCATCGATCCGGTCGACGGCACATGGCATTTCGCGCATGGAACGCCGATGTTCGGCAGCATCCTGGCGATCGTGTCCGGCGGCAAGACCATAGCTGGTATCATACACTATCCGGTGCTGGGCGATTTCCTGGTCGCACGACCGGACGAGGGTGCATGGCATGTGGCGGCGGACGGCACGCGCACGCGCCTCTCGGTCGCCGCGCCAACCCCGTTGGATCAGATGCACGGCTTTATTCCGCTGCACATGTTCGAGCCGGAACTGCGGACCAGCCTTGCGCCGAGGCTACTGAAATTCCTGCGGGTCACGACATGGCGTTGTTCCGCATGGGAGTACCGCATGCTGGCCACTGGCGCGATGAGCTTCTGCCTCAACGAGAGCCTGAAGCCCTGGGATCACGCCGCCGGTGTTCTCATCCACGCGGAAGCGGGTGGCCATGCGGCAACCGTTGCAGGTGAAGTGTACCGGCCAACGATGACGGAAGGCCATCTGCTGGCGGCGCCAGATGAGAGGTCTTGGCATGCCATTCGTGAGGCACTGCTGGCGGATTAGCTTGTCTCACCTTTGTAGCGGAACCGCTCCTGCATTCCCCACAGACGACACGGAGCTGCGGATCAACCTTCGGCCGGCGCGGAATGGCGTGGCTGGAATGGAGATTCTCCGGGAGCGGTCCGCACCGTAAAATTTACCGTAACGTACTTTCATCGATTTCTGATTGAGTGAAACATGAGCCGGACAGCAAGGTTCCGAGTGCGATCCTTGTCAATGAGTGAACGCGCAATTTTGCAGGGCCCTCATGCCATCGAACTCATTCGATCAGTTGATGCCATCGGGACTTGCCCTGCCGCCCGGTCAGGTCAAGGAGGAATTGGATCGTATTCTGGATAGTCCGGACTTCAAGTCGACGACGCGGCGCCGGAAGCTTCTCAGATATCTGGTCGAGGAAGTGCTGGCAGGTCGCGACAAGGGGTTCAAGGGCTATACGATCGCCACGATCGTATTCGGACGCGATGAAAGCTTCGATCCCCAAAGCGACCCGGTGGTTCGGCTCGAGGCGAGGCGACTGCGCCATGATCTCAACAGCTACTATGTCTCTGCCGGCCGCAACAGTCCGCTGCGGATCACCATCCCGAAAGGGCAATATGCGCCAGTGATGGAGTGGTGCGACAGCTCGGATGGTTCGATCGCGCATCTCGATGCGGCAAACAAGCCGGCCCCCGATACAACACCCGCACCCGTCGCCAGTGACCTCCTGGAGAGATGGCGGTTCGCAGGCCGCTCTCTGCTTTGGACGATTATGCTCTTGGTCGTCGCGGGCGTCACTGTCACGGCCGTGGTTCTTGCCCGAAACGCAACGATGCAGATGCATGGTCCGGCGCTGGCTGTTCTTCCCTTCAAGACCTCAGACGCGTCGCAGCCGGTCCTGGGCGAAGGTTTCTCCGACGAGGTGCTGGCGAGGTTGAGCCGTTTTCCCGATATCCGTCTCTATATGCCGCAGACCGCCCTGGAGCCGACGGCGGACCCCGTCGAGGTCGGACGGCGGTTGGGGCTGACATATGTGGTCGATGGCGTCATTCAGTCCGTCGCGGGAGCCGACAGCGTCCGCGTGACCGTTCGTCTGACAGAGGTCTCGACGCGGCGGCTTGTCTGGATCGGAAATTATGAACGGCCTGATGTCGGCGGCGCATTTCTCACTATGCAGGATGACATCGCGGCGTCAGTCGCAGCCGCGTTAGGGGCGACGCAAGGGGACGTGCAGTCTGACGAGACGACAACTCCCTGATGGCTCAACGTCGAGGACTGTTAGTGCCTGTTCCAATCCATGGAGTGCTCCAGCAACTCCTGGATTTCCAACTCGATCTCCTCGCTCAATCGGCGGAAATCGTCAGCCTTGCGCTCGTCCGCCTTCCAGCGCTCCAGCGCGCATCGCGCGGTCGCGTAGTCCTCACACAGGCTGCGGAATTCGGGCGCACGGGCATAGAGGCGACGAATGCTCAACTCCTGAGCTGGAAACCGGCTGATAATCGCTGACAATTCCTCCATGGCGACCATTTCCGCATAGGAACTCTGTTGCGATTATTGCGCGCTTGGACGGCGGCGGTAGGTGCGCACATGTACGAACATGTTCACGACTTGCCGCGCCACGGACCGGTAACTAGCTTACCGGAGACAGAGCTGACCGGGCAGCAGCGGAGGAACAAAAGTGGCGGCACGTGAGGATATACTTGACCTGGGAAAGCGTGTCGGGCAGTCGATCATCGGCCAGGATGCGATGGTCGAGCGGCTGCTGCTTGGGCTGCTTGCCAATGGCCATCTGCTCGTCGAGGGCCTGCCCGGCCTTGCAAAGACCCGAGCCATCAAGAGCCTGGCGAAGAACCTGGATTCGGAATTGTCGCGTGTCCAGTTTACCCCCGATCTCTTGCCCGCCGACATCACCGGTTCCGAGATCTATTTTTCCGAGGGCGGGAAGGGCGAATTCAAGTTTCAGCAGGGGCCGATCTTCGCGAACCTGATACTCGCCGACGAGATCAACCGCGCGCCCGCGAAGGTGCAGTCCGCGCTGCTTGAAGCGATGGAAGAGCGGCAGGTGACCGTCGGTGGGAAAAGCTATCCTCTTCCCGATCTCTTCATGGTGATGGCGACGCAGAACCCGATCGAGCAGGAGGGCACATACCCGCTTCCCGAAGCGCAGCTCGACCGCTTCCTCATGCATGTTGAGGTCGGCTATCCCGACGAGACGTCGGAAGGGGCGATCATGCGTCTCAACCGCGACGAAGAGAACGCCTCTCACGACAGGAAGCCGCATTCGACGATCGAGCGACTCAATCCGCAATCGATCTTCGATGCGCGCAAGGAGATCGGTGCGGTCACCGTGTCAGAGCCCGTCGAGAAATACATCGTGTCGCTGGTGATCGCCACGCGATACCCGGATCGCTACGACAAGGATCTTGCCAAGCAGCTGCAGGTCGGCGTCAGCCCGCGCGGGGTGATCGGGCTCGACAAGGTGTCGCGTGCCTACGCCTGGCTGCAGGGACGCGACTATGTGACGCCTGACGACGTCAAGGCGGTTGCGAACGACGTCTTCCGACATCGCCTCATTCTGTCCTACGAGGCGCATGCCTCCAGCACCACGGCAGACCAGGTCATCGATCGCATCGTCGAGCTGGTGGCCGTCTCATGAGCGGCGAGCGGGATCGCGAGGTTGGCGTCCATGTGACGACACAAGAGCTGGTCGCGCTCGAGGGGCGCGCACGAGACCTTACCTTTGTCCAGAAGGCGCGAAGTCACCAGCAGTTGGCCGGGCGCATGCAATCGGCCATGCGAGGCCGCGGCCTCGTCTTCGAGGAGCTGCGCGAATACCTCCCCGGCGACGATGTGCGGTCGATCGACTGGCGCGTCACGGCACGCACCAGCAGGCCTGTCGTCAGGGTTTACGGCGAGGAGAAGGAGCGCCCCGCCATTCTCGTCGTCGACCAGCGCATCAACATGTTCTTCGGAAGCCGGCTGGCGATGAAATCGGTCGCGGCGGCGCAGGCCGCGATGCTGACGGCTTGGCGCATTCTGGGTTCCGGCGATCGTGTCGGCGGTTTTGTCTTCGACGACCAGACCATCAGCGACGTGAAGCCGCATCGCAGCCGAAATGCGGTGATCGCTTTCGCCGACAGGATCGCCAGCCTGAACGGCGGATTGAATGCGACCTACGCGGTTCCCCCGTCGCCGGCTGCGCTCGATGAGGTGCTGCACCGGGTGGCCGAGATCGCCCAGCATGATTTTCTTGTCGTCGTGGTCAGCGATTTCGACGGCCACAGCGAGACGACGCGCCAGCTGCTGCTGCAGCTCTCCTCGCGAAACGACGTCGTCTGTCTGCTTGTCTACGATCCCTTTTTGCTCGAATTGCCGTCCTCCGGTGACATTGTCGTCAGCGGCGGAACGTTGCAGGCCGAGTTGCCGCTGGGCCAGCCGGCGGTGCGCCGGTCCATCGACACGTTCGCCAAGGATCGTGGCGACGAACTTCGCGCCTGGCAGCGTCAACTCGGGCTGCCGATGCTGCCGATCTCAGCGGCCGAGGAGGTCGCGCCTCAATTGCGCAGCCTGCTGGAGCAATCCGCCTGGCGGCAACGGAGGCGGTGATGGAAGAGGAGGCTCGACCCGATCCGATCACCGAGGCTGCCCTTCGCTCTCTCAAGGACATCGCTATCCCGCAGCCCGTTTCCTGGCTGCCGCAGACCTTGGGGTGGCTTGCCTTGGCGCTGATCCTGCTGGCGGCAATCCTGCTCTGCGGGTTGCTTTTCTACAGGCGCTGGCGCCGCAATGCCTATCGCCGCGAGGCGCTGCGGCTTCTCGACGAGATTGCGGGCGATTTCCGAAACGGTCAGACGCGCGCTGGAGCAAGCCCGCGGCTGGGGGAATTGCTCAAGCGAACGGCGCTCGCGGCCTGGCCACGCAAGACGATCGCGGCGGTGTCGGGCAATGAATGGGTCGGGTTTCTGAGCTCTCATGGCGAGATCGGCGACACCTTGAAACGCTACCTCGACGATCTGGAATATCGCGGCTACGCGATACCGGGCGCCGATGCCGCGGATGATCTCCTGCGCGATGCGCGGCGCTGGATCGAGAGGCATCATGTATCAGCTTGATATGCCATGGGCGCTGCTGCTTCTGCCTCTCCCGCTGCTGGTCTGGGGGCTCGTGCCTGCGCATCGAGAGACCTCGGCGTCGGTCAGGCTGGCTTTTTTCGACCAGGTCGCCCGCGCCGCCGGCGTCGAACCCACGATTGGTTCGGTGGTGCCCAGGCGGTCCTGGGCGCAGGTCTTCGTCGATGTTCTCGTCTGGTGCCTCATCGTCGTCGCCCTGGCGCGCCCGCAATATGTGGAGCCGCCATTGGAGAAGACCGAGCCGCAGCGCGACATTCTCCTGGCACTCGACCTCTCCCAGTCGATGGACACCCGCGATTTCGTGGCACCCGACGGAGCATCAAAGGCGCGTGTCGATGCGGTGAGGACTGTCGTCGCAGACTTCGTCGCCAAGCGCCCCGGCGATCGTATCGGCCTGATTGCGTTCGGCGATGCTCCTTACCCTCTGGCACCGTTCACGATGGACCATGCGCTGGTCGAGACATTGGTCGAGGGGCTGCTTCCTGGTATCGCCGGACCGCGAACGGCACTGGGCGACTCGCTCGGTCTCGGCATTCGCATGTTCGAAAAGACCACAGTGCCCGAGAAGGTGATGATCCTTCTGACCGATGGTAACGACACGGCGAGCAAGATGCCGCCACTCAAGGCGGCTGATATCGCCAGGACCAAGGGTATCCTCATTCATGCCGTCGGCATCGGCAACCCGGCCGCGACAGGCGAGGACAAGCTCGATACCGCGTCTCTGCGGAAGATCGCCGAAACCACCGGCGGGCGCTATTTCTTTGGCGGCGACCAGACGCAGCTGCAGGATATATATGACGAGCTCGACCGGATCACGCCGCAGGATCAGAAGCAGCTTTCCTGGCGGCCGCGCATCGAGCTCTTTCACTGGCCGCTTGGCGCAGCCGTAGCGCTAGCCGTCGCGTGGTACGGCCTAACCGGCATGCTTGGCCTCATCCGCAGGAGGGCCAGCGCGTGATCTCGGATTTTCACTTCCTTCGTCCACTGTGGCTCCTTGCCCTCGTCGCGCCGCCCATCATCATCTGGATGGCATCGCGGGCGGGGGATACTCGCAACCGCTGGAAAGGATTGATCGCGCCGCATTTGCTCGACAGCCTGATCGTTCAGCCGGATCGCAGGCATCGCTATGCGCCTGCCTGGGTTCTCGCCGCGCTGCTTGCGCTTGCGACGCTTGGCGTCGCCGGGCCGACCTGGAAACGCGAAGCGCCGCCGTTCGTCGCCGATACCGCCTCGCTGGTGATTGCCGTCGATCTTTCTCCCACGATGGATGCGATCGACATCTCTCCAAGCCGGATCGAGCGGGCCAAGCTGAAGATCGATGATCTGCTTGCGGCGCGCAACGGGGCGCGCACCGCCGTGATTGCCTATTCCGGAACTGCCCATCTCGTCGTGCCGCTCACCGACGATGCGGAACTGATCGAGACCTATACCGATGCACTGGCGACCGCCATCATGCCGAAGCCCGGCAAAGACACCGTGGCCGCGCTCAAGCTGGCCGACGACCTCTTGAAACGGGATGGAACGTCGGGGACGATCGCGCTTCTGACGGATGGCATCGAACCGGCCGCCGCGGCGGGTGCCAAGCAGATCGGCAGCGCCATCGTCGTCCTCGGTATCGGCACGTCGGAGGGTGGCGTGGTGAAGCAGGCTGACGGCAGCTTTCTCGACAGTGCCGGCGGCGCTCGGCTGACGGCTAAACTCGATGTCGATGCCCTGAAAAAGTTCGGCAGCGATACCGGCGCCGATGTCGCGACCATCACGCAGGATGACACCGATATTCAATGGCTGGTGCAGCGTGTCCGAACCAATTTTGTCCAGCAGACGGCGATCCAGGGCGACCGCTGGCATGATCTGGGATGGTGGCTGGTCGCTCCTACGGCGCTGTTGTCGGCGCTGTCATTTCGGCGCGGCTGGCTCGTCAGGTTGTCCGCCGTCTTCCTCGCCATCCATGTCCTCTCGCCAACATCGGCTTCCGCCTTCGATTTCGCGGGAATGTGGCTGACGCCGGACCAGCAGGGGCGCCAAGCCTACCAGAAGGGCGACTATCCGACGGCCGCCGACCATTTTCGCGATCCGATGTGGAAAGGTACTGCGCTCTATCGTGCTGCCCGCTACCAGGATGCGCTCGATGCCTTTGCGTCTGTCGGCACGCCGGAGAGCTGGTACAACCAGGGAAACGCGTTGCTGCATCTGGGCAAGCTCGAAGAGGCGGTCGCCGCCTACACCAAGGCATTGGAGCAGCGGACGGACTGGCCCGACGCCACCGCGAACCTAGCGATCGCCCAACAACTGCTGAAGCAACAGGAGGACGCGGAGCAGGAGCAGGAACAGGACCCCAACCAGAAACCCGACAGTATCCAGTTCGACGACAAGGGTAAGAAGGGCAAGGCCAGCGAAATGACGGTTGCCGAGCAGACTTCCGAGATGTGGATGAAGAACATCCAGGTCAGTCCCGCTGATCTCATGGCCAGGAAATTCGCGATCGAGGCCGGAGGAGCGCAACCGTGATAAAGGCAATCCTCTTCGCCGCTTTGCTTTCCGTCCCCTCGTTTGCACGCGGCGCCGAACCCTTCGCGCGAACAACGGTGGAGGGGAAAGGCGGGATCGTTGTCGGCCAGCAAGTCCTTGTTGATGTGGATGTCTATGTCCCTGATTTCTTCACGTCGCCGCCGCAGTTTCCGCTTTTTGATCTTCCCAATGCCCTGGTCACGCTTCCGGACGAGCGCTCGCAGAACCTCACCGAAACGATCGACGGCGTGCAATATACCGGCATCCGGAAGACGTATGCGATCGTACCGCAGGTTTCCGGCGCCTACACATTGCCGGCTTTCGGCATCGAGTTCGGCCGCGCCTCCGACGGCAAGCAAACGAAAGCGACGGTGAACGCGCCGGCGGTGTCCTTCAATGTCGAGGGGGTGGCGGGCAAGGAGCAGCAGGTGACGTTCGCGGCAAGCAATCTCGTGGTCGAGCAGTCGTTCGATCCCGACGCTCGCTCCATGAAGGTCGGGGATGCGCTGACGAGAACGATATCGATCACCGCGCAAGATACCCAGGCGATGATGATACCGCCGCTGGACCCGGGAAACGCGGTCGGGCTTCACCGATATGAAAACGCACCCGCCATCCAGGATGGTATCGCCCTTGGCCGCAACACGGCCAGCCGACGAACGGAAACATTTGTCTATACGGCCGACAAGGAAGGGGCGTTTGTTTTGCCGGAAGTTTCCTATAGCTGGTTCGATGTGTCGAGCCACGAGAGCAAGTCCGCCTCGTTGCCCGCGATGACGATCAACGTATCGGCTGCCTTGAGCCCCACCGCCGAAATCAAGCCCGTGCTTGAGGACGCTCCCCGCCCGCTTCCTTATGCCCAGCGCCAGAAAGCGGCGATCGCCATCGTGCTTTTTCTTGCGGTTTTAGGGCTGCTCTGGATCGGCTACCGGGCCTTGCCGGCGATCAGGTCACGGGTCGATCGCGCTCGTGGGAGACGCCGCTCGTCCTACAGCCATCGCCTCAAGGGGCTGCGAAAGACGATCCTGACCGCGCCTGAAATGGAGGTCTACAACGCCCTTCAGCAATGGAGCCGCCACCTGGGTTTCCGCACGCTCGACATGTGGGCGCGGACAGGTTCCGCCGAGTTGTCATCCCAAGTGGAGGTGCTTTCGCGAAAGCTCTTCAAACAGGAAGGCGGCAATTTCGATCGCAAGGCTTTGGCGTCCGCCGTCGATGTCAGGAAAACGGCTGGGGTCGTCAATCAGTGCAGTCTTCCGCCACTGAACCCGGAACACGGCTACAGTACGAACGGTACGAACCTCTCGCGCGGTATCTAAAGCGACGCTACGGTCCGGGCTGTCAGGTCTGCCCGGGTCTCTGTGGTGAACAAGAGCTGACACCGATCACACGTAACGCATGACCTACACGTCGCAATGTGTCGGAGTTCTACGCTCGATTTAACGCAACGTCCTTTTGCGGATGCGAGAAGTCGCGCTGTCTATCCTGGCACGGTTCCAATCGAGGAGACTACCAGATGGATAATACCGAAAGTGGCAACCGCGATTCCCAATCGGCATCCGTGAGCCGCCGCAACCTTCTGCTTGGCGGAAGTTCTCTTGCCGTAACCGCTCTGGCGGCTGCCTCCATGGGGAACACTGCCAGCGCTCAAGCACAACAGGCTGCCCAGCCGCAGTCGGGGACGACAGGCAAGAAGCCGAACATCCTCGTCATCTTCGGTGACGATATCGGCATCCCGCAGATCAGCGCCTACACGATGGGGCTGATGGGCTATCGCACGCCCAACATCGATCGCATCGCCAGGGAGGGCGCGATCTTCACGGACTCCTATGGCCAGCAAAGCTGCACGGCCGGACGAGCCTCCTTCATTCTCGGCCAGGAACCGTTCCGCACCGGCCTGCTCACCATCGGCATGCCGGGCGATCCGCACGGGATCCAGGACTGGATGCCGACGATCGCCGACGTCATGAAGACCCAAGGCTACGCGACGGGCCAGTTCGGCAAGAACCACCTCGGCGACCAGGACCAGCACCTGCCGACGAAGCATGGCTTCGACGAGTTCTTCGGCAACCTCTATCACCTCAATGCGGAGGAGGAGCCGGAAGGCTACTTCTACCCGAAGGATCCCGCCTTCCGCCGACAGTTCGGGCCGCGCGGCGTGATCAAGGCCAGCGCGGACGGAAAGATCGAAGATACCGGCGCGCTCAATACCAAGCGCATGGAGACGGTGGACGAGGAGTTCCTGAGCGCCGCCAAGGACTTCATCGGCCGGCAGGCGAAAGCCGACAAGCCTTTCTTCGTCTGGTTCAATTCGACACGCATGCATGTCTTCACGCATCTGAAAGCGGACTCGATGGGCAAAACCGGCAAGGGTATCCATGCCGACGGCATGGTGGAGCATGACGGCCATGTCGGGCAGCTTCTCGACCAGTTGGACGAACTCGGCATCGCTGACAACACCATTGTCCTCTACACTACCGACAACGGCGCCGAGCTTGCGCTATGGCCGGATGGCGCGATGACGCCGTTCCACGGTGAAAAGGGCACGACATGGGAGGGCGGTTTCCGCATTCCGATGATGGTGCGCTGGCCGGGCGTCGTCCAGCCCGGAACCGAGGTCAACGATATCGTCACCCTCATGGACTGGATGCCGACATTCGCAAGCGCTGCAGGCATCGCCAACATCAAGGAGGAGATGAAGGCCGGGTTCACCTCGGGAACCAAGACCTTCAAGGTGCATCTCGACGGCTATGACCTCGCCCCCATGCTGAAGGGTGAAGTGAAGACGGGTCCTCGTGACGCGGTCTACTACTTCGACCAGGGCGGCAATCTCAACGCCATCCGCTGGAACGACTGGAAGCTCAGCTTCGCGATCAACAGCGAGGGTAACATCGCCACGGCCACACGCGAGGTTCCTGCCTGGGCCAACATCGCCAACCTGCGCATGGACCCCTATGAACGCGGACTGCACGAAGGCGGCGGCGCCATCGAGTTCCTCGCCCGCAATATGTGGCTGCTGGTGCCGGTACAGGCAAAGATCAAGGACTTCTTCTCCGACTTCACCGACTACCCCTACCAGGAAGGCAGCAGCCTGAACGCAAGCAACATCAATTACGGCCTGCTGCGCCAGCAGGCCGCATTGAAGCGGCTCAACGAACTCGAGCGGCTGGCGCCGCAATAGTTCTCTTGGATCGCCGCGGCGGCGCGCATAATGCTGCCGCGGCGCTCACCGGACGATGGCTTAGGCTGGGAGGCCGCAATGAGGTTCTGTTTGAAGGCGGGGCTCACTCTGGTCGCGGTCGTGGCGCTCTTCGCCCCCATGGCTGCCGTAGCTCGCGAGCCCGCAGCCCGCGCCCTGATCGAAAAGCACGTCATCGATCTCCAGGCGATGAAGGAGCGTCGCATCATTCGCATTCTCGTGCCGTTCAGCAAGACGGTCTATTTCATCGACAAGGGGCGCCAGTTCGGCACGGCGGTCGAATTCGGGCGGGAGCTGGAGAAGGTCCTCAACAAGGACCGGAAGAAGCAGATCGACCATATCACGAGCGTCTTCGTGCCCATGCCGCGCGACAGGCTGCTGCCGGCGCTCAACGAAGGTCTCGGCGATATCGTCATGGCCAACCTCACCGTGACCGACGATCGCTTGAAGGAGGTCGATTTCACCGATCCGCTTTATAGCGATGCGCAGGAGGTCTTGGTCGCTTCCCCCGGAAGCCCAGCGCCGGAGAGCATCGACGACCTCTCGGGCAAGCATCTCGCCGTCCGGCCATCGAGCAGCTATCACGAGCATTTGCTGGCAAAGAACAAGGGGCTGGCGGCCGCCGGCAAGCCGGAGATCATCATTGATGCCATGGACGAGAGCCTGGAGGACGAAGACCTGATGGAGATGGTCAACGCCGACCTTCTGCCCTTCACCATTGTCGATGGCTACAAGGCCGACATCTGGTCGCATGTCTTTTCTGGCATCAAGGTGCGCGATGATGTCGTCTTGTCGTCTGAAGGGAAGATCGCGTGGGCTATCCGCAAGAACAGCCCCGAGCTGATGGCGGAATTGAATGCCTTCGTGGCGACGCACAAGGTGGGCACCACCTTCGGCAACATCTTGCGTAACAGCTTTTTCAAGCAGGACAAGATCGTCAAACGCGCCTATTCGCCGTCGGACGTCGAACGCTTCCAGACGCTCATCGAAATCTTCCGCAAATACGGCGATACCTACACGTTCGACTACCTGATGCTGATGGCCCAGGGATATCAGGAATCGCAACTCGACCAGTCCCGGCGCTCACCGCGCGGGGCGGTCGGCATCATGCAGATGCTCCCATCGACGGCCAAGGACAAGGTGATCGGCATTAGCGGCATCGACAAGGACCCGGATCGCAATGTCGAAGCGGGCGCGAAATATCTGCGGCATCTGATCAAGACATATATCGACGACGAGGCCCTATCACCGAAAGACCGACAGCTTTTCGCCTTCGCGGCCTACAATGCCGGCCCCGGCAATCTCCGGAAATTTCGAGAGAAAGCAAAGACGATGGGGCTCGATCCCAATGTCTGGTTCGGGAATGTCGAAAACGGTGCCGCGGCAATCGTCGGACGCGAGACCGTGCAATATGTCAGCAACATCTACAAATACTACGTCGCCTATTCCCTGCTTGTCGATCGGATGGCTGAGCGAAAGCAGGTCGGGCTCCCTCAGGCGGATTAGGCGGTGACGGATCACAAGACAGTGGCGGCGCGGCTTCCACGATGCCATATGGCGGCGTGCGCGATCACAGCTAGCCGCGTGCGGCCCAGCTCAAGCCGCGGCGCAGTATCAGCGGCATGTGGGGATGATCAAATTCGGCGGCGATGTGGCCGAGGGCGGAATAGAAGATGCGCCCTGCGCCAAATCGGCGTTTGAAGACGACCGGCATGGTGACGTCGCGGGCTGCAGGGTCATGTTCGCCGGTGAAGGTGGTGGTTGCGAGGATTTCGATCGAGGGGTCGTAGTGCAGGTAATATTGCTCGGACCGATAGTCGAAATCCGGAATGCCCTGCATCACAGGGTCTTCCGGGCGGGTAACCGCGACGCGAAAATCGATGATGTTGCCAGGATGAGCGACCCAGGTCACGCCGGAGACATAACGGAACGGCGCGCTTTCCTTGAATGAGGTCGCGAGCGAGCCGTGATGGCCACCAAGCCCAAGTCCTCCGCGTACGGCTTCCACCAGGGCGTCAGCATGGGCCTTTTCGAGGCTTTCGCCTGTGATCACAGGCACGACAAGATCTGCTTGAGCAAGCTGCGGCGAACCGAAGATGCCGAGATCATTGGTGACTTCGGTCCGGAAGCCGTCTTCGGCGAGAAGGCCGGCAACGATGCGAGCGCATTGCTCCGGCTCATGACCCTTCCAGCCTCCCCAAACGATGATCGCCTTGCGCATGATCTGTCCTTATCCTTGAGGCGCGGAACCGCCGGGCTGTGGCGCGCCGGCGGTCCAACAACACGCATGACCTCAGCTGCGGATCGTGGCTTTTCCTTCTTCGACCAGCCGCGCCGCAGCTTCGGCAGGCGTCGTTCGCTCGAACGCCAGCTCGTCGGCGATCGGACGCAGCACGCGCTGGTCGAACTCGGTCGATCCCAAAGGTGCGGGTGCCGGGTAGTCGCCCACCTGATCCTTGAGCAGGTTCACGTATTTCACGGTATCCTGCTCCGTCGGGTTGAGGTTCGGCAAAATCGCCTCGCGCACTGCCGGCGACAGCGGTACGCCGCGTTCTACACCCAGAATCTTGCCGGCCTCCGGGTCGTTGACGAAGAAGCTGATGAACTGCGCCGCGGCTTCGCCATTCTTCGTCGTCGCGCCAACGCTCCAGATTAGAGCCGGGCGATAGTAGTGGCCTGATGGCCCGCCTTTCTTCTCGCGGGGAAGCATGGTGATGGCGAGCTTGTTCTTCGAGAGGAGTTGGTAGCCGACGAGCTGGTTGGAATAGGCCATGCCCATTGCCGACTTGCCGAGCGCCAGGCAATTGGTGTCGATCGTGTTCTGGTCCAGCGTCTGCACATCGGCGGCGACGGTTCCGCCCTTCTTCCGCAGATCCTCCCAGAAGCTATACCACTCCTTGGCGTCGTCGACGTCGAAGCCAAGCGCCGCATCCTTGTAGAGGCTCTTTCCGCGCTGGCGCAGCCAGGCGTCGAACACGTATGTGTAGCGCGCGCCATAGGGTCCGCCCGCGTAATTGGTCTTTCCTACCGCCTTTGTGAGCTCTACCGCCAGCTTGGCGTATTCATCCCAGGTGAGATCCGGCGTGGGTAACGGAATCCCTGCCGCCTCGAATGCCGTCTGATCAAAGAAGAGCGCGAAGGAATTGAGGCCAAGACCCACGCCGTAGAGCTTTTCGTCCACGGTCGTCAGTTTCAGCATATCTTTGCCGAAGGCATCGATCTTCAACGTCGAGGGCACGAATTCATCGAGCGGCAGGCAGGCGCCGCGCTTCGAGTAGTCGGAGATCGTTCCTGGCTCGAGCTGAAACACATCCGCGATCGAGCGGCCGGCCATCTGTGTCGCGAGCTTGGTCCAGTATCCATCCCCGCTAAGAGATTCGCCGATGATCGACACGTCAGGCGTCTTGCCTTGATAAAGCCTGGCGACATCGAGCGTGCGCTTCGCCCGATCGTTCGAGCCCCACCACATGGCGCGCAGCTGTGTGTCCGCCGCAAAGGCCGGAATGCCGGCGCCGAGTGCAAGGCCGCTCGCCACGCCGGCGGAGCCCATCAGAAATGAACGTCGATTGATCTGCATGCTGATTCCTCCGGTTGTCTGCCCGGCGTCCTCCAACGCCTTTTGGGCATGTGGCGGGAAGAGTACGCAAAAACTTTCCGTTTGCAACAAAATACATTTTGATTGCAAATTTGCGTAATTTGCGTAACTCTGCGCTTATGAGCGAGATTAAATCAAAGCGGCCGCGTCAGGCCGATATTGCCGCCGCCGCTGGCGTCTCCGTATCGACCGTGTCGCGCGTCCTCGCGAACGAGCCCGGTATCAGCGAAAGCGTCCGGCAGCACATCCTGCGGGTCGCGGCCGAGCATGGTTACCAGACCAAAGGCTCCTCGGAGCCAGTGCCTGGTGGTCTCGCCTTGATTGCCAGCGACGGCGCGACCGGCGGGCTGAGCGTCTTTTACGAAACAATCGTCGAAGGCTTGCGGGTGGGTGCGGCGGAGGCGGGAATGTCCTTCGAAGTCAGGCTGGTCCGTGAGGATCGCGCGATGCCTGATCTCATTCGCGATCACATGAAGGCCGCCAATGCCGAAGGCCTTTTTCTTGTTGGTATCGATCCCAACCCCGCGCTGCGACAGTGGATCGAGGCGGAGAAGATTCCGGTCGTTCTCGTCAATGGCACTGATCCGCAGCTTCGCCTCGACGGTGTCTCTCCCGCCAACTTCTTCGGTGCCCTCCAGGCCGGCGAGAGGTTGCTTGCGGCGGGACATCGCAAGATCCTGCATTTCACCGGCTCGCATCGCCACACCATCCGCGAACGCGTCAGGGGCTTCGACGCGGCGATCGCATCCGTGGAGGGAGCCGCGAGCAGGATGGTCCCGATGAGTTTTCAAGGCAGTGCCAGCCGGGAAGCCCACGAATTGATGGCCGCCATCCTGGATGAAAACGCGGGCTTCACTGCCGCCTTCTGCATGAACGACTTCATTGCCGTCGGTGTTCTGGAGGCCGTCACCGAGGCGGGCCTTCGTGTGCCGGAAGACTTCGCGATCGTCGGCTTCGACGATCTGCCCTGCGCCTTGATGACCAACCCGCCGCTTTCCACCATGCGCGTTGATCGGGGCGCTCTCGGCCGCGAGGCCATCGGCCTGATGATCGACAGGTTCCATGATCGGTCAGCGCCAGCCCGCCACGTATGCCATGCGGTCGTCCCTGTTGTGGGCGGCACCGTGCCAATGCTGAAAACCGATGAGTGATAGAGATGACCTATGATCCGGCCAGCGCCAATCCGTTAGCAGGCAACCCGCTGGAGACGCGCGAGGACATGAGCCGCGCGCTCCTTGCTCTCTTCGATCCGTTGCTCCCCTATTTCTCAAAGGGCAACGCACGCGTTCGTCTGGATGGTGCCGGCGCCCATTTTGACCGCGCCGCCGCGGACCTGGAAGGGTTTGCCCGTCCTCTCTGGGGCCTGGCGCCGTTTGGAGCGGGAAAAGGCGACTTTGCCCACTGGCAGCGTTTTGCGGAGGGTCTGGCGAACGGCACGGATCCCGAGCACCCGGAATATTGGGGCGCGGTCAACGGGCGCGACCAGCGAATGGTCGAGCTCGCGGCGCTCGGTTTCGCGCTGGCGCTTGTCCCCGACAAGATCTGGGAGCCTCTCGGCGAGCGGGCGAGGACAAATGTCATTGCCTATCTCAAGCATGCGCGGCAATTCGATTATGCCGACAATAACTGGAAGTTCTTCCGCATCTTCGTCGACATCGCCCTTGATCGCGTCGGTGCCGAGTTCGACCGCAGCCTGACAAGGCAATATCTTGAGGAGCTCGAGGGCTTCTATATCGGTGACGGCTGGTATCGCGACGGGAACGTGCGCCGCGTCGACCACTACATTCCCTTCGCCATGCATTTCTATGGCCTGATCTATTCCAAGCTTGTCGATGACGACTACGCGAAACGCTACCGCGAGCGCGCCGTTCTGTTCGCCAAGGATTTTCGCAACTGGTTTGCACCCGATGGCGCGACCATCCCCTTCGGCCGCAGCCTCACTTATCGCTTCGCCTGCGCCGGCTTCTGGTCGGCGCTCGCCTTTGCCGACCTGGAGGCGCTGCCCTGGGGCGAGATCAAGCACCTCTGCCTGCAGCATTTGCGCTGGTGGAAGGACAAGCCGATGACCAATCGCGACGGCATCCTGTCGATCGGCTTTGGCTATCCGAACCTGCTGATGTCGGAAAGCTACAACTCGGCGGGATCGCCCTATTGGGCATTCAAGGCCTTTCTGCCGCTGGCGATCGCGGATGACCACCCGTTCTGGACCGCGAAGGAGAAAGCGCCTGCACCAGGCAAAAGCGTCTCGCCGCAGCGCCATCCCGGCATGGTCCTGATGCGTGCAGGCGGCGATGTCGTCGCCTTGTCTTCGGGACAAGAAAACCTGCAGATGCGCTTCGGGACCGAGAAGTACGCGAAGTTTGCTTATTCGGCGCGTTATGGCTTCAGCGTCGAAGCCGATGAGCGGAGCTTCGCCGGCGGTGCGTTTGATTCCGCGCTCGCCTTCAGCGACGATGGACTGCACTACCGCGTGCGCGAGACGAACGCCGAGGCAAAGCTCGCCGGCGACGTGCTCTATTCGAGATGGTCGCCATTCAAGGATGTTTCCGTCGAAACCTGGCTGGTTCCTGCGGCGCCCTGGCACATCCGCGTCCACAGGATCAATTCGCCGCGCCCACTGCAGACGGCCGAAGGCGGCTTTGCGATTGCCAAGCGAGACTTCGATCTCGACGTGCTTGAGGCAGGGCCGGGCAGTGCCCACGTCATCGGTGATGCCGACTTCTCCGGCATTGTCGATCTGAGCTCTACGGTAAACCGAACCGGGCTGGCGCAGAAAGCTCTGCCGAATACCAACCTGATCGTCGCCAAGACGCTGGTTCCCCAATTGCGCGGCGAAATCCCGGCCGGCGAGACCGTCCTCATCACAGACGTGCTCGCGTTGAATGACCCGGCCGCGGTTTCCGGCGCATGGGCCCGGCCTCCAGCGGCACCTGACATCTCGGCGCTGGAGGCCCGCATAGCCAGGGACGGCATCACCGTCAGTGCCATCGAAGCGCCGGGGCAGATGCCATGAGCCGACCGGGTATCGCGCTTGCCATGCACCCGGGGCGGACGGAGCACGTTCTGCCCGATCGCCTTCTCGACCGGCTGGAGAGTCTGGGCCGATTGCTTGACCGAGAGCCGTTGCAGACCTTCGCCGACGAACGCGCCAGGCGCATATTGCCCGAAACGGAAATCCTTATAACCGGATGGGGCGCTCCCTATGTCGGCCGCGATGTGCTTTCGGCAGCCGCCGGTCTGAAGATCATCGCCCATGCCGCGGGAACGGTGAAGGGCCTCATCGACGAAGACATATTTCGCGCAGGCATCGCTGTCAGCCATGCGGCCGAGGCAAATGCGGTCCCAGTGGCCGAATTCACGCTCGCCGCCATTCTCTTTGCCGGCAAGCAGATCTTCCGGTTTCGCGACACTTACGTGGCGGACCGCAACCGCGATCGCACCCACTCGATGCAGAAGCTTGCGATCGGGAACTATGGTCGGACGGTCGGCATCATCGGTGCGTCGCGCATCGGCCGGCGCGTGATCGATCTGCTGAAGCCCTTCAATTTCAAGGTTATCCTCTTCGATCCGACATTGAGCGCATCGGAGTGTGCGGAACTGGGGGCGGAGAAAGCTGATCTGGATACCCTGATGCGCGGCGCCGATATCGTCTCGCTGCATGCGCCTTCGCTGCCATCGACACATCATATGATCGACGCTCTAAGGCTGGCGATGATGAAGGACGGCGCCACGCTCATCAATACGGCACGCGGCGCCATCATCGACGAAGCAGCACTTCTCGCCACGCTTTCGACCGGCCGGATCGATGCGATCATCGATGTCACTGACCCCGAGATTCCTGAACCGACATCCGCGTTTTACGACCTGCCGAACGTGTTCCTGACACCCCATATCGCAGGCGCCGTCGGCCTGGAGCGGACAAGATTGGGTGAAATGGCTATCGACGAGATAGAGCGATACTTGTGCGGTCAGCCACTGCAATATGGGATTACAATGGCCGACCTCGATAAAATGGCTTGAGGTCGTGTAGGGCCAAAGGCCGGCTCCCAGCGCGTCAAGGCGGCGGCGATACGGAGCTACGGATGGTGGGACTGTAGCGGACACTCCGCTGAGCGAGAAATCCCAGGAGTGAGCACGGTGTCCATTTCTTGCACCGCCTCATGGCTTTGCGCGCCTGACCGGTCGACACATCCGCAGGGGTGGTTCATGAAACCCGGGTAAGGTCGTGAGTTGTGACGCGCATCATAGCTGCACCTGGACGGGTGAAAGGCAGTGGATCGCATAACATCTCCGCTTATCTGGCTGGATTGAGAGGCGGATCCATGGGGCTGTTTGGAATTCTGCTGGGACTTGGATTGCTGATGTGGTTCGCCTATCGCGGCTGGAGCGTGCTGCTCCTGGCGCCTGCGGCGGCCCTCATCGTTGCCGCGGCCTCAGGCCAGCCACTGCTTCCGCATTGGACCTCAACGTTCATGGGCGGCACGGCGCGGTTTGTCACGCAGTGGTTCCCGATGTTCCTGCTCGGCGGCATCTTCGGCAAGATGATGGATGACAGCGGCTCCATCACCTCTATCGCCCGTTTCCTGACGGAGCGGCTGGGCGTGAAGCGGACCATGCTTTCCGTGGTGCTGGCCTCCGCCGTCGTCACCTATGGTGGCGTCAGCGTGTTCGTCGCCTTCTTCGTGCTCGTGCCGATGGCGCGCGAAATGTTCCGCGCCGCGAACATTCCGGCAAGATTGATGCCGGCGGCGATCGGCCTCGGCGCCTTCACCTTCACCATGTCGGCGATGCCAGGCACGCCCTCGACGAACAACGCGATACCGATGCCCTACTTCGGCACGACGACCTTCGCCGCACCCGGCCTCGGTATCATCGCCTCGATCATCACCTTCGCTTTCGGGATGTGGTGGCTCGCCCATATCGAGGCCAGGGCGCGCGCCGCCAACGAGGGATATACGGAGGACGAAACGCCTGTCGTCATCAGCGAAAAGGTTCGCGAACAGGCAACGACATCGGGCGATTTCGACCCGAGCGAACTTACCCATGGAAAGAAGAGCGACCAGGGACCATCCTTCCTCTTCGCGGTGCTGCCGCTGATCGTCGTCATCGGTGTCAACTTCCTCATGGCGCTGGTGGTGCTGCCGCGGATCGACTTCTCCAGCGCCGAAGCAGCACTTGGCATCAATATCACTTCGACGATCGGCGTCTGGGCCGTCCTCATCGCGCTCGCCGCGGCGATCGTCACCGTGATCGGCCTGAATTACGGACGGTTGGGCGCATTGCGCGAAAGTCTCGACGCGGGCGCCAACTCGGCCGTCTTGCCGATCATGACAGTTGCCAGCCTCGTTGGCTTCGGCGCGGTGGTTGCCGCCATGCCGGCCTTCAACGTCGTGCGCGATGCTGTCTTGCAGATGCCCGGCGGCCCGCTCGTGTCGCTGGTCGTGGCGATGAACGCGCTGGCCGCGCTGACGGGCACGGCGTCCGGCGGCATGGCGATCGCTCTCAACGCGCTCGGCGCCGAATATATGAAGCTTGCGGCCGAACACGGTATCGACCCGGCACTCATGCATCGCCTGACGACGATCAGCGCGGGTACGCTCGATGCTTTGCCGCACAACGGCACGGTGCTTCTGCTCCTGCAGATCAGCAAGCAGACGCACTCGGGAAGCTATTTGGACATGGTGATGACCGTGATCGTCGGCGTCATCATCTCGCTTGTCGCGGTCTTCGTGCTCGGGTCGATGTTCGGCTCGTTCTGAACAGGCCAGATCGCAGTGCCAGCATGAGTTCGATGGAGTGCCTGAACTACTGGATGTCAATCGTTCCTATTCGACCAACCTTAGGGAGATTCGTGCCATGAAGAAGATGCATCTCTTGATCCTCGCGCCGCTGCTTATGGCGAGCACGCCGGCATTCGCGCATGTAGGCCCTGGTGACCATGGGTCCTTCGTCTCCGGGTTTCTGCATCCGCTTTCGGGGCCGGATCATGTTCTCGCCATGGTCGCGGTCGGCCTTGCGGCGGTCATGCTCGGCAGCCGCGCGCGGCTCGCTATCCCCGCGGCCTTCGTTAGTGTGATGATCCTCGGCTTTGTGGCAGCACTCGCGGGTATGCACTTGCCTTTTGTCGAGCCGGTCATTCTTGCCTCGGCTGTCGTCATCGGTCTGCTGGTCGCGGTTGCGCGACCGGCATCGCCCACGCTGGTCGCGGCCATTGTCGGTGGCTTCGCATTCTTTCACGGGCATGCGCATGGCGCCGAGATGGCAGGTGCGAACGCCTTGTCTTTCGGCGTGGGCTTTGTGCTGGCGACAGCATTCCTGCATGCGGTGGGGATGGGAATGGGCATCGCGGCCGGTCGCCTGACGCAAGGCACGACAGCTCTGCGGATCGCCGGCGGAGCCACCGCGCTTGGCGGCGTTCTGCTGTTGGCGAGCTGAAGGACATGGGCATTTGAAGGCCTGGGGCCGGTGTGTAGTCCGGCC
Source organism: Rhizobium sp. FG113 (assembly GCF_057809895.1). NCBI lineage: Bacteria > Pseudomonadati > Pseudomonadota > Alphaproteobacteria > Hyphomicrobiales > Rhizobiaceae > Rhizobium > Rhizobium sp. FG113. The sequence continues at coordinate 1,260,538 of NZ_JBMDKV010000001.1, read as the reverse complement.
ACGGGCGATCGTTTCGGGAGATGGATGTGACGTTCCAACCAACATTGGGCCAACCAACATCGAGCGGTTTGCCGCTTCAGTTGCTGCGGCTGGTCAGTCCAAGCCAGCCGGTTGGCGCGTTCGCCTATTCCCGTGGCCTCGAATGGGCGGTCCACGACCGGATAGTTCGCGACGAGGCGACAGCCCGCGACTGGATCTTCAGGCTGATCGAACACAGCTACGCCGTCTGCGATGCGGCACTGTTCTTGCGCATGATGCATGCGCTCGAAGTGGGTGACCGCCCAGCCTTCCTGAAAGCCGATGCATGGCTGTCGGCGGCGCGCGAAAGCAAGGAGGTCGAGCTGGAGGACAAGCAGATGGGCGCATCGATGCTCACTGTCCTCTGCGATCTCGGCGTTTCGTCCGCCAAGACTTTCAGCGGCAAGAAACTGACCTACCCGGCGGTTTTTGCGCTTGCGGCCACGCATTGGAAGATCGCGCCGGCGGATGCGCTGCGCGGGCTGCTCTGGAGTGCGGTGGAAGGGCAGGTATCGGCCGCCGTTCGGCTGGTGCCGCTGGGACATACCGCCGGCCAGCGCCTTTTGATCGCGGCCGCTGACGTCATCGAGCGTGCGGCGCGCACGGCGGAGACGACTGGTGACGACGAGATCGGCAATGCGGCGCCGGCAATGGCGATGGCAAGCGCATGGCATGAAACGCAATACAGCCGGCTGTTTCGTTCCTAGCGCTGACTGGGCAAAGCAAGCCGCGCCCACGCAGTCAAATTGATCCGAGGAGGAAGAGTGCATTGATTTCGTTGTTCCGCGGCCTTCGGTCCATTCTCATACTTGCTGCCGCGGGTGTGCTTTTCGGTGCCTTCCTGATGTTCTGGGAGGCGATCTTGATGCTCGTGGAAACCTTCCGGATGACCCGGCTCAATCCGGATATGTCGGTCATCGTCTCGGTCCTGCGCGCTACCGACAAGATCCTCCTGGGCATCGTGCTGATGGTCGTCGGCTGCGGCATCGCCCTTGGCTTTGCCCTCGATATTCCGCCGGAGCAGCGATCGAGACTACCGCAGTGGATGATCATCGATACCGTCGCGGAGCTGAAGAACCTCTTCTTCCAGATGATCATTCTCTACCTCGTCGTGCACTTTGCGGCCCAGGTAGGTGAATTGCAGACGCCTCCGCAGTGGGAGGCGCTCGTGTTGCCGGTGTCGGCGCTGCTTCTGGCGGGCGCGATGAAGTTGACTGCCAGTTCGCACCATCTTTCCGAAGGCACGCGACACGAGAGAAGCGAGAAGCAGAAACCGAGCGATCAAGCGTGAACGCGCTCTGTGTCACGCACAGGCTTGAGCAGCACATGAAATGTCGAGGTGGCAGAGGGACAGCAACGGCTGCGAGGCCGGATTGGGAAAGGGTTTATCACCGATGGTCGATGGTTGGCATGCCGAGCTAGATTTGTGGTTTGCGAACTCCCACGGGAAGACGCGCCTGATGCGCCGGCGCCATGTCGGGCCGCTAGCTGTGCAGCGCGCCTTTCACCCAGAGGACGATGGCTCCGCTCATGTCTACATCCTGCATCCACCGGGCGGCGTGGCCGGCGGCGATGTTCTCAACATAAGCTGCGGCCTTGCGCCCGAGGCACGCTGTGTCCTGACGACGCCTGGCGCGACGAAATTCTACCGCAGCGAAATCGGCACGAGTACGCAGCGCATGCGGATCGATGTCGGCGCCGGCGCGGTCTGCGAAAACCTTCCGCAGGAGACGATCCTATTTGAAGGCGCGGATGCCGCGATCAGCACAAGCGTTACGCTCGGCGAAGATGCCGCTTATGTCGGCTGGGATTTCGTCAGCCTCGGCCGCCCCGCCGCGGGCGAGGGGTTTGCAAGCGGCCGGCTCGCCCAGCGGGTCGAGATATTTCGCGGTGACGAGCTGATCTGGTTCGAGCGAATGGCGTTTTCTCACGCACCCGAGGTTCTGGACGCGCCCGTCTTTTTTGCCGGAAAGCCTATCGTCGGAACAATGGTCTATGCGGGACCTGCGCTTGAAAACACCGTTCAGCATATCCGCGACGAACTCGGCGAGCAGGCGCGCGGCGTCTTCTCGGCCAGCCAGCTCGAGCGCGTGATCGTCTGCCGCTATCTCGGAAGCCGCATGTCCGAGGGCAAGGCACTTTTTCTGCAAGCGTGGAGCATTCTTCGCGAACGCGGCCTGATGAAGAAGGCCGTCGCTCCGCGCATCTGGGCAACGTGAACAGCAAAACAAGGAGGCAAGCTCATGGAACTGCTACCGCGTGAAAGAGACAAGCTCCTGATCTTTACGGCCGGATTGGTCGCGGAGCGGCGCCGGGCGAAAGGTCTGAAGCTGAACTATCCTGAGGTCATAGCCTATATCTCGGCCGCCCTGCTAGAAGGCGCCCGCGAGGGGAGGACGGTGGCGGACCTCATGTCTTATGGCGCGACGTTGCTGACCCGCGAGGAGGTCATGGAGGGCGTGCCCGAGATGATCCACGACATCCAGGTGGAAGCAACCTTTCCCGACGGCACGAAGCTCGTGACCGTCCACAACCCAATTCCCTGAGGAGGCTATCATGATCCCCGGCGAATATTTCATCGAGAGTGGCTCGATCGACATCAATGCGGGCAGGCAGACACTGAAGGTCGATGTCGCCAACTCCGGCGACCGGCCGATCCAGGTCGGTTCGCACTACCATTTCTACGAGACCAACGAGGCGCTTCTGTTCGACCGCGGGCCCACGCGCGGCTTTCGGCTCAACATTCCGGCCGGCACGGCGGTCCGCTTCGAACCGGGCCAGGAACGAACGGTGGAGCTCGTGGCGCTCGACGGCAAGCGTGAGGTTTACGGGTTCAACGCCAAGGTCATGGGCAAGCTGTAGGAGGCTATGATGGCAACGATCACAAGGCAGACCTATGCCGATCTCTACGGCCCAACCAAGGGCGACAGGCTTCGGCTGGCTGATACCGAGCTCGTCATCGAGATCGAGGAAGACCGCACGGTTTACGGCGAAGAGGTGACCTTCGGCGGCGGCAAGGTGATCCGCGACGGCATGGGGCAGGGGCAGCGCCCCTACGCCGAGGTCGCCGACGTTGTCATCACCAATGTCATCATCATTGATCATTGGGGCATCATCAAAGCCGATGTCGGCATCAAGAACGGGCGCATTTCCGGGATCGGGAAATCGGGCAATCCCGATATTCAGCCGGGCGTCAACATCATCGTCGGCGGCGCGACGGATGTGATCGCTGGAGAAGGCAAGATCCTCACCGCGGGCGGGATCGATACGCACATTCACTTCATCGCGCCGCAGCAGGCGGATGAGGCGCTGGCGAGCGGCACGACGACGCTTGTCGGCGGCGGCGCCGGCCCGACGGTCGGCACGCTTGCGACCACAGTGACGGCAGGTCCATGGGCGATCCACCGGATGCTGGAAGCGGCGGAAGCGCTACCGATCAATGTCGGGCTGCTCGGAAAAGGCAATATCAGCCTGCCCGATCCGTTGCGCGAACAGGTGCGCGCCGGTGTGGTCGGGCTGAAGCTTCACGAGGACTGGGGCACGACGCCGGCGGCGATCGACAATTGCCTGACGGTGGCCGACGAGATGGACGTGCAGGTGGCACTCCACAGCGATACGCTTAACGAAAGCGGGTTCGTGCGCGACACCTTCGCGGCCATGAAAGGACGCACGATCCATAGCTTCCACACCGAGGGCGCCGGCGGCGGCCATGCGCCCGATATCATCACGGCGGCGGGCGAGGAGAATGTGCTGCCATCGTCCACCAACCCGACAAGGCCCTATACGATCAACACGGTCGACGAGCATCTCGACATGCTGATGGTCTGCCACCACCTCAGCCCCCAAATTCCGGAGGACGTGGCCTTCGCGGAGTCGCGCATCAGGCGCGAGACGATCGCGGCCGAAGACATTCTCCATGATCTCGGTGTGTTCTCAATGATGTCGTCGGATTCACAGGCAATGGGCCGTATCGGCGAGACGACGCTGCGGTGCTGGCAGACGGCGCACAAGATGAAGGTGCAGCGCGGTCCGCTGCCCGAGGATAGCGGGCGCAACGACAATTTCCGCGTCAAGCGCTACGTCGCCAAATACACGATCAACCCGGCCCTGACACATGGCTTCGCCGATCAGATCGGCTCCATCCAGGTCGGCAAACGCGCCGATCTCGTGCTCTGGAAGCCGGCCTTCTTCGGGATCAAGCCGCAGCTGGTGCTGATCGGCGGCATGATCGCGATCGCGCCGATGGGCGATCCCAATGCGTCGATCTCGACGCCGCAGCCGGTGCACTACCGTCCGATGTATGGTGTGCTCGGGAGGGCGCTCGGCTCGACGGGGGTCACCTTCGTCTCGCAGGCCGCACTCGACGAGGGGATCGGCGAGAAGCTGAAGCTCTCCAAGCAGCTCGCGGCTGTGAAGGGCACGCGGACGGTGCGCAAGAAAGACATGGTGCACAACAATCTGACGCCGAAGCTGGAGGTCGACCCGCAAAACTACAATGTGCGGGTCGATGGCCAGCTGATCACCTGCGAGCCGGCGGATGTGTTGCCGATGTCGCAGCGATACTTCCTCTTTTAGCCGCAGAAAAGCCCGGGCGTGAGGTCGCGCCCGGGCCGGACCAACACGCCGCGGGAACGAGGCACGCTGTCGCTTCCGGGCCGAGCCGAAGGAGCAGAGATCAATGAATTTGGATCGTTTCCGTGATCATCCGTCCTTGTTCTTCGTGGATTGGTCGCTGCGTGGCGTGGGCCAGGTCGTCTTTCAGAACAATCCGCTGTCGGGGCTCGTCATCCTCGCAGCGCTCGCTTGGAACTCATGGATCTATGCCGCGATCTGTGTGCTCGGCGTCATCGCCAGCACGGCGACCGCCCTTGTTCTCAAGGCCGACAGGGCTGTGATGCGGGACGGGCTATATGGTTTCAACGGCGCGTTGGTCGGCCTGGCGCTCGTTGCCTTCACCAGCGAGGATTTTCGCACGGGCGCCGTCCCGTCCGTGGCCATGGTCGTCTATCTCGTCTGCGCCGCCGCCTTCACGACCATGGCATTTGCCAGCATGGGCGCGGTTCTGGCGCCCTACAAGACCGCACCTCTGACGATGCCTTTCGTTCTCGTCGGATGGCTGTTTCTGTTCGCGGTGCTGAAATTCGACGCGATCGATGCGGGGCCGATGGCAAAGCCGGTGTCGCCCGAACAGTTTTCCGATACGGTGCCCTATGTCTTTGCGACCTGGTACGAGGGGATAGGGACCTCGATCGGGCAGATATTCTTCCAAGACAACTGGATTTCCGGCTACCTCATCATAGTCGCCATCGCCCTGAATTCCCGCATCAGCGCTGCGATGGGCCTGCTCGGCGCGGTGGTCGGCACGCTGGTGGCGGCCGTTTATGGCGGTCCGGAGGGCGCGGTTCGCGATGGTCTCTTCGGCTACAATTCAGCGCTGACGGCGATGGCGCTATGTGGTGTCTTCCTCGCCTTTAATTGGCGAAGTCTGATCTATGCGGTCTTCGGCGCCGTCATCTCCAGCTGGCTCTGGGCCTCGGTCGCCATTTTCCTGACACCGATCGCAATGCCGGTCCTGACCTCCACCTTCGTGCTCGTGACATGGCTGATGCTCTTGGGGCAGGGCGCGTTCAAAGCGCTTGAGCCGGCATCGGCCGAGTAGCCGACGGCGGCTAAGTCAGGTCGGGCCGGACAGGACCGGCGAAAGTATCTATTCGGCGGCAACGTTGGTGACGGGATCGGGTTCGACACCGAAGAGCCGTTGCTTGAGTGTTTCGCGAAGGCTCTGAACGACCAGGTAGAGAACCGGGATCACGACAAGCCCGAGAACCGTGCCGAGAAGGAGGCCACCAAGAACGGTGGCGCCGATTGCCTGGCGGCTTCCCGCTCCGGCGCCTGTTGCGACCACCAGCGGCACGACACCCAAGATCGAGGCAAGCGCGGTCATCAACACGGGCCTGAAGCGCTGCGACGTGGCTTCGGCGGCTGCGTCCAACGTGCTCATTCCCTCCTCGCGCCGTTCCTTGGCGAATTCGACGATCAGGATCGCATTCTTGGCCGCGAGGCCGATCAGCAACAGCATGCCGATCTGCGCGTAGATATTGAGATCGATCCCGCCGATGACGAGTGCGCCCAGCGCGCCGACCACGGCGACAGCGACCGACAGCATGACGGCAACGGGCACGCTCCAGCTTTCATATTGCGCGACGAGGAAGAGATAGGTGAAGACGATGCCGGCGATCAGGATGATCACGGTCTCGTTGCCCGATTGTTGTTCCTGAAGCGCGAGCCCGGTCCACTCGAAACCGAAGCCGTCAGGCATGGTTTCATTGGCGAGGTTGCCCATGATGGCAAGCGCTTGGCCGGAACTGGTGCCGGCCGCGGCCTGACCGTTGATGGAGGCAGATGAAAACAGGTTGTAGCGGTTGACCGAGCTCGGCCCATAGATCGTCTGAATAGAGATCATGCTCTGCAGCGGAACGAGCTCGCCGGACTGGCTGCGCACGCGCAAGCGCTGGATGTCGTCGATGCGCTGGCGATAGCTGGGTTCATCCTGCAGCCGCACCTGATACACTCTCGAGAAAATGTTGAAATCGTCGACATAGGCCGATCCGAGATGCGCCTGCAATGTGCTGAAGATAGCTGCCGGCGAGACGCCGTAGAGGTCGGCCCGTTTCCGGTCGATATCGAGATAGACCTGCGGCACGTCGGCGGAGAAGGTGCTGAACACGCCGGCAAGGCCGGGCGTTCGGTTTGCCTGGATGATGAGATCGCGCATGACCTCGGCGAGCGCCTGCTGGCTCTGACCGGCGCGCGCCTGAAGGCGGAAGTCGAAGCCGCCCGTCGTGCCGAGGCCGGGTATCGCTGGCGGATTGAAGGGCACGATCGATGCCGTTGATATGGCTGCCAGCTGCGGGCGCAGCTTGGCGATGAGCGCGAAGGCGCTCTGGTCGGCGGGGCGCTCGCTCCATGGTTCCAACGCGGAGATGATCATGCCGCTGTTGGAGCCGCCGCCGCCCACCATGCTGACGCCGGCGATGCCGATCGTATTGGCGATCCCGGGCGTCTGCTGCAGGAGAGCGCTGACTTGCGCGATCGTCTGTTGCGTCCTCTCAAGCGATGCGGCGTTCGGAAGCTGCACGTTCATGAACAGGTAGCCTTGGTCTTCGGCCGGCACGAAGCCGGTGGGGAGAACGCGGTAGAAGCCGTAGATGCCGCCGATGACGGCGACGAAGAGCACGCCTGCCAGCACGAGGCGCCGGGCAAACATCGTGAACATGCTGAGGTAGAAGCGACGGGAGGCCTCCAGGCCGTTGTTCATCCGGCCAAAGATGCCGGTCTTGCGTTCAGGTGCCGGCCTCAAAATGAGGACGCAGAGCGCCGGGCTCAGCGTTAGCGCGTTGATGGTCGAAAAGACCACGGTCACGAGGATCGTCACGGCAAATTGGCGGTAGAGTTCGCCGGTGATTCCGGCCAGGAACGCCACCGGGACGAAGAGTGCTGCGAGAACAAGCGTGGTCGCGACGATCGGTCCGGTGACCTGCTGCATGGTGGCGAGTGTCGCGGCTCGTATATCCATTGCCTTTTCGCTCATCAGTCGCTGGGCGTTTTCCACGACGATGATGGCGTCATCAACCACGAGGCTGATCGCCAGAATGACGGCAAAGAGCGTGATCGTGTTCGCCGAATAGCCGAGAACGTAGAGCACGGCGAAGCCGCCGATCAGGGACACCGGGATTGTCAGCGTCGGGATGACGGTGGCGCGCCAGTCCTGCAGGAACGCATAGACGACGGCCACGACAAGCACGAAGGTGATGGCGAGCGTTACGAAAATTTCGCGGATGGTCTCGCGCACGAAAGAGGTCGTGTCGAAGACGAGCGTGTAGGCGACGTCATCGGGGAACTGCTTTGAAAGTCGCTCGACTTCGCCAAGCACGGCGTTCGATACGGCAAGCGCGTTGGCGTCGGATGCCTGATAGACGACCACAGTCGCGCTGGGGCGGCCGTTCAGCGTCGAGGCCGTGTCGTAGGACTGGGCGCCGAGCTCCACGCGGGCGACATCGCGTAGCCGGACAACGCCCCCATCGCGATTGCTGCGAACGATGATATCTCCGAACTCGGCGGCATCCGCAAGCCGTCCGCGCGCCGTCACCGTGAGCTGCAGCTGCTGCCCGGTCATCGCCGGAGGCGAGCCGATCTGCCCGGCAGAGGCCTGGGCATTCTGCGCCCGGATGACGGTCATGAGATCGGCGGCCGTGACGCCCAGCGCCTCCATGCGGTCAGGCATCATCCAGATGCGCATGCTGTAGGTCGGCCCGAACACGGCGGCTTCGCCGACGCCGGGAAGGCGGGAGATGGAGTCTCGAATGTTGATCGTCGCATAGTTGCTGATGAAAACTTCGTCGCGCGTGCCTTTCGGCGAATAGAGCGCTAGGCCGAGCAGCATGCTGGACGAACGGCTGCGCACCGTTACGCCCGCCTGCGTGACGGCGGCCGGCAAACGCGGAGTCGCCAGCGCAAGACGGTTCTGGACGTTGACCTGGGCAATCGCGGGGTCTGTTCCCGCTTCAAAGGTTACGGTCAGGCTGTAGGTGCCGTTGTCGGTGCTTGAAGAAGACATGTACATCATGCCCTCGACGCCATTCACCTGCTCTTCGATCGGTGCGCCGACGCTGTCAGTCATCACCTGCGCGTTGGCGCCTGGGTAGCTGGCCGTGACCTGCACTTCCGGCGGCGTGATCTGCGGGAACTGCGCGACCGGGATCTGCAGGAGTGCCACCGTGCCGGCGATGAGCATGACGACCGCGATTACCATCGCGAAGCGCGGGCGGCCGATGAAGGGAGCGGAAATGTTCATTTCGCCACCGCCGGCTGGGACGTGCTCTTGTCCTCGACGATCTCGACCGCGGATCCCGCGGCCACATTCTGAAGCCCCTCGATGATGACGTTTTCACCGCCTTTCAGTCCGTCCTCGACGATCCAGCTTCCTTCCCGCTGCTCGGAGACGCTGATCCTGCGCTCCTCGGCCTTCTTGTCAGCTGTGACCAGCATGACGTACTTGCCCTCGCGGTCCTGCTGCACGGCCCCCAGCGGAACCGTTGGGCGTTCCTTTCGCGCGGTTTCGGAGACGACGACAGTGACGAACTGGCCGGGGATCAGCAGGAAATCGCTGTTTGGAAAGACCGAGCGGACGGCCAGCGTTCCGGTGCCTTCATCCACCTCGTTTCCGAGGAAGGCGATGGGTGCGTTCTGCGGATAGATCTGTCCGTTGGATAGCCTCAGACGCGTCTGGTAGCGCTGGGCCAGCTCATCCTTGCTGACATTGCCGGCGGCTTCCCGCAGATCCAGCAATGAGCGGTCGCTGACTGAAAAGACCACCCTGACAGGATCCATCTGAACGACGCGCGCCAATGCGGGCGAGGCGGTGGTGATGAAGCTGCCCGGGGAGAATGCGGCGGTTCCGATCCGGCCCTTCAGGGGCGCCACGATGCGGCTGTAGCTGAGATTGAGCTCGGCCTGCTTTACGGCTGCTTCCGCGGATTGCAGGTTTGCCGCGGCGGTGTCTCGCGCGGTTTCGCTCTGTTCGATCGTTGCGCGCGCAACGGTCTGGTTGAGGGACTGGTTGCGTACCATCTGGCGCTCGGCGTCGAGCAGTGTCGCCTTGGCGCGGGCAAGGTTGGCATTGGCGTCGGCGAGTGCGATCTCAAGCGCCCGGCTGTCGATCTTGAAGAGCTCCTGGCCCTCGTCGACCACGGCGCCTTCCTCGAACAGCCGCTGATCGACGAAGCCGTCAATCCGGGAACGGATGTCGACGGCATTCAGCGCTTCCACGCGCCCGACGAATTCGTGCTTCGGTGAAACGTCCTCAACTGCAACGGTGATTGTCGCCACTTTCGGCACATCCTGAGCCTGTGCCGTTATTGCATGCGAGGCTGCGATGAACGAGGCGAGAAAGACACCAGAAAATCTGCCAGGAATTCCCATCCGTCACACTCCTGAAAGCGTCAATGGCCATGGCCGAAGCGGTGGATGGAACGCGAGTTCAGACCTTCCGCTTCGACGGCAGCGCTCGAAGCTTATTTCTGCAGGGCATGGCCCGGAAAGCGGAAAATGCCGTTTAAACAGTGGTTTCACGCTCATTGTCGCAGAAATGGATACTGTGCACGACGCTGGGATAAACTGCACAGCAACGAGCAAGTAGCCACGTTGTCACGAACGCGAATGACGCCGCGAGTGGTCCGGCGGGCTTAGGAAGATGTTTCCGGGAGCGGTTAAGAGCGGTTCGCTATATCGCCGCTCGCCAGCAGAGAGCTCCAAGGCGGGCCGCCGGCGAAATGGGCGGCGGAAAGTCTCGGCGCCTCGTTGATCCGCAGCCATCCCGTCTCGCGGGCTTCCTTCGGCGTCATCCCGAACTCGCGCCGGAAGGTTCGGCTGTATGTCGATGGGTCCATGAAGCCCCATTCCTCGGCAATCAGCGAGATGGAGCGCCTGTCCTTGTCATCGGAAAGGATGTCCCTGGTGCGCAGCAGGCGCTGGCGGCGGATGTAGTTGGAGATGCCACCGCTTGGCTCGAAAATCCGATAGAGCCGGGACCGTGAGATATTCAGATCGCGGCACAGCTTGTCCGGCGATAGATCGCGCTTTGCGAGTTGCGCGGCAATGAGCTTCTTGGCACGCGCCATGATCACGCCGTTGATCGGTCCTTCGGCTTCGACAAGGTGATCGCGCGATGGCGCAAGGCAGGCGGCGAGCAATGTGGTCGTCGCGACCGCGATATGTTCGGCATCGCGCTCCATCCTGTTGGGGAGCGAGCGGTGCAGCAGCTGTAGGTAGTCCACGATCAGCGCTGCCATCTCGGGGCGAATGGCGAGGTCAAAGGGCTGCGAGAACGCGAAATCGCGGGGAAGCAGCAGCGCAAGCGCGCCGTCATCCTCGCCTTCCGCCTCGTAGGGGGCGGCAAGGCAATGCCAGTGCAACTGGCCGGGGATGCTCGGACCGCCATTTTCCGAGACCGTCAGCGGGACGCTAAGGATCCAATGATCGAAAACGGGATCCTTCTTGTTGGTCCAACGGCGGCGATAACCGGTGCCCCGGTAATCCAGGGACATCAGCGCAAGGCTTCCGAGCTGCCAGACCTGCTGATGCGCATTGAAGGAATTGAACTTTTCACGCAGCAGCGTGACATCGCCGAGGTTGGCATTCCAGGATCGGTAGAGATCAAACTGTTCGGCGGGCGGCGCGGCGGAAGTGTCGATGTCGACGACGCATGTGAGGGGAGCTTGGCCCTCGTCCTTGCCGGCAATGTTGCTGTCGTGCTGCATGATCCATCCTGCTGTTGAGCATCTATGTCTGACAGAAGGTTGGTTGCCCGGAGGGGAGGATGTCGCGCGTGTTTACAGGCACGGTGTGGAGGATCGCCAATGCGCTTCCGGCTTTCATAAGCATTACTCCTTGTTCGATGGCGATCACGAAGCGTCGGCTCATCAGCAACAAGGCGCTGGCCGAGAGGAACGGGAAAGCACGTTGGTCGAACTTAGAAAGCAGAGTTGAGGCAGGACATTAGTAGTTGCAATTGCATGTCGATATCACGCAACTCTATTCATATGTTCGGGTTTGAATATATGCATTCCATCCCAATCCTGTGCAGAGTGTCCATTTTTGACCTCCCAAGCGGAAGGAACGAAATCTCGCCAAAATTGTCAGTTGCCCATCGACATGCCGAGTGAATTGCTGATGAGCAGCGTGTTCAATGTGGGATTGCTGCCACCTGCCTGATCCATCTTGAGCGAGCCCGGATGCAGCATTCCCTGCCAGCCCAGCGCCCGCACTTCCTTCGGCGACAGTCCGAATTCGCGCTTGAACATGCGGCTGTAGGTCGATGGATCGGTAAAGCCCATATTCTCCGCGATCTGCGCGATCGAGTGCACATTGGCGCTATCGGCCAGCGCGCGGCGCGTCTCAAGCAGTCGTTTTCGGCGGATATAGTTGGAGATTCCGCCCGCCGGTTCGAAAATCCGGTAGAGGCGCGAGCGCGATACGCCAACACTCTTGCACAGATACTCCGGGCTCAGGCCCGGGTCGGCAAGCTTGGCATCGATCGCCCTTATGGCGCGGGTCGTTATCACGGCATCTATGGGAGCCTGTGCCTGCGCCAGCTTGTCGTGAGACGGCGCGAGCACGGCTGCGAGCATGTGTATGGTCGCTTCGGCGACCCTTGCAACGTTGCTTCGGCGCAGATGAGTGAGATTGTGATGCAGCAGGGTCAGATAGTCTGCGAGGAATTGGGCGTCTTCGTCCGCGATCTCGGGGTCGAGGGAGGCATCGACCGTGTTGTACGGCAAAAAAAGCGCGATCAGCCGCCCCTCGCTTTCGCAGGCATGCGGGGCCGTGAGGTTCGTTATGCCAAGCTTTCGTCGGGAGGTGCTATCGGCGGTGCTCGATGCGTCGCTGTTTTTGACGCTGACGACCCAATTGTCGACGGCCGGCTTCTTCTTGTGCTCCCAGCGCAGGAGATGATCGGGAGACGCGTCGATGACGGCAAAGGCGATATCGCCGAGTTGCCAGATTTTCTCCGTCGCCTCAAACCTATTCGTCTCGCCGCTCTTCAGGCCTACATCGAGGATGGACGAATGCCAGTTTCGGAAAACCTCGAACCGCTCCGGCGCGCGAGCGCGAGCGGTATCACATTCAATGGCGCATCTCAGTGGTTCGTCCGCGAAAGCGGCAGCGGATGTCGACCCCAATTCTACCCGTGCATTCATGATGTCGCTCCTTGAACACAAGACTAAGCAAGCATGAAGTGACCAGTATCGACGCAGGCGGTGGTGCATCCGGAGGGAAGCTGATTTGCACCATGACGGCAATGTTGACTGTGTGCAGAAGGTAAACCTAAAGCGAAGATCACTAATACAATTCTTGCTATGTAAAAGAAAGACGCAAAGCGCGTCCATTTTCCCGGTTAACGTGTTTCCGGATGTGGGAGGAGCTGGGATCTGGCTTGCCCCGCTCGTGAAAGGTCCGCTGTGTTAAAGAGTGTTCTTGTGCAGCCGCCCATCCTTTATGATCGCCAGGAAATTCTTCTGCGGATTTTCGACCAGGGCCAGATCTTCCGTCGGGTTGCCATCAACGACCACCAGGTCCGCCAGAGCGCCTTTCTCGATAACGCCGAGCTTGCCTGGATAAGGGTTGCGCATGTTGGAGAGTTCGAGCAACTGCGCATTGCCCGATGTCGCCATCTGAAGCACTTCGGCGTTCTTGTACCAGTTGCTCAGATGGGTCAGCATGATGTTCTGCCGCGGCCCGAGCTCAGGAGAAAAGAGCACGTCCGATCCCCAGGCGGTGTTGATGCCGTGCTTGCGCGCATATTGGTAGAGCGTCGGGGTTCCCAAAAAGATCTGCTTGGCGCGCTCAACGCCTGGTCCGCTCTGAGAGGCCGCGTCCGCCATCGTCAGGAAGGGCTGGGTGCTGAGCCAGACACCCTTCTCGGCCATCATGATCGCTGTTTCTTCGTCGATCAGATGAGCATGCTCGATGCACGTCACGCCGGCCCTTAGCGCGCGTTGAACGGCGCGGGTGGTGTAGGCGTGGAGGGCGACATAGGTGTTCCAGTCCGCAGCAACGCCGGCCGCGGCGCGCAGTTCATCCTCGCTGAAGGTGATCATATCAAGCGGGCTGCGCGGCGATGAAACACCGCCGCTGCCGACGATTTTCACTTGTGATGCGCCCTGCAGAAGCTGCTCGCGTACCCGAAGCTGCAACTCGGCTACACCGTCGACGATCGCAGCGCCTCCAAAGAGTTCACCGCTGCTTAGCTTGTTTCCGTCCCTCGGAATCTCGGTGGGAAGACGCAGGTCGCCATGCCCGCCTGAGGTGGTGATCATGGCGCCGGACGGATAGATCCGCGGCCCGGGAATAAGGCCGGCGTCGATCGCTTGCTTGAACGAGAACACGGGGCCACCAAGATCGCGCACCGTGGTGAAACCGCGCATCAGCGTGCGCTCGGCTTCGGCGGTCGATGCGGCGAAGACGATACCGGGGTCTCCGCCGAGGAGCAGGTTCAGCGGCACCGCCGCGAAAATCGTGTGCCAGTGCGCGTCGATGAGGCCCGGCATGATGACGCCGTTGCGGCAGTCCAGAACCGTCGCGCCGTCAGGCGGCGGCGCACGGGAGCGATCGACATCGGCAATCTGGTTGTCGCTGATCAGCACCTGGACATTATCGACGACAGTGCCGGCCGTGCTGTCGAAAAGCCGGGCGTTGCTCAAGAGGGTCGTGTTCGGTTTGGCTGCAGTTTGCGCGAGACCTTGCGCGGGCAGGGCGCCAACGAGGGCGGTTGCCGCCAATCCCGATAGGAGATCGCGTCGTGAGAAGGCTTCCAGCCGACGCGAGGCCCGTTGCAGGTCCGGATGCGAGCAGCCGCAGCCCGCGTCGTGAATAAGGTGGCGATACTTTTCTCCCATCCGCAGCATGGGTTTTCCTCCCTGATTTCTTTGCGTTGCGGCCTATCTGCGTGGCCGCGATTTGATCTGTAGTGACGCCCTTGAGGGCGCAGAAAACACGATGGCAGCGCCCTCGACCTAGAAAGGCCAGATGAGCGGGACGATGAAGACGGCAACGACGAAAAACCAAGCGAGCAGCGGCAAGCCGAGCTTCCAGTATTCGCCAAAAGTGTAGCCGCCTGGACCCATAACCAAGGCGTTCGCCGGCGCCGCGATCGGCGTCAGGAACGCTGCCGCTGCCGCGACGGCGGTGCTCATCAGGACGGGACGTGGGGAGATGCCCATGCCGGCCGCCGCCGCAACGCCGATCGGGATCGCGATCAAGGCGGTCGCCATATTGCTGATGAATTGTCCGAGCACCGCGGTCAGCAGAAACAGGCCGGCGAGAAGCATGGTCGGACTACTTTGCCCGACGATATAGAGCAGATGATCGGCGGCGAGTTGCGCGGCGCCGGTTTCCGTTATCGCGGTACCAAGTGGCTTCATCGCCGCGACGAGCACCACCGTCGACCAGCCGATCGCATTATAGGACTGCTCCGCTGTCAGGATTCCCGACAGAAGGATCGCTCCTGCTGCCAGCAAGCCTGCCACCGCTGGCGGCACCAGGCCGGTCGCCAGAAGAAGGATCATCGCAGCCGAGATCGCGGCGGTACGCTTCGCTTCGCCGCCCATCGGCGCAGCTTGCCTGCGAACAAGATCAGGGGAGCCGACGGTCAGCACGTCCGGGTCGCTGAGGCGCGTGTCCAGCGCCTTCCAGGTTCCCTGCAGCAGCATCGTGTCGCCAGCACCGAGCACGACCGCGCCCGTTTGGTTGTTTGTCTCGATATCGTCGATCGGAGTGCCGGCTTTCTGGACGGCGAGGACGATCAGATCGCCGCTCCCGGTCACCATGCCCGGGAAAACGCTTTGCCCAATCAGGCCGGATCGCGGTGGGATCGCCACTTCGGCCAGCCCCGATTTGTGGGTGAAGAGAATGTCGTCGGCGCCTGCCGTCTGCTCGCGAAAGGACAGGTGCGTCTCCGCCGCGAACTTCGCGACGATATCGGCATCGCCGCGCAGGAGAACATGGTCGCCTTCGGCGATGTGCGGCCTGCTGATCGGCCGCGCCGTGTCGCCCTCGTGCACTGCTACCAGCTGCATTCCCTCGTTGCGCGCGACCTCGATTGCCGATGGCGTCTTGCCGACATAGTGGCAAGAGCCGCGAATGCGGAGTCGGTGGACGTCATTGCCCAATCCATATTGCTCGACCAGCGTGCGGGCGTGCCGGCTGAAATCCGCGGGGATGGCTGCGCCGTTTCGTTGCGGCAAAAGGCGCTGGCCAAGCAGCATGATGATCGCCATGCTGCCGAAGAGCAGCGGAAGCCCAACCAGCGCGAATTCGAAGAAGCCAAAGCCAGCGAAACCCGCGTCGATGGCGGCGTCGGAGATAAGGACATTCACCGGCGTACCGGTCAGCGCCAGCATGGAGCCGGCATGCGCCGCGAAGGCAAGCGGCATGAGAAGTTGCGAGGACCTGCGGCCAAGGCGCACCGCGATGACGATGACAACGGGTAGCAGCGCCACGACGGCGCCGGTCGTCCCGACAAACATTGCCAGGATCGCCACGAGGCTCATCATCAAAACCAGAAAGCGGGTGCGGCTTTTTTCGCCAGCGGCGCGGATCAGGTGCTTGCCGATCCAGGCGGTCACGCCGGTAATCTCGAGCGCCGAGCTGACAACGAAGAGTGTCGCGATGAAGATGACGACTGGATCGCCGAAGCCCGCAAGTGCCTGATCGAGACTGAGGATGCCTGAGGCCCAGAGGGACAAGCACACCAGCATTGCGACAACCGCGACAGGCAGCCTGTTCCACACGAAGAGAACGATCGCTGCAGCGACGATAATCGCAACGAGGGCTACCGGACTCAATTCCACTATCCCTTTGAGAAGACCCGATCTTGAGGTGATTTCAAAGGCAATGATGGCCGATCAGAGCATATGAAATCGTCCCACAGGATGAGCCGGGGGATACTAGATGTCATGAGCCGGGCGTCCCGAAGCTACGCTGTGCGTCCCGGAGTATTCCTAGCCTGATCGATTTCAGGCTGGAGCTATTGACCCCGTGCGAAGCCTGGAAGCAGGTGAACGTGATAGGGCTTGGAGAGCGTTTCTGCTATGGTAACCGTGTGTGTTGGCGAAAGGGTCTCGTATCGCCGCCCCGACGTGCCGAGATAACGATGCGCTGGCGGCGGCTGTTCATTGTTTTGGTTCTCAATGCATGCCTGCTGGCATGCGCCGGTCCGCAGGCGGGGCTTTTAAACCTAACCCGCCCTGCAAAAGACGCCGATCAGATCACGCTCATCGCAGCGACGACGCGGGCACCGGTCGAGGACCCGGCGGTACTCTATGGCGGTGAACGGGGCGCATCCGTGTCGTACACTCGGATCAGGATTGCAGTTCCGCCGAACCGAAAGGCCGGCACGCTTGAACTTCCGCGCCGTTCTCCCGGCGATCCCGAGCGGACCTTCGCCGCGACATCGGTAATCCCGATCAAGCGTGAAGATGTCGCCGCCGCGTTTCGTGCTCCAGGCGCCCACAAACGGCGCGCCTTCGTCTTCGTCCATGGTTACAGCACGACGTTCGATCGCGCGGTTTTTCGCTTTGCGCAACTCGTGCACGATTCCGATGCGGATGCTGTCCCGATCCTGTTTTCATGGCCGTCGCGCGGGCGGTTTCTCGATTACAAGCGCGACCTTGATAACGCATCCTACTCGCGATCGGATCTGGCAAACCTGCTTGAGGCAGCGATCGATAGCCAATCGATCAACGAGGTGGTGGTGCTCGCCCATTCCATGGGCGCCTGGCTCACGGTTGAAGCGATCAGGCAGGTCGCTCTGCGCCGTGGCGGCGTGCCGAGCAAAGTCTCTAGCCTCATTCTCGCTTCCCCGGATCTGGATGTCGGCGTCTTTCGCCGGCAGGTGGAGGATATGGGGCCGAAGCGCCCCAGGATCACGATCTTCGTTGCGCGCAACGATTTGGCGCTTCGGTTGTCGCGGTTCATTGCGCGCGGAGACGCTCGTCTTGGCGGCATCGACCCTTCACAGGAAGACTACCGCCAGGCCCTCTCGGATTTGCAGGGCGTCACGGTGCTGGATTTGAGCGCATTGAGTTCGGGCGATCGGGTCAATCACGCGCTATTCGCGACCAGCCCCGAGGCCGTTCGACTGATCGGCGATCGGCTGGTGCAGGGGCAGCAAATCTCGGACGCTGATGTTGCGAGGCCCACGACGGCGGTCGATGCTATCGGCGCCGCCGCGACCTTTGCGGTTGCCGCGCCGATACTGATCTTTGACATGGCGACCAGCCAATGAGACGTCCAGACAGAAAATGGGACGACCGGCGCAATATTGGGATTCGCCGCGCATCATTATTGCCGCGGCAATTGCTAGCGTAGGTGCGGGGCGTGCGTGGGTATCGCCGACGGTCGACTTTTCATCAAAAGGGTGCGGACATGAGCGATCTGATTTTCATCGGGTTCCCAACGGAAGCAAAGGCCGAAGAGGTGCGACAGAAGGTGCTGTCGCTGCAGCAGGAATATCTCATCGAGCTGGAAGACGCCGTCGTCGTCGTGAAGAACGAGAAGGCGCAGATCAAGCTCAATCAGATGGTCAATCTCACTGCACGCGGTGCTGCCTCAGGCGCCCTGTGGGGAACGGTGATCGGGGCGATCTTCCTGATGCCTCTGGTCGGCACGGCGCTAGGCGCTGCCTCCGGTGCGCTTGCGGGCCAACTCAGCGATGTCGGCATCAACGACGAATTCATGAAGAAGGCCGCGTCGGCTTTGCAGCCGGGTACGGCTGGGCTCTTCCTGCTCGTGCGCAAAATGACTGCTGACAAGGTGCTGGCCGATCTCAAGGGCATTGGCGGCGAGCTTCTGCAGACGTCCTTCGACGAGACCAGGGAAGCCGAATTGCGTGAAGCGCTGTCCGCGGCGCAGGCAGAAGCAAAGACGGCGCCAGCGGCGACCTCGTAACGCAGCCATGCATGGGAGGCTTCATCGATACCAGGGCGCTAGGCGGGGAGGTCCTGCTTGACCCCGATCCAGACGACCTGCATCATCATCCTAGCGACCATTGTTCTCTTTGCATGGAACAGGCTGCCCGTAATCGCCGTCGCCTTCGCGGCGGCGCTTACGCTATGGGCTGCGGGGCTCGTCACGCTGGATCAGGCATTGGCCGGCTTCGGCGATCGCGCCGTCCTCTTCGTCGCCAGCCTCTTCATCGTCAGCGCAGCGCTCGAGAGAACCGGCGTTACCGCGTGGTGCGGACAAGCGCTCATCACGCTCGCCGGCCAGAACAACCGCAGCCGGCTTCTGCTCGTTCTCATGATTGCTGTCGGCTGCCTGACGTCGCTTCTGAGCGGCAGCGGGGCAGTGGCGGCTCTGATACCCGTCGCGGTGTTCGCGGCGGTCAGGTTAAACCAGTCGCCCGCGCAACTGTTGATGCCATTGGCCTTCTCCGCCCATGCCGGGGCGAACCTTTTGTTGACGGGCGCTCCCAAGAATTTTCTCGTCTCGGAGGCGCTTGAAGATGCCGGGCTTGATGGCTTCGGCTTCACCGAGTTCGCCCTCGTCGGCGTTCCGCTTCTCGCGGGAACCGTCTTTGTTGTCCTGGTGCTGGGCAAGTATCTGCTTCCCCAGCAGACGAATGCACTGCTGCCCGCCGATTTTAGCGGCCACGCCCAGACGCTGGTCGAACATTATGGCCTTGAAGACGGGCTTTTCCGGCTCCGCGTTCGCCGGGACTCACCTCTCGTTGGGCTGCGCACTGACAAGATCGATCTGGGTGCCGCGAGCGACATACAGGTGATGGCCGTCCAGGTTACCGCATCCGGCCTTCCGGTTCGGGACAGGGCCATGATTGCCGATGACTACCTGCTCGTGCGCGGCACCGCCCAGGCTGTCGCCGAGGTTGCCGCGCGGCTCCATCTTGCCGTTCGCGAGGATACACCTGTGGTCGGCGGCAGCACCGCATTCAATCGCAGGTCCGGCCTGGCCGAGGTGATGATCCCGCCGCGATCCAAGCTGATCGGGCAGTCGATGTTTCCGGGCCTCGCCACCGAGAGCGGCGATCTCGTCGTCCTGGCGGTGCATCGCGGCGGCGCGGAAATTGACTATGCCAGGCCTGAGCTCAAGGCCGGCGACACGATCCTCCTCGAAGGAAGCTGGGAAGCGCTCGATCTGCGCCTGGATGATCCCGATGTGCTCGTGGTCGATTCTCCCGATCTCGTTCGCCGCCACGCTGTGCCTATGGGTCCGGGCGCCAAGGTCGCCGTGGCGACACTGATCGGGCTTGTCGTCATGTTGGCATCGAACATCGTGCCACCCGCCGTCGCGGGCATTTTATGCGCCTGCGTGCTTGTTGCTTCCGGCGCGATAACGGTGGAGCAATCCTATCGCGCGGTGCACTGGACGACGGTCATCCTGATCGGCGCGATGATGCCGATCTCAACGGCGATGATACAATCCGGCACGGCAAAGTTCGTCGCCGACGAACTGGTCTCCGCGCTCGGCTCGGCCGGACCGAGCGCTCTGGTCGCGGGTCTCTTCGTGCTCACGGCCGTGTTGGGGCAGGTCATGAGCAACACGGCGACGACGATGTTGGTCATTCCGATCGCAATGGCGGCTGCGGCGGCGATGCATATCCAGCCGCATCCGGTGCTGATGAGCCTCTGCATCGCCGGATCGGCATCCTTCATGACGCCGATCGCGACGACGACAAACATGATGGTGATGGGCGCGGGCGGCTATCGGTTCGGCGACTATTGGAAACTCGGTACGCCCCTGATGGCATGGTTCTTCATCGTGGCCGTCTTCCTGGTTCCGCGGATATGGCCGTTCACCTAGGTGTCGGCAGGACGGCGGGCAGCTGCGAGCAATCCATCATCACGCAGATTAGAGACGTCAGGCATGCTTTTGGGACAGGCAACCGATTGCCCGCCCAATCATATTTGTGAGGATGGTTGCTCGAAGGCAATCGGAGGGGATGTCGACTGGATGAATAGCCGAGCGGTTATCACTCTCCTGGCGATCCTTGCTGCGATAGCGGTCTTGTGCGTTCTCCGGATGGCTGCCAGCGTCTTCGCTCCCGTTGCCGGCGCGCTTTTCATCATCGGTCTCGTCTGGCCGCTTCAGCAGAGCCTGCAGCGGGCTCTCCCCAAGCTGTTGGCGCTTGCGGTGGTGGTCGCCGTGATCGTCTGCGTCTTCATCGCTCTTGCCTCCATATCCGCCTGGGGCTTCGGCCGCATCGGCCGCTCTGTCGTCAGCGATGCTGCTCGCTTCCAGCTGCTCTATGGCGATCTCGTTCAGTGGCTCGACGGGCACGGCATCGTCATCGCCGGCGTCTGGGCGGACTATTTCAACTTCAGTTCGCTGCTCCGCGTACTGCAGGGCGCGACCGCCCGCTTGAACACGATGATCTCCTTCTGGATCGTCGTGGTCGTTTATGTGCTCCTGGGGTTGCTCGATACAGAGGCCGTCGCGCGCAATATTCGAAAGGCACTGAGTGAAGAGAAGGCGGACGCAATCATCGGCGGCGCGCTGCAGACGGCAGCCAAGCTGCGGCGCTATATGGCCGTACGGACCGTCATGAGCCTTGCCACCGGCACGCTCGTCTGGGTGCTTTCCGCGCTCTTCGGGCTACGCTTCGCCGCCGAATGGGGCGTCATCGCCTTTACGTTGAACTACATCCCGTTCATGGGGCCCTTCGTGGCAACGTTGCTGCCAAGCGCTTACGCCCTGGCGCAATTCGGATCGCCGGAGGCCGCCATCCTCATCTTCGCCGGGCTCAATATCATACAATTCGTCATCGGGAGTTATATCGAACCGCGTGTTGCCGGTTACGCGCTCGCGATGTCGCCGTTCCTGGTGTTGTTTTCGGTGTTTTCCTGGTCGTTCGTCTGGGGCGTGTTCGGCGCCTTCATCGGCGTCCCGATCACGATCGCGATCCTCACCTTCTGCGCACGCTTTTCCTCGACACGCTGGGTGGCGGAAATCCTCGGCGCGCCCAGCGAACCCGATGGCAGGCTCCGATGAAGCTCAGGCTGATGGACGCCTATCGGCGAAGCCTGGTCATGCGGATCACGCGGCCTGTGTGGGCGCTCAAGGCAATCTCGAAATCGCTGCTGCCGCGTCTTGCGTGGTAGATGAATGTTCGGCCCCTGCAATCGACGCGGCGCACATTGCGGAAACCGCGGTTCTGAAGGAGTTGCTGCCCTTGCCTGCAGCTGATCGCGCGACCGAAGTTGAGATCGGAACCAACTTGAATGTTGACCGTCACGGCGTAGGCCGGCGCTGGTGGCGACGCCGTCAGCGCCATCAAGGAAGCCAATGCAAACGCAGTCCATATGTTCAGGCGCATCTTGCCTCTCCATCAATGAAAAGCTCCGCGAGATATTTGCCGCGTTGACGTCTTGTCAATGAGCGGCCACGGCCCGCCCCCACATTAGGGACGCGGCGCCCATCCCTTGGACGATCTACGCAGAAGGAATGTGTTTTTGCTTGGCTTCGCGGCCACGCGTCCGTGGCGTTGGCATGGGAGATTCATATGATCGCGAAGAACGGTCCTTGTGAGCGCGTTTGCGGGCTGGATCGAGGCGTCGTCTCTCGCGCGGGAAGAGGATCACGCAGAGCTCAGACCTGAGGGTTTTGCGCCCATTGCGCGCTCCTCAGGCTTTCGCCGTCACCGCTCTGGTCGGAGGCTTCAGCAGGATGATGAGAAGCAATCCGGCGACGATGAGTGCCGCCCCTTCGAGATGATAGCGTTGCAATTGTTCGCCGAGGATGAGGTAGGCGAGCACGGCGATAAAGATCGTCTGGATGTAAAGCAGCACGCCCGCCCGCGCCGCGCCCAGGGCTTCGATACTGCGATTGAAGAGATAATACATGATCGCGCCGCCGGGGATCGCGACATAGCCGAGCGCGATGAGGCCGCTGGCGTTCAGCGTCGAGCGTTCGTCGGAGGCGAGCTCATACAGGTAGAAGGGCAGCGCCGTCAGCGCGGCGGCGCCCAGTAGCAGCACCAGTAGCGCAAGGCGGTTCACATCGAATTTCGCCCTGCGAAGCAGGACCGTGTAGAGGCTGAAACAGAAGGCGCCGGCGACGATCCACAATTCCCCAGGATTGAAGTCGAGACGCAAAAGTGCGGCCGGGCTGCCCTTGATGATGATGACCACGATGCCCGCAAAGGCGAGGATCGATCCGATCACCTGAAAGCGTCCCATCGGCTCGGCCAGAATGAAGCGGGCAAGGATCATGGTGATGATCGGGATCAGGGCGATGATGATGCCGGCGGTCGTTGCGTCGGCATGTTCGAGGCCGACGAAAATCAGGCCCTGGCAGATCGCAAGGCCGATGCCGCCGATGATGAGCAGTTCGAGACCTCGCGCCCGCACGAGCGCGATCATGGCGCGGAAATGCCGGTAGACGATCGGCATCAGGATCGCCCAGGCGATCAACACGCGCCAGAAGCAAAGTGCCCAGGGGGGCATCTCGGGAGAGACCCATTTGGCGGCGATATAGACGCCTGATGATAGCAGCCAGCAGAAGATGCCCACGGAATAGGCGGCCGCAAGCGAACCGCCCGCCCCCTTTTCCGTCCCGACCGTGCCGCGATGGACTGCCAAGACATGTATCGCCATGGGGCAACTATGCCACAATTCCCGTGCGCTGCACAGATGAAGGAAATGCTTGCTTGGGTGGTTGTCTAAGAACCTAAAGCCCCGCGCGGTTCGTCGCCGTGCGGGGCCTAGGCATCCGGCATTATCAGCCCGCGGCGACCACCCTGCGGCGGCTGGCGACGCCGATCAGCGTGGCGCCGAGCAGGGCCGCGACGCCGGCGAAGGCAAAGACGCCCGCCGCGCCATGGACGTCCACGATCAGTCCTCCAAGCACGGCGCCGCTCGATATCGCGACCTGAAACGTCGTCAGCATGAGAGCGCCTGCGCTCTCGGCCTCGTCGGCGGCGGCCTCGGTGATGAAGCTCTGCACGCTGACCGGCAATGCGCCGAAGGCAAAGCCCCACAGGGCTGTGGCTATGGCGGCCAGCGCCGGCGCTTCACCGGCGAAAGCAAGCAGGAAGGCGGTGACGGCAATGCCTGAGGCGGCAAGCGTAATCGCAAGAGTCGTGTTGCGCTCGGCGATCAGGCCGCCGGCGATGTTGCCGATGAAGCCGCCGATGCCGAAGGCGAGAAGGATGCCGGAAATCGCCTCGACGCCGAAATGCGGTACCGTTTCAAGAAACGGGCGGATGAAGGTGAAGCCTGCGAAATGACCGGCGACGACGAAGAGAATGGTGACGAGGCCAAGGCGGATGGCCGGACGGCGCAAGACTTGGGCCATCGTGCCGAGGCCGCCCGAACTTGTCGGCGGCATGGCCGGAAGCGTGAACGCCTGGACGAGGAATGCGACGACGCCAAGCACGGAGGCGATCCAGAAGGCCGCGCGCCAGCCGAACGCCTCGCCGACCCAGGCGCCGACAGGTGCGGCACAGACGGTTGCGGCCGACACGCCCGTCATCACGATCGCCATGGCGCGCGGCATCAGGCGTTCCGGCACCAGGCGCATGGCAAGCGCCAGCGACATCGCCCAGAAGCCGCCCAGCCCGACGCCGAGCAGCGCGCGCGACAGCAGCAAGGTCACCAGCCCGTTTGCCGTGGCGGCGATCAGGCTCGAGATGATGAGCAGGCTTGTGAGCGCGAGCAGCGTGTAACGGCGATCGAAGCGGGCTGTGCCAAGCACGATGCCCGGCCCCGCCAGCGCGCCGACCACGGCGGTGGCGGTCACCGATTGACCGGCCGCGCCGAGGCTGACGCCAAGGTCATGCGACATCGGCGTCAGAAGGCTCGCGGGTAGAAATTCCGCCGTCACGAGCCCAAATACACCAAGCGACAGCGAAACTACGCCTGCCCATGCGGCAGGTGTCTCGCCCTTCACGGCTGGATGGTTGATCTCCGAGTGAATGTTCATATGCATCTCCGTAAATTCTGCCGCGACGCTACGCCTTAGCGTCTGGCGTTTCCATGCTGGAAAAGCTATAAAGCATAACAATTCGTCCAAACCTGTCGGAGGCCATGATGACCGATCCATTGACCGAGATGCTGCGCGGGCTGCGGCTCGATGGCGTCGAATATGGTCGCTGCCAGCCGTCGGCGCCCTGGGCCACGGCCTATCCGGCTCAGGCGGAAGCGCGATTTCACTTCCTGGCGGCGGGCAGCGCCTATCTGCAGGCACCCGATGGCGAGTGGATGGAGATGCGCCCCGGCGACGCCGTGCTCTTACCGCGCGGCGACGCGCATGTGATCGCGAGCGAGCCGGGCATTTCGCCGACGCCGGTCGACTGCCTGCCGCGCAAGCCGCTCTGCGATGGCATCGTCGACCTGCAATGTCCATGCACCGACAGCAACAACCTAATCTTTTTCGCGGTCATGCGCTTCAATATGGACAAGCGTCATCCGCTCCTCAACCTGATGCCCGATGTGATGCGCACCAGCGATCTTGCCAAGAGCGAGCCGACGATACCGCCGCTTCTCGACGCCATGATGCGCGAGGTCGAGATGAACCGGGTGGGCGCCGGCGGCATCCTCTCGCGCCTTGCCGACGTGCTGACGGCGACGATCATCCGCACATGGGTGGAGCATGGCTGCGGCGACGCGAGCGGCTGGCTTGCCGCCGTGCGCAACCCGGAGGTCGGGCGCGTGCTGGCCGCGATCCACCTCGATCCCGCGCACGACTGGAGCGTGAACGAACTGGCGCGCCACATGGGCGCATCGCGCTCCGGCTTCGCCCAGCGCTTCGTCAGCGTCGTCGGCGAGACGCCGGCGCGTTACGTGGCGCGAATGCGCATGCACCAGGCCCATGAATGGCTGCGCGAGGGGCAGCGAGTGGCAACTGTCGCCGAACGACTCGGTTACGATTCCGAGGCGTCCTTCAGTCGCGCGTTCAAGCGCGTGATCGGTGCTTCCCCGAGCCATTTTCGCGAGAAGCGGAAAGATTACGGCGCCGCTGTTCGGTGACGATACGTTGTAGAAGATGCACTGCATCCGAAAATCTCCTGCATCGTGCCGACAACGGTGGCGGAAAAGATCGCCGATGCTCTGAAGGCAAGCGCGCGTAGTCAGTTTGGTGCTGCCGGCTCAACCATCATCGATTCTATCTCGCGGCGATCGGATCGATAACCGCTGCTGCGAGTCCCGCCCCTCTTGCCAATTTTGTACTGATCGGTACAATGAAAACCGATGGGTACAAATTCATCTAGGAGATTGCCGTGTCTGGTCTGATGCCCCCCTTCACACTCGAAACCGCCACCCAAAAAGTCCGTATGGCGGAAGACGGATGGAATAGCCGTAATCCCGAAAAGGTGTCGCTCGTCTATACGCCCGACAGCCAATGGCGAAACCGCGCTGAGTTCGTCAACGGCCGGGCTGAGATCGTGGCTTTCCTTACCCGTAAATGGGCAAGGGAGCTGGACTACAGGCTGATCAAGGAGATCTGGGCACATGACGGCAATCGGATCGCCGTGCGGTTTGCTTACGAGTGGCATGACGACAGCGGCAGCTGGTTTCGGTCGTATGGAAACGAAAACTGGGAGTTCAATGCGGAGGGATTGATGCAACGTCGATTTGCCTGCATCAACGAC
This sequence comes from Rhizobium sp. FG113, assembly GCF_057809895.1. NCBI lineage: Bacteria > Pseudomonadati > Pseudomonadota > Alphaproteobacteria > Hyphomicrobiales > Rhizobiaceae > Rhizobium > Rhizobium sp. FG113. Next base: position 1,234,353 of record NZ_JBMDKV010000001.1, on the reverse strand, counting down.
ATGCCAATCAGCGAGACGGAGCGGAAATTTCACTGGGCTCTCGGCCGTCGCCCAGACGATCATCCAGGTCTCTCCGATCTCGGCCTTTAAGGTCAAAACCCCTGTCCTGATGGAGTTCTGACCTTAATCTTCAGGAAGAAAGTTCGATCTGTTGAAGACACTATACGAGCGTGCGGATGTGGTGCCGTTGCTTGCGGAAATTTTCCGCGAGCTTGGTTATGAGGGAGCCACGCTCACACGCATCACCGCGCGCACCGGCATTGGCAAGGGCAGCCTCTACCATTTCTTTCCGGGTGGGAAGGAGGAGATGGCGGCAGCGGTATTGGAGGAGGTCGACAGCTGGTTCGAACGTGAAGTCTACGCGCCGCTGCGCGAGGACGATGCGTCGGCCGCGATCACCGCCATGTGGCGCAATACAGAGGCCTATTTCCACTCGGGAGGCCGGGTGTGCCTCGTCGGCGCCTTCGCGCTGGACGAAACAAGGTCACGCTACGCCGGCGCGATTACCGCCTACTTCGTTCGCTGGATCGACGCTCTGGCGGGCGCGCTTGTGCGAGCTGGCGCAGGACGCGTCGAGGCCGTCATGATGGCGGAAGAGGTGGTCTCGGGAATACAGGGGGCGCTGGTACTGTCACGCGCACTCGACGACAAAGGTGTCTTCAAACGCCTCCTCGACAATGCGCGGCATCGCGTTGAAGCATGCGTGTCGCAAGCGGCGGCTTTGCGAACCTGACCATGTCAACGAGAAGCGGGGCGTCTGTTTCGCCTGAGTTTCTACAGGCCTAGCGCTCGCCGCTTCGGCGGCCTTGTCGCCGCGCGGTCACCCATCGGTTCGTCATGTGATGCTGTGCCGGAAGCCTCACCTTTCCCGGCGACATATCTGACGGGCCAAGAGAGCCTGCCGATCACAAGCGTGTGACGACTGTAACGTATCCGCCTTGCGAGCCGAATTGCCTCATGTGTCCGCCGTCGCGTGCGGCGACACATCCCTTCAACGGGTTTTTTTGGCATACGTACAAACGAAAGGCATGATCTTGAAACGCTTACTTTCCATCCTCGCCGCTGTTGGCAGTTGCACCCTTGCTGTCGCACAGGTTCAGGCAGCAGAGCCCGTCAAGAATGTCGTGCTGGTTCACGGTGCCTATGCCGACGGATCCGGCTGGCGCGGTGTTGCGGAGATTCTTCAGCGGGACGGTTACAAGGTTACCGTGGTGCAAGAGCCTGAGACGTCGCTTAGCGATGATGTGGCGGCGACGACGCGGGCTATCAGCCAGGCCGGCGGTCCCGTTGTGCTTGTCGGCCACAGCTATGGCGGCATTGTCATAACGCAGGCCGGAAGCGCTCCGCAGGTCAAGGGGCTGGTTTATGTCGCCGCTCTCGCGCCCGACGCGAATGAGAAGATCGGTGAGACGCGCAGCAAGTTTCCGCCCGCAACGAACAATGTGGTGAAGAGCGCTGATGGCTTTCTGACGCTCAATCCCGCGACGTTCCACGACGATTTCGCGGCCGATCTGCCGGAAGCGGATGCAGCCTTCATGGCCATCTCGCAGGTCCCGATCAACGAGAAGGCAATTGCTGCAACGGTCACCGAAGCCGCGTGGCGTTCAAAGCCGAGCTGGTACGCAGTTGCAACGGAAGATCACAAGATCAACCCCGATTTCGAACGGTTCATGGCCAAACGAGCCGGCAGCACCACAGTCGAAATAAAGGGTAGCCATGCGGTCTATGTATCGCAGCCGCAGGCTGTCGCCGAGTTGATCGAGAAAGCTGCAGCCAGCGTCGCTCAGGATTAACGATTGGCCGGAAAATCCGGCTTGTTCAATCTGAGATGTGCTGAAAAGTTGGGAGGCGCGCGATACTGGCGTTCGGCGGACTGTCGGTCGCAAACGAAAATCGTGCGTCTCCGCATCGTCCAGGAAGTCCATTCTTGGGCTCAACAATATCGCTGCCGCAAGTGAACCGTGCTGCGGCGCCCAATCACATCGCATTCGGGCTGAGGTGGGGCGGCAGTTTCGGCTCAGGCCACCGGTGGCTGACGTCCGGCGAAGTGAAGCCGCACCATTTGTTCAATGATAGGCCATACATCAGGGAAGGCCGTCGATATCGCGGGTCCGTACCGCTCCATGACAGTCTGCTCGCCGACGCTGTTCTCTGCCCACGTTCCTCCCTCGTTGACGAGGTTAAGGAGAAGGGGTTGTAGTCGATCCAGCCCCCGGGCAAAAACGGCTTCAGCACTATTGCCGGTTTCGAACTCATCCCACAATGCAAGGCAATCCGCGGCATCGCCAGGCGGCAAAAGACCGAAGATGCGCTTTGCCGCTGCTTTCTCGGCTTCCATCTCGTCTTGCCTGTTGCTGGAATGAAGCGGCGTATCGCCTGCATCGATCTCCACCAGGTCGTGGATGAGCAGAATCGTTAGCGTCTTCAGCAAATCGATCGGCCGGTCCTTGCCGAGTATGAGAGCGAAGAGTGCCAGATGCCAGGAGTGTTCGGCCGAGTTTTCGCGCCGTTGACCGCCTGCCACCTTGGATTGACGATCGACCAGCTTCAGCCGGTCGACCTCAAGGAGAAAGGCAAGGCGTTGGTTGAGATCGTCTACCACATAACGTCTCCGCCATTTGGCGAAATGCTTTGACCGACGAAGAAGCCGGCGAGGTCTGAAGCAAGATACACGTAGGCTGACGCAACCTCTTCCGGCTCCCCCGCGCGTCCAATCGGCAGGGCGGCAAGCTTCGCGTTGACAAATTCTTTCCCTCCGACCCAGAGCATCGCCGTGTTGGTCATGCCGGGGCAGACGCAATTCACGGTGATGCCTGATCCCGCTACCTCCTGCGCCACGCTTGCGGTGAGAGCGGTCACCGCGGCCTTTGACGCACAATAGGCGCCATGACTGCCGACCGGTTTGTGAGCGAGCTGCGAAGAGGTGTTGATGATCCGACCGTAGCCGCGTTCCAGCATATGCGGGATGACATGCTTCATGCCGTAGGCGACGCCCTTCACGTTGACGTCAAAGATTGCTGACCAGACGTCCCAGTCCTGCTGGTGGATCGGGGCACCCGCGCTGGTGATGCCGGCATTATTGACGAGGATGTCGATGTGCCCAAAGCTCTCCAGGGTCCGCAGTATGGTTCCAGCCACCGACATCTCGTCGGTTACGTCGACCTCCAGTGCTACGGCCCGGACTGACAGGGCCTCGAGTTCGGCCAGGAGGGACGCCTTGTCATCCTCCTTGCCAAGGTCAGCGAAGGCGACGTTGGCGCCCGCCTGCGCAAATGCAATGCATACTGCCCGGCCAATGCCGACAGCGCCACCGATCACCAGTGCGTTCCGGCCCCTTAATGTCATGATGCGTTCATCCCCTAACGGTTGCTGGCTTCTTGGGAGCGGCCGAAGCGGCGGACTTGGAATATTTGACCAACACGCTTTCAAGGCTCGGCTTTTCTTCCGGTTTCTCGTCCTGGAGAAGGTCGTGCTCGATGTCATCGAGGTGCCGCTCCATCTTGCTCATGGCGGCAGCGGTGTCGCGTGCGGTCAGGAGCTGAACCAAATTGCGGTGGTCGTGCGCCTTGCAGCACGCCGTAACGTCGCTGTAGGTCGCGATGACCAGGGCGGAACGGCATATGAGGTTGCGCAGGTACACGGCAAGGACGCCGTTGTCGGCGAGCTCGCTTAGCAGGACATGAAACTGCCCCGAAAGCCTCAGAGCCTCGCGGTGGTCATTTCGATGATAAGCGGCATCCTCTGCATCGACATGCGACTTCAGTTCAGCGACATCCTTGTCCGTGGCGATCTCGACCAGCCGCCTGATGATGTACGGCTCGATTGCCTTGCGTGCTGCGATGATGTCCCTTGCCTCCTTGAGGTCGGGGACAACCACGAAACATCCCTTGTAGGGCTGGACGTCGACGAGGCGGTCTTGCTGCAATCGCTGGATCGCAACCCGGACGATCGTCCGGCTTACGCCGTAATGGGTGCAGAAGACCTCTTCGGGGAGTTTCGTGCCGGGATCGAGTGCCCTGTCCAGGATTGCGTTGACGACGGTATCGTAAATTTCGTCCGGCACGCGATCGATGGAGTTCGCCGCCTCTGGCGCCTCGGCGGCGGACGGTCCGGTTTGTAGCTTCTTTGCCATGAAATCACCCCTGGTCTCGATACTGTTTGATATATCTGACGATTGAGCAGCGCTCAACAGAAATTCAACTTGGCGATAAAGTTTGATACGAAAATATAAAATATCGTATTGACTAAGAAAATAATCCGTCCTCCTATTGTCGTGCAAAGCCCGCATTTCCAATCCGGGCTCGTCATCGAAAATCTGCGGAGGCAAATGAATGCGCAAGAAACTCATCCTCGATGTTGATACCGGAACCGACGATGCAGTCGCCATCATGCTGGCAGGGCTGCATCCTGATCTCGATCTGGTCGCCGTGTCGGTCGTCAATGGGAATGTCCCTGTCGAGAACTGCACGGACAACACACTGCGGACGCTGGACTGGATCGGCCGCAGCGATGTCCCGGTCTACGAAGGTCTCAGCCATCCGATCGTGCGCGACGATTTCCCGACGCCGCGGGCAACAAAGCGTGATCCGAAAGTCCATATGGCGGTGCTGCCGCTGCCGCCGGCAACCTCGACTAAGAAGGCCTTGTCAGCGCCCATTTTCTTGAGCCAGGCATTTGCCGAGCAGCCGGGGATGATCACCCTGGTCGCCGTCGGTCCGCTGTCCAATCTGGCTGCAGCCATCGCAATCGATCCGAAATTCCCGGAAAACTGCGCCGAACTGATCATTATGGGCGGTGCCGTCAATAAGTCTAACATCACGCCTTCCGCCGAATTTAATATTTGGGCCGATCCGGAAGCGGCCGCGCAGGTATTTCGGGCGCCGTTCCGCAAAATCACACTCGTGCCGCTTGATGCAACGCATGAGGCGCTGGTCTCGAGAGAGCAGTGCGAGATACTGCGGGCCCTGGGCAGCCCTGCCTCCAAAGCTTCGGCCGATATCATCGAGCACCGGATCAATGGCTATGAGGAAACCCAGCCGACCGGCACGCCGCGGACGGCGCCGGTGCATGATGCCGTTTGCGTAGCCGCGCTCGTCGATCGCGATATCATCGAAACAAAGCATGTGAACGTCGTTATCGAAACGCTCGGTGAATACACGATTGGCCGGACCGTCGTGGATCACGAGAAACGCACCACGAGAGCTCCAAATTGCCATGTTGCGTTCCATGCCAAGCGCGAACCGTTCATCGCGATGCTGTCGGAAGTATTTGCGCCCGTTGCGCCTGACCGGGCGAAGGTCGGCTAGCTGTCGTCTCAATTTTCGTATTGACAAATAAATACGAAGAAAACTATGATCGTATCAACTCGCAGGACGACTTCAATAAACGACAACGGAACACCTGCAAGTTTTCATATCAAACTGGGGATCAATCATGAGAATCTTCAAGACTGCAATCCTGTGCGCCGCTCTATCGCTCGGTGTCCTGACGACAATCGCAGAGGCCGCAACCCGCGTCGCCTTCGTGACGGCCGAAGGCGGCTTGGGCGATCACTCCTTCAACGACATGATCAACGAAGGCCTGAAGAAGGCGAAGTCTGATCTTGGCATCGAATTCGTCGTCATCCAGCCGCGCGCTGTCTCGGACATGCAATCGTCGCTGATCCGGGCCGCCGGCCAGAAGTTCGATCTCGTTCTCGGCGCTTCGTTCGACATGATCGAGCCAATGAAGGCGGCAGCAGCGGCGTTTCCTGATCAGAAGTTCGGGATCATCGATGTCGGCTCCGATCCGATTGCCCCGAATGTCGTCGGCGCCGTCGCGAAGGATTGGGAAGGCTCGTTCATCGTCGGCATCGCCGCTGCCATGACATCGAAGACCGGAACGATCGGCTTCGTCGGCGGCAGGGACATTCCCGTCATCCATCGCTTCTTCAACGGCTATTACTACGGCGCCAAGATGGCGAAGCCCGACATCAACGTGCTCGAGCGCTACTCGGGTTCCTTCACCGACCCAGCCGCCGGCAAGGAATATACGCTGGCGCTGGTCAGCGCGAAGTCGGATGTCAATTTCGCGGTTGCCAACCTGACGGGGGCCGGTGTCATCGACGCGGCCAAGAGCACCAAGACATTCGCCATCGGCGTCGACTCCAACCAGAACGGCAGGGCGCCGGGCACGGTCCTGACCTCAATGGTGAAGCGCGTCGATGTGCTTGCCTATGACATCGTCAAGTCGGTGACCGACGGCAGCTTCAAGGGCGGCGTCAACAAGCAGTACGGCCTGAAGGAGGGCGGTGTCGAAGCTTCGATGGACGACAACAACAAGGGTCTGATCTCCGAAGCAACGCTGAAGACGATGGACGAGCTTAAGGCGAAGGTGATCTCCGGCGAGATCGTCGTGCCGAACTATATCGACCTCGATCCGTCCGCAAAGCAGATGGGTACCCCGCCGATGGACCGTCCGTCGGAAAAGTAAAGCCTCCCAGAATGCCTGGGGTGTCGCTGTGGTGCCCCAGGCATGAAAGACATTAGCCAGAGGAGAGGCGTCATGTCGCAAGCCCATTCGGAAAACAGTCCAGAGGCCAATAAGGCCAATAACCAAATCCTGGTCATTGAAGGCGTTACCAAGACCTTCGGAGAACTCGTCGCCATCGAGAATGCCTCCATGACCATACGCAAGGGCGAGATCCATGCCCTGGTCGGCGAAAACGGCGCCGGCAAGTCGACGCTGATGAATATTCTCTACGGTATTCACGCGCGAGACAGCGGCGAAATTCGCCTTCGCGGCCGCAATGTCCAGTTTTCTGGCCCGGCCGAGGCCATCCGCGCCGGCGTCGGCATGGTCCATCAACATTTCAAGCTGTCTCCGTCGTTCACCGTCGCGGAGAATATCATCCTCGGCTCGGAGCCCATGAAAGGGGCGGGCAGGGTGGACTTCGCCAGAGCGGAGGCCGAGACCCGTGAACTCAGCCGTCGGTTCGATCTTGAGCTCGATCCGCAGGCGATCGTCGCCAAGCTGCCCGTCGGTCTCAGGCAGCGCGTCGAAATCCTGAAAGCCCTCTATCGCAGCGCCGAAATTCTTATCCTCGACGAGCCAACTGCGGTGCTGACGCCGAATGAGACGCGCGAGCTTTTCAATACCATGCGCTCACTGGCGGCCAGCGGCTGCAGCATCATTTTCATCAGCCATAAGCTCAGGGAAGTCCTGGCCGTCTCTGATCGAATTTCGGTCATGCGCCGCGGCCGGATCATGCGCACGTTCGACAACAAGAATGTCACGGCACAAGATATTGCCAACGAAATGGTCGGCCGCTCGGTGTTGCTGCGAGTCGACAAGTCGGCGGCCCGAGACGTCGGCAAGCCGATACTTGAAGTCGAAAATCTCGTTGCCTTCGGCGATCGCGGAGAAAGAGCGGTCGATGATCTCTCGCTTACCGTGCGAGCCGGCGAAATCGTCGGGGTGGCCGGTGTCCAGGGCAATGGCCAGGACGAACTGGTCGAATGCATCGCGGGCCTTCGCTCACCAGCCTCCGGGATGATCGCGATCGATGAGGTGGCGGCGTCGGCAGACCCTCGCAAGGCTCGCGAAGCCGGTCTTGCCTACATTCCGGTCGATCGCGGCGGTCTTGGCCTGTCGCTTGAAAGTCCGCTTTGGGAGAACCTGACCATCGGCCATCTGCCGGCGGTTTCGAACGGTCCCTTCTTGTCGCAGCGCCGCGCGCAGGAGCGCGCTCAAAAGCTGATCCAGACCTATGATGTGCGCGGTGGCGGCATGTTCGCCACGGCGGGTTCGCTTTCGGGCGGTAATCAGCAAAAGATCCAGATCGCCCGCGAGCTGAGCCGCGAGGCTCGGCTCATCATTGCCGAGCAACCGTCGCAAGGTGTCGATATCGGAGCGATTGAATCCATTCACAAAGTGCTGGTCTCCATGCGCAACGCCGGCAAGGCTGTCCTTGTCGTCTCCGCCGATCTCGATGAGGTAATCGCGCTCTCCGACCGCATCGTCGTCATGTATCGCGGCCGGATCGTTGCTGATCTCTCGAGTGACCAGACCAGCTACGAGGAAATTGGTCGGTACATGGGCGGTCTTCATGAAGACGCGCATGCAGACACCGCCTCGACGGGCTCGGGAACGAGCACGCAGGCCGTACAGACAAACGACGGGTGAGCGACATGGAAAATCAAAAGAGCCTGATAAAAAAGCTGGCGTTGCCATTAATCGCCCCCGTGGTCGCGGTCGTCATAGCCTTCGTGGTGGGCGCAATCCTGATCGCCTTGCTCGGACGCAATCCTGTCGAGGTCTACTGGACGCTGCTCGAAGGGGGGCTGTCGGGTTGGCCGAACCTTTCGGTTACCCTGCAGATGACGACGCCGTTGTTGTTCACCGGGCTGTCGGTCGCAATCGCGTTCCGCGCCGGGCTCTGGAATATCGGTGCCGAGGGGCAAATGCTGATTGGCGCGCTGTTTGCCGGTGTGGCGGGCTATGCATTGGTTGGTCTTCCGACCATTATTCACCTGCCGCTCTGCATCCTGCTCGGCTTTCTGGGTGGCCTGCTCTGGGCCTCGATTCCGGCGTTGCTGCGCGTTTATCTCGGTGTCAACGAACTCGTCGTTTGCCTGATGCTTAACCCGATTGCTTTGCTTCTGACGGGCTACGTCTCGACGAAAGCCCTGAAGGCGCCTGGCCCGACAAACAAGCTACCTGATATCGCGCAGACGGCCTATCTTCCGTCGTTCTCCATATATTCACAGCTCAATGCGGGGATCATTCTGGGCCTTGCGATCTGCATCGTCTTCCTTGTTTTCAACGCGACGACGGTGCGCGGCTTCATCTGGAAGCTGATTGGCCTCAATCCCCGTTTTGCCCATTATGGTGGCATCGACGTCAAGGCGAATGCGCTCTGGGTGATGATGATAAGCGGCGGTGTGGCTGGGCTTGCTGGCGTCGAGCAGGTGCTTGGTCAGTATCACTCCTTTTACGACAATTTTTCGCCGGGCTTCGGCTTCGACGGGATCGCGGTTGCCATGCTCGCCAACTCCAATCCGCTCGGTGTGATCGCCGCCTCCTTCCTGTTCGGAACGTTGAACGGTGGAAGCGCCGTACTGCAGATGACCACGGGCCTCAGCAAGTATTTCGTTCAGGTCCTTCAGTTCATCGTGGTTCTTGTCCTCGCTGCGAAATTTACGTGGCGGCGCAGGCCTGCCGTTATCAAGCAAAAAGCCGCCGCGACACCCGCGGAGCCGAAACCTGCCACTCAGGAGGTCTGACATGATCGAAGAACTTGCCTTCTCCGCCCTTCGCATTTCCGCACCGCTCGTGCTGGCAGCCCTTGGTGGTCTGCTGACGTTCCAGGCGGGTATTCTCAACATCGCGCTTGATGGTTTCATGATCATAGCCGCCTTTGCCGCCGTGGCCTTCGCCTATGCGACCGGCAGCCTAACGATCGGCATCCTCGCCGCGGTCATCTGCTCCATGCTTCTGGCGGCCCTTCTGGTCACCTTCAACCTCCGGTTCAGGGCGCATATTTTCATCGCCGGCATCGCCGTAACCTTTATCGCCTACGGCCTGACGGCTTTGCTTCTGGAAGGTATCTTTGGCCAGGACGGCATGTTTACCTCCAACGAAATCCCGACCTTTCCGTCGATCGACATTCCTGTTGTCAAGGATATCCCGTTCATTGGGCCTATCGTCAGCGGTCACACGCTGCTGGTCTATGTCGCCTATCTTGCGATCCCGGTTGTCTATTGGGTTCTCTACAGGACGCGCTGGGGCTTGCGTGTCCGTGTTGTCGGCGAGGCAGAAGCTGCCGCCGCCGCCGCCGGTGTCAATGTCGACCGCATCAAGATCGAGACCATGCTTGCTTCGGGCTTCTTCTGCGGGCTTGCCGGCGCCTATCTTTCGCTTGGCTATGTGTCGCTATTCGCCAAGCAGATGACCAATGACCGTGGTCTGATTGCGATCGCCGCGATCATCTTTGCCAAGGGAAATCCCTTTGCGACGGCGGTTGTCGCGCTGCTTTTCGGTCTGGCTTCGGCCCTCTCGATCAGGCTGCCGGAGGTAACGGGTGTCGCCCCGCAGCTGTTGCAGCTGATCCCCTATGTCGTCACTGTTATTGCATTGATCATCGTCGGCATCCGCAGCGCCCGGACGAGGAACAAGCATGGTAGCTGGAATTTCGACATCACGTGACCGGCACACAGTCCGCGTCCGCTTGGAACCGGCATATTGGGAGTAGCATGCAATGCGTAATTCGATCCTCGTAACGGGCGCCAACGGTCTGATCGGTTATGAAATCGTGAAAAGGCTCGCGAGTGCCGGACGTAAGGTCATCGCCGTGGATCGAACGGTGTCCGATGTCGCAACCCTAACCGAAAATGCCTACGCACTGGAAATCGGTGACCAGCACAGGCTCCATGAACTCGCTGCACGCTTCGGGGTCGACGCCATCGTTCATTGCGGCGGTGTCTCTGGCCCGATGCTTGGTCGTGACAATCCAGCCGCTTTGTTCAACACCAATATTGGTGGCACGATCGACGTTGCGGAGGTCGCGCGCCAGCGTACCGCGCTGGGACACCCTTGCCGGCTGTTGTTCTGCTCGTCGCTCACTGTTTATGGAAACCAGCCACAGGACGATATCAAGGAGAGCAACCCACTGCTGACGCGGCAGTGCTACGCCTCCAGCAAGGTGGCGGGCGAGGCGGTGGTGCTCTCCTATGTCGAGGAGCACGCCCTTGATGCGATCGTGTTGCGCATTGCGGGCGTCTATGGGCCTCGGCGCAGGACGGCTTGTGTGCTGCGGCTGATGATTGACAATGCACTCGAAGGAAAGACGACGCACCTACCCTATGGCCAGGGCTTTCCGCGGCAGTGGGTGCATGTCGACGACATCGCCAGCGGCCTGATCCTGGCACTCGACGTCGAAGCGCCCTCGGAGCGCATCTTCAACCTCAGCGGCGGCATCAATCCGCCGATCGATGAGGCTGCCGACATCATTCGCGCAGCAATCCCCGGTGCCGACATCCGTCTCGATGAAGGTGCCGATCCGGAAGACATTACCCTCGGCCTGCTCAGCATCGATGCCGCTCGGCGGGTGCTCGGATACGAGCCGGCGGTGACACTCAAAGACGGGATACACCGTCTGATACAATTCATAAAAAACGATAGGTGAAGGAGACTCTCATGGAAAAAATCATTCTGGATTGCGATCCTGGACACGACGATGCCATCGCCATTCTGCTGGCGGCGGCCAATCCGGCGATAGACCTGCTTGGGATAACGACGGTGTCCGGCAACCACAATGTCGACAACACGACACGCAATGCACTGTCCACCTGTACTGCCTACGGGATCAAGGTGCCTGTCGCCAAGGGCTCGCGCGGTCCGATCGTCGCCGAGCAGGTTTTGGCCATCGAGATCCACGGCGAAACGGGTCTCGACGGCCCGGAACTGCCGCCGGCTTCCTTCGACCTCGACAAGCGCCACGCCGTCGACTTCATCATCGATACCGTGATGGAGCACGAACCCCAGACCGTCACACTCGTGCCGGTGGGCCCCTGGACAAATATCGCACTCGCCGTCCGCAAGGAGCCGCGCATCGTCGAGCGCGTGAAACGTGTGGTCGGGATGGGAGGATCCTATACGCGCGGCAACATCACGCCAGTGGCGGAGTTCAACATCTATGCCGACGCCGAAGCCGCCGATGTCGTATTCCGCGCCAATTGGGATGTGACCATGGTCGGGCTCGATCTGACGCAGACCCAGGCACTGGCCACTCCGGAGCTCCAGGACAGGGTGCGCGCGATCGACGGGTCGATCAGCAAGTTCATCCTGGACATCTGGGCTTTCATCGCGACGACGCATGGCGACCTCCTGCAGATTGCCTATCCCGCTATCCATGACGCAGTCTGTGTCGCTGCCTTGATCGATCCCACTGTCCTTTCGACCGAAAAGGCCGATATTCGTGTGGAAACCGCCGGGCGCTGGACCCGAGGGATGACCGTGTGCAACTTCGAAAAAATGGGCGGCATGCATCATTTCGGGGGAACGGCCGCGGAGCAGGTCGATTTCCGCCACAATGTCGCGATGACGCTCGACCATCCGAAGTTCTGCGACATGATCGTCGACTCCGTCGAGCGGCTGAGCCGGAACAAAAACTCAAGCTGAACCGGCCAATAAGGCCGCAACAAGGGGAACTAAGAATGAAAAAGATCGCGATCATTGGCTCCGGGCAGGCGGGTTGCATCCTGGCCTATGCGCTTGTGAAGCAGGGCTATGACGTTACGCTCTACTCCGACAAGACGCCGGACCAATGGCTGTATCATTCAGCGCCGACCGGAACCGCCTGCCTTTATGCCGAGGTTATCGACATCGAGCGAGAACTCGGCATGGATTTCTGGTCTGATGGCATGTTCCCGGCGGAAGGGGTGCTGCTCGAGAGTGCCCGATTCCCGAGCGACCCCCAGGCCACCGTCATGAAAGGCCGGATCGAATACGGCCGCAGCGGCGGTGCGATAGACCAGCGCATGCGGATTCATCGCTGGCTTGAGGATTTCGAAGGCATCGGCGGCAGGCTGGTGATCGAAAGCGTTACGCCCGAACGCGCCGACAAGATCGCGCTCGAAAGCGACCTCACGGTTCTGGCTGCCGGCAAGGCGGATCTTGGCAGGCTTATTCCGCGTGATCCATACCGAAGCGTCTACGATCGTCCGCAGCGCAATTTGGCGATGACGATCGTGCGCAGCAAGTCCGGCCGTCATGTACGCGAGTGGTTTTCCGAACGTACGCCTTACAGCTCGACGAAATTCGACTTCTTCGCCGATTCCGGTGAGTATTTCTGGGTTCCCTACAACCACAAGACCTCGGGCCCGACCTACGGCATTCTCTTTGAAGCGCGCGAGGGAAGCCGCATGGACCGCTTTGGCGGCAGCACCTCGGGGCAGGAAGTAACCGAACATGCGCGCAACATCATCCGCGAGTTCGCGCCGTGGGAACACGACATGGTCGATGACATCGAATATGTCGATGAGGATCCGCATGGCTGGCTGGTTGGGCGGTTCCCGCCGACCGTGCGCAAGGCCTTCGGAAGGTTGCCCTCCGGCGGTCTGATTATGCCGGTGGGCGACACAGCCATCACCTTCGACCCGATCTGCGGCCAGGGCGGGAACTTCGCCAGCCGCAGCGCCAAATATCTCGCGCAGGAAATCGCGCGCCACGGCGACGCCGCTTTCGACGAAATCTGGATGACCGAGGTCAATCTCGGCATGTGGGAAAAATATGGTCGCGGAGGCTGCGATCTCACCCGGATCTTTCTTGAGCCTGCGTCGGAGGCAACGCAGATTGTGCTGGATACGGCCAGGGCCGACGAGCGGGCGGCCGACGCGTATTATTATGGCTTCCCGCATCCGGAAAGCATCGTGCCGGCCCTTACCGATATTAACGTCGCAAAGGCATTTGCCGCCCGCCACGGCATCACGCAGCCGGGATACTGACGTCCATGCCCAGATCCGGCAATTTCACCGAGCTCCAGGAGGACGTTACCGTATCCATGCAGGCGTTCCGGGATGGCATGTGCCGTCTCGGCGCTGCCGTGAACGTCATCACCTCCGACGGGCCCGCGGGGCGCCTTGGCTTTACGGCAACCGCTGTCTGCAGCATCAGCGATACGCCGCCGTCACTTCTGGTCTGCATGAACCGCCGCAGCCTGCAAAACGGCCCGCTGAAGCAAAACGGCGTCTTTTGCGTCAATACGCTCTCGGCCGGTCAGCAGGAGCTGTCTGGCGTGTTCTCAGGCGTAGGCAAGCTGGAAATGGATGATCGTTTCAACCACGGCCGCTGGGCAATTCTCGAAACCGGCGCGCCTGTTCTTCTAGACGCGATTGTGTCTTTCGACTGCCGGATCGTCCAGGCTCTCGAGGTAAACACCCACACCATCATGATTGCCGAGGTTCTGGCAGTCAAAAACAGCTCGCAGGTGACCAGCCTGATCTACCTGAACCGCCAATATCACGAACTGCATCCGGAGGCCTGAATGGAACCGAAATTCGATCTTGTCATCCGTGGCGGAACCGTTGTCACGGCGGCCGACACATTTTGCAGCGACATAGGGGTTGCGGACGGCAAGATCGTCGCACTCGCCCGGGGGCTGCCGAAGGGCATTCAAGAGATCGATGCAACGGGTCTGCTGGTGCTGCCCGGTGGTATCGATAGTCATGTTCATCTCGACCAGTACCAAGGCGAGGGAATTGTCATGGCGGATGGCTTTGAGACGGGAAGCCGCAGCGCTGCGGCTGGCGGCAATACCTGCATCGTTCCTTATGCCTTACAGCGAAAGGGTCAATCGCTGCGCGAAGCCGTGGCGGACTATCACGCCAAGGCAGATGGCAATTCGCTGCTCGACTACGGCTTTCATCTGATCATCAGCGATCCAACGCCCGCCGTGCTCGGCCAGGAACTCCCGGCGCTGATCGCCGACGGCTACACGTCGGTGAAGATTTTCATGACCTATGACGATCTGGTGCTGAAGGATCGTGAAATCCTCGAAGTGTTGAGCATCGCCCGACAGTACGGCGCAATGGTGATGATCCACGCCGAAGGTTACGACCAGATCAAGTTTCTTACCGACAAGCTGGAGCAGGCGGGCAAGACCGCGCCCTACTATCATGCCGAATCCCGACCGCAAGTGGTGGAGAGGGAGGCAACCCATCGGGCAATCGCGCACGCCGAACTGGTCGATGTCCCGGTCATGATCGTTCACGTCTCGGGGGAAGAGGCGATGGCGCAGATTGAGTGGGCCAGGTCCAGGGGCATCAAGGTCTACGCGGAAACCTGCCCACAATATCTGGTGCTTACGGCCGATCATCTGAAGGGTCTCAACATGGACCATTCCGGCGCGAAATACGTCTGCTCGCCGCCGCCGCGCGATCACGCATCGCAAGAGGCGATCTGGCGCGGCATCGTCAACGGCACCTTTCAGACCTTCTCTTCCGACCACTGCCCTTTTCGTTACGAGGACGCCGAAGGCAAATCAAATCCGAAGGGGCGCACATCATTCCGCTGGCTGCCGAACGGCATTCCAGGCGTGGCTGCCCGCATGCCGATCCTTTTTTCCGAAGGCGTCGGGAAGGAGCGGATCTCGCTTCAACGCTTCGTTGAACTGACTTCGACCAATCACGCCAAGCTATTCGGCATGTATCCGGCAAAGGGCACGATCGCGATCGGCTCGGATGCCGACATCACGCTCTGGGACGCGGATAGGAAGGTGACCATGACGCAATCCCTCATGCATCACGGCAGTGACTACACGCCCTATGAAGGTATCGAGGTGACGGGCTGGCCGGTGACGACAATCTTGCGCGGCAAGGTGATTTTCGACGATGGGCAAGCGGTGGTCGAGAAAGGTTTCGGCCAGTTTCTCTCGCGCGACATCGCCGGCCGGCTCTAGGTGACTCATGATCGTCGTTCTGGGTTCAATCAATCTCGACATCCGGTTTGAAGTGGAAAGCCTGCCTCAAGCTGGCGAAACGCTCCATGCACATGGGAGGTCTCATTTCGGTGGGGGCAAGGGCGCAAACCAGGCGCTCGCGGCAAGGCGCGCCGGCGCCGACGCCGTCTTGTTTGGCGCTGTTGGCGATGACCAGCACGCGGAGATCGCCCTCCAGGAATTGGTCGAAAGCGGTGTCTCGATTTCTGATGTTGCCATTGTTCAGGAGGACACCGGTTCTGCGAACATCTACGTCGATTGGCAAGGTGAGAACTGTATTGTCGTGGCGGCCGGTGCCAACGGGCTCGTAGATATCGACATGGCTGCCACTGCGGTCGCCAGAGCGCAAAAGGGTTTACTCGTCCTTCAGCAGGAAGTTCCATTTGAAACGAACAAGGCGGCCCTGGAGCTTGCAAGACTTCACGACGTCAGGACGGTCCTTAACGTTTCACCCTTCGATGCAACATCCGCAAATCTGTCGCGGCTCGCGGATGTCGTCATCGCAAACCAGCATGAATGGGCAAGGTTGAGCAACGGCGAGGAAGACCCAGAGGCACTGCGCGCATGGAGCCGTCGAAATAACCAGATACTTGTCGTCACAAAAGGCGCGGCAGGCGTGGCCGTCTCCGCACCTGAGGAATATTTCGAAGTCGCAGCTACTGGAATTCAGCCGCTCGATACCGTAGGCGCCGGCGATACGTTCTGTGGGTATTTCGCGGCAGAACTTGATCGAGGTGGTTCCTTGCGGGAGGCCGCGGAAATCGCAGTCGTTGCAGCCAGCATGGCGTGTCTGCAGGCTGGCGCGCAGCCCTCCATTCCGCGCAGGCCCGACGTGTTGCGCGCGCTGGCCGAACGTCAACGCTCCTGATCCAAAGCGCCTGCTCTGCGCGGATATCTCCGGCGCCAAGGTATTTGTCGCTCGCTCCGTTGGCGGCGTTTCAAGAAGGACACCAGACATGGATATGGAAATCCGTCGGTTCATCGAGAACTCGACGCTCCTTTTCATCGCGTCGCGCAATGCCGAAGGTGCGATGGACGTTTCGCCGCGAGGTGGGCAGCCTGGTGTCCTGACGGTTGCCGAGGACGGGACCCTTTTGTTGCCCGACTACAATGGCAATCGCAGGCTCGACACGATCAGCAACATCCTCGCCAACCCTCGTGTTGCGCTCATCATCGTGAACCGGGGATGTGGCCGCTTCCTGCGTGTCGCGGCGGATGCGGAGGTCTCGTTTCTTGCGGAACACCTCGCGCGGTTCCCAGCTGATGGGAACCCGCCGATCAGCGTGCTTGTGTTGACGCCGACCTCGCTCGAATTCGCTCAAACCCCGGCTTTCGACCAGGCTGGCTTCTGGATCGATCCAGCGCGGCGCTTGCCGCCGCTCGATCTGGGCGCTGTCATTGATGGAGACAAGGCGGCGCAGGCTGCGAGGGGAGCTTCTCCTGTGCCGAGAAGCGAGGCTGAGGAACGGGATCTGCAGGACGCCGGTGTGCGTGAAGTCTATGGCCCTCCAATGGAGGGCGTCGACCAGAAGGTTGGCGGGTTCGCGGGTCCTGGCGCGCTGCAATTCATGGAGAATGCAGTTCTGACCGTTTATGCCCGGGAAGGCGAAAATGCGGAGATCGCACTCGACATTACCGCTGAAGCGCCGCTTGCCGCCATCCCGTTCGACAATAGGCACGCCTACCGCCTTCGCCTTCCCAATGGCACCGCTGCCGTAGCCGACGGGGAATGCGCGCTCCTGACGATGATACCGGGACAGAACGAACTGCTCCGGATCAACGGGCGTTCGGAATCGGAACCGAACGCGCTGAAGATCTCGCCGCGGGAAGTCTACTTTCACTGCTCCGCGGCGTTGTCGCGCTCGCGTGTCTGGCAACAGGACCGCCGCAGTTTTTGGTCCGGCAAGCGCCGGTTCCGATGCGCGGAACGGCACCGCGAAAGCCCTGATGTCACGTCGTTCGTCCTTGAGCCCTGCGACCAAGCGCCGATCGGCCCCGTTCTTCCCGGACAGTACGTTACGGTCTCCGTGCCGGGTGCATCTGGCGCTCTTCGACAGCGTTCGTATTCCGTGTCGCGCCAACCCGACGGGAAAAGCCTGCGCATCTCGGTGCGCCGTGTCGGAAGAGGCGGGGTATCGGACCTTCTTCACGATACAATCCAACCGGGAATGGAGCTGCGCGTGGGCGTCCCTGCCGGGCGCTTCGTGCTGTCGAGTTCGCCAGGGCGCCGGATCGTACTGATCAGTGCCGGCGTTGGCATTACGCCTCTTCTTCCGATGCTGGAGCAAATTGTGTCGGAAGACAGTGGCCGAGAGGTATGGTTCATTCACGCCGCCCGCGATGCGACCACCCATCTTTTCGAAAGGGAGGCTCAAGCCATCGCGGCACGAGCGAGAAAAGGCGGCGTCAGGCTGTTCACCTGCTATTCGCGCCCCCAGAAGGAAGATCACTGCGACTTCGTCGGTCGGATCGACAGCGATATGCTCGCTCGGACGCTGCCGGTGGATGAGGCCGACTTCTATATCTGCGGTCCCGACATCTTCATGACGTCGCTTCGCGATGGGCTGGTCGCACGCGGGGCAGAACCGCTATCCATTCGCTACGAAGCCTTTGAAGCGGCGTCGGGCGGGACGCTCGATCTTGCTGGCAAGGATACGGTCAGTGGCAGTACGGTTACCTTCGCCAGATCGGGCAAGTCGGCATCATGGTCACCGAGTGATGGTACGCTGCTCGACCTTGCGCTCAAGAACGATATCGAGGTTGCGTATTCCTGTCGCCTCGGGGACTGCCAGTCCTGCGTTCAAAAAGTGATCAGCGGGGTCGTTGACCATGTCGGCGACGAGATGCCGCTGCTTTCTCTCAACCAGGCTCTCTTGTGTCTCGCAGTGCCGCGGGGAAATCTCGAGTTGGATTGTTGACCTTGGCTGGTCACGAGGGCGCAGGACTTCGGCAAGTCACGTCTTCGACACTAGCTTTGACTCGTGTCTATGACGGGACCTGGTCATCGAGGGCCATTGCGAGGGCCACATCGCAATGGATCAGGGTCGTGTCAAATACCGGCACAGACACATTCCCCTGGTTAAGAAGCATGCCGACTTCCGTGCAGCCGAGGATCAGGCAATCGGCGCCTCGATCGACAAGACGTTGGGCGATGGCGACATAGGCCTCTTCGCTCTGCTTGGCAACAACATCGCAGCAAAGCTCTTCGTAGATGATCCGGTGCGTTTCGCTTCGATCGCGCGTTTCCGGTATGATCGCCGTAACACCGGCAGCAACCAGCCTGTCGGTGTAGAAGGACTGCTCCATTGTGAATGCGGTCGCCATCAGTCCCGGGCTGCGCAGACCCTCCAGCTTGATGCGTGATGCGGTGGCGTCGGCGATATGCAGCAAGGGGATCGACACGCCGTGCATCATCTGCTCGGCAAGCTTGTGCATGGTGTTGGTTGCCAAGACAATGAAATCCGCGCCGGCGCGCTCAAGGGCTTTGGCTTCTCTGTTCAAAATCTCGCCGGCTTCTTCCCATTTTCCAGCGACCTGCAGGGCCTCGATCCGTGCGAAATCCAGGGAACGTATGAGCAATTCCGGAGAGTGCAGGCCTCCCAGGATTTGTCGGGTTCGATTGCAGAGTTCTCGATAATAGATCTGCGTTGAAGCGGCGGACATACCGCCGAGAATTCCGATTGTCTTCATGTCTGCCGCCGGTCTGTTTCGCTTTCGTACTAACCGTGAAGGGACGCAAATTCAACAGTCAGCTGTTTCCGATTGACGATAAACCTACTAGAAGGTAGGCGTATGTCAACGGTTCGGGGGAACCTCTGCAGGACCGTTTTCAAGGGACGTGCACAATCGCCCCGCAATGCCCGGTCACAGAAAGGACGTCGCATGACGAGCTCTCTCGATAGTCTCACTGCCTCCACAGCAACTGCTTCCAACACCAATGTCCAGCATAAGACGACAGCAGATTATGACGATTTCTTGCAGCTCCTCATCGCGCAGCTGAAAAATCAGGACCCCACCGATCCTGTCGATGCCAGTGAGCAGCTCGCTCAATTGGCGACCTTTTCCCAAGTGGAACAGAGCATCCAGACAAACAAGAAGCTCGATGCTCTGCTTGCTGGCTCTAACCTGACACAGGCGGGCGGATATGTTGGCAAATATATTGAGAGCGCCGACGGATCTGTCAAAGGCACTATCGCATCTGTCAAAATCTATTCCGATGGCATCATTGCGACGACATCGGAAGGTGGCAACATATTGATTCAGCCAGGCATCAGCCTTTCCGACGCTCCGCCGGCAACCGCACGCGACGCAGGGTAAGGCATTCAATGCTCGATCAGCGCCGGGGCCACGTTGATAGGGGTCCCACGCCAGCCAGAGCGGCCACTGCTCGCGGTCTACATCGCATTGGAAGCGCTGCGACAATTTGCACCATGAAAGTCGATTTACATATACCTACTAGTTGGTAGATATATGTGGCCATGCTGTTAAACGCTTCAGCTGATTGCGAGTGTTTGCGGACATGGAACGATCAACCAATCAGGAAGACGAAATTGAAGATATCAGCCTCCGCCACGCTGCTTGCCGTTTGCCTCATGGCTATCTCCACCGCACACGCCGCGGATCACAATCAGATGATGGTTGCAAAGACCACGACTGCCTCACCTCAGGCCGGGGAGGAGGCTAGCCCGAAGCTGATCGTCTCCTCGCCCGACGCAGCGATCCTCAAGGATGGCTATGTCTATCTGCCCTTCCGCGTCGAAAACATGATGATCCTTCCCATCTACACGGAAATCGCGGGCGCGGAGGCCACGAAGCTGAAGCCGACGATCGGTCATATTCATGTCATGGTCGATGGCGCCGGATGGAAATGGATTCACGCCTCGACGGACCCAATCTATTTCGGACAATTGCCGCCAGGCGCCCACAAGGTGGAGCTCGAGCTCGTCAATGCCGCCCACAGCGTGATTGAAGTGCAAACGATAGATGTGGTCGTGCCTGAAAGGGGATAGTTGCACGCGGCAGTGCGCGCTGCCCGCGCGCCGGCCGTGCCTACGACGCTTCTCCCTGGCGGACGGCCCGTGAGTATGGGTTTGCCAATGGCGCTTCGGGCCGTCCGTCCATCAATCTCCGCGATCCGGAAACATCGGGTCTTGGGCGCCTGTAATCAAGGAAGATGACCATGAGCGACTTCAGCCGCCGCGACATTCTCGCGCTTGCCGCGAGCGTGGGTGCCGCCAGCGCTTTTTCGATCCCGGCTTCCGCCCAGCAGGGACCGGGACCCGCAGTTCACCAGATGCCAATCCCCGCTGATGCGCCACGCATCACCATGCTTGTCCATCCACGCATGGTCATGCAGGATCTCGTCGGACCCATGACAGTATTTGATATCCTGCGATGCCGGATCGATCTTGTCTGGAAGGACAGGATGCCCGTTTCGACCGAGCTCGGCATCCCGGTTACCCCGACCAAGACATTTGCCGAGGCCGACGAGGCGCCGGACGTGCTGTTTGTCCCCGGCGGGCTGCTAGGGACGATCGATTGCATGAACGATCCGGAGGTCATGGACTTTCTTCGCCAACGGGGAGAGAAAGCCAAATGGGTTACAGCCATCTGTACGGGTGTCCTGACCCTTGCGGCGACAGGATTGTTGAAGGACTACGACGCGACGGCGAACTGGGTACATGCCGACTTGTTGCCGCTGATGGGGGCAAGGCGGGTCAACAGGCGCGTCGTGAAGGACCGAAACCGGATGACTGGGGCAGGCGTGACCGCCGGTCTCGACTTTGGGCTTGCCCTTGCCGCCGAACTTCGCGGTGAGGACGCAGCGCGGCGCGTTCAGCTTGTTCTCGAATATGCACCAGAGCCGCCCTTTGATGGCGGCACGCCGGAGAAGGAGCCGGAGCGAGCTGCCGCGTTGCGTGCGCGTACGCCCATGATGCGCCAACAGATAGAGCAGGCTGCGGAGGCTGCCGGCAAACGCCTCGGTATCTAGGCGATCATCCAGACTGGGTGGCGGTGGTGAGGATGCGAGCGGCAGTCAGCTTGTGGCTGCCACCGCCATCAGAAACGCTCGCGCCGCGAACCTTCGCGGGCGCGGCGAGCCCGGCCTACTTTTCTCCATCCCGGGCGAAGTACAACTCGTCCAGACTGGTGCGCAACAACGTCTGGTGAGCCCGCGAACCATCAACTGGAAGAAGGGTTCGCCGCGCTACCCGCCAGCGGCCGCCGATGCGATGGAGTTCCCAGCGATTAACAACGGCTCGATGGATACGATATCCGGTCGAGGTGCCATGATTTGGCAGATCGCGCGGCTCACCACCGTGATCAAGATGCACGATCTGGAGATAAGAGGTCACGATCGCGCTGTCACCCCGCAAGTCGATCAGTGGCAGGCCCGCGAAATGCGCCAAGCCTGCGGCAATGGCCTCATGATGCTCGGGGCGTTCGATAAACGCGGCAATGTCTTTTGCGCCGCGTGCGCCATCGAGTGTGGGGCCACGGTCGAATAGACCGTCTTCCTCGTAGACGGAAAGCGTGTACTCGGAATGCCCGGTATCGGCGCTCGGCGGATGGGACGCTATAAGCTCATAAATCGCGAGCTTGTCCTCCACGATGCGCAGTCGGCCTTCAAGGCTGTTGTCTTCCGCTCTGGTCATGTTGTGCTCTCTGGGGGACGTGTCGGACGCTGCCGGCGCAGCCACAATAGCCTTTTAACTACCTTCTAGTCGGATGGCAACGATGGGTCGGTTGCCCGTTTTCGATGGATACGGAGGAAGGTCAGCGACGCTGGCTGGAAAGTTGGAGCCCAGGCTGATAACTGGATCTTATGATCGGCTTTCCGAGCATCGGACAAAATAAATAGCATTGGCGATTGACAGTCTCCCTACTAGAAGGTAGGCATAATGCATGAGCAACTTATCGACGACTTCGGACGACATTCTCGCTTCTGCGCGCAACCTCATCATGAGCGGCGGCTACAATGGTTTCAGCTATGCTGATATCGCTGAAGTCGTTGGAATCCGCAAGGCAAGCATTCATCACCATTTTCCGACCAAGTCAGACTTGGTTCGAAAGCTGCTTCTGCGTTATCGCGAGGATGCGCAGGCGGGCGTCGAGGCACTGGAACGGAATGTCCCGGAGCCACGGGAGATCTTGAAGATCTACGCGGATCACTGGGCCGGATGCATTGAGGACGCAAGCAGGCCCTTCTGCGTCTGCGCCATGCTTGCAAGCGAGCTACCTTCGCTTCCCCCGGAAGTTGCCACCGAGGTTACTGCTTTCTTTCGCTTCCTGTCACAGTGGCTGACCTCGGTGATGGTGCGGGGCGCCCAAGCGGGTACCTT
This sequence comes from Rhizobium sp. FG113, assembly GCF_057809895.1. NCBI lineage: Bacteria > Pseudomonadati > Pseudomonadota > Alphaproteobacteria > Hyphomicrobiales > Rhizobiaceae > Rhizobium > Rhizobium sp. FG113. Next base: position 1,211,535 of record NZ_JBMDKV010000001.1, on the reverse strand, counting down.
GAACCTGACGAGCGCCCCGGATGTGGAGGCGGAAGCTTTCCTGGCCTGCGTTCATGGAGCGATGCTCTCGGCGCGGGCCTATAGGCAGCCTGCCGTGTTCGCGACTGTGCTCGCGCCCACGTTGGAGCGTCTGTCGAGAACCACCGTTCAATAATCGCCTGGGGCGGTGTCTCGCCCCAGGTAAAACCGCGCCTTGTTCACCTATCAACTAGTAGGAAGATTATCATGATAAAGAACTTCACACCCGCTTTGGCTCTGGTGCTCTCCAGCCTTTCATTGGCAACGATGGTCGCCTTGCCTGTTCATGCCGAAGACGCCAAGGGCAATCGCATCAATGTCAGAGGTAGCGTTGTTTCCTTTGGCGGCTCCAAGCTGACCGTGAAGACCCGCGAAGGTGAGACCCTCGATGTTGCTCTCGCTGACGGCTGGCAGGTTTCGGCTGTGGCGAATGCGAAGATCGAGGACATCAAGCCGGGTGACTTCGTCGGCATTGCGTCGCTGCCCAAGAAAGATGGCGGCGATGGCGCGCTCGAAGTCCTCATCTTCCCGCCGGCGCTTAAGGGTGCGGGCGAGGGTAGCTATGGCTGGGACCTGAAGCCTGAGAGCAGCATGACGAATGCGACTGTCGCCGATGCCGTCAAAGGTGTCGATGGCCGCACAGTGACCGTCGCCTACAAGGGCAAGGAGAAGAAGATCTCGATCCCTGACGGTACGCCGGTTGTCACCCTTGCGCCTGCGACGAAGGACGACCTCGTTCCGGGCGCCGTTGTCTTCGTGCCGGCCGAGAAGGCTTCTACCGGCACTGTCGCCCATCAGCTCGTCGTTGGAAAGAATGGCGTGGTCCCGCCAATGTGACCATGTCTGTCGCCGGTCGGCTGGACCGCCCCTTCCGGTTCGACCGGCGACGATCCTCCAGAAAATCCGCCTCTTTAAGGAGCAAGGCCGGACATGAATGCCACCAACGACAACGTCCAGTATCCCCGGACGATATTCATCCGCCGCCACTCGCTTCTGACGCGTATTACACACTGGCTGAACGTCGTCTGCCTGAGTTTTCTCCTGCTGAGCGGCCTGCAGATATTCAACGCCCATCCCGAGCTCTACTGGGGCCCTTATGGCGCCGATGGCGATCCAGCCGTTCTTACCATTGGGTCTGCGGGAAATGGCGCCGATGCACATGGCTTCGTACGCGCTGCGGGTCTGGAGGTTTCGACCACCGGTGTGCTCGGGATTTCCAATATCGATGGCCAGCCGACGGCAAGGGCATTTCCCGCCTGGGCGACCATTCCCTCGTTTCAGGACCTCGCGGCAGGGCGTCGCTGGCACTTCTTCTTCGCTTGGCTGTTTCTTATCAATGGCCTCGTCTATGCAGGTTTTGGGATACTGAACGGACACTTCAGGCGGGACCTTGCGCCGAAAGTGCGCGAGCTATCTCCCCGTCATCTCTGGCACGAGATCCTTGATCATGCGCGCCTGCGCTTCCCGAAGGGAGAGGAAGCCAAACGCTACAATGCATTGCAGAAGCTGACTTATCTTGCCGTGATCGCGGTCCTGCTTCCGCTGATGATACTGACCGGCCTGACGATGTCGCCCGGCGTAGACGCTGCCTTTCCCTGGCTCGTCGATGTCTTTGGAGGACGACAGTCAGCGCGGACGATCCACTTCGTGACGGCGTCGCTGCTGGTGCTGTTTGTCGTCGTCCATGTCGCGATGGTCGTGCTGTCAGGCACTTGGAACAACATCCGATCGATGGTGACCGGCCGCTACGCGATCAAGGAAACAGGACCGAACCCATGAACCGTTTTCTCACCCGCCGCCGCTTCCTGATCGGCAGTACGCTTGGTGCCAGTGCGCTCACCCTTTCGGGATGCGACCTCTTCGACCAGAACGACAAGGTTGCCGGCGTTATCCGTTCGGCCGAGACGCTGACGATGAAAGCGCAGCGCCTGCTGCAGGGGCGCGATGCCTTGGCGCGCGAGTTCAGCGAGGCGGATATCTCGCCGTCCTTCCGGGTCAATGGCACGAGCTCGCCCGATAGCGAGGAATATGCAGAACTCCTTGAGGGTCGGTTCGCAAAATGGCGGCTCACGATCGATGGCCTCGTGGAAAGGCCGCTCCAGATTTCGCTCGACGACTTGAAGAAACTGCCGGCTCGCACGCAGGTTACTCGTCACGACTGTGTTGAGGGCTGGAGCGCGATCGGCAAGTGGACGGGTGTTTCCCTGGGAACGTTGCTCAAGACTGTCGGGCTTCGGCCGAACGCGCGATTTGCCGTCTTCCATTGCGCCGACGAACTGGAAAAGACGCTCGACGGAAGCGGTCGCTATTACGAGAGCATCGACCTTGTCGATGCGTTTCATCCACAAACCATCCTCGCCTATCAAATGAACGGCAAGGACCTCACCGTCGGCCACGGGGCTCCGCTGCGCCTGCGGGTCGAGCGGCACCTCGGTTACAAGCATGCCAAATACGTCATGCGTATCGAGATCGTCGACAGTTTCGACAGTCTGTGGGGTGGTAATGGCGGCTTCTGGGAGGATCGCGGGTACGAGTGGTACGCGGGAATCTAGACGAGTGATCGCCGATCTCGAATTGGCGCGCTCCAACGTGAATGTCCGGTGCCCGGATCCTGATTTCTGACCGGTCGCCTTGCAGGTGAATGCCCTTAGCAAAGCCGCAAAGGAGATTTCATGACCAGACGAAGAGTGAACAGGATCCAGCCAATATCGGCGACGGCGCCTCCAAGCCCCGTCAGTGCCTGTCAGACAAACTCTATCCTCACAGATCCCGATGGTCGCTGGGTTGCGGCCCGGCAGTCGGCCATCACCGCAGGCCTGGAGCAGCGGCTACAGCAGGCGAAAGCTGAGCGCCAAAGCGAAATGGCGCCCCGATTTTCAGGGGAAAATGATCGCATCGGAAAACAGGCGGACGACGAAAAACGCTTCGGCGATCGCGTCTTCTACATCTGACCGCGTCTTGGACAGACGTTCCAAGCGCAGGAAAAGGAAAGTTCAAAATGAGCAACAAGACATCGAGCACCATCAGCAGCAATGAATTCTGGCTGAAACGCTACTATTTCGCACGAGCAGCCTTCTCCATCGTGTGGGTCATCGCGGCGCTTGCCGTCGGCCGGCAGTCCCCGGGCGTCGCTGCTTTTCTGCTGATCATCTATCCTGCCTGGGACGCGGCGGCGAACTTCGTTGATGCGGGGCGAAATGGCGGACTGGCCGACAATCGCAGCCAAGCCTTCAATTTCTGGGTCAGCTCGCTCATGACCGTGATCGTGATGTTCGCCCTCACGATGAGCATGAACTGGGTTCTGGCCGTCTTCGGGCTGTGGGCGATCTTCTCGGGCCTGCTCCAGCTCAGCGCTGCCGTGCGCCGCTGGAAGACCAATGGCGGGCAGTGGGTCATGATCCTGAGCGGTGGCCAATCGGCGGTCGCAGGCATCTTCTTCGTTCTACAAGCGCGCATGCCCGACGAGCCGTCGATTGCAAACGTCGCCGGATATGCGGGGCTCGGAGCATTCTACTTCCTCGTTTCCGCCATCTGGCTCAGCGTCAGCCATGTACGCGCGGCGAAAGCCTGAGCCGCTTGCCGTCTCCCTCCCACGGCCGTCGGCCGGAAAGATGACCTCTCGTATCGAGAGGTCATCTGTTCTTCCTCCAATCGACAACTGAAAGGCTCCCGCTTGATGGCCCGCGCAGGCCATACCGGATGAAACACCACATGGATCAGATCCAGGCGATGCGCGCCTTCCTAAGAGTTGTCGAAACCGGAAGCTTCACACGCGCGGCGTATGCACTGACAATGCCGAAGGCGACAGTCAGCAACTCGATCCGGAATCTCGAAAGCCACTTAAGCACGAAGCTCATCAACCGAACGACACGGCGGCTCACCGTGACCATGGACGGCGCGCTCTACTACGAGCGTGCGTCCCGCATCATAGCCGAACTCGACGAGTTGGACGCCAGCCTGCTGACGTCCAACATGACGCCGAGCGGTCGCCTTCGCATCGAAATGGCGGGCGCGTTCGCAACCTCGTTGCTCGTGCCGGCATTAGAGGGGTTCTATGAAAAATATCCGGACCTGCACATCGATCTCGGTGTGAGTGCGGGCGATACCGATTATGTCGCCGAGAATGTCGATTGCGCGCTGACCGTCGGGAACCCCTCAAACCCATCCCTGATAGCCAGACGTGTCGGTGAGCTTGATTTCGTCACATGCGCCTCGCCCGGCTATATCGACCAGTTTGGCGCGCCGCGACATCCGGATGATATCGCGGCTGGGCACCGCGCAATCGGCTATTTTCGTTCGCACACGAAGCCATCCGCCACCTTCAGGTTCATCCGAGGTGAAACTGTCATCGACATCGCGCCCGGCTACCTGTTCTCGGTCAACGATAGCCGGACCTTCATAGAGGCACTCACCTCAGGGCTAGGCATTGGCCAGACACCGAACTTTACGGCACGCAAGGCAATTGCAAGTGGCGAACTGGTGAATGTCCTGCCGGAATGGTCTGGTGCAAGCATCCCTCTCTACATCGTCTATCCGCCGAACCGGCATCTCGGTAACAAGGTGAGGGTATTTGTCGATTGGCTCGTGAAGCTGTTGGCGACGGCGAAATTGAACGAATTTTGAGATCACCAAATGTTTTCAACAAGGCCTGATTGCGTCTGCCCGTCGGGATGAGGCGCAGTCCGGCTCGCCTTCAGCGATACTGCGCCCCTCGTGAGGCCTTGAAGCAACGGCGCGGAAATGCTGGCGAGCAGGTTCCCGCTTTCGTGACGCTCAGATGTGCGGAGCAGATGGTCTTTTCGAGGCGGACAGGTTGAGTATCGAAACCAGCAGCGCGAAGACGCTGAAGGCAAGCAACTGACCGCTTACGAACGGCCAGCCGCCAGCGCTCCAGGCCCAAACGCCACAGTAGGATCCAATCGCGCCGCCGATGAAGAAACAGACCATGAAGACGGAATTGATGCGACTATGGGCAGTTTCGTCAAGCTTGTAGATTTGTGCTAGGTTATTGACCTGAGTTGCCTGCACGCCGATGTCCAGAAGGAGCGTCGCCGCGATAAGCGCGATCGTCGAGTTTTGCCACCACTGGCCACACAGAACTCCGAGAATCATCAGGAAGATCGTCAGTGTCTGCATTCGTTCAGGACTACTGCGATCCGCCAGCCTGCCGAAGAACGGGGCGAAAAGAGTTCCTGCAATCGCGACGAAACCAAATAGACCAATCTGGCTACTGTCGAAGGAAAACGGTGCCATGCTCAGATGGAATGTCAGCGTGGTCCAGAATGAACAGAAGGCACCGAAAATCAGAGCGCCGAGCAAGGAAAGTCTTCGAAGTTTCGCAAATCGGAAGAATTGTGAGAGCGTCGATGCCATGAGGTCGCCATAGCTGCCTTGATGCTTGCCGGGTTGGCTTGGAAATGCAGCAAGGATGAGTAGGCTCACACCAAAAACGAGTGCGGCCGACACGATATAGACAGAGCGCCAACCCAACCAGTCCGCCAGATATCCACTGGCTATTCGCGATACGAGAATGCCGGTCAACGTGCCGGTGAACACAGTTCCAACGATCTTGCCCTTTGTTTCGGCGGTCGCCATCGAGGCCGCCATCGGGACAACGATCTGGACCGCGACCGCGAAGACGCCGATCGCGAAACTTGCGGCGTAGACCGTTACCAAGGTGTCGGCGACCGACATGCCGAGCAATGCGCATACGAGAAGAAGCTCAAGGCAGATGACCAGCTTTTTTCTGTCAAGCATGTCGCCCAGCGGCGCCAGGAACAGGAGACCCATGCCGACGCCCACCTGGGTCAGCACCGGAAGGTTTCCGATCTGCGCATCCGTTGCTCCCAGTGTATCGCTGATCTTGGACAGGATCGGTTGGCAGTAATAGACGTTCGCGATTGTGATAGCGGTTGTTACCGCCATGGCGAAGACGCGCCATCTCTGCGGATCTGCTTTCGCATTCATGATTTGTTTGTCCTGGGGGAGATTAAGAAGGTAACGTTTCCGGATCGATGGGGAAACGGCGGCTGTGCCGCCATTTCCAATCGGAAAGTTTAGCGATCGAGGCTCGCCATCAGAACGTATTTGACTTCGACATATTCCTCGATGCCGTAGTAACTGCCTTCGCGGCCAAAGCCGGAATGCTTGACACCGCCAAACGGGACCGAGGCGGTTCCGACGGATGGCGAGTTCAGGATGACCATGCCCGCCTCAATGTCGCGCGACAGCCGAAACGCGCGCGCAAGGTCTTTGGTGTAGGCATATGCAACAAGTCCATACTCGGAATTGTTGGCACGCTTGACGACCTCGTCCTCGCTGTCAAACCGGTAGATCGGAAAAACCGGTCCAAAAATTTCGGTGCGAGCGACTTTCATGTCGTCCGTGACGTCAGCGAGAATAGTCGGTTCATAGAACAAACCGCCCTTGGCGTGAGGCTTGCCGCCGAGAACGGCAAGCGCACCCGCCGCCTTGGCCTCTTCGACGAGGTTCGCAACTTTGTCGAAGCCGATCTTGTTGACCAAGGGGCCGACAACGAAATCGTCTTGAAGGCCCTGATCGACTCGAATTTTGGCCACACGTTCCGCAACAGCGGCAACGAACTTGTCATAGATGCTGCTGTGGACGTAAATTCGGTTCGGCGAGATGCAGACCTGCCCGGAGTTGCGCAGCTTCGCGGACACAATGCCGGCGACTGCGTCGTCGAAATGAGCGTCATCGAAGACAATGAATGGCGCATTGCCACCCAGCTCGAGCGTCATCTTTTTCAGGTTCTTTCCGCTTGCCTCCGCAAGCAGCTTGCCGACGGCCGTGGAGCCGGTGAAGGAAATCTTCCGGATGCGATCGTCACCGGTGAAAAGCGGCCCGATTTCCCGAGGGTCGCCTGTCACCATTTCGAAGACGCCTTCGGGAATCCCGGCCTTTCGAGCATATTCGAGCAGCTTGTAGGCCGTGAGCGGCGTCTCCTCCGAAGGCTTGATGATCATCGTGCAGCCGGCGGCAAGCGCGGTTGCAATCTTGCGCGCGATCATCATGAAGGGAAAGTTCCACGGGGTGATCGACGCTGTCGGGCCGGCCGGTTCCTTGAAGACCAACACCGCTGCGTTGTTCGCATGCGATGGGATGGTGTCGCCATAGACCCGCTTTGCCTCTTCGGCATACCATTCGATAAAGCCCAGGCCGTAATCGATCTCGCCCATGGCTTCCGAAAGGCATTTCCCGTTTTCCTTGACCATGATCTCGGCAAAGATGCGCTTGTCGTCGCGCACCAGCTCAAACCAGCGACGAAGAAGATCGCCCCGTTCTTTTGCGAGTTTGCGCGACCAAGCAGGGAAGGCATCACACGTGCGGTCGATCGCCGCCTTGACCTCTTCGACCGAAAAATGAGGGACTTCGCCGACGAGGCTGCCATCCGCAGGATTATATACCTTTATCATCATGCTCTCTCTTTCTGGGGGTACCCGAAATACCGGCAAACAGTCCGTAGACTTTTGCCGGGGTTTGGCAGCCGAGCCTTAGTGTCAGCTCGGCAGAATGGGCCGGCGTTATTCGCGATGAAATCGTATCCCGACGTGATGCAGGACGCCGTCGATGAATTCGCCGTCTGCGGTGAAACCGGTATCGTCCCAATATTCGATATGGTTCCCGGTAATTTCATAGCGCCCCTGGTAAGCGCTCCTCTTGTTGCCGCGTGCTTCGTCGTAGCGACCGTTCGGCAGCAACTCCTGACGAATGTAGCCATCCTCGGTGACCCACATGCCGACGAAGGAGTGCAGGGCGTTGTCGTCTGTTGTGCGCATATCCGATCCTTTCTGTTGACCGAAATATGCGCCACGCGATAAGGAATATCCAATATATCAAAAGTTTTTTGTGATATCTTTTGTGTATCGATTGAGGAAGGTCAGATGGAGCTGAGGCACCTGCGCTATTTCATTGCGGTCGCGGAAGAGGGCAATTTCCGCCGTGCCGCGGAGAGGGTGGGAATTGCTCAGCCGCCGCTGAGCAGTCAGATCAAGGATCTGGAGGAGGAGATCGGGGTACCATTGTTCCACAGGCTCCCAAGGGGGGCATCGCTCACCGAGGCAGGCGAGGCATTCTTGGCGGAGGTCTATGTAATCTTTGGACAGCTCGACTATGCGAAGAAGATGGCTTTGCGTGGCGCGGCCGGTGAGTTCGGACGGCTGCGGATCGGCTTTACCGGCTCGGCCGCGTTCAATGAGGCAGTCCCGAAGATCATAAGATCGTTTCGGCGTGCCTATCCGAAGGTCGAAGTCACGCTCGCCGAGCTCAACACGTTGCAACTGCTCGAGCAATTGAGGCGCCGATCGATCGATGCCGTGTTCATCCGGCCAGGCCCGACGGCACCTGAAGGCCTGACGGTGACCTACCTCGCCGAGGATGCGATGATGGTCGTGCTCCCCTCCGGCCACCGTCTCGCATCCGAATATGCGATTCCGCTTAGCGCTCTGAAAAACGAACCTCTGGTCTTGCACTCCCGTAGTCTTGGGCCTGATCTTTATGACGAGGTCATCGATGCCTGCCGGCGGGCGGGCTTCGAGCCGGTGATTGGACAGGTCTCCCCTCAGATCACTTCGATTGCGAACCTGGTGGCAGTCGAACTTGGTGTTTCCATCGTTCCAGCTCCCTTGTCCAACATCAACGTGCCAGGCGTGGTTTTCCTGCCGATCATAGGCGACGCGCCGCGAGCTCGACTTGCACTGGCGACCCATCCTGATGATCATTCCGTCGTCACGCGTAACTTTCGCGAGCAGCTGAAGGGAGTTGCCAGGGGCCAAGCCAGCCCCCGCGGAAATACATCATGAAGGTGTACGCTCCCGGATGCAGTGGCGCGCGCGAAGCGGTCTTTGTTCCGGCGGCTTCTACAACCTAATCGGCGTGAACCTTCGCACGAAGGGCTTCAAGGGACGCCGCTGCCAGATCCGCGCTTGCGATCAAAGCATCTCTCGACATCCCGTCTCGGGCTTGCACCGACAGTCCGTGAACTATCGCGGCCACGAAACGCGCCCAAACGTCGCAATCGACATCGGCTTTGACCTGTCCATCCTCTACGCCTCGCTGAAGGCGGGCGCGTACCTGTTCAATACTCTGTGTTCGAAGTTGCTTGCCGAACTCACTTAGAGGTTCTTCTCTATCGCCAGATGGAGCTGTCGTAATCATGCATCCCGGATTGTAGTCGCTGCTGGAAAAAACCAGCGCCGCGTCGTGGATAAGCCGAGCCACTGCCCACACCGCGTCCTTCTCCTCCGCCAGAGCCTTGGTGCCGAACCCCCCGACCGTCGTCTGATAGAGCTCCATGGCCTCGCGGTAGAGAGCGTCCTTTGAGCCAAAGGCGGCATATAGGCTCTGTGCCGATATGCCCATCCGCTCGGTGAGCAGGGGGATGGACGCAAGATCGTATCCACGAGCCCAGAACACTTCCATCGCGCGCATAAGCACGTCATCTCGATTAAAGGCCGCAGGTCGTCCCCGCCGTCGGCTATTTTTCACATCGGTCATTGTTGTAATTAGCTCCGCAATGCTTTATTGGAGTGATCGTTGTGATAAAAATAGCAGGAGATTACATCTGTGACCACTCTTAATCTCGTCGACCGCGAACAGCGGCAGCTCATGGATGGGATGTTGTCGTTTGATCCCAAACTGCATGGCATTGCGGATTTCCGATCGTTGATGGAGGGATTGGGCTCGCTCTTGACGCCCGAGCCCGTCGACTATGAGTTGCGCCAGGCTCCCCGGTTGGATGGCGAAGGTACCATTCGCGTTCTTTTTCATCGGCCTCAGAACGGCGACGCTCTAAAGCCGGCCATCCTCTATCTACACGGTGGCGGAATGGTTGCCGGTTCGCCGGAATTGATGGCAGGGAGCCATCTGAAACTTGCATCCGATCTCGACGCAGTTGTCGCTGCCCCAGGCTATCGTCTGGCGCCAGAGTTTCCGTTTCCGAGCGGCCTCGAAGATTGCTACTCAGTCCTGAAGTGGTTGCATGCCAATGCTGCCGAACTGAAGATTGATCCAAACCGCATCGCTGTAATGGGTGATAGCGGAGGCGGTGGCCTTGCTGCCGCGCTAGCGCTCCTCGCGCGTGATCGCAAAGAAATACCGCTATGCGCTCAGATCCTGCTCTATCCCATGCTCGATATGAGAACTGGCACCGAGGAAGCACCCTTTGACGATCCGCTGACCGGTGAGTTCGTGGTCAATCGTCCTTTGACTGCTTTTTCATGGAACGCGGTAAAGGGTTCTCTCAATCGCGACAGCGATCAGGTGGGTTACCTTTCGCCTGCGCTGGCGGAGGACTTGCATGGGTTGCCGCCAGCCATAGTTGTGACCGGCGCGCTGGATCTGTTCCGAGAAGAGGATGTATCCTACGCTCAGCGGCTCTTGCGTAGCGGTGTCCCCACCGACCTGTTTGTCTACGCGCGTGCCGTGCACGGCTTCGACATGTTGGCTAGCGCGCTAGCAACCCAGGCGCGAACGAACCTCATCGCAAGCATCACACAGGTTCTGAAGTCACAGGCCTCCGCGTATTGAGACCGGTCGCAATGCATTGCGACCGCCTGCCGTAAGCGACCCTGATGGGCCCAACAAACGGGCTCATCACATCAGCCTGGCGCCGACACATCTTCATCCTCCCTGCCATCGTCTCGCGTGTGCGCTTCGATGTTGCACGATTTCGAAACCTCAAAAGGACCCCCATTCCATGAGCACGCTTCACCTTGTTGCTCCAGCTTACCGCGACGCCGCAACAGTCATTCCGATCTTCGACTACGACACGCAGCCGCTGGAGGAAATCCGAGGACACCTGCTCAAAGCCTATGAAGGTGCGTACGGTGCTCCTGATAGCGTCGATTTTGAGGTGAAATTCATCGAGCGCGACGGTGAAAACGCGGTTCGAGCGCTTCTCTTTCGACCCGCCGGCGGTGATGTGCGCGGCGCTATCCTGCATGTGCACGGCGGCGGCTGGATCGCAGGTTCAGCAGACATGTTTGCTCCCTTCTGCGCTGAACTTGCCAATCGGCACAATATCGTCGTTCTATCTGTCGACTATCGTCGCGCGCCTGAAGTCGGTGGTCACGTCGCTCTCGATGAAAGCGTGGCCGCTCTTGGTTGGCTGCATCGCGAGGCGGCAAACCTGGGCTTTGAATCACGATTTATCGCCGTTATGGGCGATAGCGCCGGCGGTAGCCTTTCGGCGGGCGTTGCGTTGCGAGCGCGAGATGCTTCTCTCCCACTCAAGGCTCAGTTTCTGATTTATCCGGCGCTAGATGATCGCCTGGTTAGTTCCGATGGCCCTCCAGCCAATGCTTACGCCGGAGAATTTGTTCTGTCGCTGGCTTACCTGCGACAGGTATGGGCCGCGCGCTTGAAAGATGCGTCGCCCGAAAGCTTGCCCTACCTTGCCGCCGCACGCACGCAGGACCTCTCGAACCTGGCGCCGGCATTCATCGCCGTCGGCAGCATTGACGTCGTGGCTGATGATGCGATCGACTACGCGAAGCGTCTGATTCATGCGGGCGTGCCGACCGAGTTGCATGTCTATGACGGCGTATTCCACGCTTTCGATCTCGTGCCGGGGCCCGAAACAGAAGCCTTCAAAGCAGACTTTTTAGAGCGGTCGAGAAGTTTCTCGAATAGTCCTTGTCGTTTTTCTGCGTCTTGACATGCACCGCCGATGACGACGGAGCTTTCGACCCCGGTTCGTCTGAAACCGTTTCGCATGAGCCGTTTTTTAAACTAGACCTGCAAGACGAGAAAAATTTGCGAGCATACCCATGACCAGCCCATCCTCCGCCGGCGAAAGCGTCTTTGATCCTTCCCGCAGCTACAAGGTGCTTGTCTGCGATCTGATAGGACTGAAGCTTGGGGAGGATGGCAAACCCGACCCATCGGAGGCGAGGGCCTATATTGAATCCCGGGGCGGTGTCTTTCATTTCAGCGCCATCGGGGATGCGGGTCCACTGCAGCCGGGCGTATTGCATTTCTTCTACCAGCCAGATCTCAGCACTGCCGCCGAATTGCTGGCGGCGGCTGGCGAGGGGCAATACGACGCGGTGATCGCGGCAGCCACCTTCCTGCCGGCCGAGACGGTGTTCCCGCTCGGCGGCGTGCGGATTGGCGCCGGTACCGGCAATATGGGGTCGCTCTCATGGGGCGGTGGTGGTGGCGAAGGCGGGGCGGCGCCGCTGATGAACACACCCGGCATCAACAGCCGGGCGACCGCCCAGATGGCGATGAAGGCCATATTGAAGGTCCTGCCCGACCTACCGGTCGATACGCTTCACACCCTGACGTCCAGAGGAGATTTCGATACCGGCCGCCAGCTCCGCGACTATCCGACGGAGAAGTTGGAAGGCAAGACGATCGCCATTATTGGCTATGGCAATATCGGACGTGAGCTGGCCAAGCTGGCGCGAGCCTTCGGTATGCGTGTCGTCGTCCATGCCCGCGCCCATCATCGCAAATGGATCGAGTCTGAAGGCTTCGTCTATGGCGACAGCGTTGCTTCAGCCGCTTCCGGCGCGCATGTCCTCAGCGTGCACGTCGGTCTCGGCAGCCTTGATGCAGCAACAGGACGCTATGCCAATGCGGGCCTGATCGACGAGACAGTGCTTTCCATGCTGGCCCCTGGGGCCGTGTTGGTGAATTATGATCGCGGCGAACTTGTTGATGTCGATGCTTTGGGGAATGCGCTGGCGAGCGGCCAGGTACGGCACGCCGCAATTGATGCCGATCTGTTCAAGAACGCTGCGACCGGCGAACTGGCCGGCCCAATGGTTCCCTATCTGCGCCTGGTGGAGCACTACCCGGATCGGCTGGAGCTTCTGCCGCACGCGGCGGCGGACACCGATCATCCCTCGCGCGTCGCCGGCGCGAAGCAGGCTATCGATCAAATCTACGATGCCATCCGGACGCAAACCGTCACGAACTTGAAGGGGACTTTGCCGGAAGGATATAGCTCCGCAGGTAGCAAGACCCCGGACGGGATAGGAGCGGTTACCGTCCAACACCTGCTCGACCTTTGTCATTCCGGCGGCAAAGCCGCGCAGTTGGAGTTATTATTGTCAGAGCTGACGGATCGCTGGCGTGCCATCGCCTCTGCTTCCGATGATGAGCGCCGCGCAGTGATCGAGGCGAACGGCGAGGATCTGATCAGCGGCATAAATCACCTGTCGCGCTTTATCGAGATGATGGGGTTAAGAGCTCCGTACCGAAGCTGATCCGCAAACGATCCGGTGCCGGCAGGACTTCGAATGCTATGAGCTCTCGCGAATGATAAGGCGCCCAGGTGTGGTGCGTGTCTCCGCGGGTGGCAGCAGCTCCTTGTTGGCAATGAGGAACAAGAGGCGTTCCACTGCCTCTGTCGCCAGTTGTTCGACGTCGTTGTGAATCGATGAAATTGGCGTCGTCGCCTGTGCCACATAATCAGTGTCGTCAAAGCCGACGATCGCCAATTCCTCGGGCACCTTGAAGTTGGACTTCGCCGCCCAGCGTAGGGCGGCGAGGGCGGTCAGGTCACTTGTGGCGAATATGGCGGACGGCGCGTCATCTTGCGCCATGAGCTCGTCCATTGCATGGACGCTTGCTTCGATCGAGTGATCAATGGGGATCGAAACAATGGTCGGGTCATAAGCAATGCCTGCAGCCTCAAGTGCATCGCGATAACCCTGCAGTTTGCCGACATTGCCAACGGTGCTGGTGAATGAAGGTCCCAATGTTCCGATGCGGCGATGCCCGCGTTCGATAAGATGGTTCGTAGCGTCGAACGCTCCCTTTCGTTCGTCAATGCCGACTGCATCGATGCCTGTTGCGTCTGTGTGAATCAACAGCACCGTCGGAAAGTTGTTTCGCCGAAGCGCCTTCAGGTGATCAAGCTTGGAATGTGCGATCGGATAGATGAGAAGCCCGTCGACCATTCGCGCCCGGAAAGCGGCGATCGCCTTGAGTTCCTCTTCCGGGTCGCCGTTCGACGAGGCGAAAAGAACGCTGTACCCGTGTTTGCCGAGTGTCTTCTGAACCATGTGGGCGACACTCGTCAGAACAGGGTTGGTGATCTCGTGCAGGATCAACCCGATCGTGTTGCTCCGGTTTAGCACGAGCGACGCCGCGATCTTGTTGGGCACATAGTCCATTTCGTCCGCTACACCGCGGATCAGGTCCCGTGCTGCCTGCGAGATGCGCGTGCTTCCTCGTAGCGCAAGCGACACGGTGTTTGTCCCGTAGCCTGTCTTAGCTGCAATGTCGGCCAGTGTGACTTTTCGCTGTCGCATCGATGTCGTGTCCAATTTTAGATGATCCTACAGAACCTACTTGCACTCATGCCGTAGTAGCGTTACTACAGCAAGTGTCGCAGCGTTACTACATGGTCGAGGAGGACCATGCTGCTACAAAAAATGGAGGAAAAACATGCCGACCCGCTGGAGTCGCATCACGCCTCAGCTCGCGCTAACGCCGGCTGTGGGGGTGACTGCCTTTGCCTTTGTTGGTTCTGTTGCATGGACGATCATGTTGTCGTTCACCAACAGTCGCCGTTTTCCAAGCTACGAGTTCAATGGCTTCTCGCAGTATGCCAGACTGTTCCGGGATAGCGCCTGGAGTCTGTCTCTCCAGAACATGGTGATCCTCGGGATCGGAAGCCTTTTCTCGATTGTCATCGGCTTCATCCTAGCGGTGCTGGTCGACAAGGAAGTTCTTGGGCGGTCCTTCTTCCGCACCATCTTCCTCTATCCACTCGCCGTGTCGCTCATCGTCACCGGCATTGTCTGGAAGTGGCTCTTCAATCCGTCTCTGGGGCTTCAGCACGCGGCCGAGATGATCGGCCTTGCGGGCCTGAACCTCGACTGGCTCTCGTCAAAAGAGACGGTCATGTACGGCATCATCATCGCTTCGATCTGGCAAAGTACCGGGTTCTACATGGCGTTGATGCTTTCCGGGTTGAAGAACATCAACAGCGAGATCTGGCAGGCTGCTCGCATCGACGGCATTCCCATCTGGCGGCTCTATATCGAGGTCATCATTCCCATGATGAAGCTCACCTTTTTCACCTCGATCCTGCTGCTCTCCATCGGCGTGGTGAAGGCCTACGAGGTCATCGTCGCCATGACCAACGGCGGGCCGGGCGGTGGATCGTTCGTCCCTGCGTTCTTCGCCATCTACACATACTGGCAACGGCAGAATCTCGGCTATGCGAGTGCGGCGGCAACCACGCTTTTGATCATCACTTGCCTGCTGTTCCTGCCGTTCCTTCTGCTTCGCAAGAGGTCCGCATCATGACGATAGGTATAGACACAATGTCCCGCGCGCAGGCCAACACGTCTGCTGTGGCCCAGCGAAGCGTCCGCCGCCGGAAGAGCAAGGCATGGGGGCCGAAGCTTGCGATCTTTGCCTTCCTGGCGATGTACGCGGCGTTCTTCTGCGTGCCGCTCTATGTCATCATCGTCACTGCGTTCAAATCCATGGACGAGATCCGGCTGGGAAATATCTTCTCCCTGCCGCAGGTCTGGACGGTGGAGGGCTGGCACTACGCCATGTTCGAGGCGTGCTCCGGCACCGTCTGCAATGGTCTGTCGGTCGGGTTCGTCAATTCGCTGTTCATTCTGGCGCCGAGCCTTGTCCTGTCGATCGGTGTTGCGCTGGTGACGGGTTATGCGATGGCCGTCTGGAAGGTCAAATGGGCGAACGGGCTTCTGTTCACGATGTTCGTCTGCGCGTTCGTGCCCTTCCAGGTGATCATGTTTCCGCTGATCAAGATCGCGTCGACCCTCGGTGTATTCGGGTCGGTCTGGGGTGTGGCCCTTGTTCACGCGGCGCTGGCGCTTCCCATTCTCACCTTGATCTTCACCAACTACTTCCGCGGTTTGCCCGCCGACCTCATGTCGGCGGCGATGATCGACTCGGGTTCATTCTGGGTCATCCTGCGGGAGGTCATCCTGCCGATGTCGGGAAACATCCTGATCGTCGTCCTGATCCTTCAGGTAACGGGTATCTGGAATGACTTCCTGGTCGGCGCCACCTTCGGCGGTTCCACGGGCCAGCCTATGACGGTGATGTTGAACAACATGAGTTCAACAACGACGTCGGGTGCGGTCTACAACGTGATCATGGCAGGAGCCTTGCTCACGGCCGCTCCGCCGCTGCTGATCTACTTCGTCCTCGGAAAATTCTTTGTGCAGGGCATCACTGCCGGTGCCTTGAAAGGTTGAGCCATGTCCGTTGTTGAATTCCGCAATATCCTCAAGACCTACGGCGCGCTGGTCATTCTCGAGAACCTCAATCTCGATGTCGGCGACGGCGAGTTCCTGGTTCTTCTCGGTCCGTCCGGTTGCGGCAAGACCACCCTGCTGAACCTGCTCGCCGGTCTTATCGAGCCGCAGGATGGTCAGATCATGATCGATGGTCGCGACGTGACCGATCTGGATCCGCGTGATCGCGGTCTTGCGATGGTGTTTCAGTCCTACGCCCTCTATCCCACCAAGACAGTGCGCGGGAACATGCGATTTGCCCTGACGGCTCGTGGTCTTGCCACCGAGGAGATCGATCGGCGTATCGCCTGGGCGGCGAAGATGCTCCAGCTGGAGCATCTGCTGGATCGCAAGCCGGCGCATCTGTCCGGTGGCCAGCGGCAACGCGTCGCGATCGGGCGGGCTCTTGTCCGTCAGGTTGGCCTGTTTCTGTTTGACGAACCGCTCTCGAATCTCGACGCGAAGCTGCGAAACGAGATGCGTATCGAAATCAAGAAGCTGCACAACGAGCTGAAGAATACGATCGTCTACGTGACGCATGACCAGGTCGAGGCCATGACCATGGCAACGCGGATCGCCGTCATGAACAAGGGGCTGGTCGAGCAGGTTGGTACGCCGACGGAAATCTACGACCGACCCGAGAGTGTGTTCGTCGCGGGCTTCGTCGGGTCGCCGGCGATGAATTTTCTCGACTGCACGATCAAGCTCGATCAGGGGCGTCCGCTCGCGACGGCCGACCATGCGCAGGCCACCTTTGATCTGTCGTCTTATCAGTGGACCAAGGCTCCGGCGGACGGCACGCGGATCACACTGGGCTTCCGTCCAGAATCGATTGCTGTTGAAGCCGGCGAGGTGCCGGCGCGCGACAAGGATACAGCGTTGCACCTGCCTTTGCAGATGGTGGAGCGATCCGGCGCGGAAGCGACGGCATTCCTGACATTCTCGCAGAAGGAAACCATCGCGGTGCGGTCGGATCCGGGCGTCATGAACCGCCTGAACGGTTCGGCCCGGCCCACCGTGCACGTTCCGGCCGGCGTGCTCAATCTGTTCAATCGAGAAACCGGCCGCCGGCTCTAGCAAGGCTTACAAGAGGAGGAGGAGAAGTCATGAGGATTAAAGCATTTGGCATCTACGCGGCGCTTGCGCTGTCGACAGCATTGTCCTGGCCGGCTTTGGCCGCGGATACGGAATTGAAGGTGAACTACACCTGGACGTCGCCATCCGAGACCGCGGCGATCAAGGTTCTCATCGATGCCTTGAAGCCTAAAGGCATCAAGTGGTCCGACTTCAACGTCATCGCCCATGATACGGGCGCAAATGTCACGGTTGTGAACATGGTCTCGGGCGGAACGCCGCCGGATGTCTTCATGGATTCCATCCCCGGCCTCTATCGTGATCTTGCCGGCATGGGGCTGGGAGTTCCCCTGGACGATATCTTCAACAGGAGCGGCGCCACTGCCAATTTTCCGCCGGCCATCAAATCGGCGATCACGGTCGACGGCAAGATGGTCAAGGTGCCGGTCGGCGTCCAGATCGACGGCATGCTTTATTACAATCTCGAGGTCGCTCAGAAAGCCGGTGTCGATCCGACCAAGTGGACATCGATGGACGACGTCTGGAAGGACTTCGACAAGGTGAAGGCGGCAGGCTTCATTCCGCTCGCGATTGGTGCGCAGGAATGGCAGGAGCGCTACCTCCTGCACGCGCTGATGGCTGCATTCCATGGAGACGTCTACGACAAGTTCTATGCGGAAACGCCGGATGAAACGGTGTTCGACGACCCGGGTCTGAAGCAGACGATCGATCTCGTCCGTCAATTCCAGCAACATGCCGATCCGGCAGCTACCAATCGTCCATGGAACGACACCACGAACCTGGTGATCACGGGCAAGGCATTGATGCAGATCCACGGTGACTGGATCAAGGGCGAGTTCCGCAATGCCGGTAAGGTTGCTGGCAAGGACTTCGGCTGCATCATGATCCCCGGTGCAACGGGCGTCGCGGTAACCGTCGATGCGTGGGGCTTCGTCAAGTCCAAGGATGAGGCTGTCACGAAGGCGCAGCAAGTGATGGCGGAGACCCAGGTCGATCCGAAGGTCAATGCCGATTTCGCCGCAGCCAAGGGCTCGACACCGGTCGTGCTGAATGCTCCCACGGACAAGCTGGATCAATGCAACAAGGTCGTCCTCGAACAGCTGGCTGACCCTGCCAAACAGCACCCGAACCCGAACAATACCGCCGACGCCGATTGGTACCAGGCGACGGGCCAGGTGATCGATCACTTCTGGAACGACCCCACGATGACATCGGAGCAGGCAATCGAGGAGCTGCGCGCCGAGTACAGTTCAATCTTCTGACCGTTCAGGGCGATGCGCCGGATTGTCGGTGCATCGCCTCGATCAACAAAGGAACCTGAGATGGGCAACGCGTTTCCTGAAGAAGACGCGATCATACAGATATGCTTTGTCACCGATGATGCCGAGCGCACCGCGGCGTGGTTCGGCGACCTCATCGGGCGAAGTGATATCACGAGCGCGAAGGCGGCTGATCCCGAGGCCGCAAAGGCAAGGTATCGAGGCAGGGACGCGTCGGTATCCTGCAAGATCAAGTTCATGCGGTTCGGCAACATCGACCTCGAGTTTCTCGAGCCGGGACCAGAACCAAGTGCCTGGCGCGATATTCTCGAGCAGCGCGGGCCAGGCTTGCACCACATCGCATTTCGCACGAGCGACATGCACAGCCACGCCGCCTATCTGGAGGGAAAGGGCCATCCTCTCCTCCAGAGCGGTGAATTCGACGGCGGAGGAGGGCGCTATGCCTACTTCGACACTCACCAGCAGCTTGGAGCGCTGATCGAACTCCTGGAGTTCGATAGCCATCCAACCCACCCCTGAAACACCATCCGAAGGGCAAATGCCATGAAACACATCACCGGTCTCGGTCATATCGCCATCAAGGTGAAGGACGTGGATGCATCCATGAACTTCTACAACAAGGTTCTCGAACTGCCAGAGATGCTTCGCCTGCATCACGACGATGGCAGCCTGTTCCTGATCTACATCCGCATTACCGACAATGCCTTCCTGGAAATTTTCCCCGGCGCCGAAACCGACCGGGCGCCCGGTATCACGGCGAACGGTGTTCACCACCTTTGCTTTACCGTCGACAAGCTCGAGCCGATGCTCGCCCGCGTGAAGGCAAATGGCGGGCGGTATGTGGCTTGGAAGGACGGTGCATTGGTGACCGTCGACGAGCCGCAGATCGGCCATGGTCTCGACGGCAACCGCGGCTCGTGGCTGGAGGATCCGGATGGAAACCGCATCGAGCTCATGGAGATGAACGAGGACTGCATCCAGTACAAGGCTATCCGCCGACTGCAGGCCGAAATGGCGTGAGCCAGAACTTCACGCGGATGCGGGGCTGCAATGCCCCGCGTTCCAGCCAGGGATCTGACATATGACACATGAAACACAAATGCGGATGCCGAAGATCGGTCTCGGAACCTTCGGCAAGAGCGGAGATATCGGGCTGCCGGCGATGCTGGCCGCGCTCGAATTGGGTTACCGCCGTATCGACACCGCGCAAGGCTACGGCAACGAGGCCAATGTTGGAGAAGCGGTGCGGCAAAGCGGCTTGCCACGCGCAACATTGCATTTGACGACCAAGATTTCCTACGAGAACCTGCTGCCCGAGCGTGTTGTCGATAGCCTCAAGGAAAGTCTTGATCGGTTGGCGACCGACTACGTGGACCTCGTCCTGGTTCACTGGCCGCACCGCGACGCATCGGCGATGCCCGCCTATCTCGAGGCTTTGCGGTCAGCGCGGGAACAGGGGCTGGCGCGTGCGATCGGTGTTTCCAATTTCTCGATCGCGCTGCTGCAGCGCTCCATCGAAATCCTCGGAACCGATATCATCTTCGACAATCAGGTCGAAGTGCATCCATTCCTGCAAAACAAAGCGCTTCGTTCGTTCTGCACGGCAAGCGGTATCGGCGTGACCGGCTACATGCCGGTGGCCGGCGGGCTGGTGGGCAACGACCCGACGATCCTGTCCATTGCCGAACGCCATGGCGCCACCGCGTCACAGGTGGCCATCGCATGGGC
This sequence comes from Rhizobium sp. FG113, assembly GCF_057809895.1. Lineage (NCBI taxonomy): Bacteria > Pseudomonadati > Pseudomonadota > Alphaproteobacteria > Hyphomicrobiales > Rhizobiaceae > Rhizobium > Rhizobium sp. FG113. The sequence goes on along the minus strand of NZ_JBMDKV010000001.1, from coordinate 1,191,158 downwards.
GCTTCAAGACGGAGTGAGCGTCATACCCTCGTCCCGCAGTCCGCAGCATCTGGCCGAAAATCTCGCAGCCGGCGATCTGCATCTCGAACCGCAGGAGATGCAAGAGATCGCTGCGCTGGATCGCGGTCACCGTATCATCGACCCAGAAACTATTGCGCCCATATGGGACTGACAGGATCGTCATGACATACTCAGAAATCTCGCTCTTTGATGGCCGTACGACTGCCGGCTGGCATGCCGTTCCGCGCACCGTCGCTCCCCAATGGCCGACAGAGCCGATGCCGGATATTCCGGAACCGGACAGGAGCCGCATCGCAGCCCATACCGGGCGTTGGACGGTCGAAGACGGCGCCATCGTTGGCCGGCAGGATCCGCCGGGCTCCGGTCTCGGAGCCTACCTTGTCAGCGACGAGACATTCGAGGACTTCGAGTTGACCTTCGAAGCGCGCCCCGACTGGCCGGCAGATACCGGTATCATGGTGCGCGCCACGCCGATTGGCTCGCAAGGCTATCAGATCCTGCTTGATCATCGAAAATCAGGAAATATCGGCGGCTTTTACGGAAATGGCATCGGCCGCTTCCACGCGATCAATTTCCAGGTCGACGTCGAACGCGATGCTTCCGGCAAAGCCACGGGAATGAAGCTCGAAGACCCCACGACCACCATCGAGCCGATCACCGACCTCAAGCGATCCCTTCTGACATACGCTGCATCTGGCGAGACATTCATGCGTGCCTGGAAATGGGACGACTGGAACGAGTTTCGTATTACAGTGCGCGGCGAACTCCCCGTGATTTCGACTGCCATCAATGGAACGCGCATTGCCGAGATCGATGTTTCGAAGATGCCGGCAGCCTCCTTCGATCCGGAAGGAACGCGCGCCTTGCTCGGGCGATCCGGGCATATCGCCTTCGAGGTGCATGACAACGATCCCAATATCGGCGACGAGCGCTGGGGCAGGGCCGCAGCATGCAGATGGCGAAATATCCGGCTGCGCAGACTTTAGACCAGGAGAGAAAATTGACTTATCAGATTGGATTTCAGCTTTATTCATCACGCAACTTTCCGCCGCTAGAACCCCAGCTCGAAAAGTTGGCATCCCTTGGCTATGACGGCGTCGAACCCTTTCTTCCGAACTACGAGGCCGATCCTGCCGCGTTTCGGCGCAAGCTCGATGACGCCGGTCTGAAGTGCTTCGGCTTTCATCTGCCGTATGACGGCCTTGTCGCCGACCCGCAGCGCTTCGCCGACATCGCACACACGCTCGGCTCCGACCTTCTGATCCCGCCATGGCTCGCGCCGGAAGATCGGCCCCGTGATGCCGATGGATGGCGCGCGGTCGGCGAAAGCCTGGGCAAGGTTGCGCAACAGCTAAGCGGGCAGGGCCTTCGGCTCGCCTGGCACAACCATGATTTCGAATATCTGCCCCTGCCGGATGGTTCCTATCCGATCGACCATCTCCTCGACGCGGCCGGCGCCGATGTGGGCTTTGAAGCGGACTTTGCCTGGATCACACGCGCCGGCGTGGATCCCGTTGAGGCGCTGATCCGTCACGCCGATCGCATCTTCGCAATTCAGGTCAAGGACACGATGAAGGCGGGGACCGTTGTCGAAGGCGGCTGGGCGGCGATGGGCGATGGCATCATCGATTGGGCAAGGCTCTGGCCGTTGTTTGCCAAGACCCGCGCGGACCACGTCGTGGTCGAACACGATGAGCCCAATGACTGGTACGAGACCGCGCGTCGGTCGATTTCGTTCCTCAAGCGCCTGGAGAGCTGAAGCGATGCATTTGTCGTTCCAGCTCTATACTGCACGTGACATCGAGCCCCTGGACCCAATCCTCGAGCTTCTGGGGAGGCATGGCGTTTTCAGGGTCGAAGGCTGGAGCGGAAACTATGATACGCCCGGATTCGGCACGGCTCTGCGTTCGCGCGGGATGACGATGCCGAGCGCACATGTGCCGCTCGATCTTTTGAAAGATCGCGCTTTTCGGAGGCATTTGGTCGAGGAATTCGGTGTCGCTCGACTGATTGTACCGGGCGTCTCAGCGGAAATTCTTGCCGATAGGCCGTCCTGCCTCGAGCTGGCGAGGGAGCTTGCCGACCTTTCCGCGGATTTGTCAGCAGAAGGCCTGCGTCTCGGCTGGCATAATGGCGGCTCCGAACTGGTGCCGATGCACACCGGCGAGACACCGATCGAGCTGCTTCTGGCTGCCGCGCCGGAGCTCGAATGGGAGTGCGATCTCGGGTGGCTGGCGTCAGCTGGGCTCGATCCTGCGATGGTTCTTCAGCGTCATGGAACACGCATCACCGCCCTGCATATGCGCGATGTCGCGGGCCCAGATGGTGACCCGGCTCAAAAAGGCGGCGCCTATATCGGTTCCGGTGTGCTCGACTGGATAGCGATCGGCCAGGCACTTTCCTTCACCCGCGTCGATCTTCTGGTCATGGAGCATGACCACGCGGCCGATGTGCCGGATTTCCTTATTCGATCAATCAATTATCTCGACGGCTGGATGAAACACGCCGTCGCCGCGCCCTCTCATCAGCAAAGGTAACTGCCATGCGTCCCAAATCACCACGCCGCCTTCACGACGGCCAGATCAGCCAGCTCGTCGTTGCTTCCCGCGATGGCAAGCGGATCGAAGTCATCTACGAAACGGGGGAGCTTATTGAAGCGCCCAACTGGACGCCGGATGGGAAATGGCTTGTCTATAATGGCGACGGCCGGCTCTTTCGCATCTCTCCGGACGGGCTAGATGGTCCAATCCGGATCAACACCGCACCCGTCGAAGATCTCAACAACGACCATGTCATTTCGCCGGATGGCAAGTGGCTGTATATCAGCGCCAATGACGGCCATCTGTATCGCGTTGCGATCGAGGGTGGGAAGCCGGAGCGGGTCTCCAACGAGCAGGATCCCAGCCGTGGTTTTCGCTACTATCTTCACGGCATCTCGCCCGATGGAAAGACGCTGGCCTATGTCGGACTGGAGATGGAGGGTGGAAAGGTCGTCACTCGCGTCTGCACAATTCCCGCGGCAGGTGGAGCCGATGTCGTTCTGACCGACGGCGCTTGCCCCGTGGATGGGCCCGAATACAGCCCGGATGGACAGTGGATTTACTTCAATTCGGAGGCCGCTGCCAAATCGCCTGGGCACGCGCAGGTGTTTCGAATGCGGACGGATGGCTCCGGGTTGGAACAGATAACGCATGACGAGCGCGTCAACTGGTTCCCACACTTGTCGCCGGATGGAAAGCTCGTCTCCTACATTGCATTTCCCTCCGGAACCTTGGGGCACCCCGCGGACAAGGACGTCGTAATCCGGATCATGAATCCGGATGGAAGCGGCATTGTTGACATCGATCGCTTCAATGGCGGCCAGGGCAGCATCAATGTTGCCTCCTGGGCGCCAGATTCAGCTTCCTTTGCCTATGTGCGCTATCCGCGCCGAGACAAATAAGGGGATTGCCGGCGACGGTCGCGTCGCTGAGGCCGGTTTTCGGGGCGACTGGTTGCTACGGGTTTAGTTGAATACCTGTAGCAACCCAAGCCCTGTGAACTCCGACGCTCATTCTTGGCCCCGAAACGCAAACATATAAACAAAACCCAGCTCGCTTTAAAAAGATGCTTGCATCCATTCATTAGTTAGGTAAGTTAACTAATGAAATTGGAGTGACAGATGATTGCGGGCGTAGACGTGGGCGGGACCAAGACACACATCTTGGTCGAACGACAAGACGGCTCCAGGGCGGAACACGTGCTGGAGACCTCCAGGTGGCGTGAGCGGGGCGAGCTGGAAGACGCCAGGAGCCTCGCTGAGCTGGTGCTCGCAGTCGAGGGTGGTCAGCCGGACGTGGTCGTGGTTGGCGCGCGCGGCTGCGACGCGGATGCAGACTGTCTTCGTCTTCAGGCGCTTCTTTCCCAGCAATTTTCCGGCCTGGTGCTGGTCCTGAACGATTCCGAGCTCCTGTTGCCGGCGGCGTCGAAGCCAACGGGTATCTCGGTGATCGCGGGTACCGGATCGATCGCCGTCACCCGCAACCGCCATCGGGAAATGATGTCCGCTGGCGGATGGGGATGGTTCCTGGGCGATGAGGGCAGCGCAAGCGGTCTGGTTCGCGACGCCGCCAGGAAGGTTCGCGCGTCTCTCGATGCGGGATCTCCAATTGACAATCTCGGCAAGGCTTTGCTCGACACACTCGAAGTGCAGAGCCCGGTGGAGTTCGGGCGCGCGCTGTCTCGGCTCGGCTCCGCTGATCGGATTGGTGCGCTCGCGCCGCTCGTTTTCGATGCCGCCGCCTCGGGTTCGCGCATTGCGGACGAGGTCATTGCCGAGGGTGGCGATGCTCTTGCGTTTCTCGTCGAGCAGCTTGCAACGCGGGGAGCGCCCGCGGACGCGGTCGTTGCTGCGGGTGGCGTTATCAGCCGACAGGAGCGGCTGCTCGAAGCCTTCAGGACGGCCTTGACCCGACGTGTGCCGGGGGCGGCGGTCACGCTCCTTGGTGAGCCTCCCGTCGTCGGGGCTATCAAGCTCGCCCGGCTTCTTTCCGAGGGGGGAGCGACGCAGACCCTCCCTATGCCGCACAGGGCCGGGCGTCCTGATGCCAATCAGCCAGGGAGAATGGCATGAACGCCAAGAAGATCGTTCCGGCGAAAAATTGGGGGCAGCGCGCCATAGCGGTCGTGCTGATCGCCGTCGTCCTACTCCTGATCTACATGGTCGCGACTAGCCGGCACATCAGCTGGTCGACGATACCGCAGTACATTTTCGACGAGACGATCCTGGATGGCATCCGCCTGACGATCCTCTTCACAGTGCTCTCGATGGTCATCAGTATCGTCGCGGGCGCAATTCTCGCAACGATGCGGCTATCCTCGAACCCAGTTCTATCAGGCTTCTCCAGCCTCTACATCTGGTTCTTCCGGGGCACGCCGTTGCTCGTGCAGATCATCTTCTGGTTCAACATCCAGCTCTTCATCCCCAGCATCGATATCGGTATTTTCCAGATCGACACCAACGTCATCGTCACGGCGTTCGTTGCCGCTCTCCTTGCTCTGAGCCTGAACGAAGCCGCCTACATGGCCGAAATCATTCGTGGTGGATTGTTGGCCGTTGATGGCGGCCAGGGTGAAGCGGCCAAGGCACTGGGTTATACGCCAGCGCAGGCGATGCTTCGGATCATCTTTCCGCAGGCACTGCGAGTGATCATCCCGCCGATCGGCAACCAGACCATCTCGATGCTGAAGACCACTTCGCTCGTCTCCGTCGTTGCAGCGCAGGACCTGTTGACGAGGGCGCAGAACATCTACGCGCGAAACTTCCTGATCATCGAACTGCTGATCGTTGCCAGCATCTGGTACCTCGTGATGACCACGATCGCCTCCTGCATTCAATACGCAATCGAACAGCGCCTCGGCCGGTCGGCGAAACAGCCTCCCGCTGTCTGGAAAGCTGCGCTCCGGCTCATGCGCGCGGAAGGAAGAAACGGATGAGTGATCGTTCAAAGCAATCTGCCTCCGTCGTGGTTGAGGCAATCGACGTCCACAAGTCCTTCGGGACGCTTGATGTCCTCAAGGGTATCAATCTCACCGTCCGCAAGGGGGAGGTGGTCTGTCTCCTCGGTCCCTCGGGCAGTGGCAAGTCGACATTCCTGCGCTGCATCAATCATCTGGAGACCATGACCAGCGGTCGTATTGTCGTCGACGGCCAGTTGATCGGCTATCACGAGCGCGGCGACGAGCTTCACGAGATGAGTGGAAAGGAATTGGCAGTCCAGCGCCGCGATATCGGCATGGTGTTCCAGCGTTTCAATCTGTTCGCGCATCAGGATGTCCTGACCAACATCAGCCAGGCACCAATTCTGAACCGCGGAAAATCACGTGACCAGGCGGTCGCGCGAGCCAAGCAGCTGCTGAAAATGGTCGACCTGGAGGGCCGGGAAGGCGCCTATCCTTACCAGCTGTCCGGCGGCCAGCAGCAACGTGTCGCCATCGCGCGCGCGCTGGCCATGGAGCCGAAGCTCATGCTGTTCGATGAGCCGACATCGGCACTCGATCCAGAACTGGTCGGCGAGGTCCTGAGCGTCATGCGCAAGCTCGCGGACGAGGGCATGACGATGATTGTCGTTACTCACGAGATGTCCTTCGCGCGCGACGTCGCCGACCGGGTCGTCTTCATGGACCAGGGCGTGGTCGTGGAAGAGGGGACTGCGCGCGATGTCATCGACAATCCTCAACAGGAACGAACCCGAGCATTTCTCAGGCGCATGCACTGACCAGTCGGCGGTGAGAATCTGAAAAGGTCGCACGTCCTTCTCGTGCAATTTACAAAAGGGGAATGACAAATGAAGAACGCATTTAACATCCTGCTCGCCACTGCAGCGATGTCGTTGCTCGCCGCCGGAACCGCCTCCGCCGCAGGTCCGGATCAGAAGCTCCACGACATGCTCCCTGAGAAGATCAAGACCGCCGGCGAGATCAAGGTTGGCACCGAGCCGCAGACGCCTCCGTATGATTTTTACGCGGAAGACAACAAGACGATCACCGGGCTTGAGAAAGAACTGCGTGACGAGATGGGCACGCGCCTGGGCGTGAAGTTCACCGACATGCCCGCGCAGTTCGCCAGCATCATTCCGGGCATTCAGGCTGGACGTTTCGATATGGGCATGTCCGCCTTTGGCGACTTCGCCGAACGCGAAAAGATCGTCGATGTCGTGAACTATATGCTGGAAGGTACCAGCATTATCGTACTGGAAGGCAACCCGAAGAGCGTTCACAAGATGAAGGACACCTGCGGCCTGAAGGCGGGCGCCGTGCAGGGGTCGATCCCGCTTCAGCTTCTCGACAAGCAGAAGACGCTTTGCCCGAGCGACAAGCCGCTTGAGGTCATGCAGTTCCCGTCGAACGACCAGATCAAGATCGCACTGCAGAGCGGCCGCGTCGACGTTTCCATGGATACGACCGGTGTTGCCGCCTACAGCCTCCAGCACCAGCCTGAAGGTGCGAAGAAGCTGGAGCTTGTGACCGGCGCCCAGTATGCCGTCGGTTACCAGGCCATGCTCGTCTCCAAGGAGAGCCCGGAACTGCGCGACGCCCTCGCCGCGACGATGCAGTCGATGATCGACGATGGCAGCTACGCCAAGATCTTCGACAAGTGGGGCCTGGGCGAAAACAAGCTCGACAAGGTCACGATCAACGATGCGGCGCGTTTCGCCGACTACATGAAACTCGACGATTGATTTGAGTGCGCCGGCGGCCGGGGGAGACCTCCGGCCGCCTCATTTTGTTTGAAGTGGATCCGATGATGAACGACAGAGTACCCTACCGCGAGGCGATCGCGCTGCAGCCGACCGCACTTGAGACCTGCATTGCCGCGGTTTCCGAACGTTTGAAAACCCTGGATGTGGCACCGATCCAAAGCGGTCCCGTCGTGCTGGTCGGTATCGGAGCAAGCCTTTATGCGGCCAATGTCGTTTCCGCGCAGATGCGCAGCCAGGGCTTGCGCGCTTTCTCTCTGCCCGGCACGGATCTGTATGACGCTTCCATAGATGCAGGCAGTGCATACATCGCGTTTTCCGCCTCCGGGCGAAGCGAGGAGCCTGCCCGCGCGATGGAGATCCGGCCGGATGCGGCGACCTACGGGATCGCAAAGGCTGATGGCACGCCAATTTCTCGCGTTGTGAAACACATGATCGCAACCGAAAGCGGGACCGATAGCGGTCCGAACACAACCAGCTATCTCGGCTCACTCGTTGCCGGAGCACTCCTTGCCGACAAGGCCGGCACTCCTTCGGGCGCCGACTGGGCCAAGCTTCCGGCATTGGCCGCGACGGTGCTGGAGGCGACACGCGCGCAGGCAGACAAGGCCGCCCGTATGCTTTCCGGCAAGACGTCGATCGACTGCGTTGGCGCCGGTACGGCTTATGGCACCGCCGGTTACGCGGCACTGCTTATTCGCGAGGCCGCTCGCGTGGCTGCTCAGGATTGGGACACACTCAACTTCCTGCACGGTCCGATGGAGCCGAATGACGGCTCGACCGGCGTGCTGTTGTTCGGCGACGGGCGCGAGGTGAAGCTGGCGCAGAACCTCGCCGGGTTCGGTATTCCGTCAGTGCTGATCACGACGCGCGCCGATATCGCCGACGCCGATAATCTCGTCGTAATCCCGGTGCCAGACTTCGGCAGCCAGATCGGTAACGCGGTCCTTCAGGCGCTCCCGGCGCAGCTGTTCATCGCGACGCTGTCGGAGGAGGCTGGTCTTCCAGTCTGCAATTTCCGTTATCGTCAGACCGACACCAAGCGCGACGCCTGATCCGGCGAGAAAAGGAACGCCGCCTTGGCGTTCTCTCCAAGCAGCCTTGCCAGGGCAAAGTCCATGGCAAGGCGCACCGCCCCGACCACCGTGGCCTTGTTCGACAGTTCGCCAACGACGATATCAACCGGCCAGCAAAGCCTTTCGACGGTATTTCTAATCTCAGGCAGAAGACGAGTATTCTGCCCGACGCCACCGCCCACAACGATCAGTTCCGGATCCAGGACACTGACGCATGCTGCGGCCAGATTGCCGATGTCGCGCGCATGCCGATCGACGATCATGCTCGCCGTCGGCTCGCTTTCCACTATGGCAAATAGCTTGCTGGTGTCCCCTGGCGCTTCCTGGGCCGTGGATTTCCAAGTCTCGCCGGCGCGCTCCAAGAGTGCCTTGGCGCCAAGATAGGACTCGACCCCGAGCGGTGCGGGCTGCTCGCTTTCGGACCACGGGAATGGCAGATGCGCAATCTCGCCAGCGCCTCCCTTGAAACCGCGAAACAGCTTGCCGTCGATCACGATGCCCATGCCCACGTTTACGCCGATCTGCATATAGACCGCGAACGAGTGATCCCTCGCAGCACCCTGATGGTATTCTGCGAGCGCGGCGCAGTTTACGTTGTTCTCAAGAAGGATCGGCACCTGGTACGTTTCACTGAGACGCGCGATCACATCCAGAAATCTCTGGCGGTTCGGCAACCGAGCGAGTGTCGGCGAAATCATGTTCGGAAGCGCGATGACAATACAGCTGAGATCGCTCCGCTGCGCCGGGCATTTCGCCAGGATGTCGGAAAGAACGGTTTCGACACGTTCAAACCGCTGGCTGTCCGGCAACGGCTCATAGGTGGTCTCGACCTCTGCGACCTGAAGACCATCGATCCCGGTTGCAATTGCGTGGATCCGCGTCGTGCCGCAGTCCACGCCAATAACCAGACCCGCCTTGTTGCCAATTGAATAGGTAATCGAAGTCCGCCCCACATTCCCGCGGTTGACACCTGCCGGCGTGAGGAATCCGTATTTTTCGAGTTCGCTGACGGCGGCAGACATTGTCGGCTTCGAGAACTGCAACGCCGCGCTCAACTGCGGACGAGTAGCCGGACCATCGGTCGCAATTGCTCTCAGCACAGCACGTGCGCTGTCCGTCAGGGTAGGGGGCTCTTTGACGTATGACTGAGACAAATCGAAGCCTGCTTGTTGAATAGTTAAGGAGCTTTACCATTGGGAATGTTCCTTGACAAATGAATGCCTTGGCGGCTGCCCTCGCGATGAGGGCACGCAAGTGCTGCGCAAAGCCGGGCGTCACGGCTTCGCCTCCGCCAAACACGCCCCAGTCGGCCCCGTGTGATTGGATAATGGGTCGGCGTGTTCGCTGAGGACCGGGCGACATAGCGCTTCATGGGTCACCTGCACCTGCGTTACTCATCGCCGAGAATTCACTTCAGAGCATCCGTAGTGCACTCCCTTGGTCGATGCAAGCGAACGGCAGCAAGATCTTCCAATTCGCATTGCTGCGTCGCACAAAATCTAATTGCAATCCGTCATGAAACCAGAATAGAATTTAATAAGACTATAGAAATACTTTAACGAACCTTGTGGTCGGTGAGTGGCGGCGCACTAATCAAGAAAGACGCGGGGCGTATGAATGCTTGCATTTAAGGCCATCAGAGGAGCTGGATGGCTCGTACTATCGCGCTTCGTCGGTCGGATAATCGATTTCTTCACCCTTCTCGTATTGGCGCGTCTGTTAGCGCCGTCGGATTTTGGCGTGGCGGCGCTGGCAACGTCGCTGGTGGTTGTTGTCGATATGATTCTGGAGGTGCCTGTCACGCAAGCACTCGTCCGCCTGAGATCCATAGACAAAAGCCATCTCGATACCGGTTTCACTCTAGGCTGCTTGAGAAGCATTGTTGTGGCGGTTGTTGTCTTTGCGGTCGCCTGGCCCTTTTCGCTGCTACACAACGACAAGGTGCTTCTTCATCTTGTGTCGGTATTAGCCATTGGGCCGATCGCCAAGGGTCTCACCAGCCCCGCCATGGTGCATTTCTCCAGGGCGTTGCGATTTCGTCCTGCCTTCATATTGGAGTTGTCCGGAAAAATCGGTGCTTGCGTTGTTGTCGCGTTGGTGGTGATGGCGGGCGGGACTTATTGGGCCATCGTTTCCAATTTCTCCACGGCCGCCGTTATCTCAACGGCGCTTTCCTATGTACTCGCCCCGTATCGCCCCAGATTTTCGCTCTCGCAGCGTGCGGATTTTGTCGGCTTCATCCGTTGGTTTAGCGCCGCACAGGTCCTTGCGGCTTTCAATTGGCAATCGGATCGGTTTCTGCTGGGTGGCCTTGGCGACAAGACATCCCTCGGGCGCTATGCAGTGGCGAACGACATTTCGGTCATTCCCTCTCAAAGCATCATCGGTCCGGCGATGCAGCCGGTCATGGCCGCATTCTCGCAGGTTGCTCAAGATCCGGAACGAACGAAATTGGCGTTTCTCAAAGCAGCGCGTTTCGTGATGCTTATCTCGATTCCAGTTTGCTTTGGCATTTCGCTAACGGCGGATTTGGTTGCCGATATTCTCCTGGGACCTCAATGGAAGAGTGCGGCGCCACTTTTGAGCGTTCTTGCCATCTCCGTTGCCCCCTTCCCATATTTTCAGACACTCCACTCCGCCAGCATGGCGCTTGATCGCCCGGTTGTCATATTCAAGTTGAATGCAATAGAGCTATGCTTCAAGATACCGTTGCTTCCCACCGGTTTCTATCTCGGCTCCGCATATGGGGTCAGTATTTCCAGATTAACTATTGCTCTGATTTTATTCGTCTTTTATCTGATTTACGCAAGCCGTCTGCTGTCGCTAGGTATCATCGAGCAGCTAAAGAACATCTGGAAAATACTGACTGCAGGGGTGGTCATGGCGGTGTGCGTCCTGCTTCTTCGTTCTCAGCTGACGGGCATGATGACGCGGTATGATGTTGTGGAGATGGGGCTGGTGGCCTCGACGGGAGCGATGGTCTACGGCTTGACCTTGGTCGCACTCGGGGAAAAATTGCAAATGCGATGACCGCTTCCTTGCGAGGGCATGCCGGTCAGGCCGTTAAGACAGCGCGCAGAAAGCCACCGATTGTCCGCTTTCCTACGTCGAAGCGATAGGCCACGCTTCGACGGGCACGCTTGTTGGGCAGCATGGCGGTCAGCAAGATAAAGAAGCTGATTTCTGTCTTGAATTTCAACGGATATGGGCCTCGCCACAGCACATTGATGAGCTTGCCTACCGTACGCATCGAAACTCGCCGTCCTTCGGATATTGCCAAGAGAAACGAGCGTTCGAGGTAGAAAAACGCGTTGTCCGCTTCTACCAGTTCACGCTGGAACTCGGAACGGCTCAGGATCTGGCGCAAGTGATCCAAGCGATGAACAAAGCGGTCTATTTCCTTGCGCAGCAAACTGGGATCAGGAAGTCGACCGAGTCCTGAATCGTTTCTGCCGTGGACCCTATAACGGCCTAAAGGTTCCGCGAGGCTTACGACATCACCGAAGAATGGCGCCGCGAAAAGCGTGACGCCATCCACCCAATTCTCGTAGTCAACTTCTGTGAGAAGGTCACAGAGATCGCGCCGGAAAACATTGCCCGACGTCGGCGGCGACGTATAGACACCCGTGCGCAAGACGCTGTCGATAAGATGCCGATCGCGAAAAGCTTCGAGCTTCGGCGTCGGGCCGCTTATCACATCGCCGTCCTGATTGATTCTGATTAGCGGGAATTGCAATTTGGCGACGCCCTCATCGAGGTTCGCGACGATCTTTCCAATGCTGCCCGGCACAAGTTCGTCATCCGCGTCGAGAAAGAGAATGAAGGGTGCGCTTGTTTGAGCCAAACCAAACAAGCATGCCGATCTGGCACCACCATTTTCAATGCGGAAGGCATTTACACCCTCGCGGGTGATCACGTCCCAGGATGCATCTGTCGAGCCATCATCGACAACAACAAGCTCGCAATCGTCGCGCAGCTGCGTCATGACGCTTCGAATTGCCTTGGCGACAAACCGTTCATAGTTCCAGCACGTTATGATCACAGCGAGTTTTGTCATTCTGTCGGTCTTCATGGGACGGAGTGTCGTTGCAGATTCATAATTTACGGGCTTCGGAATTTTACTCGCAAAGCACCGTGCCAATGACCTTCGCGCGCGCGCGTCGTAGCTGCTGCACTGCAGAGTTGGCCTCGCCAATCGACGTCTTGCCGATGTGGGCGACAAAGATCACCGCGTCAGCGTAGGTCGCCAGCGCAAGTGCGTCCTTCGAATTCGTAATCGGTGGCAGATCAAGTATGACGTCTCCCCTGTCTCGTGCCGCGGTCAAGACCTTGGAAACCCGCGGATGGCGAAAATCCGCAAGCAAATTGGCGTCGACGTTCGTGGAATGTATCGGCAGCACAGCCACGCCCCGAATGTTCTGGAATGAGAATGGACCGGGCTGCAGATCCGACAAAGCGATGTCAACCAACGAGTGGGACGGCGCACCATCGTTCTCATTTAGCCGATGGAACCACTCCGCGGATTGAAAGAGGGTGACATCACGGCTACCTGCCTTGATAAGCTGGGAGAGGCCCATACTGAGGAAAGAGGTTAGCTCGCCTTCACCCCACGCCACGAAGGCTATCACGAGGCTTCGTTCGTTGCGAAGCGTTGAACATGAGATTTCAATGGATGTTCTGAGATCTCTGATTGATACGGCGCAGTCCGACGACAACTCCCGAAACGGCCCTGCATACCCCTTTTCGGTGTCCAAGAAGGATCCAAGGCACGGGACACCCGTCTCGCGCGCCAATTCCTCCGCACTTGTCACTTTCCTATCCCTCGCGAAATTCAAAGCTATCAAGCTTGAACCTGCCAGAAAGCCCAGGATCCCGCCCAGAATTGTGATCAGAGTAACACGGGGTCCAGATGGCGCCAGCGGTGGCAAGGCCGCGCCGATAACGCGGGCATCGGCATCCGGCGTGGGTATAGCGGGCAATTCGCCGCGTTTCATCGCATCCGATGCCGCGGTCACTTGGGCCGCGAGCGCCTCCAATCGACCCTGAAGGGCCTCGCTCCGGGCGCGCACCGTTTCGGCCTTAAAGGAAACTGCCTGCATGATGTAGCCGGAAACCGCGGCATTTGCGACACGCGCGGGCACGGAAGGATCAACCGACGTGTACTGTATTTCGATAACGTAGGACTGGCCGACACGGCGTACGGCGAGATGCTTGCTGAACTTCCCGAAAGCGGCTTGACGTGCATTTTCTTCGGCTGTTGCCGTGACTTCGGAGGCTGTGTTTACGTCATCCGGGGTTGATGGTCCCGCCAATCCTGTCGTTTGTTTTGCCCAGGCAATGACGGAGCCGATCATCGATGGTGGTTGTGGGCCCAATTCAGGGTTGTCTTCGAGATTAAGTCTCCCGAAGACCTCCGAAAGAAGCCGTTCTGAACTGATGATCTGTAGCTCGCTGTCTGCCCGGTTAAGGTCGAGGTTCTGCTGCGGCCCGGCATCCTGACCGGGAATGGCTGCCTGGCGCGGTTCTAACAGGAGCGTCGCTGTCGAAACATAGGTCCGAGGAAGGGAGTGAGCGTATAGGCCTGCCAGGATAAAGCCCGCGACAGTACATGCGATGAGCCGGTGTCTATAAACCCAGGCGAGTGAGCCGAGTTCACGCACCAGCGCCGCTGGGCCATCATTCATCTCTTCACTGCCGTCGAAATGCCAAAACCGCGATGTGCGTTCAGTCGGAGTCATTTTATTGAACATCATCTATGCCTTAACTCCGATCGATCGGTGCAAGCTTTCTTGCTATCGAGAGTTCCGCGGCGCGTTCGGGCCGAAGGCGACCGCGCAAGACGTCCGCGATACCCATCAGATTTCCCCTTATCCGCCCGCGTCTGTCGATGAAGGGTTCCGGCTGTGCGGCCCGCCCAAAGTTGCTGGCCATATTACGAAATATCTGACCTGCGACCTGGCTCGCCGTCATTGTTCTTTTGCGCAGCATGTACAGGGGATTGATAACCTGGGAGTAACCCAGGCGCTCGCCGTTTACGCGGCCGCCCTTCACGCCCATGTGCACACCGTAGGCCTCGGATGATTTGACCAGTCGGCCGCCGTTGCGGGCAAGCGTCGCTCCGAAGTCGCGGTCCTCAAGCCAGCCATAGAGCACCAGCCGCTCGTCGAACGTAGTCTCGCCGATGGCGGAGGTTCGGAATGCCATATTGCAACCGTAAGGGCTATACCGTTCGACCCATGAAAGCGGCGGCTTTGCTGAAGATCTTACCGTCATCAACGCCTCCTCGAAGGGGATGCCCGGCCCTTTTATTCCATCTGCGATGACTTCTCCGGTGAAACCGACAACGTGGCTCTCATCGCTGAAAGCCTTCACCGCCGCAGCCAGCCAATTTTCATCTGCGACAAAGTCGTCGTCGAAGAACGCGATCACATCGACCGATGATTTTAGATGGGACAATGCTTTATTTCGTTGCGCCGACGAGCCCGGCGGCCCAACCAAGACTGTTACGTCTGGATGGGATGCGAGCTCACCTGCATCCGCAAGGTCCGCGCATGAAACGACGACGGCATCGGGTTTGTGGGTCTGTGTCGCCAGCAAATGCTTGATCGTCTGGCTGACGATATGCGGCCGGCCGCGTGTCGCGCAGGCAACGGCAATTTTGCGGGTGGAAAAGTCTTTTGCGGCGTATGTTTGGAGAATACTGGAGGGTTGCTCGAGCAGTTCCATGTAGCCTTTGGCGGTCTCAGCCCAGGAGAACATCTTCACCTGTTCGCGGCCGCGGTCCACGAGCTCGGACGCCAGCCCGTCGGATGCCTGCAAGGCTTTGATATGGCGCACCCAGGCCTCGCCATCGAACGGCGATGCGAGCAAGGCGGCATCTCCGCAGACCTCCGGCATGCTCGCGCAGTTCGCTGAAATGACCGGACAGCCACGCGCCATCGCCTCCACGATTGGGAGCCCGAAGCCCTCCGTCAGGGATGGAAACGCCAGGCAAAGCGCACGGTCGAGCAGATAGGCAAGATCGTCGTCGGATACGCGTCCGATTCGGTAGACGTTTCTTCTCTCGTCCAGCTCGCCAGCCGCAAAGATGTCGCCGCCTCCGCCGGCAAACACCAGATCGATGCCCAACTCGTCGAGTTGCTCCGCAATGGCGACAAGCAGGCCGAGATTTTTATGTCTGGCGCGCGAGCCGATCGCTAAGACAAAAGGTCTTTCGCCATGACCCGCGATATCGTTGAGAAAACTCGGAGCCGCCTTCGCCAGAGCCGGGTTCCAGCTAAGGGCATGTTCATGGCCGTTCGGCAGGATCGCGATGTCCTGCGCGCGGATGGGAAGATGGCGGGCGAGTTGCCGAGCCGCCGCATGAGACACGGTCGCGATACGTGCCGAACGTCTCACCAATTGGGGATGTAACGTGTGATAAAGGGTCCGGAAGAGCAAAGTATAACTCTCGGGACTGGAGAAGATATTGGCGTCGTGAATGCAGACAATCTGGTCGTCTCTGGCAACGGGAGCCGTATTGCAGAGGTTAAGCAGTCGACCTTCGGAAATGAGTGGAAGGATAGCCTGTTCCCAGGCGTGCCCTGATACCGCGCCGCGCCGTATCCACGTCGTATGTTCCAGATTCGGCTCTGGCGCGTTGGCCGGAGTGGCGATCGAAGCTGAGGCGCCGGCTTCCCCAAGAGCGGCATCCACAGCTTTGACCACATTGGCGGCGTAACGCTGCACACCTGTCGTGTTTTGTGTGAGGAAACGACCATTGATAGTGAAATGCGATGGTGTCGTCATAATTTATCCCTCAAGACCAATGCCTGTCCGACACCTGTTCGACTGCTGACTTCCGCCCCTGAGCCCGCCTCGCGAAAGCGTACCGGCGGCCGTGCCGCCGACCGCCCATCGTCGTCATTCCGGCGGGGCTGCAAGCTTTTCGATTAACGCTGAAACGTTGCGGCAGATATTGCTCAGTAGCTTCCGCGTGTCTGAAGGACGGCGGGGATGGTTTTGAGCATGATGACGATATCGCCCCACGTCGACCTCTCGGAAACATATTGCACGTCCAAATCCACGCGGGTGCCGTAGCTGGTATCGCTGCGTCCGCTGATCTGCCACAAGCCCGTCATTCCGGGTCGCACCATTGTGTAGTGGCCGAAATGGGGGCCGTACAATTCGACTTCGCCTGCAACGATCGGACGCGGCCCCACCAGACTCATCTGACCACACAGAACGTTCAGAAGCTGCGGAATCTCATCAACGCTGCTCTTGCGCAAGAAGCGCCCGAGTGGCGTTACGCGAGGATCGTCCTGAAGTTTTCTGGTCGCATTCCATTCCGCCCGCAGATGCGGGTTCGACGCGAGGTGTAGGGAAAGTGCCTCGGAAGCGTTGTTGACCATCGACCTGAATTTCAAACAGGGAAAGAGAACCCCGTCCTTGCCGATGCGCTTCTGGCTGATGAAGATCGGGCGGCCTTGCGCCACGAGCAGAACAACAACAACCATGGCGATCATCGGGCTGAGGAGGATCAGTCCAAGGGACGCCAGTACAAAATCCAATCCGCGCTTTATCCAGCCGGACAAGGTGCGGCCGATACCCCTCGACAGCTTGGCGCTGCGAGTGAAGCGTTCCGAGCTTCGGTTTATTCCAGTCCGTCTATCAAAGTTACGATTAAGATCGATTTTTAGATCGACTTCTCGCATCGGATAACCCCCGTAAGAATAGCAATTTCAAACGAACATGCAAAAATTCAGACTGTCAGGCATATTTAAATTAACAACTAGTAAACGATTTGACAATGCTTTTATTGCGTCGCACTATATAAGAGTGCAGCGCGGTATGATGAATATATTTAGTATAGATATCTCGATATGAAATATATCTGAGATATTAAATCCAATATCACTTCTTGGTATTGGATTCGGACTGTGCATTTTGAGCCCTTGAGGGTGACCTGTTGCCCTGTTGTTTTGTACGTGGAGCATCTTATGCGTGTAGCGATCATTCACTACTGGTTGGTTGGAATGCGTGGCGGCGAGAAAGTTCTGGAATCTCTATGCCGCATGTTTCCTGAGGCTGATATCTATACGCATGCCTATGATCCGGCGGCCATTTCCGACACGATAAACAAGCATAGGATTCATACGACATTCATCGGCCGCCTTCCGTTGGCGACGAAAATGTACAAGCGCTACTTGCCGTTGATGCCGATGGCGTTGGAGCAGCTCGATCTTAGCGGCTACGATCTTGTCATCAGCAGTGAATCCGGGCCGGCGAAGGGCATTATTCCCACATCGCCGGCAATGCATATTTGCTATTGCCATTCGCCGATGCGCTACATTTGGAACATGTATAACAGGTACTATGAAAGCTCCGGTTTGCTGACCCGAATGATGATGCCGCCGATGGCGCATTATCTGCGGACATGGGATGTCGCGACATCCAACCGCGTGGACGGTTTTATCGCCAATTCGGCAACGGTTGCCCACAGGATCAAGAGCTATTATCGCCGGGACGCCGAGATTATTCATCCCCCGGTTGACACGCAGGCATTCAGCCCGGTTCCTCGTCGGGAGCTCGATGACTATTTCCTGATGGTCGGCGAATTGGTTGGCTACAAGCGGCCCGACCTTGCGGTTGAAGCCTTCAATCGTTTGGGGGCAAAGCTCGTTGTCATCGGTGGCGGGGAAATGCTCGGCCACCTGAGAAAGATCGCGGGTCCGAACGTCACAATTCTCGGCGCGCAACCGTTTGACGTGCTCAAGCATCACTATGCGCGTTGCAAGGCATTGATCTTCCCGGGCGAAGAAGATTTTGGAATTGTACCTCTGGAGGCAATGGCGAGTGGCCGACCGGTTATTGCCTATGGTCGCGGAGGCGCAACCGAGACCGTCGTCTCCCAAAAGACGGGCCTATTCTTCGAAGAGCAAACCGTCGATGCCATTATCGATGCGGTAGAGCGGTGGCAGAAAGTCGACTTCGACCCCAATGACGCTGTTTTCAGGGCTGCTCAATTTAGGACAGATGTGTTCGTGGACAGGTTCAGTGCCTATGTCAGCAAAGCTATGGGCGGCAGTTTGCTGTTGGCGCAGGCGAGCTGAGCGCCGATCGGTCGTTAGCGGATGAACAATGCTCGGAGTATGAGATGCGCCTAAATCTTATAGCGCTTTCAGGCGAAGGATGTGCCGCTGCGATGCGTCTCGCTCGGCAATTTCGGAAGCTCGTTCCGTTGATGTTTGCCATGATGATGGGCGCCGCGTTGCATCCGAATCTGGCTCTGGCGGAAGGCTATGTTCTCGGCGTCCAGGACACTTTGAAAATCCGGGTGTTCGAATGGCGTCCCACGACTGGCACGGCCTTCGAATGGGTGCCATTGACAGGCGAGTTCGTCATATCTCCGGGGGGTAATCTCTCGCTGCCGATCATTGGAGCAGTACCCGCGGCCGGCAAGACCCTCGAACAGGTTGCCGACGAGATCGGCGAAAAGCTTCAGTCGCAAGTCGGCCTGCAGAAGCGGCCTAACGCTTCCGTGGAAGTCGTTGCGTATCGGCCTTTCTTTGTAAACGGGTTGGTCGGGCAGCCCGGAAAATACAATTACATTCCGGGACTCACAGTTGTTCAGGCTTTGAGCATGGCCGGAGGCGTTGGCCCGATGGACTCGAACGTAATCAGCATTCAACGCGACGCGCTTATCAGCAGGGGAGATGTCCGGACGCTTGCCGAAGAGCGGTTGGGTTTGCTTGCCAGGCAAGCAAGGGTAGAAGCCGCACTCGCCAACGCTGCATCGGTGGCTTTCCCCCCGGAGCTGACAAAGCTGGGGACCGATCCCGTCGTGGCCCGCATGATGACGGACCAGCAAGCACTTCTGGACACCCAGCTGAGTTCGATGCAAGCAGAGCTCGATGCGCTAAGTCAGGCAAGGGTTCTGGCTCTAAATCAGGTCGAATCGCTCAAATCAAAGGCGGATTCTCTTTCGAAACAGATAGAGCTTGCGAATAAGGATGTCGGTTCGGTCAATAAGCTCATTGCGCAGGGGCTTACCGTCTCTTCGCGAGAATTGGCCGCCAACCAGAATCTGGCGGAACTCGAGGGACGCAATCTCGATGTCGCGCTCGCGACCCTTAAGACTCAGCAGGACATCACGAAGTTCGATCAAGACACCAAGGAAGTGTATAATCGTTACCGCGTTGCCTCGTTGACGGAAGCGACGAATTTGCGTGACCAGTTGATCGCGAACGCTGAAAAAGCGAAGACAGCGCAATCGCTTATCAACAATCTGGAGGCGCGCGCACCGGCCGCGATCGCGGCCGTAGAAGGTGAACATCCGTCCGATTTTGTCATGACTGTCAATCGCAACGAGAATGGCGTCGTTCACAATCTCACCGTCGATGCCAACGATCTGATCGTTCCTGGCGATGTCCTGACCGTTGAGCGGCCGCGAAAGGAGACTTCCACCGGTGGAAACGGTTAGCGCGTGTGTAGCTCATCTCGCTGCGTAACAGATCGGCAGCTGCTCGAATTTTCAGTGTAGACTACTTGCGACGAACCCTTTGATGGTCGATAACGATACGTGTGATTTGTTATCCATGAGGCTGTCGGAGGCTGTACTAGATGCCATTGGCGATCGTGATCGCATTTATTATTGGCGCAGTATGCGCCGTGCGATTGCCTGTGTTGATTTTCACACTTATCGTTGCCTTGGTGGTCGTCGTCTTTGCCGTTACCAGCCATGGGCTGGGTGACTCGCTCGGTTCTTCGGTGCTGTGGGGATTAGCCTACGCTGCTGCACTGGAGGCCGGTTACGTCTTCGCCCATTGCCTGTTTTACATGGTTTATGTGCGGCGTTCCTCTCGCGAAGACAAACAGCCTTCAGCTAAAATCACCTCAAGATATCCGTCAGAATAGCTAGTCGGCGATTTGGGCGGAGACGTCGGTTTACCAGCTTACGATGCTAATTTGAACGATAGTCGTCCGTTGGCCTCGGTCGCCCATGGAATAGTCGCACCCAAAGACAAAGAAGCGCCTGCGAAGTCGCAATTTTGCCGGCGGCTCTCAGCCCACGCGCCAAGTAGGAGAGCGAATTAGCCTGAACAGCATTGTGAATTTACGCGGTGCCTCCGGAAACAAATTTGGCAATTGGCTCCCGGCCTTCAGCGGGTAGCGCTCTTGCGTTTCATGAGCTTGGCATTCACGGCAAGCCACGTCACTTCAGAACCGGCAGCGCTTTCTTCAATCGAGATCTTACGCGCCAAAAGCGTGCAGGATTGAGCCGAATTTGCGCCAGTTGGCGGCGGCCCCAATCGGGGGTTACAAAAAGAGCGACAGCAAAGCCAGTGAACGCCAGCCGGCGCACCATGCTGGCGTGCTCACGCCAGACCGCCTGAATATAGCGGTGGACCAGGCCCCAGCGTGGCCTCTGCCCCAGCGCAACCGCAGCCAGTATTCGCATTTCCAATACATAGGCGTAGTCTTCTCGAACCTGTAACTTCGCGCCCAATCCGCGGGCATCAATCAACTCGGAAAGATGCTTCAGCCGGCCGACGAAGCGATCCGCGTAACCTCTCATGCGATCGCTTGTAAGTGTCGAGAACGATGAGGCATTGGAATTGTGAATTCTGTATTTTCCGAGCGGCTCGTTGATCGATATGACATTGCCAACAAACGGAGCGAGCAAGTAGGGAACCCCATCGATCCCTCGTTCGTAACTCAAATCGCCCAGATTTTCGTAAACGTCGCGACGATAGATATTACCGGACGTCGGAGGTGTATTGTAATATCCGCGTTTGCGTATGGAGCGTATCAGCGACTTCGATTCATCCAGTGCGTTGAGCTTGGGAAACGGCTCGCCGATCTGCCGCCCATCCTTGTTGATGGGCACGAGCATGAATTGTATCTTCGATACATCCGGGCGCAGGTGCGGCACGATAATCCTAAGGGCGTCAGGCTGAAGCAGGTCGTCCGCGTCAAGGAAGTAGACAAACTTGCCCTTTGCCCGCGAAAGACCAAACAGCGAGCTTCTGAGCGCGCCACGGTTTTCGGTTCGAAAGGCGGTTACCTTGTCCTGGAATTCGCCAATACGTTGCCAGGATCGATCCGTAGAGCCGTCATCTACAACGATTACCTCAACGTCCATTGATTTTTGTTCAAGTACACTTTCAATACACTGCTTTATGTAAAGCTCGTAATTAAAGCATGTTATCACGACGCTCAAGAATGGCTGATTTTCTTTCATGGTCGCCCCGGTCTTCCAGGATATATATTGCAATGCAATATGCCAAATAACGCCATTTAAATCTACTATTTATGATAGAAAAAATACTCTATTTTTTTCGACTTTTTTCCGAAGTGATTTCATGCGAAAGCAAACTCGAAATGGTGCTTTTGCTATTCTGGGCTGTAGATTTAATTCGCTCTTGCATGCATGGCTGCCAGGTCTTGCTTCCTTCCGGCAGTGGTGCTCTTTTTCCAGCCGCCAAGTGGCAGCGTGTACTCATTTTCAGGCTCCGAACATGCAAGGGCTGCCAGAATAAAAAATAGCAGCCCAAGATCGACCATCGCGCCTGCGACCGTCGCCCCGATCAGGAGAAACAGGCATCCGTTGCGAGCGGCAAGCCGCACGTCGGCGTCTGCCGTTCGTTCGACGCCGCGTTTTCGGCCGATCGCGCAGAAGGCAAAGAGGACAAAGAATAAGGTGCCGGGTAGGCCGACATTCGACAGCAGTGCGATCGGAAAGCTTGAAGTCCGCGACGTGCCCAGGCCGACGCCCATGCCCCATGAGTCCAGAAAATTCTGGATTCCATAGGCGTTCCAAGAGGCGCGCTCCACACCGGAGGAGGTTGTCGACTTGCTGAGGATCAAAAGATCGACGTAGTGATAGAGAGTGTCGAAAAGGCCGCTGTTCAATACCACAATGATCCCCGCCAGAATGAACAGCTGCGGCGCGAGTAGGACGACGAGCGTGCTGTTGCGCCTGTCCCTGCCGACCCCACAACGTGCGATCGCCGTGACGTATAGGATTGCCATGCATACCGGCGTCGCAACCAGTCCCGTCGAGGATGTTGAAAGAAGAATGAGCACAAGCGACAGCAGTGCAAGATAGCCCGTCCATCGAGCCTGCCTGCCACAAATCCACATTGTCGCGGTGAACCCAAGCGCTCCAAGCGTCATTCCGGCGAAGGCGGACGCCTCTGGGAACGAACCCACTATGCGCTTTAGGCCCGCTATGGATTCTTTGTCATGAAATGCATACTGGGCATTCCTCATGAAGGCGAGCAGGTCTGCCGTGCCGGTTGCGCCGGTGACAAGGTCAAGCATCGCGAAGACCGCGTTCATCGACGCATACGCGATGAGGCCGGTAACGATGGCGTAAAATCCCCGTTTCGTGGAGGCCACTGCCAAGACAGTGAGGAAGCAAACAAGGTCTGCGGTGAGGTAAACGGTCTGCGTGAAGTTGCTCGACAAAGGTCCCAAAGGCACTGTTCCGCCCGTTTCAGGATACTCGGAACTGCCGACAGGTATGATCTGCGTGGCGCCCGCAAGCAGCCTGGGCATGAAGAACCCCGAAATGGCGCCATACAGGACGAGGCACGCAAGCCAGAAGCCAGGTTGAGCAAATCTTAGGCCGCGCAACGCGACACCCACGTTGAACCGCCATGGAAGCACGGAGAGGACGAGAAACATTAGAAACAAGTGCGCGGGCTGAATACTGGCAGCGCCGGCTATGAACGCTGCCGCGGAACCGAATACCGTCATTACGACGAAGATGATCGCGGTAGCCCTGTAGCCGTAGAATAGGCAAATAAGGCCAATGAAAACGGTAATAACGCCGATTGGTTCTACGCTCACCGACCAATTACTCCATGCCGTATTTTGCTCTTAGTCGCGATCGTCATGCGTATTATCTGTAGTAATCCAAAAATATATTATTATATTGCAGTGCAAAATAAACCATATTATTCTGGGATGAAAGCTGAAATTTCATCAACGGCAACTTCATCATGAGACAGTGCGGCCGGCGTTTTCCGCGTAAGTTTTCCGACAAGGTCATTCGCATGATTACTGCGCGTTCCCGTATTCTTCTTAGTTTATTTATTTTTGGCGGCTCTTTGCTCTGCATAAACGCGCGTGCAAACGAGGCACTCGATGCTTGCGAACTCAAACCCGTGATGATGGAAGAGTTTGACGACGAAAGCATAGCCGTCGATCGTATCGGTCCCGCACGGTGGATTGCGCATACGCCGTGGGGCGGCGATTTCGGTGATGCACAGTTCGCGAATCCCGGTCCCAACGGACCTTTCAGGGTTCGCGATGGCGTGCTCGCCATTACTGCTGCGAAGGATTCCACCGGCAAGTGGACATCGGGTTTGATTGCCGCCGCCGATGCGACGGGCGCGGGCGTCGGCACGCGTTACGGCTACTTTGAGGTGAGAATGAAGATGCCGCCGGGGCCCGGAACTTGGCCGGCATTCTGGCTCATTCCTCTTCGCCCGGCGAGCGCCATGGACGGAAAGGTCGAGATCGATGTGATCGAATATTATGGCCGCGCGACATCGGAGTATCACTCGGTGGTCCATGTCTGGTTTCGCGACCAGGCGAAAAACCGTGGTGATGGCCACATCGTGTCTGTCCCCGACGGCAGCCTGATCGATGACTTCCATACCTTCGGCGTCGATATCTCGCCGCGGAACCTGACCTTCTTTTTCGATCGGAAGAAGGTCTGGCAATATCCCGCGCCTCCCGAGTTGGACAGCGCGATGTATCCTCTCGTCAATCTCGCCTTGGGTAGCGGCTGGCCAATCGACAAGACGCCAAACCCGTCAACGCTACTTGTCGACTACGTTCATGTTTATGGAAGAGGAGCCGGGCCGGCGGAAGGATGCGAACCCGGCCTCCCGCCCTCGAAGTAAGGAAAGCTGGAAAAGCTGCAGCACACATCGCTGCAGTGCCAGACCGCGCTCACGCAAATAGATTGGAAGATCGATATGCAAACTCCTTTTTCGGCGTCGACCGCCGAGCCGCACTCTTCATCCGGCTCGTCACAGGCTCGCGGGGAAGAGCAACAGTCCACACAGGAAAGCGAAACGGCGATCCGCCGGTTTGTGTCCCTGATGCGTGCACCTGCGGTCTATATCAGGATGCTGCTTACGACCGTTGCATTCTGCCTGATTTGTTATCTTCATTATCGGAGTATCGCGACGACGATATACTACGGACTGATCTGTATCGTCCTTATACAGGTCGGATATTTTGGTGGGGTACTATACTTGGTATGGAAAGAGCGCAGCGAGAGATGAGAAGGAACAGGACGTTTCAGGCGCACAGATATTTCGGTTGGGCTTATTCAGAATGAAATTTGGGACAAGCGGGCTTCGAGGCCTTTCCGAGGATCTGAAGGGCCGGGCATCGGCGCTCTATGCTACGGCGTTTGGTCGCTATCTGCTTGAAAGCGGCCGGGCAAAAGCGGGTGATCCCATTCTCGTCGGCCGCGACTTTCGTGATTCCAGCCCTGAGATATCAGCCGACTGCATCAAGGCGCTCGGCAAGCTCGGCTTTGCGATGATCGACTGCGGCACGGTCCCGACGCCGGCGCTGGCGCTCTACGGCCTGCATCTCGGCGCCGCCTCGCTGATGATCACCGGCTCCCATATCCCGGCCGATCGCAACGGCATCAAGTTCTATCGGCCGAACGGCGAGATCGACAAGGCCGACGAAGCCGCCATCACGGCCGCCGCCGCCGATCTCGACCGCACCGGCTTCGAATGGCCGCTGGGTGACCGGCAGGCCGAGGATCGGGCCGCCGAGTGCCTCGACCTCTTCACGGAGCGCAACGCCAGCCTGCTGCCCGCCAATGCGCTTGCCGGCCTGAAGGTCGGCGTCTACCAGCACAGCACGGTCGCCCGCGATCTCATGGTCGATCTGCTCGAGCACTTCGGCGCCGAGGTCAAGGCGTTCGCGCGCTCCGAACACTTCATTCCCGTCGATACAGAAGCCGTCTCGGAAGAGACCATTGCACTTTTGAAGCAGGCTGCACGCGATCATGGCCTCGACGCCATCGTGTCTGCCGATGGCGATGGCGACCGGCCGCTGGTGACCGACGAGACAGGCACCCCGCTGCGCGGTGACCTTCTCGGCCTGATCGCCGCCAACTTCCTCGGCGCGGACGCCGTGGTGACACCGGTGACCTCCAACTCCGGCATCGAAGCATCAGGATCGTTCAGCGTCATCCGCACCCGTGTCGGATCGCCCTTCGTGATATTAGGGATGCAGGAGGCGCTGGCATTACGCAAGACCGGCGTCGTCGGCTTCGAGGCCAATGGCGGCACGCTGGTGGCGAGCGATTTCGAGCTCAATGGCACGACGCTGCTGGCGCTGCCGACCCGCGATTGCTTCCTGCCGATGTTGGCGACACTGGCGCAGGCGGCCGCAAACAAGCGCCCGCTGTCTTCAATCGCATCCGGCTATGCGCTCCCCTTCGCCGCCGCCGACCGGCTTGAGAACTTCCCGGTCGAGACCAGCGCGAAGCTGATGGCGCATCTGCGCGCGAGCCCCGCCAATCTCTCCGACTTCCTGCAGCCGATTGGAGAAGTCGGCAGCACCAGCGATATTGACGGCCTGCGCGTGACGCTTGCCGACAAGCGCATCATCCACTTCCGTCCCTCGGGCAATGCGCCGGAGATGCGCTGCTACGTGGAAGCGGAGACGGAGAGCGCTGCCACCGACCTTCTTGCAGCCGGCCTCGGGCGCATCCGCGCCTGGGCAAGCGCAAACTGATCAACGATTAAAGACCATTTCGAGGACCAATGCAGATGACGCAGAAGATCGTTCCGGTAATCATGGCAGGCGGCAAGGGCACGCGCCTGTGGCCGCTGTCGCGCGCCGCCGCCCCCAAGCAGTTCATCCGTTTCATCGGCGATACGACGCTGTTCCAGGAAACGCTGCTGCGCGTCTCCGACAAGACGCTCTATGAACCGGCGATCGTCATCACCAACGAAGAGTTCCGCTTCCTCGTCGCCGAGCAGGCCCGCGAACTCGACATGACGCTGTCGAGCATCCTTCTGGAGCCGATGGCCCGCAACACGGCCGCCGCCGTTGCCGCCGCCGGCGCGCTGGTGCGTGACCGCTTCGGCGAGAGCGCGATCATGCATGTGCTGGCTTCGGACCACGAGATCGATGCCGATCAAGTCTATTTCGACGCGGTGCGCGCCGCGATCGCCGCCGCATCCGCAGGCAAGCTCGTCACCTTCGGCATCAAGCCGACGGAACCGGCAACCGGCTATGGCTACATCGAGGGCGGCGAGGCACTCCCGAGCGGCGCGCTGACGGTCAAGCGCTTCATCGAGAAGCCACCGCTTGAAAAAGCCGAGGAGATGCTGGCATCGGGCGGCTTCTACTGGAACTCCGGCATGTTCATGTTCCCTGTCGCCAAGCTGCTCAGCGAAATGACGACCTTCGCCCCCGATGTCCTCAAGGCCGCCGGCGAAGCGGTCATCAAGGGCGTCAAGGATCTGGACTTCATCCGTCTCGACAAGGCGGCTTTCGCAGAAAGCCCCGATATCTCGATCGACTACGCCGTCATGGAAAAGACCAAGAACGCAGCCGTCGTTCCCTCGCCCTTCACGTGGTCGGATCTCGGCAGCTGGGATGCGATCTGGAAAAGCGGCAATCCTGACGAAAAGGGCAATGTCGCCGCCGAAAACACCACGGTCGTCAACACCCGCAACTCGCTGGTCATGACGCACGGCGTGCATCTGGCGGTCAACGGCATGGACGACGTCGCCGTCATCGCCAGCGAGGATGCCGTCTATGTCGGCCACCTCAAGGACAGCCAGGACGTCGGCGCCATCGTCAAGATGCTGGCCTCCAAGCCGGCGACAACCAAGCTCACCGAGACACACCCGACCTCCTACCGCCCCTGGGGCGGCTACACCTCGATCTTCAACGGCGACCGCTTCCAGGTGAAGCGCATCTTCGTCACGCCGGGCAAGAAGCTGTCGCTGCAGAAGCACCACCACCGCTCCGAGCACTGGATCGTCGTCAAGGGCACGGCGGAAGTGACGATCGGCGAGAACGTGCAGATGCTGCGCGAGAACGAATCGGTCTACATCCCGCTGGGCGAAGTCCATCGCTTGGCCAACCCGGGCAAGATCCTGCTCGAACTCATCGAAGTCCAGACCGGCTCCTATCTCGGCGAAGATGACATCATCCGTATCGTCGACGAGTTCGGCAGAAGTTGAAAAAGAGCCCGACGCCTGATTTGCGTGTGCTCTTTGGGAAGAGCCGGCAGCGCCCTGCCAGCTGCTGCTCTTTTCGCGCGATGGCAGCGTTGCCGCCGACATTCGTTCACCCGCCCGTCGAAAACATACGTATGCTACCGTAAGATACGTTGGTCGGACTGCCCCGTCTGCCTATGCTGCATCTGCGAGATAACTGAGTGCCCTGCGACAGGCGGGGCGCATTCATAGAGCGGATGCAGAACGAGGATAATCTCAGAGCTGCATTAGGTCTTTGAATGATCGCCATAAGCGATGAACCAGGAGATTCGGCATGCGGTATTCTTCCCATCTCCCCATACCAGATTTCGGCGCTCAGTTCGGTCCTGCCGGGCTTGCTTTCGACTACGCGTTGGATGCGGCGCAACGCTCCGTTCTGTTTTGGGATGTCATGCGACAGCGCGGCACTCAGTATCGCGAACATGCCAAAGCGAACGCGCCGCATGTGCTCAATTTCACGCCCGAGCTCGTGTTGGATGGGCGCACATTGGAGCGACCCGTCAACTACGCGCTGGTCCGCATCCTTCCGCGCGAGGGCATGACGGTCGACGATCTGCGCCGCCCCTTCGTCGTGGTCGACCCGCGCGCCGGGCACGGGCCGGGGATAGGCGGGTTCAAGGCCGATAGCGAGATCGGCGTTGCGCTGAAAGCCGGGCACCCCTGCTATTTCATTGGCTTCCTTCCGGAGCCGGTTGCAGGTCAGACGATCGAAGACATCGCGCTGGCTGAAGCAGTCTTTCTTGAGAAAGTCATTGCGCTGCATCCACAGGCCGACGCCAAGCCCTGCGTCATCGGCAACTGCCAGGCCGGTTGGGCCGTGATGATGCTGGCCGCGATGCGGCCCGAACTCTTCGGCTCGATCATCATTGCCGGAGCGCCGCTGTCTTACTGGGCGGGCGAGCGCGGCAAGTATGCTATGCGCTATACGGGAGGGCTGCTCGGCGGCACATGGCTGACCGCGCTCACGAGCGATCTCGGCCACGGAGTGTTCGACGGTGCCTGGCTCGTGCAGAATTTCGAAAACCAGAACCCGGCCAATACGCTCTGGACCAAGCAGTATAATCTGTATTCGAAGATCGACACCGAGGCACCGCGCTATCTCGGCTTCGAGCAATGGTGGGGCGGTCATGTCAGTCTCAATGCCGAAGAGATCCAGTTCATTGTGGATGAGCTCTTCGTCGGCAACAATCTTGCTGCTGGCCGTATCGAGGCATCGAATGGGGAGGCGATCGATCTTCGCAATATTCGTGCGCCGATCGTCGTTTTCTGCTCGAAGGGTGACAATGTCACCCCGCCTGCTCAAGCGCTCGGCTGGATTTTGGACCTCTACGACGATGTGAACGAGATACGCTCGCACGGGCAGACGATCGTCTATACCGTGCACGAAACGATCGGCCATCTCGGGATCTTCGTGTCCGCAAGCGTTGCCCGCAAGGAACACGGCGAATTCTCCAGCAATATCGACCTCATCGACGCACTGCCGCCCGGGTTGTACGAGGCGATTTTCGAAGCGAAGACTGATGAAACCGTCGGCGGAGACCTCGTCGAGGGCGATTGGATCATGCGCTGCGAGGCGCGGACGCTGGATGATATCCGCGCGCTCGGATGCAATGGCCCGGAGGACGACCGGCGCTTTGCCACCGTCGCGAAGCTCTCCGAGATCAACCTGTCGCTCTATCGCGCTTTCCTGCAACCCGTCGTGCGCGCCATGGTGCCGGATTGGGCGAGCCGCAGCCTTCGCGAGATGCATCCGCTGCGGCTGCAATACGAGGTGTTCTCGGACGTCAATCCGTTGATGGCGCCGATTGCGGATCTCGCCGCCGAGGTGGCCGAAGAGCGCCGCCCCGTCGCATCAGGCAATCCCTTCCTGGCAATCGAGCAGGCAGTGTCGCGCCAGATCGTCGAGGGGTTGGAAGCATGGCGGCAAGGCGTGGAGATGCTGAGCGAGGCGATGTTCCTGTCTGTTTATGGATCGCCGTTCCTGCAGGCCGCGGTCGGTATCGACAGTTCGGACACCAGGCCACAGCGGCGGGCAAGCAAGACAGCGTTGCATGCGCGCGTCCTTCAGGAGAGGATCGAGGAACTAAAGGCACAGATGGACCGAGGAGGCCTTCGCGAAGGCTTGGCGCGCAGTCTGCTTTACGTGGCCATGGCCAATGGTGCTGCCGACGAGCGCGGGTTTGCGGCGATCCGCCGGATGCGGCGCGTCGAAGACGGGATGCCCCCGATGACGCTGGCGGAGTTCAAGGCTTTGATCCGCGACCAGTTCCTGATGCTTGTCATCAACGAGGAGGCGGCCGTTAACGCCATTGCCAGGCTGTTGCCATCTGAGGAAGGGCTGCGCCGGCAAGCGCTGTCCTCGCTGCGCGAGGTCTTGCACGCGCGTGGTGCCCTGACCGGTGAGGCCGAGCGGCGTTGGCTGAGGATCATCGACATCTTCGACGTTTCCGAGGAGCCGATCACCGCCCCCTCTGCGCCACCAGCAAAGACGGCGTCGGTGAAGGCCATCCGCCGTGTGACGTAATCGACCGAATTATCGAATGGCCCAGGGTTTGAACGCGCCTTCCAGCATGGAGCATGTGCAAATGTCGAACTTGGAAAACGTTGGCGACGCCGGCCGGCATGAGAAGTACGAGCGGCTCATCGCGAAGGCCAAGCAGGTTCCCGCGATGAGGACACTCGTTGCCCACCCTTGCGATGAGACATCGCTGCGTGGCGCTGTCGAAGCGGCCGAGGTCGGGCTGATATGCCCGGTCCTTGTCGGCCCGGCCGAGAAAATACGCGGCGTCGCCAAGGCGCATGATCTCGACATCTCGCCGTTCGAACTGCTCGACGCTCCTCACAGTGATGCGGCTGCCGCCAAGGCAGTGGAGATCATCCGGGAAGGCGGTGGTGATCTTCTGATGAAGGGAAGCCTGCATACGGATGAGCTTTTGCGGGCCGTGACGTCATCGGCGACGGGGCTCAGAACCGCGCGGCGGATCAGCCATGTTTTCGTGATGGATGTGCCCGGCCATTCGGAAACGCTCTTCATCACCGACGCCGCCATCAACATCGCGCCGGATCTCGATGCCAAGCGCGATATTATCCAGAACGCGATCGACCTCTTCACCCAGATCGGGCTCGGCACCCCGCGCGTGGCGATCCTTTCGGCCGTCGAGACGGTGACGTCGAAGATTCCGTCGACGATCGAGGCTGCCGCGCTGTGCAAGATGGCGGAACGCGGACAGATAACGGGGGGCGTTCTGGACGGGCCACTTGCCTTCGACAATGCGATCGATCCGGAGGCCGCGAGAATAAAGGGCATCCGCTCTCCGGTTGCCGGCCACGCCGAAATCCTCGTCGTACCCAATCTCGAGGCTGGCAACATGCTGGCCAAGAACCTGACCTTCATGGCGCGGGCGGATGCAGCTGGCCTCGTCCTTGGCGCGCGTGTGCCGATCATCCTGACGTCGCGGGCGGATTCGGTGCGCACGCGTCTCGCTTCCTGCGCCGTCGGCGTGTTGCTCGCGGAAGCGCGTCGTCAGGCGGCGCAGATACAGGGCGGTTGAGGCCATGGACACGATACTGGTGGTGAATGCAGGCTCATCCAGCCTGAAATTCGAAGTCTTCTCTGCTGCCGGCTCGCTCACGCGGCTGGTCAAGGGGAAGATGGACGGGATCGGCACCGCGCCGCATCTCTCGATAAAGAACGCCGTGGGTGACCGACTGGCGAATGAAGACTATCCGAGCGAGGACATCCCGGATCTGCCTTCGGCAATGCGCCTGGTCGGACAATGGCTACGGGAACGGCTTGAGGGGCGCCTGATCGCGGTCGGCCACCGTGTCGTCCATGGCGGGCCGAACCATGCTGGGCCGGCGAAGGTCGATGAAAGCTTGC
The DNA here is from genome assembly GCF_057809895.1 of Rhizobium sp. FG113. Classification (NCBI taxonomy): domain Bacteria; kingdom Pseudomonadati; phylum Pseudomonadota; class Alphaproteobacteria; order Hyphomicrobiales; family Rhizobiaceae; genus Rhizobium; species Rhizobium sp. FG113. Next base: position 1,159,684 of record NZ_JBMDKV010000001.1, on the reverse strand, counting down.
TGCGGGAGCTGGAGTGGTACACCCCGCTTGCGCCGCTGCACCAGCCAAACAATCTCGCGCCCATCCGGGTTCTGCTGGAGCGGCAGCCCGACCTGGCGCAGGTCGCCTGCTTCGATACCGCCTTCCATCGCGGGCATGATCCGATGACCGATCATTATGCCATACCGACGCGCTATTTCGAGGAGGGGATTAGGCGCTACGGCTTTCACGGGCTGTCCTACGAATATGTGGCGGGACGGCTGACGGACATCGCGCCGGATGTTGCTGGCGGGCGTGTCATCGTTGCCCATCTCGGCAGCGGCGCGTCGATGTGCGCGCTTCGCGAGGGACGAAGCGTGGAGAGCACGCTGGGGTTCACGGCGCTCGACGGCCTGCCGATGGGTACACGGTGCGGGCAAATCGATCCCGGTGTGCTGCTCTACCTGCTTGAGCAGCATGGAATGTCGGTCAAGCAGCTGCAGGATATTCTCTACAAGGAGTCGGGGCTGAAAGGGCTGTCCGGTATCAGCAACGATGTGCGCGATCTGCTCGACAGCCAGGAGGCCGGTGCTGTGCTGGCGCTCGACCATTTCGTTCATCGCATTGGGCTCAATGCCGGCGCGCTTGCGGCCACGCTAAGCGGGCTGGATGCATTCGTGTTCACCGCCGGGATCGGTGAAAATTCGCCGGCGATGCGCGAACGGATCGCCAAGAAACTCGGCTGGCTCGGTGTATCGCTCGACACGGAGCGCAACAATGCCGGCGAGCTGCTGGTGGCGAGCGATGACAGCAAGGTCAAAGTCTTCGTCATCCCGACCGACGAGGAGCTGATGATCGCTCGGCATACCCTCGCGCTTATCGACGCTGGTGGGACCGTGCCTGCCGACACACTCTAGCTATGTGGATGGAAGAAAGGGCTGCTGATGATCCCGATGGTGAAGGCTAAGCTTCTCGAAGGAAAGCGCGGACTGGTGGTTGGCATCGCCAATGATCAGTCGATCGCCTGGGGTTGCGCGCGGGCATTCCGCGCTCTGGGCGCCGAACTGGCGGTGACCTATCTCAACGATAAGGCCAAGCCATACGTCGAGCCACTTGCGCAGGCGTTGGAGGCACCGATTGTCATGCCGCTCGACGTCTCGGTGCCCGGCCAGCTGGAAGCGGTATTCGAGCGCATCGCAGAGCAATGGGGCGAGCTCGATTTCGTGGTGCATTCCATCGCCTTCTCACCGAAGGACACCTTGCAGGGGCGGGTCGTCGATGTGCCTCACGACGGATTTTTGGAGACGATGGATATTTCCTGCTGGTCGTTCATCCGGATGGCGCATCTTGCCGAACCGCTCATGAAGCACGGCGGCACGCTGTTCACCATGACCTACTACGGCAGCCAGATGGTGGTGAAGAACTACAACATCATGGGCGTTGCCAAGGCCGCACTGGAAAGCGCCGTCCGCTATATCGCAGCCGAGCTGGGGCCGAAGGGCATTCGCGTGCATGCGATTTCGCCCGGTCCTCTGGCAACGCGTGCAGCTTCCGGCATCCCCGAGTTCGACGAGCTTCTCAACAAGGCACAGGAAATGGCGCCGACGCGCAGCCTTGTCTCGATCGACGATGTCGGCATGGCAACGGCATTCCTGGCGCATGATGCCGCGCGGCTCATTACCGGCGATACGATCTATATCGATGGCGGATACCACATCATCGACTAGAGCCTTTGTCCGGCGCGGGCAGGATCGGGCGGCGCCAGAGGTGTTGGTCGGCGATCTGGTCTTTGCCATTTCAACACGCCAGTTCTCGATCAAGGGCGAGCCGCTGGTGCTGACGCCAAGAGAGCATGCAGTGCTTGAGCATCTGATCACCCGCTTCGGCTCGATGGGAGAGCCGCGCGCTAGGGTCAAGCCGCTGCCCGTCAGTATCCGAAGCCGAACCTACTGTTCATCGCTTTCGTCATCGGCAATCTTGCGCAACAGATAGAGCAGGGCAACCCGCTCCGCAGGGTTCAACCGCGCCACGGTTTCTTCGCTGATATGATAGGCGCGGGGATACATCTCCTGCAGCAAGGCCTCTCCCTTGGGCAGCAGGGAGATCACGACCTTGCGGCCATCAGCTTCGTCCTTGGACAGGTTGACCAGCCCGCGAACCTTGAGTCGATCGACAATGCCACGGATCGTGGCCTGATCCACGGAGGTCGCCTTGACGAGTTCGACCTGGGAACTCGGACCCAGGTCATGCAGCGCGCACAAGGTCACGAACTGCACCGAGGTCAGGTCCGGGTCGCTTGCGTTGGTCTGGAAGATCGACAGATGCCGCTGATAGGCCTTGCGCAGAAGATGTCCGACCTGCTCCGTAACGTGGTAGCCACCCTGCGATGCTGGCGCTTCCGGTGGCTGCTGGTCGGTGTCTTTGGCGGTCATTCTCAGCGTGATCCATCATTTATGGTGTCCTGCGGTGCTGCATGAAACACCACAGCAGATTGTGACGGTCAAGGCATGGCGCTCCGCGCGGCGTCGCGCGAAGCGCCATGGTGGCTCGTATCACCCGAAGTTATACTTCATTTCCTTGACGGCGATGTCGCCGTTCAGAACCATTGGTTCGTCGTCGAGGAACAGCGAGCAATTGCGCATCGGGATGTCCAGGTGGCAAGCGGTGTCGTTCGGGCCGCCGAGCTCGTTGTTCGGGCCGGTGGAGAACATGACGTTGCCGTAGAACGAACGGGCTTCCATGCCCATGCCGCCGGGGAATTCGCCAGGCACCATGCGATGCCACTTGGCATTCTGGTTGAGACCCCAGCCGACATGGCTCATGCCCATGCCGCGCGGATCGTTGAAGCCGGCCATGTAGGATTTGACCAGCTCGGCGTCGAGGCCGCCGCGAATGTCGGTGATCCAGCCGTTTTCGATCGTGTAGATGATCGGGTCGCGCACGTAGATGTTCTGCGGCAGCAGGATGTCGCCAGGAGCAACGACGATCGTGCCATCGACGCCGTCGTCGTCACCACCCGTGAAGACGAAACCGGACGGCCAATGGTCCCAGCGGCCCGGCTCGTCGGTGCAGGCATATTCCGTGATGGCCGGATAGGTGTTGAGCTTGTAGGTGACGTCGGTGCCGTGCTCGGAGGTGATGCGCATCACCTTCGCCTTGGCCAGAAGCTCGCCGGCGAATTCGACGCGTTCGCGCAGTTCCTTCGTCGGCAGCATGCGGGCGAGAACTTCCGGCGGCTCCACCGCGGTCAGGATACGCGTGCCGGCCGCTTGGATCGCCATCTGCTCCGGGCTGAAGAGCAGGAAGATGCAATCGATGAGCATGTCGGCCGCCTTCAGCGCTTCCACCGCTTCCGGCATGGATGCCAGTCCGGTCTGGCCGACGGCCCATGCACCTGCCGGCGGAACCGGCGGCAAGCGCATGTGGTACATCTTCGCGCCAAGACGCATGCCCGCCGCCATGAAGGCGTCGGCGTAGTCGAGACGCTCGTTGCCCTGGGTGAGGACGATGAGTTTTTCGCCCTCGTGAACGCCCGACATCTTCAGCTGATGCAGGCAGATTTCCGTGAAACTGAATTGATCCATGCTCGTTCCCTTATTTTGCTTGAGGACTTATGTGCCTCGTACAGTTACGGACAGTCGGACTTGGCCCCAGACTGGACCTTGGCGATTTCTGCGATCGCCTCTTCCTTCGAGACGACATCGCCGTACTTGTTGTCGATGTCGAACAGGTTCGCATTGTGCGGATCGGGGTGCCGGTCGCCCACGCAATCGCGCACGACGATCGCCCGGAAACCATATTGAACCGCGTCCACCGCGCTGGCGCGGATGCAGCCGCTGGTCGAGCATCCCGCCATGATGACGGTGTCGATACCCTGCGCATGCAGGTGCGAAGCAAGGCTGGTTCCGAAGAAGGCGCTCGCATACTGCTTGACGATGACAAGTTCGTTCTTGGCGGGCTCGACCTCGTCGCAGAACTCGGCGAGCACATTGCCTTCCACCATCGCCTTCATGACGGGCGACTTCTTCACCCACATGCCGCCATCCGCGCAGTTTTCCGCGAGATAGAGAATGCGCGTATGGATGACCGGAATGCCGGCCTTGCGGGCGGCTTCGATCAGTTCGGGCGTCTCTGCCACTGCCTCGACGACGCCGGGCGCGTAAAGCGGTGCGCCTTCGATCGTATAGGCCTTGAGGAAGTCGACGACGACGAGCGCGGGCCGCTGGCCGAAGCCGATACGGTTGCCCCAGACACCCTGATAATTCGCTTCGGCGCTTTGCATTGCGGCTCTCCTCAATAGGCGCCGGACAGAAGCGCGCCGGCACCCGGCGAAACCGCTTCGAGACCGAGCGACTTCAGCATGCAGTAGGTGGTTGCCACGGCGGCGGTGACCACCGGCTTGCCTGTCATCGCCTCGACCTTGGCGATAACCGGAAGCGAAGGCATCTGAACGCAGGCCGACAGGACGATGACATCGACATCGCTCAGGTCGAGCGTCTGCACGATCGCCGGCAGGTTTTCGGGATCGTGCCGGGCAACGTCGAGATTGTCGGGAATCTCCAGCGCGCGCCAGTCTTTCACCTCGAAGCCTTCCTCGCGGATGTAGTTCACGACGAGCTCGGTCAACGGCTTCATATAGGGCGCGACGACAGCGATCTTCTTTGCCTTCATCACCTTCAGGCCCTCGATGAGAGCGCCGGCGCTGGTGACGACAGGAATATTGGTGCCCTCCTCGATCGTGCGGCCGGTAAGGCGCTTTTCCGATTCGCGGTGGTAGCCGAGGCCCATCGCCATGATCGCAACGAGGCAGGCATAGCCCAGCACATCCACGCGAGCGTCGGAAAGCTCGATGGCGCAACGGTCGGATTCGGCGTCCATGGCCGCGAGCTCTTCCTTGACGACCTTCTTCATGCGCATACGGCTCGAATGGAAGGTGAAGCGCTCCGGCCGGATCGACTGGCGGGCGGTCAGCATGGCGGGGATCTCGGTCTCCATCGTCGTGTTGGAGCTCGGAACGATCTGGCCGATACGGTAAATCTTCTGCACGGACGTATCCTTTGAAGCATGAAACTGGAAAACAGGAACGGCGGGCGCTGGCCCGCCGTGTCGCTAGATCAGCGGGAGAGAAAATCCCCAAGCGCTGCAAAGAAGCCGTCGAAATCGTCCCACGGGATCATGTGGCCACCATCGGGTACACGGGTGATCTCGATGGCGGGCTGGAGCGAGCGTACCTCTGCCTCGTCCTCGGCCTGGATCACGCCGCCGCGCCCGGCCACCATCAGCATCGCCGGATGAGTGAGCTTCGGCAGGTCCGGGAAGATGTCATCCTTGTGGAAATCTTCAAATGCCGTAACGATCGCCGGCTCGTAGCAGGTGTGCAGCCATTCAGCGCGCAGGGTGCGTTGCTCCTCGGTCCATGTCGGGCAGAATGCCTTCATGTCCTCGGCGGTCATTCCCTGCAGCGACTGGCGAATGGAATCCACATACCAGGGCAGCTTGCTCGGATACGGGCGCCGACCCGGGCCGGAAACCGGCGGATCGATCAGCGCAAGCCGCGAGAAGGCCGCGGGTGCGGCGATCGACGCGCGAATGGCGATGCGGGCACCCATGGAGTGGCCAAGCAATGCCGGCTGTTCCAGTCCGAGGGCTTCGACGAAACCGACGACGTCGGCGGCCATCGAATTCAAGCCGTAGTCCAAATCCGGACCGGTCGAGGACAGGCCGCGGCCACGCACATCGAGAACATAGACGTCGTAGCGCTCCGCGAGCCTTTCGGCGACGAAGCCCCAGGTGATCGCCGGGCTGGTAATGCCGGGGATCAGGACGACGGGCCGGCCCTTGCCGCCATAGCGCAGGTAGTGCTGGCGGATGCCGTTCGCAAAGACATTCGCACCGTACAGCGCCGCGCCGCTCATGCCGCGGTCTCGCTCTTCAGCGGCTCGGCGTAGATGTCGTAACCGTAGACCCATGCCGGATCTTCTTGCGCCAGCAGGAAGGTGTTGGCGTTCGACACGGTCTGGACACGGGTGGCGCGGTCGCGGCGATTGGCCTCGTAGAGTCCGAACGCGGTCTTGAAGCCGTTGACGCCGGTTTCCTGCAGGCAACGGGTCAGCATAGCGGCGTCTTCAATCGCCATCGCGGCGCCCTGGGCCATGTGCGGCTTCATTGGGTGGCAGGCATCGCCGAGCATGACAAGGCGGCCCTTGCTCCAGAGCGGCAGCGGATTGCGGTTGAACAGCGGCCACTTGGTCACTTCGTCGGTGCTTTCTATCAGCGCCTGAATGACCGGATGATAACCATCGAACGCGGCTGCCATCTCGTCTCGGCTGCTTTCGACGAAGGCCGAATCGAACTCCCACGCCGGGTGAGGCACGCCGGTGACATAATAATATTCGTCCCGGCGGGAGGTTGTGTAGTAGACCATCATGTGACGGTCCGGCCCCCACCACTTGACGCAATCCTCGAACGTCAGATCGTATTTCTTCAGCTTGTCGGACGAAATGAGCGCGCGGTGACCGACCCAGCCGCTGTAATTCGGCTTCTCTTCGCCCAAAAGCGTTTCGCGAACACGCGAATTGATGCCATCGGCGCCGATGACGATATCGGCGCGCACGGAGGTTCCGTCCTCGAATTCCAGCAGAACATCCGTGCCGTTGTCGTCAACGCGCGAGAGCTTCTTGCCGAAATGCAGAGTGCCGGGCTGCAGCGCTTCGCGCTGAATGGTCTGCAGGTCGCCACGGTGGACCGTGCAGTAGGTGTGGCCGTAGCCTTCCAGCGAAACGCGCGCGGTGTACTCGCCGGTGATGCCGTCGCGACTGAACCAGTGGCTCGGCGTGCTGCTGATGCCGATGACCTTCTGGTCAACGCCGATACGCTCGAAGATTTTCAGGACGTTCGGCCCCATGTGGATGCCTGCGCCCAAACGCGAGAAGCTGGGCGCCTGCTCGTAGATGTTGACATCGAAACCCGCGTGCTGAAGCAGCGCGCCAGCGACCGCGCCGCCGAGGCCGGCGCCGATAATCGCGATCTTTTCTTTTCCGTTGGACATGGCGACCTTTCTTGACTGCCTTATCGGCAGCGTTGTTCCCATCATTATGAAGTCTGCGAAAAAAGTCTAGCGCATACGCTCTAAATTGCAATGGCGAAGCTTTGATTTTCATCAAAAACGCTCAGAAATCTGCCTGACAATTGAATATTATAGCGAATTTCGACCAATTGAATTCGGCTTGTCATTTGTCATTATGGAGCGTATACACTTATAAAAAATATAAAAGGGGCAATAGATGCGAAGAATCGGTAACGATCGCATCGTTATGGTTTGTGGGCGTCTGCATGAGGTCCGCCGTATAACGGTTCGGTCAGCGAGCGAAGGCTGGGTCTGTGTCGAGTTCTCTGCGGAGGGCCTGCTTTGACACTGCCAGTTTGCTTCAGTTTGAATGTGAACGACGCCATCAAGAGCGTTGAAGCAAGCCGGGAAACACCACTCCTTTATATTCTTAGAAACGATCTTTCCCTCAACGGTCCGAAATATGGCTGCGGGCTGGGCGAGTGCGGCGCGTGTGCCGTGCTCATGGATGGCCGTGCGGTCAGATCCTGCACCGTGCCGCTCGGCGCGGTCGGTACGCGTTCGGTGACGACGCTTGAGGGCCTCGGCACCCCTGAGCATCTGCATCCGGTTCAGGCGGCCTTCATCGAGGAAGCCGCGGCGCAGTGCGGATATTGCCTGAACGGCATGATCATCGCCACGGTTTCCCTGCTCAACCGCAATGCCGACCCCAATGAGGACGACATTCGCGAGGCGTTGCGCCATCATCTCTGCCGTTGTGGAACTCACATGGAAATACTTGCTGCGGCCCGGCGTGCCGTCGCCTATGTCAGGGCTGAACGCGCGCGCATTGACATGTCGGATAATCGCGAAGCCGATCGCGCCGCCACATCGGGCAATAAGACTGAGGTTTCGCCATGATCGACCATCGCGAGATACCTAAGACCCGCTACATGTCCGCAGCCGATGCGCTGCTTGTCGTCAATGACGTGTCGCTGGGCGACGCCGCCGAACTCTATATCGCGATCGATGCCGATAGCCGCGTGATTGCCTTCAACGGGCATGTCGACCTCGGCACCGGGATACGCACCTCGCTGGCCCAGATCGTAGCCGAGGAATTGAGCACGCCCTTCGAACAGGTCGAGATGGTGCTCGGCGCCACCTCGGCTGCGCCGAACCAGGGTGCGACGATCGCAAGCGAGACGATCCAGATCACGGCCGTGCCTTTGCGCCAGGCCGCCGCCACCGCCCGCCATCATCTGCTTGCAAGGGCGGCTGAACGCATGGGCGTAGCGCATGAGCGGCTGATCTTGGAAAACGGCATCATTCGCGCCGATGGTGGCGAGAACTGGCAGCTTAGCTTCGGAGACATCGTCGCCGGCGACCACGTCAGGCTCTCGATCGACAATGAGGCTGTCCTGAAGCCCGCAGCGGATTACCGTCTCGTCGGCTCCTCACGGCCACGCGTGGATATTCCTGAAAAAGCGACCGGACGCTGGACCTATGTGCATGACGTGCGCGTGCCCGGCATGTTGCATGGGCGCGTCGTGCGCCCGCCCTATGCGGGCTTCGACCATGGTGATCATGTCGGCAACAGCCTGATCTCGATCGACGAGGCGTCGGTGGCGCACATCCAGGGACTGGTGGGTGTGGTCGCGATCGGAGATTTCGTCGGTGTCGTTGCGACCCGCGAGGAAATCGCCATTGAGGCGGCGAAGAGCTTGAAGGTTGTCTGGCGCACGCCGCCTGCGTGGCCCGATCTCAATGCTCCGGAACAAGCGCTTCGCGCCAACCCATCGACACCGCGAAAGCTCGCCGATCGCGGCAATGTCGATATGGCGCTCGCCGGCAGCGCGCAGCCGATGAACCGAACCTATGTCTGGCCCTACCAGATGCACGGCTCCATCGGCCCGTCCTGCGCTGTCGCTGATTACAACGATGCCGGGCTGACTGTTTGGTCTGGGACGCAAAACCCGTTTCCCATGCGGCGCGATCTGGCGTTGCTTCTCGATATGCCGGAAGATCTCATTCAGGTGGAGCGCCTGGAAGCGGCGGGCTGCTATGGTCGCAACTGCGCCGACGACGTCACGGCCGACGCGGCCTTGCTATCGCGCGCGGTCAATGCACCGGTGCGCGTACAGCTGACGCGTGACCAGGAGCATGCCTGGGAGCCCAAGGGTGCCGGCCAGATCATGGATGTGCGTGGTGGGCTCGATCTGGAAGGCGGTCCATCCGCCTATGATTTCGAAACGCGCTACCCGTCAAACCTGGCGCCGACGCTTTCGCTGATCCTCACCGGCAAGGTGCCGCCGGTTTCCGATGTCGTGCAGATGGGCGATCGCACCGCGATACCGCCCTATGCCTATGGCAACCTGCGTGTGACCGTGCATGACATGCCGCCGATCGCAAGAGCCTCGTGGTTTCGTGGTGTGTCGGCCATGCCGAACACCTTCGCCCACGAATGCTACGTGGATGAATTGGCGGCCGCCGCAGGTGTAGATCCGATCGAATACCGGCTGCGCTATCTTCATGATCCGCGTGCCGTCGATCTCGTCCATGCGCTCGCCGAGCGGGCAAAATGGGTGCCGCACACGACGTGGGGAACCCTCGGCGGCGAGGGTGACCTGCTTTACGGCCGCGGGTTTGCCTATGCCGTTTATGTGCACGGCCCGTTTCCGGGCAAGGCCGCCGCTTGGGCGGCTTGGGTTGCCGATGTCGCGGTCAACAAGAAGACGGGCGAGATCGCGGTCACTAAGGTGACTTGCGCGCAAGATTCCGGGATGATGATCAATCCCGACGGCGTGCGCCACCAGATCCACGGCAACATCATCCAGTCCACCAGCCGAGTGCTGAAAGAGAAGGTCGAATTCTCCTCGACCGCCGTCGAATCGAAAGAGTGGGGCGGCTATCCGCTGATCACCTTCCCCGAGGTGCCCGCGATCGACGTGCTGATGGTGCCGCGTCAGGACGAGCCGCCGCTTGGCGTCGGCGAGTCGGCTTCCGTTCCCAGTGCCTCGGCCATCGCCAATGCGGTCTATGACGCCACCGGCATTCGCTTCCGCGAACTGCCCTTGACGCCAGAACTGGTGCTTGCCGCGCTGAGCGGCAAGGCCGACGAGCCGGTTGCTACGCCAAAGGCGAAGAAGCGCAAGTGGTGGAATATCGGTCTCTCGGCCGCTGGCGCGGTCGCCGCCTTGTCGGGTCTCGTCACTATGGCCTCGCCTTGGCGCCCAGCGATCGGCACGATCCCGCGTCCCGATCTCAATGTCTACAGTGCCGCCACGATCGAACGCGGGCGTCTCGCCGCGGCGGCCGGCGCCTGCAATGTCTGTCACGTCGGCGACGACGGAACGCCTTTCGCCGGCGGACGCCGCTTCGACACGCCGTTCGGCGCGGTCTACGCCACCAACATCACGCCGGATCTGGAAGCTGGTATCGGCGCGTGGTCCTATCCCGCCTTCGAGCGTGCCATGCGCGAAGGCGTGAGCCGCGACGGGCACCATCTCTATCCCGCCCACCCCTATACGTCGTTTGCGGGCGCCGAGGATGCCGATCTCCAGGCGCTCTACGCCTACATGATGACGCAGGCACCCGTTGCCGAGAAGGCGCAGGAGACGAAGCTCAACTTTCCCTACAGCTTCCGCGCGATGATGGCGGGCTGGAACGCTCTGTTCCTGAAGGGTGAGCCCTTCAACTATGTCCAATCCCGCGACGCCCAGTGGAACAGGGGCGCCTACCTGGTGGAGACACTCGGCCACTGTTCCGCCTGCCACACCGAGCGCAATGCGCTTGGCGCGGAAAAGAGCGGCAGCGCCCGGCTTTCCGGTGGCTTTGCCGACGGTTGGGAGGCGCCGGCCCTGAATGCATTCGCCAAGGGGCCGGTCAGCTGGACCGAGGATGCCTTCTACGACTACCTGCGCACCGGGCATTCGCGCGACCACGGCAGTGCCGCCGGCCCGATGGCGCATGTCGTGGAGGTGATGCAGCCGCTGCCGGACAGCGATATCCGCGCGATGGCCACTTATCTCGCAAGCCTCAATGAGACGCCGGTCGAGACCACGGCGCAGAGGGAGGCAGCCATTGTCGCCAGCGACGCCGCCAAGGCGTCGGCCGCCAGGATTTCGCCCAGCGGCGAGCGGCTGTTCAACGGCGCATGCGCCACGTGCCACACCGGCAACACCATCCTGTCGTCTCTGGCGCTGAACAGTAACCTGCATGCAGCGACACCTGACAATCTCATTCAGGCAATCCTGAACGGCGTCGAGGCGCCGGCGATCCTGGCGCAGACCACTGGCCGCGAGGCACCGGAGGTGATGTCGATGCCGGCTTTCCGCCAGCAACTGAACGAGCGCCAGATCAAGGATCTGGCTGATTATCTTCGCGCACGCTTCGCGCCTGATAAACCAGGCTGGAGCAATACGGCGGACGCTATCAAGCGTGTGACGGCAGCAAGCCACTAGAGGAGGAGACGACTTGGACCAGATCCGAACCGGAACGGATACCGATCATCGCGGCCTGTTCGAGAACCCGACGGCCGCGTTTCGCCCATCCGCCTATTGGTTCTGGCATTCGATTCCAACGGAAGAGGTCTGCCACGCCCAACTCAGCGATTTCAAGCTGAAGGGGATCGGCACGATCCTGATCCAGGCGCGGCTTGCAATGTCGCGCGACGACTATTTGTCGCCCGCCTATCTGGAAGCCTATCGGACAGCTGCCGGAATAGCCGCGAGGCTTGGGCTGAAGCTCGGGATTTACGACGATTACAACTGGATCAGCGGACACGCCGGCGGCCGCACCGTTGCCGGTCGCGATGAGTTGCGCGAGCGCCATCTGTTCTGGTCGTCCTCTGAAAAGGCGCAGGGCGAGATCAGCGGCATCCATCCGCCATTCACGCGGACGATGGGCGCTGATATCGTCGAGTGGCAATATGAAGGTAGCGTCTTCGAATGGTGCGAATGGACGGTCGAAGCGGCATTGCTTCATTCGTCGGCGGTGATCGGGAGCCTCGATGAGGTGATCGATGTGACCGAACGCACCTTGATCGTCGATAGCGACCATTCTGCCTGCGCATATGCGTTTGACGGACAGATTGAGGACGGCCAGATGCTGACCGTGTTCATCAGCGCCCGCTCGACCACATCGCGGTTGATCAACTATCTGCTCCCGGAGGCCACGGAGCAGTTCATCGCGGTTGGGCTTGATCCGATGATCGACGTACTTGGCGATCTCGTGCCCGATCCCGTCAGCTTTGTCTTCTACGACCAGCCCGCTGCTGGCTTCTACAAGTGGGATCAGATTTCCGGCAGCCTTGGCAACAGCCTGTTGTTTGCGCCGAGCCTGATCGATGCCGTGGCGAGCGGCACGGGAGAATCGTTTGCCAAGAGCCTGCTCGCCCTTTTGCGCGACGTAGGCTCCACGACGTTGCAGCTGCGCGCCGGATTTTATGCCGCCTATTCCGGATTGATGAACGAGGCCTTCTCCGGCACCTTGCGGAGATGGTCCGAGAGCAAGGGCATTGAACTCACCGGCCATGAAATCCTGCCGCACATCAGCGCCTGGTCGTTGAACGGTGGCTTCACCAGCATCGACCCCCGGGTGGCGCTTGCCGTCGACTTCTTTGGTATCGATGCCTACCGGCACCAGACAGCAGTCGATTCCAACAATTTCGTCGCCCAGCTTGCGCCCAAGATCGGGGATTCCGTTGCGCGTTCCAATGGCCGCAGCCGTTGTGTCGTCGAAACCTATGCCAGCGCCGAGCGGACCCCGGTGCGCGCCGCCGGGCAGTGGGAATTGACGCTGGAGACGATGCGGGCGCAGGCGATCCGGCTCTATTGCCTCGGCACCCGCCAGTTCTTGTGGCATGGCGTCTACCAGACTGATGGACGCGACCACGACCCGACGCCGTTCGCCAATCCGCGGTTCGATTTCGGGCCGGGCATCAATTTCGAGCCCTGGTGGAGCTATCACGACCTGTTCGCGCACGAGACCGCGCGCATTTCCGCCTTTATCGAGCCGGCAACGCCGCGCGCGCCGGTGGCGATCCTCTATCCGCTTCAGACGGCCTACGCCGAAGGTCCGCGCCACAGTCACGCCACCCATATCGGCGCGTGGTGCGAAGGGCTGCTCGCCAGGCGCTGCGACTTCATGTTCGTCAGCGAGGCCGATCTGGTCAAGGCCAGGCTCGATGGCGGCCGCATGCTGGTGTCGGGGCTTGCTTTCGATGCCGTGATTTTGCCATCGGCCTCGGTGCTGCAAGCCGCGGAAACGGTGCAGGCGCTTAACGCGTTCAGCGCTGCCGGCGGAATGGTCGTGTCCTCGGGCGATCGCCTCTCGACCGTGCGCGACGCTGCCGTTCATTCGGATGCGATAGTGTCGAAGCATATCGACCGCATGCCTGACGGCGGTGATATCGAAGCGCTTCTGGAGGCGCTGCCGTCGTTCGGTCCCGTGATCGCTGGTCGTTCCGGGGAATTGCCCTGGCAATGGGTGGGGCAGGACGCCGATGGCTGGTGGCGGATTGTTCTGTTCAATGATGGCGAAACGTCGGTGGTGAGCGAGATCACCTTCGGTGATAGTTTCGACTGCGAGATCTGGTCGGCAGCGACCGGCACGACGGAGCAAACGGCAGCGTTCAACCGGCTGACGGTAACGCTTGAGCCACAGGAGGTGCGTTGCCTGCGTTTGCGCCAGACGACGGACCGTGTGGTCGGCGAAGGCCATCTCACGACGCAGCCGCCGCTCGATCGTGCGCGCTCGGTCTCTCTCGTCGAGGGCTGGACTTTCGCGCCGGAAGGCAGTGCCGGTTTCGCGCCGATCTCGGTGGAGAGCGGATGGGAGACGCAGGGCTTTGCCGAGTTCTCGGGCACCGGCATCTACCGGCTAGCGTTGGAGATCGGCGACGAGGCCGAGTGGTTTCTTGAATTGCCTGACGTCGCGACCGTGGTCGCCGCTCGGTTGGGCGGCCGGCAAGTCGATCGACTTGGCTGGCGACCCTATCGTTTTTCGCTGGGGCGACTGCAACCCGGCGTCCATTCGCTGGAATTGCGTGTCGCGAACACGGCGGCGAACCGCTATTACGCCGACACGCCATATGTCGGCGATACCGTCGACAAGAGCGGACTGTCCGCTGCGCCGAAACTCATCCCGTTGATACACTGACCGGAAGCTAACAGAGCCATGCTACAACATTCGACAATCCCCCTGATGCGCGCCTGGAACAGCTGGTCCACCCGGCCTGCGGAAATGGTCTTCTTGCCGCTTGGCGTGCGGATCACCCCGGTTCTCTATTCGACCCGCAGCAAGACGACCTCCGCGATCGAGCCGCGGCGAGACACGGTCCGCCTTGGCCGTCACGCCATCGACGGCTCGCTGATCGAGCTGGAGACCGATCTCAGCGGGACGACGGTCGCCTTTTCGACGACGAAGACTGATCCTTTCGCCATCCGGGGCAGCTGGAACGGCAAGGTCTCCGCCGAATGGGGGCTGCGGTTCTGGCTGACCTTGGCGATCTCCGCCGATGGCGGTGAAGTCGCCATCCATGACGCGGGCCGTAACATCACGCTCCTGAAGGTCGGTACGCGTTTCGTTGCGGTCGCGACCGCCGAGGCGCCGGTCCATGTGACCGGCCACGACAGCATCGACGCGTTGCGGGCGGACTTCGAAGCGAATGGCTACTTCTATACCGCGACACGAAAGAACGAGGCGCCCGTCATAGCCCTACGTTTCAACCTCGAAATGATGCGCCAGGGCGCATACGGGGCTGGCGTTGCCGATAGTGCCGAACTGGCGATCGCCAAGGCGCAGGCCTGCCTTGCGGCCGGAGCACCGGCTGAGCTTTCCGACGCCCAGACAGGCGTGTTCGAGGGTGCGCTCGACGCGATGCGCGATGTGGTTGCCTGGAACACCATCTGGGACGAAACCAATGCGCGTTCCTACACTGCGGTAACGCGCATCTGGAACCTCGGCAAATTCGCGGTCTGGTTCAACGACCAGATTTTCGCGGCTCTGCTCGCCGGCGTGTTCGATGCCGATCTCGCGCGTGAGAACATGGCGACCGCAATGGCCAGCGCCACCCCGCAGGGCAATATCGCCTGCATCGTCACCTCCAACGACGCCTGGGTCGATCGAACCCAGTTGCCGTTCGGCGCGCTTGTCGCCTGGCAGCTTTATCAGCGCACCGGTGAGCGCTCGATGATCCAGGCGAATTATGATGCGCTCGCTCGCAATCGGCGCTGGTGGCAGGACAATCGCGATCCCGATGGCTTCGGTCTGCTGTCGTGCGGCACGTCCGATGTGGGCGAGGGCCTCTACAAGGGGACCGCGTTTGCGGCCCGCAACGAAACCGGGATGGACAATTCCGCGACCCACGACGAGGCCATCTACGATCCCGTCACCCGTACGCTGTCGACATTCGATCTGGGCTTGAATTGCGCGGCAGCGCTGGACGCGGAAATGCTGTCGAAAATGGCCACGGTGCTTGGCAAGCATGATGACGCGCGCGAATTCGCGGCGCTGGCTGAACGCCAGCGGAAGCTGATCTCCGAGACGCTTTGGGACGAGGCGCGCGGCATCTTCGCTAATCGCCAACGCCACGGCGGCTTCGTCCGCTCGCTGTCGCCGACCAGCTTCTACCCGCTGCTGTGCGGCGCTGCGACACGGGAGCAGGCCGCGCGTCTGCTCGAGCATCTGAGCGACGAGAATACGTTCGGTGGCGATTTCGTGCTGCCGAATGCGACGCGCGACGATCCGGCCTTCTCCGACAACGTTTACTGGCGTGGCCGTATCTGGCCGAATGTCAACTACATGGTCTGGCTTGGCCTGCGGCGCTACGGCTTTATGGCGGAAGCGAGCAAGCTCGCCAGCCAGAGCTATGACCTCTTCATGAAATCCTGGCGCACGGATCGCATCGCCGCCGAAAACTATAATGCCGTAACGGGCGAGGCGATGGATCAGGGCGATACCGATCCCTTCTACATCTGGGCGGCAATGCTTCCATTGATGGCAGCGGGCGAAATCGTCGATTTCGATCCATGGACAGGCTTTACCGTCCGCAACACCGGCCGCGATCTGGCCGTAGGGCCAATGGTCTCTCCGGCGGGAACGCTGGAATTGCGGGGCGAGGCTGGCCAGTTGTCCATGACGCTCAATGGTCGCGCAATGTTGCGGACAGACTTGCAAACGACGCTCTCGCGCATCGTGATGAGCGATGGGCGGCTGTCCTGCACCGTCGCGGCTGTTGCTGCAGCCGGCTACATCGATCTGCCGGGTCTGGAGCCAGGCAATGTCCTTGCAGTGCGTCTCGACGGGCATGATATCGGCTATCGTGCAACTGCTGACGGGCTGCGCCTCTCGATTGCGGAAAGTGACGATGATCGCCGGCTCGACGTCTATTTTTCCGCCACGAACGCAGGCTGACGCAAGGTAGCGCTTGACACTTGTCAAATCGTCATTAATAGTTTGTGTGCAAATAAAAAAATAGAAGACTGATTGCTAAAATCAGAGGGTTGAACTGAAGGTCTGCTAACAATCGATTGATTGAAGCGGATCACTATTGAAGCTGGGTGCTTTTGTGTCGATTGTATAGCGATGTGTCGCCTTCTGGCGGCGCAGGCTTCTGCTCGGCCTGAAGTCATGCGGTTCGAGAATTCGGCCTTCCCTGATTATAGTTTGTACACAAACGGTTTGATGTGCGTTCAGCACGTCTTCTGTTTTCGGCTCTGCCGATCCGTCGAGGTCGCTGACGCAGTCACGATCGTCCATAACCGTGTATGTTCCAGAGGGGTGCCACAATGACTGAACTCACCAGACGCAACACGATGAAGCTGATGTCCGCAGCGCTTGTCGCCGGCGTTAGTTTCTCCAGCCTGCCGCGCAGGGCTTTTTCGGCCGGCACCATCACAGTTCTGAATTGGCAGGGCTACGGCACGGACGAAGCTTGGTCCGTGAAGGCTTTCACCGAGAAGACCGGCATCACAGTCGTTCACGACTACTACAGCTCGGAATCGGAAATGCTGACAAAGATGCGCACCAATCCGGGCGCATATGATCTCGTCGTCCTCAACGCCGCGCGCTGCGCCCAGGCGGTCGCCGAAGACCTGCTGCAGCCGATCGATTTCAGCAAGGTTCCGAATGTCGCGACGGTTGACGAGAACCTCCGTTCCAACGCTAATTTCAACAAGGAAGGCAAGGGTTATGCTGTTCCTTGGGTTTGGGGCATGACCTCGCTCGCCATTCGTGAAGGCATGGCGGTTCCAGACAGCTATGCCGCTCTGGCGGACCCTGCCTACAAGGGCCGCGTCGCGATGGACGACGATGCCATCATCAACGTTGGTGTCGGCGCGCTGATGAGCGGCCAGGATATCAACGACCCGAAGGATCTCGCCGCGGTCACGGCCGCGCTGAAGTCGATCAAGCCGAATGTCAAGCTTCTCTGGTCCACCGAGGATCAGTGGAACAAGTCTTTCGCGGCCAAGGAATTTGACCTCTCCCTGTTCTGGTCAGGTGGTTCGGTGCGCTCCAAGCGCAACTCGAAGCTCCCCGTTCAGTTCGTCGTCCCCAAGGAGGGCGGCATCGGCTGGGTGGATGGCCTCGGCATCCCGGCATCGGCTCCGAACGTCGAAGGCGCGCTCGCTTTCGCCAACTGGATGATCGATCCCACCTTCTATGTCGAATGGGCAACCAAGGTCGGCGCACCGGCTTCGTCCAACTCGGCCGCTCTCGAGGCGCTGCCGGCCGATGACTTGAGCCGCCAGGTACACAAGCCTGAATACCTGAAGACCATGGGCATCGTTTCGGGCATTCCGGATGATCGCCGGGAAGCCTTCAACAACGTATGGCAGGAAGTGAAAGCCTTCTATGCCCAGTAATCAAGCGACATTGGCGTCAGAGCGCGGACCTTCGGGTCCGCGCAGTCGGGGCGCACTCCCGTCTTGGGTTTCGGCGACCGCCTTGCTTCTTCCGACCTATGGTTGGTTGACGCTTGCAGTCTTCCTGCCGCTGCTGACAATGCTGGTGTTCAGCTTCATGTCGGCGACACCGATGGGCAAGGCCCCGATCGTCTTTACGCTGAAGCAGTACCGCGCGTTTATCGATCAGCCTTATCTGGTCGGTATCGGCATCACATCGCTGTTGATCGGCTTCTGGACGACGCTGTTTTGCGCTGTTCTCGGGTTCCTGGCAGCCGTGGCGCTTGTTCGCTCGACGTTCGGCAAGACGCGTGAGATGCTGCTGATCCTTATTCTTCTGCCATTCTGGACCAATGGCCTGGTGCGCGTCTTTTCGTGGACGATGGTGCTCCGGGAAAACGGCTTCCTCGACAATCTGCTGCACATGATCGCACCCGATGTCGGTTCCATCGGCTTTCTCTACACACGATATGCCATCGTGGTTGGTCTCGTGCACGGCTACCTGCCGTACATGATCCTGACCTGCTACATTGCGCTGGTCGCGATCGACGACGCGATCATCGAGGCCGCTGCAAGCCTTGGCGCGCGCTGGTGGACCATCCTGTTCAAGATTCTGGTGCCGCTCGCCGCTCCCGGCCTGATTTCCGGCTCCGTTCTGATCTTCATCCCGGTCATTGGCTCGTTCATGGAGCCGCGCATCCTTGGTGGTCGTGTCGGGGTGACAATGGGCACTGTCATCGAGGACCAGTTCACGCAGGCCTTCAATTGGCCGCTGGGCGCCTCGCTCTCCTTCACGCTGCTTGCCGTCGTGCTTGCAATCTTCGCAACCTTCTCCGGCGTTCTGCGCCGTGGCACGACAGCTTGAGGAGAAGATCATGAAACCGCTTGGACGTGTCTATCTCATCGCGATCCTGATCTTCCTCTACACGCCCATTCTCGTGATGATGGCGATGGGCTTCAACGCATCGCCGCTTTACGAACTGCCGTTCAGCTTCTCGCTGCAATGGTACCAGGCGCTGTGGAACAACTCGGTGCTCCTGACAGCGGGCCTGAACAGCATCATCATCGCCTCGATTACCGCCGTTCTGGCGACGGCGCTCGGCACCATGGCCTCGGTGGCGCTGTCGCGGCGAACATTCCGCGGTAAGAGCTTCCTGCAGCTGATGCTGCTGCCGCCGATCGCCATTCCGTGGCTGATCACCGGCACCGCGATGCTGATCTTCTTCTACTGGAGCGGTATCGGGCGCGGTATGCACGCGCTGCTGATCGGCCACGTCGCGCTTGCGATCCCTTACGTGGTGCTGGTCGTAGGCACCGGTTTCCGGACGATCCGCGCGGACCTGGAAGAAGCCGCGATGAGCCTTGGCTCGACACCGGTTCATGCGTTCTTCTCGGTGACCCTGCCGTTGCTCTATCCGAGTATCCTTGGCGCAGCGCTGTTCGCATTCGCCGTGTCGCTCGACCAGTTCGTTATCTCGTACTTCCTCGCCACGCCCGGCTACACCACGCTGCCGGTGCAGATCTACTCCTCGATCCGCAAGGGCTTCACCCCTGAAATCAATGCGATCTCGACCGTTCTCCTGCTCGGTTCGATGACGATCATCCTGATTTTTGCGCGCTTCGCCAAGCCCGGAGACACCCGTGACAAACGTTAAAGTCAATTCCGTCGCCAAGACCTACGGCACCACGCCGGTCCTGTCCGATATCAGCACCGAATTTCCGGAAGGTTCGTTCACCAGCCTTCTCGGCCCATCCGGCTCCGGCAAGACCACGCTGCTGCGCATCATCGCGGGCTTTATCAAGCCGGACCAGGGCGTCGTGACGATCGGCAACAACGACGTTACCGACATTCCTGTCTGGGGCCGCAACATCGGCATGATGTTCCAGTCCTACGCGCTGTTCCCGCACATGACGATTGCCCAGAACGTGGCTTTCGGCCTCGAGCGCCGCGGCATCAAGGGTGCCGCCGCCCGCAAGGAGGTCGAACGCGCTCTTGAGATGGTGCGTCTGCCCGGCTTTGGCGATCGCACGCCTAAGCAGCTGTCCGGCGGCCAGCAGCAGCGCGTAGCGCTCGCCCGCGCCATCGTCATCAAGCCCAGCGTGCTTCTGCTTGACGAGCCGCTGTCTGCGCTCGACCGCCGCCTTCGCCAGGAGATGCAGGTCGAACTCCTGCGCATCCAGCGCGAGAGCGGCCTGACAACGATCTTCGTGACCCACGATCAGGAAGAAGCGCTGACACTGTCCGACAAGGTGGCCATTCTCGACAAGGGCCGCATCGTCCAGATCGGCGATCCGGAAACCGTATACGAACGGCCGCTGACGCGCTTCGCGGCGGAATTCCTCGGTGACTCGAACTTCCTCTCGGGTACCGTCGAGAACGGCGCCGTGCGCCTTGCCGATGGCACGGTGGTAAAGACGACCGGAACGCTGCCCTCCAGCGGCTCGAACGTGACGCTCGCGGTTCGCCCGGAAAAGATGTCGATCGTGTCTGGCCCGGCAGATGGCAACAGCCTGACGGCGCGGATCACGACGGTCATCTATGCAGGCCCCGTGCTTTCCTATCTGCTCGAGGGGCCCGGTGGTTTACCACTGAAGTTGTTCGCGCAGAACCGCGACGGCAAGGTCCTGAGCGATGGCGACACCGTTACGCTGAGCTGGGGTCCGGAACACACCGTTCCGGTGGCGGACTGATCATGGCGTCCGCGCCGCTTTCTCAGAATGCGTTGCACGTCGTCATCGACATGCAACGTTTGTTTGCCGAAGAGACGGCGTGGCATACGCCGGCGATAGCGGGCATTCTTCCAAACGTGGTCGCGCTCAGCCAAGCGCGACCGGCAGAGACCCTCTTTGCTCGCTTCGTCGTTCCGCGGAACGCTGAAGAGGCCAAGGGGCGCTGGAAGGATTACTACCGCCGTTGGTCGTCGGTGACGCTGGATGAACTTGATGTCGGCATGCTGGACCTCGTCGCACCGCTTGCGGCGATCGCCGGCCCCGGCTCCATCGTCGATAAGGAAACCTACTCGATCTTTGGATCGCCGGCTTTCGCCGAGCGCTTGCAGGGATCGGATATCGATACGCTGATTTTCTCCGGCGTCGAGACCGATGTTTGCGTCTACGCCAGCGTTCTTGATGCCGTGGATGCCGGCTATCGGGTCATTCTGGCTAAGGATGCGCTGGCAAGCGGCGACATGAAGGCGCACGCCATGGTCATCGATATCCTGGCGGCGAGGCTTACCGAGCAGATTGAAATTTTGTCGACAGAAACCATCCTGAATTTGTGGTGAAGCTGAATTCGGCAGCGTGATTGCTGGTCATCACCATGGCGAGGCAAATTTGAGAGATCCCATGGACGTCCCGTTCAAAGATAAGGTTGCAAGAAAGAGAGCAACCGCGCGCGATGCCGACGGCCAGCAGGCCCCGTATGCGCTTGGCGAGCAGATCGGCTTCTATCTCCGTCAGGCGAACCAGCGTCACGTGGCGATCTTTGCGAGCCTGATGGCGGAAAAGCTGACCACCACCCAGTGGGCGGCTCTGGTGAGGCTCAAGGATCTCCAGCCCTGCTCGCAGGGCAATCTCGGCCGCGAGACCGCCATGGACATGGCGACCATCAAGGGCGTCGTCGATCGCCTTGTGAAGCGCGGGCTGGTCCACACCGCACCCGACGCGACCGATGCGCGGCGGCTGGTGCTGACCCTGACGCCGGATGGCGAGGCTATGGTCGATCGCAACCTGGCGGTCGCGCTGCAGATTTCGCAGGAAACACTGAGCACCCTGACGCTTGCCGAGCGGATGATGCTGATGGAACTCCTTCAGAAAATCTGCTGATTACCATCTGAGCGGCAATATCGGAGAGCAAGCATGTTCAACCCCAGCGACGACGAGATCCGGTCGCTTGTCGACCAGATGACGGTTGCCGAGAAGGTCGATCTCTTAAGTGGACGCGGCTTGTGGAAGACGGCGGCGATCGAAAGACTGGGTATACCCTCGATCGTGATGACTGACGGCGCCTACGGCGTCCGCTACTCGACGACCCAGATCGATGCCGGCGACAACGACGAGGATAGTCTTCAAGCGTTTCTCGACGTCGTCGGCCAGCAGGGCAATGGATCGGGCGGAATGTTCGGCACCACCCGCCCGGCAACCTGTTTCCCGAACGGGAACCTGCTTGGTTGTTCGTGGGATGTCGACCTGGCCTATCGCATGGGCGCCGCATTGGCGGCCGAGTGCCAGGATTTCGGTGTCCACCTGCTGCTTGGCCCCGGCATCAACATTCGCCGCACCCCGCTCGCGGGCCGGGCCTACGAGTATTACTCCGAAGATCCTGTCATCAGCGGCGATATCGCGGCGGCGGTCATCTCGGGGCTGCAGGATAATGGTGTCGGTTCCTCGCTGAAGCACTTTGCCTGCAACAATTCCGAGATCGAACGAACGACCACCAGCTCGGATGTCGATGAGCGGGCCTTGCGCGAAATCTATCTGGCAGGCTTCGAGCGCGCGATCGAAAAGAGCACGCCGTGGACCGTGATGAGCGCCTACAATCCGCTGAACGGCATCCAGGCAGCCGAACATCCCTGGTTGCTCACATCGGTGCTGCGCGAGGAGTGGGGCTATGACGGTCTGGTCATGTCCGATTGGCATGCGATCAAGGATCGTGGCGCGGCGCTCAATGCTGGCACCGAACTCGACATGCCGGAAAGCCGGCCGCGCAAGGCGCGCCTGCTTGCGGCGATCGAAGCCGGGGATATCAAACCCGAGGTGATCGATGCGGCCTGCGCGAGGGTTCTGTCGCTGGTCGCCCAATGCAAGACGCATGAGCGGCGCGGCGTCACGGCGGACCTTGATGCTCACCATGCGCTGGCGCGCGACATCGCAGCGGAATCGATCGTATTGCTGCGCAATGAAGGCGCGGCGCTGCCTCTTGATCCCGCGCGATTGGGCAACCTCCTGATCGTTGGCGATGGCGCACTCACTCCCGTCATCCAGGGATCGGGCTCCGCCACCACGAATCCCTATCGCGTTGATAGCCCATTCAGCCAGATCTCCGCGCGGGCGGGGCAGGGCTTCAAGGTTCGGCACCTGCCTTTCTCATCATCCGCGCGTGATGATTTGTCGGCTTCGATTGGCGCGGTCGTCGACGCTGCGTCGGACGCCGATGCCATCCTGGTGTTTGCCGAAAACGAGCCAAGCTTGAATGGCGAAGGCAACGATCGCCACTCACTAAAGCTTGCCCCGAGCCATGACGCTCTCATCGCGGCCCTTTCGGCGACAGGCCGCAAGCTCATCGTCGTGCTCTCTATGCCTGATACGGTCGAGATGCCGTGGATCGAGGATGTCGATGCCGTGCTGGCCGGCTTCTACGCTGGGCAGGGCGGTGGCGAAGGCCTCGCCCGCATCCTGTTCGGCGAGCAGAACCCTTGCGGCAAGCTCTCAGCCAGCATGCCAGCTCGCATGCAGGACATTCCGGGATGGCATACCTATCCGGGCGAACGTGGCCGTCATCTCTATAGCGAAGGCATTTTCGTCGGTTATCGGTTCTATGATCTGAAGGCGATTGCGCCGGCATTTCCCTTCGGGCATGGGCTCAGCTACACCTCGTTCGTCTATGAGACGATCGAGATCGATCAGGACGAGATTGCCGCGGATACGGCCTGCACCGTGCGCGTCACTGTCCGCAACAGCGGCCCGGTCGCCGGCAAGGAAGTGGTCCAGCTTTATGTGCGTCCGCATGCGCCAGGCCTGAGACGGCCGGTCCGCGAACTCAAGGCCTTCAGCAAGGTGGATCTGCAGCCGGGCGAAGCGAAGACGGTGTGCTTCTCGCTGACGTCACGCGATTTCCGCTATTTCGACACGGCGCGCTCGGCCTGGGTTCTCGATGCCGAGGCCTTCGAGATCGAGGCAGCGGCCTCGTCGCGCGACATCCGTCTGTCCAAGATCGTGCCGTGTCGGCCACAAGCCGCCGCGCTGCCCGTCATCCTGCCCAATTCTCCCACCGCGATCGTCTTTGCGCATCCGAAGGCGGAGGCGGCCCTTGTTGACTTTATGGTTGCGGCGCTTTCGATCTCTGAGATCGAGGCGACAGCCCTTCTCGGCAAGACGAAGGGGTCTTTCCTCGGCTTTTACGACACGCTGAGCTGGTATGTCGGCGATAGCGTCAAGGAGAGTGATATCGCTCGGGTCTTCGCGCGCTTGAACGACGACGATGGCGACATTTTGCCGGGCTGAGGCCTGGCTAAAGGCGCGCCATGGCGCGGCCATGCGAAAATTGGTAAGCAAGCCGGGCAACCGATAGGACGATGCCATGACCGCCAGCCCCACTTTCCGCCATCCCGTTCCAGCCGATGCAGTCCGCTGCTTCGAGATCGAAACGGCCGCCTACGAAGGTGACGAGGCGGCGACGTTGGAGAAGATCGCCACACGTATCGCGCAATATCCCGAAGGCTTTCTGATCCTCGAGGCGGAAGGCGGGATCGCGGGCTTTATCAACAGCGGTTGCGCATTCGAAGTCGTGATGTCCGACGAGGCGTTCAAGGAACTGATCGGCCACGATCCGGCCGCGCCGAACGTCGTCATCATGTCGGTGGTCATTGATCCGGCTGAGCAGGGTAAGGGCTATTGTAAGCTGCTCATGCAACGTTTCATCCGGGACATGCGGGAAGCGGGCAAGAAGGGCATTCATCTGATCTGCAAAGAGCAGCACGTGGCCCTCTATGCGAAGATGGGCTACCGGTACACGCAGCCATCCGCCTCCGATCATGGCGGCGTGGCCTGGCACGAGATGGTCATGGACCTTTGACCGAGCGCCGAAAGGCACTCATCTCAGTGCAGGCCGCCCACACCCAGTAGCCGCTCGACGGCGTCGTGGTCTTGAGCCAGCGCCTGCGGCGTGCCGCTCCATGCCAATCTGCCACGCTCAAGGATGATGACCTGATCGGCGAATTCCAGCGCGCTCTGGATGCGCTGCTCGACGAGGAGGATGGTCATGTCGCCGGTCTTAGCGAGTTCGGCGAAAGCGGCCATCAGTTCCTCGCAGATGACGGGCGCCAGGCCCTCCAGCGGCTCGTCCAGCAACAGCACCGAGGGGCGGCCGAGAATGGAGCGGGCGGTCGAGAGCATCTGCTGTTCGCCGCCGGAAAGCTGGTTGCCGAGATTGCGGCGGCGCTCCTTGAGGCGCGGAAACATCTGGTAGGCTTCTTCGATCGCCGTCTTTAGGCGCCCCTTGAGGCCAACGAAGAGGTTTTCCTCGACCGTCAGCGTCGGGAAGATGCAGCGTGCCTGCGGCACATAACCCAATCCCTGGTGCGCCCGCGCCGCACTCGGTATCGCCGTGACATCGGCGGAACCCAGCTTGATGCGGCCGTCGTAGCGTTTTGTCTGTCCGGCAAGCGTTGCAAGCAGCGTGGTCTTGCCCATGCCGTTACGGCCGAGTACCGCAAGCCGCGCGCCGGCAGGAACCGAGAAGGAAACATGTTCGAGCACGCGCGTCGGGCCGTATCCGGCCGATAGGTTCTCGACCTCAAGCGACGTTGCTGGCATTGGCATAGCTCCCGAGATAGGCTTCGCGCACGCGCTCGTCCTTGGTGACATCGGCGGGCGAGCCGTCGAAAATGATGGCGCCGGCGGCGAGCACGATGACGCGCTTGGCGAAGCGGAAGACCAGGTCCATGTCGTGCTCGATCATCAGCACGGCCAGATCGGCGGGCAGGTCAGCTAGGGCCTGTTCGATGCGACCGGTATCGCTCTGCGGTACGCCGGCGGCCGGCTCGTCGAGTAGCAGCACCTTCGGTTTCAGCGCCATGGCGACGGCGATCTCCAGCAGCCGCTGCTGGCCGTAGGCGATCTCGTTGACCTTGCGGTGCATCAGGTTCTCGAGGCCCAGCGTTTGCAGCATGCCGGTGACCTCGTCCATGACACCAGGCATCGACAGAAAGTTGCCGAACATGCGGCCCGTCCGTCCGTCTCGCTGCAGGATGGCGAGCGCGACATGCTCGGCGGGCGTCATGTCCTGGAAAAGCCGGGTGACCTGGAACGAACGGACCAGCCCGCGCTTGACCCGGCCGGCTGCATCCACACGCGTCACGGTCTCGCCGCCCAGCCGGACATCGCCGGAATCAGGCGGCAGATTGCCGGTGACCAGATTGACGAAGGTGGTCTTGCCCGCGCCGTTCGGCCCGATGAGCGCGACGCGGTCGCCGGGATGCATCGAGATTGACACGTCGTTGGTGACAGCCAGGCCACCGAAGGATTTTTTCAGGGAGGCGACTTCGAAGACGGCGCTCATTCGGCGGCCTCCTTGCGTCGCGAAAAGAGGGCTGCGGCCGTGCCGTAAATGCCCTTCGGCGCGAAGAGAACGACGAGGATCAAGAGCGCGCCGACCATGGTCAGCCAATGGAAAGGATTGGCGGCCGAGACATAATCCTCGAATAACATGAAGATGACGGTTCCTGAGAGAGCGCCGAACAGCGAGCCAGTGCCGCCGAGCACGAGCATGACGAGGCTCTCGGCCGAAAGCGTGAAGGACAGGCTGTCGAGGCCGACGACCTGCGTCGAGATCGCGGCCAGCGCCCCGCCGACCCCGGCGACCGCGCCCGATATGACATACATCTTCATCAGCGCCGCCTTCGGCGATGCGCCCATCGCCTTGATGCGCAGCGGGTCTTCCTTGATGGCGCGGCATAGCATGCCGAAGGGAGAGCGCACCAGCAGGCGCAGCAAAACGAACACGACGAGAAGCAACACGACGCCAAAGACATAGGCGGTGTGACCATAGAGATCGAACTCGAAATAGCCGAGCAACGGATCGCTCGAAATGCCGGAGAGGCCGTCACTGCCGCCCGTCCAGGACGAGGCTTTGTTGGCCAATTCGTGGAAGAGGTTGATGAGCGCGATCGACAGCACCAGCTGTGGCAGCCCATGGGCGCGCAGGATGATCGCACCACAGATCAGCCCCGCAACCGCGCCGCCGACGATGCCTGCCAGCGTCATCAGCAACGGATCGGTGATGCCATAGTGGGCGGACACGATCCCCGCTGCATAAGCGCCGCTGCCGAACAAGGCTGCATGGCCAAGCGTGGCAATGCCGCAATAGCCGGTGACGAGGTCGAGCGACAGCACCAGCAGCGCAATGGCGATGATGCGCGTCAAGAGCGCCAGGTTGTCGGGAAACAACAGGTAGCCGATGCCGGCGAGCACAATGATTACCGCGATACCCGCGAGATCGCGACCTGCGGAGCGGTGGCGTCGGGCGGAGGCAGCGGTTGTGTCGGTGTTGGTATTCATGGCAAGCGTCATCCTATTTCGCCCTTCCGGCAAAGCCACGCGGGAAGATGCAGATGATGGCGATGACAGCGAGATAGAAGAAGAATTCACCGAACTCAGGCATCAGGTAACGGCCGGTCGTGTCGATGCCGCCGAGCACCAGGCAGGCGATCAATGCGCCGGGGATTGAGCCCGCGCCACCGACTGAGACGACGACCAGGAAGGTCACCATGTAGCGCAGCGCGTAGTATGGCTCGACCGGCAGCAGCTCGGCGCCAACAACGCCACCGAAGGCTGCAAGGCCGACTGCGACCGCGAAACTCAGCGCGTAGATGATCTCCGTGCGCACCCCAAGTGCCGCTGCCATCGCGGCATTGTCGACCGACGCGCGCAGCTTCACCCCGAAGCTCGTCCGCTCGATCGTGAACCAAAGTGCTACGGCGACGCCAAGGCCGCAGACGATCGCGAAGAGCCGGTGAACGGGAATGGTGCGGAAGCCGAGGTCGGCTGAGCCCTTCAGGCTCTCGGCCAATGGTATCGTCTTCAGCGTTGGTCCCATCGCATAGTTGGCGATGCCGATGATGCAGAAGGTGATGCCGATCGTCATCAGCACCTGCGTCAACTCGGGCGCGCCGTAGATGCGGCGATAAAGGAAGCGCTCCATCGGAATGGCAATGATGATCGTGCCGACCACGGCGGCGATGACGCCGATGCCGTAGCCGAGGCCAAGGTCGCGCACTGCATAGGAGGCGATATAGCCGCCGATCATCGCAAAGGCGCCGTGCGCGAGGTTGACGACCCGCATCAGGCCCATGGTCACCGAAAGGCCGATCGAGATCACGAACAGCACCATGCCATAGGCGAGCGCATCGACGGCTATGCTGAAGACAGTTTGCATGGGTTCGGTATGGTCCTTGTTATTGGCAGGCGGCAGTTCGCAGTTCTTGTGCCGGGTGGCCCCCACATCCGGCCCTAAGGGCTACCTTCTCCCTGTTGGGGAGAAGGGCTGTCAGGCACCGCGGTCACTTCCCCTCTCCCCTGCGGGGAGAGGGTAGGGTGAGGGGGCTACGGACGCAAAGGTCCGCCAGCCGCGTTGCTCACTTCAAAGCAGCAAGCCCCGGGTCGCCCTGCTTCTCGAAGGTCTGGATTTCCTTGTTGATGAACGTGCCGTCGTCGCCCTTGGCAACCTCGCGCAGATAGATGTTCTGCGTGATGTGGCGGCTCTCGGGATCGATGGAGACGGGTCCGCGCGGGCTTGTCCAGGCAAGGCCCTTGACCGCGTCAACAGCCTTTTGCGCATCCTGCTTGCCGCCGGTCGCTTCGATCATCTTGTAGATGACATGCATGCCGTCATAGGCGCCGACAGCCGGAAAGGTGAGCTCAGCGGGGTTGCCGATCGCCTTGCCGGCTGCCTCGACGAAGGCCTTGTTCTCAGGTGAAACGTGCGAGACGGCGTAGTGGAAGGTGGTGAGCATGCCGAGTGCCGCATCGCCGAGCGCCGGCAGGTCGGATTCCTGCGTCAGGTCACCGGGGGCGAAGAGCTGGATGTTGGCGCCCTTCAGGCCGTTCTCGTTATAGGCCTTGACGAAGCCGAGCGTCGTCGGGCCCGACGGCAGGAAGGCGAAGACGCCCTGGGCGCCGGAATCCTTGATGCGCTGCATGATCGGGCTGAAATCATTGGTGGCAAGCGGCATGCGGATCGCCTCGACGACCTCGCCGCCCGCCTTCTCGAACCCCGCCTTGAAGGCGTTCTCTGCATCGACGCCCGGCCCATAGTCGCTGACGACGGAGATGATCTTCTTGACACCCTTGTCGAAGGCGACCTGCGCCATCGGCGTCGATGTCTGCCAGGTGGTGAAGGAGGTACGCACCACGAGCGGGCTCTTGGTGACGATCGCCGAGGTTGCTGCGTTCATGACCACGAGCGGCGTCTTGGCCTGCTTGAGGATCGGCGTGACGGCCATCGCGTCAGGGGTGAAATAGAAGCCGGCCAGATACTGGACCTTTTCCTTGACCACCAGCTCCTGGGCGAGCGACTTCGACTGTGCGGGGTCGGCGGCGGGGAGGTCGCGGTAGATGATCTCGACCGTGTTGTCGCCGACCTTGTTGCCATTGGTCGCCATGTAGGCGTCGATTCCGGCCTTGAAGTTCTTGCCCTGCAGGGCGAACGGACCGGAGAACGGGCCAACCACGCCGACCTTGATCGTGTCGGCATAAGCGCCTGAACCCATGAGCAGGGCCGCGGCGGCGGCCAGAAGCAGCTTCCTCATTCTTTCTCTCTCCCTTTTAGGCGACTCCAACGCCTTACTAGCGCGCGGCTAAAGTTTTCAGGCCAGTTTGTCATGCGAAACGGTGATGTAAAATGAAATAAATGCCATAATTCATGCTCTACAAGTTATGCATCGGCGGTGCCGAGGCGGGCTATGTTACTCGCCAGTTCATGCGCCAGTCGCAGCGCGGCACCGGTGGCGATCGTCATCTGCGGCAGTACCAGCCATTCGAGCGTCCACGCCGCGCCGGAGCGCTCCTGTTCGTGCACCATCGAATGGTGGATGGCGGAGATCTGCGTCGCGTTGAAGCGGGCCAGTGCCACCAGTGTCTCGGCCGCGACCGGGTTCTGCTTGTGCGCCATGGCCGATGACCCGCCGCCACCCGTCAGTCCGATCTCGTCTCCGGCCTGCGCCATCAGCGCGACGTCTTGGCCGAACTTGCCGAGGCTGCCTGAAATCTGAGCGAGAAGCCCGGCAAATTCCGCGATGAAGGCCCGTTGGCTCTGCCATTGCTGGATATCGAGGAGATCAAGTTCCTGCGCCAGCGAGCTCCGAACCGCTGACGCCTTGTCGCCAAGCTTATCGAGCGTGCCGGCCGCCCCTCCGAACTGCAGGGGAAAGCGCAGCGCAGTCAGTGTCTCGCGGTAGCAGCCCAAGGGGGCGCGCCAAGCCTGCAGCCGGTCGGCAACGGTGATCGGAATTGCCGCCTGCATGCGGGTCCGGCCCATCAGCGGCTTGTCACCAAAGGTCTGTTGCAGCTCCCCGAGGCACAGCTCGAGGGCCGCCAGACGCGCCGCGAACACAAAAGCGACGGGCTTCAACCTAAGCATCAGGCTGCTATCGATGACGTCCTGGCTTGTGGCGCCGAGATGGACATGAGGGGACACGCCGCCGACGGCCGCGCGCAGCTGGCGAACGAGCTCGGGAACGACGACGCCGTCGCGGGCAGTGGCGGCGCGAAGAGCGGGGAGGTCGGCGCTGAAGGCGGCGCAGGCGGTTGAAATCGCCTGCGCGGCAGCGTCAGGGATGACGCCATGGGCGGCCTCGGCGCGTGCAAGTGCCCCCTCGAATTGCAGCATGGCGCGGATATCGGCCTCGGCGGTGAACCAGGCCGACGCCTCCGCATCGCCAACAAGGCCGGAGAGAAAGGGGTGGTCGAAGGCAGTCGCGCCCATGTGTCGTCCCGTTGTTCATGGTCTTCGGCGGATGTGGAATGAACGGTTCCGCTCCGTCGTCAGATGTCGAGAAACACGGTCTCGTTTTCGCCCTGCAGTCGGATGTCGAACGTATAGGTAGAACCATCGCGTGCGGCAATAAGCGTTGCGACGCGATCCCGGTGTTCGATGCGCTGAAGCAGCGGGTCCGCGCCGTTCGCTTCGGTTTCTTCCGGAAAATACATGCGCGTTTGCAGGCCGACATTGATGCCGCGCGCGACGATCCAGAAGCTGATATGCGGCGCCTGTCTGCGCCCGCCCTTGAAGGGAACCTTCCCCGGCCTGACGGTGTCGAAGCTATAGACGCCATCCTCGGCGCGGGTTGGGCAGCGGCCCCAGCCGGTGAAATTCGGATCGGCGGCGCCGCGCATTTCCGACGGGCTGTTATAGAGCCCGGCGCTGTCGGCCTGCCAGATCTCGATGACGGCATCGCGCACCAGCGCGCCGGCGCCATCGAAGATGCGGCCGGTGACGGTGATCCGCTCGCCAAGCGTCTTGTCGTTGACCATCGCGACGCCGAGATCGCGTTCGTACACGTCCCCGATGTCGCAGAAATTCGGCGTCAGGCCGATATGGACGTAGGGGCCGGCCGTCTGCGACGGCGTTTCCTTGAGATAGCGCAATTCCTGGGCCATCAGTTGCCCTCCAGCTTGTTTTCGAACATCGTCGAGCGGCGGCCACGCAGCACGATGTCGAACCGGTAGGCTCGGCTGTCCATGGGAATCGTATTGCCCCAATCCATCGGCGCGATCAGCTGTTCGATGGCGGCCTTGTCGGGGATGGTGCCGACGATCGGACACTTCCAGATCATCGGGTCGCCTTCGAAATACATCTGTGTGATCAGGCGCTGCGAGAAACCGTGGCCGAAGATCGAAAAGTGGATGTGCGCCGGGCGCCAGTCGTTGACACCGTTCGGCCATGGATAGGCGCCGGGCCTCACCGTACGGAAGAAATAGCGGCCGTCCTCATCGGTGATCGCGCGCCCGCACCCGCCGAAGTTCGGATCGATCGCCGCCAGGTAGCTTTCCTTCTTGTGGCGGTATCGCCCGCCGGCATTGGCTTGCCAGAACTCGACCAGAACGCCGGCCTGCGGCCGACCGCGTTCATCGAGCACCTGTCCATGGACGATGATACGTTCGCCGATGGCGCTTTCGCCGGGCTTGGCGAAGTTGTGGAGCAGATCATTGTCGAGTTCGCCGATCATCGCATGGCCGAAGACCGGGCCCGTGATCTCCGAGATCGTGCCGTCGAGCGAAAGAAGCGCACGCTTCGGCGAGCGCAGGACCGAGGTCTTGTAGCCGGGCGCATAGGCAGGCGGATGCCAGCTTAGGTCGCGGGCGAAGAAGGCGCCCGTCTCGGGCTTGCGGTTCGGTATTTCGGACATGACTTCCTCTCAAGCCGCCTTTTCGGCGTCCATCTGTTCGAAGACCTGCTTGGCGATCTTGATCGCGTGGTTGGCGGCCGGGACACCGGCGTAGATCGCCACATGCAGCAGCGCTTCGCAGATGTCGTCTCGGCTAGCGCCTGTGTTTGATGTGGCGCGCACGTGCATGGCCACCTCGTCGTCCTGTCCGAGTGCGGCCAGAAGCGCGATCGTGACGATAGAGCGCTCGCGCTTGGTCAACCCCGGGCGCGACCAGACGTGGCCCCAGGCTGCCTCGGTAATGAGGTCCTGAAACGGTTTGTCGAATGCCGTCGAAGCGGCTTCGGCACGATCGACATGGCTGTCGCCCAGAACGGCACGGCGGGTCGCCATGCCTTGCCTGTAGCGCTCGGAGGCAAGCGGAGTGTCACTCATGAGCTTTTCCATCTAATGCGAAGTCGATGAATGCGCGGATCACCGCCGTCAGCGCCTCGGGCTGCTCTACGCAGGGAATATGGCCGGCATCGCGGATGATCTCGTAGCGAGCATTGGGGATCAACTGCGCCAGCGATTTGACGAGGTCGGGCGGCGTCGAACCGTCCTGATCGCCCACAATGCAGATCGTCGGAACGGCGATCGCCTTCGCCGCTTCGGTAAGATCGGCATCGCGCACGGCAGCGCAAGTGGCGATGTAGCCGGCCACCGGCTGGCGGACGAGCATGTTGCAATAGCCGTTATAGGCTGTGTTTTCCGGGCGGCGGAAAGCCGGTGTGAACCAGCGCTCCATGATGGCATCGCACATGATGTCGATGCCGTTTTCTTCAATCGCCGAGATACGCGTGTTCCAGCTGTCGGCGGTGCCGATCTTGTGGGCCGTGTCGCAGAGGATAAGCGCGCTGACGAGATCCGGCCGCTGCCGGTAAAGCGACTGGGCAATCAACCCGCCGACCGAAAGGCCGCAAATAATCGCCTTCTTGATCGCAAGCGTTTCCATGAGGCCGATCAGGTCCGATGCGTGATCCTCGATCGTGTAGGGCGTCTGGCCGACATCGGAGAGACCGTGTCCGCGCTTGTCGTAGAGCAGTATGGCGAAGTCGCCCGCCAGCCGGACGATCACGTCGCGCCATATGCGGAAATCGGTGCCAAGCGAATTCGCAAAGACAAGAACCGGCTTGTCGGCCGGACCGCCGATAACCTGGTAGTGGATCGCGATGTCGTTGACGCGGGCAAACTGCACTGGAAACTCCTCCTGAAAGGAAATTGAATGTTTAATCTGGTTAGGTAAAATGATATTTCGTGGCGATCCTATAACTCTGGAGTTATGTAAGAGATGATCGACAGCCGCATAAAGTTCCGCCATCTGCAAACCTTTGTCGAGGTCGCGCGCCAGAAAAGCGTGATGAAGGCGGCAGAGCTGCTGCATGTCAGCCAACCCGCGGTGACCAAGACAATCCGAGAGCTTGAAGGCGTTCTGGGCGTCGAAGTCTTCGAGCGCGACGGCCGCGGCATCAAGATCACGCGATACGGCGAGGTTTTCCTGAAACACGCCGGCGCGGCGCTGACGGCGCTGCGGCAGGGGCTCGATTCGGTCACGCAGGAGCGCATCGGCGATGCGCCACCGATCCGCATCGGCGCCTTGCCGACAGTATCGACGAGGATCATGCCGCGGGCGATGCAGCTCTTCCTGAAGGAGAACACCTGGAGCCGCCTGAAGATCGTGACCGGCGAGAATGCCGTGCTGCTCGAGCAGCTTCGCGTCGGCGATCTCGACCTTGTGGTGGGGCGGCTTGCAGGGCCGGAAAAGATGACAGGATTTTCCTTCGAGCATCTTTACTCGGAGCAGGTGGTCTTCGCGGTGCGCGCCGGCCATCCGCTGCTCAAGGCAAGGCAGTCGCACTTCAATGCGCTCGGTGACTACACGATCCTGATGCCTACGCGTGCTTCGATCATCCGCCCCTTCGTGGAGGGGCTCCTGATCGCCAACGGTGTGCCCAGCCTTCCCAACCAGATCGAAACGGTCTCGGACAGCTTCGGTCGCGCCTTCGTGCGCGCGAGCGATGCCATCTGGATCATCTCCGCCGGTGTCGTTGCCAACGACATCGAGGATGGCGCGCTGGCGGTTCTGCCGATCGATACGAGCGAGACCAAGGGCCCCGTGGGCCTGACCATGCGCAACGACGCCGTCCCGTCGCTACCGCTTTCGATCCTGATGCAGACCATTCGCGAGGCGGCTAGGGATGTAGCGGCCAGCGTGCCCGGTTCAAAGCCGGACGCTCAGAAGGGCAATC
This sequence comes from Rhizobium sp. FG113, assembly GCF_057809895.1. Taxonomy (NCBI): domain Bacteria; kingdom Pseudomonadati; phylum Pseudomonadota; class Alphaproteobacteria; order Hyphomicrobiales; family Rhizobiaceae; genus Rhizobium; species Rhizobium sp. FG113. The sequence goes on along the minus strand of NZ_JBMDKV010000001.1, from coordinate 1,125,387 downwards.
CGACGTAGTTTTCGGCCAGCACCGTCGCTGCGGCATTGGAGTGCGTGAGATAATCGAGCTCCGCTTCCTGGATCTTTTGGCCGAAGTCGTCGGTATCAGGGAAACGGTGCAGCATGGTCGTCATCCACCAGGAGAAGCGGACTGCCTTCCAGACACGCGACAGCGCCCGCTGCGAATAGGCGTCGATCCCGGCGCGCGAACGCTCCGCGTAATATTCCGAAAGGCCTGAAAACAGATAGTGCACGTCGCTGGCCGCAAGGTTCAGACCCTTGGCGCCTGTCGGCGGAACGATATGGGCGGCGTCGCCTGCGAGAAACAGTCGACCGAAGCGCATGGGCTCGGCAACGAAGGAGCGAAGCGGGGCGATTGACTTTTCGAAGGACGGGGCGGTCTGCAGCGCTTCGGCATGATGCGTGGGCAAGCGGCGGCGAAGCTCGTCCCAAAAGCGCTCGTCGCTCCAGTCCTCGATTTTTTCGTCGAGCGGGGCCTGGATATAGTAGCGGCTGCGGGTTTGCGAGCGCATCGAACAGAGCGCGAAACCACGCGGATGGTTGGCATAGACAAGCTCATGACTGACGGGCGCGACATCGGCCAGAATGCCGAGCCAACCGAAAGGGTAGACCCTCTCGAAGGTGCGGATCGACCGCTCCGGCACCGCCTTGCGGCTGACACCGTGGAAACCGTCGCATCCGGCAATGAAATCGCAGTCGATGCGATGGGTCACGCCATCCTTCTCATAGGTTATGTAAGGATTATCACCGTCGAAATCGCGCGGAGTGAAGTTGGCCGCCTCGTAGATGGACGTCGCGCCGCTTGCTTCGCGGTGTTCCATCAGGTCGCGGGTCAGCTCCGTCTGGCCATAGACCATGACGCGCTTTCCGCCGCTCAAGCCGACGAGATCGATGCGATGGTCACGCCCGTCGAATGCGAGCGAGAAGCCGTCATGGAGCAACCCTTCGGCATGCATTCGGCCACCGGATTTTGCCCGGTCCATCAGATCGACCGTGCCTTCCTCCAGTACGCCCGCACGCACGCGGCCGAGAATGTAATCCTTGGAGACACGGTCGAGTATGACGTTGTCGATGCCGGCCTCGGTCAGCAGTTGGCCGAGCAGCAGCCCTGCGGGCCCCGAGCCGATGATGGCGACTTTGGTGCGCATGTTTCCTCCCAGCTTCCTCTCCCCCGAAGCTCAACGGCGCGTCAGGCGCGCTCCAGCGCGATGGCGATCCCCTGGCCCACGCCGACGCACATGGTCGCAAGGCTGAAGCGTCCGCCGCTGGCGGCCATCTCCAGCGCCGCCGTGCCGGTGATGCGCGCGCCCGACATGCCGAGCGGGTGGCCGAGCGCGATCGCGCCGCCGTTGCAGTTGACGCGCGGGTCGTCGTCGGCGATGCCGAGCTGGCGCAGCACCGCGAGACCCTGGCTGGCGAAGGCCTCGTTGAGTTCGATGACATCGAATTGCTGCTGGGTCATGGACAGCCGAGCCATCAGCTTTCGCGAAGCGGGCACCGGGCCGATCCCCATGACGCGAGGCGGCACACCGGCTGATGCGCCACCGAGAATGCGGGCGATCGGCGTCAGGGCGTATTTCTTGATGGCTGTTTCCGAGGCGATGATCAGCGCTGCGGCGCCGTCGTTAACGCCCGACGCATTGCCCGCGGTGACGGTGCCGCCCTCGCGCTTGAATGGCGTCCCGAGCTTGGCCAGCGCTTCGAGCGTCGTGGCGCGTGGATGTTCGTCCCGATCGACGACAACTGGGTCACTTTTACGCTGAGGGATCGAAACCGCGACGATTTCGCTGGCAAGTCTGCCATTCTGCTGAGCCGCCGCCGCTTTCTCCTGGGACCTTAGCGCGAAGGCGTCCTGATCCTGCCGGCTGACCTTATAGTCTTCGGCAACGTTCTCGCCGGTTTCGGGCATGGAATCGACGCCGTAGAGCTCTTTCATGAGAGGGTTGACGAAGCGCCAACCGATGGTCGTGTCGTGGATTTCGGCATGGCGCGAGAATGCTGTATCCGCCTTGGGCATGACAAATGGCGCGCGCGACATGCTTTCGACGCCGCCCGCGATCATCAGTTCGGCCTCGCCAGCCTTGATCGCCCGCGCAGCCGCGATGATGGCGTCCATGCCGGAGCCACACAGGCGGTTGATCGTCGTGCCCGGCACGCTTGCCGGCAGGCCGGCGAGGAGCAGTGACATACGGGCAACGTTGCGATTGTCTTCGCCGGCCTGGTTGGCGCAGCCGAAAATGACATCGTCCACCGCTTCCCAATCCACCGAGGCGTTGCGTGCAATCAGTTCGCGCAGAGGCACCGCGCCCAGATCGTCGGCTCTGACGGAGGCGAGCGCGCCGCCGAAGCGGCCGATCGGTGTGCGGATATAGTCGCAGATATAGGCTTCGGTCATGCTTCACCTCCCGAAAGCGTCGGCACGATCAAATCCAGGACCGGCCCGTCCATATGAAGCCGTGCACCGGTCATGGCCTGCAGATCCTCGATCGCTAGGCCCGGCAGCTTTTCCCGAAGCACGAAACGGCTGTCGACGATGTCGATCACCGCGTGGCTGGTATAGACGCGGGTGATGCAGCCGACGCCGGTCAGCGGGAAGGTGCATTTCTCGACCAGCTTCGGCTCGCCATTCTTGGTCACGTGTTCGGTAATCACGAAGACATGTCGCGCGCCGTGCACGAGGTCCATCGCGCCGCCAACGGCCGGAACGCCCTTCGAGCCCACGCGCCAATTGGCGAGGTCACCGTTCTCGGCAACCTGGTAGGCCCCCAAGATCGCGACATCGAGATGGCCGCCGCGCACCATGGCAAAGCTGTCGGCGTGGTGAAAGAAGGCGGCGCCGGGATTCAAGGTCACGGCGCGTTTGCCCGCGTTGATCAGATCCCAATCCTCTTCGCCCGCCGGCGGCGCCTCGCCGAAGTCGAGGACGCCGTTCTCCGTATGAAAGATCGCCTGTCTGCCGGGCGGCTGGTAACGCGCCACCATCTCGGGAAAGCCGATGCCGAGATTGACATAGGCGCCGTCGGCGATGTCCTGCGCGGCACGCCAGGCGATCTGCGCGTTCGAGAGCTTGTTGTCGTTGCTCATGGGTGTGTCGCTCCCTCGCGGATCAGCTCTTCTTCCTGTTTGGGATTTGCAATCTCGACGACGCGATCGACGAAGATGCCGGGCGTCACGACGTGCTCGGGGTCGATGCCGCCGGGGGGCACGAGGCTTGAGACCTGAGCGATCGTTTGCGCGGCCGCCATGCACATCAGCGGATTGAAGTTGCGGCCGGCCTTGCGATAGGTGAGGTTGCCGTGAGTGTCGCCGACATGCGCCTTGACGATCGCGAAATCGGCCTTCAGCCAGCGTTCCTGCACATAGGGCCGGCCATCAAACTCGGCGATGACCTTGCCTTGTGCAAGTTCGGTTCCGTAGCCTGTCGGCGTGTAAAAAGCCGGGATGCCGGCGCCGCCGGCGCGGATCCGCTCAGCAAGTGTCCCCTGCGGGACGAGCTCAAGCTCGATCTCGCCGGCGAGATATCTGTCCGTGAACGCTCGGGGATCGGAAGAGCGGGGGAAGGAGCAGATCATCTTGCGGACCATGCCCGCATCGATCATCGCCGCGATGCCGATGCGCCCGTTGCCGGCGTTGTTATTGATAACGGTCAGGTTCCGAGGCCCCTTGTCGATCAACGCATGGATCAGTTCGATCGGCGCACCGGAGCCGCCGAAACCACCGATCATCACGACCGCCCCATCGCCAATCCCGTCGACCGCCTCGGCCGCGCTTCGCACTGTCTTGTCCATCGATCCTCCATCGCCGCCTGTCACCGGCAGCGCGCCAATTTGTAGGCGAGGGCGGTGTGGACGGCAATCGTGTTTGTGCGGTATGTAATATTTGTTCGAATATCGCACAGTGGAGTCGGTACATGCAGGTGAAGGAACGTGACATCATGGGTGGCCTCGCCAAGGGGCTAAAGGTGATCGAGGCGTTCACGGCCGAGCACCCGCGTCTCAGCATCTCTGAGGCCGCGGACATATCGGGCTACGACCGCGCCACGACGCGCCGATGCCTTCTGACGTTGGCGGAACTCGGCTACTGCGCCTATGACGGCAAGTATTTCACGGTGACGCCGCGCGTGCTGCGGCTTGGAACCGGATGCCTAGCCTCCATGCCGTTGCCGCGCATCGTCCAGCCATGGCTCGATCGGCTGTCGGAGGAGATCGGCCAAAGCACGTCGGTCTCGATTCTCGATGATGCAGAGATCGTCTACGTGGCGCGCGCCTCACAGCGCCGGGTCATGTCGATCGCTCTGATGCCAGGGTCGCGGCTCCCCGCCTATTGCACGTCGATGGGACGCGTTCTCTTGGCAGCACTTCCTTCGGAGCGGGCGCAGGAATTACTCTCGGCCGAACCGCTCGCGCAACGCACACCGAAGACGCAGACGGACGTGGGGGAACTCCAACGCATCCTGCAGGATGTGAAGGCCGCCGGCTACGCGTCCATCGACCAGGAGGTCGAGATTGGCCTTCGGTCGGTCGCGGTACCACTGGTCGGCGCGCGCGGGCAAACGCTGGCGGCGCTAAATGTCGGTCTGGCGGCGACGGAAGAGCCGATGCGGGCCATGGTGTCGCGCTATCTTCCGGCGCTGCTGCGGATAAAGGCCGAGCTGAGCGGAATTCTGGTCTAGGCCTCAGCTATCCTGCTTCAGCAAACCGCGCGCCAGCGCATGCTCGACACCGCCTTCGATATGTGCGGCAAGGATTTTCTTGGCCGAACCGGCATCACGTTCGAGCGCGGCATCGAGAAGCGCCTGATGCTCGCGCGACGCCACATCGCCGCGGTAAGATAGTGCCACCATCTGATAGCGCAGATACTTGTCGAAAATGACCGAGTGCGTCTCGATCAGAAGCTTGGAGCCACAGGCCGAAATCAACGCCTGGTGAAACTCCCAGTCGTATCGTTTCCAGTCTTCGGCGCGGCTGGCATCACCGGTCGCCATCAGTCGTTCCAGGCTGGCAAGCTTGTAGTGGGCGGATACGAGGCGCGCCTCCCACTCCATGTCGCCCTGCGCGAAGGACTGCTCCAGCGCATGCGTCTCCAGAAGCAACCGCAAGGCGGCGATCTCCTTGAGGTCGGCGACGGAGACCGGGCACACCTGGAATCCTCGCTGGCCCTCCGCCAGCACCAGCCCCTCCGAGGAAAGACGGTTCAGGATCTCACGCAACGTGCTGATCGAGGTCTCGTAGGATTCCTTCAGCGCATCCAGCTTCAACTTTTGGCCCGGTGCGAGCCGGCCGAAGATGATGTCGGCACGGATGCGGCGATAGCTGCTCTCCGCGATTGTCTCGTTTTCTGTCTGCTGCAACATCACGATGCTCTGCTATTTCGATGCGAACTGTGGTGTGCACGTTACCTCATTGTCACAGCCGCTGAAATCCTATCGTCTGCCATATTTAAGAAAGACATAGGAAAGGCAATCTGCTGTATGATTTCCAAATCATGGCGACTGGAGCCCGCGTAACGCAATGCTGAAGAAAACGGGAGAGACGGCCGAAACCGTCAGCGAGGTCGTCTTTCGGCAGATCCGTCAGGATATCATTTCCGGCATCTTGCCGCCGGGATCCAAGATCAAGCTGGAACAGGCGCGCGAACGCTATTCGATCAGCGTCTCGCCGCTGCGGGAAATCCTCAGCCGCCTGACGACGGAAAATCTGGTCGTCGCCGAGGGGCAGAAGGGTTTCGAGGTCAGCCCGGCCTCGCGTCGCGAACTGCTTGAGCTTGCGGACCTCCGCGTGGTGCTCGAAACCCACGCCCTCGATCTCGCTTTCGCCGCAGGCGATCTCGAGTGGGAGGCCTCCATCGTTGCGGCGCACCACAAGCTGGCGGCTGCGGAACGGCGACTTCTCGCCGGCGATGCCTCGCGCACCATCGAATGGGTGCGATATGACTGGGAGTTCCACCAGGCGATCGTCTCGGCGTGCAACTCCGCGACGCTGATGGCGACGCTTTCCTCGGTGTTCGACCGCTTTCTGCGCTATCACATGCTGGCCGAGAGCTTCCGCGGCAAGCCGGTGGTCGAGGATCACCGGGCGCTCTTCGACTTCGCGCTTCGGCGGGATGCGGAGCAGGCCAAGACCGTGATCCGCCGGCATGTGCATAGTGGCGTCGAGCACATCCTGAAGAGCGGCATCGTCGCCTGACCGCATGCTGTTCCCGGCCTAGTCGCTATCGCGCGGCAGGCCCTCCGGGCGCATCTGCTTCTTCAGTGCCGCGATGCGGAAGATGGCATTGGCCGCGCCATAACCTCGATAGCGCTTGCGCTCGACGATCTCGAAGAAGAAGCCTTCGCCGTAGGTGCCGCTGTAGAGCTGGAAATACTCGCCGTGCTCATCGCGGTCGTAGAGAATGTTGTGTTCCTTCAGCCGCTCGGTGAGATCGGGATCCAGCCCAAACCGCGCCTCAACATCCCCGTAGTAGTTCGGCGAAATGTGAAGCGGCTTGAAGCCGGCCTTTCGCAATGCGTCGGCGGTGGCGAAGATATCGTCGGTACTGAAGGCAAGATGCTGGATGCCCGATCCGAACTTCTCAGCGATGAAATGTCCGGCGAGCGTCCGCCTGTTTTCGGCGCCGTTGAGCGTGATCCGCAGCGATCCCTCCGCGTTCTCCACCACCTGGCTGCGCACGACGCCACCAGGATCGATGATATCGACCATTGGCGTCTTTTCGGTCGCGAAGATCGAGGTGTAGAAGAGCAGCCAGGTCAGCATTTCGTCGTAGGCGACGGTCTGCGCGATGTGGTCGATGCCCAGCAGACCTGAGCTCGAAGCCGATTGCTGTTCATCGAGGGGGATGAAGTCGACTTCCGCGAAGCGGCCGAGCGGCGATGTTTCATCGATCAGATAGACGATACCTCCGCCGACGCCGCGGATTGCCGGAAGCTCGAGTTCGCCTTCGGCGACCGGCTGCAGGAAAGGTTCGGCATTGAGTGCCACCGCGCGCCGGTGGGCCTCCCAGGCATCGTCCACGACAAGCGCGAATGCATAGGCAAGCGTCCCGTGAACGGCGTAGGCCGCATTGGCAAAGCCCGCCTGGTCGATATTGACGAGAATGCGGATGCCGCCCTGTTCGTAGAGGCTGACCTCCTTGCTGCGATGCTTGGCCGTCTTGCGAAAGCCCAGCACCTCAAGGATGCCGATCAGCTCGGCCGCATCGCCTTCATCGGCCGTGAATTCGACAAAACCGACACCTTTCACCGTCGCGCGCGGCGGCATGGGCTTTCCAATCGGGTTGTCGCCGCCGAGGCTACGGCGCACCTGATCGCCCAGATAGATCAGCGAACGATGGCCGTCGGCCGCGATCTCGCGCGTCGAGCCGCCACGGAACTGGTCGTTGAAGATCTCCAGCGAATAGTAGCCGTCATACCCGGTCGCGGCGATCGCGGATGTAAAGGCGGTCACCGGCAGGTCGCCTTCACCGGGCATGTTGCGGAAGTGTCGCGACCAGTAAAGCAGATCCATGTCGATCTGCGGCGCGTCCGCCAGCTGGACGATGAAGATTTTCTCCTTCGGGATGGAGCGGATGGAATTGATGTCGATCTTGCGTGAGAGGCTATGAAAGCTGTCCAGCACCAGGCCGATATTGTCGTGGTCGGCACGACGCACGATCTCCCAGGCGTCGCGGTGGTCGTTGATATGGCGTCCCCATGCCAGCGCCTCGTAGCCGACGCGCAGGCCCCGCGCCGCCGCGCGCTCACCCAGTTCGCGGAAGTCGGCAGCGGCGCGGTCGAGGCCGCCGAGCGAGGCGGAGGAGACGTTCGAGCAGACGAGGACGAGGTCCGTGCCGAGCTGCTGCATGATATCGAACTTGCGTTCGGCGCGGTCAAAGGTGCGGCTGCGCAGCGGCTCCGGCATGCCCTCGAAATCACGGAACGGCTGGAACAGCGTGATCTTCAGGCCGAGATCGCGGGCCATCTTGCCGACATCGGCGGGGCTGCCGTCAAAGGCCAGGAAGTCGTTCTCGAAAATCTCCACGCCGTCAAAGCCCGCCCGCGCGATCGCTTCCAACTTCTCCGGCAGCTCGCCGCTGATCGAAACCGTCGCTATCGAGGTTTTCATCTCGCTCATCCTCCTTGGCCGATATCGTCGTGATAATCATTATGACGAATGTCGTGAGAAGTTCAATTCAACGTTTGAAAATAGAAGTCTCATACGATTTGCAAAAACTATGTTGATTTATCGGTCCGTGTAAGGCAGTTTTGGTCTCACAGTCGGAGGAGAAGGAAGGCTGTGCGGTCGCAACGACCATTGAGGAGGAGAAAAAGATGTTGAAATCCATGTTGTCACGTCGCAACGCCATGCTTGGCGCGGCCGCTCTGCTCACCGGCATCGCGCTGGCTCAGCCGGCCGCCGCCGTCACCCCGGAAGAAATCAAGGCCCGCGGCAAACTGATCGTCGGCATCCAGGGCGACAATCCGCCATGGGGCTTCGTCACCAGCGCCGGCAAGCAGGACGGCTTCGATGCCGACATGGGCGCGCTTTATGCCAAGGAACTCGGCGTCGAAGTCGAGTTCGTGCCGCTTGAAGTCAACAACCGCATTCCCGCGCTGACTTCAGGTCGCGTCGACGTTCTCTTCGCAACGATGGCCATGCTGCCCGATCGCGCCAAGGCGGTTCAGTTCAGCCAGCCCTACAATGCCAATGCCATCGTGCTGATCGGGCCGAAGAGCAAGTCGATCAAGACGAATGACGACATGGCCAACATGACCATTTCCGTGGCGAAGGGTGCTGCACAGGATACGCAGGTCACCAAGAATGCACCGGCTTCGGCCACCATTCGCCGTTTCGATGGCGATGCGGCTAGCGTCCAGGCTCTGGTATCCGGGCAGGCGGAGGCCCTCGGCGGCAACATCTTCTACATGGATCGCGTCGAGAAGGCGCGTCCCGGCGAATTCGAGAACAAGCTCGAGTTCCAGAAGCTCTACAATGGTGCCTGCACCCGCCTGGGGGAGAAGGAAATCAACGCCTCGCTCAACACCTTCATCGACAAGATCAAGGCGAACGGCGAGCTGAAGAAGATCTACGACAAGTGGATGAAGGTTCCCGTACCGGAATTCCCGGCGAGCCTCGAAGGCATTCCCTTCGCTGCAAACTAAGCCCTTCCTGATGGGCGATGCGACGGCGGCGCATTGAAGGCGGCCGCCGCCGCTTGGCCGCGGCGATGAATGTCTCGTGCCGAACGCGGGAGCGATGATGAGCAAGACGATTTTTGTACTGAACGGGCCGAACCTCAATCTTCTCGGTCAGCGGGAGCCGCATATCTATGGCTCGACGACGCTCGCCGAGATCGAGCAACGCTGTGCGGCCAAGGCGCGCGACCTCGGCTTCGAGGTGGATTTTCGCCAGACCAATTTCGAGGGAGCGCTGATCGAGAGCATTCACGAGGCGCGCCAGAAGGCGTGCGGGATCATCATCAACCCTGCTGCTTTCACCTTTACGTCGATCGCGGTTCTCGATGCGCTGAAGACCTTCGATCCGCCGAAGATCGAACTGCACATCTCCAATGTCCATGCCCGCGAGAGCATCTACCACAAGTCCCTGATCTCGCCGATCGCGACGTCGATCATGATCGGTTTCGGTGCGGATGGGTACGAGCTGGCGATCCAGGCCATGACGCAGCTGGTCGCTCGCAGCCGCTGACCGGACAGGAAAGGCCAGAAACAAACCCATGAACTATACACTGGACTTCACGCCTGTCATCGACGGTCTGCCAAGCCTGTTGCTTGCCTGTCTCGGTACGTTCCTGCTGGCGATCTCGGGCATGCTGCTTGCGGTCCTGATCGGCATCGGCGGCGTCATGCTGCGCGATTCCCGCTTCAAGCCGGTGCGCTGGCTGGTGATCGGCTTCGTCGAGATCATCCGCAACACGCCTTTCCTGGTGCAGATCTTCTTCATCTATTTCGCCCTGCCGCTCGCCGGCATCAGGCTCGATCCGACGCCGACGGCGATCATCGCGCTCGGCATCAATGGCGGCGCCTACGCGATCGAGATCATTCGCGGCGGGGTACAGTCCATCCCCGCGGGTCAGAAGGAAGCCGGCCTGGCGCTTGGCCTGCATAAGGCGCAGGTCTTCCGCTTCATCGTGCTGAAGCCCGCGCTTCGGGCGATTTACCCGTCGCTGACCAGCCAGTTCGTGCTTTTGACGCTGTCTACCAGCATCTGCTCGGCGATCTCGGCCTACGAACTGACCTCGGTCTCGCAAAGGATCGAGTCGGAAAGCTTCCGCAGCTTCGAGGTCTACTTCACCGTCACGGTTTTCTATCTCGTGATCTCCTGGGTGATGATGCGCCTCTTCGGCCTCTTCTCATCCCGCTACTTCAATTACCCGGTCAAGTAGGAGGCTCCCATGGGTCGCGATGAATTCATCTTCCTGTTGATCGGCCTGAAGTGGACCGTGGTACTCTCCGTCGTTGGCTTCATCTGCGGCTCGATTGGCGGTCTCATAATCGCGCTGCTGCGGACCTGTGGCCTGCCGCTTCTGGAAAGGCTGACAGCCGGCTACATCGCGGTCTTTCAGGGCACGCCGCTCCTGATGCAGCTCTTCGTCGTCTATTACGGGCTGGCGCTCGTGGGCCTGAAGCTCGACGCGTGGGTCGCGGTCGCCATCGGGCTGACGTTGCATGCCAGCGCTTATCTCGGCGAGATCTGGCGCGGTTCGATCGAGGCCGTGCCGCGCGGGCAGACCGAGGCGGCCAAGGCGCTCAGCATCAAATACGTCTCGCGCATGAAGGACGTGATCCTGCCGCAGGCGATCCGCATATCGCTACCAGCCACGATCGGCTTCCTGGTGCAGCTGATCAAGGGGACGTCGCTCGCCGCCATTGTCGGTTTCACCGAGCTGACGCGCGCTGGCAACATCATCTCCAACCAGATCTTCGAGCCGCTGACGGTCTTCGGCATCGTCGGCATCCTCTATTTCATCATGTGCTGCCCGCTGACGATCCTCGGTGCCCGCCTCGAGCGGCGCTTCGCGATGTCGGCGCGCTGAGTACGGATGCCTGTCCGGGAGAATTGAGCCATGACCACTATGTCGAAGACAACAACTGACCCAATGATCCGCCTGGCGCAGGTCGAGAAATGGTACGGCGCCTTTCAGGCATTACACGATATCAACATGGATGTCCGCCAGGGCGAGCGGATCGTGCTCTGCGGCCCCTCGGGCAGCGGCAAATCAACGCTGATCCGCTGCATCAACCACCTGGAGAGCTATGAAAAGGGCGAGATCCGCGTCGGCGGCACGCTGCTCGGACATCGCTCCAAGGATATCGACGCCATCAGGCGCGACGTCGGCATGGTGTTTCAGCAGTTCAATCTCTTTCCGCATCTGACCGTGCTGCAGAATTGCATGCTGGCGCCGATGCGCGCGCTCGGCCTTGGCAAGGCGGAAGCGGAAGAGCGCGCACGCAGCCTGCTCGACCGCGTCAAGATCCTCGAACAGGCCGAGAAATATCCGGCGCAGCTTTCCGGCGGCCAGCAGCAGCGCGTGGCGATTGCGCGTGCGCTCTGCATGCGGCCGAAGGTGATGCTGTTCGACGAGCCGACATCGGCGCTCGATCCTGAGATGGTCAAGGAAGTGCTCGATACGATGATCGGCCTCGCGGAGGAGGGGATGACGATGATCTGCGTCACCCACGAGATGGGCTTTGCCCGCCAGGTCGCCGATCGCGTCATCTTCATGGCGAGCGGCGCGATCATCGAGGAGGCACCGCCCGCCACATTCTTCAGCAATCCGAGGCACGAGCGCACGCGCAAGTTCCTTGGCGAAATTCTGCGTCACTGAAAGTTTTCGGCATGATTTCCGGCACCACCAGGATCATCGCCCATCTGGGCTATCCGACGGAGACCTTCAAGTCGCCGCTGATCTACAACCCGTATTTCGAGAAACACGGCATTGATGCCGTCGTCGTGCCCATGGGCTGCCGGGCGGAGGATTTTCCGGAATTCCTGAGGCTCGTGTTCCGCCTGTCGAACATCCACGGCGCGTTGATCACCATGCCACACAAGGTCACCACCATGGGCCTGCTCGACGAACTGTCGACCCGTTCTCAGGTCGCGGGCGCCTGCAATGCCATCCGGCTGGATGAACATGGCCGGCTGATCGGCGACATGTTCGATGGCGAGGGTTTTGTGCGCGGCGTGCTGCGCAAGGGCAGGCGGGTATCTGGCGCCGATGTGCTCGTCGTCGGTTCCGGCGGCGTCGGTTCCGCGATCGCCGCATCGCTTGCCGCTACCGGCGTTCGAAGGCTCGCGATTTTCGACGCGAACGCGGCGGTCATGGACGGCCTGATGGGACGGCTTCGCCAGCATTATCCCGACGTGGACGTCACGGCCGGCTCGCGTGATCCTGACAAATTCGACATCGTGGTGAACGCGACGCCGCTCGGCATGAAGAGCGACGATCCGCTGCCGATCGATGTGTCGCGGTTGTCTCCCTCAACCTTTGTGGGCGAGGTCGTGATGAAGCAGGAGATCACGCCCTTTCTCGAGGCGGCGCGCGCCGCCGGCTGCGACTTCCAGGTGGGCACCGACATGCTGTTCGAGCAAATCCCCGCTTACCTCGAATTCTTCGGCTTCCCGACCACAACGGCCGATGAGCTCAGATCCGTTGCCCGTATAGGCTGATGTTGGTCGGGCTGCGAATCAAGCCGCCACAAGTCAAATCTGCGACCGTATCTCGTCAGCAATCGTATGGAGATGTTCCGAGCCGATTGCGCCGACGAGGCTATAACCGAGTCCGTTCCTGGCCCAGCTCCATCCTCGAATATCGTGCTGGTCGCTTGCGACCATGGGCTTGTCCTGGTCGACCTGCATGCGCCGGGTCAGCATCACCAATCGGTTCCCCTTGTCGTCGTCGTACATCAGCATGAGCCCGGATCCATGCGGCGTCGGAACCACGCGGCCGCCCATCAGCCGGTAGCCGGCCTTGCTGAGATCGGGGATGATGGCCGGACCACCGATCGTCACGGAAACCAGGTTTTTCAGATCGTCGCTGCCATCAGCCCTGACCTCGACCGGTCGCAGGCGATCAGCGGCAAATGCGCTGTAACTCGCAGACGCTTCCTGCGCCAAGGCGGCAACACCTTCCGTCGGAGGCATGCTGTAACCCTTCAGCAGCCAGCCGCCAGAGGCGCCGACCGCCAACAATACGACGGCAGCGGCCACCATTGGCGCAATCCGAATTTTGTTAGTCGGGCGCTTTCTGTCGATGATGTTGGCGAGGTTCAGCCGGCTTGGGATAGGCTCGGCTGCGATCGGAGCCAGGGCAGATCTAAGCGCCGTAGAACCTTGCTGATAGGCGGAGACACGCTTCGCGGCATCCTTGTTCGTTTCAAGGAATGAAGCCACGTCCTGCTGTCGCTCTGCATCCAAGGCGCCGTCGACAAAGGCCTGAAGGTCATCCTCGTTGATCGGTCTATTCGTCATTTGATCCTCCGGATAAATGGACCAACAGGTTTGGCGCTCGTTGGTTTGGTCTCAAGGATAAGCCTCAGTTGCTCGCGTGCACGAGACAGGCGCGACATCACGGTTCCGACGGGTACGTCGAGTACGGTAGCCGTCTCCGCATAGCTCAGGTCCTCGACCGCGACCAATAGCAGGATGCTCCGATAGTCGGGCGGCAGACGCTCGATGGCGGCAAGAACGTCCTGACCGAACAGCGTGTCGTCCTGGCTGGCATCCACCGTCGCGGTCGCCTCCGGCATCTCGTCGATCGTCACGATGCCCGCGCGTCTGACGTCCTGGCGTATTTTGTTGACCGCGAGATTGTGAAGGATCGCGAATACCCAGGAGCGGGCATTTGCATCGCGTCGGTGCGTCCAGTTCGTGACGACCCGCTCGAGGCAATCCTGGACGATATCGTCAGCCGCTTCGCGATCGCGGATCAGGCCGCGCGCGTATCGCCTCAGCGCCGGGATCATCGGCTCTACCTGTGTCAGCAGATCATCCATGTCTCAAATCCTCGGGGGTGAATGGCCCGCAGTCAAGCCGCGGGCCATCGGTTTACCCCGGTCGGTTCACATCAATCGGCCTGCACCTGCAGGACCTTGCCGGGCTTGCCGTCAACCGATGAGGCGACGACGATATACCTGCGCTCGTCCTTGTGCTTGGACTCGACGATCTGCCGGATCGGGCCAACTGCGTTGACGATCGCCGAGCCTGCCGGGTTCGTCATGAAGTTCGACAAGCCCTGCAGCGGGCCGCTGCCATCGGCCTTGTCGGAGAGTGCCAGCACGTACATCGTTCTCGGTTCCAGACCGGTCACGGATGCCTGCAACACCTGCGTCAGCCCTTGGTCGAAGAGCGTGACGCTCGTCGGCGCCGTCTTTTGCCTGTCGCCCTTTGCCGACAGCGTCAGATGCGCGGCGACGCCTGCGGTGCCGAGCGGCTGCAGGTTCTGCATGCCGTCGCCTTCAGGAACGGCATTCGGCACATAGTTGACGGCCTGCGCCGCCTGGCCGATCGGGATCGTCGCGATGACCTTATTGGTCAGCGTGTCGATCGCGGCCATCGCATCGGCGTTTTCCAGTCCGACATAGACGCGCGTGCCGTCGCCGGAGGGCCAGACACCGTGTGGCAGGTTGCCGACGGGGATGGTCGCGACCTGTTCAAAATTATCGGTACGGAAGACCTTCACCTGATTGAGGCCGCCAACAGTGATGTAAGCGAAGCTGCCGTTCTTGTTGGTGACGAGGTTGACGTGGTTGGTGATCGGGCCAGTGTCGATCGTCTGGATCAGATCGAAGGGCGGCTGCGCATTGAAGACCTGCGTCTTGCCGATGTCCTTGAGCGTGAACCAGACCTGTTTTCCATCAGGCGATGCCGCGATATTCGGGCAGAAGGGGCTTGCCTGCTTCACGTGGCCGACGATCTGGTGATCGGCAACGGTGACGACGACGGTCTCGGGATTGAAGGACGAGCAGATGTAGCCGTACTTACCGTCAGGTGAGAAGATCTGCATGCCGGGACCTGCCGGCACCTTGATCTGGGTCTTCTCCTCGAATGTGGCGGCGTCGATGACGGAGATATAGTCCTCGCCACGGACCGTCACCCAGACCTCCTTGCCATCGGGCGTATAGAATGCCTCGTGCGGCGAGCGGCCGACATAGGTGGTGTGCTTCACCGCGTTTGTCGCCGTGTCGATGAATGTCACGGAGTTCGAGCCGATCGAGACCACCGCGATCGTCTTCTTGTCTGGCGAAAAGCCCATGCCGTGGACCAGCACCTGGCCCTTATAGAGCGGGCTGAGGTTGCCGGGCTGCGGATCGCCGAGCTTGATGACGCCGAGAAGCTTGTTGGTCGCCGGATCGGTCACCGACACGGTGTTGGAGAATTGCTCGGCGGCATAGACGCGGTCCTTGCTGCTGACTGGAATGTCCGGATCAGCGGCGGCGAAGGGTGCCTGCCCAGCGAAGGCGGAAAAAGGCAATAGCATGCTGCCCGCCAGCAAGCTGGCGGCAAAAGATGTACGAATGTTCATTGGGAGGACCTCTGGGTTACATCTTCATGTTGGGGTCCATGTCCTGCATGGTCTTGCTGGGCGTGGATCCGGTGGGGGTAGTCTCCGGTGCGACCTGGGTTGGGGCCGCTTCGGATGGGGGGAGCGGATCGCCGATCGCAAGCTTCATGGCCGCGATCTCCTGCTGCTGATCCACGATGATCTCCTGCGCGATGCGCTTGAGCTGCTCGTTCTTGCCGTATTTGAGGACGGCGAGCGCCATCTCGATGGCGCCCTGGTGATGGGGCGTCATCATCGCCACGAAGTCGCGGTCGACATCGCCTGATGGCTCGACCTCCATGTCTGCCATCATCTTGTTCATGGCTGCGTCGTTCTCCGCGAGGTAGGCCGCCTCGGGGCCGCCGTCGTCCATCTGCATCGCCGAATCGTGCTGTGAGGGATCATGGGCGAAGGCGGCGCAGGCGCCCGCAGTTGCGAGGATGGTGGCCGCAAGGACCATCGACTTTCGGGAGGACCAAAGGTTCATCGGCTTCTTCCTTGTTGTTGCATTGAGGTAGACACCCGGGCAGCGCTTCTATTCCCGAGCGCCGCAATTTTTTCTCACGCTTGCTGGACCGACGCCGCGAGGTTGCCGAGCACTCCAAGCTGGCCGAAGATGATCGTCGCGGCGGTGTAGCAATGGAAGGACGTCACCTTGCCATCCTTCAGATGGAAAACGTCGCAGCATGGTGCGTGCATTTCCTTGCCTGTGGCCGGGATCGTCCCGGCAGGCAAGGCGAGGGGGCCGGAGTGGGTGCCATTGAGGGTCAGTTCGACAATGACCACGTCGTCGGTCACGTAGAAGTTTCCGAGTTCGCGGTGCATGTCGTGGAAGGCGGTAGCGTAGATGTCGACCGTCTTGCCGATGTCGGTGCCGTAATATTTCGCGCCGGCCGATACGTCCCAGAAATAGCCGTCCTCGGCGAAGAGGGCGACGAATGCCGCCACATCCTTCACCTCTGCGGTCCGGTAGAGTTCGCGGATGATTTCTTCGTTGGTAGGCATGTCGTTTCCTTGGTCTTGTGCTGGATCAGCGGATGGATTTGAAGGCCTTGCGCATTTCCTGCGCGAAGAGGTCGGGCTGCTCGAAGGCGGCGAAGTGACCTCCCTTGTCGACCTCGTTCCAGTAAAACAGGTTCGGCCAGTGGGCTTCGGCCCATGCCTTGGGCGCGCGGTAGATCTCCTTCGGAAAGATCGTGGCTGCCATCGGCAGTTCGATCCGGCCGGCGTCGAAGCCGCCGCCGTTGCGGGCGTTTTCCCAGTAGATGCGGGCGGATGAGGCGGCCGTGTCCGTAAACCAGTAGAGCGAGATGTCATCGAGCATCTCGTCGATCGTCAGCGCGTCTTCCGGCTCGCCGCGGTTGTCCGTCCAAGCCTGGAATTTCTCGTAGATCCATGTTGCCTGGCCGACGGGTGAATCCGCGAGCGCATATCCGATCGTCTGCGGCCGCGTCGCCTGCTCCTTGAAGTAGCCGAACTGGTCGTTCGCGAACTTCATCGCCGCATCCATCGCGGCCTTTTCCTCGGGCGTCGGGTTCTCCGGGAATTTCTCCGGAAAGACCAGGGGCCAGTTCACATGGGCTGCCACGAGGCCTCCGGGGCGGACATGTCCGAGCGCATGGGTGACGCCCGATCCCCAATCTCCGCCCTGCGCGACCCACTTGTCGTAGCCGAGGCGCTTCATCAGCGTGGCCCAGGCATTGGCGGTCCGCACCACGGTCCACCCTTCCGAGGCCGGCCTGTCTGAGAAGCCGAAGCCGGGCTGCGAGGGAATGACGACGTGGAAAGCGTCCTCGGCCGTGCCGCCGTGCGCGGTCGGGTCGGTGAGGGGGCCGATGACCTTGAGGAACTCGACGACCGACCCTGGCCATCCATGCGTCAGAATGATCGGCAGGGCGTTTTCATGCTTCGATTTCACATGGATGAAATGGATGCCAAGCCCGTCGATTTGGGTGCGAAACTGCGGAAACGCGTTGATGCGCCTCTCGAATTTCCGCCAATCATATTTGCGCTCCCAATAGGCGATCAGCGATTTCGCCTTGTGGAGCGGAACGCCCTGCGACCAGTCCGAGACGGTTTCCTGGTCGGGCCATCGCGTATTCTTGAGGCGGCGCTTCAGGTCATCGATGGCGGCTTGCGGAACGGAAACCTTGAAAGGCGTGATCGCGTCGGTTGCCGGCGGAAGCAATAGCTCCTCCTGCGCCGCAACCGCCTGGGAAGTCAGCGAGACTACGGCGGGCGCTGCCAGGGCGAATTGAAGAAGGCGCCGGCGCGTTGCGACGGTCGATGGATCGGTCATGTCTTGGTCCTTGGTTTGATTTTCTGTTCCGGCTGCCATGCTGCCGGGGGATCGCGATCCTGTGCCGATGGCGTCAGGAGACGCGGCCGCGCGGGTCGTCGATGTGCTGCTTTGCGACATCGTAGCGGATACCTTGTCGGTCGAGGATCCGGACATTCTTCACCACAGTGCTCAGAGCCTTGAGGAAGATTGGAGAGTTTTCATGTGCTTCGTAGGCAGCTTCGTCTCTCCAGCCCTCGACAAGGTGGAAGGTGTTCGGATCCGTCAGATCCTGCGCGAAGGCGTAGAAGACGCATCCGTCGATCTCAGCTGCCGCCTTCATGTCCGGGATTACCGCGTCGATGAAGGTCTGCCGATCATCCGGATGGACGCGATAATAGGCGCTGACGAGCATGTTCGTCGGCAGTGTCTTGTCGTGGTCGGCCATGGCCGTTTCTCCTTTGGCTGGCTGATGATGTATTTCGGTTGCGGCGGCGCTTAGCGCGACGTGATCAGAACCGTGCCGGATTTGCCTGGCTTTTCGACAAGTGCGGCAGCCTTGCCGACATCCGCGAGATCGAACGTCTGCTCGACCTGAAAGAGCTCCGGCTTGCTGGCTGCGAGCTCAAGCGCGAGCTTCAGATCGGCCTTGCGGATTTCGACAGGCAGGCCCGCCCACCGCCCGACCGTCACACCCGACAGGCGGATGTCGCGCGTCGAAAAGTAAAGTGCAGGGACCGAGATCGGCTGCCCGGAAAGGTCGCCGTAGGACACCAGGCTGCCGCCTTGGGCGAGTAACGCAACCGCCGCACTGGCCGTCTCGCCGCCAACGGGGTCTAGCACGACGCCGATGGGATGGCCGTCGGCGGCTGCAACGACCTTGTCCTGCCAGCCGGGCTTGTCTGTGGAAAGCACCGGCAGATCAGGAAACACGACGTTAAGCTCGTTCACGCCGGCTTCGCGCCGGACGATGCCGACGACGTCGAAGCCGCGATCGAGCAGCAGTCCGATCACCAGTCTGGCAACGGCGGAGCCGGCGGCGGTGAGAACGACGACGTCGCGGCCCGGCTTCGCGCCGGATGTCTCGACGGCCCGCAAGAGAAGCGCCGTCGTCAACGGATTGACGTGAAGCTGTGCTGCGGCTTCGTCCGATACGTCATCAGGAATTTCGGTGACGTATTCAGCCGGGACGATTGCCTTTTCGCTCCACGCGCCTCGGCCGGGGAAGAATGCAACGCGTGTGCCGGGTTTCAGATCGACGCCACTGCCGGCTTCCTCGACGATGCCGTAGCCCTCGAAGCCGACGCGCACGCCCTCTTTCGGTACGACCGCTCCCGGCTGGTAGCGTCCCGATATACCGAGAAGATCGCCGTGGTGAACCGGCCGGAGAAGCACCCGGATCAGCACTTCGTTGTGGTCTGGATGTTTGGGATCTTCGACGTCGACTGCCTGAAGAACGTCCTCAGGCTTCCCATGCTTGAAATAGACTGCGGCACGCATCGCGGGCTCTCCTTGAGAATGAGAAGTGGAGCGGCTGTTCGCCGCTCCTGCTGTGGGGTTAGACCTGAGCCTGGCCGCCATCGGCGAAGAGCTCTGCGCCGTTGACGAAGCTCGCATCGTCGGAAGCGAGGAACAGGGTTGCCTTGGCGATCTCCTCGGACTCGCCTACGCGGCCGAGCGGGATGCGAGAGGCGAGATAGTCGAGCAGGCCCTGCTGCTGTTCCTTGTCGTCGCCGGCGAGTTCGACGAGGCCCGGGGTACGGGTTGCGCCGGGCGAGACGACGTTGACGCGGATACCGGTGCCCTTGAGATCAAGCGCCCAGGAGCGGGCGAGGTTGCGGACAGCGGCCTTGGAGGCGGAGTAGACGGAGAAGGCAGCCGTGCCTTCGGTGCCGGCGGTCGAGCCGGTCAGCACGACCGACGAGCCCTTGCTGAGCAGCGGAAGTGCTTTCTGCACGGTGAAGATCACGGCCTTCACGTTGCGGCCGAAGGTGTCGTCGACCTGTTCCTCGGTGATCTGGCCAAGCGGAAGCATGCTGCCGCCACCGGCATTGACGACGAGAGCGTCAAGGCGTCCCTGTTCCGCCTTCACCTGGGCGAACAGCTTGTCGAGATCAGCGCTATTGGAGGAGTCGGCCTGTACGCCGACCGCGCCATGGCCGATCTCGGCGACTGCCTTGTCCAGCGCATCCTTGCGGCGGCCGGTGATATAGACACGTGCACCTTCTGCGGCGAAGAGCTTGGCGGTCGAGAGGCCGATGCCGCTGGTTGCTCCGGTGACGACGGCGATCTTGTTTTCAAGTCTTTTGGTCATTGTACTCTCCTGATGCTGGGCGCGCGAAAGGGTTCAGCCCGAATGCGCGGCCTGTTGAAGTTCTGAAACTGTTCGGGAGGTGGCGTTGGCTGTTGGCCTCGTCGCCGTCCGATGAGGAGAAGTTAGTTCGTCAGCTTGGCGGCGAGAAGCCGCTCAGGGTGGAGACATTATCCATGGGGATGGATGGTCTCCGTGGTCACATTGCGTCTGGCATCGACGGCTTCGAATACTTTCGCCGCCCATTCCGTGAAGGCGCGCAGTCTGGGATTTGGAAATCGGTCTGCCGGGTAGACGAGATGCAGCGGATGATTGTCCGGCTTCCACTCGGGCAACAGCTCGACCAGCGCGCCGCTCTCGAAGTGCGGTCTTGCCAGGAAGCCGAAGCTCTGGCCGATCCCAAGCCCTGATAGCAGCGCATTCAGGTGTGCGGTGCTCTCGTTCACCGAAATGCCGCTTGTTGTCGGGAGATACTCGCTTCGCTCATCGCCGCGCTGAAAGCGCAATGGAAATCGCTTTCCGGATGACGCGGAGAAGTAACTGACGATCCGATGCTGCTCGATATCCTCCGGCCGCTCCGGCAACTGCAGGCCATCCAGATAGCTGGGCGATGCGCAAATGACGTAGTCCAACTCGCACAGTTTTCGCGCCTTCATCGATGAGTCACTCAACGCCCCGCCGCGGATGACGCAATCGATCCCCTCACTGACGAGGTCGGCGGGTCGATCGCTGACCCCGAGCATGAGATCGATCTCAGGATACTGGTGCTGAAAGTCGGCGAGCGCGGGGATGAGGATCTGGTTTGCCAGCACGGAACCGATATCGACGCGCAGCTTCCCCTTTGGCGCGCTGCGAGAACCCGCGATCGTGCCGTCCATGTCATCCAGATCGGCGAGGAGCTTCAGCGCGCGCTCGTGATAGGCCACACCCTCGGTGGTCATCGTGACCGACCGCGTGGTGCGCTCCACGAGCTTTGTGCCCAGATGCGCCTCAAGATCCTGCACCAGTTTGCTGACGGAGGACCGGGGCAGGTTCAGCGTGTCCGCCGCCTTGGCAAACGAGCCGGCCTCGGCGACGCGGACAAATGTTCGAATGGCGAGTATCTGATCCACGGGAGCCCTGGCTGGTGCTGGTTAGATGACCACCATCTATACCGGATCGCTGAGCTCCGTCATGCAAGTTATTGCTTGATTTGGATAATTGCGCTGTCGATAACGCGCTCCCACCAACGTTTTTGCTCGGTTGCCAAGGCGATCATCGTCAAAGCGGCTTGTGAAGCTGCGGGTGGCCATTGTAGAAACTCGGCCGGCCGGCTTTCCAGCCGGCGACGACCCGGCCGATTTCGCGCACGGCTGCCTTCGGCCCCGCGGTGTCGATGAGAATGATCGTCGCCTCCTCGCCCACGGTGAGGCCGTAGGGGACGCCGAGCTGGCGGGCGGCGGATCGCCCGACCATGTCGAATACGCCTGATATCTCCACATCTCGCGAGAGTTGCGCGACGTTGGCGTAGAGATTGGCCATCCGGATCAGCGAGGCGTCGCCGTAGGGCGTGAAGGGGTTGAGCACGTTGTTGGTCGCAATCGAGGTCACGACACCATGGGCGGTGAGGATATGGGCGGGGGCGACGCCGCGTGGCACCAGATGGTCGTGGCCGCGGCCGTTGAGGAAGAGGTCGGTGGCAGGCAAGACGGTCAGCGCGATCCCTGCTTCGGAGAGGTTCTTTGCGATCTCGATTACGGATGCCTCCGGCAATGCCGAGAGGTTGGTGACATGACCGATCGAGACCCGGCCTTGCCAACCGCGGCGTTTGGTGGCCGCGATGACGGCGGGCAGGTCGGTCTTGTTGGGGTCGAGGCTGAAGTCGAGGTGGAAATCGACGGCGACGTCGTGTTTCACCGCGAGTTCGAAGATGCTGGCGATGTGGGCTTCAGGATCCGGGTCGGTGTAGGGGCAGCCTCCGATAAGATTGGCGCCATCGGCAAGTGCTGCGTCGAGCATCGCCAAGGTTTCAGGCTCGTTGGTGAGGCCGTCCTGCGCGAAAGCACAGATCTCGATATCGATCGCGAAGGCGTAATCCGCCCTGATGCGTTTGATCGCGTGGAAGGAGCGGAAACCGGCACGCGGGTCGATCTCGACGAAGGTGCGCATCCTTACCGTGCCATGCGAGATCGCCTTCTCGACGACGCGGGCGGCTCGCTCGTAAACGTCGTCCACGGTAAAGCCGGATTTGGCGCGCGCCGTCTCCCGCACCGCTTCGGCGAGCGTTCCCTCGCAGATCGAGCAGCGATCGAGAATGCAGGCCTTGTCCAGATGCACATGCGTATCCACGAAGCCGCCGAACGCGAAGCTGCCTTTGCCATCGACATCCGAGACGGCATCGCAGCGGAAGTTCGGTTCGATCGCGGCGATCAGGCCATCGTGCACTGCGATGTCAACGAGAGCAGCATCTTCCTCCACGCGAACATTGCGGATGACGAGGTCGAAAAGATTATCGGACAAACTGCTCATAGGCCGATGGCTCCGCCATCGCTGCGCGGGTCGTGAGCTGCTTGCATTTGTCCGTCTCCATTTATGCGAATGATGCCTGCCTGCCCGCCAAGTGGGCTTAGGGGCGCAATGGTCGCGACTTCGTGGCCCATGGAGCCCAGGGTCGCGAGGGTATCATCTCCGATGTTCTCCTCGATTTTGAGGTTGTCGCGAGTATCGGAAAAGGTGCGGCCGAGCAGGAAGCGCGGCCGCGAGAGGGCGGCCAACGGATCCAGCCCATGGTCGATCAACAAGCTGAGCAGCAGTGCCAGTGTCTGCGGCTGGCCATCCGCACCCTGTGTTCCGTAGACCAGATGCGGGCGTCCGTCCTTGAGTGCAAGGCCAGGGTTCAGCGTGTAGAAGGGCCGCTTGCCGGGCTGAATGAAATTCGGACTGGCGGGATCGGTGCTGAAGGCTGCGCCCCGGTTTTGCCAAAGGATACCGGTGTCACCGGCAACGACGCCGCTTCCCCAATCGAAATAGATGCTTTGCAGCAAGCAGGCGGCCCGGCCGTCGGCGTCGACTGCAGCCAAGAGCGCTGTGTCGCCCTGCCTGTAGGGTACGGGCCAGTCGACGGCGCGGTTGGAATCGATTGCCGAGGCCTTTGCGGCCAGGCGTTCAGGGTCCAGAAGCAGTTTCGTGGCATCGACGGCGAACTCCGGATCCGCGATCAGATGGCGATCGAGGAAGGCCTGTTTCACCGCCTCTACCAGCGCATGGTAATAGGCGGCGCTGTCAGGTGTCTTATCCTTCGGCGCCAGCTTTGCAAGCACAGCCATGATGCCAAGGGTGGTAACGCCCTGCGTCGGCGGCGGTGGCGCCAGCAGAACGGTGTCGCCATAAGCGAGCCGCACCGGCTCCACCATGCGGGTTCGCGTTTCGGCGAGGTCGGCGGCCGTCAGCGGTGAGCCTGCGGCGGCAAGACCGCGCGCGATCCGGTCCGCCAGTTCGCCTTCGTAAAATTCCCTCGCGCCATTCGCGGCGATGGCCTTGAGGGTTTGCGCCAGATCAGTTTGTCGCTGGATGCCCTCGCGTTGAAAGAGGTCTCGAAAGCCCGGCCATGTCGCGGATTCGCTGGCGCGGAAATCATGCCAGAATGTCTGCGACGGGCTGACGGCAAAGCCGTCCTCGGCGAGCGCGATGGCATCGTCAAACAATGCAGAGAGCTGCTCGGAACCGCCCCAGTTCGTGACGGAATGATCGAGCACCTTCTCCCAGCTATCGACCAGGCAGGCGGTTGTCAGCGTCGAAGCCGGTCCGCGCGCGGGGATCGGGCTGTCGATCTCGGCATTCGCGGCCGCCTGGCCGATGCCGAGGAAGGTGCGTGCGTCGCCATCCCGGTCACAGACCATCCAGACGGCATCGCCGCCGAGGCCGCAGAAATGCGGGTAGGTGACGGAAAGCGCGGCGCCCGCGGCGACCAGCGCCTCGATTGCATTGCCGCCACGCGCCAGCACTTTGGCGCCGGCTTCGGTCGCCGCCCAATGCGGCGTCGTCACCATGCCGTCGCGCGATTGCGCAACGGCTGTTTCGGTCTGCCGGCTCCGGTAGTTCATCAGCGGACCACGGCTCCGTTCTCTGCAACCAACCGGCCTTCCTTGAAGACCCGGCGAGGCTTCGGAATGGCGACGACCGCTTCCGGGATGTGCTCTGCCGCAAGCGTCACGAAATCGGCCTTGGCGCCGATGGCGATGCCATAGCCCTCGAGATTGAGTGCCTTGGCGCCGCCTGCGGTCACCACGTCAAAGGCGGCGGCGAGTTCCGTATCCGTGTAGAAGCCGGAGCGATAGGCGATGATCTCGGCGCGGCGCAGCATGTCGCCATCGCCGAAGGGCCACCAGGAATCGCGGATATTGTCGTTGCCGGAGAAGACCGTGACACCTGCCGCCCGCAGCAGCGCCACCGGCGGGAAGTTGTGGTTGCCCGGCGCGTTGGTCATGATCGCGACGCCACTCCTGGCAATGAGAGCGGCGATCTTCTTGATCGCATCCGGTCCAAGGTCGCCGAGGCCATAAGCGTGGCTGACGGCGACATGCCCCTGCATGCCGAGTGCTATCGTGCGGGCGCAGATTTCCTCGATGGTCATCGCGCCCATCGTGCCGGCATCGTGGAGGTGGATATCGACATCGACGCCGCGCTTTTCGGCAATGCCGAAGACCACGTCGAGATGTCCCTTGATGTCACGGTCGAAGGAGAGCGGATCAAGTCCGCCGACAAGATCGGCGCCCATGCCGATCGCCTCGTCCATCAGCTCAGGCGTGCCGGGGCTTTTCAGGATGCCGCTCTGCGGAAACGCCACCAGCTGGATATCGATGATATCCTTGTAGGCCTCGCGTACGGCAAGGATCGTCTCCAGCGATTTCAGCCCGACCGAGCCGTCGACCATGACATGGCTGCGCATCTGCAGTGCGCCGTTTGAGATGCAGAGATCGAGCTGCTTGCGGGCGCGCTCGTCCATCGGCGCGGCACCTGCCATGTTCTCGGCCTGAAAGGCCACGCGCTCATGCACGTCGAAGCCGTTGGTGCAGGCTTTGTGCGGGATCCACTTGTCGCCGTAGAAGCTGGTGTCGAGATGGATGTGCCCCTCGACGAAACTCGGGACCAGAAGCGCGCCGGCAATGTCGACGGTCTTGGCGGAGGCCGCGCTCGTGCCGGCCTTGTTGATTGCCGAGATGCGGCCGTCCGAGACGAGGATATCGTTGAGCGTGCCATCGGCCAGCTTGGCGTTCGTGAACAGTGTTTCGGTCACCGGGGTCTCCCTTGATGTCTTTGTTCTATCGTCGTTTGCAATGCTCCTCCCCAACCAGGGGAGAAGCGATGTCGTGTGGTCGGCGCGGCGCGCCGATCAGTTCTGCGGCAGGGTGCCCTGCACGCCTTCGATCAGCCAGGTCATGCCCTTGATGTCGGCATCGGCGAGTTCTTGACCCTTGGCGACCTTCACGTCGCCCTTCTGATCCTTGATCTCGCCGGCAAAGGGCTTCAGCTTGCCGCTGATAATCGCTGCTTCGGCGGCCTTCATTTCGGCGGCGACCGATTCCGGCAGTTCGGAGTTGCTCGTCGTCATCTTGACGTAGCCGCCGGGTCCGAGGCCGAGCCAGCGGCTCTCCGGCTTCCAGTCGCCGGCCATCACGGCCTTGGCGGCGTTGATATGCGCGGCACTCCAGTCCAGTTCGAAGGAAACCAGCTGCTTCTTCTTTACATAGGCGGAGAAATCGCCGGTCGAGCCGATCGACCAGACGCCTTTCTCCTCGGCGGCCAGTCCCTGCACCGGCGTGTTGGGGCTGCCGGAGATGACGTCGGCTCCCTGTGCGATCAATGCCGCGACGGCGTCCTTTTCCTTGCCGGGATCGACCCAGGCGTTGGCCCAGACAACCTTCAGCGTCACATCGGGATTGACCGAGCGGGCGCCGAGCAGGAAGGCGTTGAGGCTATAGATGACCTGCGGCACGGGGAAGGCGCCGACCCAGCCGAGAACGTTGGTCTTTGTCGTGCGGCCGGCGGCGATACCGGTGAGGTAGGTGCCCTCATAGTGGCGGGCTTCGAATACGCCGAGATTGTTGCCGGCCCCGATGCCGGCGCAGCATTCGAAATGCGACTTGGGCAACATCGGAGCCAGCTTCTTCAGCGAGGCGTATTGCGAGAAGGTGGTGCCGAAGATCAGCTTGTTGCCCTGGGCGGAAAGCTGGCGGAACAGGCGTTCGCAATCCTGCACCTGGGCGATGTTTTCGAGCACTGTTACCTTCACCTTGTCGCCGAATTCCTTTTCGAGCGCTTTCCAGGCGTTGGCCTGGAAGTATTCCCAGCCGGTATCGGAGATGGCGCCCATATGGATGACACCGACCTTGAGAGGCTCTTCGGCGGCGAAAAGGGGCCTTGTGCCCGCGCCGATCGCAAGCGCGCCGGCGGCGCTGGTTCTCAGGAAGTCGCGTCTGGAAAATGTTGTCATTTCGGTTCCCTCTGTTGTTGTTCGGTTTGGATGATGGACGGCTGTTTCAGCCCTCGGCGGCAAATGGCTTGCCGAGGGAAGCGGGGACGTTGAGGCGCATCAGCGCGGCGTTGCGCGAGATCAGCACCAGCACGACGATGGTGACGAGATAGGGAAGGGCGGACATCAGTTCCGACGGCAGGCCGATGCCGGCGCTCTGGGCAAAGAGCTGCGCGATGGTGGCGCCGCCGAAGAGATAGGCGCCAAGGAAGCAGCGCCCCGCCCGCCAGGTGGAAAAGACCACCAGCGCCACGGCGATCCAGCCGCGCCCGGCGATCAGTCCCTCGGTCCAAAGCGAGGTGTAGACGATCGAGACATAGGCGCCCGCGATACCGGCGCTGGCGCCGCCGAACAGCGTCGCGAGATAGCGGATCGTGTTGACGGGGTAGCCGAGCGCATGCGCGGATGTCGGCGATTCGCCGACGGCGCGCAAAATCAGTCCGCTGCGGCTGCGGTTCAGGAAATACCATACGCTGGCGAAGAAGACCCACGACAACCACGTCAGCGGATGAAGCTGGCCGAGAACGACGCCCAGCAGGGGGATTTTCGCGGCAAGCCTGGATGCCGCCGAAGGCTCCATCACGATCGCCATGCCGATGTAGGGCTTGCCGATGAACGAAGCGAGGCTGGTGCCGAAGATCGTCAATGCAAGCCCGACCGCGATCTGATTGGCGCGGAAGCCGACGGCAAGGACCGCGAACATCAGGGCGAGCAGCATGGCGGCCAGCATGGCCGCGAATACGGCGAGCCACAGGCTGCCCGTCGCCATCATGACGATGAAGGCAATCACCGCGCCGATCACCATCATGCCCTCGACGCCCATGTTCAGCACGCCTGAGCGTTCGGCAACGAGTTCGCCGAGTGCTGCGTAGATCAGGGGCGTGCCGGCAACGAGCGTGGCCACGAGAATGGGAAGGATCTGGTCCATCAGGCGGCGGCTCCCTGCCGGTTGGAGGACTGGAAGCGGATGCGGTATTGAATGAAGACATCAGTCGTCAGCAGGAAGAACAGCAGCGTGCTCTGCAACAGACCGGTGATTGAGGACGGCATGCCGAGCGACATCTGCGCGACATCGCCCGAGAGGTAGAGCAGCGCCATCAGGAGCCCGGAGAACAGGATGCCGACCGGGTGCAGCCGCCCGAGAAAGGCCACGATGATCGCCGCGTAGCCATAGCCTGGAGAGGCGGTCGGGAAGATCTGCGCAAGCGGGCCGGCAATCTCGCCGACGCCTGCGATGCCGGCCGCCGCACCGCTCGCCAGCATGCCGATCCAGACCGCACGGCTGACGCCGAAGCCGGCATAGCGGGCGGCGCCTTCGGAGAGGCCGGTGACCTTGAGTTGGAAGCCGGCGAAGCTGCGGTTCATGAACAGCCATCCCACGATGACCGCGCCGAGCGCGAAGAGCACGCTCACATTCGCGCGGGTATCCTCGATCAGGAACGGGAAGAGGGCATCCGGCGCCAGCGGTTCCGACTGCGGGAAGTTGAACCCGGCCGGGTCGCGCCAGAGGCCGAAGATCAGCCAGGACAGCCAGAGTGCCGCGACGTAGTTGAGCATCAGGCTGACCAGGATTTCGCTGGCGTTGAACTTGACGCGCAACAGCGCGGGGATGGCGGCCCAGAAGACGCCGCCGAAGGCGCCGGCGATCACCATCAAGGGCAGAACCCACCAGCCGCCGGCCGGGCCAAACTTCAACGCGACATAGCCGGCGAAGATGACGCCCACGGTCAGCTGCCCTTCGGCGCCGACATTCCAGATGCCGGCGCGAAAGCCGATCGCGAGCCCGACACCGATCAGCACCAGGGGGGCGGCCTTGATCAGCAGCTCGCCGAAACCGTAGAGATCGGCGAGTGGCGCGGTCAGGAAGGTGATCAGCGCTTCAAGCGGGTTCTGGCCGGCAAGGGCAAAGAGCACCATGGCAACGATTGACGTCAGCGCGATCGCGATGACCGGCGACATCAGGATCATGATGCGCGAGGGATTGGGACGCGGTTCAAAGCGCATGGGCAAGCTCCTTGCTGGCGCGTTCATCTGGCTCATCGCCGGTACTCTGGCCGGACATGGCCATGCCGATCGCATCGCGGTTAGCGTCCGCGATCGGTATAGCTGCCGTCAGCCGGCCGCCGGCGATGACGGCGAGCCGGTCGGAGATCTCGAAGAGCTCGTCGAGTTCCTCGGAGATAACGACGATCGCCGCACCCCGGTCACGCAGGTCGAGCAGCGCCTGGCGGATGACGAGCGCCGCGCCAACATCCACGCCCCAGGTCGGTTGCGAGACGATCAGCACGCCCGGCTCCTGCAGGATCTCGCGGCCGATGATGAACTTCTGAAGGTTGCCGCCCGACAGGCTGCCGGCCCGCGCCTGTGCGCCGGGTGTTCTGACGTCGAAGGCCTTGATGCAGCGCTCGGCATAGGCCTTGACGCGATCGAAGCGGATGAGGCCGGCGCGAACGACGCCGTTGCGATTGGCGGTGAGCAGCACGTTCTCCAGGAGCGGCAGCGAGGGGACCGAACCCTGCTTCAGCCGATCCTCGGGAACGGAGCAGAGGCCAAGCCGCCGCCGGCCGGCCGGATCGCGATGGCCCGCCGGCGTGCCGTCGATAGCGATCGTTTGGGCGTTAGAGAGCGGCGTTTCGCCGGAAAGTGCTGCCAGCAGTTCCTGCTGGCCATTGCCCGATACGCCGGCGATGCCGAAAATCTCGCCGCCGCGCACCGCAAAACTGATGTCGCCGAGTGCTGTCCCGAACGGGTCCTGTGTGGCAAGCGTCAGACCGGAAACGCTGAGACGTGTCTTGCCGGCCGACGTGTCGCCGCGATGACGGAAGCTGGGGAGGTCGGCGCCGATCATCATGCGGGCCATCGAGGCCGGGCTTTCCTGCCTCGGATCGCACATGCCGGTAACCCGGCCGCCGCGCAGGATGGTCGCGGTATGGCAGAGATCCCTGATCTCGTTCAGCTTGTGGCTGATATAGAGAATGCTGCATCCCTCGGCCGCGATCTGGCGCAACGTTACGAAGAGCGTTTCGACCGCCTGCGGCGTCAGCACCGAGGTTGGCTCGTCGAGAATGAGCAGGCGCGGATTTTGCAGCAGCGCGCGGATGATTTCGACCCGCTGCCGCTCACCGACCGACATCGTGTAGATGTGCCGCTCCGGGTCCACCGGCAGACCATAACGCGCGGCGACTTCGGCGATCCTTCTCGACAGCGGTTCGATCGCCGGCCGGCCGGGCAGCGCCAGCGCGATGTTTTCCGCCACCGACAGTGTGTCGAACAGCGCGAAATGCTGGAACACCATGCCGATGCCGAGCTTCTGTGCATCGGCGGGCGAGGCGATCGACACCTCGCGCCCATCCCACAACAGTTCGCCGGAATCTGGCCGAACCATGCCGTAGATGGTCTTCATCAGCGTCGACTTGCCGGCCCCGTTCTCGCCGACCACGGCGTGAATTTCGCCCGGACGGACGCAAAGGTCGATTCCGTCATTGGCGACGACGGCCGGATAGGCCTTGCGGATCCCTCGCAGCTCGAGGCGGTGTTCGGTATGTGGCGATATCGTATGTGGCATGATGACAATCTTGGCTACATGATCTCTATAATCACGTATGCAACATTGATGCCAGTCTGTATCGATGAGCGCGTCAAACGCCGCGCTGAAGCCCTATAAGTATGTATTCATTGAGATAAAACGCGCGCGGCGCCCAATGGCGTCCAAAAAGGCGGGAAATCGTGCGCGAATTTTCGTCTACATAAAATGCAAAATCATGTATACGTGATTGAAAAAGCGGCAGTCAGCTCGCGGCGCGAGCGGAGAAACGGGAAAGGATCGAGCCGAGGTCAGGCTCGGCGGCAGGCTCGTCCTCGAACAACGCCCGGCTTTCCACTGACGAGAGGTGGTCGTCCATCAACCGCTCGGCAGCCGCGATATCGCCCTTCTTGAGTGCAGCGATGAGCCCGGAGTGCTCGCTGATGGCACATTCGCTCGAATGCGGGCGGCTGTACATGGCAAGGATCAGCGAGCAACGCGACACCAGTTCGGAGAGATAGCGCTCCAAAAGGGTATTGCCCGCAAGGTCGGCAAGTTTCAGATGGAATTCACCGGCGAGCCGCGTCGAAAGCCGGACGTCACCCTTGGCATGGGCCGCTTCCTCTTCCTGCACGTGCTCGCGCAGGCTCTTCTCGATGGCCGGGCTCCAGCGTTTGGCCACCGCCTTCATGACTTCGCGCTCCAGCGCACGGCGCACGGCGAACGCATCGCGTGCTTCTTCGAGGCTTGGTTGCGCCACGGTGGCGGTGCGCTTGTGATAGGTGTCGACAAGCCCCTGCGCCTGTAATTTGGCCAGCACGGCGCGCACCAGGGTGCGGCTCATGGAGAAGTGCTTGCCGATCTCATCCTCCGGCAGTTTGGTGCCGGCTTTGATCGCCTGCTCGATGATGGCCTGTCTAAGGGTGCGATGGGCGATGTCTACCCGGTCGGAATTCGATGACATGGGACTTCAATGAATGTTTCGATCACGTATACGCTATATTGCCATCAAGCGTACAACAAGTGCTGTAGGCTCTCTCGCAAGCAAACTGTTACATCGCGCAGGAGATTGAAGGCGGACACGCCGGAATGCGGTCGCGAATGCGATGCCGCCACGGCAGCACAGGTTGAGATGAAAGCCGTGAAACGCGCCCATGTTATTTTCTTCGCCAAATCATCAAAGTTTCATCTCCGGTTTGTGAATGCTTAACGTCATGGGTGGTGTAAGCCCGAGACGAAATTGCCGGGGGTGTATCGTGGCCTTACTCTCAAACCTGAAAATTGCCCATCGGGTGATGTTGCTTGCCTTGGTGGCGTTGATCGGGATTGTCGCGATTTCCGCGATCTTCATCGGCCAACGGCAAGTGGAAGCCCGCTATCGGCAGACGGCTGACAGCCTGGCGAAACAGCAACGTGATGTCACAGCCGCGCGGGACGACATTCGCGACACTCTGATCTGGGAAAAGGAATTCCTGCTCACGCAGCAGCTTGGTGCTGTCGAAGACTTCGACAAAGCGCTTCAGAGGGCAAACTCGGTGATCGACAAGCTAAAGGGCGATGCGGCGCCTGAGCAGGCTGGGAAGCTTGACGCGTTGAGCGGTGCGCTTCAGGCCTATGCGGGCACGTTTTCGGCGCTTGTGGCCAAGGACAAGGAGTTGGGTCTCGATCCGTCGCAGGGTCTTGAAGGGGCCATGCGCGATGCCGTGCATTCGATCGAAGGCCAGCTTGAACGCGTCGCGGATGCCGAGCTCAAGGCCAGCATGTTGATGATGCGCCGGCATGAGAAGGACTTCATCCTGCGCCGAAATCCCGATTATCTGGCCAAACACGCCGGCGAAGTCGCGACGTTTACCGATTTGATGAAGAAGGCATTCCGGCCCGGCGCACAGCGCATGCGCGCTACGGAAGCACTCTCCGTCTACCAAAATGCGTTCCGGCTTTATGGCAATGCGACGCTGGAGGAGGCCTCCGCTCGCGAGGCGGTCAGTTCTGCTTATTCCGCGGTGCAGCCGGTGCTTTCGGACATCATTCAAAGCTACGCCGCGGCAGAGGTCGCCACGCTCAAGGAGAATGATCGCGTCGGTCAACGCAATATCACGATCGTTGTCGCGCTGATCGCCGCCGCGATCGGTCTCATTCTGCTCAGCGTTTGGCTGATCGGCCGATCAATCAGCGCGCCGATCCTCATGATTACCGCTGCCATGCGCCGCCTGGCCGAAGGAGACACAGGTCAAACGGCGCCCGGCGCGGCAAGGCGCGACGAGGTTGGGGCGATGGCGAAGGCGCTTGAGGTGTTCAGGCAGCAGGCGATCGCCGCAGCGGCACTTGAAGCGGAAGCGGCAGCGGCGCGCAGAGATGCCGAGGCCAACCGGGCCCAGATGCAGGAGCAGGCCGAGGCGCTGGCGCGCGAACGGCTGCTGCAGGCCACCGGCGACCTTGGCGCGGGCCTTAAGCGGTTGGCCGCGGGAGATCTCTCCTTCCAACTCGTCGAACCCTTCGCACCGGATTTCGAAAGCCTGCGCGGGGACCTGAATGCGACGTTGAAACAGCTGGCCGGTGTGATGGGTGTCATCATGGAGTCCAGCCATTCCATCGACAATGGTACCCGGGAGATCAGCAGCGGAGCAAGCCAATTGGCGCAGCGAACGGAGCGCCAGGCAGCCTCTCTTGAGCAAACAGCGGCTGCGCTCGACGAGATAACGGCAAATGTGTCGAACGCGACCAAACGCGTTGAGGACGCCCAACAGGTGGCGCGAGAGGCCAATGACAGCGCTTCGAAGGGGACGGCGCTTGTTGATGAGGCGGTTGCCATGATGGAACGGATCGAGGGGTCTTCAAAGCGTATCGCAAGCATCATCGCGACGATCGACCAGATTGCCTTCCAGACCAATCTTCTTGCCCTGAACGCCGGCGTTGAGGCGGCCCGTGCCGGTGAGGCTGGTCGCGGGTTCGCGGTTGTAGCGCACGAAGTTCGCGAATTGGCCCAGCGCTCGGCCAACGCGGCCAAGGAAATCAAGGCTCTCATCGATGGTTCGACCGTCGAGGTTGAGGAGGGGGTGCGGGCGGTGAAGGACACAGGTGCGGCTCTCCACGGCATCGGCAGACACGTTGTGGCCATCAACCAGCATATGGAAGCAATCGCTTTGTCTTCGCGCGAACAGAGCATCGGCTTGGTCGAGATCAACACGGCGATGAACGGCATGGATCAGGATACCCAGCAGAACGCCGCCATGGTCGAGGAAAGCAACGCCGCATCCGCAGTGCTTGCCGGCGAGGCCAATCGCTTGCGCGAACTCGTCTCGGTGTTCAGGGTTGCGAGCGAAAAGCAGGCGGAAACGGGGCTGCGGTTGGTTGCCGGCCGCCGAAACTGAGCGCGATCCACCACGCGAAGGTTTACCGAGCGGCTGCTCTCGTCGACCGTGGAGACTGGCAAGTGCTCTGCGCGCGGAAACGCGCAGGTTTTGCGGTTGTCCGCTCTATCGAAGAAGCATTCTAAGTCATCGGTTTGTTCGGTAGGCGCCGTTCACTGCGTTATTTCGATCCAAGCAGCGGCGAGATTGCGTCCATCAGGAAACGCAGCGACGTGGCATCCTTCTCGCCGTCAGAGGATGCCTCGAATTCGGCAAGCTCGACGCCGATAATTTGGTCTACCGGAATTTTCTCGAAGATGGTGCGCAGCATTTCTGGCAGCAGGCCATTCGGCACGGCATAGGCCGCTGGCACAAATCCGGGCTCCAAAGAATCCCAATCGACGTGAATCCATACGGGCCGATCGCCGATAATTGAGACGATCGAATCCGGATCTGTTTTTTCAGCCGAGAGCACGCAGACACCGGCCTGTCTGAGCAGTTCTGCCTCCGCGGGATCGATATCTCGTGCGCCCGCAATCACGACTCTGGCCGGATCGACACCCTCTCCGAGACCACTCTCCCAGAGGCCGCAGACCGCGGCGAGAACCATGCCGCCCAGATATCCGCTTCCGGTGGTCTGAGGGGTGTTGAAGTCTCCGTGAGCGTCGATCCAGAGGATCGTTGCTTCAGGATGGACACGCGCGACAACCGGCAGTGTTGCGAGGCTCGCGGAGCAGGTGTTCATGGCCATCAACGGCCTTTGGCCACGACGAAAGATGTCGGCCACTTCGCTTTGAAGTTCTGTCAGCGTGCCGGTAGCTTCGGGCAGGCTGCTGGACCAGTCGTCTTGTTTGGGTGGCGAAGATGTTCCGACTGAACGCGGTGACAGTCCTGTCAATTCCTGCAAGGCTCTTGCTGTCTTGGCCGCGCCTTCGATCGCGCCAGGCGTACGGTCGGCAATGCGTCCCTGGCAAAAAATGATCTCGAACGTCAAATCGATACTCCGATACTGAAACTGCGAATCGTGCCAACAGGCATGCCGCGACAATCATTATATCTCGTCGGATATATCGATCGCCGCGCCACTTGCAACCCGTCAGACCGCTCAGCGAACTTGGCGAGGTAGGCGGGCTTTCTTACGCGATCAGCGTTGGCGTCTGGGCGGGAAAAGCGCCAAGTTCGATTGTCCTGCGAGCGCCGGCCTCGCGGACGATGTCGGCGATCGGGCCGAATTGCGCCACCAGGGGATTGGTCTTGCGCCAGATCATGCCGATTGTGCGAAAGGGCCGCGGCTCAAGAAGGCGAAATACGCTGACATCGGCTGAGCGGGTCTCGGTGCGCACCGCCATCTGCGGCAGCAGCGTGACGCCGATGCCGGCGCCCACCATCTGTACCAGCGTGGTAAGCGAGCTTCCTTCCATAAGTTCGCGAGGGGGCGCGGCTGCGATGTTGCAGAAAGAGAGCGCCTGCTCGCGGAAGCAGTGTCCTTCTTCGAGAAGCAGCAGACGCATCTCGTGCAGCATCTCGGAGCTCGGAACAGGTTTGCCAGCGTCCTCCAGCGGACGCACCAGCACGAATTCCTCATCGAAGAGCGGAATTTCCTCAAGCGTCGGCTCTGAAACGGGCAGGGCAACGATCGCGGCATCGAGCCTTGCTTCGTGCAGGTCTTCGATCAGCCTCTGTGTCACCGCCTCGCGCGGGCGTGGATCGAGCCCTGGATAGCGCTGCGTCAGAGTCTTGATGACGTCGGGCAGGAGATACGGGGCAATTGTAGGAATGACGCCGATGCGAAGCCGGCCCGCAAGCGTCGTCTGCGTGGCGCGGGCCAGTTCCGCCAGATCGTCGACCGAGCGCAGGATGCCACGCACGCGCTCCGCAAACTCCTCACCGAGGCTCGTCAGCCTGATCTGCCTGCCGCCGCGTTCCACCAGCGGCGCCCCGATCAGTTCCTCGAGCTCACGGATTTGTACCGACAGTGCGGGCTGGGAGATCGCACAGGCTTCGGCGGCGCGGCCGAAATGCCCCAACCGTGCAAGAGCCTCGAAATAACGCAGGTGCTTCATGGATAGGCCTATCATAATCAAAACCTATCAGACCCTTTAGAATATACAATTGGAATTTTTCGAGTGAGTTGCTCATTCCCTATCTCGGGACTTGAAGCCGACACGAGGTTCAACGACCCGCTCAAACACTTGGTACGCGATTTCAACCCGAGTTCGAATTTTAGGGAGAGTTAACGTGGACACGAAGACACAATCGGCCGGCAAGTGTCCGGTCATGCACGGTGGTAACACGGCACTCGGCAAATCCGTTACGCAATGGTGGCCGAACGCGCTGAACCTGGACATTCTGAGCCAGCACGACACCAAGACCAATCCGCTCGGCAGGGATTTCAAATATCGCGAGGAGCTTAAGAAGCTCGACGTAGAGGCTCTGAAGGCCGATCTCCGGGCACTGATGACCGAAAGCCAGGAATGGTGGCCGGCCGACTGGGGTAGCTATGTTGGCATGATGGCCCGCGTGACCTGGCACGCAGCCGGCTCGTATCGCGCCGCGGACGGCCGTGGCGGCGCCAACACCGGCAACCAGCGTTTCGCACCGCTGAACTCCTGGCCGGATAACGTCAACACCGACAAGGGCCGGCGCCTGCTGTGGCCGATCAAGAAGAAGTACGGCAACCGGATTTCCTGGGCCGACCTGATCGCGCTCGCGGGCACAATTGCCTATGACGTCGCCGGCCTGAAGACCTTCGGCTTCGGCTTTGGCCGCGAAGACATCTGGCATCCGGAAAAGGATGTTTACTGGGGTGACGAGCAGGAATGGCTCGCGCCAAGCGATGGCCGCTACGGCGATGTGGCAAAGCCCGCGACGCTGTCGAACCCACTCGCGGCGGTCCAAATGGGCCTGATCTACGTCAACCCCGAGGGCGTCAACGGCAAGTCCGATCCGCTCGCCACCGCCGCGCAAATGCGCGAAACCTTCGCCCGTATGGGCATGGACGACGAAGAGACTGTTGCGCTGACCGCCGGCGGCCACACCATCGGCAAGACCCACGGCAACGGCAACCCCGCTGATCTCAGCGCCGATCCAGAAGCGGCAGGTCCGGAAGCCCAGGGTCTCGGCTGGATGAACACCAAGGGTCGCGGCATTGGTCGCAATACGGTTGTCTCGGGCCTCGAAGGTGCCTGGACCACCGAACCGACCAAATGGGACAACGGCTTCTTCGAAATGCTGTTCAAGCATGAATGGCATCTGGTGAAGAGCCCGGCAGGCGCCACCCAGTGGGAGCCGATCTCGATCGCCGACGCCGACAAGCCCGTCGACGTGGAAGACCCGAGCATTCGCCTCAATCCGATGATGACGGACGCCGACATGGCGCTTCGGGTAGACCCGATCTACCGCGAGATCTCGCTGCGCTTCCGCGACGATTTCTCGGCATTCTCGGATGCCTTTGCTCGCGCCTGGTTCAAGCTGACCCACCGCGATATGGGCCCCAAGGCGCGCTACATCGGCCCGGATGTGCCGGCCGAAGACCTGCTCTGGCAAGACCCGATCCCGGCAGGCAGCACGAGCTACGACGTTTCGGCCGTCAAGGCGAAGATCGCCGCTTCCGGCCTTTCCGTCGCCGACCTCGTCAGCACCGCATGGGACAGCGCCCGCACCTTCCGCGGTTCGGACAATCGCGGCGGTGCCAACGGTGCCCGCATCCGGTTGGCGCCGCAGAAGGACTGGGCCGGCAACGAGCCTGAACGCCTCGCCCGCGTTCTTGCGGTGCTGGAGCCGATCGCTGCGGCAAGCGGCGCTTCGGTTGCCGACGTCATCGTCCTCGCCGGTAACGTCGGCGTCGAACAGGCCGCCAAGGCTGCCGGCTTCGACATCCAGGTGCCGTTCGCAGCTGGCCGTGGCGATGCCACCGAAGCGCAGACCGACGCGGACAGCTTCGCGCCGCTCGAGCCGCTCGCCGACGGCTTCCGCAACTGGCAGAAGGAGCATTACGTGGTCAGCGCCGAGGAACTGCTCCTCGACCGTGCCCAGCTGATGGGCCTGACCGCGCCTGAGATGACGGCTCTTGTTGGTGGCCTGCGCGTCGTCGGCGCCAATCACGGCGGCAGCAGCCACGGCGTCTTCACGTCCAAGGTTGGTGCGCTCACCACGGACTTCTTCGTCACGCTGACCGATATGGCCTATTCATGGGTCCCGACCGGCCGGAACTCTTACGAGATTCGTGATCGCAAGACAGGCGATGTCCGGTTCACCGCGACCCGTGCCGACCTTGTCTTCGGTTCCAACTCGGTGCTGCGCGCTTATGCCGAAGTCTATGCCCAGGACGACAGCAAGGAGAAGTTCGTGAAGGACTTCGTTGCCGCCTGGACGAAGGTGATGAACGCCGACCGCTTCGACCTAAACGCCTAAAGGCGAAACGAGCTGCAGCAGCACTCGAAAAAGAACCTCCCGTGTGCCACAGCGCACGGGAGGTTCTCTGTCTTCTGGCGGGCTATCCGGGCCGTTTTCGCGCCGGCCATCGCCAGACTAGCTGGTCTTTTTCGGGCTACGTCCCGCGCCCGCATCTGACTTCGCCGCGCCTTTGTCGTCTCCCGGTGCTGTCTTATGAGTGGGATTCTTTCCGGAACGCTCGCGTGCGTGTGCTTCCGGTCCGGCAACGATCACACCATTCTGATCTTCGTCGACATGCTCCTTCGCCCGACGATTTGTAACGTCTTTGGCCATTGGTCCAATCTCCTTTCGCTGCTCCTCGCAGGTTAATGACCGGAGACGAGACTGGTTCCCTCACGTGATCGGCTGATGGCGCAATACGGCTCGGAGGCCAACGACGCCCGTGCGCTGCTACGCCAACTGATCGAAATGCGACTGGAACAGGGTCCGTTTATCAAGAGCACCCGCTGACGGGCTCCTGAATGACGTCAGCTTACTTCCTTTCCCCTCGGATATGATCCCTCTTGTCTTCCGGCACGAGATGGCGAATTGCTTCGGCCGCCCCTCGTTCGCCCAATCGTCTCGTATCTTGCAGCATCAAGCGGACCACGGTTGATGGTTTGAGCGCGCTCAAATGGGCAACATTTAGTACGAACGTGTATTGATCGGGCTCTAAACGGATATGGATCTTGGCTGTTTTCTTTTTCAAAGTGCTATCCTACAGAGGTGATGGCAAACCCTCTCGGGCTACGCCGCGATTGCGCCATAGAAGCAATTGAAGCGGTCGGTCGTTTCGAAAGGCGTTCCACGCCTTGATGCTAAGGGCCACGCGCTCCGCCTCCGCTAGCCGTACGCGACGTGACGCACGGGTCTTGATCAAGCGTTCGCGCAGATGACGTATGGGACTGTGTTCCGCCAAATTCACTCCGTCGATCAGCCTTGCGAAAAATACGTCCGCGAGATCGGCATCCTTCTCCGCGAAGGTGCAATGCAGCGCGGCGGCAATGCCGTTTCCCATAATCTCGTGGATCGCCGCCACGTTTCTCAGGCTATTCCTGATCTCTGGAACCGCTTCGAGCAGCTCAAGCAATTCGCCGATAGACGGAGATGAATTCGCGGCCAGAACCACGCCCGTCCGGATCATCCAAAGCCAGCGTAGTGCTGATGCCAGGGTGATCGTATTGGTCTCGCCATGCTCGCGAAGCACGTCGTTCATCGATCTCTTGCGCCCGATGTCGAGGGAGTTGATGACGTCGGTCGGCAGGCCTTCCACAACAATGGCCGGAATGGCCTTCATCGCCTTCTTCACGGCTTCCAGACGATGCTGCCCGTCTAGCAGTCGTCCATCGCTATCTATTTTGATCGTCTGGCCATTCAGTTGCCAGCGACCAGCCTCGATATCGCGCGCATACTTGGCTATGACCGCCGACGATACTGCCCTGTTTGGTCCGCGATCCGCCAATAGCTTATCCGCCATCTCGGGACCGATCATGAGCGCCTTGATCTTGATCCTGTGAGCGTTTAGGGGCGCAGCCTCCAGTTTCTGAGGAGCAATCGCACGGCTCAAAGGTCCCCAGTCGGAGCTGTTTACAATGCGGGGGAAGCTCTCGCGATCTGGCGAAAAGCGCAGCAGCTTGATTGTCCTGCCGGCCAGGAAGGCATTCAGGGCCTTGATTGAAACAGCAAGTATATAGGTCTGCTTCCTGGCGCCACCCTGTCCGCGCGTCGTCTGCAAGATGTCCCGCAGCTGGACGATGGGATCATCAGGGGCGTCAGTTATAGGATCTTGAATTTGCGCTAGAAATTGGCGGCGCGAACGGAATCGACTGCACTTGTCAGGTAATGGAGCGCAATGCCGCAACCATGAGGCATGAGTGGCATGGCGCGTAGCGCCGGCTTGACGCTGTCGCGGATTTCCGGGTGTTCCTCAAGCACACTCAGAAGCGTGGTGGGGGTCGGCCCTTTGCTTGTGCCGGGTGCTCCTCCCCAGTTATACGTCCAAACAATCTTAAGGGCTGCGCCTAGTGCTCGACCGTGCTTTTCCTTGCGCATCGATAGAACATCCGCAAGCGTACGCTTGCGGATTGAATCAATGGTCTCGAAGGCTTTGATATCGACGCCCTGTATCACCAAGGTGTCGAAGGGTGCGTTTGATCGTGCGCAGGCATTAAGTCGTGCCCGGCCGTCAAGTACCTGCCCATCGGAAGACAATACGATAGGAGAGCCATTCAATATCCACCGTCCGTCATGCATATCTCGTTGAAATGCCTGCACGGAAGCATGATCAAGTTTGGCGCTGCCAATGATACGCTCAAGCATAGACTTGGCGATATCGGGCGTAATTCGTTCGACGCGAGAGGTAATATTTGGAAAATCACTCATGACGCCTCCATCGTTACGTTAGCGTACCAAAAAATGGCTTTTTATGAAGTCAGTTTTCTGTCGCACTTACAAATGGCGGATGGATCAAACCCTGAACGATGATTTGATTGGTTAGGCCGTCAATTCCTCGATCTCACGTCGTGATTTTTGCATGGTCGAGACGTTGGTGCTGGCGTTTTGTGAGACGCGGCGAAGGCCACGAATAATCGCAAATCCGCATCCGGCTCTTTGTTCGCCGGCATTGCCGGGCAAGCAGTTTTAGCTTTGACGACCCCCGCAAGGAGGTGGCTGTTTGCGCAGGAATGTGAGAGGTTGCTTGTGTACCGGGATGCAAACCCGGTTGAACGCCATTTGTGAAACACGCGAAATGCAGCACAGGGGGGAAACAATGTCAGACACAAAAATGATGTCC
Organism: Rhizobium sp. FG113; assembly: GCF_057809895.1. Classification (NCBI taxonomy): domain Bacteria; kingdom Pseudomonadati; phylum Pseudomonadota; class Alphaproteobacteria; order Hyphomicrobiales; family Rhizobiaceae; genus Rhizobium; species Rhizobium sp. FG113. The sequence goes on along the minus strand of NZ_JBMDKV010000001.1, from coordinate 1,084,641 downwards.
CAGATGGCCGACAAAGCCGGCTTTATCGCAGCGCTCGATCAGAGTGGCGGATCGACGCCGGGAGCGCTGCGTCTCTACGGCATAGCGGATGCGGACTACCATGGCGAAGAAGAGATGTTTCGCTTGGTGCATGAAATGCGTGTTCGCATCATGACCGCTCCGGCATTTTCGGGTGACAAGGTGATCGGCGCCATACTTTTTGAGCGGACGATGGACGGAGAGGCCAACGGCAAGCCGGTTCCCGCCTTTCTTTGGGAAGAGCGCGGCGTGGTTCCGTTTTTGAAGGTCGACAAGGGGCTGGCGGCCGAAGTGAATGGCGTTCAGGTCATGAAGCCAATGCCCGATCTTGACGATCTGCTCGGCCGGGCGGTCAAGAAGGGTATATTCGGCACCAAAATGCGTTCAGTTATTGCCCAGGCCAACAGGGCAGGAATTGCGGCGGTGGTTCACCAGCAATTTTCCGTTGCTCAACGCATCCTTGGACATGGTCTGGTTCCGATTATCGAGCCTGAAGTATCGATCAAGAGTACAACGAAGCGAGAGGCCGAGGTTATCCTGCGCGAAGAGATTCTCCGCGAGCTCGACGCCTTGCCGTCCGGTCAGAAAGTCATGATCAAGCTGACGCTTCCGTCCGTCGCGGACTTCTACAAGCCGCTGATCGACCACAAGTCGGTTATCCGCGTCGTCGCTCTGTCCGGTGGTTACAGCCGTGCTGACGCCTGCGAAAAGCTGAGCCATAATCACGGCATGATCGCAAGCTTCTCCAGGGCTTTGGCGGAAGATCTTCTTGTCACGATGAGCACTGCTGAATTTGATCGAAGCCTCGAGCTCGCGATCGACCAGATCTACGCCGCAAGTGCCTCAAAAAAATAGCGGGTGCCGGAGCGCGGCGGCCTCTTTCAAGAGGCGGGCGATGCTAGATACCAGAGCCGTCCAACTGCAAGCTATCCTCGCCTTCCCAGGGCGTCGGCATTGAGGTGCGGTTGAGGCTGGCCGAGGGCATCGGCATCCAGCACTTCAATTCCGGTTCGGCATATTCGATCAAACGGCCGGGCGAGGAGTCGGACGCGCGCCAACCCTCGGTCCCGAACCGGTCACCATTCGACCAGTAAGCCAAGTCGACTTCCGCCGGTCCCTGCTCGGATGGATAGATCGTGACAAGAATTCGGCTGCCGTCTCTTGGCGCGCTTGCCATGTTGCGCCAACGTTGGGGTTCATCCATCACATCGTCTCCCGGTTCCTCTCGGCAGCGATTGTCGTCCTGTCACTATGTTCGGTCAATTCAAACTTCTCACAACAGCCTACGCGGCGGGTCTGGCCGCGTAGGCTGTCTTCCGTAGGCTCCGCGCACATCAGTTGCAGACGCGGACCGTTTCAACATGAGAACCGCCGTCGTAATTGTTCTCAACCTCGCGATCCTCGTACCAGCAACGCGGGCGCGGCGGCGGCGGATCGACATAACGAGGACCGGAGTTGGCGATTGCGCCACCGATCAAACCGCCGACGACACCAGCGGCTACGCCTCCGGCAATGGCTCGGCCGGTGTTATCGTGGTGGTGGTGATCACGTGCGATCGCCGGGCTCAGGCTCCCGGCCGATATGATCGTCGCGGCAATGATTGCGCCTATTGTCCGTTTCATCGGGGTGCTCCTTTTTCAAAAGCTATCCCTTACTCAACGCTGCGAACGCAATTTTGTTCGCAAAATTGGCCATCCGATCGCGCGCCAACCTGATCGCGGAAGGAAATCACAGGCTCAATGACGCTCTTCCAGCGCACGTATGATCATGTACAGCGCCGGCACGACGAAGACGCAAAGCACCGTCGAGACCAGCATGCCGCTGACCACCGAGATCCCGATCGACCGGCTGGCATTGGCGCCGGCGCCGGTTGCAAGAACGAGCGGAACCATGCCGAGAATGAAGGCGATCGATGTCATAAGGATTGGTCGGAAACGAAGTTTGCCTGCCGTGACCGCGGATTCGAGCAGCGACTTACCTTCCTTGATCCTGAGGTCGCGGGCGAATTCGACGATCAGGATGGCATTCTTGGCTGCAAGCGCAATGAGCAAGACCAGACCGATCTGCGTATAGAGCGTGTTCTGCAGGCCGAGTGCCAGGAGCGCCGCAATCGTGCCGGCAAGGGCGAGCGGGACCGAGAAGATCACGGGCAGGGGGGCGAGCCAGCTGCCGTACTGACCGGCGAGCACGAAATAAACGAGAACCAGCGCCAAGCCGAAAGCGATGTAGATCTGGTTGCCGGTCAGCTTCTCCTGATAGGAGATGGCGGTCCAGTCCGTCGTGGCACCGTCGGGAAGCGAGGTGGCCGCCGCCTTGTCCATGATCGCCATTGCCTCGCCGGAGCTCACATCGGATTGCGGCCGCCCGACAACGGACATGGCGGGGTGGAGATTGTAGAGTGAGATCAGCGACGGGCCGATCTTTTCCTCCACCGTGACGATGCTGCCAATCGGCACCTGCGACCCCGATCCGTTTGGAACGGTCAGCCGCGCAATGCCCTCGGAAACGCTTCTGAACGAGCCCTCCGCCTGGACATACACTTGGAACGTGTGGCCGAAGCGCGTGAACTGGTTGACATAGGTCGAGCCGAGATAGCCCGACAACGTGTTGAATACGTCGCCGATTGGCACGCCCAGCGTCGCGGCCTTGGTCCGGTCGATGCTGACGGCAAGCTGTGGCGCGTTGACGTTGGCGTTCACCTGCACGTTCTGCAGGCGCGGGTCCTTTTTGGCTTCCGTCGCCACACTATTGGCGATATCCGCGAGCCGCCCGAAGTTGCCGCTGCCGTCCGTTAGCTCGACCATCATCGTGAAACCGCCGGTGTTGCCAATGCCCTGGATCGAGGGTGGCGGGACGACCGTCGCGAAGCCGTCGGAGAGGTCGGACAGGCTCTTGGATATCTTTTGATAGAGCGGCAATAGCGCTTCCGATTTGCCGCGTTCATCCCAGGGCGTTAGGACAATATAGGCAAGACCGGCGCTCGGGAGCGGGGCGTTGTTGTCGAGCAATGACACGCCCGCGACTGTGATGACGTTGTCGACGCCGGGCTGGTCCTTCAGCTTAGCCTGCACCTCCTTCAGCGCCTTGTCGGTACGCTCCAGCGAGGCGCCCGCCGGCAATTGCACGGCTGCCACGAGATAGCCTTGGTCCTCGAGCGGCAGAAAGCCGGTCGGAACGCGTGACAAGCCGACGAAGGCGAGCGCCACCACGATCGCGGTCGCAAGGGCAATCACATAGCGAAAACGCAGCATGCGGGAGAGAAGGCTGGTGTAGCCATCCTCCAGACGGTTGAAACCGCGGTCGAAGAGCCTGAACACGATGTTGCGCTCCTCGACCGGCTTGACGGGCCGCATCCAGAGCGCCGCCTGCACGGGCTTCAGCGTGATGGCGTTGATGGCGCTGATGACGGCTGTGCTGGCGATCACGAGCGCGAACTGCTGATAAAGTTTGCCCGTCAAGCCGGGAAGGAAAGCGGCGGGGAGGAAGACGGAGACCAGCACCAGCGTGATGCCGATGATGGGCCCGAACAATTCCTCCATGGCCTTTTCGGCCGCCTTCGGCCCGCTCAGACCATTGGAGATCTGCCGCGCGGCACCCTCGACGATGACGATCGCGTCGTCGACGACGATGCCGATGGCGAGCACCAGCGCGAAAAGGGTCGACATGTTGATCGAGAATCCCATCGCGGCCATGGCGGCGAAGGCGCCGATCAGCGTCACGGGAACTGTGGTGGCCGGCACGAGCATCGCTCGCCAGTCCTGCAAGAACAGCAGTATGACGGCAAGCACGATGATGCAGGCCTCGACCAGCGTCTTGTACACCTCGTCCACCGCCGCGTTGACGAATGTTGTGGTATTGAACGGCACGGAATAGTTGAGGCCCGGCGGGAAGGATTTCGACAATTCGGTCATCCGCGTCTCCACCGCCTTGGCGACGTCGAGCGCATTGGCCTCGGGAAGCTGGCTGATTGCCAGCGAGGCCGATGCCTTGCCGTTGACGCGGAAGACCTGGTTGTAGGATTTCGAGCCCAGTTCGACACGGGCGATATCCTTGACGCGGGTGAGCGCACCGGTCTCGCTGTTTGTCTTGACGATTACATCCTCGAATTGATCGACCTGGTCCAGCCGACCGGAAATCTCGATCGGCGTCTGAAAGCCCTGGCCGGTATCGACAGGCGGCATGCCGATCTGTCCACCGGAAACTGTCTGGCTCTGTGCCTGGATGGCGCTGACGACATCGGCGGGTTTCAGGCCGCGCGCCTGCAGGCTGTCGGCGTCGAGCCAGATGCGCATGGCGTAGTCACCGGCGCCGTAGACCGTGACATCGCCGACGCCTGGAACGCGGGCAAGCGCGTCCTCGAGATTTATCGTCGCGTAGTTTGCCAGAAACAGGCTGTCATAATTCGAATCCTCTGCGTCGAGCGTCACGAAGGCCAGGATTGAGGTCGAGCGCTTGCGCACGGTGACGCCTTGCGACTGCACCGCGCTCGGCAGCTGCGCATTGGCCGCGTCCACCCGGTTCTGCACCAGAATCTGTGCCTCATCGGCATTGGTGCCGATGTCGAAGGTGACGGTCAGGTTGTAGGTGCCGTCGCTGGCGCTTGTCGACTGCATGTAGAGCATCCCCGGGACGCCGTTTACCTGCTGCTCGATCGGCAGAGCGACGGTGTCCATCAGCGTCTTGGCGCTGGCGCCGGGATAGCGCGCGGTGACCTGCACCGTGGGGGGTACGATATCGGGATATTGGGTAATCGGAAGGCGAAAGAAGGCGATGGCGCCCAGCAATATCGTCAGCAGCGCGATGACATTTGCGAGCACGGGGCGCTCGATGAAGAAGCGGGAGAACATGATGGTTGCTCCGATCAGTTGGCGGCCGGATGGGAGCCGGCGGACTGCTTTGCCTCGGACTGGGCTGACGCCGAAGCGTCTTTCTTCTGCACCTTGTCGCCAGGCCGGACGCCGGAGGCGGCATTGCTGATCACCCAGTCCTTCGCGGCCAGAGAGCCCTGGATCTGCTGCAGCTCGTGGCTGCGGTCGAGCGGATTGACCGAACGGCGTTCCACGACATCTTCGTCGTTGACTACGAGCACATAGCGACCTTGCTGGTCGGTGCCGATTGCCGACGGCGGCACAAGCAGGGCGCCGTTCATCACGCCCAAGGGGATGCGCAGGCGCAGAAACAGGTTCGGCACCAGATCGCGGTCCTTTTTCTCGAAGACGGCGCGCACGGAGAGCGTTCCGGTCTCTGCATCCGTCTGCGGGGCGATGTAGTCGAGCCTGCCCTTATGCGGGAAGCCGTTATCGGCCTTGGTCGCGGCTTCGACCGTGATCGTCTCCACGTCCTTCGCCGTAAATCCACGGGCGCGCGCCTGCTTGCGGATGCGCAGCATATCGGTGTCGGAGATCGAGAAGGATACATGGATCGGGTCGAGCCGGACGATGGTTGCAAGCGTTGTCGGGCTTCCGCTGCCGACGAGCGCGCCGACATCGGCCTGATGCTCGGTGACGAAGCCGTCGAAGGGCGCCGTGATGCTCGTGTAGCCCAGGTTGATCTGCGCCTCGCGCAGCGATGCCTTCGCCTGGTCAAGCTGCGCCTTGGCTTCGTCGCGGCTTGCCCGTGCATTGTCGACATTGGCTTGCGTCGTGGTCGACGATTGCGACAACTGCTCTTGGCGGTCGAGTTGCACCTGCGCATTGTTGAAGCTTGCTTGCGTCTGCTCGACCGTTGCGTGAGCCTGCTGGAGCTGTGCCTCGTATTGGTCGGGCTCGATCAGGAACAGGCGCTGGCCGGCTTTGACCTCGGTTCCATCCTTGTAGTCGATGGATTTGAGATAGCCGGAAACGCGTGCGGTGAGAGCGACGCTATCGAGCGCCTTGGCGGTGCCCGTCTCATAGAGGTAACGCGTCACGTCGGCGGATTGCGGCTGGATGACGGCGACCGATTTCGGTGCCGGAGCCTGCGGCGGTTGCTCGTTGCAGGCGGCGAGCGACAGCACGATGGAAAACAGGACAAGGCCGCGTCCGCAAACGCGGGAGAGGGGATTTTTTGTGAGAGACATGCCAACCTGCCTTTACGCGACAATAGTCGATTGAATGCGAATGAGGCCTTGGTTGTCGCAGGCTGGGGTCGCTGTGGAATTACAGCTTTGTTGCAATTTGTTGCGGACGCCGCGGCGAGCCGCAGCGTCCTGTGCGCGATGTTTCCGAGTGATTTTCGCTCAAGGGCGATCGAAGCCACCGTGCCGGATGATGGTGTTTCCTCTCGGGCCACGCGTGATTGAAGCGCCCGCGCATCGCTCGTCGTTGCAGCCGCCAATCGCGGCCTTGCCGCCGCCGCGCGGGCCATGGGTGACTGCTGCGCCGCCGCAATTGCCATCTTGGCAACCGCCCGCGACGTGTCGTCCGCCACCGCGCGGTCCGTGAGTAGAAGCAGCGGCGCCACAACCATTATCGTTGCAGCCGACGGCGACGGAGCGAGAATAGCCGCCATAGTAGCGGTTCCAGTGGCCGTACCAGGGCTGCGCGTGATAGTGGGCGTCCCAATAGGCTACCGTGAAGGCGACGGTGGCGATGCCCACCGCCGGCACGACGGTTGCCGTAAGCACGGTTGGCTGCCCTTTATAGATCACCTGCACATAGCTGGCGGCGACCCAGCCGCGATAGCCGCCCCAGCCGATGTCGCACCACGACTGATCGGCGATGCATCCATAGACGGATAGCGACGCACTGCGGGGCAGCACACTGACGACAGGATAGCGCGTGCTGGGGCCGGCGCGCAGGTTGACGTCGGAAAGCGCTATGCCGCCAGTTGCCGCGAAGCTCTTGGTCACGCCACCGAAGCAAATCACGAACAGGAAACTGATGGATAGCACGACGATCACTATGCCATCCCGGACCCAGCCGGCCACTCGGTGGAGTTTGGCGGCGTGCGCGCCGGCCGTGGCAGCGGCGGTATGGCTGCCTCTACGTTTAACCGCATTCATTGGTGGATACCTTTCTCTGATGAGCCACGGTATCGAGAATGCGGGTCGATCTTTGATGCGCTATTGCAGATTTGCTTCCAAACATTACAGCCGGCTGCTCCGACAAATCGGTCGCGCGATGCTGTCGCCTGCAACAAATTGCAATATTTCTGCAACGCTGGCGAAAGGCGGGTGTCGTTTCATGCGAGTTCGTTTGGACAGCTTGCTTGGTTTATGACGCAAGAGTGACCTCGGCGTTTTGCAACAAGATGCCGTATTGATGACAGAATGCTACTAGGGGCAATGACCGCCAGAGACGAGGAAGCGCAATGGACGAGACGTTGAAGATCCTTGTTGTCGAGGACGACCCGGAGATCAGGGACCTTCTCGACGAATTCCTCACGGGCGAAGGCTTCCTGGTGCACACCGCCGACAGCGCTGCATCCGCCCACCGGTTGATCGAGCGAAAATGGGCGGATCTCGTCGTTCTCGACGTCATGATGCCGCGCGAAGACGGATTTTCGTTCTGCCGGCGCATCCGCGCGCGCTCGCAGGTGCCGATCATCATGCTGACGGCAAAGACGACCGATATCGACCGCATCGTCGGCCTGGAGTTCGGTGCGGACGACTATCTCGGCAAGCCGTTCAATCCGCGTGAACTGCTTGCACGCATTCGTGCGGTCCTGCGCCGTACCTCGCCGGCCGGCGGAGCGCTGGAGGCCGCTAACGGGGTCAAGCGCTTCGCGGGGCTGATCGTCGATCCCGAGGCGCGCACGATCTCGACCGAGGACGGAACCGCCGTGCCGCTGACGACCACGGAATTCGATCTGCTTGCCTGTTTCCTCGACAGGCCGAAGCGCGTGCTGTCGCGTGACCAGCTACTCGATCTGACCCGTGGCGCGAGCGCTGAGACCTACGACCGAACGATCGACGTCGCGATCTCGCGCTTGCGCACGAAGCTCGCCGCTTGCCTGCCGCCAAACGTGCAGGTCATCACCACTGTGCGAAATGCCGGTTATCTCTTCAATCTCAATGTGACGGACGGCTAGATGGGCCGGTTCGGAATTCTCTCGCGCATTGCCCTCATCGTTACGGCGGCGCTGTTTCTCGGCCAGATGGTGGTCCTGCTCGCCTTTCTCTGGCAAAGCGGACGCTCCCCATTGCCGCCTTATGCGATTGCCGATCGTGTCGTCGCGGTCGTCCGTCTTCTCGATGAGACGTTGCCGCAGGCGCGCCAGCAAGTGCTTGATGTCGCCAATGCCCAGGGCTTCGGCGTGACTTATGCCGCTGGCATACCGGCCGATTTCAAGGACAATCTCAGCATCTCAAGGCTTCGTGTCGTCACCCAGGCGAAGATGGAAGAATACGCGCCTGGCCGGATCGTTCGAACCGGCACACGGCTCGGCCAGGCGGATCGCCGCGACGCCTTCACGATTACCTTCGTGGTCGGCCTGAAGAGCGGTGAGGTTGCTATCTTCACCATCTCCGACGAGACGACGCTCAGGATCTGGAATGTTCCGATCGGCTTCCTGGGCGGCCTGTCGGGCATTGTCGTTGCTCTCCTTGCTGTGCTGGCCGTCGCGCGGGAAACAAGGCCGCTGACGGAGCTTGCCCGCAGTATCGACGAACTTGGAAATCGCGTCGAACCGGTCCCGGTCAAGGAGCGCGGCGCGCGCGAACTGCGCACCCTGATCCGCGCGATCAACAACATGCAGACCCGCATTCTGGCACTGCTGACCAATCGCACGCTGTTTCTCGGTGCGGTTTCGCACGATCTGAAGACCTATCTGACACGCTTTCGACTGCGCCTCGAGATGATGCCGGCCGGTCAGCATCGCGACCGGGCGGTGCTCGACGTCGAAGCGATGGAGCATCTGCTGAACGACGTCCTTCTGTTCGCCAGCGAATCCACAAGCACGGAGACGGCAGACGAGATCACCGACATTAACGAGGCGTTGCTCTATTGCGCATCCGGCCTGGACGATGTCAGCGTCGATCTCTCGACGGCGCCCAAGGCGCTCACCGTGCGTATGCCAAGATCGGCGCTGTGTCGGGTGATCGACAACCTGCTTTCCAACGGCGTGCGCTATGGCAATCATGTTCGCGCCTACACCGAACGGCGCGACGGCGTCGCCTGCCTCGTCTTCGAGGATGACGGCCCGGGAATACCGGAGGAGGACCTCTCCATCGTCTTTGAGCCCTTCTTCCGCGGTGAGCCATCTAGAAATCGCGGCCATGGCGGTACGGGGCTTGGCCTTTCGATCGTCAAGCAGATCTTGGATGCCCATGGCGGCAGAGTGGTGCTTTCGAACAGGGATACTGGTCGCGGCCTGCGCGCCATGGTCTTCCTGCCACTCGCGGCCGCTTTGGCGACGGTCACAGACTGAAACAATGTCGAATTAGGCTGGCAAATCGACAGGGCTATGTCTGTGCTTCCCGACGTAGCGTGACGCCGCGTCTCAAGCCAGGAGTTGCATTCATGCCCATGAAACCGAAGCGACAGTATCGACAGCTGCTTCAAGACCCGTTGGTCCGTCAGATGATGACGGCGGACGGTGTGTGCCCGCGCGAGCTCGAAACGCTGTTGAACGAGATCGCCGACCGATTGCGGGACAGAGGAGAGACCAGCTCGGTCACCTACATCATGTTACACTCCAAGGCCGGACGCTCCCTCGACGAACGGCATTCCGGCTCATGCAGCCGGCTTCTGAGAATGGGGTGTTCCCCGACGATGCATTGATCGCATGGAAACGACAAACACCGCAGTCCGCCGGGATTGCGATGTTTGTCATAGCAATGCGAGGGGCTCGTCGGCGACTGAGCCCCTCGCATTGCTATCGCGGCAGCGGACCGTGTACCTTCCATTTGAAATCACCATCGCCGTCCGATTGCTGCGACAGGCTGGTCTTGCGATCGGTGGCGACCAGGCAGTCGATGAGCTGATCGCGCAGCCCATCGAGCGCGTTGGTGAATACGCCGCTTTCGTTTCTGAAGCTGTAGGCGAGGTCGGCGACCTCCGTGAAGGCTATCGCTTCCGAAACGCACTGATAATCGATGTCGCTATCTTCGGCGGATGCAACCGAGGACGTCATGGTGAGCGCCGCAAGAATGGTGGCGGCAAGAGTTATCCTGGAGGCGGTGCTGGATCGTTTCATGTCTGCTTCCTGACGTGGGTTGTTTGTCGGGTGTAGGAAACGCTGCCCGTCCCGCTTGTGGTCGGTCCGGTGGGGACGGGCGGCTTTGATTTCCTGGTGTGGGCAGGACAACAGAACGTTATTTCTTGGCCGCCAACAGCTTGTCGATGGTTGCCGAGCACATGCTTGAGAGCTTGGCCTTGTTTTCCTTCACGCAGGCCATGATCCCGCCTTCACCCGGCTGCACGCCCGGGCATAGCTGCTGGATGTCCTGCTTGCAGTTGTCGCGAAGCTCCATCTTCTGCGACATCGAAAGCTGCTGCTGGGCGGATGCAGTACCCGCGGAGATGAGAAGGAATGTGATGATGTAACGGTTCATCGTGGGTGTCCTCTGCTTGTGGAATGGGCCGCCGCAGGTTACCTCGCGGCGTTTAAGTGCCGACCCGCCGCCACCAGGGAAACGCCATCGACGTGAGGCAACGAAGCCGGTAGGACCGTTTTCGCAGCCGCAGGTCGCATTCCGATTGCAGGATTGTTTCCCAACGTTACAAACTTGGACGCCAAGAGGCGAACACGGAAGCGGTCAGCACCTTCCGGATTTTCGATACACTGGCGCTCAAGGCACGAGTATCATGCGTGAAGCTGCGGGAGGTCCGGCATTCTTCTTGCGCTCGAGGTGGGTGCCGAAACGCTCCGGCGAGCAACCTTGATACCGGCCGCAGGAATTCCGGGAACGATGTCGAACGGAACATTCGCGCGTTCGAGGCATTGGATCTCGGCTCCGGTGCGTCCACAGCTCATCGGATCGCCCATTTTCAATCTGACCACGCGCTTTCCATTCCTGGCCAGCCGGATCATAAGGTCGTCGGCGTCCATCCTGTTACCGTCAGCGCGACTTGCCACCGGCACGCGCTGTGCCTCGCGTCGAGCGAGCTCCAGAACATCAGGCGAGACAAGATCGTCGAAAAGAATGATGTCTGCGGTCTGCAACGCGCGAACGGCTTTCAACGTCAGCAGTTCGGCGTCGCCAGGCCCTGCGCCAACCAGCGTGACACGCCCATTTGTTTGCGTCAGGCTGGATAGCTTTGCGAGTTCGTCTGCGTCTTGAAGCAATAGTTCACCAAGTTCTCGCGCCGGCTTGTCCGAACTTGCGAAAACGCGGTCAACAAACCGCTCCCAGAACAGCCGTCGCAGTGATGCGGTCTGCAAGCGCTGATTGACGGATGCACGGAGTGATTGGGCAAGCTCCGCCCAGGCTTTCAACGTCCTGGGAAGCAGCGTCTCGATCCTCTGCCGGATCGCCTGGGCGAGCACCGGGGCAGCGCCATCCGTCGAGATCGCCACCACCACCGGCGACCGGTTGACGATGGAGCCGAACTGAAATTGGCAGAGCATCGGCTTGTCGATAAGGTTGACCGGAACACCGGCGCTACGGGCGGCGTCAAAGAAGCGTTGCGCTTCCTCCATTGGCTCGCAGTCACCGATTGCGATGGCAGCCCCACTCATGATCGTGGCGTCCCATGCCCGTGGGAGGTGGGTGAGGGTGCCTTGCGGATGGGCGGCACCGCGCGCGAGGAGCGCCTCAAACGTTTCGGATAGTGTCTGCGCATAGATTTGAACCTGTGCACCGCAGGCAGCCAGCAATTCGGCCTTCCAGGCCGCCGCATCGGAACCGCCGGCGACAACAACGCGCTTTCCCTCGAGTGCCCAAAAGACGGGAAGCTTCGCGAGGGCTTCCACGCGCGCTGAGCCATCATTCCGCCGCGGCTGCAAGACATCCATCGATAATCCCCTTGATCTCTGCGCGGCAGGAGCCGCAATTGGTTCCCGCGTTGGTCTGCTTTCCAACGGCCTCGACACTGCTGCAGCCGCCGCGGATGGCGGCAGCGATTTGATTGACCCCGACACTGAAGCAGGAGCAGACGGTGGCGCCCGGGTCCGGCTTATCCGCACCCGGCCGACCTGCGACGAGCGCGAAACGTCTGCGCAGATCGTCGTGCGTGGCGCCAAGCTGCGAGATTGCCCAGTTGCGGGCGACCGCCACCGGCTGCCGGGCGATGAAAAGAGCGGCGATCAAGCGATTGCCGTTAAAGAATGCCAGCCGCATGTCGCCGGATTGACGATCAGCATAACCCAGTGGCTCAATGTGATCCGGGATGGCGAATGTCTCCCGGCACCAGCGATGCCAATCTTCTTGCTGCGCATCGAATGCAAATTCCGTCCGCCAGCCGCCATCGGCTTTCGCCAATGCCCAATAGGCAGAGCTCAAGGCCATTGGCTTGGCGACCGATATGGCGAAGCCGTAAAATGCAGGCTTGAGCGGGCGCACGGAAACGGCGACATTCTTGGAGGCAGGCTGGCCGGAGACAGGGTCCGTAATCGGCGCAACGACGGCATCGATACGGGATTTGGCAGCGAATTGGTCATTCCAGTGCATGGGAACGAAGACGCTGCCACGGGCCTGTCGCTCGGTGATGAGTGCGCGGGCGATGGATTTTCCGTGTGGGCTCTCGATTTCAACGAGCGCGGCATTGCCAACGCCGATTTCCAATGCATCCCTCGGATGAAGTTCCGCGAAAGGCTCGGCAATATGTGAGGAAAGCCGGGCGCTTTTTCCCGTCCGGGTCATCGTGTGCCATTGGTCGCGGATCCGGCCGGTATTGAGCGTGAAGGGATAGACGGCATTGGTGCGATCACAGACGGTAGGCTGGATTGCGATAAAGCGCGCTCTTCCGTCCGCGTGATAAAAGCCACCATCGGCGAAGAAGCGCTTGTCGGATCTTGCGCGGCCCTCTGCCTGCGGCCACTGGAAAGGCGCCAGCGCTTCATATGCGGCGTTGTCCAGGCCCATGTGGGCGCCTATGTCGAAGTCGCGGCTGCCACCGTTTTCGAAGGCCGAAAGAGCTGCGTGCTCCCGGAAGATCTGCGAGGGGGAGCCGTAGGTGAAGGCTTTCGCAAAGCCCATGCGCTGCGCAACTTCGGCCAGCTGCCACCAGTCGGCGCGGGCTTCACCGGGCGCCTCAAGGAAATCGCGCTGGCGCGAGATGCGGCGCTCCGAGTTGGTCACAGAGCCGTTCTTTTCACCCCAGCCAAGCGAGGGCAACAAGACATCGGCATGGCGGGTGGTGTCGGTATCGCGCAGGACATCGGAGACGACAACGAAGGGACACGCCTTGATCGCGGCTTCGACGGCATCGGCGTCGGGCATGGAGACGACCGGGTTGGTCGCCATGATCCAGAGCGCCTTGATGCGGCCATCCGCGACAGCCTTGAACATGTCGACCGCTTTCAGGCCGGGCTTTTCCGCGATGACAGGTGACTGCCAGAAGCGCTGGACCCGATCGCGGTCATTGGCGTTTTCGATCGCCATATGGGCGGCGAGCATGTTGGCGAGGCCGCCGACCTCGCGGCCGCCCATGGCGTTCGGCTGGCCGGTGAGCGAGAAAGGCCCCATGCCGGGTCGGCCGATGCGGCCGGTGGCAAGGTGGCAGTTGATGATCGCATTGACCTTGTCGGTGCCCGATGAGGATTGATTGACGCCCTGGCTGTAGCAGGTGACGACTTTTTCTGTCGTCGCGAACAGGCGGTAGAATTCGCGCAGTTGCATGGCCGGCAGGCCGGTCTGTTCCAGGATGTCGTTGGAGGAGAGCAGCGCGGCGGTGGCGAAAGCCTCGTTGAAGCCGCTTGTATGCTCCGCGACGTAATTCTGATTGATCGCGCCCGCTGAAATGAGATGCGCGAAGAGGCCCATGAACAGCGCGACGTCGCTGTCGGGGCGAATGGCCAGATGCAGGTCGGCGATATCGGATGTCATCGTTCGCCGGGGATCGATGACCACGACCTTCATGCCCGGGCGCGCTGCCTTGGCAGCGGCAAGACGCTGATAGATGACGGGATGGCACCAGGCGAGGTTGGAGCCGGTGAGGATAACGAGGTCGGCCAGTTCGAGATCTTCGTAGACGCCGGGAACCGTGTCTGCACCGAAGGCGCGTCGATGGCCGGCGACGGAGGACGACATGCAAAGTCGGGAGTTGGTGTCGATATTGGCGGAGCCAATGAAGCCCTTCATCAGCTTGTTGGCGACGTAATAATCCTCGGTAAGCAACTGGCCGGAGACGTAGAATGCCACGGAATCCGGGCCGTGTTCGGCGATCGTTTGCGAGAAGCGGTCGGCGACGAGATCAAGCGCTGTTTCCCAATCCGTTCGTTGACCGGCGATTTCGGGGTGGAGCAGCCGTCCGTCGAGATCGATGGTTTCGGCGAGCGCGGAGCCTTTGGAACACAGGCGTCCGAAGTTTGCCGGATGGTCGGGATCGCCTTTGACGGAGACGGAGCCATCATCGGTGACCGTTGCGATGACACCGCAGCCGACGCCGCAATAGGGACAGGTGGTTTTGGTTTCAGTGGGCATGGGGATGCCCTCTCATGGTGCCGAGAGCGTGGCCACCCCCCTCTGTCCTGCCGGACATCTCCCCCACAAGGGGGGAGATCGACTCGTTGCTTGCTCCCCAACCAAATAGTGAGCGTGGAGCGAGCGGGCAAGCCCAGCCAATCTCCCCACCTGTGGGGGAGATGTCCGGCAGGACAGAGGGGGGTAATCTCTCCACCATCGCTCAACTACTCCGCCGCCATCATCAAACTCTCGAACGCGATGAACAGCGCCCCATCCTCGTTCCTCACGGGAATGGTCCTGACCTCGCCCTCATCCGCCCCGAGAGCCTTGCCGGTCTCCAGCGAGATCACCCAATTATGCAGCGGGCAGGTCACTGACTTCGCATGCACGATCCCCTGCGACAGCGGCCCGCCCTTGTGCGGGCAGTGGTCTTCGATGGCGAAAACCTCGTTCTCCGCCGTGCGGAAAACGGCGATCTTGCCCTGAGGGGTCTTCACGCAGCGCGCGCCACGCAGCGGAATGTCGGAGATGTCGCCGATCGAGATCCAATTCATGTCCATCTCCTCACTCCGCTGCCTGGGGGAAGCCGATCGTCGCCATCGGCTTGAATTCGTGCTTGTCTTTGCCGGAGACGCGCTCCGACCAGGGATCGACCTGGGCGAATGTCTGCGAGAAGACGAAACGGTCGTAATAGGCCTTGCGCTTGTCGGCATCGCCGATGATCTGGCGGCGGATTTCCTCCAGTCCGACGCGCTTTGCCCATTTGTAGATGCGCTCGAGATAGCGGGCCTGCTCGCGGTACATCTGCGTCAACGCCACAATATGCTCCAGCGCCTCGTCTTCGGTCTTCACCAGGCCCAGAACCTCGGTGCCCTTGATGTCGAGACCGGCAGCCCCCGCGAAGTGGATCTCGAAGCCACTATCCACGCAGATGACGCCGATGTCCTTGCAGGTCGCTTCCGCGCAGTTACGGGGGCAACCGGAAACAGCAAGCTTCAGCTTGGCCGGCGTCCAGGAACCCCACATGAATTTCTCGATGCGGATGCCGAGGCCGGTGGAGTCCTGGGTGCCGAAGCGGCACCAGTCGGAACCGACGCAGGTCTTCACGGTACGCAGCCCCTTGGCGTAGGCCTGTCCGGAGACAAAACCGGCCTTGCCGAGATCGGCCCAGACGGCCGGCAGGTCTTCCTTCTCGATCCCAAGCAGGTCGATGCGCTGGCCGCCGGTGACCTTCACCATCGGGATCTCGAACTTGTCGACGACATCGGCGATGGCACGCAATTCGTTCGCGTTCGTCACGCCGCCCCACATGCGCGGGACCACCGAATAGGTGCCGTCCTTCTGGATATTGGCGTGGACGCGTTCGTTGATGTAGCGCGACTGGTAGTCATCGGCATATTCGTCCGGCCAGTCGCAGACGAGGTAGTAGTTGAGCGCCGGCCGACACTTGGCGCAGCCGCAGGAAGTCTTCCATTCGAGTTCCTGCATGACGGCGGAGATCGTCTTCAGGCCCTTGGCCTTGATCAGGCGTCGCACGTCGTCATGGCCGAGTTCGGTGCAGGTACACATCGGCGTCACGGCGGCGGGGTTGTAGCTGTCGCCGAGCGTCAGCGACATCAACTGCTCGACCAGGCCGGTGCAGGAGCCGCAGGAGGCGGACGCCTTGGTGTGGGCGCGGACGTCGTCGAGCGACGTCAGCCCCTTGGCCGATATCGTCGAGGTGATTTTCCCTTTGCATACGCCGTTGCAGCCGCAGATTTCCGCATCATCCGGCAAGGCTGCAACGGCCGCCATAGGGTCCAGCGGCGACCCTCCCTGGTAAGCCTGACCGAAGATCAGCGTGCCGCGCATTTCGGTGATGTCGGTCTGCTTTTTCTTCAGATCGTTGAACCATGCGCCATCGGCGGTCTCGCCGTAGAGCACGGTGCCGATGATACGGTTGTCCTTCAGCACCAGGCGCTTGTAGACGCCGGCGGTGGCGTCGCGCAGCACGATCTCTTCGCGGTCGTCGCCATCGGCGAAGTCGCCGAGCGAGTAGAGATCGATGCCGGTGACTTTCAGCTTGGTCGGCGTGTCCGAGTGAACGAAGGCCGGCGAGGTATCGCCTGCAAGGTGCGAGGCGGCGATACGGGCCATTTCGTAGAGCGGCGCGACGAGACCATAGACCATGCCGCCGACCTCGGCGCATTCGCCGAGCGAGAGGATATCGCCATCCGAGGTGCGCATGCCGTCATCGACGACGATGCCGCGATTGACCGCAAGGCCTGCTTCCTTCGCGAGGCCGACATTCGGCCGGATGCCGACGGCCATGACGACCAAGCTTGCCGGAATGATGCGACCGTCGTCGAGCTCGATGCCCTCGACCTTGCCGTTGCCGACGATCGCCTTGGTGTTGGCCTTGGTAATGACCTTGATGCCTCGTTCCTCGACCGCCTTTTGCAGCAGATAACCGGCGGCGGGGTCGAGCTGGCGCTCCATCAGTGTCGGCATCACATGCAGCACGGTCACGTCCATGCCGCGCTGTGCGAGACCAGCAGCCGCCTCCAGACCAAGCAGGCCGCCGCCGATGACGATCGCCTTTTCGCGCGATTGCGCGGCCAGCAGCATGGCCTGCACGTCGTCGAGATCGCGATAGGTGATGACCCCTGGCAAATCCTTGCCGGGGACGGGAATGATGAAAGGTACGGAGCCGGTGGCGATCACCAACTTGTCGTAGCTCTCCGTCACGCCGTGGTCCGAGGTCACCGTCTTGGCAGCGCGGTCGATAGCGACGATCTTGTGGCCCTTGTAGAGCGTGATCCCATGATCGATATACCAGCCGTCGCCATGGATAACGATCTGCTCGTAGCTTTTCTCACCGGATAGAACCGGCGACAACATGATGCGGTCGTAATTGACGCGTGGCTCGGCGTTGAAGATCGTGACCTGATACTGGCCCGGCGCTTTTTCGAACAAGTGCTCGAGCATGCGACCGGGCGCCATGCCGTTGCCGATGATCACGAGTTTTTCGATGCGGGTTTCTGACATGGGGTTACTCCGCAGCTTCGACAAAGCGGTGGCGTTCGTAGAGGAACTTCAGCACGGCTTCGCGGCATTTGAGGTAGGTTCGGTCGGAGGCGAGCTCGATGCGGTTGCGCGGGCGGGCGATCGGAACGTCGAGGACTTCGCCGATCTTTGCCGCCGGGCCATTGGTCATCATTACGATGCGGTCGGAGAGCAGCACGGCTTCGTCGACGTCGTGGGTGATCATCACCATGGTGTTGCCAAGGCGAGAATGGATTTCCATGACCGCATCCTGCAGATGGGCGCGCGTCAACGCGTCGAGCGCGCCGAACGGCTCGTCGAGCAACAGGATCTTCGGCTCCATGGAGAGCGCCCGGGCGATGCCGACGCGCTGCTTCATGCCGCCGGATATCTCGGAGGGACGCTTGTCCTTGGCGTGGGCCATCTGCACGAGATCGAGGTTCGCCATCACCCAGTCGTGGCGCTCGGCCTTGCTCTTGGAATTGCTGAATACTTTGGAGACAGCGAGATTGACGTTTTCGTAGACGGTGAGCCAGGGAAGCAGGCTGTGGTTCTGGAAAACGACGGCGCGCTCGGGGCCGGGAGCATTCACCTCGCGGTTTTCGAGCAGCACGGCTCCGGAGGAGACCGGCGTCAGGCCGGCGATGAGGTTCAGCAACGTAGACTTGCCGCAGCCGGAATGGCCGATGATCGACACGAACTCACCCTTGGAGATCGTCAGGTTGATGGCTTTCAGCACCTCGGCGCGCACACCGGCCCGGTCGAAATGCTTGTCGATATGGTCGAGCTTGAGATAGGCGGTCATGGTCGTTCCCTTCAATTGGCCGAAGCGCCGCGGGTGATCAGCTTGCCGACCGCCGCCACCAGCTTGTCGAGCGCGAAGCCGACGACGCCGATGTAGGCAAGCGCGACAATGATGTCGGGCAGGCGGGACGAGTTCCACGCATCCCAGATGAAGAAGCCGATGCCGACGCCGCCGGTGAGCATTTCAGCCGCGACGATTGCCAGCCAGGAGAGGCCGACGCCGATGCGAAGGCCGGTGAAGATGTATGGGGCGGCCGAGGGCAGCATGATCTTGAAGAAGAACTCGATCTGGTTCAGCCGCAGCACTTGGGCGACGTTGCGATAATCTTGCGGGATGTTGCGCACGCCGACGGCGGTGTTGATGATGACGGGCCAGATCGAGGTGATGAAGATCACGAAGATCGCCGACGGGTTGGCGTTCTGGAAGGCAGCGAGCGAAAGCGGCAGCCAGGCAAGCGGCGGTACGGTGCGCAGCACCTGGAAGATCGGGTCGAGGCCGCGCATCGCCCAGACCGACTGGCCGATGACGGCGCCGACGATGACGCCGACCACGGCAGCCAGGCCGAAGCCGTAAGCCACGCGCTGCAACGAAATCAGCACGCGCCAGCCGAGCCCGATATCCTGCGAGCCGTAGTTGAAGAAGGGGTAGGCGATCAGGTCGAAGCTTTCCTGCCAGACCTGATGAGGGGAGGGCAGCGAGGCCGTCGGCGACGAACAGAGCGCCTGCCAGACGCCGAGCAGGATGGCGAGCACAAGGAGCGGCGGCAGGACGTTGCGGGCAAGCGTTGCCGCCATCTTCGCGACGTTGATCTTGGCGACCGGGCGCCTTGCGAGCGGCAGGATGGTGGCGGTGTTGGTTGCGGCTTCCGATATCGCGATCGTTTGTTTCTTGGCCAAAGCGGGCATTCTACGCTCCTCTTGCGGGATGGAAGAGCCGGCGCGGTCCACGCCGGCGGCACGGATCAGGACGCGACCTTGATCGTCAGGCTGTCGAGATAGGCGGAGGGGTTTTCGGGATCGAAGACCTTGCCGTCGAAGAAGGTTTCCTCGCCGCGCGAGGAGGAGGTCGGGATGTCGGCGGCAGCGACGCCGAGGTCCTTGGCGGCGGCGCGCCAGATGTCCTCGCGGTTGACCTCATCGACCAGTTTCTTGATGTCGGTATCCGGCGCGAGCTTGCCCCAGCGGATGTTCTCGGCGAGGAACCAGCTGTCATGGCTCTTGAAGGGATAGGAGACGCCGCCGGCCCAGAACTTCATGTAGAGGTCGGTCCCCTGGGCAACGCGGCCGTTGCCGTAGTTGATGTCGCCCTTGAGACGGCCGAGCACGTCCTTGGGCGGCACGTTGAACCACTGGCGCTTGCCGAGCAGCGCCGACATCTCTTCCTTGTTGTCCATGCTGTCGCACCATTGCTGGGCTTCCATCACGGCCATCAGCAGCGCCTTGGCGGCATTCGGGTTCTTCTCGACCCAATCCGCACGCATGCCGAGCGCCTTCTCGGGATGGCCCTTCCAGAGTTCGCCGGTCGTCGCCGCCGTGAAGCCGATGCCCTGGTTGACCAACTGTTCGTTCCAGGGTTCGCCGACACAGAAGACGTCCATGTTGCCGACCTTCATGTTCGCCACCATCTGCGGCGGCGGGACGACGATGGTGGAGACATCCTTGTCCGGATCGATGCCGCCGGCGGCGAGCCAGTAGCGGATCCAGAGGTCGTGCGTGCCGCCGGGGAAGGTCATGGCGGCCTTGATCTCCTTGCCCTCGGCCTTCTTCTTCTCGAAGGCGGCCTTCAGCTTGGAGGCGTCGAGCTGCACGCCGGTATCGGCATATTCCTTGGCGACCGAGATACCCTGGCTGTCGTAGTTGAGCCTGGCGAGAATGGTCATCGGCACCGGCAGGTTGTTCTGTGTTACCTTGCCGGTGTGCATGAGATAGGGGAGCGGCGAAAGGATGTGGGCGCCGTCGATGCCGTTGGCCGCACCGCCGAGAACGAGATTGTCACGCGTTGCACCCCAGGACGCCTGCTTGGCGACCTCGACATCGGGCATGCCATGCTTGGCGAACAGGCCCTTCTCCTGCGCGACGATGAGCGGCGCGGCATCGGTGAGCGCGATGAAGCCGAGCTTGGCGCCCGTCACCTCGGGGCCGGCGCCGGCGGCGAAGGCGCCTGATGGGAAGGCGCTGCGCACCGCCGTGATCAGGGCTGCGGTTGCCGTCGTCTTCAACATGCTGCGACGCGTGATGCCGGTCGTGATTATCTTGCTCATTGCGCAGGTTCCCTCTGCTTGGTGCTGGCCGGAATTTTGGGAATAAAAAAACGCCGCTCGGCAGATGCGTCATCGGGAGGGAGGGTCCCGGACTGCAAAGGCCTTGCGACGTCGATGTCTTTTGCGAGCGCTTATCGCGCGCTCATCTCGCACCGATCGCCGTTGACCGGTGCGGTTTAAGCTTTGCAAGGCGCGTGCCAGTTTGAGGTCAATCTACTAATGCGCTGAAAAGACACGAAAATTGGCGACGTTTGGCCGTCTGCCTATTTTGTGTCCTTGGATGTGTCGCGGCTAGTTTTTAAGCGCCTGCCATTTCGGCGGCATTTCTCGATGCCGGGAATTTGTGCAAGGCAGCAAGTTTTTGCAGGCGATCACACGCCGCCTTCGTCGATCGCGCCCCGTCGCTCGCTGCGCACGGCAAAGCTCGATACATAGGCTGCGAAATTTGTGGGGTCGAAGATGTGCCCATCCATGAACCGATCTCCGTCCTTGTCGCCCTCGACGCGAATGTCGGCGTCGGGTGGAGTGCTGTCGGCGCCGAGTGCCGCGCGGTAGAGGTCGGGTCTGTAGGCCGCAGCGGCGGCCCTGGCGTGGTTCAACGACATCTCCGCCTGCCCCCAGCGTACCATCTGGCTGTAGATCCAGAGCGCCTGACTGGGGCGCGGATAATTGGCAAAGCGCGAATGAAACAGGAAGTAATCTTTGACGACGCGCCGGTTGCCCTTGGCGTCGAGGCTGAATTCACCGGCGAGCACGTGGCGAATGATATGAACAGGGGCCGCTATGTACCGCTGGTCTGCCAGCGCTTCTGCCAGCGCATCGTGATTTTCGACACGATCACACCAGCGCGCCGCGGCATCAAGCGCCACGATGAGCCGGGACACAGTTTCCGGGTGGCTCTCGGCCCAGTCGGGCCGCATGCCGATCACCTTTTCCGGGGCGGATGGCCAGATATCCTGCTTGGCGGCAACGATGCGACCAACCCCGCGTTCGGACGCGATCATGTTCCAGGGCGCGCCGACGCAGAAGCCGTCGATGGCGCCGGCCGCCAGCGCGTCGGATGTCAGTGGGGGCGGTACGACGACCAGTTTGACATCGCTATCGGGATTGATGCCGCCGGCGGCCAACCAATAGCGGAACTCGTAATTGTGCGACGAGAATGGGTAGGTCATGGCAAGCGTGGGCAAAGCTTCGCCGCGCTCCTTCATATCCGCCACCACCATTGCCAGAGCGCGCGCGCTTTCGAGTGCGCTGGGCGTCTCCGGAAGTCGCGCCGTGTTGCGCATTCTCTCAAACAGCTGAGACGACAACGTGATTGCGTTGCCGCCGCGACCAAGGGAAAATGGCGTAATCGTGGGCGAGGGGTTCGAGCCGAGGCCAAGCATCGAGGCCACGGGCATCGGCGAGAGCATATGGGCGATATCGAACTGCCGGAAGGCGAGGCGATCACGAACATTCGCCCACGACACATCCTTGACAAGGTCGAGCACAAGGCCCTGCTTTTCGGCAAAGCCGAATTCCGCAGCTGCGATGAGCACCGACGCATCGACGAGTGGAATGAACCCGGCACGCAGGGTCGTCGGTCCTTCCGTCGCTATGCTGGCCGGAGCGGCCAATCCGCTCGCAGAGCTCTGGTTCGTCATCTTGTTCACTCCGGTTTCCTCCGGGCGCCGTGCTGATCGCATGCCGTGGCCATTACATCAGCAATCCGGCAGCGGTCACGACACTTTGCGCGATCTCGGCGATCTTCTTCTTTTCGTTCATGGCTGTCTGCCGAAGTAGCCCAAAAGCCTCCTCCTCCGAAAGGCCGCGCATCTTCATCAAAATACCTTTCGCCCGATCGATGATCTTTCGTTCCTCGAGAGCGGTCTTCGCTTCGGCCAGCTCGCGCTGCAGCCTGTTGAAAGCATTGAAGCGACTGACTGCCATCTCGAGGATTGGCTTGACTCGTTCCTTCTTCAGGCCATCGACAATATAGGCCGAGACGCCGGCTTCCACGGCCGCGACAATGGAATCCTCGTCCGATTTGTCCACGAACATGGCGATCGGGCGCTTAACCGCGCGCGAAATCTGGAAGATGCTCTCCAGCATGTCGCGGTTCGGGTTCTCGAGATCGATCACGATTACATCGGGATTGACCTCCTCGATGCGGCGGGCGAGGCCGTTCATGTCGGCTACGACAGTCACGCGCTGGTAGCCCGCCTCGCGAAGCCCCAATTCGATGATTGAGGCTCGGATGCTGTTCTCGTCGATAACCAGCACATTCAGGCTGGACTTGGATGGTTCAGACGTTGCCACAGGCAGCCAGCATTCCGTTCAAAGAGCGTCAATGTTTGTGATGATGAAATGCTCGATCTGAGCCTAAAAATCAATCAAATATTGAGTTGCTCATAATTTGATCGCTAATATGGCTTGAGTAACTCGAACTCGCCCGAAGCGTGCCGTCGCGTCTTCATGTCCGAACTACGGGCTTGGGAACAAAAACAGAAGACCGCCGTTGTTTTCCCAGTATTACCAAGGAGGCAGCAATGGCCAAGACTTGCAAAACGGCATCTTCACTTATCACGATTGCTCTTCTGCTTGTCTCCTCCGTCGGATCAGCACACGCCTTCAGCCTGGCAGGGGCCGCCGAGAAGATGCAGCCGCATTCGAAAAGCGCCATCGCTGCGTATGCACAGGAGGGAAGCTCTGAGGACAGCGGCGATTTTCTGCTTTCCAAGAAAGAGATTAGCCATATCCGCTGGTGCGCCGAGCGTTATCTGTCCTACCACGCGACCGACAACACTTACGAGAGCTCGGCCGGCACGCGCACCGCTTGCGTTTCCCCTTGAATACATTGCCCACGAGCGCTTGGCTTGCTGCGCGCCTGGAAAAGTTCTGAATGAGCGATAGGTATCCGGGATCTTCTCACAACTGGTTGATCATGAACTGGATTTCCCGCTGGACGGCCCGCTCTCTCGCGCTGCGATTTGTCGTCGTTGGCGGCCTGGTCAGCTTGGCGGCCATGTTCATCGTCGGTTATCTGGTGTCAAAGGTCATCGAAGATGCCGTGATCCACAATTCCGGCGCCGCGACCGCCCTTTATGTCGACAGTGTCGTTGCTCCGCTTCTTCCCGACATGCAGAAGGCCGCGCCGCTCGATGAGGCGAGCGCGCTGGCGCTAGATGAGACGCTTGGTCAAGGGGCGCTCGGAAAGCGATTGGTGTCGTTCAAGCTGTGGCGCGGGGACGGAACAATTCTCTACTCCAACGACAAGGCGCTCGTCGGAAAGCAGTTTACCGTCAACGACAAGCTTCGACAGGCATTCGCAGGAATGCTGGTTGCGCGCTATGAGATCGCTGACGACCCCGAAAGCACAACGGAACGCTCGCTCGGCAAGCCATTGATGGAGATTTATAACCCTGTTCTCCAGCCTTGGTCCGGCCAGGCCGTCGCGGTTCTCGAATTTTACGAGACGGCCGAAGGGCTGGGCGAAAGCCTGACACGGGCGAGATTGTGGAGCTGGTTTGGCGTCGCGGGTCTGACCTCTGTATTCTTCGCGGTTCTCTCAGGACTGGTCTTTCGCGGGAGCCGAACGATCGAGGACCAGCAAAGGGATCTCGCCAAACGCGTTGCGGAACTCTCGGCATTGCTTGTCGAAAACAAGGGGCTGCAGGGCAGGCTACAGCGTGCATCCCAGCGTGCCGCATCCTTGAACGAGACCTATCTGCGCAGCATCGGCGCCGATCTCCACGACGGTCCGGCGCAGCACATTGCATACGCCTCGCTGCGGCTGGATAGCGAACTGTTGATCAGTGCGGAAACCAAGCCCGACGAGCGTGAGAAGGAGCTCACCTGGATCCGCTCCAGCCTTGCCGAGGCGATGACCGAGATCAGGGATATCTGCAAGGGACTGGTGCTTCCGGAGATCGAAAAGGCTTCATTTGCCGAAATCGTCAACCGCGTCACCGAAGCCCATCAAATGAGAACCGATACCACCGTCAACACGGTGATCGAGCAGGACGGCTCGGAGCCGGTGGCGGCGGTGAAGATCTGTATCTACCGGTTCATTCAGGAGGCCTTGAACAACGCCCATCGCCACGGCGGCGGCATCCAGCAAGCCGTTTGGGCCACCCTTCATCGCGGGCATGTTACGATCGAGGTCAGTGATCGCGGCGAAGGCTTTGATCCAAACCATGTCAGGCCATCGAGCCTGGGGCTTGTCGGGCTCCGCGAGCGGGTCGATAGTCTTGGCGGAACGTTCGAAGTGAAGACCGGGGACAAGGGCACGATCCTGACCATGACCTTCGAACCGATGGAAACGGGAGAGCAGAGATGACGTCCATTACTGTTGGGATCGTGGATGACCATCCGCTATTTCGCGAAGGTGTGACGCGCAGCCTTTCCGAAATCAAGGACTTCCTCGTCGTCGGGGAGGGTGCCACCAGCGACGACGCGGCAATGATCGCGGCCGACCAACATCCCGATGTCATGCTGGTCGATGTCTCGATGCCAGGCGGTGGCTTGAGTGCAATAGGCGAGATCCTGCAGCACAGCCCATCGACGAAGGTGCTGATGCTGACCGCTTCCGAGGAGATCGACACGCTCTTGGGTGCACTTCAAAGGGGCGCGATGGGATATGTTCTCAAAGGTGTTGGCTCCAGGGGTCTAGCGGAGGCGATCAGGACCATCCTCAAGGGAACCCGTTATGTGTCTCCAGCGATGTCCGCGAAGGTGGTGGATGTCTCGCTGGACAAGGAGCCATCCAAGAACAGCCTGACGCCGCGCGAACGCGAGGTGATGGATCTGGTGGGAGAAGGCCTGTCCAACAAGCATATCGGACTGCGGCTTGATCTGCAGGAAAAGACCGTCAAGCATCACATGACGCAGATCCTGACGAAACTGGGCGTTTCCAATCGAACCGAAGCGGCCCTGCGCTGGCGCGGCCGAGGTTAGAGCCTATGGGACAAATCGATTCAGCCGGCGAACATCGGTGGCTGTCGCCTGCCTGTCCACGATCGTCCGGCCTTTCGAATCCCGCATGATGTAGCGGCCGCGACGCAGCGTTTCTGTTATGCCGTTGCGGTGGCGGACATCGACACTTCCGTCAGAACTTTCGCTCGCCTGCACGCCTGCGGCTGATGATGCGGAGTTAGACGACGGCGACGAACTTCCGGCCTTGGCGGAGTTGCCGCTTGCGCCGGCGCCTCCGTTGCTTTTTCCATTTCCATCAGCATTGCTGGAGCTGTTGCCCGCGTTACCCGAGCTGTTTCCATTGCCGGCGCCGTTGCCGCTCCCATTGCTGGAACCGTTTCCATTATTGCCGCCGTTGCCATTTCCGCCGCCATTGCCGTTGCCGTTATTGCCGTCCTTCGCATCCGCGGCATTCGTCGTCGGCGTCGGAAACGGCTCGAAGCTCAACGTCAGTGGCATCGCGGAGGTAACAATGGCGACAGTGGCCCCGCATCCCAGTCTCAGCAGGCAGCGCCTTGAAAGCATGATTGCGCCCTTTTCAGCCTTATGCCCTTGTCTACGCAGATGACGGCGCATGGATCTCCGCTGCACCGATCTTTCGCATCGATCATTCGACCTCTGGGCGATCGGTCCGCTGTTTGTGGCGAAATTCGACCACCTGCCGCATCTGCGCCAGGCGAAGCTCAAGCGCGGTCCGATCCATCGATGGGGCAAGCTTGGCGAGTTCATCGGCCAGAATGTCCATTTCCCGGAGGAAGAACAGCAGGTCAAAGCCACGTTCGAGTTCGGTGGCCATGTCGTTGGCACGAGGCGAACCGCTCCGTGACGACGCGGGCTCCGCCAAGATGATCTCGGCGACCGCATCGCCGGCGTGCCTGGCTCGAATGTTTGTCACGATGTGCTCCTGTCAGTGCTGTTGCGGTTTGGACGTGGCATCTCCCGCGCCGTCTTGTGCATTCTGTTGCCGCGTACGGCGGCTGCGCCACGCCGCGGCCTGGCGTAGGCCGTCGACAACACTTGGGGCGCTCGGTGGTTTGACGACGACGTGTACGCCGTCCCGGTCTTCAACAAGATCAGGATTGCCCGTCAGATAGACGATGCCGACGTTGAAATGGTCGACCAGCTGCTTTGCGATCTCCGGCCCTGTCAGCCCATCGGCGAGGCGCACGTCCAGGATTGCGATATCAGCCTCCGGTGCCAGCTCCATCGCTTCGGTCGTGTTTCGGGCAATCCCCGCGATCTCGAAGCCTTCGGCCATCGCGATGTCTTCCACCATCAACGCAAAAGCCGGCTCATCCTCGACAATCAGAACACGCATGATCGTTCCTAATGTATCGTCGGCGACAGGTGGCGGAGGTCGGGGTCCGGTGCGTCAAAGATTCCCAAGAGCTTCTCGAACTCAATCAGCACCAGCTGAAACTCCACATCATCCATGGCGGCGATCTGGATAAGCTCCGAAGACGCTCGTGCGATGAGCGTGTCGAGCCAGATACACTTGTCCGCTCGGATACGCCCCAGCACGTCCTTTCTGATATCGCGCAACTCGGACAGAATGCGAGACACCAGTTCGATGCGCTCATCGTGACCCATCCACTGCAAGCCGTTGCGGGCTTGCCGGATCTCAGCTGTCATTCTTGACGGCATAACCCGCCCTCCTGTCGTATCGATGAAGCTAACCACGACGAACTAGCCGACAACACGGGCTTTGGTCCCAGATGGGTCGACTATTCGTTTGCAGCGACCGTCTGGGCTTCAGCCGGCGGCGTGCACTTCATGCGGGGGCCATCGTAGGGCTGATAGGTGTTGTCTTCCGCACGGTAGGATTTGTAGCGATTGGCGCACCAGATCGCCGCGTTTGCCAATGGGTCGGCGGCAGTTGATGACGTGGACGCCATGGCGTCCACGCTCTTCTCCGATGAGGGTTGGCAGACGCGAACTTGGCCCTGGAATGAACGATAGGTGTTCGTCGCTGGATCAAACGACCGGTAGTGCGACGCGCACCAATTCAGATGTTCGGCCGACATTTCGACCGATGGCGGTGGGATATCGGCGACCACAGGCGCGGCCGCGGCCGGTCGCTTGGCGGCAACCCTCCGGCTGTCAGCCATCGCATATGTGGAAAGTGCGGGAGGCAACCGCTCATAGGTTTGAAACGCGGGATCGACACGTGTGGGTTCCGTCGTCCAGAGATCGGTATCACTCAGACCGCGCAAGCCTTGCTCCGTGTTCTCCGCCATGCCGATCGAGGCCATGGCCGCTGCGACCGTAACCGTGCCCACAACCGTGGCTATTCCAAACGCAACGCTTGCGAGCCCGTTCATTGTCGTCATCCGTTGTTGTGTGAGGATGTTCGCCCGCCACCGCCATCGGCGGCGCCGGATCAATCAGGCCGGGCGGTACGGCATGCGCCACGCCGCCCAACCAAGCCCGATCAATTGATGACCTGGATCACCTTGCGGGACGAAGGTTCGATGATGACCCGTTCGTTGTTGACGATCGCGTAGCCATACTTCGGATTTTCGGGAACTGGTGTGACCACGACAGTCTCTGGCAAGGCATGACCGACGACGACTTTTTCCTGCACCACGACAGGCGCTGCGGGAGCCGGCGCTTCGCGAACATAGGTGACGACCTTTGCCGGCGGCGGATCGATGATGGTGCCGACCACGGCGCCCGTGACGCCGCCAACAGCCGCACCGACGGGACCACCAACGATAGCGCCGGTAACGGCTCCGCCTGCCGCGCCATTAACGGTGCCCGACTGCGCCATGGCAACGCCGGACATGAGGGTGATGGCTGCGATCGCAGTCGCGGTAAGTTTGAAAGACATGTTCATCTCCTCTTCTTTGCGACGCTCTGTCGCTGGGAGACAAACGGCTGTAATTACTACAGGTTCCGGGGTCGGACCTCAGTCGGAGACGCCTCAGACCTTGGTCTGATGTGGCGTTGAAGCGCCTTGATACCGATTAAGGCGCTCGGTCGCGTCCGGTAAATTCTCCGACGGACCTATGACCGCCGGAGAGTTGATCTTGCTATCTGGCAAGGCGTTCGACACGCGTCTCGGGCGTGAGGTTGTCTGCCACCTTGTTGGTGAAAGTCGCACGGTAATTGCCGTCGAGACCAGGGAAGAGAATGTAGTCCACGCCCTTGATCCTTGCGGTTTCCATGGGGATTGGGATACCATCCCGCGCAAGCTCAGAAAGCCTCCCTCCCGCTGTCGAGGAAGGGAGCATAGCGGTCAACATGCCATGGGTGCGGAGATCGCCTGCGATGGTGAACGTCAGGCTTTCGCCATCCCATCGCTGCTCGAGAATATCCGTCCGCGATCTGCCGTCCAGCCAATCCAGCATCTGTCGCGCCGACACCATGGGGATCTCGTATTTCTGTCCAAGATCCATGAGGAACTTGTCGAAATCATTGTGAAAATCGTAATGCGTCCCAAAGGCGCCGAAGAACTCTTCCGGTCCCAAAGCACGCTGGACGAGGCGCTCGACGGCCTCGCGCTCGTCGTTGAAAATCTCATCCACAAGATGCGTTTCTTGCTGGTAGACGTTGATCAATTCGCCTGAGGCAGAACTGAATCTCATGGGAATTCCGGAACCCGTCATGAAGCCGGCGCGACCCTTCAACCAGGTCCTTGGCCAGTAGTAGTAGTTCATGTCGAAGCGGATCCCCCAGTCACGACCGATCTTGGCCTGCGAGGTGAAATCGCTCCACACGATACAATGAAGGCGGCTTGCTTCCTGCACTGGGACATCGGGATAGGCGGCCCGAAAGCGTAAGATATCGGTCGCAAAAGCCTGGTCCAGCGACGCCTTGGACCAGTTCTGGCAGAACGTGCTGGCATGGGAGCCGAGATCAAAACCACTGGAGACATAATCAGCGGCCTCCCGCGCAGTCAGGCCTGAATCGGGATAGAGCCATGACGTTGCGCGGGCGCACTCCCATTTCCTGGCGTCGCAGTTTTCGGCGTCCAGAGTCAGCATCCGGTTGAAGGAATCTCTTGTCCCGCGTTTCGTGCCGTGATCGTCTGCAGCCATGACAAGGACCGCCTTGGCCCGGTTTGGAAAATACCAGAAGCGGGGGATGGGTGCGTCGTCCCTCTGAACATGCTGGATGAGGTTTGTGAGAAGACGCATCTGCTCATCAGCCTGGGGAATATGCACGCGAGCGAGATCGACGAAGTCGGGCTGCGGGTCGGCGCTGGCCGCGCCGAAAAAGAGATCGTTCGGTCGTATGGGCGCAAGGCCATCGCGATCCTGGCCTGCCCATTCGGGATTGCCTTGTCGTGTCAGGACAACGGATTGGGGCAGGTCGAACGCGAAAGCCGCGACCTCGCCTCCCGCGCTGCCCACTGACCTGAGGGTTAGCGCCGGCGTCGAGGCTTGGTCCATGCCACCTGAAAATGATGCAAGCGTCGCCGTGTCGGCATTGGTGACATAGCGTTCCGCTACGCCGTGAAACTGAATGGGCTCTCCGACAAGTCCCTGTCCGGG
This sequence comes from Rhizobium sp. FG113, assembly GCF_057809895.1. Taxonomy (NCBI): domain Bacteria; kingdom Pseudomonadati; phylum Pseudomonadota; class Alphaproteobacteria; order Hyphomicrobiales; family Rhizobiaceae; genus Rhizobium; species Rhizobium sp. FG113. The sequence goes on along the minus strand of NZ_JBMDKV010000001.1, from coordinate 1,054,597 downwards.
CGGTCGTTTCGTGTCGATCAGGACATCGCCGGCGGAGATCGCCCCTTCTTCCGATCGCACGCCGGCAAGATCCGCCAACTCGCCCGATGGACGCACGGCAATCAGGTTTCCGCCGCTGGAGACCCAGCTGCGAAGCGCCGCCACCGCCGTATTTGCTATGGTCCCGGCGGTGATGACCAGCCGGTGTTCGGCAAGTGCCGAGGCCTGCAACTCGGGGCTGGTGATCGTCTTGAAATTCGTGAAGCCTTCCGCCCTCAGTATTTCAGAGAGATAGGGTCCAAACGGCGCGCCTTCGCCTAGAACAAGCAGTATAGGGCCGTCGCGCCCCAGATAGAGCGGTACCTTGTCCAGAACGGTGAATCGCCAATCGTGGCCAACATCATCTCGCAGCGCACTGCGCACTTCGATTTCGCCTTCAGGAAGTGGCTGGTAGCTGCGGAAGATGGCAGCCGTTCGTAGTCCGTTGACCTCGACAGCGCCGGAGATATCGAGCTTTGATCCGTCCGGCCTGGTGGCCGATACCTTGAGATCCATTGCCGTCGGGTCGATCGGCTGGTCGAAGGCGATCTGAACACGGACGCCCGGTACATTGACGGAACCCGGCATGGGAAAGGTGGAGACAATCTTCGTCGCATCTTTCGATACCGTGGATACGCCTTCGGCAATGACTGCTGCGATCAGGCAGAAGGCGACAGTTCCAATGATTTTTTTCACGGCTTGTAGTTTCCTCGAGATATTGCGGCTTGCTCACAGAAAGGCACCGATCCGTTGGAAGGCCGGTAACGGCGGCTACATGGCCGCCGAAGCTTTCTGTCGGAGTGTCGCATACCCGAAGGTGGCCGTTGGTGAACCTGCTGGCCTTCTTAGGAGACACTCTGATCGAGAGATATCTTGAGGAAGATGGTAATAAAATATGCACTTATCAGGTAGAATAATACGACTTTTAGATGATGTCAGTTGCAGCCGTCGACGGCCTTCTGATTGAAGGCATTGCTTGCAACACCAAGGGGCTCAGCCCGTTTGCATCCTGCTCCAGTATCTCGAACAGTTGCCTGCGCATGCGCGGCTCCCAGAACTTGTTGATATGCGAGGCCACGCCCTGCGCGGCCTCGGCTTCGGGTTGCGTCGCGAAGAAGCCCGCGATCTGGTTGGCCATATAGACAAGCTTGTCGTGTGTGCCGTGTGACATCGTCTACTCCGCCGCTTCGAGCTTGCCCGAGATCCGTCTGCTCTGCCGCGCCTGCTCGTCATACTCGACCTGCCAGTCTGTCGGCCCGTTGGACGGCGAGACCTGGACCGCGGTCACCTTGTACTCGGGACAATTGGTCGCCCAGTCGGAGAAGTCGGTGGTGATGACGTTGGCCTGCGTGTCCGGATGGTGGAAGGTCGTATAGACCACACCCGGCGAGACGCGATCGGTGATCAACGCGCGCAGCGTCGTATCGCCCGATCGGCTCATCAGCTTCACCCAGTCTCCATCGCGAATGCCGCGCTGTTCGGCATCATGCGGATGAACTTCCAGCCGGTCCTCGGCGTGCCAGACCACATTCTCCGTGCGCCGCGTCTGCGCCCCGACATTATACTGGCTGAGAATGCGCCCCGTCGTCAAAAGCAGCGGGAAGCGCGGACCGGTGCGCTCGTCGGTGGCGATGTATTCGGTGCGGATGAATTTGCCCTTGCCGCGCACGAAGCCATCGGCATGCATGATCGGCGATCCCTCGGGATGCGCCTCGTTGCACGGCCACTGCACGGAGCCCATCTTTTCCAGATAGTCGTAGGAGACCATGGCGAAGCTCGGCGTCGTCACTGCAATCTCGTCCATGATCTCGGACGGATGCTGGTAATTCCAGGCAAGGCCCATCGCCTGCGCCAGCTTCTGCGTCACTTCCCAGTCGGCATAGCCGTTCTTCGGGCTCATCACCTTGCGCACGCGGTTAATGCGCCGCTCGGCATTGGTGAAGGTTCCGTCCTTTTCCAGGAAGCTTGAGCCTGGCAGGAAGACATGCGCGTAGTTTGCAGTCTCGTTCAGGAAGAGATCGTGGACGACCACGCACTCCATAGCCGCCAGCCCCGCCGCCACATGCTTGGTATCAGGATCGGACTGCAGGATATCCTCACCCTGAACATAGAGCCCCTTGAAGGAACCATCGACGGCGGCATCCAGCATGTTGGGAATGCGCAAGCCCGGCTCGTCGCTGATCTTCACGCCCCAGAGCTTCTCGAAGATATCGCGCGTCGCGTCGTCGGAGACGTGGCGATAGCCCGGCAATTCGTGGGGGAAGGAGCCCATGTCGCAGGAGCCTTGCACGTTGTTCTGGCCGCGCAACGGGTTCACGCCGACGCCGGGACGGCCGATGTTGCCGGTTACCATCGCGAGGTTGGCGATTGCCATGACCGTTGTCGAGCCTTGGCTGTGCTCGGTGACGCCGAGCCCGTAATAGATCGCGCCGTTGCCGCCGGTGGCGTAAAGACGGGCCGCACCGCGCAGCATATCGGCCGGCACCCCGGTCAGTGCCTCGGTCGCTTCCGGGCTATGGTGCGGCTCGGCGACGAAGGCCGCCCAGTCCTCGAATTCCGACCAGTCGCAGCGCTCGCGGATGAAGCGCTCGTCAAACAGGCCCTCGGTGACGATCACATGCGCCAGCGAGGTCATGACCGCGACGTTGGTGCCCGGCTTCAGCGGCAGATGATAAGCCGCCTCGACATGTGGAGAGCGAACGATATCGGTGCGGCGCGGATCGATGACGATCAGCTTGGCGCCCTGCCGCAGCCGCTTCTTCAGGCGCGACCCGAAGACTGGATGCCCGTCCGTCGGGTTGGCGCCGATGATGACGACGACATCGCTCTTTTCAACGCTGTCGAAATTCTGCGTGCCCGCCGAGGTGCCGAAGGCCTGGCCTAGGCCATAGCCTGTCGGCGAATGGCAGACGCGGGCGCAGGTGTCGACATTGTTGTTGCGGAAGCCGGCGCGCACCAGCTTCTGCACCAGATAGGTCTCCTCGTTGGTGCAGCGAGAGGATGTGATGCCGCCGATCGAATCGCGCCCATACTGGTACTGGATACGCCGGAACTCGCTGGCCACATGCGCGAAGGCCTCCTCCCAGGTCACCTCGCGCCAGGGATCGGTGATCTTCTCGCGCACCATCGGGTTGAGAATGCGGTCCTTGTGGCTGGAATAGCCGTAGGCGAAGCGGCCCTTGACGCAGGAATGCCCGCGGTTCGCCTGCCCGTCCTTCCACGGCACCATGCGCACCAGCTCCTCGCCGCGCATCTCCGCCTTGAACGAACAGCCGACGCCGCAATAGGCGCAGGTGGTCACGACCGAATGCTCCGGCTGGCCAATTTCGATAACCGACTTCTCGGTCAGCGTCGCCGTCGGGCAGGCCTGCACGCAGGCGCCGCAGGAAACACACTCCGACGAGACGAAATCCTCATGCATGCCGGCCGAGACTCGGGAATCAAAGCCACGGCCCTCGATGGTCAGCGCAAATGTGCCCTGGACCTCCTCGCAGGCGCGCACGCAGCGGGAACAGACGATGCATTTGGCCGGATCGAAGGTGAAATAGGGATTACTCTCATCCTTCGGCGCCCATTTGGCATTGAGCTCGCCATTGTCGCGCGCCTTGACATGGTTGTCGCCGTCATAGCCGTAGCGCACATCGCGCAGGCCGACGGCGCCCGCCATGTCCTGCAGCTCGCAATCGCCATTGGCCGCGCAGGTCAGACAGTCGAGCGGATGGTCGGAGATATAGAGCTCCATCACCCCGCGACGGACGTCCTTGAGTCGGTTCGTCTGCGTCGACACCACCATGCCGGCCGCAACCGGCGTGGTGCAGGACGCGGGCAGGCCGTTGCGTCCCTGGATCTCGACAAGACAGAGCCGGCAGGAGCCGAAGGCGTCGATCATGTCGGTGGCGCAGAGCTTCGGGATCTCGATGCCGGCATCCATAGATGCGCGCATGATTGACGTGCCCTCTGGCACGGTCACCTGGTTGCCGTCGATGGTGAGCGTCACCATGGTCTCGGAGGTGGAGGCCGGCGTGCCGTAGTCGATTTCATGAACGAGGGACATGGTGTGCCTCCTGTCTGGAGCGATATGTGCTGCTTGATGCGATCGGGTTTAGATCTCGGCGCCAGCCGCCACCCCCCTCTGTCCTGCCGGACATCTCTCCCACAAGGAGGGAGATTGGCTGGAAGCGGCCGCTCGCTCCACTTTCATTGTTTGGCTCTGCACAGGCCACGGGTCGATCTCCCCACCTGTGGGGGAGATGCCCGGCAGGGCAGAGGGGGGTATCACAAGCCGCAGCGCTCATGACGCGCGCATCCAGAACCCTCATCATTCCGCAGCCTCCACCATCGGCCCCGGCGCGAAATCGTCAGGAAAATGCGTCATCGCGCTCAGCACGGGATAAGGCGTGAACCCACCCAGCGCGCAGAGCGAGCCGAACTTCATCGTGTTGCAGAGATCTGCAAGCAGCGCTCGGTTCTTCTCCGGCTCGATACCGCTGGCGATTTTGTCTGCCGTTTCCACCCCGCGCGTCGAACCGATACGGCAGGGCGTACACTTGCCGCAGCTTTCCACCGCGCAGAACTCCATCGCGAACCGCGCCTGCTTCAGCATGTCGGCGCTGTCGTCGAAGACGACGATCCCGGCATGGCCGATCAGCCCGTCCTTGGCTGCGAACGCCTCATAGTCGAACGGCGTATCGAACAGCGCGCGCGGAAAATAGGCCCCCAACGGCCCGCCCACCTGTACTGCCTTGACCGGTCGCCCCGAGGCCGTGCCACCGGCGATCTCGTCGACGATCTCGCCAAGCGTCAGCCCGAAGGCGACCTCATAGAGAGCGGGATGCTTCACATTGCCGGCGATCTGCAGCGGGATCGTTCCACGCGAGCGGCCCATACCGAAATCGCGATAATAGGCAGCGCCTTTGTCCATGATGACAGGGACGGAGGCGAGCGAGATCACATTGTTGATGACGGTGGGACAGTCGAACAGGCCCTTGTGCGCCGGCAGCGGTGGCTTGGCGCGTACGATTCCGCGCTTGCCCTCAAGGCTGTTCAACAACGCCGTTTCCTCGCCGCAGACATAGGCGCCGGCACCGGTGCGGATTTCGATGTCAAACGCCTTGCCCGAGCCGAGCACCGACGGTCCGAGCACGCCGGCGCGTCCCGCGATCTCGACCGCCTCGGTCATAGCGGCGATCGCATGCGGATATTCCGAGCGGATATAGACGAAGCCCTTGGTGGCTCTGGTCGCGAGCCCCGCAATCGCCATACCTTCGATCAGCACAAAGGGATCGCCTTCCATGATCATCCGGTCAGCAAAGGTGCCGCTGTCGCCTTCGTCAGCATTGCAGACGATGTATTTGCGCGCACCCGGCGCATCGAGCACCGTCTTCCACTTGATGCCGGTCGGGAAACCCGCACCGCCGCGGCCGCGCAGACCGGAATCGGTCACGTCCTTGACGATATCGGCCGGCTGCATGGAAACAGCGCGCCGTAGGCCAGCCAAGCCGCCATGCGCTTCATAGTCGGCAAGCGACAGCGGATCGATCACGCCGCAACGGGCGAAGGTCAATCGAGTCTGTCGTTTGAGAAACGCGATCTCCTCGACCGCGCCAATACAGAGCCGGTGATCGCCGCCCGACATCAGCCCGGCATCGAACAACTCCGCGACATCCCGCGCTTTGACGGGGCCGTAGCCGATCCGCTTGCCGGCCACCTCGACCTCGACCAACGGCTCCAGCCAGTGCATGCCGCGCGAGCCGTTGCGCACGATCACCGCGTCGATACCGCGATCAGCGATCTCCCTGGCAACAGCAGCCGCGACCTTGTCGGCACCCAGCGCCAATGCGGCCGCATCGCGCGGAATATAGATCCGAACATTCATCGGCGTGCCTCCGTGATCAGCTCTTCGAGATCGGCGACATCGACCCTGCCATGAACCTCTCCATCAAGCATCGCTGATGGAGAGCACGAACAGAGCCCGAGACAGAAGACCGGTTCCAGCGTGATCGCCCCGTCGGGCGTCGTGCCGTGCCAATCGATGCCCAGCATCGCCTTCACCCGCTCGGCCAGACGGTCGCCCCCCATCGACTGACAGGATTCGGCGCGACAGAGCTTCAGCACATGGCGGCCGGCCGGGTGGTTGCGATAGTCGTGATAGAAGGTGACGACGCCGTGCACTTCCGCGCGCGACAGGTTGAGCCCAAGCGCGATGACGGGAAGCGCCTCCTGCGGCACATAGCCAAACACGTCCTGGATCTCGTGGAGGATCGGCAGCATCGGCCCTTCGAGCGTCTTCAGACGATCGACGATGTCGCGTACCTGGTCGGAAATATCGCCGTTGGCGACACGAATATTCATCAGCGGCCCTCCCAGACCAGCAGCGACGCTCACGGACGTTCGGCAAGCCTCCTCCAGAAGCCGTTGGCCGACGATACGGGACCGTCAAATCATTATAGAACTTTCTCAGGGAAGGACGAAGCGATCAATAAAGCTGTCTCGTCAGTCGATAGGAATTTCCTATTGAAGGTCCGGCTTGTCCACGAGGATGCGCGCTTCGTGCAGCAACGCGGACACCAACGGCGTGAAGGGCTCACGGTGGGTCGCGACCAAGCCAACGACATGATGCGCCTGCGGCTCGACAATCGGGATCATCCGGATTTCGGCCGGAAAGCCGAACGATTTCGCGACATTGCGCGGCATGATGCTCGCCCAGCGGCCGGTGCGGACATGCGAGAACAGCACTATCATCGAATTGGATTCGAGCGTGGGCTGCGCCGTCACTCCAGCTTCTGACAACAACTGATTGATAATACGTCGGTTCTGCATGTCGGCCGTCAATAGACAGAGCCTGATATCGCCGACCTCTTTCCAGGTAACGCTTTCGCGATCGGACAATGGGCTGCCGGCCGCCGTGATGAGATTATACTGTTCGGCATAGAGAGGAACGCTGGTCACGCGGCCGAGCGGCTCGTTTTCAAGATAGGTTATGCCCGCGTCGATCTCGAGATTCTCAAGCATGCTAAGCACTTGCAGCGAATTGCGCGAGACGATCGAGAAGGTGACGTCGGGATGGCGCTCCTGAAAGGGCGCGGTCAGCTGTGGCAGCATGGAGAGCGCGGTTGGGATAGCAGCGATCCTGATATGGCCCGCGAGGCCCGATCGGGCGGCGCGCATTTCCTGGCGCATGGTGCGGGCGTCGCCGACGATCCGGCGCGCCCATTCCAGCACGCGCTGCCCTTCAGGCGTCAGCCCCTGGAAACGCGAGCCGCGTTGTACGAGGATGACGCCAAGTTGGTCTTCGAGCTGACGGATGGCGGCGGAAAGGCTGGGCTGGGAAACGCCACATTCCTCGGCGGCACGGCCGAAGTGCTTTTCATTGGCAAGCGCGATGAAGAATTCCAGTTTGTCGATCATGCGGCCTCCCTGCCGGGCGCCACCTTACCGCCATCGTGGCGAATGTGAAGAGCCGAGCGGCAGCCGCGATACGTGCCGTAAGCCGGTGCGGCTTGAGGCTCGCGGCCCAACGGTCATGCCGATGAATCTGGTCCCCAAAAGCGAGAGAGCTCCCGTGAATTTGTCACGAGAGCTCGATTTGGTTGCGACCTGAAGGAGTCAGAGCCCGTGCGTGCCGTCGTAGCCGTTAACCGCGGGCGCGCTCCAGCCTTCCGGCGGATGTGCCGGCTTGTAGATCTCGACCACCAGCGGATAGCAAGCGACGGAATCCGAGGAGTGCTCGGAGGAGCAATCGCCGCCGGGGCAGGCCGACATGCAGCCGAGGAGATCGATCTCGGCGAAGAATTCGAGATAATCACCGGGGCGGACCGGGCTTGCCTTCATGAAATACTGGCCGGTATCGCGCGTGAAGCCGGTGCACATGAATACGTTGAGCACGTCATGAATATAGGTGCCGGCTTCCTGCAGCGACTTGCCGGTCTTCGCGGCGAAGGCGCGCGTCAGGTTGGAGTGGCAGCAGTGGTGATACTGGCCGCCATTGCTGAGCAGATTGTGCGTATAGGGATCGCAGCGCGTGCCGATGACGTCGTGCACCGAGCCGCCGAATTCGTCGAAGCCATACCAGTCGAGCGTGTCGTGGGTGATTGTCGCGATCGGGCGCAGATAGGGCATGTTGGAGAAGAGCTGGTCGCCGAGGCCGACATGCGTGCCGTTGAGCGCCCGGGTCTTGCCGGTGAAGAGGCGTTCCTCGAGATTGTTGGCATTGAAGAGGTTCAGATCGCCCACCTGCGAACCCTCGCTGGAGAGGATGCGGCAAAAATGGCCGGCCGGCACGGTCCAGCAGGCCGCATCACGCGGCGGCACGACCACGCGCTCGACGAATTCCAGATCGTCGCGCAAGGCGCGGTATGCCGCAAGGTCCGGCCGCGGCAGTGTTTCGACGGGATAACAGATGACCGGCTTGATTGCCTTGCGGCTCGCTGCGTCTTCCGGTGCGCTGGTAATCGGCTGGGGCTTCATCCCTCATTTTCTCCTGATATGCCGGGCGGGCTGCCGTCAATCGGCAGGCGTCGCCAATGTCTTCTTGGGGCGGGGCAGGCTCTGCGCGCGGGCAGCTTCGAGCACCACGCGTTCGGATTCCTGCAGATAGAGTTCAAGTGCTCGGGTGGCTGCCGTGCGGTCGCCGTCGCAAAGCAGGCCGCAGATTTCGACGTCGCGCGCCACCCACGGCTCCTGAAACCGGCGGGCATCGGGCGCCATCGAGAAGGCGAGGCGGGCCTGGGCGGCGACGGTCGCGAACACGTCGTTCAATCTCGGGCTGCCGATGAAATCGACGATCTGCTGGTGGAATTCCAACGATGCGGTGCCGCACTGCTGCCAGTCCTTGGCAAGCGCGGCGCGCTGTACCGCTTCGACGCGGGCAACGAGTTCCGACATCGCTTCCTGCGAGGCATAGGCGCTGCAGGTGACGCCGCGCAATTCGAGCGTCATGCGGATCGCGTAGATCTCGCTGATCTCGGTGGAATTCAGCGCCCGCACGGTGGCACCGTAATGCGCGCGGTGCTCGATCAAGCCCTCGGCAACCAGATCCCGCAGCGCTTCGCGCAACGTGTTGCGCGAAACGTTCAGCGCTTCCGCCCACACGACCTCACGCAGCGGCGCGCCGGGCGCAAGCTCGCCACGCAAAATCTTGTCACGCAGCAGGCCGGCGGCGGTCTGCGTCAGGACAAGAGGTCGGTCGGGGGGATTCTGGTTGGTCAATATGGTCTCCTTGGTGATTTATTTTTGTTGAACAACTTACGCATGTCAAGAGAGGTGAAGTCCGCATGTCAGGATGCCGGCGATAAGGCGAGGGACGTTCCAAGACGCCATGCGCTGGAGGTCTCGGTTTCCATGATTGCCAGAGTCATGCGCTTCCTGCTTCGGTATTGGACATGCTGTTACGGCGTGTTTTTCGGCGCATCCGCATGCTGTTATTGCGACGTCTCGTTTTATCTCGTTATTTCAGTCGCTTGTCCGGCGCCCGTCAAGCGACTTCGCCGGGATGCGGATAGTCGATCTGCTCGAAATCCGCCCCTTGATGAAACTTTATGCATCAAGGGGGATTGCAATCTCATAATTGTTCAACAAAAATGAGCCATCAATCGAGAGGAACAGTCCATGAAAAAACTCCTTGCTGGTATCATCATGTTGGCGGCGCCCCTGACGGCGGCCCATGCGGAAACGCTGAAGATCGGTGTCGATCTCACCTACCCGCCCTACAACTACTTCGACGACGCCAACCAGCCCGCCGGCTTCGACGTCGAGCTGATGAAGCTGATCGGCAAGAAGACCGGCAGCGATGTTTCCTTTCATGACACACGTTTCGAAAACCTGATCCTCGGCGTCTCCAGCGACCAGTTCAACGTCATCGCCTCCACGCTCTACGTGACGGCGGCGCGCGCCAAGCAGATCGACTATATCCCCTACATGAAGACGGGCGTCTCGATCGCGGTTTCGGCCGCCGGCGGCCAGAATTTCACCAAGCCGGAAGAGCTCTGCGGCAAGCGCGTCGGCTCGATCAAGGGCGCCGCCTGGATCCCCGAACTCGAGAAGCTGAACACGTCGGTTTGCTCTGCCAACCCGATCGATTCCCGTGAATTCCCAACCTCGCCTGAAGCAACACAGGCTGTCATGTCCGGCGGCGTGGATGCCCAGCTGGAAAACTCGGCGGTGCTTGCCGATGCCGCCAAGAAGCTGAACGGCCGCCTGAAGATCACCTCCACCGAACAGCTCTATCCCGTCATCGTCGGCTTCGGCGTTAAGAAGGGCAACACCGAGGTCGCGTCCTTCCTGCGCGATACGCTGGCGAAGCTCGATGGCGATGCCGATTACGAGGCGCTGTTCGCCAAGTATAGCGTGGCCAAGTCGACGGACGCCGAGTTCAAGGCGGCTGTCGGGCAGTAAGCGTTGCAGGCGGGTGCCGGCGAGGCGCTCGCTGACTGATCAACACAGGAATGCGCGGCGCTTCGGCGCCGCTGCTCTTTTGGGGATATCCGCCCATGAATTTCGACTGGAACTACCTTTTCAGCCTCGTGCTTTATCCGGACTTCTGGCGTGCGACGGCGCTCGTCGCCTGGCTCGGCGTGCTGACCTGGGTCATCGGAACCGTGCTCGGCTTCCTCCTGGCGCTCGCCCGGCAATCGAGCCTGCGCGCGGTGCGCTGGTTCGCGAAGACCTACATCTGGCTTTTCCGCAGCCTGCCGCTGCTGGTGCTGCTGATCTTCGTCTACAATATGCCGCAGTTCATGCCGGCGCTCGGGCCGGTGCTATCCGTGCCTTTCTGGGCCGGGCTAATCGCGCTGGTCATATCCGAAACCGCATATCTCGCGGAAATCCACCGCGCCGGCCTCATCGCCGTCGATCAGGGGCAGCATGAGGCAGCGCACGCGCTCGGCGTCCGCCCCGTCGGCAAGTACAGGCACATCATCCTGCCGCAGGCAATCCGCGTGGCGCTGCCCTCGCTCGGCAACGAGTTCATCACCATCGTCAAGCTGACCTCGTTGGTCTCGGTCATCTCGCTCGCGGAAATCCTGCTCGTCGGCCAGCGGCTTTACCCCCGCAACTTCATGGTCATCGAAACGCTGGTCGCGGTCTCGTTCTATTACGTGCTCGTCGTATCGATCTTCAGCTTCTTCCTGGCGCGCCTCGAGGGTCGCCTTGATATATCCAGGATGACCGGCGCCGAGATCGCCGTGCCAGCAGCCATCGCCCAGGCAAACGTTGCCAGCAACGAACGCCGCGTCGGTGAAGAGGTCGTGGTCGGCATCGATGGCATCAGCAAGAGCTTCGGCGACAAGCGCGCTCTGGCCGACGTATCGCTTCAGGTGCGCAAGGGCGAGGTGCTGAGCATCATCGGTCCCTCGGGCTCGGGCAAGACGACGCTCATTCGCACGATCAACGCGCTGCAGGACATCGACGACGGTCGCATCACGCTCGATGGAAACGAGTGGATCACGGCCGACGCGAAGGGGTACCGCATGGTTCCCGACTTTCATCATCGCGTCACCTGTCTCGGCATGGTGTTCCAGTCGTTCAACCTCTTCCCGCACATGACGGCGCTGGAGAACGTGACCTTCGGTCCGCGCTATCACGGCAATCGCGACAAGCAGGCGGTGCGCGCGGCGGCGATGAACCACCTGGCCCGTGTCGGTCTGGCGGCGCATGCCAATAAGTACCCGCACCAGCTCTCGGGCGGCCAGAAGCAGCGTGTGGCAATTGCCCGCGCGCTCGCCATGGATCCTGAAATCATGCTGTTCGACGAGCCAACCTCGGCGCTCGATCCGGAACTGGTGGGCGAAGTGCTGCAGGTGATCGAGGGCCTTGCCCGCGAAGGCATGACTATGGTCATCGTCACCCACGAAATGCGCTTCGTCAGCCGCGTCAGCGACCGCGTCGTGATGATGGAAAACGGGCACGTCGTGGTCAACATGACCGCTGACGAGCTGCAGAACTCTCCGGTCGACAGCCGCATCCAGCAGTTCATGCGGCAGAGCTGATCTGCTCTATTATCGTCTGAACAAAAGAAAGCCGGCGGATCGCAAGACCCGCCGGCTTTATTGTTTGAGCTCTGCGCTTCCTCTTACGCGATGATCGCCAGCTCTGCGCCGAGGCCGACGCTGTCGCCTACCTTGACGCTATGCTTGATCGTGCCGGCCTTGGGCGCAGCAACGCGTGTCTCCATCTTCATGGCTTCGATGACCGCAACGATCTCGCCTTCGGCAACCGTCGCATTGTCCTCAACCAGCCACTGCCGGAACGTGCCCGGGATGGGCGCGACAACGGCGCCCTCGCGCTGCTGAGACGCTTGTGGAGCGGAAGTCTGCGGGGCGACCGCGAGGCCGGAAAACAGCGCCGCCGGCAGGCCGATCTCGTGGCGCTTGCCGTCGATCTCGATGAAGCTGCGGATGAGGCTGCCGTCGGCGGGCTCGATCCTCGGCGAAGAGGCGACGCCGCGGAATTCGGTCTCGATCCAGTTGGTAAAGACCTTGAAGCCGTCCTCGCCGGTAAAGTCCTTCTCCTCGAGAACGGCGCGGTGGAACGGAAGCACGGACGCCACGCCTTCGATCCGGAATTCAGCGAGTGCGCGGCGGGCACGGACCAGCGCTTCCTCGCGGGTTGCACCTGTCACGATCAGCTTCGCCATCATGGAATCGTAGAGGCCGGGGATTTCCGACCCGCTCTCCACGCCGGTGTCGAGGCGAATGCCGGGACCGGACGCTGCGCGGAAACGGGTAATGAGGCCCGGCGTCGGCAGGAAGCCACGGCCGGGATCTTCGGCATTGATGCGGAACTCGAAGGCGTGGCCGCACGGCTCGGGCGTTTCCGTCACCGACAGCGGCTCCCCATCGGCAATCCGCAGCTGCTCGATGACGATATCGATCCCGGTGGTCTCCTCGGTCACGGGATGCTCCACCTGCAGGCGCGTGTTGACCTCGAGGAAGGAGATCGTGCCGTTCTGCGAGAGCAGGAACTCGACCGTGCCGGCGCCGGCATAGCCGGCCTTGGCGCAGATCGCGCGGGCGGCATCATGGATGCGCTGGCGCTGCTCCTCGGTGATGAAGGGAGCCGGCGCCTCTTCGACGAGTTTCTGGTTGCGGCGCTGCAGCGAGCAGTCGCGGGTGCCGAGCACGACGGTGTTGCCATGGCTGTCGGCGATCACCTGCGCTTCGATGTGGCGCGGCTTTTCGAGGAACTGCTCGGCGTAGCAGTCGCCACGGCCGAAGGCTTCGACGGCTTCCCGAACGGCGGAATCGAAGAGCTCACCGACTTCGTCGATATGGTGCGCCACCTTCATGCCGCGCCCGCCGCCGCCGAACGCGGCCTTGATCGCCAGCGGCAATCCGGCCTCGCGGGCAAATGCAACGGCTTCGGCTGCCGAAGCCAGCGGGCCGGCGGACCCCTTCACCAGCGGTGCGCCGACGCTTTCGGCTATGCGCCGCGCCTCGACCTTGTCGCCAAGTGCCGTGATGACATCAGGCGCAGGACCGACCCAGATCAGGCCGGCATCGATGACGGCTTGCGCGAACTCCGCGCGTTCGGAGAGAAAGCCATAGCCGGGGTGGACGGCGTCGGCGCCGGCGCGCTTGGCGATCTCGAGGATCTTCTCGATGTTCAAATAGGTATCTGCGGGGCGACCGGCGCCGAGGCCATAGGCTTCGTCGGCCAGTTCGGCATGCAGCGAGCTGGCGTCGGCATCCGAATAAATCGCAACCGAGGCGACGCCATAGTCGCGGGCGGCGCGGATGATGCGGATGGCGATTTCGCCGCGATTGGCAATGAGCAGCTTCTTCATGAAATCAGTGTCCTGTGCGGCTCGTTGCCGGCGATGACCTCGCGCGGTTCGAAGGCGGAGGTCGGATTGAAACGGATGCGAGCGCCGATCGGGATCTGGCCGGCGAGGTCGAGATGGTGGCTGGCGACGACGCCGATGACCGGATAGCCGCCTGTCAGCGGATGATCGGCAAGGAAGAGTACGGGCTGGCCGCTATGCGGCACCTGGATTGCACCGAGTGCGGTGCCTTCCGATGGCAGTTCCGCATTGTTGGAACGCTCGATCGCTACCCTGCCGTCGAGGCGCATGCCGACGCGGCTGGATTGAGGCGTCACGTCCCACTCCTGCGATATAAGCGTGGCAACGCCCTGCTCGGTGAACCAGTCCGTGCGCGGGCCAAGCACGATATTGAGCGTCACGACTTCGCCGGCGCGCGGCAGGCGCCGCTGCTCGGTTGGGGTCGGGGTCACCGCAAGTGATCGCCGCTCAGCCGGAACAAGGATGTCGCCGGCTGCGATCGGCGCCGGGCCGACCTTGGCCAGCGTATCGGTCGCCGCCGAGCCGAGAACCGGCGGGACCTCGAACCCGCCGCGCAGGGCGAGGTAGCTCATCATGCCCTCGGACGGGATGCCCAGCACGAGCTCGTCGCCGGCATCAAGGGCGATCGGGCTTGCGAAATTGGCGGTGCTCTCGCTGCCTGTCGCCGTACAGATCGTCAGCGGGCAGGGGGCGCCGGTGACCGCGACGGTCACCGGCCGATCGGCCTTGACGGCGAAGCCTCCGAAGAGCACTTCGATCACGGCGGCATTGCGCGGGTTGCCGAGGCAGCGATTGACCGCAATCATCGCCGTACGGTCGAGCGCGCCGGATTCCGAGACGCCCTGGCTGGCAAGACCCGGTCGGCCGAGATCCTGGAACAGCGCGGGACGGTCCGTGCGGGTGACCAGCAATCCGGCCTTCTGTACCGGCGCCTCATCGACTGGCGGCTTGGGTGAGGGGACCGGGACGACAGCGCTCTTGGCAATATCAAGGAAGCGAACGCGGTCGCCGGGCGCGAGCAGCGCGGCCCGTTCCCGTGTCGTGTCCCACATCGCGAGCGGCGTCTTGCCCAGCAGCTGCCAGCCGCCGGGGCTGTCTGATGGGTAGATACCGCCGAACTTGCCGGCGATGGCGACCGAGCCGGCGGGAATCTTTACCCGTGGGCTCTTGCGGCGCGGCACGTCGAAACGTGGATCGTCTGAGGTCATATAGGCGAAGCCCGGCGCAAAGCCGGTGAAGGCGACGGTGTAGGTCGCCTCGGTGTGGCGCTGGATGACTTCTTCGATCGAGCAGCCGAGCATCTCGGCCACATCGCCCAGGTCCTCGCCATCATAGGAGACTGGGATCTCGAAGAGCTCGCCGCCACGAGACGAGCGTGTGGAAAGGTCGAGAGCGGCGATCTTGTCGTAGAGCCCTGTCGCACTCGTCAGCCACGGATCGAAGCGCACCATGACAGTTCGCGCGCCCGGGATGACCTCACGTACACCAGCGAGCCCCGCCGCCAGAAGCGCGTCGAGCAGGGTCAGGGTTGCGGCGAGATCGTCGAGCTCGACGAGGAAACTGTCGCTGCCAGAGGGCAGGAAACGCAGGCGCTCGCTCATGACGACATATCGACGAAGGACTTGAGCTCGACGCCGCGTGCTTCCAGCGTCTGCCGGAGTGTGCGGGCGATCGCGACGGCCGCCGGCGTGTCGCCGTGAATGCAGATCGACTGTGCGTCGAGCGCGATTTCGGTTCCGTCGATCGCCACAACGCGGCTTTCGTTGACCATGCGCAACATGCGCTCGGCGACGGCTTGCGGATCATGGATCACCGAACCGTCCAACCGGCGGCTGACGAGGCTGCCGTCGACGTTATATGCGCGGTCGGCGAAGGCCTCGCAGACGACGGTCAGCCCGGCCTCACGCGCCTGCGCGACGATCGGCGCGCCGGCCAATGCCATCAGCACGAGGTCTGGGTCGACGGCCTTGATGCCTTCGATGACATCGGCGGCCTGGCGAGCGTCGTGGGCGATGGTGTTGTAGAGCGCGCCGTGCGGCTTCACGTAGCGCACCTTCGTTCCCGCCGCTTTCGCCAAGCCTTGCAAGGCGCCAATCTGGTAGATCGTGTCGCCGACGAGTTCGGCGCTCGACGGGTCCATGTTGCGGCGGCCGAAGCCGACCAGATCGCGATAGCCGATATGGGCGCCGACGGCGACACCGCGCCGCGTCGCTTCTTTTAGCACCGTCAGGATTCCCGAGGGATCGCCGGCATGGAAGCCGCAGGCGATGTTGGCGCTCGTCACCGTCGCCAGCATGGCGGCGTCATCCCCCATCGGCCACGGGCCGAAGCTTTCGCCGAGATCGCTGTTCAGATCGATTGCCGCCATGTTCCATCTCCATTGAAAATACTGACGTCACGGATTATTGTTCAATAAAGCAATATGGATTGTTGAACAATATGCCGGAGCGCATTTTTGGATGTGCTGCTGGTAGCCGGCGATAAGGCCGGTTGGCATGCGCTGGAATTCGATATGGTGCCCTGAACAAAGGGGGAAAGGGCGTTGATGATGCGCACGGCGATTACTGAAATGGACGACGAGCCGTTGACGGCGCAGATTGCCGGAAAGATCCGCGAAATGCTGATCTCGGGCGAGCTTTCGCCGGGCGCCAAGCTTTCCGAACAGCAGATCGCCACCCAGTTCGGGATCTCGCGCAACACGCTTCGCGAAATATTCCGCCTGCTGACGAGCCAGAACCTGCTCGTGCACATACCCAACCGCGGGGTCTTCGTCGCCACGCCGGGCGAGGCTTCGGTGGTGGATATCTACAGGGTGAGGCATGTCATCCAGAAAGGCGCCGTTCGTGCTGCCGTCCGCACACACCCTGCATTGGCGAGTATGCGAGAGCTCCTGGCGCGCACCGAGGCGTCGCGAGAGGCTGGCGACTGGCGAAGCGTGGGCACGATCAACATGGAGTTTCATCGCTCGATGGTCGAGCTATGCGATAGCCCTCGGCTAAGCGCCTGCTTTGAGCTTGTTCTGGCGGAGCTCCGCTTGGTGTTCGCTCAGTTCGAGGATACCGCCCATCTGCATGCTCCCTACATCGCTCTGAATTGCGAACTCCTTGCGTCGCTTGAGGCTGGCGACATCGAGACGGCATCGGATCAGCTAGACGCCTATCTTGTGCGCTCGGAAAGATCCGTTCTTGCGGCACTCCAAACAGTCAAGCCGAAGGCTTTCGGGCGGGCGTGATGATTGAGCCGTTTGATCCCTGTCAGTAACCGCGCACGGGATCGACCAGCGCCTCAAGCTCTTCGCCTTTGAGATAGGCGTCGAGGTTCTTCATCAATCGCTGCTGAAACGCCTGATCCTGATCGCCGCCGGCCCAGGAAATGTGCGGGCTGATGAAGACGTTGGGCAGGGTGTAGAGCGGGTGGCCGTCGGGCAGCGGCTCCGGCGTTGTCACATCTAGCGTCGCGCTGCCGATATCTCCCGCAACGAGTGCCGCCACCAGGGCTTGCTGATCGACAAGGCCGCCGCGTGAGATGTTGATGAGATGCAAACCCGGCTTGGCTGCACCAAGCAATTTACGATCGATCAATCCTTCCGTCTCTGCGGTAAGCGGCGCGGCGATGACGAGATGGTCGGCGGCAGCGAATATCTCATCGATACCGGCCGCGACGATGCCGCCGTCGCCCTCCCAGGCCGTGCGCCGGTTGACCATGACGTTCATATCGAAGGCAAGCGCCCGGCGGGCGATCGCCTGACCGAGGCTGCCGTAACCGATGACGCCGAGGGTCTTACCGTAGACGCGGCCGATGTCGTGCCGGCGCCAGTCCGCTTCGCGGCGGGCACGTGTCTCCTCCAGCCGCTTCTCGGCGCGCAGTATCGCCGCGAAAACGAACTCGGCGATCGGCAGCGCATTCAGTCCGCGGCCGCAGGTCATGACCCGGTCCCGCAGCAAGGTCGGCGGATAGATCTCGATGCCTGTCGTCTGCGATTGCACCCATTTCAGCCGCTCCGGAAATCGCCAGTCGCGTGGCGCCAGTTTCCAATTCGCGAAACCGCCAGTGACGAGGATATCCGCCTCTGCCGCTATTCTCCATGGCTCCGAAGGTAGAGAATCCTGGATCACGACCGGTCGGGAGGGATGTTCTTCGAGAGCCTTGCCGAGCTCAGGACCAAGCTGGTTCAGGATGACGGGGCGTTGTGGGGCGGACATGTGTTTCCTCCTCCGCGCGACGATTGCCGCGCAGTCTCCTTGCGAGCGTGACGCTCGGTCTTGTTACTGAGCGCGGCTCATATGCGCCGGCAGCGACGAGATGAAATCGGTCAGCTGATCGCCGAGCAGCTGGACGTGATCGCTGGCTGCCTTGCGCGCCGCTTCCGGATCGCCGGCATCGATCGCGTCCATGATGCGGACGTGCTCGGTCAGCGTGCTCAGCATGCGGCCGGGCTGGTAGGTGGCGCGCATGCGGTAGGCGCCGATGCGGCGGCGAAGCTGGATCGCCTGATCGGCGATGAAATGCGTGTGGGCGGCTTCATAAAGCTGGTCGTGGAACTTCTGGTTCACCTTGTAGAAGGCGACAGGGTCACCGGAATTGTAGGCTTCGACCAGTTCCTCGTGCACCTTCCGCATGCCGGCGCGTTCGGCCGGCGTCGCGCGGCGGGCGGCGAGCCGGGCACAGAGACCTTCGAGAGCCGACATCACGTCGAACATCTCGATCAGCGCCGGAATGGAGAGCAGTGCTACGTGCGTGCCTTGGCGGCCCCGTGTCTCGACAAGCCCGATCGCCAACAGCGCCTTGATGGCCTCGCGCACCGGCGTGCGGGAAAGGCCGAAGCGACGCGCGAGCTCCATTTCGTCCAGTCGCTCGCCGGGGACGAGCCTGCCGTCGAGGATCATCTGCTCAAGCTGTTCACGCAGCTCGCCGGCGCGGGTCGGAGCGCGCATCCCGTTTGCCGCTTCGGGCAGACGCGTGTCATCCTGATCCAATGCGGTCACTCCTCTCGCCGAACTGCGAATGGCCAATTTGTATTTTGCTGGCGGCATTTATACTTTTCTTTTTGCGGTGCATTCAATGGGGGGATTATGGGTATACGAGTGTAGCAAGGCAGCTTCGAAGCTTTTCCACAATCATCACGGGAGCTTCGATCATCGGGAAATGTCCGGAATCGTATTCGACGACATCAGTGTTGCTGAAGCAGGGCATTGGCTTCGGATCCGCCAGTCTCGCGACCCATGTCGAGTTGAGCATGATCGCCGGGCAGGAGATAAGCGGCCAACGTTCCTCGGCGTCCCAGGCGAAGAGGTCGTCCTTCACATCGAGCGCAAAACTCGCGGGAGCCGAGGCGATCATGTCGTCGGTGATTGCCTGGCGCATCGCCTCGTGTGTGGAGGGATGCACGATGATATCGATCATGGCGCGCATGCGGCCCGCGTAGTCGGCGGCGAACTCCTCGTGGCGTCGGACGAGCTCGTCGTCGGGAACGCGGCCGTAATAATCGCGGTCGGTCAGCGTATCGAGCCCGATCAAAGCCCTCACACGGTCCGGCGCGATGATCGCCACCTCGGTCATGATCGGGCCGCCCATCGAGTGACCGATCAGCGTCGCGCCTTCGATGCCGAGATAAGCCAACAGATGCGCGACAGCGGCGCCCATTGCCCGGATCGTCTGGCCGGCAGGCGGCGGCGGGAGCATTCCGCCGAAGCCCGGATGCGAGACCGCCAGCACCCGGTGGCCGCGCGCCAGTTCGGGCGCGATCGCGTTCCAATGCTCGGCATTGCCGCACCAGCCGTGGATCAGCACCAGCCAGTCGCCTTCAGTTCCGAAGACGCGATAGCCGATCCGACCACCCATCGGGGCGTCCAGTTTCAAAAGCGAGGCGAGGTTGTGGGCCGGTGCGTTCATGGCCTAGCCCTTGATCCCGCTGGTGGTCATGCCTTGCGTGAAATACTTCTGCAGCAGCAGGAAGAGCAGGATGAGCGGAACCGTCGCAACGGTCGCGCCGGCAAAGGTTTCGCCCCAGTTCGGTAGCTGCGTCGGCGAGCCCTGCTGGGCAATCGCCACCTGGATGACCTGGATTGCCGGATCCTGGATGATGACGAGCGGCCAAAGGAAGCTGTTCCAAGAAAACAGGAAGGTGATGAGCCCGAGCGTCAGCATCGGCACCTTCACGTTCGGCAGCACAATCGAGAAGAAGATGCGCACATGGCCGGCGCCATCGATCCGCGCGGCATCCTCGAGTTCGACCGGCAGTTCCTCGAACGCCTGCTTCAGCAGGAACAGGCCGAAGGGGCTGGCGATCCAGGGGATCATGACGCCGAGCAGCGAGTTGGAAAGACCGAGGCCGGAAACCACCTGATAGAGCGGCACCATCATCGCCTCGATCGGCAGCAGGAAGGTGAGGAGGATCAGCACGAAGACGATCTTGGCGCCCGGGAAGCGGATGCGCGTCAGCGAGTAGGCGGCCATCGAGCAGAGCAGCAGCGTCAGCGCCACCTGGCCACCCGCCACGATGGCGGTATTCATCAGCGCGGTCAGCACATTGGTGCGCTCGAACAGCGTGCGATAGTTCTCGAACGTTCCCTCGACCGGCAGGAAGGCGCGCCAGGAGAGCGGCGTGACGTCGTTGAACAGCGTCAGCTGGTTCTTGAAGGACGACGAGACGATCCAGGCATAGGGCGCCAGGAAGCAGCACAGGATGACGACGATGACGAGGGCGACCATGGCGCCGCGCCGGAGATGTTGCTTCTTCATGTCAGTAATTCCAGCGAGAGCGCAGCAGGGCCATCTGCGCCATGGAAATGGCAAGCACCACGAGCAGCAGCGCCACTGAGAGTGCCGAGGCATAGCCGGCCTGCTGCATGATGAAGGCGCTGTTGTAGATGTGGTAAACGATCAGGTTGGTGCTGTCCTGCGGTCCGCCCTGTGTCATCAAGAAGGCGGGCGCGAAGGCCTGCAGCGAAAACACTGTCATGATCACCACGACGAAGAGCGTGGTGCGGGAGAGGAGTGGGATCGTCACGTTCCAGAGAACCTGGCGGCGGGTGGCGCCGTCGATACGGGCGGCCTCCGTCAGTTCCACCGGCAGGCCTTGCAGACCGGCGAGGAAGAGGATGGCGCCGAAGCCGACCTGCTGCCAGAGCGTCATGGCGATCAGCGCCGGAAGCGCCTGGCTTGTCGAAGTGAGAAAGGGCTGGTTGCCGATGCCGATAATGTTCAGAACGCCGTTGATCAGCCCGTTCGAGGGGTCGAGCAGGAAGGACCACATGGTGGCGACAACCACCGACGAGGTCACGACCGGCAGCATGATCATGGTGCGGACAAGGCCGCGCGCCGGCAGCTTCGAATTGAGGAAGAGCGCCAGCGAGAAGGCGACCGGGATGACGAAGACGACGACGCCGAGCGCGAAGAGGAAGGTGACGCCGAAGGAGACGGCGGCATCGTCATAATCGATCATGTCCGTGAAATTGCGCAACCCGACGAACTTGGCGGCGGCCGGGTTGAGCAGGGAGTAGTCATAGACGCTGTTGCGGGCCATGACGAGCAAGGGCACGTACTGGAAGACCAGCAACAGGATCATGAACGGCGCAAGGAAGCCGGCCGCAAACAGCCAATCGCGCTTCTGCCGCTTCGTGGCGGGCTTTCGCGTCTTTGGTTTGGCCGAAGCCGTGGATAGGGTATTTGAGACCGACATTCTTGCGTCCAATGCTTAGCGATCGAGAACTCGCTGTACTTTCTTCTCGGCGTCCGCCATTAGGTCGGCCGGATCGCCGCCGAAGGCCACGGCACGCAGAGCATCGGTGACGAGCTTGTCGTACTGTGCGAACTTCGGACCCGGAGGACGCGGCTGGCCCCATTCCTGCAGCTGATCGACGAAGACCTTCATCGGATACGAGTTGTAGGTTTCGAAGCGGGGGAACAGGCTCTTCAGCGTCGGAAGATTGCCGCGCTGGCTGACGTTCATGTAGGCATATTCACCCGTGGACATGTCGACCACGAACTTCGCCGCGATCTCGGGATGCTTGGAACGCGCCGTGGCGCCGATCGTGGTCGAGCCGGTGTGGACGATCGGGGTCTTGAAGTACGGGATCGGGGTGATGCCCCACTCGATCTTCGGATCCTTGATCAGCGCGCTGCCGGCGGCGGGCGTATCGATATAGAAGCAGGCCTTGCCGTCAAAGAAGGCGTTCGGGATGCCGACCTTGGGTGCGACACCCTCGGAATTGAACAGCGACTGATAGAACTTCAGCGCTTCAATCGCTTCCGGCGTGTTCAGGTATCCCTCGACCGACTTGCCGTCCTTGGAGAGCGCCCAGAAGGTCTTGTACGCGGAGCTTTCCGGATCGGCCTTCGGGTCACCGGCGGAACGCTGATAGATCAGGTCCTGGTAGACGAGGCCGGGCTGGCCGTTACCGAAGCGGGTCGGGCCGAGACCCCAGACGCTCGGTGCGCCGGCCGGGCCCTGCTGGCAGGCCTTGAAAGCAGCCAGTGCTTCGGGCCATGTCCAGGCCTTGTCGAGCGTCTGCGGCGGCTTGATGCCGGCTGCTTCGACGAGCTTCTTGTTGTAGTACATGGCGACCGTGGTCTGCTCGATGCCGGGCGAATAGACCTCGCCTTCATAGCTGTGCTCGGCCTTGGTCGCGGGAAGAATGTCTTCGTCCCAGCCCTTCGGCAGGTATTTGGTGATGGGCAGCAGGATGCCGGAGGCGGCGTAGGACTGGGTGTTCGGACCGTCGTAGACGAGGACGTCAGGAGGGTTGGAGCTTGCGGCCTGAACGGAGATCGTGTCGGCAAGCTGGGCGAAGGGAACTTCGTTGATCTCGAACTTGACGCAAGGGTTCTCCTTCTGCCAGGCCTCCATCGGCGCTGGATAAGGGTAGTTTCCCGGCGTGCGCAGAATGCGCAGCGTCACGGTTTCGCCGGTACAGGCAGCGCTGTCCTGGGCAAATGCGCCGGTGCCGCCGAGCGCGGTGGCGCCAAGCAGGCCGGCGAGAAAGAGTATGCGTGCATTCATCAGCTGTTCTCCTTGTTTTTATGCAGTCGTACAGGCAGTGGTCGCGTCAGATGGCGCGGCCGGTATTCGGGTCGAAGAGGGACATGCGATCACGGGCAATACGAAGCGCCTGCGTCTGCCCTTCGGCCGCGGCAAGTTCCGGCGGCAGCATGGCGGAACAGGAGACGCCTTCCAGCGTGAAATGAACAAGCGTCGTCGGGCCGAGCAGCTCGGCCATGTCGACCGGGACCGAGATTTCGGCTGCACCGTCCGCCAGGAAATGTTCGGGGCGCAGGCCAATCTCGACATGGCTGCCGGCGAAGGCCTTCAAGGTTTCGAGCTTGTCGGCGGGAGCGGCCAGCGTCGCGCCCGCGAACGTCAGCGTCGGCGTTTCTCCGTCCATAACGACCTCGGCCGGCAGGAAATTCATGGTCGGGCTGCCGATGAAACCCGCGACGAAACGCGTGGCCGGACGCTCGTAGAGCTCCTGCGGCGTTCCCTGCTGTTCGATCAGGCCCTTGTTCAGCACAACCACGCGGTCGGCGAGCGTCATCGCCTCGACCTGGTCGTGGGTGACGTAAACGGTGGTTGCCTTCAGTCGCTTATGCAGCCGGCGAATTTCCGCGCGCATCTGCCCACGCAGCTTCGCATCGAGGTTGGAAAGCGGCTCGTCGAACAGAAAGACGGCGGGATCGCGCACCATCGCTCGGCCCATGGCGACGCGCTGGCGCTGGCCGCCCGAGAGCTGCTTGGGGCGACGCTCGAGCAGCGCGGAGATATCCAGGACCTTGGCGGCGTCCTCGACGCGGCGGCGTATCTCGACCTTGTCCATGCCCGACAGCTTCAGCCCGAAGCTCATGTTCTGCGCCACCGTCATATGCGGATAGAGCGCGTAGTTCTGGAAGACCATGGCGATGTTGCGATCCCGTGGCTCCAGCTCGTCAACGCGTCGATCACCGATCCAGATCTCGCCGTCCGTCAATTCCTCAAGGCCCGCCAGCATCCGTAGCGTCGTCGACTTGCCGCAACCAGAAGGCCCAACAAGGACGACGAATTCGCCGCTGCGAATGTCCAGGTTCAGCTTCTCGATCGTATTCGCGGAAGCGTTTTCGTAAGTCTTCCCTACATTTTTGAGGGACACATCTGCCATGAGAATTCCGCCGTCTGTTTCAAAGGTCATCCATGCCCGAGGGCGTGGATGCGACATTATGCCTTTTAGGTATTCGCGCAATAGGTATTCGTATACATAAAATGAGTTTTTAAAAATAGTCGTCAATATGCCGATGAAATAGGCCGCTTGCCTCATTAATCTGCATTGCGTGCGAAATAGTTCCGCATTCTATCACCAAGTGGGAAAATTTTCCAACTTTGTCGCCAAAACACTATGGACATGATCATAAATCGGCGTATGCAAGAAGGCGAAATATGTATTCATATAGGAGATGCAGGTGGAACTTAATCTTGCTGGAAAGACGGCGCTGATCACCGGAGCCTCGCAGGGCATCGGCCACGCCATCGCGAAGGTGCTGGCTGCTGAAGGATGTCACCTTCACCTTGCCGCCCGTAACGGCGCGGCGATGGAAGAGCTGAAGGCGGAGCTGGCGCAGTACCCGGTCAACGTCACGGTGCATGAAGCAGATCTCGGCACGACCGAGGCCATGGTGGCGCTCGACAAGGCCTGCGGCGACTACGACATCCTCATGAACAACGCTGGCGATATTCCTGCCGGCTCGATCGAAGACGTCACCGACGAATCGATCCGCCGCGGCTTCGACCTCAAGGTGTTCGGCTACATCACGTTGGCCCGCGAGTTCTGGAAGCGCCGCAAGGGCCAAGGTGAGGGCAAGGGTGGCGTCATCATCAACGTCATCGGCAACTCCGGCGAGAACTGGGATGCCGCCTACTTCGCCGGCTCCACCGGCAACGCCGCTCTGATGAGCTTCACCAAGGCGCTCGGCGGCCGCAGCATGGATGAAGGCATCCGTGTCGTCGGCGTCAACCCCGGCCCGGTCGATACCCCGCGCATGTTCAAGATCATGAAGCGCAAGGCGATCGACATGCTCGGCGACGAGAGCCGTTGGGAAGAACTGTACGACAAGTATCCGGGCAAGCGTCCGGCAACCGCCGAAGAAGTCGCCGATCTCTGCGTCTTCCTGGCGTCGCCCAAGGCCGCCTATATCAGCGGCACGGTCGTTACGATTGACGGCGGCATTGCCGCACGCGGCTCGGTGATCTGACCATGGCCGCTGATGCACGCACCCGCAACCGTTATTTCGACGACCTGTTCTCCACGTCTGATCTGGCGTGGATGGGTCAGAACACCAACCATGTGCCCGCCCATCCAGCGGTCGCGGAAGCCATGATCCGCTCGGTCGAGGCCGGCTAATTCAACGCCTACGCCCCGCCGATGGGTTTCGAAGCGCTGCGCAGCGCAATCGTTGCCGATCTCGGCGTCGCCGGAACCTCAGCCGAGGCGCTCATTACGGAAGGCGGCGTCAATGCGCTCGCGATGATCTGCAAAGCGCGGTCGAAGCCTGGCACCACGTTTGTCACCACCGACCCGACATGGAAGTGGCCGTGCATGTTCGCCGAGCAGGCCGGCGCGCAAGTGATCCAGATCCCGATCTACGACGCCTCGGTCAACTACAAGCTGACGCCGGAGGCTCTGCGCGCCAACGTCGATGAGCGCTGCGCGATCATCTACATCGTCGATCCGAACAATCCGCTCGGCATTCGCTATGACCGCGAAGAAATCGAGGCTTTCGCCGAGATCGCTCGCTCGGTCGGCGCGCTGCTGATCCACGATTGCACCTACCGCGATTTCGCCGACGGCCATACGCCGGTGCTGCAGGTCGCGCCGGAGGGCACGGTCGTTTCTCTGTCGTTCTCCAAGTGGCTCGGTCTTGCCGGCATGCGCATCGGCGCGCTTGTCGCCGAACCGAAGTTGGTCGACGAGTTCTCGGCGGCCTCCACCTCGGTGCTTGGTGCATCGGTCGTGGCACAGCGTGCGGCGATGGCCGGCCTTTCGGTCAAGCCGGAATGGATGAAGGACGTGCGCCGCATCGACAGCGCCAACAAGGCGATGATCATCGAAGCAGCGAAGGCGACCGGCCTCTCGGTTCCGATCCCGGTCTCGCACGGCAACTTCCTGGTTCTCGAGACCGCCTCCACCGGCGTATCGCCAGAGGCCATCGTCGAGGCCGCCCGCCGCGAGGGCGTGATGATCCGCCAGGGTCGTTACCACACGGCCGCCTTCGGTGATCGCTTCATCAAGGTCTCGACCTCGGTGCCATCAGCCTGGGCGGAGCGTTTCTGCGAAGGCCTGCCGCGCTATATCGAGACCGCGCGCACGCTCAACGACGTACCGGCCCTTTTCTAGGGCCGGCATATCCATCGACGATAAAAGGCAAAGAGGCTTTCATATGTACGCGACCGCCAAGGATGGAACGAAGCTTTACTACGAGACGGCAGGAGAGGGCGGAACGCCTATCCTGTTCATCCACGAGTTCGGCGGCAACTACGATGCCTGGGAACCGCAGATGAGCTTCTTTGCCCGTCGTCACCGTTGCATCACTTATGCCGCGCGCGGCTACGCGCCATCCGATATCCCGGCTGATATCGAGATGTATTCGCAGGCCAACGCCGCCGATGACGCAATTGCCGTGCTCGATGCGCTCGGCATCGAGAAGGCACATATCGTCGGCCTGTCGATGGGCGGATTCGCCGCCCTGCATTTCGGCCTGCGCACGCCGGAGCGCGCCCTGTCGCTGACGATTGCCGGCGCCGGTTACGGTACGGAGCGGGAAACGGCCGACTATTTCCGCAATACCTCGCTGAAGGTCGCCGACAATTTCGAGAGGGATCCGGCCGAATTCTCGAAGATCTATTCGCTCGGCGCCAGCCGGGTGCAGTTCCAGAACAAGGACCCGCGCGGCTGGGCGGCCTTCGCCGAACGCCTGTCGCATCACTCGGCCGTCGGCGCCTCCAACACCATGCGCGGTGTTCAGTGCCGGCGCCCGTCCTTCTGGGATCTTGAAGAGCAGCTTAAGACGATGATGGTACCGACGCTGGTCATGACTGGCGACGAGGACGATCATTGCCTGCAGCCTTCGATCTACCTGAAGAAAATGCTGCCGGCCTGTGGTCTCTCCGTTCTTCCGAAGGCGGGCCATACGCTGAACCTGGAAGAGCCGGCGCTGTTCAATTCCGTGGTGTCCGATTTCATCGCCCAGGTGGAGCAGGGTGCCTGGAAGGTGCGCGATCCCCGCGCTGATCCCGGTCAGGTCATGCGGACGGAGTAAAAGACATGGCGCGGCCCGCAATCTCTCCCGACCGGCTCTGGACCCGCCTTATGGCACTCGGCGAGGATGGCGCGCTGCCCGGCGGCGGCGTCAATCGCCAGGCACTGTCAGGCGAGGAAATCCTGGCCTGGCGGCGGATCATCGCCTGGGGTGCGGCGGCGGGCCTCGAAGCTTCGACCGATCCGGCGGGCAATCTTTTTCTGACGCTTAAAGGCGTGCTTCCCCACCTGGCGCCTGTCGTCGCCGGCAGTCACATCGACAGCCAGCCGACAGGCGGTCTTTTTGATGGGGCTTTTGGCGTGCTGGCGGCCCTGGAGGCCGTGACCGCGATATCAGAGGCTGGGCTGACGCCCGAGCGGTCGATCACGGTCGTCGGCTGGATGAACGAAGAGGGAAGCCGCTTCGCTCCTGGTATGATGGGCTCCGAACTGTTCGCAGGCCTGCGCACCCACGAAGAGGTGATGGCAGTGCGCGACGCCGATGGCATCAGCGTCGGCGAGGCGCTTGGCGCGCTGCATGCGGCATTCCCCGAACTGCCGCATCGCGCGCTTGGCTTCCCCATTCACGCCTACATCGAGCCGCATATCGAGCAGGCCGATGTTCTTGAGACGGAAGGCGCCGTTATCGGCGTCGTCTCCGGCATCCAGGGGAAGAAGACCTACGACATCACGATCACCGGCCGCGAGGCACATGCGGGCACCGAGCCGATGAGCCGCAGGCAGGATGCGGTGCAGGCGTTCGCGCGCATGGCGACGCGGATGCATGACGCGATGGCCGGCGAGGATCTGATCAAATTCACCATCGGCCGCGTCGTCGTCGAGCCCAATGCGCCGTCGGTGGTCCCATCCAAGGTTACATTCCGCATCGATCTGCGCCATCCCGAAAACACCGTGCTGGAAGCGTGCGGCGCCCGCCTTGAGGAGATCGCACGCGCCGAAGCCGGCGCCTGCCAGGTCGAAATCCGCCGCCTCGTCGACGCGCCCTCAAACGGGTTCGACGAGGGGCTGAAGCAGGCGATCCGGGTGTCGGCGGACCGGCACGGATTGTCGCGCCTGGACGTTCTTTCCGCCGCCGGACACGATGCCAGGCAGATGGCGCCGCTGACGCGGTCCGCCATGATCTTCATTCCCTGCCGGGGCGGCATCAGCCACCACCCGGACGAATGGTCCGAGCCGGATCATGTCGCCGCCGGGGCGACCGTTCTTCTCAACCTGCTTCTGGAGGAAGCCGGTGTTTCGTTCAACCAAGGAGATGCATGATGAGCACAGCCAACGACATGGCCGAAATGCCGGTCCAACTGCCGCGCGAGCCCGCCAACGCGGCCGAGGCGCGCAGCCGCTATTTCAATTCCGGCAATGCATTCAACATAAAGCTTCCGGCGGTGCCGGGGCACATCTTCATGGACGAGCCGGCTGAGGCGATGAGGATGGAGAAGACCGGCTTCATCGATTGCGACCAGTCGGACAAGATGGAGTGCGCCTTTGCAGCGACGACGCCGCTGATGCTGGCGCGCTATGCGGTCGTCAAGGCAGGCGAGACGCTGGATACGACGCTCGTGAACACGGCGTCTATCTGGTACGTCATCAAGGGCAGGTCCAGCCTCGTCGTCGGCGACGAGACGGCGACGCTCGGCAAGGGCGACGTCTTTCTTCTGCCGGGTGGCATCGCGTCGGCGATCACCGCCAAGGACGATTGCGTCTTCTGGGCTGTCGGCAACGATCCGCAGCTGAAGTTCGACACCTCCGCTCCGGTGACCGGCGAGGAAGCGGCCGTCCAGTTCGTGCACTATCCGGCCGATGAAATCACCCATCAGCTCGATGTGGTCTACAGCTCGAACGCAAATGCCTCGACATCCGGTCACGCGCTGATCTTCTCGGCCGAAAAGACCGAAGCCGCCCGCAACATCACGCCGACCATGACGCTCTCGCTGAACACGCTGAAGCCAAAGAGCGCGCAGCCGCCGCACAAGCACAATTCGGCCGCCATCACGCTGGTCGTCGCAGGCGACCCCGCCTATTCCATGGTTGCCGAGCAGAAATGCGACTGGTCGCCCTGGGCAACGCTGGTGACGCCTGCCGCCGCCAAGCACAGCCACCACAATGACGGGAACACGCGTGCCGAATTTCTGATCGTCCAGGACGGCGGGCTCTACTATCATGCCCGCACCATGGGATTCGAGTTCTACTGATGCGGCTGATCATCGATACCGATACCGCAGGGGACGATACCTATTCCCTGCTGCTGGCCATGAAGACGCCGGGATCGACGCTGGAGGCGGTGACCGTCTGCGTCGGTAACGTGCCCTTCGACCAACAGGTGGAAAACGCGCTGGCGACCATCGAGGCCGCCGGTTTCTCCGGCAAGGTGCCGGTTTACTGCGGGGCGCGGCGGCCGATGGTCAAGCCGTGGGAAGCCTCCACCATGCACGGCAATGACGGGATGAGCGGCGCCAACCTGCCGATCGCCCGCCAGCGGCCCGAGACGATGCATGCCGTCGATGCGATCATCGAGAAGGTGATGGCCGAGCCCGGCGAGATCGACATCCTCGCCCAGGCGCCGCTGACCAACATCGCGCTGGCCGTGATGAAGGAGCCGCGCATCGCCAAGGCGGTTCGCCATCTCTGGATCATGGGCGGCACCGACAATTCGGTCGGCAACATCACGCCCTGCGCGGAGTACAACTTCTTCATCGATCCGGAAGCCGCGAAGATCGTCTTCGAGGCGGGCTTCAACATCACGCTCTCGACCTGGACGCTCACCATGCGTTCCAGCCTGTTCGAAGCCGATCAACTCGACGAGATCTTCGCGATGAACACGCCGCTTTCGGAGTTCTACCGCAAGGTTTCGGCCACGCCCCGCCAGACGGCGGAAGCACGCTATGGCCGACCGATCAGCACTCATCCCGACTCCTTGACCTGCGCCATGGCGCTCAATCCAGACCTGATCGAGAGTGCGCGAGACGCAGTTGTCAGGATCGAGACCGCGGGTGAAATCACCAGGGGATTTTCGGCCGTTCATCCTCCGGTCCTCGGCAATCGCTGGCCGGAGTTCAAGGTCAACGCGAGGGTCGTCGAAAAGGCATCGAACGGCGGCTTCTTCGATATGATGAAGCGGGCGCTGTCCTGAAGCTGCGACCGCTGAGTTGGCAATTTTGAGAAGCCGGGAACGAGGTTCGCTCCCGGCTTTTTTGTGTCCGGCAACCGGAAGCGATCAAAAAGGCGGATGGCTAAAAATCACTCATCGAATGCACAACAAATAGCACATTGCGAACACGTATATTGAATATTTGTATCCAAATAGCATCATTATGAATACTTATGGTGATTTCTATGCCTCTGGCGAGGATGACGATTGGGTTTTCTGCCTCAAAAATCGTTTTATGAATAAAAAACCACGGCAATTAGCATCTGGCACGCCGCTTGCTTGTATCCTGCAGACGAAGAATTGCATACGTGACAGGAGTTTTGCGAATGACTGATCGGGCGATAACGCCTAACGAGCTCTTCCCGCGTGGTTCGGCCTCCGGCGCCATGGGGTTGATCGAGTTGCTGAAGCCGCGAAAGGCGCAGCCTGTGGCCACAGCTCCAGCCTTGCTTGAAGCTCCCGAGGCCGCCGACGACGGCAAGCCGCTTATCGAGCTTCGGAATGTGTCGAAGACCTTTGGTGCGACGAAGGCGCTGAGCGATCTCGAAGTGTCCATTCGCCCCGGTGAACTGGTCACCGTGGTTGGCCCGTCGGGTTGCGGCAAGAGCACGCTTTTCAATATCCTCGCTGGCCTGGAAGAGCCCGATCCGGGCAATATCCTGCGTCTCAAGGGCGTCAGCTCCACGGCATCCGATCTGCTCGGCAAGGTGTCGTTCATGCCGCAGCGCGATCTGCTGCTGCCTTGGCGTAACGTGATCGACAACGCCATTCTCGCTCTTGAGATCGAGGGCATGTCGCGCGCCGAGGCGCGAAAGCTCGCTATGGAAATGCTTCCCGAGTTCGGTCTCGCCGGCTTCGAGAACCAGTACCCCAACCAGCTTTCGGGCGGCATGCGCCAGCGCGTGGCGCTGATGCGTACCTTCCTGTTCAAACGCGATCTGATGCTGCTCGACGAGCCATTCGGGGCATTGGATGCGCTCACCCGCACGATGATGCAGCGCTGGCTGCTGGATGTCTGGCAAAAGCATAAGCGCACCGTGCTGTTCATTACCCATGACGTCGACGAAGCGATCTTCCTCGGCGACCGCGTGCTGGTCATGACCGCGCGCCCGGGCAAGGTGAAGCTTGAGCAGGTTGTCGACCTGCCGCGCCCGCGCAAGGCTGACATCGTCACATCGCCCGAATTCATAGCGCTGAAAAAGACCCTTCTCGAGGCAATCGAGGAAGAGAGCATGAAGTCCTTCCAGGTTGCTGGACACTGATTGAAGCATGAGGAAACAGATTATGACTGACCATTACTCGGGTCGCCCGGCCCATATCGCCGAAGACGAATGGACGGCGCGCGTTGATCTCGCCGCCTGCTACCGCATGGTTGCCCGCCTCGGCATGGACGATCTGATCTACAATCACATCTCGATGCGCGTGCCCGGTCACGAAGACCAGTTCCTTCTCAACCCCTACGGTTTCCTGTTCGAGGAAATCACCGCGTCGAGCCTCGTAAAGATCGATATCGAGGGCAACAAGCTCGACGATACGCCCTACACGGTCAACAAGGCGGCCTTCGTCATTCATGGTGCACTTCACAAGTCGAGCCATGATGCTGTCTGCGTATTGCACACGCACTCCGATGCCAGCGTCGCGGTATCGTCGCAGAAGGACGGCCTGCTGCCGCTCAGCCAGTTCGCAATGCGCTTCTACAAGCGTCAGGCTTTCCACGCCTATGAAGGCGTCGCCATCGACTTGGCCGAGCAGGAGCGCCTCATCAGCCATCTCGGCGATAACAAGGTGATGCTGATGCGCAACCACGGCATCCTCACCATTGGCCGCACGCCGGGCGAAGCCTTCATGCTGCTCTACTACTTCGAACGCGCCGCCCGCATCCAGCTCGATCTCCAGGCCGCGACCGCGTCCGGCGCCGAGCTGGTCATCCCGCCGCACGATGTATGCGAGAAGGCGGCACGCCAGTTCTGGGAGAGCAAGGGCGACATTCTTATTGCTGGCGAACGGGAGTGGCCGGCCTTCCTGCGCCAGCTGGACAGGGAAGGCTCCGACTTCCGCAAGTAAGCGCATCATTGGGAGGAAAACGCCAAGTCACGAACATCAAAAGAGGGTTTCATGCTTAACAGACGTAACGTGATTGCAGCTTTCGCTGCCGCCGCCATGACGCTTCCCGCGCTCGGCATGTCCGCCAATTCAGCCGGTGCGCAGGAGATGGTCGATGCCAGCCTGCGCCTGAAGTGGCTCACCCAGGCTCAGTTCGCGGGCTTCTACGTGGCGCTTGAAAAGGGCTACTACAAGGACGAAGGCATCAACCTCACCATCAACCCAGGTGGGCCAAACCTTCTGACCGAAAACCTCGTCGCGACCGGCGCCGATACGTTCGGTCTTTCCGGCGGTTCCGACAGCGTGTTCGCCGCGCGCGACAAGGGCCTGCCGGTCGTCTGCATCGGTGTGGCCCATCAGCAGACGCCGTTCGTCTTTGTCTCGCACAAGGACGGGGCGGTCCAGAGTGTTGCCGACTTCAAGGGCAAGAAGATCACCACCTGGTTCACCGGCGCCAACCATGTGCTTGCCGCCATGCTGTCGAAAGCCGGCATCGATCCGAAGCAGGCCGATATCCAGCCGCAACAGGTCTCCGTCACCCCCTTCGTCGACAAGCAGGTCGATGTCGTGACCGCGACCCGCTACAACGAGCTCTACGTCATCAACCAGCGCGTCGGTAAGGAAAACCTCAACATCTTCGTGCCCGAGGATAGCGGCGTTTCCTTCCCGCGCGATACGCTGATCGTCTCCGAGCAGACCGCGCAAGAGAAGCCGGAACTCGTCGAAAAGTTCCTGCGCGCCAGCGTCAAGGGTTGGAAGGAAGCCTTCGCCAACGAGAAGGAAGCAATCGACATCATCATGAAGATCGCACCTACACTCGACCGCGCGCAGCAGGAATTCATGCTGTCCGAGATCAAGACGCTGATGACGGCAGGCAAGGCCTCCACCGACGGTATCTTTACTATCGACAAGGCCGCGGTCGGTTCCGCCAACGAGCTTCTGGCCACGTATGGAGTGATCTCCAAGCCCGTTGATCTCGACAAGGCCTTCAACGCCTCCTTCATCGAAAAGATCCCGGCCGAGGAACGACGCCTGTGAGTGGAATGAATGCTTCTGCGACAAGCCTGCCCGTCATTTCGACGGGCAGGATCTACGCCGCAGTAAAACCAATCCTGTGGCTGGCTGTCGGGTTGTTGGCGATTGAAGTCATCGTCATGGCCTTTGGCATCCGCCCCTATTATCTGCCGCGTCCGAGCGCCATTGCAGCCAACATCATGGCGACACCAGGCGCCTACATCGCCGGCCTGTGGCGGACCTTCCTCGAGACGGCGCTCGGCTTCGTTGCCGGCAGCTTGTTCGGTGTGGCGATTGCGGTGGTCTTTCACCGCTGGTCTGTGCTCCGCGAGCTGTTCTTTCCGCTCTTCATCGTGTCGCAGACCATTCCGGTCATCGCCTTCGGCGCGGTCGTCGTGCTCTGGTTCGGAAACACGCTGTTCGCCAAGGCGGTAATCTCTTTCTACGTCAGCTTTTTGCCGGTTACGGTCAATGCGATCCTCGGCTTTTCATCGGTCGATCCGAAACAGGTCCAGCTGGTGCGCAGCTTCGGCGCCAAGGATGGACAAATCCTGCGGCGGATCTATCTGCCGGCCGCCCTCCCGCAAATCTTCGTCGCGCTGAAGCTTGCCTCTTCGCTGGCTCTCGTCGGCGCCATCGTTGGCGAGTGGTTCGGTGACACCACTGGGCTTGGGGTGTTGCTGCTGCAGGCGATGTACAACGAAAACGTCGTCGGCATATGGGCCACAATCGTCGTCTCAGCCTGTCTCGGGATGGGGCTTTACGGCATCGTCTCCTTTGCAGAGCGCCATTTCGTCTTCTGGGGTAGCGAGAAATGAACAGCCAACCGAATGAAAACCTGCGCCAGATCGGGCGTGGCATCGCCGGCGCGCTTCTGCTTGCGGTGGTCTGGGAGCTCGCCGCACGTGGTCTCAACCTGCCAGCCTATGTGCTGCCCTCGGTCAGCAGCATTCTGGCCGGAATTGTCTCCGACGCGGGTAACCTTCTCGATGCCACCGCCTTCACAGCAGGCGAAGCCCTGGCGGGCTACGTGATTGGCTGCGGCATTGGCATGTCGCTGGCGGTCCTCGTTACCATCATCCCGGCTGCTCGTGGGGTGGTTCTGCCGCTCGCGACCGCGATCAACTCAGTCCCCGTCGTGGCCTATTCGCCGCTTGTCCTGCTCTGGTTCGGCATGGGCATGGCCTCCAAGGTGGTGATGGTCGCGATCGCCGTTTCGTTCACGATCTTCCTGAGCACGATCGCCGGCCTAGATCGGATCGATCGCAAGACGGTCGATCTCATCCGTTCCTTCGGGGCCGGACAGCTCGCCATCGTCTGGCGGCTGCGTCTGCCGACCGCATTGCCGCTGATCATCGCCGGCATGCGTGTCTCCACGGTGCGAAGCGTGCTGGTAGCCATCGTCACCGAGATGCTTGGCGCCTATGGCGGGCTCGGCTGGGTCATCTATCAGGCCGTGCTGCAGATCGATTTCGTCAAGGTCTGGGCGGCCATCATCGTTGCCTCGACGATCAGCCTCGTCTTCTTCGGCCTGATCAGCTTCGTCGAGCGACGCTACGTCTTCTGGAGATAAGCAGGCATGACACGCAAGATTCACTTCGGCCTCTTCCTTCTCGGCACCGGCAGCCATGTTGCCGGCTGGCGTATGCCGGGCGCGATCGATAGCTTCCAGAATATCGATCAGATCCGCACGATTGCGCAGGAAGCGGAGCGTGGTCTTTTCGATCTCATCTTCATGGGCGATAACCTGCACGCCGATCCGGCAGCGCACCCATCCTACACAGCGCGGCTCGAGCCGCTGACGCTGCTGTCGGCTATCGCCGGCGCGACAAAGCATATCGGGCTCGGCGCCACCGTGTCGACGACCTACAGCGATCCCTTCACGGTCGCCCGCGTCTTCGCGTCGCTTGATCATCTGAGCGGCGGTCGCGCGGCCTGGAACGCGGTGACGACCGCTAACCCGACGGCGGCGGCGAATTTCGGGACCATTCATCCTGATCACGCCAAGCGCTACGAGATCGCAGAGGAATTTCTGACCGTTGTTCGCGGTCTCTGGGATTGTTGGGCTGATGACGCAATCGTCGCCGACCGCGAGACGGGTCTCTACATCGATCCGGCCAAGGTTCGCTCTCTTGATCACGAGGGCGCGCATTTCAAGGTCAAGGGCCCTCTGAACATCGGCCGCTCGCCGCAGGGGCAGCCGATCATCCTGCAGGCCGGCGGCTCCGGTCCCGGCCAGGAACTGGCCGCGAAGTCGGCGGATGTCGTCTTCTCGGTCACGCAGGACCTGGGGGAGGCGCGGGCCTTCTACCGCTCCGTCAAGGACCGCTTGCCGAATTACGGCCGCGCCGAAGACAGCATGGTGATCCTGCCGGGCGTGATGCCGATCGTCGGCCGCACGGAGCGCGAAGCGCACGACAAGCTCGGGGCGCTGCAGGGCTTCATCAGCGAAACCAATGCCTTGTCGCTGCTGTCCGATCGCTTCGGCATCGACATGAGCGTCTACGATCTCGACGGTCCCATCCCCGAAGATTTGAAGCCCTCCGACAACTATCACGCCTTCGCCAAGGTCATGCTCGACAAGGCGCGGCGCGAGAACATGCGGCTGCGGGATGTCTACAACCTCATGGCCGCCGCGCGCGGTCACTGGGTGCTGTGCGGCACGCCCGAATATATTGCCGACACGCTTGAGGCCTGGTTTACGACCGGCGCCGCCGACGGCTTCAACATCATGCCGTCGCACTTTCCGGATGGGCTGACCGACTTCGTCGACCTGGTCGTCCCGATCCTGCAGCAGCGCGGCCTTTATCGCACCGAGTACGAGGGCAACACGCTGCGCGACCGCATGGGCTTCGAACGTCCGGTGCGCGACCCATCCTGAAGCTCTGAGCCTGCCGGAAAACGGTGAAGACATCAGCACGCAGTGGGCTGCGTGCGAGCGCCACCGCGCACCTTTCCTGTGGGTGTGGCGGTGATCAGAGAGGCAGTAGTCGCCAGCCTAGTCCTGCTCCACAACGTCGTGTTTGTGCTTCCCCGTATTCGCCGCTTCAGACATCGGCCACGCCGACATTTCGGCCATGGCGACACAATCTGCCTTAGCTGCTAAGCTGTTTCCATCGACCAATTGCGTTCCCGAAAGGGAAGCCGCCATATCTGCTTGAAGGCGTGAGCGTTCAAGCTGGCGGTTTTTTGTTGTTGCATTTAAATCCGATCGTTCGTAAATAAACGCCCGAATTGGAGCACTGCATGGGCCGGACAAGAAAAATCAGCGAGGATGACATCCTGGACGCAGCGGAGCGCGTGGTTGTACGGCTCGGCGCGACGGGGCTGTCGATCGATGCCGTCGCGCAGGAGGCCGGCGTTAGCAAGGCCAGGGTGGTCTACGATCACAAATCCAAGAGTGGCTTGCTTGAGGCTCTGGTTCATCGGAAATTCGAGGCTGACTTGGCGCATATCAATGATTGCGTGCGAGCGTCTCAAGACACGCCTCACCCCGAGCTTTTCGGTCGCATCTCGTCTGCCGAGATCACGGTTGATGAAACCGATCGCGCCGTTGCGATGGCTCTCAGCGCGTCGATGGCAAGCGGCGATAAGCTTCAGGAAACGATGCGCGAGTGGTGTGATCTCGATCTTCGCAAGATGGCGGAGGGAGCCAAGCCAAAAGCAGCTCTGATGGCCTATCTCGCATTAAGCGGTTTTTTCTGCACCGAGCTTTTTGCCTTCCACACCTGGCCGGAGAACGAGCGCCGGCAGATCCTCGAGGGCATACGCTCAATCTATCTCTCCTATGCGGATATGACATGACCCGCTCGACGCGCGGGGCACCTCAAAAAAGGAATGTAAATGCGACGCAGTAGCCGAATGGCGCGCCTGAAGGCGTGTCTGATCGCCACCAGCTTTCTCGTAACCGCCCTTGGTGCGTCCCAGGCCCAAGAGGCAGGCGCGATGCCGCCGCCGGCAGTTGCCGTTATCGAGTTGACGGGCAAGGATGTGCCCGTCGTCAACGAACTTCCCGGACGTATCGCGGCAACGCGCATCTCCGAGGTGAGGGCGCGCGTGTCCGGCATTCTGCAGGAGCGTGTTTTCGAGCAGGGCGCGACCGTCAAGAAGGACGACGTCCTCTACCGGATCGACCCCCGTCTGTTCCGCGTTCGCGTGGCGAGCGCCGAGGCAGCGCTTCAACGTGCGCAGTCGATCCAGGACAATGCGCGGCTTCAACTCGAGCGGCAGAAGAGCCTGCGTGATCGCAACATCGCCTCCGGCATCGAGTACGACACGGCGGCCGTAAACCTCGCGCAGGCGACCGCGGATGTCGCGTCGGCCGAAGCCGGGCTGGACGAGGCGAAGATCAATCTCGAATATACCGAGGTCCGCGCGCCGATATCAGGCGTTATCGGCGCCGCGCTTGTCACCGAAGGTGCCCTGGTCACAGCCGATGGGACGTCGAACCTTGCCCTCATACAGCAGGTCGATCCCGTCTACGCCGATTTTACCCAGTCGGCGCAGGAATTGCTGAACCTGAAAAGGGCGGTGTCCGCCGGCACGCTTGCAAGCACGGCCCCCGGCGAGGCCCGCGTCGAGCTGGTGTTCGACGACGGCTCTCTCTATGCCGAGCCGGGCAAGCTGCTTTTCGCCAATGCCAATGTCGATTCCAACACGGGGCAGGTTACGCTGAGGGCGGAGTTCCCCAACAAGGCCGGCGATCTTCTGCCGGGCATGTATGTGCGCGTCCGGATAGAGCAGGCCGTTCGACACAATGCCTTCACGATCCCGCAGCGCGCGGTCATCCGTGACGATGCCGGTCAGGCCCAGGTATACGTGCTTGGCGCCGATAACGTGGCTGAGCTTCGCAAGGTCACGCTTGGCCAGGCCCAGGGTTCCGAATGGCTGGTCGAGGGCGGCTTGAAGCAGGGTGAAAGCATCATCGTCGACGGTGTGCAGAAGGTGCAGCCTGGCGCCAAGGTTGCGCCGGAAGCATGGAAGCCGGCCGAAGCGGCGGCCTCTTCTTCTCAGCAGCCGGTGAAGACATCGGAGTAATCGATCATGGCACAACTTTTCATTCGCAGGCCGATTCTGGCCTGGGTCTTCGCGTTGTTCATTTCCATCGCGGGCATCATCGCAATCCCATTCCTGCCGATTGCGCAGTACCCCAAGGTCGCGCCGCCCCAGCTGACGATCTCCACCGCATATCCCGGTGCATCGCC
Source organism: Rhizobium sp. FG113 (assembly GCF_057809895.1). NCBI lineage: Bacteria > Pseudomonadati > Pseudomonadota > Alphaproteobacteria > Hyphomicrobiales > Rhizobiaceae > Rhizobium > Rhizobium sp. FG113. Next base: position 1,016,035 of record NZ_JBMDKV010000001.1, on the reverse strand, counting down.
GCAGGAGATCTATCAGGGCGTAACACGCCAGATCGAAGATGAGCTCAACGGTGTCGCCGGCCTGCTCTATTTCGAATCGACCTCGGACAATTCCGGCTCGGTCAGCATCAATGCGACGTTCCGCGCCGGGACGGATATCGATCAGGCATCGGTCGACGTTCAAAACGCGATCCGTCGCGTGGAAGCCCGTCTTCCGGCCACCGTGCGCACGCAAGGCGTCACCGTCGAAGAGGCAAGTTCCGGCTTCCTGATGATCGTCTCGATGACATCGACCGACGGCAGTCGCGACGAAGTGGAGCTTGGCGACTACATCAATCGTAGCGTCATTGGCGAAATCCGACGCATCGATGGCGTCGGCCGCGCTCAGCTTTTCGCCGCGCAGCGCGCTCTGCGCGTATGGATCGATCCGGACAAGATGGTCGGCCTCAACATCAACACGGACGATATCAACGCGGCGATCACCGCGCAGAACGCCCAGGTTGCGGCAGGCCAGATCGGCGCCAGTCCCAATCCCATCACTCAAGATCTGACCGCGACCGTCCTGGTCCAGGGGCAGCTGAGCACACCGGAGCAATTCGGCGAGATCATCCTGCGCGCAAATTCGGACGGCTCGACCGTTCGCCTGAAGGATGTCGCGCGCATCGAGCAGGGCGCGGAGTCCTACAACTTCACCAGCCGTCTCAACGGTCAGCCCTCGGCAGCCATCGGTATCCAGTTGTCCTCGACAGGCAATGCCGTTGCGGTCTCTGCCGCGATCAAGGCCAAGATGGAGACGCTGAGCCGCTTCTTCCCGAAGGGCGTTGAGTACAGCGTTCCGTACGACACCAGCCCGTTCGTCTCCGCGTCGATCGAAAAGGTCATTCACACGCTGCTCGAAGCGATCGTGCTGGTGTTCATCGTGATGTTCGTGTTCCTGCAGAACTTCCGCTACACCGTCATCCCAACGCTGGTGGTACCAGTTGCACTGCTCGGCACCTGCGCCGTCATGTACGCGACCGGGTTCTCGATCAACGTTCTGACCATGTTCGCGATGGTGCTCGCGATCGGCATCCTCGTCGACGACGCGATCGTCGTGGTCGAAAATGTCGAGCGCATCATGGCCGAGGAAGGCCTGTCGCCGAAGGCGGCGACGAAAAAGGCCATGGGCCAGATCACCGGGGCGATCCTCGGCATCACGCTCGTGCTTTCATGCGTGTTCATTCCAATGGCCTTCTTCCCAGGCTCGACGGGCATCATCTATCGGCAGTTTTCGCTGACGATGGTCGTGTCGATCCTGTTCTCGGCCTTCCTTGCCCTGTCGCTGACGCCGGCGCTCTGCGCCACCTTCCTGAAGCCCATCAAGGGCGGCCATCATCAGAAGGGCGGCCCGGGCGGCTGGTTCAACCGCAAATTCGAGAAGCTGACCAACCGCTACACCAGCTCGGTCACTGGAATGGCGCGCCGCGCCGGCCGGATGATGATCGTCTATCTCGCGCTCGTCGTTGGGCTCGGCTATCTCTTCGTGAGCTTGCCGACATCCTTCGTGCCGGATGAAGACCAGGGCTTCCTGATCGTCGACATCCAGGGGCCGCCGGAAGCCAGCGCAAACCGCACGATCGAGTCGATCAGAAAGATCGAGACGATCTTCAAGGCGGAGCCGGCGGTCGCCAATATCGTGGCGATCCAGGGCTTCAGCTTCTCGGGCAATGGCGCCAATGCCGGTCTCGCCTTCGTGACGCTGAAGGACTGGTCGGAGCGAGGTGAAGGCAACTCGGTGCAGGATATCGCCAACCGGGCCAACATGCAGCTCTTCGCGCTGAAGGATGCCACGTCCTTCGCTCTTTCACCGCCCCCGATCGAGGGCTTTGGCACCACTGGTGGCTTCTCCTTCCGTCTCCAGGACCGTGCAGGACTTGGCCAGGCCGCGCTCGCGAACGCGACGGCCGAGCTGATGGCGAAGGCCGGGCAGAGCAAGGTGGTCACCGGCGTGCGCATGGAAGGCCTTCCGGACGCCGCCCAGGTGCTGTTCGTCATCGACCGCGAAAAGGCCAACACCTTCGGCGTGACCTTCGCGGATATCAACAATGCGATAACCGCCAATCTGGGCTCGTCCTACATCAACGACTATCCCAACCGGGGCAGGATGCAGCGTGTCATCGTCCAGGCTCAGGACCGCAGCCGACTGCAGATCGAGGATGTGCTGAAAATCAACGTCCGCAATGCGACGGGCGGGATGGTTCCGCTTTCGTCCTTCGCAATCGCGCAGTGGCAGAAGGGCCCGCCGCAGATCGTCGGCTATAACGGCTATCCGACCGTGCGCATCTCCGGCGCTCCGGCACCGGGAGAGTCCACAGGCGCGGCTATCGCCGAAATGGAGCGCATCGCCTCCGAGCTTCCCGAAGGCTTCGGTTTCGAATGGTCGGGCCAGTCGCTGGAAGAAATCACCTCGGGCAGCCAGGCGCCCTTCCTGTTCGGGCTGAGCATCCTGTTTGTCTTCCTCCTGCTTGCAGGTCTTTATGAGAGCTGGTCGATTCCGATTTCGGTCATCCTCGTCGTACCCTTGGGGGTGATCGGCTCGGTACTCGCGGTCATACTCCGCGACATGCCCAACGACCTCTACTTCAAGGTCGGGCTGATCGCCATTATCGGGCTTTCGGCCAAGAACGCGATCCTGATCGTGGAGTTCGCCAAGGACTACTATGCCGAGGGCAAGTCATTGCTGGAATCGGCGGTGGATGCGGCGAGATTGCGCTTCCGACCGATCGTCATGACGTCACTCGCCTTCACGCTCGGCGTCGTGCCGCTGGCGATTGCGACGGGACCGAGCGCGGCGAGCCAGAACGCCATCGGAACGGGCGTGCTCGGCGGCATGATCTCAGCTACCGTCCTTGCGATCTTCTTCGTGCCGGCGTTCTTCGTCTTCGTGCTCAAGGTGATGAGAACGAAGCGACCCGTCGAAGACGACGCCTCGGAGGAGGGGCGCGCTTGAATAGCGACGGGGTGAGTTCCGCAGAGAACTCACCCCGTCAAACACGCCTAGCGCAACAATATCCGGCCGTCCCGGATTGATTACCTGGCTTCTTTCTTGGGCCCCGTGGACACCGAGAGATGATGGCGCTGGATGAGCCAGAGAGCGAAGGCCAGGCAGATCAACCCCATCGCACCGGTCATGATGGCCTTCCATCCCGCCATCTCCCACAAGAGCCCCGCCAGCAATGAACCCAAGGCACCGCCTAGGAAATTGCACGAAACGAAAGCTGTGTTGAGGCGGCTGCGGGCTTCGGGCTCAACGGAAAACAGGCGCGTCTGATTGAGGACGTTGTTGCTTTGGATAGCGACATCGAACAGCAGAACGGCGAGCGCGACCAGCAGAATGTTGCTTGCCCCGATTGCGCCGATACCCAGCGAGACGAATGCGAGGACCAGAGCGGCGCCCGTACCGGCTGCCGAATAGCCGTTGTCATGGAGCCAGCCTATCCGTCTCGCGGCAAGCGAACCGGCGAGCCCAACGACACCCATGAGACCGATCTGGCTGAGCGAGTATGAGAACGGCTCAGAGCTTAGCAGGAATGTGAGGCCCGTCCAGAACATGGTGAACGTGCAAAAACCCACGGTCCCGATCACCAGCGTCACCTGCACGGATCGATGCTTTCGCACCACAGCCGGCACCGAGGCAAGCAGCCGTCCATAGGCGATGCGGGGCCGTTCCTTTTCGCTCGGAAGCACGCGTGTCAGCAAGAAGGAGAAGGATGCGGTTACGGCAGCGGCGAGGAGATAGACGGCACGCCATCCGAAAAGATCGGCAATGACGCCGCTGACGGTGCGCGACAAAAGGATGCCGATCAGGATGCCGCCGACGATCGTTCCGACCGTTCGTCCGCGCTCCTCGGGGCTCGACAGGTCGCTGGCGAGCGGTATGAGCAACTGGCCAGCCACCGTTGTAATGCCGACCGCGGTCAAGGTGGCAAGCAGCGTTGCGTAGGACGGCGCGAATGCGGTGCCGAGCAGTGCCAGAGATGAAAGAAACATGACGATCGGGATCAGTCTGCGCCGGACGACCACATCGCCAAGCGGTACGATCAACACGATGCCGAGCGCATAGCCAATCTGCGTCATTGTCACGAGCGCGCCTGCGGATCCGATCGGGACATCGAGGGACTTCGCGATTGCCGCGAGCAGAGGCTGCGCCCAATAGAGGTTGCCTACCGCTGCCCCGCCGACGATTGCAAACAGCAATGTCATTGCGCCCGACATGCCGGGCGTTGATCGTGTATTATTCGTCATTATTCCATTTCCCGGGAGGTGCGAGATCGCGCGCGCTGGGCGCGATCAATCATTGAGTTCGCAAGTCATCTCCACCATCGTCGGTCGGAAACCCAGTGACGCAAACAATTGCTGCGCCGCCTTGTTGCGATGAGCGGTGGAAAGAACGGCACGTGCGGAGCCGTGTTTTTTTATTTCCGACAGCGCAGCCTCAAGCAATCTGCGTCCGATGCCTTCGCGTCGGCGGCTTTCGTCGACGAAGAGGTCGTGCAAGACGCCTGCTGGTCCGCGTAACGACATGTAATCGTATCCCTCGATCTGGGCATAGCTATATCCCAGCACCGCGTCGTCCTGCACGGCGACGAGCAGGACCGCATTCGGATCGGCAATCTTCTTTTCCAGAAACCGGCTATACCCGGACGGCGTACCGTCCGTCGTCTCGAGAAAGCGCTGCGGGTCGAGTTCGTGATGAAGGGCGACGAGACGAGTACCGAAATCTCCGAGCGTCCCGACATCCGAAGGCGATGCGGGGCGTATGATGACCTCAGATGGCACTGATTGCGTTTTCGTCATGATGTGCTGGAGCCTTGTGGCTGACCGGCGAAGCCGTTCTTCGTATACCGTGTTTTATCTGGTTGAAGGAGATCCGCCAGCCAATCCTTTCAGATATCGTGGCGTCCCGGCAAGTCCGGCGCTCTGCGGATCAACCCCTACCTTTTTCCGAATTTCCCTGTACCACCAGACCCACGCACAGCACGGAGCCAATGCTCATGAGGGCAATAACCCAGCCCATCGGCCATGGCGTCCCATCGGCAAACAAGCCAACGAGGCCGGAGCCGGCAATGCCGCTGCCATACTGAATGGCGCCGACGAGCGCCGACACGGATCCCGCCTGCTCGGGAAAATCAGACAGCGCACCGGCGATCGAGTTGGCGACGATGAAACCGGTCATCGAGACGAACACCAGCAGCGGGATGAACAAGCCCCACAGGCCGCCGGCATCAAAATACGAGGCGACACCCAGGACAAGGCCAGCCAGCATGGCGACCACCGCCCCCCGCACAAGGATCGCGTCCATACCGAAACGGGGGACCAGGCGCGTGTTGACCAGATTGGTGACGACGATGCCAACGATACCCGATCCAAACAACAGGCCGTAATATTCGGCGGGGACGTGGTGATAGGTGATGAAGGCGAAGGGCGTTCCGGCGATATAGGCATACATTCCCGAATAGAAGAACGCGCCAACACCCGCGTAGCCGAGAATCTTCTTCTGCCCCAGCAGCTTACCGTAGCGTCCGAACGCGCCGAGAAGCGAGTCCTGCCGGCGCTTTTCCGGCGGAAGCGTTTCGGGAAGCGTGAAGAGTGCTGCCAGGCTGGCCGCGCCGAGGATCACCAACGTCCAGAAGATCGCCCGCCAGCCGGCGACGGCAGCAATTTGCCCACCGATGATCGGGCCGAGAAGCGGCGCGATCGCCATGACCGCAATCAGCGTCGACAACATCTGGGCGGCGCGCGGACCGGCGTAAAGATCGCGAACCATGGCGCGCGACAAGACAACGCCCGCACATGCGCCCAGCGCCTGAATGATGCGCCAGATGATGATCGCTTCGACGTTCTGCGCCATGGCGCAGCCCGCGGAGCCGATGATGAACAGAACAAGGCCGGCAGCAACCGGCATGCGTCGTCCATACTTGTCGCTCAAGGCGCCCCAGACCAGCTGGCCCAGACTGAAGCCGATCAGGAAGCCGGAGATCGTGAACTCAACGCTGCCTGTGCTGGCGCCAAGCGAAACAGCCATGTCCGGCATGGCGGGCAGATAGAAGTCCGTCGAGATGGAGGCGAAGCCCATCAGCGCGCTGAGAATGCCGAGAACATGCCAGCTGCTGGAATGGGCCGGCTGAGCGTCTGCTTCATTTGCTCCACCAAAGGAGACCGTATCGTTTTCGGATGACATTGTGATCTTTGCAATTCGCTGGATTTGGCGCGAATTTATACTTGGTCATCCTTGCTGATTAGCCGCTTAGTTTGGGATGAACCTATGTCCGGCATTCATGAGTTCGGCGGCCGTAATTCCGGCGACGCAAGCGCCGGCGATCGCGGCCTGCCACTGCTCTAAGCGCGTTGCTTCATCGCGACGAACTCACGGACGTACGACGCCACTCCGATGTCGGGATCGACAGAAACCCGACATGAGTTGCGAGTCGAAGCATTCCCGCGCTGCAAACCGGGTTTTCCGCAAAAGTCCATTCGCCAAAAGGATGGTTTTTCGATCGGTCGAAGTTGGTAGCGCCCATTATTCGCCTTTTCGAATATAGTTAACGCGCAAGCACATCCGACACATTCTCAAACATCCGATCCCGGCAATTAAGCGAGAGGGCATGCCATGTATCGCAGCGCGCACCGATGGGCTCCCCGTTCGATATTAACGGACCTGTTCGATCCTCGTTGGTGGCTAAGCGCTGGCGGAACGACGAAAGCGCGCGCGGCGCCGAAGAAGGAGGAGACGGGCGATGACCTTGCCACCGCTCCCGGCCAGGCCTTGGGTGAGAAGAAATATGATGGTGCGCTTGGACACCTGAGCGATAATTCAGCGCTCGGCGAGAATGGTACCACCCAGGAAGAGGATACGGCTGGCATCGTCGATGCGCGGCTTGACGGCGAGCACTCGCCATCCGCACGCGACGGCAATTCTGCGACAACAGGCGATATCTCGGCGCATGGCGGCCGTCACCCGACGCATTCGCGGTTTTCAACCGTGGCCGGTACCTCTGGCTTTGCAAGTGCGCCTGCATCTGCGAATTTGTCGTCGCTGCACGGTGCGCGCTTCGCAAGCGGATCGATGAGTGGCGATCCGCTTGCTCCGTTCCTGCGGCCGAGTGCTGTGTCCGGCGGACGTGGTTCAGCTGTCTCCACGGGCGGAACCAGCGATTCCGGCCACGTCGTCATCTTGGATTCGGCACCGTCCGGCCAGACAACCGCCCACGTCACGGGCTCGCAGTTTCTGGCCTTCGGCATGCCTTTCAGCGTTTGCGGATGCGGTTACTACAACTCGCCAACCCGGATTCTCGAGCTTGCCAAGGACAGTGGCATTCTCCAGCCCGATGGTCAGCTGCCGGGTACTCGGCTGGTGGAAGGACCGGACTACATCTCGACGGGCAAGTCGGCGATGGGTGCGTCGGTCAGCGATCCGCTTCTTGACCGCAACCTGTCATTCGCCACGACGTGGACGGGAACCGCGAACTGGAGCAACGCAACGGGCCCAGCTGGGTCATTGCCTGGCGGCGGAGAGATGGGCGGCGCAAACGCGACCAAGGGGACCGGCGTGCTGACCGGTTCGGTTACCACGGCGCAACTCACGCAGCGAACCGCGACGCAAAGCTTTGCGGTCACGGCTGCCGCCGCGGCTGCGCCCAATAACATCATCGTCGCAGAGAACCTGAAGCAAGGTAATCCGGAAAGCGAATGGGGCATCGACGGTGCTGGGAGCTCCAATATCGAGGGCTTCGCGACCGATATCAGCGTCGACAACGGTAAGACGATAAGCTTCAAGATCAACACGGATTCCAGCAACTACCGCATCGACATCTACCGCCTCGGCTACTACGGCGGAATGGGTGCCCGCAAGGTTGACACCATCCAGCACACAGGGGTGCAATCGCAGCCCACTCCGCTGCGCAATGCGGCGACCGGGACTGTCGATGCGGGCAACTGGTCGGTATCGGCATCGTGGACGGTGCCCGATGATGCCGTGTCCGGCGTCTACATCGCCAAACTAGTCCGCCAGGACGGGACGTTCGGCGAAAACCATATTCCGTTTATCGTTCGTGACGACGACAGCCACAGCGATATCGTTTTCCAGACCGCGGACCAGACCTGGCAGGCCTATAACGGCTGGGGCGGCGCGAACTTCTATGGCGGCAACGGCCCGGCGACAGGGCAGGGTGCCGGTCGCGCCTACGCCGTCAGCTATAACCGCCCGATCGCGACACGCGGCGAGGTTGGTACATTTGCCGGCCCGCAAGATTATCTGTTCGGCGCCGAATATGCCGGTATCTACTGGCTGGAGCAGAACGGCTACGACGTGTCCTACATCTCGGGTGTCGATGCCGATCGCTACGGGAGCCTGCTTCTCAATCACAAGACGTATGTGGATGCCGGGCATGACGAATACTGGTCCGGCCAACAACGCGCCAATGTCGAAGCGGCGCGTGACGCGGGCGTCAACCTCATGTTCTGGAGTGGCAACGAGGTCTATTGGCGCACCCGCTGGGGCAACGCCTACAGCGCCGATGGCACGCCATATCGTACGCTCATCTCCTATAAGGAGACGTGGTCGCCAGGTGCCAGCATCGATCCCTCAAGCGAGTGGACCGGCACCTTCCGCGATCCACGGCTCAGCCCGCCGGCCATCGGCGGCGGAAATCCGGAAAACTCCCTGACCGGACAGCTGTTCAAGGTCGATGATGTCGGCACCAACCTGCAGTCGATCACCGTCACTTATGACGATGCGAACCTGCGCTTCTGGCGCAACACGAGCATCGCCAATCTGCAGCCCGGTCAAACCGCAACGCTCACCAAGAATTATCTCGGATACGAGTGGGATGAAGCGGTCGATAACGGCTTCGATCCGGCTGGCCTTGTGAAGTTGTCGTCTACGACGCTTCCGGTCAGCACCTATCTCTTCGACTACGGCAACACGACCGGCAATGCCGTCGCGACGCATAATCTGACATTGTATCGTGCACCGAGCGGTGCGCTGGTTTTCGGCGCGGGCACGGTCTATTGGACCTGGGGCCTCAGCGACAACCACGACAATCAGGCGACACCGACCGATCCGCGCGTACAGCAGGCGATGGTCAATCTGCTTGCCGACATGGGCATTCAGCCGGGAACGCTGCAGGCAGGACTGGTCGCGGCGACCGGGTCGACCGATCACACAGCTCCGACCTCTGTCATAACGGTCCCAGCGACGGCGGCGGTCGGATCCAGCATCACCATCACCGGAACCGCGGTGGACGCAGGCGGCGGCGTGATCGCGGGTGTCGAGGTCTCCACCGACAACGGAGCAAGCTGGCATCCCGCGACCGGTGACGAGAACTGGACGTATGCGTGGTCACCGCAGACCGCCGGCACCTACACCATCCTCTCCCGCGCGGTCGACGACAGCATCAACCTTGAAAGGCCGTCGGCGGGGAAAACGATTACTGTCAGCGGACCGAGTTTCACCTCGCTGTTCCTCGGCTCGACGCCAACCATCGTCAATACCGACGACCAGGCCTCCGTTGAACTGGGTGTTCGTTTCCAGACCTCAGTCGCAGGCACGATCAGCGGCATTCGGTTCTATAAGGGCAGCCAGGACACCAGCACGCACACCGGTTCACTCTGGTCGAGCACAGGCGTCCAACTTGGGACGCTGACGTTTACGGGTGAAACAGCGAGTGGCTGGCAGACGGCTTACTTCACCAGTCCAATCACGATCACGCCCGGCCAGATCTACACGGCGTCCTACCACACCGATACCGGCCGCTATTCTTCGACAACCAATTACTTCACATCCGATGTGGTCAGCGGGCCGCTGACCGCGCCTGCGAGCAACAACGGCGTCTATCGCTACGGCACCGGTAGCCTGTTCCCGACCGCCACGTTCCAGGCGGAGAACTACTGGGTCGACGTGATGTTCAATGCCGGCTCCGCGCCTGCGAACACAGCTCCGACGGCGGTTGCAGATACCGGAGACGCGACGGAGAAGGGCGGGGTGGCCAATGGGTCGGGCGGCGTTGCCGCCACCGGCAACGTGCTCACCAACGATACCGATCCCGACAGCGGCGACACCAAGACTGTGACGGCTGTCAGATTCGGATCGACGGCAGGTACCCTAGGCTCGGCGCTCAATGGTACCTACGGCAGCCTCGTTCTGAACGCGGCCGGCACCTACACCTACACGATCAACGAGAGCAGTGCTGCGGTGCAGGCCTTGCGGCTGTCGACCAACACGCTGAGTGAAGTCTTCAACTACACGATGCGCGATACGGCCGGCGCCACGGCCTCCTCGACGCTGACTATCACCATCCATGGCGCCAACGACGCCCCGGTTCTGGCTGCACAGACGGCGGCGCAGAATGCCACTGTCGGCACGGCCTTCTCGCTGGCGCTGCCGGCCAACACCTTCACCGATGTCGACACCGGCGACACGCTGACCTACAGCTCGACGCTTGCCGATGGTTCGGCACTGCCATCCTGGCTGAGCTTCAATGCCGCAACGCGGACCTTCAGCGGCACGCCGACGGCAGCGGGCACGCTCAGTGTGCGGGTCACTGCCACCGATACAGGCGGTCTTGCCACCAACGAGACCTTCAACATCGCCGTGTCGATCCCCGGCAACACGACGCCGACGGCGGTTGCCGATATCGGCGATGCGACGGAGAAGGGCGGGGTGGCCAATGGGTCCGGCGGTGTTGCCGCCACCGGCAACGTGCTCACCAACGATACCGATTCTGACAGCGGTGACACCAAGACGGTCAGCGCGGTCAGCTTCGGCACCACCGCGGGTACCCTTGGCTCGGCGCTCAATGGCACCTACGGCAGCCTCGTTCTGAACGCGGCCGGCACCTACACCTACACGATCAACGAAAGCAGTGCTGCGGTTCAGGCCCTGAGGCTGTCGACCAACACGCTGAGTGAAGTCTTCAACTACACGATGCGCGATACGGCCGGCGCCACGGCCTCCTCGACGCTGACCATCACCATCCATGGCGCCAACGACGCCCCGGTTCTGGCGGCACAGACGGCGGCGCAGAATGCCACTGTCGGCACTGCCTTCTCGCTGGTATTGCCGGCCAACACCTTCACCGATGTCGATACCGGCGACACGCTGACCTACAGCTCAACGCTTGCCGATGGCTCGGCACTGCCGTCCTGGCTGAGCTTCAATGCCGCAACGCGGACCTTCAGCGGCACGCCGACGGCAGCGGGCACGACCAGCGTACGGGTTACCGCCACCGATCTTGGCGGTCTTGCCACCAGCGAGACCTTCAACATCACGTCTACGACGGCGCCGACCACCTACAGCCTGTTTACGGCTGCGAATACGCCGGCACAGACCAATCTCAACGACGGGTCACAGCTCGAACTCGGCGTCAAGTTCCAGTCGAACGTCGCCGGCACGATCACGGGCATCAAGTTCTATCGCAGCGCCAACGACAACGGCCAGAACGTCGTCGATCTCTGGAGCTCGACAGGCACCAAGCTTGCCACGGCGACCTACTCAAGCACCACAGGGAGCGGATGGCAGACGGTGAACTTCGGCACAGCCGTCTCGATCTCGGCTAACACCACCTACATCGCGTCGTATCACACGACGGGTACCTATGTGGCGACCAACAATTACTTCACCAACGCCGTCACCAGCGGCCCTCTGACCGCCATGTCGAATGCCACAGCCGGCGGCAATGGGGTCTATGCCTATGGCGGCTCTGCGACGTCGGGGATCTTCCCCAACGCCACCTATGGCTCATCGAACTACTGGGTGGACGTTGTCTTCAGCAATGGCTCCGCGCCTGCGAACACGGGGCCGGCGGCGGTTGCCGATACCGGAGACGCGACGGAGAAGGGTGGGGTGGCCAATGGGTCCGGCGGCGTTGCCGCCACCGGCAACGTGCTCACCAACGATACCGATCCCGACAGCGGCGACACCAAGACTGTGACGGCTGTCAGCTTCGGATCGACGGCAGGCACGCTCGGCTCGGCGCTCAACGGCACCTACGGCAGCCTCGTTCTATCGGCTGCGGGTGCTTACACCTACACGATCAACGAGAACAGTGCTGCGGTTCAGGCTCTGCGGCTGTCGACCAACACGCTGAGTGAAGTCTTCAACTACACGATGCGCGATACGGCCGGCGCCACGGCCTCCTCGACGCTGACTATCACCATCCATGGCGCCAACGACGCCCCGGTTCTGGCTGCACAGACGGCGGCGCAGAATGCCACTGTCGGCACGGCCTTCTCGCTGGCGCTGCCGGCCAACACCTTCACCGATGTCGACACCGGCGACACGCTGACCTACAGCTCGACGCTTGCCGATGGTTCGGCACTGCCATCCTGGCTGAGCTTCAATGCCACGACGCGGACCTTCAGCGGCACGCCGACGGCAGCGGGCACGCTCAGTGTGCGGGTCACCGCCACCGATACAGGCGGTCTTGCCACCAACGAAACCTTCAACATCGCCGTGTCGATCCCCGGCAACACGACGCCGACGGCGGTCGCCGATATTGGTGACGCAACGGAAAAGGGCGGTATCGCCAATGGGTCCGGCGGCGTTACAGCCACCGGCAACGTGCTCACCAACGATACCGATCCTGACAGTGGCGATACCAAGACGGTGAGCGCGGTCAGCTTCGGATCGACGGCAGGCACCCTTGGCTCGGCGCTCAACGGCACCTACGGTAGTCTGGTCCTGAATGCCGCGGGCACCTATACCTACACGATCAACGAGAGCAGTGCTGCGGTTCAGGCCCTGAGGCTGTCGACCAACACGCTGAGTGAAGTCTTCAACTACACGATGCGCGATACGGCCGGCGCCACGGCCTCCTCGACGCTGACCATCACCATCCATGGCGCCAACGACGCCCCGGTTCTGGCGGCACAGACGGCGGCGCAGAATGCCTCTGTCGGCACTGCCTTCTCGCTGGTATTGCCGGCCAACACCTTCACCGATGTCGATACCGGCGACACGCTGACCTACAGCTCAACGCTTGCCGATGGCTCGGCACTGCCGTCGTGGCTGAGCTTCAATGCCGCAACGCGGACCTTCAGCGGCACGCCGACGGCAGCGGGCACGACCAGTGTGCGGGTCACTGCCACCGATCTTGGCGGTCTTGCCACCAGCGAGACCTTCAACATCACGTCTACGACGGCGCCGACCACCTACAGCCTGTTTGCGGCTGCGAATACGCCGGCACAGACCAATCTCAACGACGGGTCGCAGCTCGAACTCGGCGTCAAGTTCCAGTCGAACGTCGCCGGCACAATCACGGGCATCAAGTTCTATCGCAGCGCCAACGACAACGGCCAGAACGTGGTCGATCTCTGGAGCTCGACAGGCACCAAGCTTGCCACTGCGACCTACTCAAGCACCACAGGGAGCGGCTGGCAGACGGTGAACTTCGGCACAGCCGTCTCGATCTCGGCTAACACCACCTACATCGCGTCGTATCACACGACCGGTACCTATGTGGCGACCGATGGCTACTTCACCAACTCCGTGAGCAACGGCCCGTTGACTGCCATGTCCAGTGCTTTGGCCGGTGGCAATGGGGTCTATGCCTATGGTGGAACCGCGACCTCGGGCATCTTCCCGAACAGCACCTACGACTCGGCGAATTACTGGGCCGACGTCGTGTTCAAACCACTGGCGGCGTAGGACACTGAACGGTCGATCGAATGAGGCAGACACAAAGACGATGGACATGATGATGACCATCCCGCACGAGCGGGGCAAGGAGGCGCCGCAAAGTGTCGTCAAGAAACTGCCGGTCACGGTGTTGGCCGGGTTTCTCGGCGCGGGCAAGACCACGCTTCTGACCCATGTCCTCACCAACCGCGAGGGGCTGCGCGTCGCGGTGATCGTCAACGACATGAGCGACGTCAACATAGACGCCAGCCTTATCCGCAATAGCGGCTGCGACCTGTCGCACACCACCGAGACCCTGATCGAGCTCAGCAATGGCTGTATCTGCTGTACCCTGCGCGACGATCTGCTCGCGGAGGTGCGGCAGTTGGCGCAAGGCGGACGCTACGACTATCTGCTGATCGAGGGGACCGGTATCGCCGAGCCGCGACCGATCGCGGCGACGTTCTCGTTTCGCGACGAGAGCGGCTTTTCGCTATCCGATTTCGCGACGCTCGATACGATGGTAACCGTTGTCGACGCGGCCAATCTTCTCAACGAATACAGCCGCGCCGATCTTCTAAGCGACCGCGGAATGCAGCGAGACGACGAGGACACCCGTACGCTCGTCGATCTCCTCGTCGACCAGATCGAATTCGCCGATGTCGTCGTGATCAACAAGATCGGGGATGCGACCGAGGATCAGCGCGCCGATGTTCGCAAGGTGGTGGCCGCGCTCAACCCGCAAGCACGACAGATCGAGGTCGATTACGGTCGGCTGCCGCTCGATACCATCCTCAACACCGGGCTTTTCGATGAGGAGAAGGCGGCCGAAAATCCGCTTTGGTACAAAGAACTGTACCAACCGGAGGCGCATGTTCCCGAGACCGAGGAATATGGTGTTTCGAGCTTCGTCTATCGCGCCAGACGGCCTTTCGATCCTGCCCGCCTCGTCGCCTTTCTGGATGCGCCGTGGCCGGGTGTTGTTCGCGCCAAGGGGCATTTCTGGCTCGCCACACGTCCGCATCACGTCGGCCTGATGTCGGCGGCGGGCGTACAGCGACGCTGCGAACCTATGGGGTTTTGGTGGGCCACCATTCCGCGCGAGGATTGGCCTGATCATCCGCAGTTTGAGGCGCAGATGCGAGGCCAATGGGACGATGCCTGGGGTGACCGGCGCCAGGAGCTGGTCTTTATCGGTGTCGACATGGATGAGGCTGGTATCCGCGCAGCGCTTGACGGCTGTCTCGCGAGTGCCAATCCGCATGATTGGCCCGAGCTCGAAGACCCGTTCCCTGCTTGGTGATCCCGCGTTGCTTGGCGACCGCCCCTGCACAGGCGCTCAATGCTCAAGACAAATAAAAAGTTCATGGGAAATGAAACTGGATCGACGTTTTCTGCGTAATGGCTCCCAAAATGGCATGGAATTGCGTGGAGCAGCAGTTGCGTCTTTTAATAATGGTGCTTGGTATACTTACGTTACTCGCGTGGATTGTGACTTTTTATCTCACCTCGATCTATCATTAGTATTGGTTGAGCATACGCTAGACCGGCAGCTGGCTCTTCGCGAATCTAGCCTGCCGCACCAGGCGGCAGGCTAGACGTTTTGAAACGTTCAATCAGAGGATGGAGACGTTTTCAGCCTTCGACTTGCCGGTCTTGCGGTCCTGGCCGAGGTCGAAGCTGACCTTGTCGCCTTCGCGAAGCGAAGCGCCGCGCGGCAGGGCGGTGATGTGAACGAAAACGTCGGTTCCGCCGTTCTCTGGCGTGATGAAACCGAAGCCCTTGTCCTCGTTGAAGAATTTAACAGTACCCTCAGGCATGGATATTCCCTTTTAAGTGTTTTGCTTGCAATGGCGAGGCGAACCTATAGTGCTGTCGCGCGTCCATCAACTCCCAGCATGCCTTCGAGCCACTTCATTTGCATGAAATATGAATTTTGGTCCGCCTGTAGCGCGATTAGGCGCGTCGCAGGGGCGATAGCGCCAAAATCGACAAAGTCTCGTTGCATCCTGTGCAGCGAATTCTTCGGAAAAAGAAAGCGCCGATGACCATTTCAGCCGATTTCGATTGTCAGACCTGCGGCGCCTGCTGTTCGTACTCGTCAAGTTGGCCGCGATTCTCCGTCGAAACAGATGCCGATCTCGACCGCTTGCCCGCCCGCTTCGTCGCCGATGATCTAACGGGCATGCGCTGTCATGACAATCGCTGCTCGGCCCTGGATGGCACGGTTGGTTCGGGCACATCATGCATGGTCTACGAGATCAGGCCGCAAGTGTGCCGCGACTGTCTTCCCGGCGACGGCGAATGCCTTGAGGCGCGCGCCGCCTACGGCTTCCGTTAACTGGCTCTCCCGTTAAGGTATCGCCGCATCGCGTCGAAGGAGAAAGCGCCGATCGGAAGCTTGCTCCCGCCATCAAGAGCGAGATCGGCAAGGATTTCACCGACGACGCTGGTAAACTTGAAGCCGTGTCCCGAGCAGGGCGAGGCGACAACGATGTTGGAGCTTGATGGAGCAAGGTCGAGCAGGAAATCCTCGCTCGGCAGCATCGTGTAGCGGCATGTCGTGGCATTGGCGCGTGTACCGGCGGCAGCCGGCAGACGCCTGCCGATAAAGCCATCAAGCAATGCGGTATCGGTATCGTTGACCGGCGGGTTTGGCTGGTTCGGGTCGATCGGCTCGCGGAAATGGGCATGTCGGCCGACCTTGACGCCATCCACGCCGATGGCGGGGAAGCCGAAATAGGATCCTTCGTCACCCTCGTCGCGCAGGAAGCATGGCATGCGCCCGGGCTGAGTAACGAAGCCGTCGCGCGGCTGGTACCAGGCGACGACCTGGCGGATCGGAACGGCATGCTCTCGCAGCTCCGGCACGAGTTCCGCGATCCATGATCCCGTGGCGACAATCACCTTGCGAGAGCGGTAAGTTCCCTCGGCGGATCGGATAGTGACGCCTGCATCGTCGGGGTCGATCGATGTCACGCGCTCGCCGAAATGACGTACGGCGCCATCTTCTGCCGCAAGCTTCAGGTAGCCCATGACCGCCGTCTCCGGACGCAGGTAGCCGCCCTGCGGGTCGAGTACGGCGATCTCGTTCTGGTCGAGCTGGAACACCGGAAAGCGGCGCGCCGTCTCCTCGCGATCAAGCACCTCGTGCGCCAGGCCATGCATGGCACAGGATGCACGCGTCCCGCTGACGATCTTGCTGTCTGGAGCCCCGATCTGCAAGACGCCCGTTATCTCGAGTACATTGGTCCGAAGTCCGGCTTCGAGCGCGCGCCAGTTTTGATAGGCGCGTTGCAGCAGCGGCACGTAGGAGGGGTCCTCGAAGTAGCCGAGGCGGATCAAGCGGCTGTCGCCGTGCGAAGAGCTTAGAGCATGCGCGGGGTAATAGGCATCGATACCGATCACCTTGACACCGCGGGCGGCCAGGAATGCGACGGCCGCACTGCCCATGGCGCCAAGCCCGACAACGGCAACGTCATATTGAGTGGTCATGGCTGTTCCTTCAGGCGATTGACGGCGGCAAGCTGCGCTGGATCAGCGATCGCACCTGTTCCATATCGTGCGATAGCGGCCGGTCGTCTGCATAGTGGGCGACGACGCCTCGAACAGCGGCGTGGATCATGTCGGTGCCGGGGGCGCGCCGCGCCGTTGACGACAGGAAATCATGCGCCTGTGCTGCGGCCATCAGCTCGATGGCGAGGATGTATTCGGCGTTGTCTATGATCGAAAGAAGCTTGTTTGCGGCCGCGGTTGGGTGGGCGAGAAAATCCTCCTGCAGACCGGATGTCAGCCCGCCGTCCAGCGATGCCGGCGCGGCAAGACGGCGGTTTTCGTTGCTCAAGGCGGCTGCCGTGTACTCAGCGATCATGAAGCCCGAATTGCTTCCAGCATCGCTCGCCAGAAACGCTGGCAGGCCGCTGACGAGCGGGTTGACGAGACGGTCCATGCGCCGCTCGCTCATGGCGGCAATCTGTGCGAGCGCGATACCGAGGCTATCGGCCGCCTGGCCAAGCGCCGGTGCTACCGCATGTGCTTCCGATGAGACGATGGGCGCGTCAGGCGTCCCGGATACGGCGGGGTTGTCGGTGACGGAGGCAAGTTCGCGATCAACGACAGCGAAGGAAGTGTCAAACACATCGCGCGCGGCGCCATGGGCATGCGGTACGGATCGCAGGCTCAGCGCATCCTGTGTGCGCTTGCCGAGTGCCGCCTCCACCAGGCCGCTGCCCGCGAGATAGCGGCGCAGCCGCGCGCCGACGTCTTGAATGCCCTTCGAATGCCGCAGTGCCAAAATATCTTCGTCGAAGGCCGCCATCTGGCAGCCGACAGCTTCGAGCGTCAGCGCGGCAATGGCGTCCGCCCAATCGAGCAACCGCTCGGCGCGCGCCAACGCCACGCTGGAAAGCCCGGTCGCACAAGCCGTGCCGTTGACAAGGCTCAACCCCTCCTTGGCGCCAAGCACAAGTGGCGCCAGATTGAGCGCTGCAAGCGCCTCGCCGCCAGACATCTGTTTTCCGCCAAGGTGCGCGTTACCCTCGCCAAGCAGCACGAGCGCCGTATGGGCGTTGTGCGTGAGATAGCCTGCCGAGCCTTTGGCGGGCACATCGGGGATGCAGTCCCGCTCAAGAAACGCCAGGAGATAGCGCAGGATATCGGACCGCACGCCGGAGTGACCGTGGCTGAAATTGGCGATCTGGGCCGCGATGATGGCGCGCACTTCGCGCGGCGCCAGCCTATCTCCGACCCCGCAGGCGTGGCTGAGGATAATGTTGCGGGACAATCGGCTTTGCGACTGGCGATCGACCACCGTATCGGAAAGCGCGCCGACGCCGGTGTTGACGCCATAGGCCCGAATACCGGTCTCGACGATCCGCTCGACAATGCGGCTGGCGTCATCCACGCGCTGCCAGGCGGCCTGCGAGAGCGCCAGTGTGTCTCCGTCTGCGACGCGGGCGATATCGCGCCAGCCGAGGACGCCATCGAGAAGAATTGTCATTGTCCGGTTCCGAAGTGACCGATGAACTGCCGAAACGCCGGCGATCCGCCACCGCCGAACATCTCGTCGGGCGTGCCGCTGCTGTCGACGACGCCTTCGCGCATGAAGACGACCCGGTTAGACACGTTGCGGGCGAAGCTCATTTCATGGGTCACGACAAGCATGGTCATGCCCTCTTCGGCAAGCGCGCGCATGACGCGTAGAACTTCGCCGACGAGTTCGGGATCGAGCGCCGATGTCGGTTCGTCGAACAGCATCACCTTCGGCTTCATGGCGAGCGCGCGGGCGATTGCGGCGCGCTGCTGCTGGCCGCCCGAAAGATGGGCAGGATAGGCATGACGCTTGTCGGCGATGCCGACCTTTTCGAGCAGGGCTTCGGCCTCGGCGATGCATTCGGAGCGCGGGCGCTTCAGAACATGCACCGGCCCCTCGATGATGTTCTGCAGGATCGTCATGTGAGACCAGAGATTGAAGGACTGGAACACCATGCCGAGTTCGGAGCGAATGTGATCGACCTGCTTCTGGCTCGCGGGCCGGCTCTTGCCGCCCTTGTGGATCATCCTGATCTGTTCGCCGTCGACCCAGATTTCGCCATCGGTCGCGGTTTCCAGCAGGTTGATACAGCGCAGAAAGGTCGATTTGCCGGAGCCGGAAGCGCCGAGCAGCGAGATGACGTCGCCATCTTGCGCATCAAGCGAGATGCCGCGCAGGACTTCATGGATGCCGAAGCTCTTGCGGATATTGCGGACCGAAAGTCGGGTTACGCCGGGCATGGGTGCTCCATCGGTTTGGTTCTGCTCTTATGCCTTCAGCGCGGGCGGCGCGGCGCGGCGATGTCGCGAAAGCGAATATTCAAGCAGGGCCATGGCCTGCAGGATTATGAAATTCAACACGAGATAGATGATGGCCGCGCAAAGGAAGACCTCCATCGTCCGGTAGGTCTGCGAGATCAGCCTTTGTGCGACGCCGGTCACTTCCCAGACGGTGACGAGGCTTGCAAGCGCCGTCGATTTCATCATCAGCACGATTTCGGTGGAATAGGCGGGCAGGGCATGGCGGAATGCGATTGGCGCCAGGATGCGGCGCACGAGCAGAAAGCCCGACATGCCGATCGAACGGGCGGCTTCGATTTCGCGCGGCGAGACCGCTCGAATGCCGCCTCGGAAGATCTCGGCCGAATAGCCGGCGGTGCACAACGCCAGTGAAAGCACGGCGCAGATGAAGGGTTCGCGCAGGAAAGGCCAGAGGAACGAGTAGCGGATGAAGCCGAACTGGCCGAGGCCGTAGAAGATCAGGAACATCTGGATCAGCAGGGGCGATCCGCGAAAGACGAAGATGTAGCCCTTGGCAAAGGCGGACAGAACCGGGTTTCCGCCGACACGCATCCAGACGATCAGCAACGCAAGCAGGCATCCGGAGACCACCGACACCGAAAACAGCGCCAGCGTCGTCGGCACCGCTTTCAAGAGCGTCAGCATGGTTTGGGTGAGAAAGGCGATGTCCATGGGCTTGTCCTTATGCCTTTCCCATCGCCGCCGTCGGCATGCTGCGGTTGGCGCGTCGTTCGGCGCCGTTGAAGACGCGGTCCGACAGGCTGGTCAGGATCAGATAGAGAATGCCGCCGACGATGAAGAACAGAAAATACTGCCGCGTCGAACCCGCCGCCACCTGGCTGGTGCGCATCAGCTCGGCAAGGCCGGTAACGGAGATCAGCGCGGAATCCTTCAGGCTCAGCTGCCAGACATTGCCGATGCCGGGAATGGCGAAGCGGAAGACCTGGGGCATGATGATGCGGCGGAAACGCAATGCGCGGTTCATGCCGATCGCCGACGCTGCCTCGAGTTCGCCCTTAGAAATCGCCTGGAAGGCACCGCGAAAGACTTCGGCCTGATAGGCGCCGGAGATGATGCCGACCGCCAGCGCGCCTGCGATGAAAGACGGCATGCCGAGGAAACCCTCGTAGCCCATCGCCTTGCCGATTGCGGTGACCGCCGAGGAGCCGCCGAAATAGATCAGGTAGATGATGAGAAGTTCAGGCACGCCGCGAAAGACGGTCGTGTAGATATTGCCGAGCGTGGCGAACACGAGGTTGCCGGACAGCTTCGCAGCAGCGACGATCGCGCCGATCACCGCGCCGATCACGAGCGCTGTCGCCGTTACGCACAGCGTGATGAAGGCGGCAAAAAGCAGCAGCGCGCCCCATCCGCCGGAGCCGAATCCAATCAGTGACAATGATGCCATGGCACGTTCCCCGCATGCGTCGCTCGATCGGCGACGTTGTCAGACATGCGGTCTCCGGCGCTTGCGTCGGAGACCGGGCTGTGTTTGCCGGAGGCCTTACTGCTGCGGGCTGACGTCGATCTTGAACCACTTCATCGACAGGTTCTTCACGGTGCCATCGGCAAGCGCCGACTTGATCGCTTCGCTGAACTTGTCGCGCAGGTCGGTGTCGGCCTTGCGGATGCCAAGTCCTTCACCTTCGCCCCAGATCGATCCGACGATCTCCGGGCCGGTAAAGGCGAGTGCGCCGCCGGCCGTCTCGAACGCGCTGTTGAAATAGACGGCGTCGTCGAAGCCGAGGTCGATACGTCCGTTCTGCAGGTCGAGGTCCCGATCGGCGCCCGTCTTGTATTCGCGGATCTGGGCGATATCACCGAAGTTGTCATAGACGAACTTCGCATAGACGGTGGCGGCCTGGATGCCGATCGTCTTGCCCTTGAAGGCTTCCTTCAGCGCGTCGATTTCCTTCACGCCGGTCTGGCCGGGCGTCATCTTGATGGTCACGCCAGTGCCGGCAGCATTGGCCAGCGGGCTGTCCTTGGCAGTGGCGAAAGCAGCCGGCGTCGCGGCATAGGGCACCGTGAAGTCGATGATCTGCTTGCGCTCTTCGGTGATCGACAGCGCATCCATGATGACATCGAACTTGCCGGCGTTCAGTGCCGGGATCATGCCGTCCCAATCCGAAGCCACGAGCGTGCATTCGATCTTGGCGCGTTCGCACAGAACCTTGGCCAGTTCGGGTTCGAAGCCGCCGAGCGTGCCGTCGGCATTCGTCATGTTCCATGGCGCATAGGCGCCTTCGAGCGTGATGGTGGCGGTCTTCCAGTCCTTGGCGGAAACGGGAGCGACGAGCCCGGAAAGCGCGACGGCGCTGGAAAGAAGAATGGCTGCGAGTTTCATAGAGATCTCCTCTGAAGTGACGATGGCCTTGCGGCCGCGTGATGCCGATCTACGCCGGCTTGCCTGCCATCCTTCGAAGAGAAGTTGATCAGGTGGTTGTATAGGGTACCATATGAGATAATTTGTGTTATGCAAGAGGAAAGTCGATTGAATGGGCGGATTTCATTCGTGCAAAAGGAATAGGCAATGAAGCATTCCAGCGAGATGAAGCGTGAGCTTGCGCAGAACGATAGCGCGCCGCTCTATGTCGGTGTCAAGCAGATGATTCTCGACCGTATCCAGAGCGGCGAATGGCCGCCGAAATTCCGCGTGCCCTCCGAGAATGAACTGGTCGCCGAACTCGGCGTCAGTAAGATGACGGCGAACCGCGCGCTGCGCGAATTGGCAGCGGAAGGGGAGCTCGTTCGCATCCAGGGCGTCGGCTCGTTCGTGGCGGAGCGCAAAGGCTACTCACCGCTATTCGAGGTCAGAAACATCGCCGACGAGATCGCGGAGCGCGGGCATTCGCACGAAGCGGCGGTCATTGTGATCGCTGAAGAGCCCGCATCTCCGGAGACTGCGGACGCGCTCGATCTCGATATCGGCGCGCCGGTCTTTCATTCGCTGATCGTGCACAGCGAAAATGGCGTTCCGGTCCAGATCGAGGACCGTTTCGTCAATCCGGCGGCTGCGCCGGACTATCTCAGTCAAGATTTTTCGTCCCAGACGCCGAACGCTTATCTGGTAGCTGCAGCGCCGCTCAGTGGCTCCGAGCATGTGGTGGAGGCGGCGATGCCGCAGGCCTGGGAGTGCAAACTGCTGACGATCCTGAGAAGCGAACCCTGCCTGACCATTCGGCGCCGGACATGGTCTGGCCGCCAGGTGGTGTCGACAGCCCGACTGGTCTATCCCGCGCACCGCTATCGCCTCGAAGCGCGAAGCGGCAAGGTGTTCGAAGAGTAATTGGCGCCTATGTTGTATATGGTACTTGAGTCAGGCCGGATTTAGCTCGGGCTCATGCACGGGGAACTGGCCAAGTGGGGAGGGCGTAAGCCCCTGTCTTTCCGGGGTGAGCGTCAGGCTTGTTATCGGCGCTTCTGCGAACGCGAAACAACTCGGGGATCTGCGACATCGGCGCGAAGCACCGCATACCCCTCGCAAGCAATCCATCTGACCACATTGGGCCAGGGCGCACGATCCGGCGCGCGCTGGTGTGCAGGCAGCACCGGAGATCTTTTGCACGAGGAGATGGCGCCAACAATTGCTGACGCCATCCTTGCTGCTGTTAGAAGCTAACGTTCAGGCCGGCTTTCAGCGTGTGGTCGTGGACGTTGCCGGTCGTGCCGACACCGTTGGAGAAGGTACGCACGCTGTTGGTGATCGTGTAGTTATATTCGACGCGAGCCGAAACATTGGACGTCAGCTTCTGCTCGACGCCGGCGCCGAGGATGTAGCCTGGCTTCCAGCCGTCGGGGCCGGCGATGTTGCCGTTGTCGCGGAAGTTGGTCATCGCGAAGCCGGCCGTTCCATAGATCAGCGTCTGGTCGATCGGTGCGCCGACCTTGCCCTTGGCGCTCAGGCGGTGGCGCTCTTTCAGCTTGCCGTCTTCCACTTTCACGCGGCTGTCGCCGCGATAGGAGGCTTCGACTTCGCCGCCAACGACCGCACCGCCAACCATGGTGTTGTAGCCGGCCTGTCCGCCGACGCTCAGGCCCTTGTTGCCGGAGAAGGGGTTGAGGTTCGGGGAGGCCATGCCGCCGTGAACACCGGCATAGGCGCCTTCCCAGCTGCCGGAGGACGGCTGGTCGTAGGCGCCGAAATCGGCGGCAAGAACCGGCGAGGCAAGAAGGCTAACGGCAAGGGCTGCCGCGAAGTGCTTGATACTCATGATACGCTATACTCCATACGCATTGCTACGCACCGTCGAGCGCGTGAGCATTTACTCATTGAACCACGTCATTGGGGTGCAACGCGCGCGAATGCCGCATTGCCACGATCGTCCATCTCTAATTTTCACGATTTCATAAATAGTTTCTTAACTTGCCGGCCAATCTCGCGGATGTGATTGCTGGTGTATTCCTGCCGCTCAACACACATGGCGGATGGTAACGCCGACTGATTTTTTCGCGTTGCAGCATGAATTCGCGATCAAGCGATTGCTAATTCGAATGTATTGAACCATTGTGAGTATGAGCTTTAACTTATAATCCAGCCGCGAAGGTGATGGATTTGGTGAGTGATGCATCACAAGAACAGGTAAGGGTGCCGTTGCGGAGCAATATCCGCAGGTCCGTCTGGTCGATATTCTTCCTCATCCTGCCGTGCTTCGCGGTCGCGGCGCTGTTTCTTGGCGATCCTCAGCGGTTCGAAGACCTCTTTCGCTATGTCGGAGTTCAGATCTTCGATGAGCCGCCACAGCCGCCCATGATTGTCGAGCCGGCCGCGACGTCCACGCCACCGCCGGCGCAACCGGTCGACATCCCCGTTCGCTTGATCGAAGCCCCGGAACCCGACGTGGCGGCTCAGTTCTTGCGCATGTGGCGGGTATCCGGACCTACCGTCTGCAAGGCGCTGCGCGATGCCGGTATAGAGACAAGCGAATGGCGCGCGCCGTCTATGCGCAGCACCAGCCACGAATGCTATTTCCAGCGCATATACAAGAAGAACGACGTTCGGCCGCTGAACTCGGTCTTCCTGAGGGTCAAGGGCAACGCCAGCGGCGACATCGTGGAAATCCGGGGACGGCTCGTCGGTCCGCCGACGGACGCCGAAGGGCGGCTGGACGTCGGTCACATGAAGATATTCGAGACACTGGTCCGCCAGGCGGGGTGGAGCGATTTTCAGGACGCTCTAGCGCCGATCAGCAGTCTTCGTGATTTCGAAAACGAGCGGTTTGGCGCCTATTTCAGCTTCAGGCGCGACCCCGAGAGCCAGGATAGCTACAATTTCATGCTCGTCGTTGCCGCCGGTTCCGGGCCGCAGACCCGCACCAAGGCATATTTCTCGCCGGAGCGATGGGTCGAAGCGCCAGACCCCCGGATTGCCGAACTCTCCTTGCCGATCAACCCGTTGGCGTCGAAGCAAGGTGCGTATCGCCAACAGGGCGTGGCCTCCCGCTGACCGGGAGCGGCTATGAGCCACAGATCGCCCGCATCATCCGCACGATCGCGTGGTCAAGGGCCGGATCAACCGGCAACCGCTGCGACGACAGTTTGACGATGACAGTTTCACTCTCCGGGTGGATCCAAATCCACTGGCCATGAATGCCGATCGCCGCCAGCTCTCCGGCGCCCGTCTCATACCAGTAACTGCGGTAGCTTCCTTCCGGAAACAGCTCCAGCTGATCGCCGTTCTTCCATGCCTCGCGGCGCTTGCGCGACCAGAGGTCGGCGATGAAGTCCTCTGACACGATCCCGGCGCCACGCCTGCGCACGAGTTCTCCCACCAAGGCAAGGTCCCGTGCGGTGGCCGAAATGCCGCCCGCAGCGCGCGCGGTACCGATACGGTCGACGGTGACCATGGCGTCCGCTCCGGCGCCGCTTGCCTTCCACAGGTGGTCGCTGAGCAGCGAGGCGAAGCGCGCCCCAACGGCCCGCTCGAGAACGATGCCGGCAAGGTCGGTGTTCGGCGAGCGATAAGCGTGCTTCTCGCCGTGTGCTCTAGCACCCTTGCCGATGCCGCAGATGAACGTCTTCAGATCCGGTGCGGGATCGCCAGGCTTTTCAGGATTCCATCCGGTGGAGCGGCGGTAGCGCTCGAAACCACCTGAGGTGTCGAGATAGCTCTCCACGAAATCGACGCTGATCTCCATGTCGAAGAGCTGCTGCACCGTTGCATCAGCATAGGCCGAGCCGGCGACCTCGGGTACATAGCGGCTGATCGGGCTTTCGAAAGACAGCAGGCCTTTGTCCGCGAGAATTCCGCCGAGCAGCCCTGTCAGCGACTTGGAGACGGAGAATATGATGTGGGCGCGCGTTGGATCGGAATGCGGCGCCGACCAGTCGGCGATGACGCATCCGTCTTTCATGACGACGAGCTCATCGGTCTCGCTTTCGGCCAGAAAGTCCGGCAGCAATGACGGTGCACCTTTCAGACCCGCAAACGAGATGCCTGACAGTGCACCGAGGCTGATTGGCCCGGTACTTTCTCGTCCGCGCGTGCCCGGGATGATCGCCGAGGGGACAATCTCGCTAACATGCTCGAAGGACCAGCGGCTGTATGGGACGGTGCGCCAGTTGGCGAGTGTCACGTCCGCGCGATTGAAGAGCAGCTCAGGCATTCCATCACTCCCTTCAGGCAATCATGCGCCTTCAAAACCGGTCAGAACGCTGACCGCGTTGACGCCGATCTCCTCGACGGCATAGCCGCCTTCCATGACGAACAGCGTCGGAAGCCCGAGCCTGGCGATCCGCTCGCCGATCTTCGGAAAGTCCTCCGTCCTGAGCTTGAACTTGCTGATCGGGTCCTTCTCGAACGTATCGACGCCAAGCGAAACGACCACCACGTCTGGCGCGTAGGACAGCAGTTTGCCGCAGGCGTCGTCCATGGACTGGCTCCACCTCGTCCAGTCGGTGCCGAAGCGCATGGGGTAGTTGAGGTTGAAGCCTTCGCCGGCGCCGATACCCCGCTCGTCGGCATGGCCGAGAAAATAGGGGTACTCCTGCATCGGATCGGCATGCAGGTTGATGACCTGCACATCATCACGCGCGTAGAAAATCTCCTGCGTGCCGTTGCCGTGGTGGTAGTCCACGTCGAGGATCGATACCCGCTTGGCGCCGTTGTCACGCAGCCATTGCGCGGCCACGGCCGCGTTGTTGATATAGCAATAGCCACCCATGAAACCGGCGCCGGCATGGTGGCCTGGCGGGCGGCAGAGCGCGAAGGCGGCGCGTTCGCCGGATTGCACCAGGCTGGCTGCCGTCAGCGCCACGTCGTGCGAGGATTTGATCGCGTCCCACGAGCCCTCGACGATGCCGCAGCCGGCGTCGAAGGAGTAATAGCCGAGGAGGCCATCGATGAATTCAGGAAGCACGTCGCCACGCAGACCACGGGTCGGCCATGTGAAGGGCAGCGCCGTTCCGCTGCGTCCCTCCGTCGTCCAGCGGTCCCAGATCGTCGGCAGGAAATCGAGATAGTCCTGACGGTGAACCCGCGCCGCCGTCGTCAGATCGTGCTCCGCCGGTTCGATGATTGCGCCAAGTTCGACCGCCGCGACACGGGCGGCGATGTACTCCGCCCGCGAGGTCAGCTCGAAGCCGGGCACGATATCGCCCGCCACGAGCTCAAGCTGGTTGGCATGCCCGCGATGGCGGGGAGAAAAGACGGTCTTCATCAAAACATCCATCTGCGGGAAAAGGGTGGCACCCCGCACCATCAAGGGCGGAGTGCCGAGATCGGGGCTTATTTTTGCAGCTCGGTCCAGATCTTCGTGTAGAGCGCCTGAACATCAGGCGGGCAGGTCTGGGATGGTACGCCGACGGACGCGAATTCCGCCGGAATGTTGATCTCCGGTGCATTCTTCATATCCTCCGGCATGAACTTGTCGGAGCCGGCAATGCCATTTGCATAGCGATGGAAACCGGAATTCATCCCGGCGTTTTCGGGATCCATCATGAAGTTCTGGAACAGCTTGGCGTTCTCGACATTCTTGGCATCCTTGAGGACGGAGAGATTGTCACTCCAGTTGACGTAGCCTTCCTTGGGATAGCCGAACTTGATCGCGGGGTTCTTGAGGCGCTGGCGGAAGGCCGAGCCGTTCCAGTCGCTCGATGCCGCGAAGTCTCCGGAACCCATCTTCTCGATGGTGCCGTACTCCATCGCCACCCAGTCGGGCTTGGCTTTCAGCAGCGTGTCGCGCACTTTCTTGAGCACGGCCAGATCGCCGGTGCACTTCTTGCCGCCATTGTAGAGCACGGCCGCGTCGATGACATCGGTCATTTCGGGGACGACGTTGACCTTGCCTTTCAGCTCCGCCGGCGTGTCGAAGATGATGCCCCAGGTGTTGATGTCACCCTTGTAGACGTCGGTGTTGACGACCGTGCCGACGATACCCATCGCCCACGGAACGGTGTACTTGCGGCCGGGATCGAAGTCGGGGTTGGCCCATTCCTTGGCCACGTTCTTGAAGTTTTCCATCTTGTCCGGATCGGTCTCAAGCAGCAGACCCTCGGAAATCCAGATCGGAATGTAGTTCTGCGAGGGCACGACCATGTCAAAGCCGGAGCCGCCCTGGCGAACCTTGGCAAGCGCCGTGTCGTTGGAATCATAGTCGGTGATCGTGACCTTGACCTTGTATTTGTCCTCGAACTTCTTGATCATCTCGGGGCTGGTGTAGTTGCCCCAGTTGTAGATGTTGAGCTCACCCTCGGCATGGGCGAGGCCCGCGGTGCCAAGAAGTGCCGCCATAAGGGCGATTGTCGAAGTCATCCGTTTCATGCGCATGTTCCCTCTCTTGTTTTCAGGCACGTTTTCGATTGACGACAAAGAAGATGGAGACGACGAGGATCGACAGGCCGAGAAATAGCGTCGAGATCGCGTTCATTTCAGGCGTGATGGAGCGGCGGATCTGGCCGAGCATGTAGGTCGGAAGCGTGTCCTGGCCTGCGGATTTGACGAATTCGGTGATGACGACGTCATCGAGCGAGATGACGAAGGCCAGCATGAAGCCGGCGAGGATGCCCGGCCACAGCAGCGGCAGCGTCACATGGCGGAAGGCCTTCCACGGCGTCGCATAGAGGTCAGCCGCCGCCTTCTCCAGCGTCAGGTCCATGTTTTCGAGCCGCGCTCGGATCGGCAGATAGGCAAAGGGGATGCAGAAGGCCGTATGGGCGGCGATGAGGTAGCCGATGCCGGCGTAGCCGGTCCAGATCTTGATGCGGGCAAAGAAGATCAGAAGGGCGACAGCGGTGACGATCTCGGGGATCATCAGCGGCTGGTTGATGAAGGCATACTTCATCGTCAGGCCGCGATAGGGCGCGGTCCGCGTGGTCGCAAGCGCCGCCATCGTCGCCGCGATCGTCGAGACGACGGCGGCGATCGCCGCGATCTGCAGCGAGCGCAGCGAGGCGTCGATCACCTGCTTGTTCTCGAAGGCCTTCTGGAACCAGCGCAGCGACACGCCGTCGAACGAAGCGAGCGATTCACCGGCGTTGAACGAATAGAAGACCAGCACGCCGATCGGCAAATAGAGCGCCGCGAAGCAGATCATCGCGATCGTCGTGAAGCCGCGCTGGCGCCTGATGGAAAATGATCTAGCCATGCCGGCTCTCCTGCCCGCCCGCATTGCGCACATAGAAGAGCAGGGCGATCATCACGATCATCATCAGCGTGATCGACAGTGCCGAACCGAGCGGCCAGTTACGGCCCTGTCCGAACTGCAGTTCGATCAGGTTGCCAAGCATCAGGTTCTTGCCGCCGCCGAGGATGCTGGGGGTGACGTAGGCGCCGAGCGCGGGGATGAAGACGAGGATGGAGCCGGCGATGATGCCCGGCTTGACCAGCGGAATGATGATCCGGCGCAGCACCTTGGACGGCGTCGCGTAGAGGTCGTATCCGGCCTCGACCAAGCGGAAATCGATCTTCTCCATGCTGGCATAGAGCGGCAGGACCATCAGCGGCAGGTAGACGTAGACCATGCCGGTGAGGATCGCGCCGTCGGTGAAAAGCATCTGTATCGGCTTCGAGATCAGCCCGAAGCGCATGAGCAAGCCGTTGATCAGCCCTTCATTGCGAATGATTTCCAGGATCGCGAAGGTGCGGATCAAGAGATTGGTCCAGAAGGGAATGGTGATCAAAAGCAGCCAGAGCTCGCGTGTCGTCTCGCGGCGGGTGGCGATGAAGTAAGCGGTGGGAAAGCCGATGGCGAGCGTAAGCAGCGTGGTGGCAAGCGACAGGACAACCGAGCGGATGAAGATCGAGACATGAGCGTCGGCCATGGATAGCGAGCCGTCGAAAATGTCCTGCTGCAGTACGACGTTGATCCAACCCTCGATGGAGGGCACCCAGACGACGTCGCCATAAGGCCCCGGCGTCAGAAACGAATAGGCGACGACGATCAGAAGCGGCCCGCTCGCGGCCGCGAGGATGATCAACAGGGCGGGGAGCGAAAGAAGCCAGCGTGTCCGGATGTCCCGGCTCTTTTCCGCTTCGATCACATCCGCCACATGGGTCATGTCAGCTCCTCAGCACCCTGGCGGCATTGGGCTCGATCGCGATGCCGACCCTGTCACCCTCGGCGTACCGCGCAGCCTGCAGCGGCTTGTTCTGCTCGCGCAGCGTGAACAGGGTTTCGTTGTCGGCGAGGCGGACGTGATAATGTGTATCGGTGCCGAAATAGACGATCGTCTCCAGCGTGCCCGTCATCTGGCAGCGCGCATAATCCGCCGGCCCGCAAAGGGCGGCGTGTTCCGGCCGCAGCACCAGGGTGACCTCTCCGTCATCGGAAAAGTTGCTAGGCATCGTCGCCGAAATGCGGCCGGCGGCGGCGGTTTCCACCTCCGCGATCCCTGAATTCACCGCGTGAATGCGCCCCTTCAGGAAGTTCGTCTCGCCGATGAAGTCGGCCACGAAGCGGTCGGTCGGCGCATCGTATATTTCTCTGGGATTGCCGACCTGCAGGATTTTTCCCGCCGACATCACGGCGATGCGGTCCGACATGGTCAGCGCTTCTTCCTGGTCGTGGGTGACGAAGATGAAGGTGATCCCGGTTTCGGCTTGCAGGCGCTTCAGCTCTATCTGCATGTCCTTGCGCAGCTTGTAGTCCAGCGCGGACAAGGGCTCGTCGAGCAGAAGCACCTTCGGCTGTGGCGCCAGTGCGCGGGCAAGCGCCACGCGCTGCTGCTGCCCCCCGGAAATCTGGCTGGTGCGGCGGTTGGCGAGCGCTTCCATGCGCACCAGCTTGAGCATCGCCGCGACCCGGTCGCGGATCTCCTGCTTCGGCCGGCCAAGCATGGTGAGGCCGAAGCCGATATTCTCGGCGACCGTCATGTGCGGGAAAAGCGCGTAGCTCTGGAAGACCGTGTTGATCGGCCGCTTGAATGGCAGCATCGCGGCGATGTTATCGCCGTTCAACATGATCTCGCCCGAGGTCGGGTATTCGAAGCCGGCGATCAGGCGCAGGAGCGTTGTCTTGCCGCAGCCGGATGGCCCGAGAAGGGTGAAAAACTCATTCTGCCTGATGGAAACCGATGCGTCGTCTACCGCGGAAAATGCGTACTCACCAAAGCCGAACACCTTGGAAACACTGCGAATCTCAATCGCGTTCAATCCCGCCATATGCGGCCCACTCGTGGTTGCTGATGCTGCTGTCCCCGCCTTTTCGGCTTTTGGCTAGGTGACCACACGCCTCGCGCATTGACAACCCGATTTTACGCTTCCGGTAGAAAATATTTATCAATCGGAAAAACTAATGCGCCCGCCGCAGATGGTCGTCACGGGCTTGATGGTGTCGAGATCATCGGGGTCGATCGCCTCGATATCGCTGTCGAGAATGACGATATCGGCGACGTAGCCCTGCCTGATCATGCCCTTGCGATCTTCCTTGAACTCGGCGTAAGCGCCCTCGACGCAATAGGCGGCGAGCGCTTCCTGCAACGAGAAGGATTGATCCGGATCGCCGTCGCTCCATTTCTTGCGCGTCACCGCCGCCTTGAGGCCGACCAGCGGATCGATCGGCGACACGGGCCAATCGGAAGCGAAGCAGATATGGGCACCGGCGTCCTTCAGCGCGCGCCAAGCGTAGCTGACCGGCCAGCGGTCCTTGCCGATGCGCGAGATCGTTGGCTCCAGCGGCAGGCCGGCGCAGCCTGGCGGATGGGGAGGCTGCATGGAGGCGATGACGCCGAGTTCGGCGAAACGCTTGATGTCGTCTGGATGCACGACCTCGATATGTTCAATGCGATGGCGGCTGTCGCGCGCACCATTCTCTTCGCGCGCCGCCGCGTAACCATCAAGCACCGCCCGGACGGCGCCGTCGCCGATCGCGTGAACCGCAATCTGCAGGCCGCGCCGATCGGCCTCGACGGCAACCGCGCGAAACGCTTCCGGCGTGAAGAGGCCCTCGCCACGATCGCCGGGCTTGTCGGCATAGGGCTCGACCATCACGGCGGTGCCGCTTTCGATCACGCCGTCATAGAAGAGTTTGACGAGGCCGGAGGAGAGCCAGTCGCTCTTGTAGTTGGCCGCCATGTTTGCGGCTTTCTCCAGCATGTCGAGCGACATGAAATTCTTGAAATGGAAGGGGATCTGCACGCGGCAGGGCAGATGGCCATCCTCTTTCTCGATCGCTGCGAGCAGTTGCAGCTGATAGAGATTGCCGTCCATGTTCTGGACTGTGGTGATGCCGTGGCGGGCGCAATAGGCAAGGCCCGTTCGCATCACGGCGATGTCCTGCGCCCACTGCGCGGCATCCGGATATGGCTCGGGCTCGCCGCCTGTCGATAGACCCAGCCGATAACGATCGAAACCGCCGGCGGCCTGAAGCGGGCTGAAGGCTTCCATTTCCCGGAGCTCGCCGGTTGCCAGCCCGTCGGCGCCTACCACAACCTCGTTGCCGGGTCTGAGGTCGGCGCCGTGGAGAATGCCCACCAGTTCAAGCGCGACGGTATTCGCCCATGCCGTATGGTGATCGGGCGCGAAGAGAACGAGCGGCTGATCTGGCAGGATGGCGTCCAGATGCTGGCGGGTCAGTGGCTCTGCTTCGCCGAGAATATTGTAGTCAACGCCCTGGGCAAAAAGTACCTTCTGCCTTTGCCGACCCTGCGCATAGTCACGGATGGCCTCGGTCAGCGCGGCCAGTCCCGTCACGCCCTTCAACTGAAGATGATCCAGCTCGGCGGCACCGGAAAACAGGTGCATGTGGTTTTCCGAGAAGCCCGGCAATATCGTTTTCTTGTGCGCGTCGATCACCCGCGTTGCGGGACCGTGGAGAGCCTTGATCTCCTCCTCCGTACCGACGGCGATGATCCTCCCATCGCCAAGCGCCACCGCCTGGGCTTCAGGGTGATTGGGATCGAGAGTGAGAACGCGGGCGTTGATTACGAGGATGTCGGCCGTCGATGTCATGGGATGCTCGCTGCTGAAGGACTGTAACGAGCTAAGCCTATGCCCGCGGCGAATTCAACCGCCTCGCGTGCCCAGCCATTCATGAAGTGTTCGCATAGGATTATGCCGTGTCAGACACCTAGTCCTCGCGGGACGTCTGGCCTATGTGGCACAGTGAGTTATCAGACCTGTCACAGGAGCAAGACAATGGAAATCAGGAAAAGCGGCGCAAAAGCCTCTGCAAAGGGCCCGGAAGACTATTTCACCGGAACGGTGCGCATCGATGCGCCATTCAACGGCAGCGGCAGCCTGAGCGGTGCGACCGTGACCTTCGAGCCCGGCGCCCGCACCGCCTGGCACACCCACCCCCTCGGTCAGACCCTGATCGTGCTTTCGGGCCTTGGCTTGATTCAGCGCGAAGGCGGAGAGGTCCAGGAAATCCGGCCCGGCGATATCGTGTGGTTCGAGCCCGGTGAAAAGCACTGGCACGGTGCTTCCCCGGATTGCGCAATGAGCCACCTCGCCATCGCGGAAATGAAAGATGGCTCCGCTGTTACCTGGATGGAGAAGGTCGCAGATCAGGATTACAGGGGCTCGGCCGCGTGATGAAGCCACACATCATCTGCCATATGATCACTTCGCTCGATGGCGGGCTTCACCCTAGCCGCTGGACGGCAAGCCCGGATGGAAACCGGGCGGGGTGGTCGACCGCCTACGAGACAATTCACAAGACGATGAACGCCGACGGATGGCTGGTCGGGCGCGTCACGATGGCCGAGATATCAAAGGCCGGCGCGCATCCGCCAGCCGGACCATTCGACGTCAGCCGGTCGCTGCACGTTGCCAACCGCGACGCCAAGAGCTTTGCAATCGCTGTCGACCAGCACGGCAAGCTGCATTTCAACGGCGGCGATCTCGATGGCGATCATTTCATCGTGCTGCTCGGTAAGGATGTCAGTGATCAGCATCTGGCCGAGCTCGTCGCCGACGGCGTGTCCTATATCGTGTCCGACGGGCAAGAGATGGATCTATCCAGCCTGCTGGAAACACTGGGACGCGAATTCAATATCCGCCGTCTGCTTCTGGAAGGCGGAGCCGGTGTCAACGGTTCGTTCTTCGCGGCGGGCCTGGTCGATGAGCTGAGCCTGCTGGTTGCCCCTGCCATCGACGCGCGCAAGGGGAGCGACCGTTTCATCGAATACGGTCAGGATGGTCTGGCGGGCAAATCCGAGCTTTCGCTGCTTTCCTGCGACAAGCTTGATGATGGCCTGTTGCACCTTAAATACACGGTCAAGGCTTCGGCCTAGCCTTCCGAGAGAGCGTTGCGCCGAGCTTGGCGCAACGCTTCACATTTTGCCGAGAGCTTGAATTACTTAAGCGCTTCAGCCATGAACGCACCCGCCCGGGCAGCGCCATCCGATGAAATTGTATGGCCAAGCCCGGGAACGATGATCGTCTCAACGTCCACGCCAAGCGTCTCGAGAGCCGCCGCGGCACGGGTTGTTTCGGCCGCCGGAATGACCGGATCGGCGCTGCCATGCACCAGGAGCACCGGCGTCTTGACCGCAGGCGCAAGCGGAAGCGGCGAGGCGAGGCGGCCGGAGAAGCCGACGACGGCGCCGACAGGCCACCGCCCAGATGCCACGGCATCGAGCGCCATGATGGTGCCCTGCGAGAAACCCACCAGGACGACGCGATCGAGCCGATCGGCGAAGCCATTCTCCTTGATGATCGACGATATTGTGGCGTCAAAAGCCGGGCGCGCACCCTTGATACGCTCGCTTCTGTTCTCCTCGGTGACACCCGCCACGCTGAACCACTGGTAGCCTGCGCCGAAGCTGGAGTGGCTTGGCGCGTTCGGCGAAGCGAAGACGGCGCCGGGGAGGGCGTCTTTCCAGACATTGGCCAGGGGCGCGAGATCGGCGCCGCTCGAACCGACGCCGTGTAGCATGATCACAAGCATGTGGGATGCGATTGTCGACATGGCTGTTTCCTTTCAGATCTCGAACGGAAGCTGCGGGCCGACGGGAACGATCCCGGTCGGGTTCAGCGCCTTGATCGAGTAATAGCCGCGCTTGATGTGATCGATGCTGACCGTCTGGCGGATACCCGGTATCGCAAGCATCTGGTCGACATAGCGGCTGAGGTTCGGATAATCCGCCAGCCGGCGCAGGTTGCACTTGAAGAGCCCGTTATAGGCGGCATCGAAGCGGATGAGCGTTACGAAGAGGCGGACATCGGCCTCCGTCAGTCGCGTACCAAAAAGGAATGGTCGCTGTCCTTCAAGGCGCGCCTCCAGTTCGTCGAGCATCGCGAAGACCTCGGCAAAGGCTTCCTCGTAGGCGACCTGTGTCGTCGCGAAGCCGGTCCGATAAACGCCGTTGTTGAGCTGCGGATAGATGCGCTCGTTAAGGGCGTCGATCTCGGGGCGCAGATCTTCCGGATAGAGATCGACCGCGCCATCGGCAAGCGCGCCGAAGCCGGAGTTGAGCATCCGCAGGATATCCGCCGACTCGTTGTTGACGATGGTGCGGCGTTCCTTGTCCCAGAGCACAGGTACGGTCGCGCGGCCCGTGTAATGTGGGTCGGCGCTGGTGTAGATCTCGTGCATGTAGGTGGCGCCGTTGAGCTCATCGCGATTGGTGCCTGGATAGTCTCCAAAGCGCCAGCCCTGATCGGATAGCGCCGGTTCGACGACCGAGACCGAAATCACATCTTCCAGCTTCTTGAGCGCCCGGCCGATCAGCGTGCGCGAGGCCCAGGGGCAGATCAGCGCGACGTAGAGATGGTAGCGGCCGGCCTCGGCCTTGAAGCCGCCGTCACCTGTTGGCCCGACGCTGCCATCGGGGGTAACCCAGTTGCGGAAACCCGAAATCTGCCGGACGAAACCGCCCTTGGCATCGGTTGCCTGTACGGGGTGCCAATCGGCGGTCCACTTGCCATCCACGAGCATGACTGAACTCCTGATCTGTTCTTGCGCGTCGTTGGAGCTTGATATGGCGCAATTCCAGATGGATGATTATCCGGTCATGAAGAGAATATTTCCTTCCGAAATGGAAGTAATCAGTCCCAATCCTTGTCCCACACCGGTTGTCCGCGAAAAGCGTCGGCCAGAAAGTCGACGAGCACTCTGACTTTCAGCGCCAGATGCCGGGCAGGGGGATAGACCGCGTAGAGGCCGCGCGGTTCATCCTCGAAATCGGAAAGCAAAGGACGCACCGCCTGAAGACGAAGTCGTGCGCCGGCAACGAAGCTCGGTACGCGCGCGATCCCCAAGCCCGCTTCGGCTGCGGCGACGCAGGCCTCGGCGTTCGAAAACTCAATGCGCCCGCGGACTTCTGTCACGATGGGCTGCGAACCGGCCTTGTCGCGGAAGCGCCAAGTGAGCGGATCGCGGAAATTGGTGTCTATGATGCAGTCGTGAGCCGCGAGGTCCGCCGGCGTCACCGGCAGACCGCGCTGGTCGAGATAGGACGAGGCGGCAACGAGCACGATGCGCGCAGCGCAAAGCTTGCGCGCGATCAGGCTGCTGTCGTCAGGGCGCCCGATGCGCACCGCGGCGTCAAATCCTTCATCGACGAGATTGACGGTACGGTCCGAGAAACTGACGTCGAGATTGATATCAGGAAAAGCCATCGCGAACTGATTGAGCACGGACGTGAGCTGCGTGGTGCCGAAGGTGATCGGCGCGGTTATCCGCAATCGGCCCGACGGCGCGCGCGAGGCATTGCGCACCGAGGCATCAAGCGCGTCGAATTCCTCAAGAAGCGATTTAACCCGCTCGTAATAGGCGCGTCCCGCTTCCGAAAGCGACAGCGCGCGCGTCGTTCGCATGATCAGCTGAACGCCGAGGCTTGCCTCTAGGCGTGAGACCAGTTTCGAAGCCTGGCCGCTACTCGTGCCGAGACGGGCTGCTGCGGCAGCGAAGCTCCCCGTATCGATGACGGCTACGAACATGCGGTCACATTCGAGACGGTCCAAATCGCTGTCCTCTTACCAACGCACCGGCACGAGAGCATTCATCGCCCAGTCAGAAAAACCGGCGGCGCATGACGCCGCCGGCAAGCGTTATCAGCCGAAGACCTTGAAGCGGTCGCTGTCGTCCATAAACGCCTTTTCGCCGAAGGCGGCGGAGTTGGCGCCGAACGGCATCTGTGCGCGCAGCTTCCACGAGGCGGGGATGTTCCACGCGGCTGCGATCTCGGCGTCGGCCAGCGGGTTGTAGTGCTGCAGGCTGGCGCCGATGTCGGATGCGGCCAAAGCCGACCAGACGGCGAACTGCGTCATGCCGCTCGACTGCTCCGACCAGATCGGGAAGTTGTCGGCGTAAAGCGCGAACTTTTCCTGCAGGCCCTTCACGACGTCCTGGTCTTCGAAGAAGAGAACGGTGCCGGCACCGGCGGCAAAGCTGTTGATGCGCTTTTCAGTCGATTCAAACGCATCGGCAGGAACGATCTTGCGCAGCGCGTCCATCACGAAGCCCCAGAGCTTGTCGTTCTCCGCACCGTAGAGAACCAGAACACGCGAGCTCTGCGAGTTGAAGGAAGACGGCGTGTGCTTCACGGCTTCCTGAATAAGCTTGGTGGTTTCTTCCTGGGAGATCGGCAGGGTCTTGCCGAGAGCATACTGGCTGCGGCGCTTCTTGATGGATTCAATCAAAGTATTCGTCATGTGGGGCGCTATCCTTTTTCATATATGCGGCCACCCTGCTGCTGGGAGGAGCAGCGACATGCGGCCGGCAAGAAGGGATAGTGCATGCGAACGGATATGCATATTGCGTTGCATCAAGCGCGCGAGATTTTTTTTGCGTCATCGCGATCTTGTGACCGTTTCGCCCGTGCCCTCCGAAGGCTATGACTTCAGCGGCAACTCGTCGCGCGCCAGCCGCGCGAGCTCTTTCTCTTCCTGCACGCCGAATTCAAACCAGTCGATCAACGCCTTGGCGGTCGCCTGACCCCGGTCACTGCTCACGTCGCAGTTCTGCTCAAGGCACCATTGCCTGAGGATGCGATCCAGCATCTCCATTGCTTCCGATGTCAGCGCCTCTTTTGGCCAGTCTGTCTTCGTCATCGCATCCGCCCCCGTTTCGCACCACCGTAACGCGTATCCGCCGGGGCGCTATGACCGGCGAAGCACAGTCGCGCAAAATCGTCGTCGACCATTCGGTATCGACGATGAGTTCAAATATTGGAACACCACAACCGCACATGCGTTAACCGATATCGGAGGTATTGCGTTATGGACCCGAAACGATGGAGCCGGCCGATCTACTTCCAGGCGAGCAGATACGGCGAATTTCGAACAGTGACGAATACAAGCGAGGCCGCCACGGCGTTGAATACGGCGTGGCCAATCGCGCGCGGGCGCAGTCTGAAGACCGCCAAGCGCACCTGCCAGCAGGTTCTAAGCGGCAAGAGACCGCCTTCGGAGGCACGAAATGCCTTCATCGCGGCAGCTGTCGAGGCCAATGTTTACGTCAAGGAACGATAGCCGGAGCAGAAATCAGAAAAATCTTATTTAGGTAGAGTGCAAAGATAGAAGTTTAATGATGCATTCAATCCGATTTGAACACGAGCGTGCCACTATGGGTTTCGTAATCTCGAGTGGGACAATCATGCTGACGCTGCAGAATGCCATTCTTGAAATGATCGCCAAGGGCGAGCCGCTCGGCGCCGTCGTCCATGATCTTTGCACGCGCGTGGAGGCCGCCATCCCCTGGACCGTCTGTTCGGTGCTGACGGTCAAGGATGGCCGCATGCATCCGCTCGCGGGCCCGTCACTGCCGCTCACTTATTCGCAGGCCGTGGACAATCTGGCCATCGGCCCTCTCGCCGGCTCCTGCGGGACGGCGGCCTATCATGGCGTGCCGGTGACTGTTACCGACATCGAAAACGATGCGCGCTGGCAGGACTTCAAGGCCATGGTTCTCCCCCTAGGATTCAAGGCCTGCTGGTCGACGCCAATCATGAGCGGCGATCGTGTTCTGGCGACCTTCGCCTTTTACTTCCGTGAAAAGCGCGGGCCCAGCCAGCTTAAGCGCGACGTGGTGGATGCATGCGTGCATCTCTGCGCGATCGCCCTTGAGAGAAACGAGCGCGCGCTTGAGCGCGAAGCGCTGACCTATACGGATGCGCTTACGGGGCTGCCCAATCGCGCGCGGTTCAACGAGGTGCTCAAACAGCAGCATCGATCCGCCGAGCGAAGCTGGGGCATGCTGCTTGTCGACGTCGACAACTTGAAGCTGGTGAACGACACGTTCGGTCATGGCGCGGGTGACGCACTCATCCAGGTCGTCGCGCGCCGCATGGCCGCCACCATGCCGACCGAAACGACGTTCCGACTGGGTGGTGATGAGTTCGCGGTCATTTTGCATGACGGCCCGGAGCCGGATCTCGCCGCGAAGGCGGAAGACATTCTCCGCGAGATCAAGAGGCCGGCGCAGTGTGATGGCCACGTGATCTTTCCGGCGGCCAGTATTGGTGGCGCGATTGCCGAGATCGACGACACGCCCGAGCAGGTCCGGCACAATGCCGATGTCGCGCTCTATCACGGCAAGGAGCGTAATCGTGGTCAGTACACAGCCTATCATGCGGGGTTGGGGACCGCGTTGACGCGCCGCTTCCGCGCCATCCGCGACGTCAGTGTGGCGCTGGCGCAGAACCGTATCGACGCCCACTATCAGCCGATCCTTCGCCTCGACACGCGCGAGGTCGTCGGCTTCGAGGCCCTATGTCGCATGACCACACAGGCCGGAGACGTGGTATCCGCGGCGAACTTCCATGATGCGACGCTGGATGCCCAGGTAGCGTCCGAGTTGACCGAGCGCATGCTGTCGCGCGTTGCGGCTGATGTCCGCCGCTGGCTGGATATGGGCCTGCCATTCCAGCATGTCGGTATCAATCTGTCGGCTGCGGATTTTCACGCCGGTCATCTTCAGGAGCGACTGTGCAGCGCATTCGCGGCATCAGGCATACCGCTGAAGCACGTCATCATCGAGGTCACGGAATCCGTCTATCTCGGCCAGGGCGATCATGTCGTGGCAAACGAGATCAAGGCCATGCGGTCCCGGGGCCTTCGCGTCGCCCTTGATGATTTCGGGACCGGCTTTGCGTCGCTGACGCATCTGCTCACCGTTCCCGTCGATATCATCAAGATCGACAAGTCATTCGTCGATCGACTGGTGCCGGGTGACGCGGGCGCGGTCATCATCGAGGGTCTGATGGGGATCGCCGAGAAGCTCGGCATCCGTGTCGTTGCCGAGGGAATAGAAACGGAGATGCAGGCCGAGCATCTGCGCGCGCTTGGATGTCTGCTGGGGCAGGGCTATCTGTTTCACAAGGCGGTCGACCGCCATTCGGCCGCATGGCTGTTGCGCGAGTTCGGTCAGCATCCGACGTCCGACGAGCAGGCGATGTCACGTCTGGCATAAGCCAGGCGACGTCTAGGCGGCGCGCCTGAGATCCTGCCCATGGAAGTCCGCGAGCGTCGTCACGACGTCGTCGATCTCTTTCTCGGTGCGTGCCGCATCCCAGCCGAGCGCTTCGGCGGCGACCCTTGCCATGTCGAGCAAACCTGCCAGCGTCAACGCGCCTTCGATCGCGATCGTCGTCCGGCGAAGGACGATGTCGGAGAGGTGGACGACGAACTCTTTTCTCGCGATCCAGTCGATCTCGAGCAGGCTGTAGTGCTCGGCATCCGAGAGGCGTTCGCTGTCGCGATGGGCGGACGTCGCTTCGTGATCGAGGATCGCGGATGCCGTGGTGCCGTATCGCGACAGAAGCGTTTCGGCGCGCTTCATATCGATACCGCTCTTCTGCACGGCGGCCGCTAGCCAGGCTCGACGCTGAGCGGCATCGCCAGGAAATTGGCGTCCGCCGCCAATTGCCAGCTGCTGTGTCGACTGGCGGCGTGTGCGCTGGAGGCGTTTGAGTACGAGGTCGGCGACCTCCTCTGAGAAGCCACGGAACGTCGTCCATTTCCCGCCGACCAGCGAGACAACAGGGAAGGGACGCTCCGCCGTCGCTTCCATCACCGGTGCTGAGTGATCGCGGCTGATGAGACCTGGGGAGGAGGCGTCGGAGGCCGGCAGCGGGCGGATGCCGCTATAGGTGTAGACCACCTGATCGCGGCTGAAGCGCAGCGAAGGGAGAAGGGAGCGCACGCTCTCGAGGAAATACTCGATCTCCGGCTCCTCGCAGCGCACGTTCTCCGGATCGCTCGCCGGTATGTCGGTCGATCCGACCATGGCGAGGCCCAGGTAGTCGTAGACGAGGCAGATGCGGCCGTCGTCCGCCTCGAAGTAGATCATGTGCCCGTTGAGGCTTTTCACCAGTTCCGGATGATCGAGCAGGATATGTGACCCCTTGGTGCCGCCGATCAGCTTCGAGGGCGCGTTGAGCGAGGCGTTGGCATGATCGATCCATGGTCCGGCGGCGTTGATGACCAGCTTCGGGCGAACGGAGAACGTTTCGCCATTGGCGCGCTTGAAGGTCAGCACGCCGTTTTCCGATGAGATCAGCGTCGTGAAGTTGGTCGCCAGCGCGTTCTCGTTGGCCTGCAGCCCGTCCGCCACCAGTTCGTAGACCAGCCGCTCCGGGCGGCTGATCTTGGCGTCGTAATAGATGCCACCCGCGACGATGGCGGGCGTGACATGCGGCATCTCTTTCAGCGCCTTCTTCTTGAACAGAAAGCGATGGTTCGGCATCACCCGGTTGCGAGAGCCGAAGAAGTCATACATCCGCAGGCCGATCTTGACGAGAACAGCGCCACGGCTGCGCGGTGCGGTGGTCGAGCCGGTCAGCGTCCTCAATGCCGCCCAGATACCGCGCGTCCAGGAGAATACGGGAATGAACGTCGGAAGCGGCTCGACGCAATGCGGCGCGTTGCGCAGCAGCAGATTGCGCTCCAGCGTCGATTGCGCGACCAGCCCGAACTCGCCGGTCTCAAGATATTTCAATCCGCCATGGATCAACCGCGACGGGGCCGAGCTCGTGCCCGAGCCGAAATCCGCCTTGTCCACGATCAGGCAATCGACACCTTGCACGCAAAGATCGCGGAACGTACCCGCGCCGTTGATGCCCGCGCCAAGAATGACGACGTCAATGTCCTTGATCGCGCCGAGGTCTTGGAAACGAAGCGTGTTGGCGGCGGAAATGTCGGTCATCTGAAATCGTCCTGCTGAATGTCATTTGCAAATCGCGCCCGGCGGGCGCGGTTCATATTTCAAGCCGATGGCTTGCCTGCGGTGAGTTTGCCGATCTTCGGCCAGATGGGCGCCATGGCATCGGCGATCTCGCGGAAGAGGTCGTAGCGCTCCTGATACGCGGCACTTCGCGCCGCATCAGGGTAGCAGCGGTGCGCGATGG
Organism: Rhizobium sp. FG113; assembly: GCF_057809895.1. NCBI lineage: Bacteria > Pseudomonadati > Pseudomonadota > Alphaproteobacteria > Hyphomicrobiales > Rhizobiaceae > Rhizobium > Rhizobium sp. FG113. Next base: position 973,839 of record NZ_JBMDKV010000001.1, on the reverse strand, counting down.
CCGCCGTGTCGCGTGGATCGTTCCGAGGGCTTGCATAGAGACCGGCGCCCGCGCCGGCGCAAAGGGCGGCACCCCAAGCGGCCGCTTCGTCGGTTTCGGTCACCGTCGCCGGCATGCCGAGGATGTCGGCGAACATCTGCACGACGCGCTTGTTGCGTGAGATGCCGCCGGCAAGGCGCGCCTCGCTGAAGGTGAAGCCATCCCGCAAGGCGTCGACATGGATGCGGTGGTTGAAGGCGATGCCCTCAAGCACGGCGCGCAGCATGTCGCCGCGATTGTGCCAGCCGCCGAGGCCGAAAAAGCCGGCGCTGGCGGCCGCGCCATAGGGCGAGCCGAAGAGATAGGGATGGAAGAGTGCTGTCAGCGGACGCTCGAAGGCGGCTTCGATTTCCGGGGCGAGCAGTGCGTGAACCGAACCACCGGATGCCTCGACGCTCTGGCGCTCGCTGGCGCAGAGCGTATCGAGGAACCAGTCGTAATTGGCGGTCGATGCCGGCGAGATCGACATGTTGTTCCACTGGCCGGGCTCGATGGCATTGCGGCAGAACCAGCGGCGGTCCATGCGCGGATGCGGCGACAGCGTCTCGTTGATGGAATAGGTGCCGGCGATGACGGCAACGACATCGTCGGCATAGCCGCCGGAGCCGAGCGCGGAGGCTGTCACGTCATGCAGGCCGGCGACGACGGGCGTTCCAACGGCAAGGCCGGTGCGCTCGGCCGCATGCGCGGTCACGTAGCCGATGATTTCATCGGAGCGGGAAATCGGCGGCAATGCGGAGGCCATCTCCTCGATGCCGAACAATCTCAGGGCATCGAGATCGTAATCCTGCGTCCGGACATTGGTGAAGGAGGTGCTCGCCTCGGTGCGATCGGTGCCGATGACGCCGCTCAGGCAGAACCGCAGCCAGTCCTTGCACGACAGGATATGGCCGATCTCCTTGTAGCGCGCCGGCTCGTGTTTCTTGATCCAGGCAAGCAGCGCCGAGGGCGCCGAGACATGGGGAACCTGGCCGGTCAGTTCCAGCGCCTCGTCGGCGAGCGGGCTGGCAAGCCAGGCCTCGACGATATCGACCGAACGGCTGTCGAGCGACAGGAGCGCCCGGCCGAGAGGAGCGTTGGCCTTGTCGGTCAGGTAGATGCCGTCGCCATGCGCGGTGGCCGCGATCGCGGCGATGTCGCTGGCCGGTCGTCCGCTGAGTTCGATCGCCTCGCGGATGGCATCGGCCGTCTGTGTCCAGAGTTCGTTCATGTCGCGCTCGACATGGCGCGCATGCGGCATGAACTGGGTTACGCGGCGGCGGGCAACCGCGATCGGCGTCCCGTCGACGTCGAAGATCACGGCCTTGGTGACGGTGAGGCCGCTATCTATTCCAAGCAGACTTGGCATTCAGGCTTTACTCCGGCTGATGTGGTCGCAGACGCGCCTTGTCCTCTCGCGCGATGATCACGTTGATATCGCGTGATCGCATGCGGTCGATATGGACGGCGGGCGTCTTGTCGTCGACGATGATGACGTCGAATTCGCTGAGGGCTGCGAAGCGATGCAGGGCGCGCCGCTCGAATTTGGTGTGGTCGGCCAGGAGGACGCGCTTCGCGGCGCAGTCGAACATGGCGCGCTTCGTGTCGACCATCTCGGGCGACTGGTGAAAGACCAGATCGTCGGTGATCGCCGACATGGAGATGAAGGCGACGTCGGCGCGCAGACGGTGGATTTCGTTGACGGTGGTGCGGCCGACGAAGGCGTTGCACCAGTTATAATATTGCCCACCGAGCGCCAGCAATGTCAGGTCCTGCATGCCCTTCAATGCGTTGATCAGCGTCAGCGAGTTGGTGATCGCCGTGATCGGAACCTTCGCGGGCAGGTGGTCTGCCATCGGCAGTACGGTGGTGGAATCGTCGAAGAAGATCGCTTGTCCCGGCTCGACGAACTGCATGGCCGCAGCGGCGATCATGTTCTTCTCGGCCGATTGGCGGCCGGAGCGGTAGACGTCGCTGGATTCGATCAGGCTGGAGGCGGCTGCCGTCACCACGCCGCGCGTCTTGCGAAACAGACCGCGGCTGACGAGGTCGTCGACATCGCGATGCGCGGTCATCAGGCTGATGCCAAAGCGATCGGTCAGATCCTCGATCCGCATCTGTCCTTCCGCCATCACCGCCTCGGCGATCATCTGCCGGCGCACGAGCTGACGTGTCTGTCTGCTGTCGCTTGGAAGTTCGTCGATGGGGAGCGCGCCTGCGCCTATCTTCTGTGTCACGATGGCCTCTGCGCTCGAACGACTGGTGTGCGCGTTGTATCGCGAAGATACGCAACTGTGGAGGAAAAAGGGGGCGCCTCAGCGAGGCGTCCCCTTCCGTGTCTTACTGCTCGAGAACGAAGGGAGCCGTGTACTTGTCGACGTTGTCCTTGGTGATCAGCAGGCAATCGAAGAGCTGCTTTTCGCTCTTGGCGCCGGTGCTGCCGTTCTTGATGACATTGTCGGCCTGCTTGACGGCTTCTTCCGAGAACACGGCGACCGGCTGCAGGACGGTGTACTGCAGGTCGCCGGCCTTGATGGCGGCTACTGCGTCAGGCGAACCGTCGAAACCGCCAACCTTCACGTTTGCGAGCTTGCCGGCTTCCTTCAGCGCTGCGATCGCGCCGAGAGCCATTTCGTCGTTGCCGGAGATGACGCCGATGATGTCAGGGTTTGCCTGGAGCATCGACTGCATCTTGTTGTGGCCCTGGGTACGATCCCAGTTGGCGACTTCCTTGGCCGACTTCACCAGGTCAGGATACTGGGTCAGGACCGACTCGTAACCATTCGAACGCGTTGCGGCGTTGTTGTCGGAGGGAGATCCGAAGAGTTCGGCATACTTGCCCTTGTCGCCGACAGCTTCAACCCACTGCTGCGCACCGATGGCGGCACCCTGTGCGTTGTTGGAAACGAGCTGTGCCTTGGCCAGGCCTTCCTGGTTGATTTCAGCGTTGACGAGGATGACCGGGATGCCAGCGGCAACGGCCTTCTTGACAGCGCCAACCGAACCATCGGCGTTTGCCGGGTCGAGGATGATGGCAACCGACTTGTTGGTGATCGCGGTGTCGATCAGGTTGCTTTCGGTGTTGGTGTCACCCTTGTGCGCGCCGACGGTTGCGGTGTAGCCGAGCTTTTCAGCGGTTGCCTTGGCAACGTTGCCTTCGGTCAGCCAGTAGGGGTTGGACGGGTCGTTGACGATAACCGTCATCAGGCCCTCAGCCCATGCGGAGCTTACGAAGATCGGCGCTACGGCAACAGCTGCCAGAAGAACGCGCATGCCCTTTTTAAACATAATCTCTCTCCCATTGATGAGTTCGTGTTGTGCCGGCTTCCCGGCGGTGCTTTCCGCATTGTTGCGGAGAAGTTCGGTGGCGTGCGTCAGGAGGATTTGACCCGACGCCCGTATTGGATGCTGTTCATGAGAACGGCGAGAACGATGACCGCGCCGGTGAAGACAGTCTGCCAGTAGGCCGAGACGCCGATGATCACGAGGCCATCCGACAGGAAGCCGATGACGAAGGCGCCGAGCATGGTGCCGCGTACGGTCCCCCGTCCGCCGGTGAGCGCAGCACCGCCGATGACCACGGCAGCAATCGCCGTCAGTTCATAGGTGGTGCCGGCGGTCGGACCGGCGGACGTCAGCTGGGAGGAAAGGACCAGGCCGGCAATGGCCGCACAGACGCCGGAGAACACGTAGACAAGGATCTTGACGCGCTTGACGGGAACGCCCGAGAGCTCGGCGGCGCGTTCATTGCCACCGGAAGCGTAGAGCCAGCGACCGAAAGCAGTCTTGCTGAGCACGATGCCGCAGATGATGGCGAGAGCCGCCAGTACAAGCACGCCGATCGGGATGCCGCCAAGACGGTTGAAACCGAGCCAGTCGAAGCCGGTATTGCCGAGTTCGGGGCGGCCGCCGAGATTGTTGTAGGTGAGGCCGTTCGTCATCAGAAGCGCGATGCCGCGGGCGACGTAGAGAACGCCGAGCGAGGCGACGAAGGCGGGAACCTTGAGATAGGCGATCAGCACGCCGTTGACGGCTCCAACAAGCGCACCCATCGCGCAGGTCAGGACCACGACCGCCCAGACCGGCGTGTAGAGGATGACGCCGAATGTAGGGAGCTGCACGCCCTGCATCAGGAAGCCGGCGATACAACCGGCAAGACCCAGCGTCGAGCCGACCGAAAGGTCGATGCCGCCGTTCAGGATGACGAGCAGCATGCCGATTGCCAAGATCCCGAAGATCGCCACGTGCGAGGCCATGATCAGGAAGTTGTTGAGGCTGAAATAGTAAGGCGACAGGAAGGAGAAGACCGCGATGATGACGATCAGCGCGAAGAACGCGCGACCTTCCAGCAGCAGGCGAATGATATTGAAATCCCGCCGTGGCCCGTTCGAAACTGTCTTTTTGTCGTTTGCTTCAGTGACTGACATAATCAGTGCTCCATAATTCCGGGCTAGTGCGCGACCACTGCTTCGCCAGAGGCGGCCATGATCTTTTCCTTGGTGACGTCAGAGCTGAACTCGGCGGAAATCTTGCCGCGATGCATGACGATGATGCGATGTGCGATGCTGAGGCATTCGGCGACCTCCGAGGTGGAGTAGATCACCGCCAGCCCCTGCTTGGCGCGTTCCGCCAGAAGCTTGAACACTTCGGCCTTGGCGCCGATGTCGATGCCGCGGCTCGGCTCGTCGAGCAGGATGACCTTCGGATGCGTCGCCAACATCTTACCGATGACGACCTTCTGCTGGTTGCCGCCGGAGAGCGAGCCGATGGCAGCCGCGCCGCCGTCGGTCTTGATGTGAACCTTGCGGATCGAATCCGTGACCAGTTCGCGCTCGCGGCGCCCCGAGGTGAAGAGCCCCTTGGTGAAGGCGCCGATGCTGGCAAGCGACAGGTTGGTGCCGACGGTCATCGTCTGCACCAGGCCATCGCGCTGGCGGTCTTCGGGCACGAGGCCGAGGCCGCTTGCGATACGGTTGGCGATGCTGAGGCCGGCCACGTCCTGGCCTTCGAGAAGAATGTGGCCGCCGCTGGCGTGCAGCCGTCCGGCCACGCATTCGAGAAGCTCGGTGCGACCGGCGCCCATGAGGCCGTAGATGCAGACGATTTCGCCGGCGCGCACATCGAGCGACAGGCGGTCGACCGCGTTATAGGCAGCACCGGAAGGGCCGGGAACGGTGAGTTCCTTGATCGACAGCGCGACCTTGCCCATTTCGTAGCCGGTTGGCGGGCTGCCGAGGTCGAAATTCTCGCCCACCATGTTGCGGACGATCCATTCGAGGTCGATATCCTTGCGCTCGGCATAGGCGGTCATGGTGCCGTCGCGCAGCACGACGGCATGGTTGGTGATCTGTAGCGCCTCTTCGAGGTGGTGCGAGATATAGACGATCGAGACGCCGCGGCTGGTGAGATCGCGGATGACCTTGAAGAGCACTTCGACTTCGGTGGCGCTCAGCGCAGACGTCGGCTCGTCCATGATCAGGATACGCGAGTTGACCGACAGCGCGCGGGCGATTTCCACGATCTGCTGCTGGCCGAGGCGGAGATCCTCGACGGGGGTCAGCGGATCGATATCCTCTTCCAGCTCTTCAAGCAGGGCGCGGGTCTGGCGTTCTTCCTCGGCGAAATCGACGGTTCCCGCCGTGATGATCTCGCGGCCCATGAAGATGTTGTCGCGGACGCTCAAGTTGGGCGCCAGGCTGAGTTCCTGGTGGATGATCGAGATGCCGCATTCGCGGGCATGCGTCGAGGACACGAAGTTGACCGTCTGTCCGTCGAGGATGATCTCGCCGGATGTCGGGCGCACGACGCCCGACAGGATCTTCATCAGCGTTGACTTTCCGGCACCATTTTCGCCGAACAGCGTGGTGACCTGGCCGCGATGGATGTCGAAGTTCACGCCCTTTAGGGCCTGCACGCTGCCATAGGTCTTGGCAACGTTGCGGGCGCTGAGCACGACCTCACCGATCTCACCTTTGATCTGGCGTTGGCTTGCCTGGCTCATTTGACTTCAACCTTGACGGGGGTGACGAGCCAGTTCTTCGGATTGATGAGCTTGAAGACGCCGGTGACGGTGACCGTCTTGCCGGTGAGCTGCGTGGGGTCGACGCTCCCGAGCACTGCCTTCTTCATCTCGTTGTTGATCGCCGAACCGGCATCCTGGTACTCAATCTGATTGGTGAACTGGCCGAACTCGATCGTACCCGTGGCGTCGCGAAGATCGGTGCCGTTGATTGCCGGGCCGGTCTGCATGCGAATGACGACTTCAGGCGGCAGGCCATCGACCTTCACTTCGTTGATGTTGCCCTTCCGCTCGCCGACGACGCCGGAGAAGGACACGGGCAGAACCGGACCGGTGGTCGTTGCGACGCCGTATTTCTCGCCCGCCGCCTTCTTGTCGGCGAGGGCGGCCGGCGCAAGCTCGGCAGCTGGGACCGCACGCTTCTCGACATCAGCCGCGATCTTCGGGAACTGCTCCACGCCGTAGGTTTCCGAGGAAAACGCCTGCTGGCGCACATCGTTTTCGGAGCCGATATGGACAACCTTCGTGTCCAGCGCGATCGCACCGACGACAACCACGACGGCCGCAATGCCGGCCGCGATTTTCAGTTTGCCGCTCTTCGGCTGGGAAGCCGCGTAGTCCGTTTCTATGCTCATTTTCTGACAACCTTCGGCGCGAGGCCGGATTTCCTGTTGAGGGAAAGAAAAGGGGATGAGGGATTATCGACGTCGCGACCGGTCGGTCGGGCGACAATCCAGCATGTTAGTTAGGGAGTTTGCGAGGAGGCCGCCAAGCGGCGATCGCGCGTCGGGGCGGAAGTGCTGGCGGAACGCCAAGCCATGTCTGGAAACAGAAATTCGCACCGTCGTGATCCTCCTCAATAACCCGGCGTTTGTTCTCCTCCAACCGCCGGGCGCTTCACGCAGATACCATATCAGCCTGTGGGCTATGGTATCGCCGTGTTATCAATGGCAGTAAAGATGTTATAAAGATTGCACCTTGTCAATCGGCCATTCGGTGGCGTTTTCCGTTTTAGGCGATGTTGATGACTGTAGATAACGATCGGGCTGACGCGCGGAGAGGGCGCTAACAGGGCAACGTTTTGTAATCCCTTGCGTTACCGCCGCATGCACGACCAATCACGCGTCGAGATCACAAGTTATTGATATAGTTGTATTTTCCTGAGATCCACGCTGGCATGCGCTTTGGCGCTAGAGAGCATCCTCGCCGTACTTGCGCAATGGCGCTCAGTCGAGCGCTTCGCCGATCGTGTCTATTTGATGGTTCGCATTATAGCTGAAAAAAATTGCGACAACAGAAAAAAAATTCATTTGCGGTGATAAGTTTGTGTTATATTCTGCATGAAACGAAAATCCGGTGCATGCCGGTTTCCGGTTGCTGCCCAAGGCGAGGTCTTTCAGTCTGATCTCGCGAGGAGCAGTCGCAATGCGACGTACTTGCCTGAGTGGTGGCGCTTGGCGCGGTCCATCGGCGGTCGTCTGGGAGGAGTGACCATGAATGGGATGAGGATGCCGTATCCAGCGGCATGGATGATCGTGGCCGACGAGGCTTTCGATGTCTGAACGTGGACAGATCATTATCGGTATCGATGCCGGGACCTCGGTGATCAAGGCGGTTGCCTTCGAGCTCTCCGGGCGCCAGATCGCGTCCGCTTCGGCGCGCAATCAATATGCGACGGGCGATGACGGTTCGGCGACGCAGTCTTTGTCGCAAACCTGGGCCGACTGCGTGACCGCGCTGCGCGGCTTGAGCGAAAAGGTGCCGGGACTTGCCGAGCGCACCGCGGCCATTTCGGTTACGGGGCAGGGCGACGGCACATGGCTCGTCGGCGCCGAGAACCGGCCGGTTGGCGATGCATGGCTCTGGCTCGATGCGCGTGCGGCTCCGACCGTGACGCGCCTCAGCGCCGGTGAAGGCAATCGCGCGCGCTTCGAAGCGACAGGGACCGGCCTCAATACCTGCCAGCAGGGCGCGCAGATCGCCCATATGGACCGCAATCAGCCCGATCTTCTCGATCGCGCCGAAGTCGCGCTTCATTGCAAGGACTGGCTCTATCTCAATCTCACCGGCGTCCGCGCCACCGATCCCTCGGAAGCAAGTTTCACCTTCGGCAATTTTCGCACGCGGCAGTATGACGACGCGGCGATCGATGCGCTCGGGCTGTCGCGCCGCCGGTCGCTGTTGCCAGAGATCATCGATGGTACCGAGGTCACTCATCCGCTGTCGGCTGATGCTGCTCGGGCCTGTGAGCTTCTTGCCGGTACGCCGGTCAGTCTCGGCTATGTCGACATGGTCATGACCGCACTCGGTGCCGGCGTGCGCAGCGCGGGCCAGAATGCAGCCTGCTCGACCGTCGGCTCCACCGGCGTTCATATGCGCGCCAAGGCGGTGGCCGACGTGCAGCTCAATGCCGAGGGCACGGGTTATGTGATTGCCTTACCGATGCCAGGGATCGTCACCCAGGTGCAGACCAATATGAGCGCCACGATCAACATCGACTGGTTGCTGCAAATGGCCGGCTCGCTGATGGCGGAGGGAGGCAAGACGGTATCGCATGCCGATCTGATCGCCCGCATCGACAGCTGGTTCGCCGAGAGCCGACCGGGTTCGGTGCTCTATCACCCCTATATCTCGGATGCCGGCGAGCGCGGTCCATTCGTCAATGCCGCGGCTCGAGCTGGGTTCACCGGTCTTTCCATGCGCCACGGCTTCGCCGATCTGTTGCGCGCCGTCGTCGAGGGTCTCGGCATGGCGACGCGCGATTGCTACGCGGCGATGGGCGATATGCCTGAAGAGCTCAGGATCACCGGCGGCGCGGCGCGTTCGCGCGCGCTTCGCGGTTGCCTGTCGGCGGCGGTCAATGCGCCGGTCAGGGTATCGCGGCGCGAAGAGGCGGGTGCCGCCGGCGTTGCGATGATGGCGGCGGTGGCGATCGGCGCTTACCGCAACATGGATGATTGCATTGCCGAATGGGTGACGCCGCTGCTTGGCGAGGCTGAGGCGCCCGACAGCGAGCAGGCCGAGCGCTTCGAACGCCTGTTCAAGGCCTACGTGATGGTGCGCGAGGCGGTAGCGCCCGCCTGGGATCAGCTGGTCGCCACGCAATAAACGGAAATCCCGCGCTGGGCCGCGACGTATGCGCGGCCGCGCTGAATGAATGTGTTGATGCAAAAGCATCCGAAGGAGCATGTTGATGACTGAGTCCGGAATGGTGGATCTGTTCGTGATCGGTGGCGGGATCAATGGTGCCGGCATCGCGCGCGATGCGGCGGGCCGTGGCCTGAAGGTCGTTCTGTGTGAGAAGGACGATCTGGCGCAGGGGACGTCTTCGCGCTCTGGCAAGCTGGTCCATGGCGGCCTGCGCTATCTCGAATATTACGAATTCCGGCTGGTACGCGAGGCGCTGATCGAGCGCGAGGTGCTGCTGAACGCCGCCCCCCACATTATCTGGCCGATGCGCTTCGTGCTGCCGCACTCGCCGCAGGATCGCCCGGCCTGGCTCGTCCGTCTCGGCCTCTTCCTTTACGATCACCTCGGCGGCCGCAAGAAGCTTCCGGGCACCCGCACGCTCGATCTGCGCCGTGACCCCGAGGGCACGCCGATCCTCGATCAATACACCCGCGGCTTCGAATATTCCGACTGCTGGGTCGACGATGCGCGCCTCGTGGTGCTCAACGCGGTCGATGCCGCCGAGCGTGGCGCCGAGGTTCTGACCCGCACGGCAGCCGTCTCCGCTAGGCGCGAGAACGGCGGTTGGAGCATCACCACCAAGAACAGCGTCACCGGTGAAACCCGCAATTTCCGCGCCCGCTGTATCGCCAACGCGGCAGGCCCGTGGGTGTCCGACGTCATCGGTCGCGTGGCCGGCGCCAACAGCAGCCGCAATGTCCGGCTGGTAAAGGGCAGCCACATCATCGTGCCGAAGTTCTGGGCAGGAGCGAACGCCTATCTCGTGCAGAACCACGACAAGCGCGTGATCTTCATCAACCCCTATGAGGGCGACAAGGCCCTGATCGGCACGACCGACATTTCCTACGAAGGCCGAGCCGAGGATGTCGCGGCCGACGAGAAGGAAATCGAATACCTCCTCACCGCCGTCAATCGCTACTTCAAGGAAAAGCTCCGCCGCCAGGATGTGCTGCACAGCTTCTCCGGCGTGCGCCCCTTGTTCGACGATGGCAAGGGCAATCCGTCGGCCGTGACGCGCGACTACGTCTTCGATCTCGAAGAGACCGGCAACGCGCCGCTTCTCAACGTCTTCGGCGGCAAGATCACCACCTTCCGCGAGCTCGCCGAGCGCGGCATGCAGCGGCTGAAGCATATCTTCCCGCAAATGTCGGATAACTGGACGGAACACGCGGCACTTCCGGGCGGCGATATGCCGAAGGCCGATTACGAGACCTTCTTCAATAGCCTGAAGGAAACCTATCCCTGGATGTCGCGCACGCTCGCCGGTCACTACGGCCGTCTTTACGGCACTCGCACCCGCAAGATCGTCGGCGATGCAAAAGGTGTCGAAGGCCTTGGCCGTCACTTCGGTGGCCATCTCTATGAGGCGGAGGTTCGCTATCTCGTTTCGTCCGAGTGGGCGCTGACCCCTGAAGACGTGCTGAAGCGCCGCACCAAGCACTATCTGCACCTGACCGAGGCCGAGCAGGCCGCCTTTGCCGACTGGTTCGCCGGCGCGAATCTCGTTGCGGCCGCCTGAGGATACCGATCATGGCATTGACCCTTTCGCTAAACACCAATCCGCTCGTCAATCGTTTCGCCGAGCCGGATGATCTGATCGAAACCGTGGCGCGGGATCTGCGCATTCGCGACCTGCAGTTGACCCACGAGTTCATCAATCCCAGCTGGCAAGCGCCCGTCATCCGCAGGCTGACCCGCAACATGTCGGCGGCACTCCAGCGCACCGGCGTCAGGGTGACCTCGGGCATGACTGGGCCTTACGGCCGCCTCAACCATTTCGGCCATCCCGATGCCGACGTCCGTCGCTATTATGTCGACTGGTTCAAGACCTTCGCCGATATCACCGCCGATCTCGGCGGAACCTCGGTCGGAACGCAGTTTGCGATCTTCACCTACAAGGATTTCGACGATCCCAAGCGGCGCGAGGACCTGATCAAGATCGCCATCGATTGCTGGGCCGAGGTTGCCGAGCACGCGAAGTCGGCGGGCCTCTCCTACGTCTTCTGGGAGCCGATGAGCATCGGCCGCGAGTTCGGAGAGACGATCGCCGAGTGCATGAAGCTGCAGGACCGCCTGACCGCCGCCAACATGGCCGTGCCGATGTGGATGATGGCCGATATCGACCATGGCGACGTGACCTCAAGCAACCCCGATGACTTCGAGCCCTATGCCTGGGCGCGCGCCGTGCCCAAGGTCTCGCCGATCATCCACATCAAGCAGAGCCTGATGGACAAGGGCGGGCATCGGCCGTTTACCGCCGAGTTCAACGCCAAGGGCCGCATTCAGCCACCGGAGCTGCTCAAGGCATTTGCCGAGGGTGGCGCCAAGGATAACGAGATCTGCCTCGAGCTGTCCTTCAAGGAGCGCGAGCCTAATGACCGCCAGGTGATCTCGCAGATTGCCGAAAGCGTCGCCTTCTGGGCCCCGCACATCGACACCGGCGTCGCCGACCTGCATATCTGACCGAAAGGCGAATCGAAAAAAAGAGGCGGGATATGCGCGTGGCCAAATCGGGAGAAGACTGTCGATGAACGATCCGGAAGAATCGCTTGCGGTGCGAGCCGCCTGGCTGCATTACGCCGGCGGCCTGACGCAGTCCGAGGTGGCCAAGCGTCTTGGACTGCCTTCAGTGAAGACGCACCGCCTGATCGCGCGCGCGGTGGCCGAAGGTGTCGTCAAGATCAGCATCGAAGGCGACATCATCGAGTGTGTGGCGCTGGAGAACAGCCTCTCCGAGCGCTTCGGCCTGCAATATTGCGAGGTGACGCCCTATGTCGGCGAAGACGAGTCGATCTTTCGCACGCTCGGACTTGCCGGTTCGAACTTCCTGAAGCGCGAGATCGAGCGCGGCGACAATACCGTGATCGGGTTGGGTCACGGCCGCACGTTGTCGACGGCGGTGCATCTCCTGCCGCGCGTCTCCGCCCGCGACCTGCGCTTCGTCTCGCTTCTCGGTGGCTTGACCCGAAATTACGCGGCCAACCCCTATGACGTCATGCACCGCATCGCCGAAAAGACCGGCATGCCTGCTTATGTCATGCCCGTCCCGTTCTTCGCCAATACGGCGGAGGACCGCGAGGTGCTTCTGGCGCAACGCGGCGTGAAGGAAGTGATGGACCTCGCCAATACTGCCACGCTGAAGCTGGTCGGGCTCGGCACAGTCGATACGCAAGCGCAGCTTGTGCAATCGGGCATGATCGAGGCCCGCGAGATCAAGGAAGTGGCGGCTGCCGGCGGTGTTGGCGAAATCCTCGGCTACTTCTTCGATTCCAACGGTCGCATTCTCGACACCGCGCTGACCGAGCGAACGCTCTCGGCCAGCCTGCCGCAGCCGAGGACGGAGCGGCTGGTGGCGCTTGCGGGTGGCGGCGGCAAGGTCGAGGCGATACGCGCCGTTCTGCGCAGCGGCAGCCTCCACGGCCTCATTACCGACGAACGCACGGCCGAAGCGCTTCTGCGCTAGCCGGACGATTAGACAGACCACGACAGGAAATAGGATTGCACATGGCCAACTCACCGCGTTTCTGGATCGGCACCAGCTGGAAGATGAACAAGACGCTTGCCGAGGCGCAGAGCTTCGCGAGCGGGCTCAAGGCTGCGGATGGCGCACGCGATCCGCGCATCCAACGCTTTGTCATTCCGCCCTTCACGGCGGTGCGCGAGGTCAAGGCGATGCTGGCGGAGACGTCCGTCAAGGTCGGCGCGCAGAACATGCACTGGGCCGATGATGGCGCTTGGACCGGCGAGGTTTCGCCGGTGATGCTCAAGGACTGCAATCTCGACATCGTCGAGCTCGGCCACTCCGAGCGGCGGGAGTTCTTCGGCGAGACCGACGAGACCGTCGGGCTCAAGACCGAAGCGGCCGTACGCCATGGTCTGGTTCCGCTGATCTGCATCGGCGAGACGCTGGCCGACCGCGAAAGCGGCCGCGCGGCTGAGGTGCTGGCGACCGAGGTTCGCGGCGCGCTTTCCAAGCTGACCGGCGCGCAGAAAGAGGCCGAGATCCTGCTCGCCTACGAGCCGGTCTGGGCGATCGGCGTCAATGGCATTCCGGCGACGGCCGAATATGCCGATGCACGCCAGGCCGAAATCATCGCCGTTGCCGAGGACGTGCTGGGTCGCCGAATCCCTTGCCTCTACGGCGGCTCGGTCAACCCCGGCAATTGCGAAGAACTCATCTCAAGCCCATATATAGACGGGCTTTTCATCGGCCGTTCGGCCTGGAACGTCGAAGGTTATCTCGACATCCTCGCGAAATGCGCCGCCAAACTTGACGCCAAACTAGAAGGAGAAAAAGCATGAAACTGGCAATCGCAGGAGACAGCGCGGGCGAAGGCCTCGCCAAGGTTCTCGCCGACCATCTGAAGGACCGCTATGAGGTGTCTGAAGTCTCGCGCACGAGCGCGGGCGCCGATGCGTTCTACGCCGGCCTGTCCGACCGCGTTGCGTCGGGCGTGATCGACGGCACCTATGACAAGGCGATCCTCGTATGCGGCACCGGCATCGGCGTTTGCATCTCCGCCAACAAGGTCCCCGGCATCCGCGCCGCGCTGACCCACGACACCTATTCCGCCGAGCGCGCCGCGCTGTCGAACAACGCCCAGATCATCACCATGGGCGCGCGCGTTATCGGACCTGAATTGGCCAAGGCCATTGCCGATGCGTTCCTGGCGCAGACCTTCGACGAAAACGGCCGCTCCGCCGGCAACGTCAAGGCGATGAACGAACTCGACGCGAAGTACAATCAGCGTTGATTGAATAAGAGATACGGTCCGCGCCTTGCGGGCCGTATCCTCCATGAGCGCGTCGACGAGTTCCGCGTTCATCCCGCAGCGACCCTTCTGCCGTCTGCCAAGCTTTCCCGCACGAATATCCAAACGCCACCGAAAACGACAATCGCCAAGCGCGTCGTTTTCATAAGCTCCTGACATCAAAGGGCGGCGAAGCCGGCTCTGATGATTTGAGACGGAGCGCCTTGTGGCAAACGAATTTTCATTCCCGCTTTCTCGCCGCCAAGCAATGCTTGCTGGAGCAACGATTTCATTCGCGATGGCCACCCCAGCCTTCGCCGCCAAGCAAAAGACACCACACACTGCAAAAGGAGCAACTCCCATGACCGGAAACTTTGTGAAGACGAAAGATGGCGTTGAAATCTTCTTCAAGGATTGGGGTCCGAAGGACGCCCAGCCCATCGTTTTCCACCATGGCTGGCCGCTCTCGTCCGACGATTGGGACGCGCAGATGCTGTTCTTCGTCAGCAAGGGCTATCGCGTCATCGCCCACGACCGTCGTGGCCACGGCCGTTCCGCGCAGGTTAGCGACGGTCATGACATGGACCACTATGCAGCCGATGCCTCCGCGGTTGCCGAACACCTTGATCTGCGCAACGCGGTCCATATCGGTCACTCCACCGGCGGCGGTGAAGTTGCTCGCTATGTCGCCAAGTATGGCCAGCCGCAGGGACGTGTCGCCAAGGCAGTGCTGGTCAGCGCCGTTCCCCCGCTGATGCTGAAGACACCGGGCAACCCGGATGGCACGCCAATGGAAGTCTTCGACGGTTTCCGCACGGCACTTGCCGCCAACCGCGCCCAGTTCTACATCGACGTCGCCTCCGGTCCCTTCTATGGATTCAACCGGCCCGGCGCGAAGGTATCCCAGGGCGTGATCGACAACTGGTGGCGGCAGGGCATGATGGGCTCGGCCAAGGCGCACTATGATGGCATCAAGGCGTTCTCGGAGACGGACCAGACGGAAGATCTGAAGGCGATCACCGTGCCGACGCTGGTGTTGCAAGGCGATGACGACCAGGTCGTGCCCTACAAGGATGCCTCATTGTTGCAGGCGAAGCTTTTGAAGAACAGCACGCTGAAGGTCTATCCCGGCTTCTCGCACGGCATGCTGACGGTAGATGCGGATGTCATCAACCCTGATCTGCTGGCCTTCATCAAGGCCTAACCGGGTATTGATCAGTCACCCTGGCGCATAAGGCCGGCTCATGTCTTCGGCTGCGCACGCCAGGGTGCGCATTTGCCTTTCCGGCAGGGCCGATTGCGATTCTCGGATGCCTCTTATGCAAATTTATCTCTGCTCATTATCCAGGCAATGAGATAAATAATTGGGCATTCAAAAAGGAGAAATGCAATGAAAATCGCCAACAGGATTGTCGAGTATTTTCAGCTCGGCAAAGCATACCGTGAACTTTCCCGCCTTGACGACGCTGCCCTCAAGGACATCGGCGTTAACCGCTCTGATCTGAAGCGTCGCGTATACGGTCGCTGATCAACCTCACTACCTGATTGCTTCCGAAGGGCCTGCTCAAGCGGGCCTTTGTTTTTTCTCCCAGTACCAAGCCACGTACATTCTCTTCCGGTCGTGCTTGATGGCCTTCAAGCGGGCCTTTATCGAACGGATGTCTTCCTTCTCGCAGGCAGCCCAGACGAATGTATCGTCGGTCATCGAGCCAATCGCGGTCTCGACCTCCTTGCGGAGAGTATTGCCTTCGCCCGCTCCATAGCTTCGGCGATGCAACCAGCGGACATCAAGCGCAGCGCCGGATGGCAGTGGTTGCTCTTCGGACTTATCCGCGACTTCGATAATCGCGTGAATTCGCGTGCCCGCAGGCATCTCCGCAACGATGCGCGCGATGGCGGGGAGGGCACTTTCGTCTCCGGCCAACAGCAGATTTCCTGCCTCGGGAAGCGCTCCGCCCCCTGGACCAAGCAAGGCCACCCGGTCTCCCGGCAGGGCATCGCGAGCGAAATCCGCTCCAGGCGTTTCGACGCCGGCAGAGCTATGCTGCAGAAAATCGATCCAGAGCTCGCCGCGTTCGATATCAACCGCGCGGATCGTGTAGACGCGGACCAATAAGGCGTCCTCGCCCTCCGGCCAGGCAACACGACCGTCCTCGCGCAGGCCCGGCCACACAGGCCGGCGGCCTCTTGGCGGGACGAGCAGGCGAACATGCATCTCGCCACCGATGAACGGCCTGACATCGGCGCAGCTGAATTTAACCCGGCGCATATGCGGCGTGACATTCTCGGCCGAGACTACCGTCGCCTCGTGGATATTGGGCAATTGCGCAAGCGCTGCGGATTGGGACCAGGACAGCTCCAGCGCATCGTCACCAGCGAAGTAGAAAAGATGCTCGGCAATGCTGGTGCGGCTCATCTGCAATGCCTGTTGTGAAGGGCAAGTCAGTTCGATCGATAGCCGCTGATCGTCGATGCGTATGTCGGCGCAACCAAGCTTGCTGGTGAGTAGCGCCCCGTTCTCCGTGCGCCTCACGTCGGCATGTTCGACGAAGTGCTCGCAGATCTCGCTCAGCATCTGGGCGGCGTCCCTCGGAATAGCGATGCCGGAGAGCTTGAATTCCTGGGTGGTGTTCATTTCACCTTCTCCTTTGCGCTCACGCTCGGCGCCATGTGGTTGCGACCGATCGGAAGCATGATGGGGCGGCCGGATGTGGGGTCGATGATGATGCGGCTCTCAAGCCCAAAGACCTGCCGGACGTTGTCTTCGGTCAAGACCTCTTCCGGCGCGCCCGTGACGTGCACGCGACCATCGCTCATCGCAACGAGATAGTCGGCGTAGCGCGCGGCGAGATTGAGATCGTGAAGCACCATGACGACGGTGGTGCCGCGTTCCCGGTTGAGATCGGTCAGAAGATCAAGGACTTCGATCTGATGGCTGATGTCGAGGAACGTCGTGGGTTCGTCCAACAGAAGAATATCGGTGGCTTGCGCCAGCGCCATGGCGATCCACACGCGCTGGCGCTGGCCGCCGGACAATTCGTCCACGGCCCGATCGGCGAGTTCCGCCGTGTTTGTCGCAGCAAGAGCGCCATCCACCGCCTCATCGTCCTTGCTGCTCCAGCGCGATAACAGGCTTTGATGCGGATGCCGGCCGCGGCTGACGAGGTCGGCAACCGTGATGCCTTCGGGTGCGACCGGCGACTGTGGAAGCAGCCCCAGAGTGCGCGCCAGCTCCCGCGGCGGTGTCTTGTGGATGGATTTCCCATCGAGAAGCACCTGTCCCGCGATGGGCGACAGAAGCCGCGACATCGCCCGGAGCAGAGTGGACTTGCCGCAGGCATTGGCGCCGACGATCACGGTTATCCTGCCGGGCGGGACAGCGAGGTCGAGGCCGTGCAGGATTTCCGTTTCGCCGTAGCCCGCAGAGAGATTGCCTGCTGTCAGAGTGCGAGCCATCATAGGGAACCTCCGGTCCGGTTGACGCGGACGATCAGGAAAATCAGATAGGGAGCGCCGAGTGCGCCGGTCACCACGCCGACAGGATAGCGGCCGGGTAGCAGGAACTGCCCGATGTAATCGCCGCCGAGCACCAAGACGGCGCCGATGAGCGCCGAGGGGACGAGGAGCGATCCGCTGCCGCCGACGATGCGGGCGGCGATCGGGCCGGCAAGGAATGCGACAAAGGCGATAGGGCCAGTCACGGCCGTCGCTGTTGCGATGACGCCGACGGCGCCGATGATGATCATGATGCGGGTTCGCGATACGCGCACTCCGAGTGCCGCCGCCGTATCATCGCCAAGCCGGAGCGCCTCAAGGTCTCTGCTGCGGCTCAAGAGAAGACCGCCGAAGACGATAAGCGACAGGAGCAGAGGCAGCGCCTGGCCAAGCTGCACGCCGTTGACGCTGCCCGTCAGCCAGCGCATCGCTTCCTGCAGGTTCCACGCCGGCGCCTGCGACAGGATATAGGAGATGATGCTCTCCAGCATGGCCGAGACCGCGATCCCGACCAGAACCAGACGCGTCCCCGCCACGCCGTTTCGTGACGAGAGGCCGTAAACCAAGAGGGCGACACCCAGCCCCGCGACCACCGCGAAGATCGAAACGAATGGTCCCTTCATCGACAGCACGATGATCGCGAACACGGCCGCCGCGCCGGCGCCCGAGCTTATGCCGATGATATCGGGGCTGGCGAGCGGATTGCGCAGCATGACCTGAAAAGCCACGCCGCCGAGACCGAAACTCAAGCCGGCGAGAATGGCAAGCACCGCGCGCGGCAAGCGCAGCTGACCGACCGTGAAGCTCGCGCCCGATACGTTCTCTCCCATCAGCACGCGAAGGACATCGCCCGGCGGTGTCACCGTCTGCCCGACAGAGAGCGTGAACGCGAAGATGGCGATGACGAGCAACAGAAGCGCAAGCACGACGGCCGCATGCCTGCGACCGCGACGGCGACGGCTGGTGGCGGTCAAACCTGATATGGCCGAAGGCATGGTCACAGTTCACGAACCCTTTGGCGTCTGACGATCCATATGAAGAACGGCGCGCCGATCAGGGCGGTGACAACGCCGACATCGAGCTCGGCCGGACGAGCGACGATGCGTCCGACGATGTCGGCGGCAAGGAGCAGGCAGGCGCCGCCGATGGCGGAGAAGGGGAGGAGCCAGCGGTGATCGACGCCGATCAGCAGCCGGCAGAGATGCGGGACGACAAGGCCGATGAAGCCGATCGGTCCGCAGATTGCCGTTGTCGCGCCGCAGAGCAGAATTGCGCCAAGCGCGCCCATGCCGCGCGCCACCGCCACACGTTCGCCGAGCCCGGCCGCTAGATCATCGCCCAGCGCAAGCGAGTTGAGTTTCCGGGCGGAAAGAAAGCTGATCGCAAACCCCACCGCCAGGAAAGGCAGAACCGGCATGATCCGCTCAAAGGCCGCCCCGCCGACGCCGCCGATCTGCCATGAGCGTATGCCGCCGGCGATATCGGCGCGTGGCAGAACCACGGCGATCACCATGGAGGCGAAGGCGACCGAGGTCGCAGCGCCAGCAAGCGTCAGCTTCAGCGGCGTCGCGCCGCCACGGCCCAACGAGCCGATGGTGTAGACAAAGCAGGCAGAGCAGCCGGCACCAACAATCGCTGTCCAGACATAGGCTTCGGCGGAGGCGATGTTGAACCATGCGACGCCGACGACCACGGCAAGCGAGGCGCCCATGTTGACGCCGAGGATACCGGGATCGGCCAGCGGGTTGCGCGTCACGCCCTGCATAATCGCACCCGCAAGCCCAAGCGCGCCGCCGGCAAGCATGGCGAGGACAGTACGCGGGACGCGAACGGCAACCGCAGCCTGGCCGATATCATCGACATGTCCGAAGAGCGCCGCGCCGATATCGCTCCACGGCACCTGACGCGTGCCGACGGTGATCGACAGCGCAAGCAATGCCAGGAGCAGCACGAACAGACCCGCCAGCCACAGGCCCCGGGCGCCGTTCGACCGTGCGGCGATGGCCGCCGGCGCGACCGTCTTTCTCGATGACGTCATTTCGACTTTTCCACGCCCTCGGCAAGCAAAGCGACATAGTCCTTCAGCACCCAGGAGATCGAGAGCGGTGTGGGATTTGCGGCTGTCCCGACGCTGTTTGCGCCGAGAATAACGATCGCCCCCTTTTCGACAGCCGGCATCTTGGACATCAGCAGGTTTGCCGTGACCGCCGACAGCAGTTTCATATTGCCATAGGTCACGACGAGATCGACGTCGTCAAACATGTCGATGCGCTCGGCGCTGATCGAGCCCGAGAATTTGCCGGGTTGCGAGACATCGACAACGCTCTTCGGGCTCTCGAGCCCGAGATCCTTGAAGAATTTCACGCGTGTATCGTTGGTCGTGTAGAAGTTGATTGTACTGAGGTCGAGTGGGTTGAGATGCGTGACGAACATGGCCTTCTTGCCGCGAATCTCCGGGTGCGTGGCTACAGCCGAAGCGATCTCGCCTTCGATCTTCTTGATCAGGGCCTCGCCCTCCGGCGCCATGCCCATGCCGGCGCTATTGAGGCGGATCATCTCGCGCCAGTCGGTGGACCAAGCGGCGTCAGGGTAGGCGACAACCGGGGCGATCTGGCTCAGCGTATCGTAATCGGCCTGACTGAGTCCGGAGTATGAGGCGAGGATGACGTCGGGATGGGTGGCCGCGACCGCCTCGAAATCGATACCATCCCCCTCGTCGAACAGCACGGGCTTGTCGGCGTGAAGTTCCTTCAGCCTCTCAGCGACCCAGGGCAAAAGACCATCACCATCATCATCGCCGAAATTGGCTTTCGCAAAGCCCACGGGCACGACACCAAGCGCGAGCGGCACCTCGTGGTTCGCCCAGGCGACGGTCGCGATCCGTTCGGGCTTTTTCGGAATGATCGTCGTGCCGAGCGCGTGCTTTATGGTGATGGGGTAGGTGACGCCCTCATCGGCGAACGCGCCGCGAATGGGCATCATCAATGCGCATATCACCACCGCGAGGGTAAGGCGCCAGAACCGAAACATTGTGCAAACTCCGCCGAACGTATAAGTGGACCCTCACTTTCAGGTTAAGGCGTGAGCGTCAACGGCAATGCGTTTGTCGAATGGCCAGGCAGGCGAGATTCCCATGGTATCCTACAAAACGCGGAAAACTTACAATACTAGACAATCTCGCTCAAGTTAGAGGCTGTGACCGGGGATGTAGACGAGACCATGCCGGCTGGCGACTGCTTCGCGCATTTCGCAACGTCGTCTGGTGCGTTCCCCTGCAACCGGCATGCACTTTCGGTCTCCACCGGGTGTCTACCATGGTGAAATCAGCTTCTGGAACGCGAATATGAATATCGAAACAAAAGGCCTGCGCTCTCAACGAACCCGTCTTCGCTGGCGCAAGGCGGTGCTGCTGGGATGCACGGCCATCGGCGCTCTTGCTCCTGCCGTCTCCTTTGCGCAGGATGCATCCAGCTCGGATTCGGCGACGACGCTGGCGCCGATCGTTCTGGAAGGGCGCAAGGCCTCGGGCACCAGGATCGATACCAGTAACGATTCGAAGTCGATCGTCGCCACGCAGACCACCGGCGCCGGCAAGTTGGCGACCGAGATTCTGGACACGCCGGCCTCCGTTTCGGTCATTACCTCCAAGGAAATCGAAGAGCGCAATGCCGACACGATGGAGAAGGTGGTGCAGTACACCTCGGGTGTCGTCACCGACTTCTACGGCTCGGACGATCGCTTTGATTATTTCGATATTCGCGGTTTCACGCCCTACACCTATCGCGACGGGTTGGCGATCGGCAGAACGTTTGCCGGTGTCCGGGAGGAACCCTATGCATTTGAACGCATCGAAATCCTGAAGGGCGCCAGCTCCTCAAGCTTCGGTTCGGCGGAACCAGGCGGCTCTGTCAACTACGTCACCAAGACGCCGAAGTCGGAGCGTTTCGGCGAAATCTATGCGACCGGCGGCTCTTTCTCCCACAAGGAAACCGGCTTTGATTTCGGTGACAACATCACCGCGGATGACACGCTGTCCTATCGCCTGACCGGCAAATTGCAGCGGGCGGACGACGAGTACGATTTCTCGCAGAACGACGAGAACTTCATCATGGGCGGCCTGACATGGCGCCCGACCGCCGCGACGAACCTGACCGTGGTCTTCGATCACCTGGACAAGGATGGCGTTCCCGGCAGCGGCGGCCATCCGCTGGGCACCGATTTCGACCGGAGCGTCTTCTTTGGCGAGCCGGACTACTATTTCAACTCGACGAACCGCAACACCGTCAACGTCATGTTCGACCACGACTTCGATAACGGCCTGAGCTTCAGCTCCAAGGCCCGTTACAACAAGTTGAACAGCGGTTTCGGCAGCGCCTACATCGGAAGTACGCCGACCGATGGTTCGACGACGGCCGGCCGCTACTTCTTCGGCAACGACAAGTCGAGCGAGCAGTTCATCATTGATGCGAATCTTGCCTATGAGGCGAACTTCGATGATGTCGAGAGCCGAACGCTTCTCGGTGGCGAATACAACACGTTCAAATCGGATAACGACAATTTCACTAAGGGGGCGCCTTCGATCGACTGGCTGAATCCGGTCTACACAGGTGGACCTGGCCCAATGTCGCCTTACTCGAGCACCTTGAGCGACCAGAAGACAGGCGCGCTATATCTGCAGCAGGACTTGACGTTCTTCGACAGGCTGACAGTGAGTGTCGGCTTGCGCAATGACTGGCTCGACCTCGACGAGACGAACCAGCTCACCGGCGTGACCACCTCGGGCACTCATAGCGAGTTCACCAAGCGCATCGGTGTCAGCTACAAGCTGACCGATGAATGGGCGACCTATGCGAGCTACGCCGAATCCGCTGCTCCACCTGCCGTGGGCGCCGATCCGACGACCGGAAAGCAGTACGAAGTCGGCGTCAAATACAAGCCCGACGCATTTCCTGCCTTGTTCACCGCTTCGGTCTACGACCTGACCAAGGGCAATATCACCGTTGCCGATCAGGTCACCTATCTTCCGATCACGGTCGACAAGGTCCGGCACCGCGGCTTCGAATTCGAAGCCAAGGCGGAGATGACGGACAACATCAACCTGATCGCCAGCTACAGCTACATCGATTCCCGTATCGACGAGCCGGGCGGCGTGAACGACGGTAACCGCTTGATGCGCGTTCCCAAGCATTTCGCTTCGGTGTGGGGTACCTATACGCTGGAAGGCGATGGCCCTCGCGGTGACATGACCTTCGGTCTCGGCGCGCGCTATACCGGCGCCTACTTCACAAACATCACCAACACGATTTCAGCCGACAGCGCGGTCGTGTTCGATGCCGCCTTCACCTACAAGTTCGCCGAGAACACGACGCTCCAGCTGAACGCCAGCAACCTGTTCGACGAAAAGCACGTCGCCAGCAAGGATGGTGGCGCGGTCTACTACAATCCCGGCCGCACGATCATGGCAACGCTGCGCCAGACGTGGTGATCGAACGTTGAAAACACGGACTGTCCCGCCTGCCATGTGCCGGCGGGACTTTCGCTTTAAATACCCTGACGAATTCGCCGCCAGGCGGCCGGCGTTTCGCCAACGATCTGTCGGAAGACCTTGGTAAAATGCGCCTGATCGGAGAAGCCGAGCTGGGCCGCCACGCCGGCAACCGTTACGCCCTCGTCCAGCAAGGTTCTTGCGAGGTCGATGCGCTTGGCAAGCTGCCATTGTAGCGGGGTCTTGCCGGTGGTCTGCTTGAAAACGGTGGCAAACCAGCTCTCCGACAAGCCGACCGTCGCCGCCATGTCGGCAACGGACATCCGGTAATCGCTTGTCCTGTCCATGCGAGCGGTGAGCCTGTTCATCTGCGCTTGCGTCATGCGGCCATCGCGTTTCTCGCTGCCTTCGTCCGGCAGGTCGAGAAGTCCCGTGACGATGCTGCCAATCAAGCTTTCAGCATAGAGGGCATGGCGCGACGGCTTCGATATCTCATCGACGAGCAGCCCGCCCAACGTCTGCACGGCGCCCGCATCCTGGATCTCCACCGGCCGGCGCAGGGCCGATAGCGCGGCCGAGCTGCCAAGCGAAGGCGATAGAAACTTCAAAATCCGGTCCTTGTGCATATGCAGGTTCAGGTGTGAGAACCGGTGCGTGGATCGGCTGGTGGTCCACATCGGCACTCCAGCCGGCACATAGATGGCACGGGTCATCGATCGGGCATTGTTGGAGAAGTCGCCGTTCTGGTTCGACACATGGATCTGAGATGAGACGTCGTTGAAGAAGATCATGATGCGCGGATCATCGGCCAGATAATAGCCCTTCGCCCCCGACTGGCTTTCTGCTTCCCAGTAGGCGCTCACCAGGCCATCGAACTGGCGCCATTTCACCGGAGCAACGACCCGAATTCCCTCGGTGTGCCATTTCATCGTGTGCCAGAAAGCCAATGCCAAGATCCGTTTACGCTGAGATGGCGGCGCATGCGCACGGCATGACCCTTGCGCCATCTCTTAATCATCCACGCCCTTGCCACACCAAGGAGCATATCGAAAGAAAGATGATTTTAATACTCATATTTATTAGCAATAACAAGAGCGGAGAGCATCTCCCTGGCTGAACACCTTCAGCGCCGCATCATTCGAACAGGTCGGGATTGTTCGCCTCGATCTGCGGCAAATCCGACAGGATCCCATTCAGATGCGCGCGCATAGCGCCAGCGGCGGCGTCCGCGTCGCGTCCATCGATCGCCGTAATGATCGCCTCGTGCTCCGCAATCAGCCGCATCATGGAATCGGGGTGGCGAAGCTGCAGATTGCAGACACGGTCCATGTGGGCCTTGATGTCGGCGATGGCGTTCCAGGCCAGGCTGCAGCCGGCGCCTTCGGCAATCGCGATATGGAACTGCTCGTCCTCGCGCCGGAATGCGTTGTGATCGTGCGCCTCCATGGCCATCCGCTGCTTGCCGATGATCGTGTCGATCCGGCGGCGGGTCCAGCTGTCGAAGCTCTCGCTGGCGCGCCGCGCAACGGCGGTCTCCAGCGCCTCGCGCACGAAACGCGCCTCCATCATCTGCCGCGCCGAGATACGGACGACGACCGTGCCTCTGTTGGGGCGCACATCGACCAGCTTCGACCTCCCGAGCGCGATCAGCGCCTCGCGTACCGGCTGTCGCGAGACGCCCATGCGGGTCGCGATCTCCTGCTCGGAGAGCCGCGTTCCCGGCGCCAGTTCCAGCTTGATGATCTGCTCGCGCAGGTCGCGTTCCACCTGCGCCGCAGCGGTTTCGCCGGTCTCAATCTTCAAGGATTCGAGGTTCATGTCTTTCGTCGCCGTCATCCGTTGACATCCAATTTAAACCACCATACAGTACCATACAATTCAAACGCAACATAAATCCGGCGGCCTAAAGCCGGGAAGAAAGGGAGGGCCGGCACGATGTGTCGGCTTGGAGGGAAACGTGCTGTCCAATTTCATTGCGCCTGATTCCAGTGATCCGCGGCTGAACATTAAATCCCGCTACCAGATGCTTGTCGATGGCAAGTCGGTGGATGCCGCATCCGGCCGCACGATTGATCGTGTCAGCCCCGGTCACGCGGGCGCCGTTGTCGGCACCTGGCCGGAAGCCTCGGCAGATGATGTACGTTTGGCCGTTGCCGCCGCCCGCCGCGCCTTCGACACCGGCCCGTGGCCGCGCATGTCGGGTGCGGAGCGCTCGCGCCTGATGTTCAAGGTGGCCGACCTGATCCTCAAAAATCAGGAAGATCTGGCCGTGGCCGAAAGCCTGGAAGTCGGCAAGCCGATCGCCCAGGCGCGCGGCGAGATCGGCTTCTGCGCCGACCTCTGGTCCTACGCTGCTGGTCAGGCGCGTGCATTGGAGGGCCAGGCGCACAACAATATCGGCGACGATCGGCTGGGCCTCGTGCTGCGCGAAGCCGTTGGCGTCGTCGGCATTATCACGCCCTGGAATTTCCCGTTCATCATCGCTTCGGAGCGCGTGCCGTGGGCGATCGGCGCCGGCTGCACCGTCGTCCTCAAGCCGTCGGAATTCACCTCCGGTACCTCGATCCGCATGGCGGAGCTGGCACGTGAGGCCGGCATTCCCGATGGCGTCTTCAACGTCGTCACCGGCTATGGCGATCCGGCCGGTCAGGTGCTCGCCGAAGATCCCGGCGTCGACATGGTTGCCTTCACCGGTTCGGTGCGCGTTGGCACCAAGCTTGGCGAGATCGCCGCGCGCAGCGTCAAGCGTGTCGGGCTGGAACTCGGCGGCAAGGGGCCGCAGATCGTCTTTGCCGATGCGGACCTCGAGGCTGCCGCCGATGGCATCGCCTACGGCGTCTATCACAATGGCGGGCAGTGCTGCATTTCAGGCAGCCGGCTGCTGGTTCAGGAAGGCATCCGCGACGCTTTGATGGAACGCCTGCTCGACATCTCGCGCAAGGTGACCTTCGGCGATCCGCTGAACGACCGCACCAAGATCGGCGCGATGATCTCCGAAGCCCATGTCGGCAAGGTTCATTCCTACGTGGAAGCCGGCATCGCATCGGGTGCGGAGCTGCTGCTCGGCGGCGAGCGCGTCGGCAAGGACACCGGCATCTATTACGCCCCCACCGTATTCGCCGGCGTGAAGCCCGAGATGTCGATCGCCCGCGAGGAGATCTTCGGCCCGGTGCTTTCGACCTTGACCTTCAAGACCGCGGACGAGGCCGTGGCGCTCGCCAATGCCAGCGAGTTCGGCCTTTCCGCCTCGGTCTGGTCCACCAATCTCGAAAACGCGATGCAGAGCATTCGCCGCATTCGCGCCGGCCGCTGCTGGATCAACAGCGTCATCGACGGCACGCCGGAACTGCCGATCGGCGGCTACAAGAAAAGCGGCCTCGGCCGCGAACTCGGCCGCTATGGCTTTGATGAATATTCCCAGTTCAAGGGCGTGCACGTGACGTTCGGGCGACCGGCGCCGTGGTTCGGCTAAAGCATGTCTCCCGAAAGTGGTCACCGGTTTCGGGATAAAGACATGCGACGAAACAAGAAGCTGAAGCGCATGAGCGAATCTGAAAGATCGCGACGCGCTTCAGGGAAATAAAGGGATAGGGCGTTTCCGCTTTTGGGAGAAGGCGGGACGTCTGGGAGGAAAATCTCGGCCGGCGTGATCTTTGGTCGGAGCCCGCCAGCCGAGACTTGGGTCTTTCGACCCACATTGCACATCCATAAGGGAGGATACGCAAATGAAATTGACCAGGTTGAAAACCGCAGCACTCGCCGCGGGTATCGCCACGATGATGACATCTACGGCATTGGCGGCCGACGTCAAGGCAACGATGATCATCTATCTCGATCCGAGCGTCCAGTTCTTCAACCCCGTGGTGAAGGGCGCCAAGGACGCGGCGGCACAGTTCGGCGTCGATCTCGACGTGCAATACGCCAACAACGATCCGGTCCGCCAGAACGACCTGATCGAGAGCGCGACCGCCGCAGGCGTCGATGGTATCGCCGTCGCCATCTCCTCGTCGGACGCATTCGATGAAAGCATCTGCGCGGCCGTGAAGGCCGGCATCGTCGTCATCGGCTTCAACAATGACGACCTGGAAGGCGCCAAGGGCAATTGCCGCCAGGCCTATGTCGGCATGAACGAGTTCTCCTCCGGCTACGAACTCGGCAACCGGATGATCAAGGAATTCGGCCTGAAGTCCGGCGACGTCGTCTTCAACCCGCGCGAAATCCCCGAGGCGAGCTTCGCGGTCGCGCGTGGCGGCGGCATCGAGAAGGCAATGAAGGAAAACGGCATCAAGGTCGAGACGGTTCGCGCCGGGCTTGATCCGGCCGAGGCGCAGAACATCATGGCGCAGTTCCTGATCGCCAACCCCAACGTCAAGGCCGTGTTCGGCACCGGCTCGGTCACTTCGACCGTCGGCGCCGGCGCCATCAAGGATGCGGGCGTCAAGGTCCCGTTCGGCGGCTTCGACCTCGCGGTCGAGATCGTCAATGCGGTCGAGTCAGGTGCGATGTTCGCGACCATGGACCAGCAGCCCTACCTCCAGGGTTATTACCCGATCGCCCAGATCGCGCTCTCGAAGAAATACGGACTGACCCCGACCGACGTCGACACCGGCCAGGGCGCCTTCCTCGACAAGTCGCGCATCAGCTCGGTCAAGCCGCTGATCGGCAGCTTCCGCTAACCGCGTTTCGTGGGAGCCTGCCGGCTAAGCCGGCAGGTTCTCCGTCTCCAATCGATCGAGTACCAGACCGTGACACCAATTCTTGAGACAAGTGCCGCGCCCCGGTCGCGGACGCAGAAACAACCGATTATCCGGCAGATCATGGCGATGCCGGCAGGCGCGATCTTCCTCGTCTTCATGACGCTGCAGATCGTCTGCATCGCAGGCGCGCTTCTCTATCCCGATCAGTTCCGCTACCTCTCGCCGCAAAACCTGACGATCCTGATGAAGGCGATCCCCGTGCTCGGCTGCCTGGCGCTCGGCGCCGGCGTGCTGATGATCGCGGGCGAATTCGACCTTTCCATCGGTTCCGTCTACACCTTCACCGCCATCCTGATGGCAAGCCTCGTCGGCGCCGGAATGAGCGCTTTCATAGCCGCCCCGCTCGGCGTCTTGGCGGGCATCATGATCGGCTTGCTCAACGGCCACATCACACTGCGCTTCGGGCTGCCGTCCTTCATCGTGACCCTGGGTGGCCTGCTGTTCTGGCGCGGCGCGGTGCTGCTCTATAACGGCGCGGTCCAGGTTCGCTTCGATCCGGAGCCGATCTTCACCAGCCTGTTTTCCGGCACGCTGCTCGGCATCAATGCCGCCTTCATCTGGATCGTGCTCTTCGTCGTCGGCTTCCACTACCTCGTCCATCGTCACCGCTTCGGCAACCATGTGTTCGCCACCGGTGGCAATCGCGGTGCGGCGGAAGCGATCGGCATCAACACCAACCGCGTCAAGCTGGTAGCCTTCGCGATCGCCGGCGGCATGGCGGCTGTGGCCGGCATTATTGCAACCGCGCGCGTCGGCAGCGTGCAACCGGGGCAGGGCGCCGGACTGGAACTCCAGGCGATCGCCGCCTGCGTCATCGGCGGACTGTCGCTGCGCGGTGGCCGGGGCTCGATCATCGGCATCTTCCTGGGCGTGCTTCTGATCCACACCATCACCGACGTGCTGCTTCTCTTGCGCGCGCCGGGCTTCTATCTCGACATGTTCATCGCGACGTTGATCGTGCTGGCCGCCATCTTCAACCATCTTATCGAGCGGCGAGGTCTTGCGTGATGTCGGCCCCCAATCTTCTTGAACTGCACAACATTTCGAAAAGCTTTGGTGCGCTGACTGCACTGCGCAATCTGAGCTTCCATATCGGTGAAGGCGAAGTGGTGGGTCTGCTTGGCGACAACGGCGCCGGCAAGTCGACCACGGTCAACCTGATCTCCGGTATCCACAAGCCGACGGACGGCTATCTCAGCGTCGACGGCAAGAAGACGGCGTTTACCTGCCGGTCGGACTCCGCCGATGCTGGTATCGAAACCATCTATCAGCATACGGCGCTGGTGGATTCGCTCTCGATCACCCGCAATATCTTCATGGGCCGCGAACTCACCGATCGCTTTGGCTTCCTGCGCCAGCGCGAAATGCGCGAGATCGCCATGGAGGTGCTGCAGAACGCGGTCCACATCTCCGGCATCGATAGCCCGGATACGCTCGTCGGCAATCTCTCCGGCGGCCAGAAGCAGGCGGTCGCCATCGCCCGCGCCGTCTATTTCAAGAAGCGCGTGCTGCTCCTCGACGAGCCGACGTCTGCGCTGTCGGTGCGCGAAACTGAGGCGCTGTTGAACCAGGTGCTGAAGCTCAAGGCGGAAAACGTCTCGAGCGTGCTCGTGACCCACAATATCTACCACGCCTATCAGGTCTGCGACCGCTTCGTGATCATGAGTCACGGCACCAAGGTGTTCGATGTCGACAAGGCGGACACGACGATCAACCAGCTGACCGAATATGTCGTGCTCACCTGATCCCACCCAACAGACGGAAGGGGCATAGCCCGTGACCATTTCAGTATCAGTACGCCAGGTCGTCGGACCTGAGGATGCCGCAAGCCGTGACACGCAGGGCCTGCGGGACGGCTTCGTGATCGAGAACCTGTTTCGCTCTGGCGAGGCCAACCTCACCTACAGCCACCTCGACCGCATGATCGTCGGCGGCGTGGTGCCGGACACCAAGCCTATCGAGATCGCCGCCATCGCCCAGACCGGCACGGAGCGTTTTCTCGACCGGCGCGAGGCCGCCATCGTCAATATCGGCGGCGCCGGCACCGTCAGCGTAGGAGGTAAGGCTTACGAACTCGGCTTCCAGGAAGCGCTCTATATCGGAATGGGCGAGGGGGCCTTGAGCTTTGCCAGCAAGGACCCGACCCAGCCGGCGCTCTTCTATCTCCTGAGTGCGCCTGCACATCGGACCTGCCCGACAGTGCATATCACCCGCGAGATGGCGAGGAAGGTGGTTGTGGGCTCGGCGGAGGAATCCAACGCCCGCACCATCAATCAGTACGTCCATCCGGATGTCTGCGACAGTTGCCAGTTGCTCGTCGGGCTGACCATGTTCGAGCCGGGTTCGGTCTGGAACACCATGCCGGCGCATGTTCACGATCGGCGCATGGAGGTATATCTCTACTTCGGCATGCAGGAGCAGACACGTATCTTCCACTTCATGGGCGAACCCAGCGAAACGCGCCATGTCGTGCTGAAGAACCACGATGCGGTGCTGTCGCCGGGCTGGTCGATCCATTCGGGTGCCGGAACCGGCCGCTACGCCTTCATATGGGCCATGGCCGGCGATAACATGAGCTTCACCGACATGGACAAGGTGCCGATGGAAGACCTGCGATGAGCCTTTTCGATCTCACCGGCCGCTGGGCCATCGTCACCGGCGCCAATACCGGCATCGGCCAGGCTATCGCGGTTGGCTTGGCTGAAGCGGGCGCCGACATCGTCGGCGTCGGCCGCTCGGCGATGGACGAGACAGCGGACGCGGTCACATCGACGGGGCGCCGGTTCGTATCGCTAAAGGCGGACCTGTCCGATACCGGGGAGGCGAAGGCCGTTGTCGAACGCGCCCTTGCCGCCGGCGCCTCGCCCGATATCCTGATCAATAATGCCGGCATCATCCGCCGCGCCGATGCGCTGGAATTCACGGAAGAGGATTGGGACGCGGTGCTCGACACCAACCTGAAATCCGTCTTCTTCCTCTGCCAGGCCTTCGCGAAGGCCGCGGTCGCGCGCCAAGCGCCGGCGAAGATCATCAACATCGCCTCGCTTCTCTCCTTCCAAGGCGGCATCCGCATTCCGTCCTACACCGCCGCAAAGAGCGGCCTTGCGGGGATTACAAGACTGATGGCGAACGAGTGGGCGTCAAAGGGCATCAATGTGAATGCGATCGCGCCCGGCTATGTCGAAACCAACAACACAGAGGCGCTTCGCGCCGATGCGGAGCGAAGCGCCGATATTCTCAAGCGCATCCCGGCCGCCCGCTGGGCCAAGGCCGAGGATATGGTTGGCACGGCGGTCTATCTGGCGTCGCGTGCTTCCGATTATGTTCATGGCATTGTACTGCCGGTCGATGGCGGCTGGCTTGCTCGATAGGAGATTATGATGGCCGATCACTACACACTTCCCGATGACATTACCTGGACCGAAGTCGCGCCCGGCAACCGTCGCGCTGTGCTGTCCCATCGCCCCGAGGCGATGCTGGTCGCCTTCCGCTTCGAGCCCGGCGCGATCGGCGCGCTGCATTCGCATCCGCATACACAGGTGAGCTATGTCGCCGAGGGCGCCTTTGACGTCACCGTGGATGGCGTCACCACAAGGCTGGATGCCGGCTCGAGCTTCATCGTTGCACCCAACCTGGTGCACGGCGTCGTCGCGCTTGAAAAGGGAATGCTGATCGACACCTTCACGCCACGGCGGGATGATTTTCTTTAGCCGCATCAGTTCCATAAGATAGATTATCGAACAAAAGTATGTAGCCGCAAAGTTAGAATGTCCTGTTTCTGCAAAGTTGGAATGTCACACTCCCCGGGTCTGAAGGATGCGTGGGAGAGTGCGGATGGGACTGATTGCGATGAGCGAGCGTGATCTGCAGCGGATCGAGATGCTATCAAAGTTGATCGCGTCGGCTCCCAGTCGCCCAACCCGTCAGGCGGCCGAGAGGCCGCCATCCAGGGGCATTGAAACGCCGGTGATCATCGATGCCTCGTCGCTCAGCAGAAAGAGGATTGCTTCGGCGACGTCGACAGGGTCGAGAAAGCGGCCCATCGGTATTCTGGCTTTCACCGGAGCGGCCTTAGCCGGATCACTCCAGGCAAGCTCTCCCATCGGCGTCAGCGTGACTGTGGGATTGACGCTGTTGACGCGAATTCCTCGCGCGCCCAATTCCGTTGCCATGACGCGTGTAATGGCGTCCAAGGCCGCCTTGGATGCACAGTAGGCGACATGGTCCTCGATGCCACGTCGGGCAGCATCGCTTGAGACATTGACGATCGCTCCCCCGCATCCACGTGCCATCCAGTCT
This sequence comes from Rhizobium sp. FG113, assembly GCF_057809895.1. Taxonomy (NCBI): domain Bacteria; kingdom Pseudomonadati; phylum Pseudomonadota; class Alphaproteobacteria; order Hyphomicrobiales; family Rhizobiaceae; genus Rhizobium; species Rhizobium sp. FG113. Next base: position 941,826 of record NZ_JBMDKV010000001.1, on the reverse strand, counting down.
CGCGCGACGATCTGGGACAGAAGCAGCGGAGCGAGCGTGTTGACGTCAAGAACGCGACTGAAGTCTTCCACCGACGTTTCGGTCGCCCGCTCGAGATGCGTGATACCCGCACAGTTTACCAGAAAATCGACCGGAAGAGCCTGTGTGATCCGGTCGGCGATGGAAGCGTGATCCGAAAGGTCCACGCAGATCGTCTCGCAATCCACCTCGCGGCTTAGAGCATCTAGGTCCGCCTGTGAGCGACTGAGCGCAACCACTGTCGCTCCCCTGCCCGCCAGGACCCGCGCCGTCGCCCGCCCGATACCTTTGCCAGCACCGGTAACAAGCACACGCTTATTCTTCCAGTCCATTTCCCGGTCCTCCGCATTACCCGGTCACGAATGCGACAGGCGCCGAATCAACTCAACGCAGCGCCGTGTCTCGACAACGCTATCACAATGCGGGTCGATATCCGGGATCCAGCCCTCGAATTCGATGTCGAGGACGTGATCGCGCCCACTTTCGCGCACCGCCGCCATCAGTTGCTCCAGAGGAAAGTGCCAGTCATTGCCCGCATCGTCGAGCCGCAGCAGCTTGGCGTGAATGAGCGGCGCGTATGGCAGGCACTTGCGGAAATCGTCGAGTGACGCCGGCTCGGCGACAACGGTCGTCTCCACATGGCTCAGCGGCAAATCTTCGGTCGCATGCCTCCAGGCCTCGAAGTCCGGGACAATCCGGAGACGATCGGATGCGATCTTGTCGACGAGAGCAAGCGCTGCCTGCGGCGTCTGGAAATTGCCGGTTGTGCGGCCGATTTCAAGACCGATATCGACCTTGTAGTGTTCGGCCACCGGCATCAATTGCGTGAGAACGTCGATCATCGCAGCATGCGCCAGATCGACATCGGCGTTCGGACCGCCCTCGCCCGGTGGAAGCGTTATGCGCGGGCATCCAAGGATCGATGCGATCCCCAGGTAGTTCCCAATCTGATGAACCGTCTCTTCGACCGATGTCAGCCGGACGGCCGCGGGAATATCGGTGTAGAACCAGATCGACGCGACGGACAACCCCCTGCTCTCGATCCTGTTTCTCAGTCGTCTGTAGCCGTCGATAGAGGCGTAAGGCGGCAGGCGCAGGAAGTCTTCGTTCAGCTCGATCGCGCTCACTCCGATATCGGCCGCGATATCGATGAGGTCATCGAGGGACGCATCCTTTGTCAATGCGAGCTGCTGCAGCGACCAGAGGCTGCTGGCGATTGTGATGGTCATTGGCAATGCTCCAGCGTTTCCGTCGATGACAGTGTTGCCGAAACCACCTGCTCGAGAGTCGGCCAGATGTCGTCCCGATCAATGATATCAGTGTGAACCTGTAGCGAGATGTGGAAATGGCAGCGAACCTCATGATTGCCCGGATCGACCGGATCGCGCGCGATGTAGAGCTTGGCCTCCTCGCGCATATGCCACCAGATATCCACGATCGTCGGCATGTGCTCGACGCTGATCCACTGTCCGCGAACGACGAAGAACATGTCCTTGCTCGGCACTTCCGCATCATCGAGGAAGACCTGCAGCCTGCGGATCCAGCCAAGCGGGTGGTTGGGGTGCAGGAACTGGTTGAACAGCGAGAACACGACGAAGTTGGTGCCGGGAAACCGTCGCACTGCCTCGTTGCCTATGTGTAAGCCAAGCATTCCCTCTGGAATGCAATAGTTGGTGCCGGCGGGCATATCCGCTCCTATTGAATAGTATTGTCTTGATCTCGGTCGGTCAGTCCGCGTGCGAACCATCGCCCATGATGATGAGCGAGAGGACCTGCTTGCGCGTCGCTTCCTCGGTCTTGAGGTTGCCGACGACCCTGCCCGCCGCCATGACGACGAGGCGGTCGGCGAGTTCGAAGACATCCTCGATGTCGTGGCTGATCAGAATGACGCCGACGCCCTGGGCTTTCAGGCGGTGCACGAGCTCCTTCACCAGAGCCGTCTCTCCCGGTCCGAGCGCGGCGGTCGGCTCGTCCATGATGATGACCTTGGCGTTGAAATAGATCGCGCGTGCGATCGCGATGGACTGCCGCTGGCCACCCGAGAGATAGCGGACGGGCACCGTCAGGTTCTTGAAGCGCGGATTGACCTGCGCGCAAACCGTCGCCGTCGCGTCCTTCATGGCCTTGCGGTCCATCATCCATCCGTACTTGCGGATCTCGCGTCCGAGAAAGAGGTTTCCGACGGCATCGAGGTTGTCGGCAAGCGCCAGATTTTGGTAGATCGTCTCGATCCCATGCGCCTTCGCATCCATGGGGTCGGCGATCGGCGCGGTATCGCCGTTGACTTTGATCTCTCCGCTGTCGGCCACGTAGGCACCGGCGAGGATCTTGATCAATGTCGACTTGCCGGCGCCATTGTGGCCGAGCAGGCCAACGACCTCGCCTCTTCCGACAGTCAGGCTCACGTCGTCCACGGCCTGCACGCCACCGAAGGCCTTGCTGATGCCACGCATCTCCACAAGCGGGGTATTGGAATCCGTCATTGTGATTTCCCCTGCTTCAGGTTTCGCATGCGGCGGGCATCGAGACGAAGCATGAGCTTCGTCGATTCGACGTCGACGACCAGTGCCATGAGAATGAGAAGACCCTGGACGATGATCTGGTAGTTGGCGTTGACGCCAAGGAGATTGAGGCCGTTGCTGATCATCCCCAGGATGAGGCAACCGAAAAAGGTGCCGACCATATCGGCCTTGCCGCCGAGAAGCGGCGTTCCCCCGACCACGACCGCGGTAATGACGAGCAGCATCAGGTTGGAGCCGGCCGCGATCTGCGCGGAGGCCGAGCGTGCGGTCAGAAGCACGGCGGCCAGAGCGTAGCACGCGCCAGCCAGCATGTAGACCTTCAGACGCAACGTCTCGATCTTGATACCGGCAACGCGAACCGCTTCGCTGTTGCCGCCGAGCGCGATCACGTGCTGTCCGAAGACCGAACGTGTTGCGACAAGATAGAAGCCCACCGCCACCGGGATCAGCAGGATGACAGGCAGTGGAATGCCGATAACGCGGGTCCGCGCGATCGCCAGGAACGCCGGCGGCAGGTTCGACACCGGAATGAGGTTCGAGATGATATAGAGAGCGCCGGTAAAAAGCGCGCCGGTCGCGAGCGTCACGATGAACGGCGGCAGATCGAACCGCGACACCATGAACGCGTTCAAGGCACCGCACGCGGCTCCAAGCACGACACCGATCATGATCGCGGCGTAGAACGGCACGCCAAAGTTCACCATCAATTTCGCCATGACCAGGCCGACGAGCGGGATCACGCCGCCGAGAGACAGATCGATCTCGCCCATCGCAAGCACGAGCGTGTAGCCAAGAGCGACCACGGTCATGACGACGATCTGGTCGAAGAGCGACAGAAGGTTTGCTTGCAGCAGGAAGTAAGGCGAAGAGATTGATAGAATTGCCGCCAGAATGACAGCAAACAGAATGGCCTTGTTCGCAAGGAGCAGCCGCCTGCCCGCGGACACGCCGGTCCCGTTGTCAGGAACAGTCATCAGGTTTTCCTCCAGTGGGAGCGCCCGTCGGGACGCCCCCGATTACCTGTTTCAGTTTTTGGTTTTGCTCAGAAAGTCCGCGACATTCGATGGATCGATGGCGTAGACGGGGTTCACGTAGAACGTCTTGTCCTTGAAGGTGTTTTCGGCGAGGCCCACGGCGACGTCGATGATCTGGTTCGAATCCTTCAGGACCGTACCGACCGTCAGGGTCTGGGTGTTGGCCGAAACGCGCTGCACACCATCATCCGTCAGGTCGTAACCAGTCACCATGACATCGGTACGCCCTGCGGACTGCAGTGCATTCGAGGCGCCGAGCGCCATAATGTCGTTCGCGCAGACGACAAGATTGATATCAGGATGCGCGAGCAGCCAGTCCTGGGTCAGGTTCTGGGCAGTGGCCGTCAGCCAGTTACCGTAGCCTTCGGCCACGATCTTGATCCTGTCGGGCTGCTGCTTGGCCAACTCCTTGACGCTGTCGGCGCGGCGCAGCTGGGCCGTCTGCGCGGGCGCGCCATAGACGAGGCCGACATTGAGCACCTTGCCCGGGTTGGCATCCAGATACTTCTTGATCCAGTTGGTGGTCGCCTCCGCATAGCGCACCTCGTCATACGCGTAGAATGCAACGGAATAGACGTCGGGCTCCGGGTCGGATGGTCGCCGATCGATAACAGGAATGCCTGCATCCTTGGCAGCCTGTGCCGCAGGCAGCGAGCCGGCCGCATCGACGGCGCTCAGGATCAGGACGTTGGGAGATTTGATGAGTGCGGTCTGAACATCGGATATCTGTTTGTCGACACTGCTTTGCGCGTCGTAAACGTCGAGCGTGACCTTCACGTCCTTGCGCGACGCATTGATCTCCTCGACGCGGGATTTCATGGCATCGAGCGCCTGGTTCTGGGTCTCGTCGAGCACGTCGACGCTATAGGCGATCGAAATGGTCTTCGCCTCCTGAGCCTGCGCTCCAAAGGCCGCGATAGACGCCAGCGCAACCGCCGCGCAAAGTTTCACCGTCAATTGTTTCAAGGGTCTTCCTCCATATAAGCGTCGACCTCATCGACACTTTTGCCTCCAACAATCCGACTTATGCATATTAAATGCATAAGTGCAACTGGCGCGATGCAAATGTCTCGTGCTATCGGTGGGGAAACGAGGTGTGCCTTGAACGATCAGATTCCATTTAGCCAGACAGAGGCCGTCCGCGATCTGAGCGCCATCCTCTCTCTCATCAAGTCCGGGCGGGCGGCGACGCGGCCCGACCTGCAGCGCGTCTCCGGACTCGGGCGCGGCCTGGTGGCCGAGCGCGTCGCACAGCTCATGACCACGCGCCTGGTGATAGAGGGGGCTGCAGGCGTATCGACCGGAGGAAGGGCACCGAGGCTCCTCGAGCTTAACGCTTCCGTAGGTTTGATCCTCTGCTTGTTCGCGACCTTGGCCGAGGTGCATTTCGCGGTCGCCGACCTCAACGGAAATATCCTTTCGACCTCGCAAGACGGAGGCGACTTCGCGAGTGGGCCGCATGCGCTCGTCGCAAATGCGCACCGCGAATGGAATCGGCAGCTGAAGGCTTTGGGAAAGCGGCCGGACGACGTCTGGGGTGTTGGTGCGGGCATCCCCGCGCATATCAACTCGGCAGCGGGGACATTGATCGATTCACCTTCGCTGCCCTCTCCGTGGATCGGATATGCTTTCGGGCAGGAATTGTCCAAGCCCTATGATGTGCCTTTCTGGCTCGACACCGACGACAACCTTCTTGCCTATGGTGAAGTGCGAGCGGGAACGATCCCGAAGGATACGACGATGCTCTATCTCGCCGCCGACATGGCGATCGGCTGCGGGATCGTGATCGAGGGCAAGCTCTTTCGCGGGGCGCAAGGTGCTTCGGGCAATATCGGCCACATCCCCGGCTACAATCTCAGCAATGTGGCGTGCCGCTGCGGACGACGCGGCTGCATTGAGGCGCAATATAGCGGCGAGGCGCTCCTGCGCGATACCCGGTCCGGCATTCGGGAGGGACGAAGCGCCGCATTGGCCGCAATCGTCGGAGAAAGAGAGCCCACCCTCGCCGATCTCGCCAGCGCCGTGCGGGAGGGCGACCCGCTGGCTGCGGAACTCGTCAGCAATGCCGGGTTCGGTATCGGCCAAGTGCTCGCCGCGACGATCAACATGTTCAATCCGTCCCGCGTGCTTGTGGGCGGTCGCCTTCTCGATACCGGCAACCTCTTCCTGGCGTCACTGAAGGAAGCCGCCTACCGCCATTGCCTGCCCTTCGTCAGCTCCAACCTCCAGATCGCCGCCGTCGACCATAATGGTTCGACAGGGCTTTCCGGCGCCGCCCACATGGCGATCGATCAGATCTTCCTGCCGGAATTCATGGGGCTTTGGTTCGCCAAGGGCACGCCGAGGGACCGCTAGAACGACGAATCTTCGCCTGCCGGCTGATCAGTGCGACGTCCGCCGCCAATATCCGGTAACGAGGTGATCGACATTTTCAAATATCGGCTCTGCCCGCAGCTTGCTGCGAATACGGCGTGCGACTTCGGCCTCGCATCCAACCCAAAGGCAGACCGGCTCGGTGTCGATCGACCGAAGACAGGTGTCGACGACCTGTTCAAGCGGCAAAGGCGTCTCGCAGCGCTTGAGCCAGGTCAGTGTCACTCCGGCGGGGAGCGCGAGCGGCAATGTATCCGCCGCCTCGGAAACCTCCACGAAGACGTCACCCCTTGCGTCCACCGGCAGCATCTCCAGGATCCGGGCGATAGCCGGAAGCGCGGTCTCGTCGCCGGCAATCAGGTACCGGCCGGCCTTGCCGATGCCGATACCGCCGCCGCTCGGACCGGCGACACCAACCATATCGCCCACGGCAAGTGCCGACGCCCACGCGGCGCCTGGACCGTTCCCTCCGTGCAGAAACACGTCAACATCGATCGTACCGTTCGAAACTTCGATCGAACGAACGGTGTATCGGCGCCATATCGCGGCCGGCTTCGCATCATCCTTTGCCTGGGAAAGCGCCGCGAAATTTACGAGCAGTTGAAGGTGAAGCGCATCCTTCCGGTCAAAACGAACGACATCCGGACAGCTGAGCGTGATGCGCTTCATGCTCCTCGATACCATCCGCATCGCCTGCACTTTCAGGATAGAGAAGCTTGGCGGCAATCCGCGCGTCTTCCAGTTTTCCTCGAAGCTGACCCGAACGGGTTCGCCAGCGGCAAGATGCCGAAACGCCGCGTCGAGCCAGCTTCTGACGAAATAGGCCGTTTCCGCATCCTTGGACGTGGCCTGAACGACCAGTTGGCCGTCCTCGCACCACATTCGACCATGCACGTCAGGAAGCGTGACGATCAGCGCGCCATGTTCCTCCGCAAGCTCAAGACCATCTTCCCTCAGATGCTCGGCCAGATGGCGCAGACAGTGTTCAGGTTCAGGCAATTCGGCGCACGCCTTCAAAACGAAGGCAGCAGGCATGCTCACGGTCATTAATTGGTCTTTCGCTCGTCATCGACGGGATGCCAGAGACGATCCGAGAAGAATTTCCGGCGGGATATCTCGACGATGGCGGCCCGTTTGTTGGGTAGCTCCACTGTGCCGGTGCGCGAAAAGCCGGAGCGCTGGAGATTGCGGAGCTGGCGGTGGTGATCGGCCTGCGGCTCCTGGACGATGCGCTCGGTGCGCGGATCGTCCAGAAACATGAAGTGCAACAGCGAGGGCAGCCACGCCGTAAACCAGGCGCGCCCGCGGCAGGCCTCCTCGCCAATGATGACGTGGCATCCCCGATCGTAATCGCCTGCCGCGCAGAAGGGGCCGATCAGGTCCTCCTTGGCCCAGTAGACCTCGAAATATCCGAACGAACGGCCTTCGAAGCGGGCAATCAGAGAGATGATATGTGGATCCGCGAACATGCCCTCGAGATATCGACGATGACGAAGCTCATCGCCGGCCTCCTGCCAGAATTCGTTGACGCGCGGCTGGTTCATCCATCGGTGAACGTCAGGCAGATCGCTAAGCGTTGCGACATCGAGCGTCAGTTCGCCGCCAAGCCAGGGAATGAAGCGCGCATAGACGCGTCCGCTTGGCTTCGGCGGACGTAACGGGTGGAAGGTTCGGCCGTCATAGACATCGTGCCGCGGATAAGGAACGGCTTGCGTCGGGCTCCACAGGCGCGCGGCCTGCCAGAACATATCCGCTCGCACGCTTGGACCGGCCGCGTCGAGATGGCCGCCGATCGCGGATAGGCCGCCGATAAAAGGCTCCCAGCCCTCTCCGCTAAGGTGAACAGCGAGACAGTCCGGTTCCATCGAAAATACGAAACCGAACAGCGCACTGAGAAGGCGCGTGTGGTCTTCTGTCGATAGTTTGCTGTCCGCCCTCGGCTCGGTCAGGCCGTTTGCGTGCGCGGCAACAGTCATGCAGTTGCCGCGCTCGTCGCTTGCCGTGAGAGTTGATCCTTGCCTGATGACGCGCAGGCCGCCGCACGCGTCAAGCGAGAAGCAACGATAGCTGGGAAACGTCTCGGATGCGGTATCCTTGATGCGCGTCGATTGCAAAGCGGTTCTATCTCCCGATCAGAATATCTTGGTCAACGAGACCGCGAAGGTGCGACCGCGACCGTGATAATCGAACACGGATTCGTCTGCGAGCGCACCGTAGAGCGCCTTCGCCCGTGAGCCCCAGATGGTCGTGTAATCCGTGTCGAAGACGTTCTGGATCCCGAAGTTGATCGTGGTGTCGGTGTTTTCGAACGTATAGCTGCCCAGAAGATCGAACAGCGTGTAGCCATCGATCTTGAAGTCGTCGGCATCGGTCAGGCTGAATACGTGCTGACCGGAGAAGCGGAGCTTCAGCTCATCATTGCTCCAGCCGACATAACCGCCAAGCTTCGAAACACTGGCCGTGCCGATCGTGTCGTTTTCCCAGCCGTTGTCGCCCTTGACCTCGGTCTTCACCCATTGGCCGAGCGCGCCGACATCGAAACCATGATCGAGCTTGACGCCGGCCTTGGCTTCGATCCCGTAGACCCGGCGTTCGCGATCAAGCACATCGACGGCAAGCGTGGTTCTGTTGAGCTCGATGGAGCGATCGGAGAACGAGTAATATGCTGCGGTCTCAAGGCTGTAGGTGCCATCGTCGAGACGGTAGCCAACTTCGAAGGAGTTGGTCTTGATAGCCTCAAGTGCAGACGATCCGACATTGACGCTGTTGTTCAGGCTGAAAATGCCGCCGGCAAGGGTATAGCTGCCGACACCATAATATTTGCCGGGATCAGGCAACTCGAAGCCCTGGCTGAAATTGGCATAGACCTGCTGATCCGGTGTGAGTTCGTATGTGACGCCGGCGTTGACCAGAAGCGCATCATAGCTCACCTCTCCGCCGGGAATCGCCGCGGCTGATGTCGCGCGGCCCTGAAGGATCGCGACCTGCTGCGCGGCACCAACAAAATCCGAGACCTCGGTGTTCACGAACTGGTAGCGAAGGCCGCCATTGAGGGTCAGCCGGTCAGTCGCCTCGTAGGAGGCTTCCACGAAGCCGGCGATCGTCGATACGTCGATGTCGGGATACAGACCCGTCACGCCCATGGTTTCGAAATTCAGCCCGCCGGTCGTGGCCGCGGTCAGAAGGTCGAAGACGTTCTGACGTGATGTAAAGCTGTCGCGGTCGGCGTCGATACCATAGGTGATTTTCAGGTTATCCGTCGGCTCGGCGACCAGCGCCGCCTTGATGCTGTAATAGTCAGTGTCCTGCGAGCTCCCGGCGAAATACGAGCCGGTGAATGCGCTTGAGGACGGGAACGGGTTGAACTTCAGCCGTTCGCTGCGGAACGCGCCCTGGAGCAGCAGCTGCTGACCCAGAAAGTCCTCATCGGTATAGGTGACGTTGAACATCGAGCGGCGCGTTTCCGGATTGAAATCCGACTGGTAGCCAGGCCGCGTTTCGAAGAGATCAGGATTGGAAAGTGCTGCGAAGAACGGGCCGTAATAAAGGCCGTATTCGGATTCCTGCTTGCTGTCGAAATACTGGCCGGAGAGCTCGAGGCGCCTGTCATTGTCGATCTGGAAGCCAACCGAACCCATGATGTCGAGACGCTCGTTGAAGGCCGTCGACGTCTGCGTGATATCGGGCACGAGCATCGTACCGCTGCCGTCGTAATAGGCGCCGGTCTTGTTGCCGGAGATCGAGAAACGAGCGTCCCAGTCGTCGCTGTTATAGGTGATCGCGCCGCCGGCATTGCGGTCGAAATCCTTGCTGCCCTGGAAGCCGCCGCCAAGGCCGACGGTGCCTTCGCCATGCAGGCCGGGAGCGGCATCCTTGCCCTTCTTGGTGATGATGTTGATGACACCACCGGTCGCGTTGCCGCCATAGATCGACGTCGCACCCGACAAGACCTCGATACGCTGGATGTTGAAGGGATCGATGGAATCGAACTGCCGGCTGAGCGAGCGCGCCGAGTTCATCGACACGCCGTCGATCAGGATAAGTGCCGTTCGCCCACGAAGGTTTTGTCCGTAGGATGTTCTCGCGCCCTCGCTTGCGGGATCGAAGCTCGGAACCGTATCGGCGAGGATCTGCTGCAGGCTCTTGCCCGATCGCGCCTCGAACTCGATATCCTCGGAGGTGACGACATAGATCGTCTTGGCGGTCTCGGAAATCTGCTGCGGCGAGCGCGTACCCGTTACCACAATGGTCTCAAGCAGCGTCGTGGAGCCTTGTGTCTTGTTCTCCGTTGCCCCAGACTGCGGCCGTTCCTGCGCGATTGCGCCGACGCCCCAGCTTACACTGCCCGCCACCGCGCAAAGTAAAATGCCGCGCTGTCTAATTCTACCCATTCATGCCCCCAAAACAATAAAATCAATTTCGGAACCGCGTTCAGCGGCTCCAATTTTTTCAATAGAAGACTATTTAAGTCATGTTTTATGGGGTAAGGCTGCGAGCCGCTTGGATCAGGGCGAACCTCATTTGGACTGACGCGAACAGCAACAGGAAAGCCAAAGCCCCATGGAGACTATCCGACCGCTGAAATTGGGAGCGCTGTCGTTGCCTGACAATGACAGCAGAATCATGTGCCGCAGCATCCTTCTCGACATGCTCGGCGAAGCAACCATTACCGTGCAAAATGGCGATCTTTCGGGTCTGACCGGCCTGTTCTGGCGCTATGTTTCGCTGTCCCTGGCGACGATCTATCTTCCCCGGACTCCGCTCACGCTCACCGCAAAGGGCGTGGTCGATGCGGGCGTGGTGATCTTGCGATCCATGGATGGTCCGCTTGAACTGAGATACCGACGGCGCAAGATCATAGTGCCGCGTAGCGACGTCATCTTTATCCCGGCGGACGGCCCAACCGATATCGTGCTGCCGGAAGGCGGGCGACTCGATTTCGCGCATTTGCCCGCCTATTCGCTGGCAGCCAAGCGGGATCTCCTCAAGCCGGTGATGCTGAAGCCGATCGACGCCGGATGCCTGCCGCTGCAGCTGTTGACCAACTACGCGGGATATCTGCTGCGCCAGGAACATCACAGCGAGCAGGACGCCGGCATGATGGTGGAGCATTTCTACGACCTGCTGCCGGTTCTCGCCCAGCATATGGGCAACGGTTCGGCGCCAAGTGCGCCGCAGACGCGGCTGGATTCCATCAAGGCGAGGATCGAGGAGAATCTGGCGAGCGGCACTTATTCCGTCAGCGATGTCGCGGAAGCTGAAGGGATCACGCCACGCGCCGTCCAGAAATTCTTCAGCCGCGAAGGCGCGACCTTCTCGCGTTACGTGCTGGAAAGGCGCCTTGCGGTCGCCAAGACGATGATCATCGCGGAGGGCGCCACCCGCCCGATCAGCCAGGTTGCCTATCTCGTCGGCTTCAACGACCTGTCCTATTTCAACCGGACTTTCCGCAATCGCTACGGCATGAAACCATCGGAATGGCGCAAGGTTGCCGCCGGCCGCGAAGCCTGATGTGATCTCAAAGACGGCCGGACGTGGATGCATCCGGCCGTCGGTTTTCATCTCTATGCCGCGTTGCTGCGCCGCTCGAAGACAACGAGAGGATTGTCTACCGTGCCCTGGAAATCGGGCACCGGACGCTCGTCGTCGTCGGCGTAACCATGCGTGAACAGGCGCACGCGGTTGAGGCACAGGCGCGGATATTCGTCACCGAAGAGATCGAATGCCGCGAAGCGATCGGCAAGATCGGGGAAGCGTTTCTGGTAGCGCAGCACACTGTCGCGCGCCAAGCTCCAGAACGTGTTTTCCGACAGACCCGAGCGCTGATCGAGCAGCACCGAGATGTAGCGGAAGACGCAGATGAAGAGCGTCGTCTGGATGAAGTGCACGAGGAAATCGGCAGGAAGCTTCAGAAGCACCGCCTTCACCTCGTCCGGCAGGCTTTCGGTTTCGGGGAAATCGAGGTCGCAGACGATGACGTCATCGATGAAATCGCGCAGCGCAAGACGCTCCGGCCGGCCGTGCTTCAGGATCAGGGTGGCGTTCTGGCCATGCGCCGAAAACGCCAGCCCGTGCTTGGCGAGCAGATGGAAGACCGGCGGGATGACAACGTCGAAGAACCGCGCCATCCACGCTTCGACCGATAGCCCGGCCTTGTCGGCCAGCGCTTCGATGATCGGTCGCCCGTCCGCCCCCGCATGCAGCAGGCCGGCGAGCGGGATGCCTGTCTCGCCGTCCTTCAGATGCCCCGCGAGGCTATCGCGCCAAAGGCAACCGAGCATTTCGTTGAACTGATACGGCGCGCCATCGACCTTCGAGAATTGCGGGTGCACGTAGTGCATGCCGGCGCGCTCTCCGAGCAGCGCTAATCCGCACTCGTCACGCAGGAAGCTGTCGCGCTCGAGCAACCCGTCCAGCCAGGTCGTCAGCGGCGCTGCCGTCAGAGCGCGCTTGCCCGGAATGCCGCGGTAGACGGCGGTATTCAGGATCGTCATGCATAGCTTCAGCGTCGAGGCCTGCGGCCGCGTGACGTTCGATAGCGTTCTCACCGACTGCTGCGGCAGATAGAGATCGTCGCCCTGGCCGAGATAGACGATATGGCCTGCCGCGATGTCGGCGGCGAAGTGCGGCACGATCATGTGATCCCACTGCCATGGATGCACGGGCATGACCGAATGCGTTTCGGCCGAGCCGCCGCCTTTCTTGAGCGTGTCCATGAACTCGCGATAACGGTCTGCGCCGACGGCCTCGGTGACCAGATGTTCGTTGGTCAGCCCTTTCTCGGCGACGAAGGATGCGCGCTCCTTGCTGACGCCGAGCCAAAGGATTGTCGTCGGGGTGCGGTTTTCCGGTGTGTAGGCGAGATAGTCCTGATAGCCGAGGCCGATGCGTCCCTTGCTTACCGTGACCCATGGATGGCCCGTCGTCTCGCCTTCCATCCTGATGTCATCAAGCTCGGCAAGGTCCGCCGCGGTCTTGTCGGCGCTGGCAACGATATGGGCATCCGACACCAGCGTATTGCCGAGCTCCTTGATGAAATGCGCGACGGTCATCGGCTTCACGCCGAGCTGCGGCAGGAACTCGGCGCAGAAGGCCAGCGGATCGGAGATCGGCGTGGCGACCCCGCCGTCATGCCTGACGATGCTGCCCGGCTCGACCGAGAGATTATCGAAAACATAGCGTTTGGCGCGGAAGCGGATGCTCACCGTTCCGATATCAACGCGATAATGCCCCGGCTTTTCGGCGACAGCATCGAAGACGCGCTCATAGGCGAATTCTTCGATCACCTTGGCAAGCAGGCGCGAGGCAGCAAGCTGCCAGACCTGCGCGGAAAAAGCCGAGGGAACGGTGTTGTTAAGAGGCTTGTGCATAGAGATCTCCCGAAATGTCTGCTGTGCTCAGCGCGCCCTGGGGCAAACCGAAATTCTGGAATGCGGCATTGGTCTTCACGCGATAGCGTTCGTGACCGAGTAGCTGGTTGACGATCGCGGCGTTGCGGAAGGCACCCAGGCCAAGATCGGGTGCCCCTACCCCGTGATGGAACGTCTCGGCGTTCTGGACGAAGACCGAGCCTGGCCCGCCATCTGCCCGTTCCGCCCTGAAGTCCTCGCCGACGATCAGATCGCCACGGTCGCAGGTCTTCAAGACGCCGCCCTTCAGCGCCTCGAGCCATGCCGGCCATGCGTGTCGGTAGCCGGTCGCGACAACGACCGCATCGGTTTCGATGATGGCCCGCTCATCGAGTTCGTTATGCCGAATGCCGAGCCTGAAGCCGCGCGGCTCCGCGTCCAACGTCTCGACGGCGCAATTGGAGGCAAGTGTCAGTCCCGGGTTCTTGCCGGCCGCCGAACGGTGGTAGAGCAAATCGAAAATCTCGCCGATCGTCGAGAAACTGATGCCCTTATGCAGCAGGTCCTGGCTCGCCACGATCTGCCGACGCTTGTCCGGCGCCAGGCGATGGAAGTGGTGCATGTAATCGGGCGTGAAATACTCCAGACCGAGCTTCGAATATTCCATCGGGAAGAAGCCCGGCGAGCGGGTGATCCAATGGATCGACGCGCCAGCGGCAACCGCCTCCGGCGTCAGGTCGTTAAAGAGCGCCAGCACGCATTCGGCCGCACTCTGCCCGGAACCGACCACGGTGATGCGGCGGCGCTTTGCAAGCTCGGCCCGGCGTTTGCCGAACTCGCTTGAATGCATAATCGGCGCACGCGCTTTCACGCGCGCCCATTCCGGCATCTGCGGTACCGTGCCGATGCCGAGCGCGATGTTGCGGCTGTCATAGCGGCGTGTCTTGCCGGCCTCGTTCGTCGTCTCGACCATGAAGAGCTCAAGATCCCGGCGATAGATCACTTCCGTCACCTCCTCGCCGAAGCGGCAGGACGACAGACGCTGGGAGGCCCAGCGGCAATAATGGTCGTATTCCTCGCGCGGGATCATGAAGTTCTCATAGAAATAGAACCTGTAGAGCCGGTCGTGAGCCGCGAGGTAGTTGAGGAAGCTCAAGGGGTGCGTCGGATCGGCCATCGTCACGAGATCGGCCATGAAGGGAACCTGCAGCGTCGTGCCGGGAAGGATAAGCCCTTCGTGCCAGCGGAAGGCCGGCTTCTTTTCCAGGAAGACGCCGTCGAGCGTCTCGTTCGACGAGACGAGTGCGGCCAGGCCGAGATTGAACGGCCCGATGCCGATGCCGGTGATATCGAGTGGGGTCATGTCACAATCCAAACTGCTGTGTGAAACGGTCGCGATGGCAAAACATCAGTTTCGCCCGCTTGTCGGGAAGGTCTATCTCGCCCTGCTCCTCGAAGGCGCAGGCGGGCGCATAGCGAAGCAGCCGGCGGGCTGCCACGCTCGGCTCGCCAACCACCTTGGTGGTCGCGGGGTCGTCGAGAAACAGGTAGCGCGTGAAGGCCCGGATGATGGCCGGGGCAACACCGCGACCGAAGAAGGCGGGCTCCCCCACCAGCATATGCCAGCCGCGATCCTTGTCCTCGGCCGCATAATGGCGGCCGAGAATGTCGTCCTTGGCCCAGTAGGCCTCCCAATAGCTCATCGGCTCGCCATCGATCAGGCCGATGTATGGGTCCTGATGCGGATCGGCGAGATTGGTGTCGATGTAGCGCGCGATCTCTTCGATCGGCTTGGCCATCTTCCATTGCGGGACCACATGCGCCTGGTTCATCCAGCGCCACAGCAGCTCGAGATCCGTGGTCTTGTCGAGCAACCGGAAACTGACCGTGCGTCCGATATCGGGGTCGTAGCGTGAATAGGCGAGATCGGCGCGTGACGCGGTATCAAGCATAGGCCAACTCCCGTGTCCGCTCGGCCAGCGGATTGTCGAGCGCCAGATAGACCGATTGCGTCTCAAGCGGTCCGACCAGCTCGTCCATCTGCGCAAAGCGGGTCCTGAGGTTGCCCTTGGTGAGCAGGGTCGGCGCCAGCATCTTGGCGACGAGCTCGGACTGGCCGCCTTCGGCATCATGCAACGACTGCAACTCCGCACGCAGCATGGCCAGGAGCACGGCCTCGTCGACAAGACCTTCACGACCAAGCGCCCCGATCATTCCGAGCGTCGAGTTGATGAAGGCGTAATAGAGCAGGCGCTCGTCGACCGGCTCCTCACCGAAGACGGATTCGCTGGCGATACCCAGCTCAGGAAGCACCTTGACCAGTGCCTCATGCCCGCGGTGGTGATGGAAGAAGCCCTGGTTGTCGCGGTAGAGCGTTCCGACGGGATAGCCGTCCTCGATCTCGATCAGCATGTTCTGCTGATGCGCTTCCATGGCGATGCCGAATTTCAGATAGAGCGCGAAGACCGGCCGCACGAACACGGTGAGGAACCGCTCGAACCACGCGGTCGCCGCTTCGTCCAGCGGTCGCCCTTCCCTGGCCGCTACATCGCGTATCAAGGCTCCGAGCCGACTTCCGCGTTCGGGCAGATGCTCGCAAAGCGATGCGAAGAGGCTGACATTGCGCTCAGCTCCAGCGCCGTGGAAGGGGTTTTCGCGCATCGACACGGACAGTCCGTCGATGACCTCTCCGCTGGAGGTGACACCGAGATAAGCAGGATCCGGGATGAGCGTCAGGCCGGGATAGCGGCTCTGAAAATCCTGCCACAGAGGGCTCGCCCGGAAGCGATACATATCGTCCCCGCGCAGAAGCTCACGGGCGAGATTTACGCGCACCGAATTGGTGATCCCGACGCCGAGCGAGAGCTTCAGCATGAAGGGAGCGTCCGGCCGGTAAAGCGTGCGTACCGACGATGTCGGATACCACAGGCCGCCGGCTTCGCCGCAATCGACGATCAACCCCTTCTCCGCCAACGCGGCCACGTCAGGATCGGCAAGCATGTGATCCGCCTGCCAGGGATGAACCGGCAGCAGCGCGTGGTTGTCGGCCGGGAACCGGGCACGAATGCTCTCGAGTTCCGCTCCGCATGCCTGATCAATCCATGCTTCCGGCGCTGGCGAGCCGGCTGAATGACCGCCATGGGCGACGCGCCGATCGACAGCGAACCAGCGCAACGCGAAACCGGCGGCGAATTCCGGCGAATAGCGGCGCGATTGCACTTCGTTCATACCCTCGCGGCTCTTCGGGCACGGATGGACGCCGTGGCCGGCAATCAGCCCTTGCTCGGCTTCGATGAACGTCACGTGGCTTCCCGCGAGGCCCGCGAGATCACCTTCGCGCGCGTCCAGCGCCTGCGCGATCAGGCGTCGGCTGGATCGCAGGCGGTTCAGAAGATCTTCTCGCCCTTCCTTGGCGGCATCACCCGGCTCCAGTCGCTCGACGATGAGATCGGCGGCTTCGGCAGGCGTCAGGCTGCGCTTCGCGCCAGCTTCCGTCAGGCTGGTTTCGTCACCGAAGAGGTGATGACCCGTTGCCGAACGATAGAGCACCGGCACGGATAGAGTGCCACCCGTTTTCGGGAAAGCGATGACAAACGACAAGCCACCTGCACCATTTTTCCAGCTGGCGATGTCGGAGTATTCGCGTGCAACGCAATTGAGAAGCGAGCGAAGCGAGAGCGTGGCGGCGGTTTCAGCCTGCATCGTTGGTCTCCCTGTCTTGTGAAACTATGTCTTTTGTCTGAATGTCCTCGGCAGCCTCGCCAATCGCGTCGAGCACGCGGTTGACGACATCCGGCGTCGAGCGGGGGTTGAGAAGGGTGAACTTGAAATGCACCCGCCCATCGAGAACCGTTGTTGCCAAAGCCGCGACGCCGGCTTCGAACAGCTGCGCCCGCAGCCTGATCGTCATCTCGTCGTCATGGCTCGGTCCGTGGGCAGATACGTAGCGGAAGACGACCGTTGACAGCGAGGGACGGCGAGCAAGCCGCAGATAGGATCTCGCATCGACGGCGTGCGCGGCGGCGATCGTGTTTTCGAGTGTCCGGTTGATGAGATCGTCGAGACCGTCGCGGCCGAGGGCGCGGGCGGTCATCAGCACCTTCAACGCGTCGGCGCGCCTCGTCGTCTGAAAGGAACGCTCGACCAGATTAGGCACGCCGGGGAAGACGGCGTCCTCTGGATTGAGATAGTCGGCCTTGGTGGCGAGCGGCAGGAAATCCGCCTTGTCGGCCACGAGAAGCACGCCGCAGCTGATTGGCTGGAACAGCATCTTGTGGAAATCGAGCGCGACGGACTGTGCCCGTTCCAGCCCCTTCAGTCTGTTGCCGTGGCGCGAAAACAGGAGCCCGCCGCCATAGGCGGCATCGACGTGCAGGAATACATCGTGCCTGGCCGCCAGGTCGGCAATCGCGTCCAGCGGATCGATCGCTCCGAGGTCCGTCGTCCCTGCCGTCGCAACGATTGCCACCACCGGGCGACCCGATCGCCTGGCCTCGTCGAGACGGCGGCCGAGGGCTTCCGGTCGCATGCGCCCGTCTTCGTCCGTTTCGACCGTCACCACGGCATCAGCGGCAAATCCGAGGATACGGGCGCTCTTTGCAATGCTGAAATGCGCCTGCTCGGAGGTGAAGACCAGGCCGGTATGGCGCGCCTCGAGACCGCATCGCTCGGCTGCCAGATGCAGCGCCGTCATGTTCGACTGGCTTCCGCCGCTGGTAAAGCTGCCGCTTGACGTGGCCGGCAAGCCGGCTGTCTCGCAAAGCCATTCGATCACGCGCTCCTCGACCATAGTCGCGAAGGGCGACTGATCCCAGGAATCGAGAGACTGGTTGGTGGCGGAGATCAGCACCTCCGCCGCCAGCGCCGGAATGGCGACCGGGCAATGCAGATGGGCGACAGCTGCCGGATGACCGACGGCGAGCGCATGCTGGACCGCAGCCTTGCCGATGTCGTTGAGCGCCGCCGAGGTCCCCTGCCCGATTGCCGGGCACGGGTCGATGGCATCGACGAGGCTTCTGAGATCCTCGGCACTCGCGCCTGAGTAAGGGCCGTGCGTATCGCCGGCCTCTTCCAGTGTGAGATCGACGGCCTGCATCATGGCGCGCAGGTAAGCGTGCCGAGAGACGGCGTCCGGGCCAAGAACCTGCGAGAGCGGATCAGGCGCTGGCGCCGATTTTGTCTTGAAGGAGAGTACGTTCATGGTCAGGCCGCCTTTCTTTCGAGGCGATCGAAGGCGTTGGCGAGGGTCGCGCCCACCTGATCGATTTCCGCGTCGGAGATGATCAGCGGCGGAAGCAGGCGCAGGACGCTGCCGAAGCGGCCGCCGGTTTCCATGATCAGACCCTGACGGAATGCATCCGCCTGGATCGAAGCGGCGGCCTCGGCGCCGTGTGGCAGATGTCCGATTGCGTCGCGACGTCCGGCGGGATCGACGATCTCGATACCGAGCATAAGACCGGCACCTCTGACCTCGCCGACATAGGCCGAGTTTCTGGCGATCCGTTCGAGATGACCGCGCATCCGCTCGCCGGCCGCGGCAGCCCGTGCAACCAATCCATCACGCTCGATGATCTCAAGCGTCTTTTGGCCGGCGGCCATTGCCAGCTGGTTGCCACGGAAGGTTCCGGCATGGGCGCCGGGTTTCCATACGTCAAGCGAGGAGCGGTAGACGGTCACCGCCAGCGGCAATCCGCCGCCGATCGCCTTGGAGAGGACGACGATGTCAGGCACGATCCCTGCCTTTTCGAAGGCGTAGAAGCTGCCGGTGCGGCCGACGCCACTCTGGACCTCGTCGATGATCAGCGGGATGCCGAGCTCGGCGGTAACCTCGCGCACCTTGCGCAGCCATTCCGCGGGAGCCGGGATCACGCCGCCTTCGCCCTGCACGGCCTCCAGAATAACGGCGGCCGGGCGATTGATGCCGCCTTCAGGGTCACGCAGTGCCCGCTCGAAATATTCACCCGCCAGCCTGGCTGTCTCCTCGCCGCCGCGTCCGAATGGGCAACGATAGCTGTAGGGGTAGGGAAAGAAGTGGGCGCCCGGCACCAGCTGCCCGACCCCTGCCTTCGGGCCGAGCGAGCCCATCAGCGAAAGCGAGCCCTGCGACATGCCGTGATAGGCGCCGCGGAAGCAGACGATGTCGGTTCGCCCCGTTGCCGTCTTGGCAAGCTTGATCGCCGCCTCGACGGCATCCGTGCCGCTCGGCGAGCAGAACTGGATTTTCGCTTCTTTCCTGAGCTCCTCGGGCAAGGTTGCGAAGAGATCGGACACGAAGCGGTCCTTGACCGGGGTGGTGAGATCGAGCGTGTGAAGCGGCAGTCCTGATGAAAGAACATCCTTGAGCGTGTCGATCACCTCCGGATGATTGTGCCCTAGCGCCAGCGTACCGGCGCCGGCAAGGCAATCGAGGTAGGTCCGCCCTTCGACATCGGTGACAGTGCATCCTTTTGCCGACTTCAGGGCCAGGGGAAAGCGCCGGGGATAGCTGCGGGCGTTGGATTCCCGCTCGGCCTGACGGGCCAGATAAAAGTCATTGCGCAGCAGTTCGGAGGTGTCCATGTGTTCGGCTCCGTTTCTTTGAGGTCAGAAGTGCTGGGAAGTCAGAAGTGTTTGGAGGCCAGGAGGGCCTGACCGCGGTCAGGTGGTGGCGGGCAGCGCCTCCGCGCTGCGCTTGATCTTTTGCAGCATCCAGACCGAAAGGCCGACGCCGAGGACAGAGATCACCGTGGCGATGGAAAACAGCGCTTCAAATCCGAGGCGATCGGCGAGGTAGCCGGCGATCGACGCGCCGATGAGATAGATGACGAGTTCCGCGCAGGTCAGCAGCGTGAAGTCAGTGCCCGGCTGCTTGTCGGAGGACGAGGCCATGAAGAACGAGTAGATCGCCACAAGCTCCATATAGCGGATGAAGGTCTGGAATGCTGACGCCGACAGCGCCACCGCAATGCCCGGCCAGATCCCGAAGGCGTTCAGCGCGAAGGCGAGGAAGCACAGACTGCGCAGGCCACCCAGAAGAATGAGCGTTGCCGACAAGCCCGCCTTGCGGATGATGAGAGCGGCGATCGCAGCGCCGAGCAGGCCGGCGGTCGCGGCAGCCGCTCCAGACATGTAGCCGATCCATTCGGTCGGCACCTTGATATCGACGAGGTAGGTCCCTTCCATGCCACGCACCAGACCTTCGCTGGCGCGATAGCTCAGGGCGAAGGCGAGGATCAGCCATGCGTTCGGCCGGCGGAAGAATTGCAAGAGCCCGATACGCTCCTTGGACTTTTCAGCCGGTTGCGAAACGGGCGACTCCTCGTCCATCCAGAAGGCTGCGACGAGGGGAAGAAGCGACAGCGCGGACACGAGCAGAATGGTCGGCGTCCAGCCAATCCTGTGAACCAGCACGAGAGCAAGCGTTCCGCCGAGGATAACGCCGAGAGCGACAGCGCCGGCCTGCACGGCGTTGCCGACAGGGCGGGACTTCGTGGTCAACCGGCGGACGGCATAGCCATCGGTGGCGATATCCTGGATCGACGAGAGTAGCGTGATGAATAGCGCGATCGCAAACAACGCGCCCGCCTGATCCGGCTCGATAAAGGCCATGATGGCAATACCCGCGCTGACCAAGAGCTGCGTGGGAATGACCCAGCCACGGCGATGGCCAAGGCGCGGAAAGAGCGCGAACCGATCGACGAACGGGGCGATGGCGAACTTCAACACGAGTGGAAGCATGAGAAGCGAAAACAGGCCAATCGCCGTGCGCGACGCACCGGCTTCCCGCATCAATGGCGGCAGCGCCACGAGAAGCAGATAGGTCGGAATGCCCTGAGCGAGATAAAGGCCGCCGAGAATGGCGTAGAGCCTGCTCTGGCCTTCAGCACCCGGCCGGGCGCTCGCGGGTATCATGTCTTTGTGCAGGTCCATCGCGGTCACTGGCGTCTCTTCTTTCACATGCCGGCATGCCGGCTAAATATAACAGGAGTATTTTTGTCATATTTAAAACCGGATGCACGACTTGGCTTGGATCGAAGCGAACCAGAGTTGGACAATAGCGAACATGCAAGTTTTGATTGCATAGAGAGCCGGCCGCAAGCTCGCTGCCTGCGTTTCGCCTATCGTCGAAAATCGCTGAAAAGCGGCTGCTCAGAACGAGCTGTTGCGCTCATTGAGCGTGGCCGGCAGCTGTCTAGCCGTGGCTGGAGTCGTTCGGCACCAGGGGCTCGACATCCTTGACCTTGGCGCGATGGAAGATGAACAACCCTGCAAGAACAATGATGGCGGCGCCGATCAGCGTTTGCCGGTCGGGGAACTCGCCAAAAAACAGCCAGCCGAAGAGGACGGCCCAAAGCAGCAGCGTATATTGCAGCGGCGCCAGCAGGGAGGCCGGTGCAAGCTTCAGCGAGCGCGTGATCATCAGGTGCGCCGAACAGGAAACGACGCCAAGCAGCAGCAGCGCCAGCAGTTGCTGACCGCTGAAAGCGCTCCAGTTGCCAATGCTGAGGAGCGCGCCGGTAGCGAGGCAGCCGAGCGTCTGCCAGGTCACAAGCGTCGCGTCCGGTGTGGAGCGAAGCACGCGGCCAAGCACCAGCGTCAACGAAAAGGAGAGACTGCCGACCAGCCCGAACATCGATGGCCAGGACAGCATCGCCGTCGATGGGCGCAGCGCGATGACAACGCCGACAAACCCGATCAATACCGCCAGCCAGCGCCGCCAGCCGATCGTCTCGCCCAGAAGAAAATGCGACAGCGCGGCCACATAGATCGGCCCGGCCATATAGAAGGTCATGACGTCGGCAAGCGGAAGATAGGCGACGGCAGCGTAAAAGAGGCCGGTGTCAGCGGTGGCGAGGATGACGCGGATCAGCTGCCATTGCGGCTTCTCGACCCGGTAGAGCGACGTCAGTGGTTGGCGCGAGAGCATCGGCCCAAGCACGAAGAATGCGCCGAGCGAGCGCACCAGCAGCACCTGTCCGACAGAAAAGCTTGCAACCAGCCATTTGCCCATGGCGTCGTTGAGGGCGAACATGAAGTCGCCGACGAGCATCAGAAGAATACCGGCCAAGATGGCGTTGCCGCCCAGGACGAAAGCCGCCTGTCTGTTCATGATGTGCGGGCGCTCCACGACGCCATTTGTCCGATGAGGTTCGGGCGGTCAAAATAGGTTTGCACGCTGCCGCCCATATCGATGCCTGTTTGGGTGGCAGATGCTTACTCCGAGGGCACGACATCTTGCAAGCGGCAAGCGCGTCGTTACGTTCGCGCCGCCACTTGCGAACACACAAATCAATCCGAAGGGCCCGCGCCTGCATCCGGAAACTCGGCGTTCCAGAAGTCGGTGGCCTGAAACGTCCAGAGCGTGCTCGGCGTAAACCTCTGGTCAGGTGTAGCCGCAACCACATCCATCAGCAGGGCGGCGTCGCGAAGTTTCACGTTCACGCTATTCGCCCGCAGCAGAGCCAGCATACTTTCCGCGCGCTTCGTCTCGCCGAACGTCAGCCGCACGAGATATCGGTATGTCCGATCCTTGAAGAATATCTCCCGCGCGGCCGCCTGCAGAGCATCATGCTCCGATCCGGTGAGCAAGCCGAGTTCCAGACACCGCGATAAAGTCGCCCGGACATTGACGAGCGGTTCGCTGAGCGGAAGGTACCCCAACTCGGCCGGCGCGTGCGATTGGGCGACGTCGGAATCGTCTTCGAGCGTATTGGAAGCGTAGCCCTCGTAAATCTCACCAATGCCGATCATTCCGAATGGGCTGCACTCCGCCGCACGCAATGCGCCCATGCTCGCTGCGCCGAACATGTGCACGCCCCGCGACAGCCCGAACAGGATCTCCTTGTGCCAGATTGCCGGCACGTGCTCGTAGATGCCGTCGATCAACCCGATGACATTGGCCCCGTCGACGATCGCCCGGTAGACGTCGCCCTGCCTCGCGGGTGGTCGAATATCATAATCGGCACGGGACAGCTCCGCACCGTAAAGCGTTGGCCCGGCAAAGATCACCCGCATCCCGACACCGCCATCCTCACGCCAATGTTCTTTTGCCTTGGCGCAAATATCCGAGATCCGCAGCCGCCAGCACTTCGATCCGCTGCCCGCAGAATAATACAACCTTTGCGTCTCGCAACTGCGAATGCAGCTGTTGAATGTCTGGGAACATCGTGACAGACTGAGGCATGGGACGAGCCGTGCCCAAAGAAAAACGGGCTGATCAGGGGTGAAATGACGTTCGTTCTGGAGACCTTTGGAAAGCTGCGGTTGGCCGACGAGGACGGTAACGTCGTCGCCTTGCCCGAGAAGGGGCTGTTGCTGCTTGCCTACCTGCTGACAGTCGATGAGGGATCGGCATACCGCACCACGATCGCCCGCTTCCTGTGGGGCGAAACGGATAACGGCGCATCCGACACGACCTTGCGAAAGCTGCTATCCAGAGTGAAGGCTTACCAGAGCGATCTTGGTTCCAGCTTCGTATCCTTCGAGGGCAGCACGATCGCGATCGACCGCGCGCTGCTGACGTCGGACATCCAGCTCATTCGGGAGGACGAGGCCGCAGCGCCCTTCGCGCGGCTGCGGCGGCTGGTCAAGCTGCTCGATCAGCCCTTCCTCGGCCCGGTCAAGATCCAGAGCAGGGAGTTCAAGAGCTGGGTCGTCGATGAAGGCAACCGGCATGTCGAGCTTCTCGAGCGGACATTGAGGGAAGCTCACGCCGATGCGCAGACGCGCGAAGACGCGGAAGTCTTGCGCAAGGCAGCGGTCATCCTCTTCCGTTCCGAGCCGCAGGATCCGGAAACGCTGCAGTTATTGCTGAAGATCTTCAATGCCGAGCAAGACGTTGAATCGCTTCAGAATTATTTTGCCAAGCGGCGCGGCTCGATCGAGCGCGGAGCCAAATTCTCGGCATCTGAAAAGGGTAATGGCAGCACGAAGGTTGCGGCTGAAGCGAGAGCGCCTTCGCGCAATGGCGCGGCCGCCGGCTTGGCCGTCGAAGCCGGCAGCATAGCCCATGCGATCCCGCGCCTCGTCCTGCTTCCACCCAGCAACCAATCGGTCAGCCCCGACGCGGGCCTCATCGCCTCGTCGCTGATCGAAGACATCACCATCGGTTTTTGCGCCTTCAACAGCCTGCGGGTAATCGCGCCCTACTCCGCGGTCCAGGTCGGCCACAATGTGGAAACGCAGGCTGCCTTCTTCGAGCGGCAGGCCGTCAACTATGTGCTGGAGACGCGCATCAGCGGCAGCGCAGACGACGTGACGCTGTTTGCCCAGCTGATCTTCGTCGACGACGCGCAGGTTCTCTGGGCCGAACGTTTCGGGCTCCACCGTCTCGACCTGCTGCGCGACAAGCGTGCTATCTCGCGGCAGATCGCGCTCTCCGTCTCGCGCGAAATCGCCCGCCACGAGGAGCAGCGCGCCGATATCGAACTCAATCCCGCGGCCTATCACCGCTATCTCGCCGGCAAGCGCGACATGACGCGCATGACGCTTCCCAACCTCCGGCGCGCGCGCAAGGAGATGAAGGCAGCGCTCGCAGCCAGCCCCGATTTCGCGCCGGCGCTGAGCGCCATGGGGCGCACCTATTCCAAGGAATGGTTGCTCACCGCGCGTGGCGATATCGAGCTCCTGAAGCAGGCGGAGAACCTCTCCAGGCAGGCGATCGAAAAGCGATCGGACTTCGCCGATGGTTACCGCGAGTTCGGGGTCGCCAAGCTGTTGCAGGGCGATTTCGACGAGAGCGCCGAGGCGATGGAAGTGGCCGAAGCGCTGGCGCCGCATTACGCCGACGTCATCGCCGACCACGCTGATACGCTGGTGCATTGCTCTCGCCCGGGCATGGCGCTGCAGAAGATCGAGCGGGCGATCGAACTGAACCCGCTGACTCCGGATATGTATCTCTGGACAGCGGCGGGCGCTAACTACGCGCTCGGCGAATTTGGCTCGTCGATCGATTACATCGGCCAGATGTCCGACCCGAGCCTTGCGGATCGCCTGGCGGCAGCCAGCTGGGCGATGATGGGGCATGCCGACAAGGCACGCATTCTTGTGCGCCGCGTGCGCGAGGCAAACCCAAATTTCGACGTCGATACCTGGCTGGCGGCAGTGCCCAGCAAGGAGCAATGGCATAAGGACCTCTACCGAGAGGGCCTCAAGAAGGCAGGCTTTTAACAGTTCATCTTAGAGGGAAAGAGAACATGAGCGCAGTCGTTGTCATCAGCATCACCGGCGAAGAAGGTCTTTGGGTCGCCGATCTCCGCGCGGGAACCGTCACCCCGCTCGATCCGCCGGCAGGTAGCAAGCTCAAGGAGGTCGCCGATCTCCGCAAGAGCGGCACGTCAATCACGAAGGACGTCAATTTTGCCGTCGTCGTGAAGTCCGCCAAGGAAGCCGCGTCCGGGCACTACGAAGGCTAGTCCGCGCCAGGAATCCAAGCCAGTCAGTTGGCCGGCGCCTTGTCTCGCTCAGGGCGCCGGCTTTGTCGTGCGCTTTGTTTGCGGGAGTGCAGCAACACCGCTTCCGGCAATCCATCATCCTGACTCGCTGCCGCTTTCGCTCAGCAAGATTGCACTCGCCTGCACAGCCATATCAAAACAAGCGGATACGTCTCTACATTAGATCATTTGATCCAATTTCAGCCAATTCCGCCTAAAATCAGGTGAGTTTGCTCGGCCTGTTCCAGATTACAATCCACGTCGCCATCCCCAGCAAGGAGAACGACCGTGGAAACCCCTCGCCTCGCCGCATCGCACACAGCGACAGCATTGTCGAAATTCCGCGACGGTCTCGCAAGCGCCGATGTCATCGCCGCTCTTCGCGACGGGCTTGTCGGAGCGAAAGCGAAGATATCCGGTCCCTATGGCGATAAGAGCCTCGTCTACGCCGACTATGTCGCGTCGGGCCGCGCGTTGCACCAGGTCGAGCGTTTCGTTCTCGAAGAGGTTCTCCCCTATTACGCCAACAGCCACACCGAGGCCTCCTACTGCGGTGGCTTCATGACGCGCATGCGCCGCGAAGCGCGCGGATTGATCGGTGGGTTCTGCGGCGCGAGTGCCGATCATGCGGTCATCTTCACCGGCTCCGGCGCGACAGCGGGCATCAATCGGCTGGTCTCGCTCTTTGGCGTGACGGACGCGATTGCGGCGGGCAAGTCCGTGCGCGTCGTGATCGGCCCCTACGAGCATCACTCCAATATCCTGCCCTGGCGCGAAAGCGGCGCGGAGATCGTCGAGGTTCCCGAGCAAGCATCCGGCGGCCCTGACCTTGGTCTGCTTGAAGCAGCACTGCGCGACAGCGACGCGGATATCACGATCTGCACCCTCTCGGCCGCTTCCAACATCACCGGCATCACCAGCGACGTCGCCACGATCACCGGCATCGTCAAGGCCGCAGGCGCCAGGATGATCTGGGACTACGCCGGCGCCGGCCCCTATGTGCCGATCGCCATGTCACCGGCATCAGGTACTGAGATCGACGCCATCGTCGTCTCACCGCACAAGTTCATCGGCGGCCCCGGCGCTTCCGGCATCCTGATTGTTCGGCGCGACGCTGTCTCGGCGACCAAGCCCTCCTGGCCGGGCGGCGGCACGGTGAAGTTCGTGTCGCCCACGACGCATGACTATAGCGACAGCCTCGAAGCTCGCGAAGAAGCCGGCACGCCGAATGTCGTCGGCGACATCAGGGCGGCGCTCGCCTTCATCGTCAAGGACGCGATCGGTGCGCAGGCGATGGCCGAGCGCAATCATGCGCTTGCCGCGCGCGCGTTCAACGCCTGGAGAGATATCGAGCCGCTGGAAATCCTCGGCCTGCCCGGCCCCGACCGGCTGCCGATCTTCTCGTTCCGCGTAAAGGACGGCAAGGGCAGCTATGTCCACCAGCAGCTGATCACAAGAATGCTCAGCGACCGCTTCGGCATCCAGGCGCGCGGCGGCTGCGCCTGCGCCGGGCCTTACGTCCACCGGCTGCTGTCGATCGATGATCAGCAATCCCAAGCGATCCGGCAGGCCATTCTGTCCGGCGACGAGATCATGAAGCCCGGTTTTATCAGGTTGAACTTCAGCGTCCTGCTTGATGACGAGAAGGTCCGTTTCATTCTCGATTCCGTCGCCCAGATCGCAGCCGATGCGACCGCTTTCGTAGCGGATTACGATTTCGATCCGAGCCGGGCGATCTTCTTCCCGCGCGCAGCGTCCATGGAAGACGAAGTCCATGCCGCAGCCTGAGGTCGCCGGCTTCCACGATGTGCGCACGGGCAGCATCCAGTATGTGGTTTCTTGTCCGACCACCCGCAAATGCGCCATCATCGACCCCGTGCTCGATTTCGACGAGAAATCGGGCTCGACGGCGACGACGAATGCCGACCGCCTGCTTGACCACATCGCGCGCCATGACCTGACGCTCGAATGGATCCTCGACACGCACCCGCATGCCGACCACTTCTCCGCCGCCGCCTACCTTAAAGCGCGCACAGGCGTGCCGACCGCAATCGGCGAGCATGTCGTGCAAGTGCAGCGGATCTGGAAAGAGATCTACAACTGGCCCGACCTCGCTTGCGACGGATCGCAATGGGACCGGCTGTTTTCCGACGGCGACATCTTCAGAATCGGTGACCTCGAAGCCCGCGTGATGCATTCGCCCGGTCACACGCTGGCGTCGATCAGCTATATCGTCGGCGACGCGGCCTTCATCCACGACACGCTCTTCATGCCCGATAGCGGCTCGGCGCGGGCGGATTTTCCAGGCGGCAGTGCCGATAGCCTGTGGACGTCGATCGAGCGCATTCTGGATCTCCCCGACCAGACCCGGCTTTTTACCGGCCACGATTATATGCCCGGCGGACGCGCGGCCTTGTGGGAAAGCTCGGTTGCCGAACAGAGGCAAAAGAACCCGCATGTCACCGGTCGTTCGCGCGCCGCGTTCATCGAGATCAGGGAGGCCCGCGACAGGACCCTGCCGATGCCGAAGCTCATCTTGCATGCGCTGCAGGTCAATATCCGCGGCGGCGCGCTGCCGGAGCCCGAGGCCGATGGCCGGCGCTACCTGAAGATCCCGCTCGACGCCCTGCCCGGATCGGTCTGGGGGAGATGACATCGTGGATGGATCGCTCCAGCATGTCCTTTTCGCGCTCGGCTCCGGCTCGCTTGTTGGATGCACGCTGGGCCTGATCGGCGGCGGTGGATCGATCCTTGCAACGCCGCTTTTGATGTATGCCGTGGGCATGCGTGACGTTCACACGGCGATCGGAACCGGCGCGCTTGCCGTTTCCGCCAATGCCTATCTCAACCTCGCCGGCCACGCCGCCAAGGGTCACGTTTGGTGGCGTTGCGCGCTGATCTTCGCAGCCGCCGGCGCGCTCGGCGCCTATCTGGGTTCGAGCCTAGGAAAGCTCATAGACGGTCAAAAGCTGCTCTTCATGTTCGGGCTGCTGATGATGTTCGTCAGCTTCGCCATGCGCAAGACCCGCGTCGCTTCTGACGTCACCGCCCACTCGCTGACCATGGCGGTACACGGCAAGACGACCGCGATCGCGCTGCTGACGGGTATGTTCTCAGGCTTCTTCGGCATCGGCGGCGGCTTCCTCATCGTGCCGGCGCTGCTGCTGGCAACAGGCATGCCCCTCATCAACGCCGTCGGCACCTCGCTCATGGCCGTTGGCACCTTCGGCCTGACGACGGCCGCCAATTATGCGACGTCAGGCTTGGTCGACTGGCTGACCGCGGGCTATTTCATCGCCGGTGGTATAGGCGGCGGTGTCATCGGAACGATCGCCGCGACGCGGCTTGCCGACCGGCGCAACACGCTGGCGACGATTTTCCGCGCCGTCATCTTCGCCGTCAGCCTTTATGTGCTGTGGCGCAGCTATATCGCGCTTTAGCCGTTCAGGGTCGCTCGGCGATCCCGGAGCCGGAGGCCGGATTGTTCTTGGACTGCGCGCGATGCTCCCGCCACATGGTGAAAAGACCCGCGCCGACGACGATCGCTGAGCCGAGCAGCATGTTCCAGCTCAACGTCTCCCCAAAGAACATCACCGCGATCACCGCGCCGACGACGAGCTGAAGATAGGCGAGCGGCTGCACCTCGGAGGCCTGCAATGAATCATAAGCACGGATCAGGCAATAGTGGCTGACCGTGCCGCAGACGCAGAGTGCGGCGACCATCGGCCAGTCCGAAACGGCGATCGGCGTCCAGTAGAAAGGACCGAGCAGCGAGATCGCGACCGCGCCGCCCACGGCGGTGTAGATGAGGCTCGTAAAGGTGGAATCGTTGCGGCTGACCGCCCTCGTGGCGACGCTATAGGCCGCGAACATGGTCGCGCAGGCGAGCGGCAGCAGAAGATAGAGGCTGAAGGCGCCACCGGTCGGGTTGATGATCAACAGCACACCGAACAGCCCGGCGACAACCGCCAGCCAACGCCGCCAGCCGACATGCTCTCCGAGGAATGGGATCGACAGGATGGTCACGATCAGCGGCGTCGACTGGAAGATCGCCTGGGTGATCGCAAGCCCGGTATGCGCCAGGCCGAACACGAAGAGCGCGATTTCGGCCACCAGCAGCACGCCGCGCATGACCTGCATCAGCGGATGTTTTGTTGTGAACGCGCCACGCACGCCGCCGGGCTTGCGCATTGCCAGCAGCATCACAAAGGCCGCGAACGCCCAGAAGCGGATCATGGTGATCAGGATCGGCGAATATCGTTCGCCAAGATATTTCGAAAAGCTGTCCTGAACGGCGAAGATGAAAACCGCGGCCAAGGTGAATAGGTAACCCTGCAGCTTGGGGCTGCTACTTTTAATGTTCATCGTCTCCGGCACCGCGTCTGCTTTGGCCTTGGACTAGTCCAGCCCGTGCTACCGCTCAAGCCATGACACCCGCCAAATCGGGCACATATCCATGTTTATTTCGCACCGCGGCATGGTCATCGGCGCGAAGTTCGAACTTGCCGCCAAGAGGCGTTGATGGCCTGCGGGTTCAATGACATAGTGCGCCCCGCGCATCCATTTTCCAAGCAAAGACACGAGCATGACCGATCCCGCCGCCTCGCCTTCCCATAAAGCATCGCAGTCCCCTCGCCCGCTGGCGAAGATCAGCCTGAAATGGTCGATGATCGAGGAGGACAAGCTTTCGATCCTGGAAAAGTTCCAGCTGCTGCGGGATCTCGGCTTCGATGGCGTCGAACTCGATTCCCCCAACGATCTGCCATCCCGCGAAGTGCTGGATGCCCGCGACAAGACCGGCGTCGCCATTCCGGGTCTCGTCAACTCCATGCATTGGAAGAGCCCGCTCACCGACGCCGATCCCGCTGTCCGTCAGGCCTGCGTGGATTCGATGATCACGGCGCTTGATGATGCCAAGCTCTACGGCGCCGATACGGTGCTTTTGGTTCCCGGCGTCGTTCGCAACAGCCCGACGAGCTACAAGACGGCTTATATTCGCGCGCTGGAGGAAATCGCCAAGATCACTCCGCACGCCGAGGAGACCGGTGTCTCGATCGCGCTCGAAAATGTGTGGAACGACTTTCTGCTCAGCCCGCTGGAAGCCGCCGCTTTCGTCGATGCCTGCAACCATCCGAAGGTCGGCTGGTATTTCGATGTCGGCAATGTCCTGCGCTATGGCCGGCCCGTCGACTGGATCGAGGCGCTGGGCCACCGCATCCTGAAGGTCGACGTCAAGGAGTACAGCCTCGACAAGATGAACAGCGAGGGTCCGTGGAAGGGCTTCGAGGTCGAGATCGGTGACGGCGACTGCGATTGGGCGGCGGTCAACCGCGCGCTCGCCGAGGTCGGCTATTCCGGTTGGGCTTCCGTCGAGGTACCCGGCGGCGACCGCCACCGGCTGGCGGCGATCAAGGAGCGCGTCGATCGAATCGCCGCTCTCTAAGAACACCGGCGGGCGCTCAAGCCCGCCGATCATCGCCCGCAACTTCAGCCCTTGAGTTCGGCAAACAACCTGCGGGCGTTGGCAAGGCCGGTCTGGCAGCCATAGAGCGTCGGTTCGTTGCCTTCATATTCGAGCGAGACGAAGCCGTCGTAACCGGAATCCACCACGCTCTTCAGCATCGATTTCACCGGCAGGTCGCCAAAGCCGAAGACGGAACCGCGGATAAACTGCCCGTTGAGCGTCTCCAGCCAGCCCGGCCCCGGGCTCTCGGCGCGCACGTAGAAATCCTTGATATGCACGAAGCTTGCATGCGCGATCGACGCGCGCGTACCGGTCACGGGATTCTCATCGACGCAGAGGAAGTTGCCGACATCGAGCGTCATCTTGAAGTTCGGGCTGTCGACGGCGTTCAGCAGGCGCTTGACGCGCTCGCTGGAGTTCATGAAGAAGCCGTGGTCCTCAACGCTGGCGGTTACGCCAAGGCGCTCCGCATGGTCCGCGACCTCGCGGCAGGCATCGACAATCATTGGGAAGGCAGTTTCGAACTGCGCGGCATTCGTCGCCCGCAGCGACCACGGCACGACATCGTGGCGCAGGAAGCGGACATCGAGGCGGTCGCAAAGCTCGACATAGCGCTTCACCCGGTCGATCTGTGCGCGTCGGTCGTCGCCGATGAAGTTCCCGGCGATGCAGAGGCCCGACAGCGGAATGCCGGTCTCTTCCGATGCCTTGCGCAGGCGCTCGATGCTCGCCTCATCCTTGATCAGCTCGTAGTTCAGGTCGTCGCCACCTGGCGCGATCGACAGCGTCGCAAGCTCGAGGTGCTCGCCGCCATTGTCCCTGAGCCAGGTGAACAGATCCTCGATCTGCATCGAACCATCCAACATCAGCGGGCGGAAACTGTAGGAACTCAAACCGAACTTCATGGGGACTCCTCGCGATCTGTGGCGTCACCATCGGAAACGCGGTTGAGACTGTCAATATCGAGATTGACAATCACCGCGATACATCCTTGTTTGTTATCAAAGAGATGAAGTGCATGGAGCATGCGGGAATGGCAATAAAGTCTGCAGACGTCGTCATTGTGGGAACCGGTCCGACCGGCTCGGCCTATGCCCGGGTCATTCGCAACGAGTGGCCCGAAGCGCGCATCGTGATGGTGGAGGCCGGGCCGCAGATCCTGCCGAAGACAGGCGCACATCTCGACAACGTCGCCGATCTCGATGAGCGCGGCGCGCTCGAAGTCCTCGCCCAGGGCGGCGATCGCAGCCCGCGCATGCCGATCAACAAGGAAGAGTGGGAAGCGCGCCGCGCCGGTGGTTTCGATGGCTCGCTGCTGCGCCGCTCGGGTCTCTTCATCGCCAATGACGGCGACCCGCAGGACGAAAACCTGTTTGCCGGCTTCTCGGCCGCCAATGTCGGCGGCATGGGCACAAAATGGTCGACCGGCACGCCGGTGCCGTCGGAAATCGAGCTTGTGCCCTTCATTCCCGCCGGCGAGATGCAGGCAGCACTTGCTACCTCGGCCAAGCTTCTCGGCACCAACACCGACCCGAATGCCGGCGATCCCGCTGCCATTGCGCTTCGCGACCGTCTCGGCGCCGTCTTCAATGCAGGCCGCACGCCCGACCGCTTCGTCCAGCCGATGCCGCTCGCGGCCACGCCCGGCCCCGACGGCCTGCACTATCACGGCACCGACGTCGTCCTCGGCGATCTCGTCGATGAGCCGGCCGAGCGCTTCTCCATCCTGAAGGAGACAGCCTGCCGCCGCGTCATCCACGACGGCAAGACCGTGACCGGCGTCGAGCTCGCCGGCACGGGCTCCGGCGACACCTTCGTGGTCAACGCCGGCACCGTCGTCGTTGCATGCGATGCGCTCCATTCGCCGCAGCTTCTCTATGCATCCGGCATCCGCCCGGAAGCGCTCGGCCGCAACATTAACGACCACTACATCGTCTCGCAGATTTCCGAGATGGAGACCGATGTTCCGATGAAGGCCATGAACTGGATTCCGGCCACCAAAGACCTCCCCTATTCGGTGACCATCGCGCCCGCCAGCCTGCACAGCATGCCGCGTTCGGGCGACATCGTGGGACAGCCGATCGGCATGGGCGTCTTCGTCTCTTCCGATATCAGCGCTGACAATCGCGTCACCTTCGACGACACCCGCACCGACTGGCTCGGCCTGCCCGCCATCTCGATCCAGTGGCGTCAGTCGGAAGGCGACAAGGCGCGCCTCGAAGACGCGAAGAGCCTCGCGGTGAAGATTTCCAACATCATCGGCCGGCCGGCTCCTGGCTTTGCCACCTTCGTGCAGCCGGTGGGCTCGTCGCTCCACTTCCAGGGCACCATCCGCATGGGTGAGGCCGACGATGGCACCAGCGTTTGCGACAAGACGTCGAAGGTCTGGGGCTTCGATAACCTCTATGTCGCCGGCAATGGCGTCATTCCCACCGCAACCGCGACCAATCCCACCCTGTTCTCTGTCGCCCTTGCCAGCATCGGCGCCCGCGCGATTGCCGAAGCGCGCCGGACGGCGGCCTGAGAAACGAGGCGAATGTCATGACAAATCAAAAACTCAAGGTCCTCGTGGTCGGCCTCGGCCAGATGGGCAAGAGCCACGCGCTCGCCTACCACGCGCATCCCGGCTTCGAGATCGTCGGCCTCGTCAACCGCTCGACGCCGACGCTGCCGGAAGAGCTCTCCGGCTATCCGCTGCGTAACGACTATGCCGCCGCGCTGGCGGAATTCTCGCCCGACGTCGTCTCCGTCGCCACGCATACCAACACCCATGCCGACATGGCGGTTGCCGCCCTTGAAAGCGGCGCGCACGTCTTCGTCGAGAAGCCGCTGGCCGCCAATGTCGCCGATGCCGAGCGCGTCGTCGCCGCCGCCAAGGCCAACGGCCGCAAGCTCGTCATCGGCTATATCCTGCGTCATCATCCCTCATGGATGCGGATGATCGCCGAATCGCGCAGCCTCGGCGGTCCCTACGTGTTCCGCATGAACCTCAATCAGCAATCGAGCGGTGCTGCCTGGGACATTCACCGCTCCATCATGCAGACCACCTCGCCGATCGTCGATTGCGGCGTGCATTATGTCGACGTCATGTGCCAGATCACTGATTCCAAACCGGTCGAAGTGCGCGGCATGGGCGTCGGGCTGGCGCAGGGCCTCCCCAAGGGCATGTATAATTATGGCCACTTCCAGGTGCTGTTCGAGGATGGCAGCGTCGGCTGGTACGAGGCCGGCTGGGGTCCGATGATGTCGGAGACGGCCTTCTTCGTGAAAGACGTGATCTCGCCCAACGGCTCGGTCTCGATCGTCATGGACGAAGGCGCAAGCTCCGCCAGTCTGGACGCCCACACCAAGACGTCGCGCCTGCGCGTCCACCACGCCGGGACGGATGCTAAGGGCGCTTTCGCTCGATCCGACGACTGGCTCGACATGCACGACGAGCCCGACCACCAGATGCTGTGCGACCGCGAGCAGGATTTCGTCTATCGCTCCATCACGGAAGATCTCGACCTCGCCCGCCATATGGACGACGCCGTCACCTCGCTGAAGATCTGCCTTGCGGCCGATGAAAGCGTGCGCACCGGCCAGGCTGTCAAGCTCTGAAGCTGCTAAAACTGACGGCCGGCTCACATAGTTTTGACTTGATGAACCGGCCCGAAGGCCCGATGCGGTGGTGGGGAATAAACACGCCAGCCACCGGATCGTCTCAATGGTCATCAGCCGCCGCCATATGCTGCAACTCGCGGGCGTGAGCTCGCTCGCAGCCGCATTCAATCATGCCGTAAACGCCGAAGCCGGCGCGATGCCCGCGGCGGCCGCCTTGCCATATGGGGTGACCACCGCCGCGCATATCAAGAGCGCGGCGCTCCGCGTCCGCGACCTCCCCGGCATGAGCCGCTACTATCAAGACACGCTGCGCCTCCAGGTGCTCGCGGAAAGCGCCGACGAGGTCATGCTCGGCGTGGCCAACGAACCGCTACTTTACCTGACCAGCATACCCGACGCCGGCTTCGAGGACCCGACATCCGCCGGCCTCTTCCACATCGCCTATCTGATGCCGACGCGGGTCGATCTCGCGCGCTGGCTGGTGCATGCCGCCGTCGCCAAGATCCCGCTCGACGGCTTCGCCGATCACAGCGTCAGCGAGGCGATCTACCTGACCGACCCTGAAGGCAATGGCATCGAGGTCTATTCCGACCGGCCGCGAGACCAGTGGCAATGGAAGGACGGCATCGTCACCATGGGCACCAAGGAACTCGACATCGACGCCATCGCGGCACTGACCGACATGTCGAAGGACACCTATGACGCGGCACCCGAGGGGCTGCGCATCGGCCACATCCATCTGCGCGTCGGCGACATCGACGAGGCGAACGGCTTCTACCGCGATCTGCTCTGCCTTGCCGCCACCAGCGCCGAGCGCGACAACGCAGCCTTCCTGTCATCCGGCGGCTATCACCATCACGTGGCGGTCAACACATGGCGCAGCGCCGGCGCCGGCGGCCGCGACAGCTCGAAGACCGGCCTCAGCTGGTTTTCGCTGACGGTTTCCGAACCGCTGCTCTACGAGCAGCAGATCAAGCGCTTCAACACGGCCGGCATCGGCGGCCATGTACCGGGGGGCTATATCGCGATGGATCCCTGGGGAACCGAGGTCCGGCTGATCAAGGCCTGACGGCGCTTCACTGCGGCGCGTTTGCCTGATCGCCTCAGCCGGCCATCAGGTGTTCGTAGAGAATGGTCGAGCCGAGAATGATCAGCGCCACGCCGGCGACACCCTCGGCGTAGCGCCCGAAGCGCTCGCCGATCAGGCGGCCGACCAGCATCCCGCCTGACGCCATCAGGAAAGTGGCGGCGCCGATCGCCACCGCGATGACAAGAATGTTGACCTCCAGGAACGCCAGCGAGACGCCGACGGCCATGGCATCGAGGCTGGTGCCGATCGCGGTTGCGATCAGCATGGCAAAGGACATGCCTGGCTTCTTCTCTTCTTCCTGCTCGCTGCTCATCGCTGCCCGCAGCATGTTGATGCCGACCGCGGCAAGCAGGCCGAAGGCAATCCAGTGGTCGACCGCCGTCACGAAGCGGGCAGCGGCAACACCCGCCGCCCAGCCGATCAGCGGCGTGATCGCCTCGACGATGCCGAAGACGACGCCGGTGCGCAGCGTCTCGCTGAAGCGCGGGCGACCAAGGGCTGCACCCCGGCCGACGGAGACGGCGAACGCGTCCATGGACATGCTGAACGCCAGCACGATGATCGATAGCAATGACATGGTTGAACCCTTCAGGAGATTCGTAGCTGAGCCAATTCACCCTGTTTTGGCCAGGTGACGTCCGCCACGGTCTTGCCGAGCCGATCTCGTCGGCCGAACGCGCCACGTGCTCTCGCACGAGTATGTTGACACGCTCCCGCCCTCAGGCGGTGGCTACTCCCCGATGAGCGCTGGGTAGGCGACCCGCCTCTTTCTGTCAACGGAAAAACGAAAAGAGAAAACAGAAAAAAATCGCTAGTTAACAATGACTTGCAACTGCATCTTCCAGTTTTTAATGCAGCTGCGAAGCATTCGCAGAATGGGGCGTTGATCTGCATAGTGGCGCCAGCCACGACAGCGTCGGCTCACTGCTCGGGCAGACCTGCCTTGCGCAATCCCTCGGCCATCTCATCCGCCCATGTCGGCACAGCGCGAAAGACTGGCCGGGTGAGATAGCGCTGGATCGTGAAGTCCGGCTCCGCGATCAGCAACTTCGCGGCCGCCCAGCGCGCCGTCTCCTCATCCCCCTGCATCGACGCCCAAGCCGTCATCATCCGGTAGGGCCAGGTCACATCGGGATGCCTGGTGACGACCTCCCGGGCGATCGACACCGCTTCGGAGAGAGAGCCTGCGAGAGCCAGCGCCAGTGCGAAGCCCATCCGCATGTTGAAGGCAAGCGGATCGGCCGGGCTAAGCGTCATCGCGCGCTCGAAGCGCTCCCTGGCGCGATCGGGTTCTCCCCTGTAGCTTGCGACCCAGCCAAATCTCGCCCACGCCCAGGAATTATTCGGATCGAGCGACAGCGCCCTCTCCAGATAGACCGCCGCGCGCGGCTGATCACCACAATGGCTGATTGCTCCGCCGACCGCGGTCAGGGCCGTCGGGTCATCGTCGATCGCGCGCGACGCGGCGTCGATCGCGGCAAGCGAGAGCGCGAGTTCCCGTTCCGGGTCATCTGTCCAGATGTAGCCGAGGTTCTGGGCGTGACACCATGCCAGAAACGCGTGCGCGCGACCGTAGGCCGGGTCGACGGCGATGGCATCCCGAAGAAGCGGAATGGCGCGCGCAATGCCATCCTTGTTGTGGCCCCAGAGGTAGGGACAGGCGCGCATGACAAGGTCGTAGGCACGCAGGCTGCTGGGCGGCTTACGCTTCGCCAGCTCGATTTCGGCGCTGCGGATGGCCGGATGGATCGCGCCCGCAACTTGCGCCGCAATCCGGTCCTGGAACTCGAAGAGGTCCTTGGTCATGCCTTCATAGCGCTCCGACCAGAGCTGGGTCCGCCGTTCGGCGTCGACCAGTTGGACGGAAATGCGCAACCGGTCCCCGCCCCGGCGAACCGTGCCCTCGACAACGTAGGCGACCCCGAGCTCCCTGCCGACATCACGGACATCGATGAACTTGCCCTTGTAGGTGAAGGCCGATTGGCGGGCGATGACGAAGAAGTCCCTGACGCGCGACAGCGCTGCCGTGATCTCCTCAACGACGCCATCCACAAAATATCCGTCGCTTGGCCCGCTGAGATTGTCGAAGGGCATGACCACAAGCGACGGCTGGTCCTTGTCGAGCCGGTTGG
This sequence comes from Rhizobium sp. FG113, assembly GCF_057809895.1. NCBI lineage: Bacteria > Pseudomonadati > Pseudomonadota > Alphaproteobacteria > Hyphomicrobiales > Rhizobiaceae > Rhizobium > Rhizobium sp. FG113. The sequence continues at coordinate 903,831 of NZ_JBMDKV010000001.1, read as the reverse complement.
CGGACCAGGCCGAAGTTACGACCTGATCTTCGCCGGCCTCTTGCGACCAGTCCACGCGAAAGATGGAAATCGGCCTCGGGATGTTCTTCAGGACACGCTCGCCGAGGCTGGCAAGCGCAAACGGAACCTTGCCGTCGAGATGCTCGCGGACGGAGCCGGAAATCGAGATGCCGGACGGGCCGGCTATCTCCTGCAGGCGGGCCGCGATATTGACGCCGTCACCGAGCAGATCGTCGCCAGCAACCACCACGTCGCCGAGGTTGACCCCGATACGGAACTCGAGGCGCCGGTCGGCCGGAAGGCCTTCGAAATGGCGGTGAAGCTGGCGCTGGATCTCCACCGCGCACCTTGTGGCTTGAACCGCGCTGGGGAACTCCGCGACCAGCCCATCGCCGGCGCTGCCGAAGACGCGTCCGCCGTGCTCGCCCACCAAGTCCGCGATATGCCCATGGCAAATATGGAGCGACTGGAGGGTGCGCTCCTCGTCAAGCGCGGCAAGCCTGCTGAAGCCGACGACGTCGGTGCAGAGGATGGCTGCAAGCTTTCGATCCATCGCGACGGCCGCTCCTGCAAGGACAAGATTGTTGCATGGACATGCGCGCTTCCCTGCAACAATCCTACATCCGCTCGCAGCCGAAATCCATCGTGGCGCCTTGGAGGCCGGCGGCGCCTGCCCCCGGGCATCTTCTTGCCGCTCAGTAATCCGCCAGCAGATACTCCGCATCCGGGCTCCCGAAGCGTGGCGCGACGCCAAGCAGCGGCCCGGCGCGGCCGATGATGGACTTGATCATCGGGGCGGCCGTCGAGGCCGCCGTCCGGCCGCCATGCTCACCCGTCTCCGGCGCATCGATGATCGTCAGCACGATGTATTTCGGCCGGTCCATCGGAAATGCGGCGACGAAGGCGTTGAAGTTCTTGTCGCTCGCGTATCGGCCATCGACGACCTTGTCGGCCGTGCCGGTCTTGCCGCCGATGTTGAAGCCTTCGACCTGCGCGCTGCGGCCCGAGCCCTTGATGCCGTTCCAGGTGTAGAGGTAGCGCATGTCCTGGCTCGTCTTGTCGCTCAGAACGAGCTTGGCGATGTCGCCCGCCTGCTGGGAGCTGCGCGGCAGGAAGGTCGGGGGGAGAAGCTTGCCGCCGTTGATCAGCGAGGCGGCGGCGACGGCCGTCTGAAGCGGCGTTGTCGCGACGCCGTGGCCGAAGGAGATCGTCACCGAGTTGATCTTCTTCCAGGTTCGCGGCTGCGTCGGCGTCGCAACGCCGGGCATTTCCGTCTCCATCTTGGAGAGGAGCCCCAGCTTGGTCAGGAACTCCCGATGCCGGTCGATACCGACCATGTCGGCAACGGCCGCGGTGCCGATATTCGAGGAATACTGGAAGACCTCGGGAATCGAGAGAACGCGGTTCTTGCCCTTGAAGTCCTTGATGATGAAGCCACCCATGCGGATCGGCCGCGTGGCGTCGACCATCGAGTTCAGGTTGATCTTGCCCTCGTCCAGACCCATCGCCAGCGTGAAGCTCTTGAAGGTCGAGCCCATCTCGAATGTCGCGTTGCTGATGCGGTTGAACCAGCCCTTCTCGTATTCCTTGTCGACCTTGCCGTTCGCAAGCGTTCGCGACGGCTGGTTGGGATCGAAGTCGGGCACCGACGCCATCGCCAGCACCTCGCCGGTCTCCACGTCGAGAATGACGGCGCCGGCAGCCTCGGCCCTGTACTTGACCATGGCTTCGGCGGCGACCTCGCGCACGATGTTCTGCACGCGCAGATCGATGGAGAGCTTCACCGGCTCCAGCGGCATGTCGCTCGTCAAGCCGGCGGCGCGAAGGTCGAGCAGACCCTGCTGATCAAGATAGCGTTCCATCCCGGCCACACCACGATTGTCGATATCGACATAGCCCAGCACGTGGGCGGCCGTATTCCCACCCGGATAGAACCGCTTTTTCTCCGGCCGGAAGCCGACACCCGGGATGCCCAACTCGAGGATCTGGCTCTGCTGGCGTGGCGTGATCTGCCGGCGCAGCCATGCGAAGCGTGACGATTTCACGGAGAGCTTGGCGTAGGTCCCCCGCCGATCGAGATCGGGGAAGATCGTGGCGAGCTTCTCCACCGCATCATCGACATCGACGATCTTGTTGGGCTCGGCGAACATCGAGACGGTGCGAACGTCGGTCGCCAGCAATTGCCCGTGCCGGTCGAGAATGTCGGGCCGCGAGGCCAGAAGCTTGTCCGATGGCAGGATGCCGGATGTCGCCTCGGGATCGCGAGCCCCGTATTCGACAAGCCGAGCGGCACTGGCCGTAAAGCCCATGACGAGCGCCAGCGCGACCAGAAGCACACGCGTCTTGCCCTGCCGGTAGAGATCGACCTTCTTTCGGCGCCCCTTGTTGAGCGCCGAGACATTGAGATGGCTGCGGCGCTTCGCGAGGATGATTTTCGATACGAGGGTCATCGTGCGCGCGCTCCCGGTATCCGGGCAGATCGCGGCGAGGCAGGAAGGCTCTTGGGTGCGTTGACGAGTAACAACATCGGGGCTCTCTCTCGAGCAGCCCTGGTATCGTCAGGAGATCGTCAGGCTGCTCTGGCTAGGAAATCGGGACGGGAAAGAGCGCCGCCGCCGATCGGCGGCCGATACATGGGATCGAGCGTCCGGCCTTCGAGATGGATCGGGAGATTGGGATGATAGCTTATGTCGGCGAGTTCCCAGGCGCTGGGCCAGGCATCGACAGGCGGCCGCCGCGTCCAGTGCTCAGCGTCATGGATATGGCTGACGTCGCGGCTGTCGTCACCGGAAAGCGCATCGCCTTCCGTGATGACTTCGGTCTGACAGGGTGCGGCAAAGGAGGCGCTCGGCAGGCAAAGCTGCGCACTGCCGATCGTGGTCAGCATGATCATCACAACAATGAGGATGCGCCGAATCATCTTCTACCGAGTAAGGCTTCGTTAACGCTAAGCAGCCTAGCGCCAGAACCTTACCCAATTCTCAATATTTCAGACGACGCATACTCCGCTGTCCGCCCCCCCTCACCGGCTTTCGTCCGTGCAGAACGGCCATTGGTCCTTCTTCTTCTCAGGCGGAAACATCGATATGCTAGCGTAATGAATGTCGTTTCGGTCACCCAACCCCGCAAGATATTGCGCCAAAGGCTTACTTTGGCGTGGCAATTTGGCATCGCCGGTGGCCTTGTGCTCGTGCTCGGCATGGCGCTCATCGGGCTGTGGGTGACAAGCCGCATCGAGGGCGCGGCGGTGCGCAACGCCGCCAACGCCACCGCGCTCTATGTCGACAGCATCATCGCCCCGCTCACACAGGAGCTCGCCTCGGCCACCTCGCTTGGCGAAGGCGCCAAGCTGGCGCTGACCGAAACATTGCAGCAGGGCGTGCTGCGCGACAGGCTCTATTCGTTCAAGATCTGGCGCCCCGATGGAACAGTGCTTTTTAGCAGCGAGCCCAGCCTCGTCGGCAAGCACTTCTCGATGACCGAGGGTCTCGCCACGGCACTTTCCGGTTCGGTTCATGCGGAATTCGACGATCTCAAGGGCGAGGAAAACCAGCTGGAGCAGAAAAGCGGCCAGCCGCTTCTGGAGATCTATAGTCCAATCCGCGAACCCTGGTCGGGCGACATCATCGGTGTCGCGGAATTCTACGAGATCGCCAGCGACCTGCGCGCGGAGCTCGCGGTGGCCAGGCTGCAGAGCTGGCTGGTCGTCGGCACAGTGACGGCCGGCATGCTCGCACTGCTCTTCATCATCGTTGCCCGAGACAGCCATCTGATCGATGTCCAGCGCCGCTCGCTCGACGCGCAGGTGATCGAGCTGTCGCGGATGCTCGACCTCAACCGGGCGCTGCGAAAGCGCGCCGACAGGGCAAACCAGCGCACGGCGACGCTCAACGAGCGCTATCTCCGCCGCATCTCAGCCGAGCTGCATGACGGCCCGGCGCAGCTGCTCGGCTTTGCCGCGCTGAGGCTGGAAGCGATTGCCAAGGGCAAGGCGAAGGGCGACGACGAATCGCTCGTCAGCAGCTCGATCACCGAAGCCATCCAGGAGATCCGCGACATCTGCCGCGGCCTGACGCTGCCCGAACTCGAAACGCTCTCGGGCGACGATGTCGTTCGCCGCGCCATCCAGGCGCACGAGACGCGTTCGCGCACCAGGATCATCTCGAATGTCGGGCCGCTCGATATACCCGCGCAGGCCGCCAAGATCTGCGCCTACCGCTTTATCCAGGAAGCGCTGAGCAACGCCACCCGGCATGCCGGCGCGTCAAAAATTTCCGTCACGGCGGCTGAGGACGACCAGCATATCAGGATCGCGGTCGAAGATAACGGAACCGGCTTTGTCCGGTCGGGCGATGAAGACGGCCTTGGCCTTGCCGGCCTGGAGGAACGGCTCGCCGGGCTCGGTGGACGTCTCGACATTGCGTCCGACTCCAAGGCGGGCACCCGCATATGCATGACACTACCGAGGAGGACGGCGGAATGACGTCAGACATGCTCAGGGCCGCGATCGTCGACGATCACCCGATCTTCCGCAACGGCCTCGCCCGCAGCCTATCCGATGAGCCGGGTTTCGAGGTGGTTGGCGAAGGCGCCAGCGCGGCAGACGCCGTGGCGCTCTTTAGCCAGCAGCGGCCCGACGTGCTTCTGCTTGATCTCTCGATGCCCGGCGGCGGTCACCACGCGCTGAGCATGATCATGAAGACGGATGCGGCCGCAACCGTCATCGTGCTCACGGCCTCGGAAGAAGACAGCGATCTGTTCGACGCGCTGAAGGAAGGGGCGAAAGGCTACATTCTGAAAGGCGTGAACGCATCCACGCTGGTGTCGGCGGTGCGCAATGTGGTGGCCGGCGAGAGCTATGTGTCGCCAAGCCTCGCCGCGCGTATCCTGACGGAGATGAAGGGCGAGGCGGCACAACCGCCGCAGCCAGCCGCAGAACGCACCCCGCAAGAAGATGCCCTGGCCTCGCTGACGCCACGCGAGGAGCAGATCCTCGGCCTGGTCGCCGACGGCAACAGCAACAAGGAAGTTGCCCGCCAACTCAACCTTCAGGAAAAGACGATCAAGCACAACATGACGCGCATCCTGCAGAAGCTGAAGGCGCGCAATCGCACGGAAGCCGCGATGTTCCTGCGCGACGCGCGATCGCGGTCCTGATCAGTCAGGATTTCGATCAACGAAACCGGTCGATATCGCTATTTTTCGCGGCACGACGGATGACGAGGCGACCCTCGGGATCGAACAGCTCGTAGCGGCCGTTCCGGATGCGTTCGCGCCAGCCACCGTCATAGGCGCGATCCTCGCGTTGAGATATTGAGCCAGTTCGATCGTCTCCCCGTCCTTGCCGACCGCTTCCAGACCGGCCGCCGCCATCGTCGTCAGACGATCGCGATCCGGATGAGCCTGAGGAGCCCGAATGCCCGGAACCGGAGGATCCCGAGTGGTCGGAGCCGGACGAGCCCGAGCCGGACCCCGATCCGCTACCCCCGGAGCTGCCACTCCCGCTTCCGCCCGAGCTCCCGCTTCCGCTCGACCCGCCGCCGCTTCCCTTGTCCGCCCATGCGCAGACCGGACCCGCCACGACTGACATCGCGCAGAGAATGACGGTACAGGCGATTTTCGGCCACGTGCTCACGATCGATCTCCTTGAAAACGGTCCCGGCCCTCAGTGGGCCAGGACATGATTGACATCGCGACTAGCGGCGCCCGCCATGATCGTCGCCGCCGCCACCTCCATGACCGCCGTGGTCGTCGTTGCCGCCACCACCGCCGTGGTGGTCTCCACCATGGTCGTCGCCGCCATGATGCTCGTGGCTCGCGCCATCATCGGAGCCGCGCCCACGCGACGAGGAAGATGCCGACGAGAACGACGACGAGCTGTGGCGGACATGGCCCGGACCGTCATCGAGCCCGCGGCCGTGGCGCTTGTGCTTGACGAGATCGTCGGCGCCCTGGCGCACGAGTGTTGCCAGCGGCGGCTTGGTCGCTGTCATGCCGGCATTCGGGGATAATGGCCCTGCCACAACCGCGCCAAGCGCCAGCAGCAGCGATCCGGCGGTAACGCAAGTGTGAACGATGATCTTCTTCATGCGTGTGCTCCTTGGTTTTCCGACCGAAACGGTTGCCATCGGTTGATTGCGACCGGCCGGATACTGCAATTCTCGACGATTGCGCGCCCATTCCTAGCGGCCCCGGCCCTCTACGCCGCCACTAGGGACTTTAGTCCCCATGGTCACGGACCAAGGCTCACGATAAGTGGAGTGCGTTGGAATAGTTTTAGCCGGCAGCGCTGGCCGAGACATTCAGACGCGTGAAAAGACCAATTCATAGCGACCGAAAACTTGAGCCCATGTGCGCTTGGTTTCGCTCCAATCGGGAGTTTGACATGAAGAAATCCATCAGCCTGAAGCTGGCTTCCGCCGCAGCGCTTCTTGCAGCAACAGCCTTCGTAAACGGCGCGTTCGCGCAGGATGCCGAAGGCATCGTCGTGTACAACGCCCAGCACGAGGGCCTCGGCACGGAATGGGCCGAAGGCTTCACCAAGGAAACCGGCATCAAGGTCACCGTCCGCAAGGGCAGCGACATGCAGTTCGCCAACCAGATCGTCCAGGAAGGCGACGCCTCGCCGGCCGACGTGTTCCTGACTGAAAACTCCCCGGCCATGGCGCTGGTCGCTTCCGCCGGCCTCTTCGCCCCGGTCGACAAGGAAACGCTGGCTCAAGTTCCCTCACAGTTCCACCCGGCCGACGGCACCTGGACGGGCATCGCCGCCCGCTCGACCGTTTTCGCCTACGACAAGACCAATCTTACCGAAGACAAGCTGCCGAAGTCGATGCTCGATCTCGCCGATCCGGCCTGGAAGGGTCGTTGGGGTGCTTCGCCCGGTGGCGCCGACTTCCAGGCCATTGTTGGCGCGCTGCTGCAGCTGAAGGGCGAGGAAGCGACCGCTTCCTGGTTGAAGGCCATGAAGGAAAACGCAACGCCCTATAAGGGCAACAGCGTTGCCATGAAGGCCGTCAATGCCGGTGAAGTCGAAGGCGCCGTGATCTACCACTACTACTGGTTTGGCGATCAGGCCAAGACCGGAGAAAACAGCAAGAACGTCAGCCTCCACTACTTCAAGAACGAAGATCCGGGCGCGTTCCTCAGCGTTTCCGGCGGTGGCGTGCTGAAATCCAGCAAGCATCCGAAGGAAGCCCAGGCGCTGCTGAAGTGGATCACCTCCAAGGCCGGCCAGGACGTTCTGAAGAACGGCGACTCGTTCGAATACGCGGTTGCCGGCGACTCGAATGCCAAGCTGGTTCCGATCGCCGACCTGAAGGCTCCGAAGGTCGAAGCTTCCAAGCTCGACAACAAGAAGGTCGTCGAACTGATGACCGCAGCCGGCCTGCTCTAAGGTTTTGAGCCTCCCAAGGCTTTAGAGCCGCGCGTCGAAAGGCGCGCGGCTTTTTCGTGTCTGCGCGTGGCGTGAGGGTTTAGAACCGATAGGTTACACGAAATCTGTTGCTTCAATTTTCCCCATTCGAAAAACCTCGGCCTAGAATAACGCCGTCCCGTCATCGGATACACCGGCAGGCGTGCCGGCGAGGCGGGATCGGCGCGGAGCGTGAGGGTAGGACGCAAAACCTCATGACCCGGGTTCGCAGAAAATGGTCTCCCTCCGGTGACGGCGGGTTCCCTCGCAAGAGGTGGCCGAGTTGAGCCCGGACGTGCCTGTGAGGCACACATGGTTCCGCCGCGAAGTTGGGCGGAAAAGCAGAGAGACCGGAGTTGCGTTCATAAACCGCCGAACGGGGCGCTGGGAAGCGCCATATTCTACTTACTCAATCGAGGTGATTTCCAGCGCCCCGTCCGAGTGAAGTTTGGAATGGTGGAGACACGGGCTTTCGGGCGGCGTGAGGATTTGGTGTGTCTTTGAGGATGTGATGATCGAGAGGTTGTGCCGTGGAATACCCCCCTCTGCCCTGCCGGGCATCTCCCCCACAGGTGGGGAGATTGGCTGGGCGCAGCCGCTCGCTCCTACCTCAATGTTTGGCGAATACCTAACCGCGGGTCGATCTCCCCCCTTGTGGGGGAGATGTCCGGCAGGACAGAGGGGGGTATCCCATGGTAAAACGCCCAAGAGCCATCCAACTACGCCCCCCACCTCAAGACGCCGGCGTAAACCGCGCCACCAACGCATGCTTGTCGCCAGGATAGGTAAACCGCACATGCGTGACCGGGCCGACATTGCTCCAGGTGCGACGCTCGACCACCAGGCAGGCGGTATTGCGCGCAATATCGAGCAACGCCGCAGCCTCACTTCCGGCTGCAACCGCGTGGATCCGGTGTTCGGCGCTCGACCAGGGAATCTGATTGATCAGCCAACTGCCCGGCGGAACCGTCGAGAAATCGGCCTCCTCCGCTTCGGGCACGGTGGCAAGGCTGATCAGCCGCTCCTCGAGACAAAAGGGCCGACCGCCGGCGTTGTGGATGCAGACCACCTCGACGACCGAGGAGCCCGGCTCCACTTCGAGACGCCTGTTATCGTCAGCCCCCGCCTTGCGCTTGGCGCGCCTGGCGACCGAAAACGAATAGGCGAGGTTCAGCGATTTCACCTCGGCGGCGATGTCGTGGATTTCGAGAACGGCGGACTGCGCCTGCGGCTGGGTCACGAAGCTGCCGGACTTCTTGCGGCGCTCGATCAGGCCCGCCTTGGCGAGCTGGGTCAGCGCCTTGTTCACCGTCATCCGCGAGCAATCATACTCCTTGGTGAGCTCGAGCTCGAACGGAATGCGATGACCCGGCGGCCACTCGCCCGAGACGATGCGGCCTTCGATGTCGTTCACGATCCGCTGATGCAAGGTGATGTCCCTGCCCTGATCCATCGTCACGCTCCGCTTTTCTCTCGGTCTATCGGCATTACCCGAGTCGGGAAAGGCCGTCAGGCCGCCAGCAATTCGCTCATGGCCTTGAGGAAGCGCCGGTTGATCGCCTCGCGGCCTACATGCCGGCCACCCTCGACCTTCTTCTCGCCCAATGCCCAGACGCTGTCGACCGCAACGCCGCCGGCAAACATCCAGTGGTCGAGCAGTTGATCGCCGGCGAGATAGGGAACGGCCGATGTATCGAGCGCGACGATATCGGCGTGATGTCCGACGACCAGCCCGCCCGGGGCCTTCAGCGCCGCGCCGCCGCCCGTAATTGCGTGATCGAAGAGGCAGCGCGCAGTCGAGCCGCCGGAAGCGGCAATGACGTTGCGAGCCCGCAGCGCCAGGCGCTGCGAATATTCGAGCTGTCGTAATTCACCGGGCAGCGAGATCAGCACGTTGGAATCGGAGCCGACGCCGTAGCGCCCGCCCTCTTCCAGAAACAGCGGCGCCGGGTAGGTGCCGTCGCCGAGATTGGCCTCGGTAATCGGGCAGAGACCGGTAATCGCGCCGCGCCGCGCCATCTCGCGGGTCTCGCTGTCGGTCATGTGGGTGGCGTGGATCAGGCACCAGCGGCCATCCACTGGTGCATTGTCGAGCAGCCACTCGACCGGCCGGGCACCGGACCAGGCGATGCAGTCCTCGACCTCCTTCACCTGCTCGGCGACGTGGATATGAACAGGCCCCTCGCCCGCCATCGGCACCACCTTGATGAGCTCTTCCGGCGTCGCCGCCCGCAGGCTGTGTGGCGCAAGCCCGAGCTCGGCGCCGGCAAGCCGCGACGTTACCGTGCGGCAGCCGTCCATCAACGCCGCGAAGCTGTCGAGCGAATTGATGAACCGGCGCTGGCCCTCGATCGGTTCTGCGCCGCCGAAGCCGGAATGGGCGTAGAAGACCGGCAGCAGGGTCAGCCCGATGCCAGCAGTGGCACTCGCCGCACCAATGCGCTCGGCCAGTTCCGCGATGTTGGCATAAGGCCGCCCGTCCTTGTTGTGATGCAGATAGTGAAACTCGCCGACGCGGGAGAAACCGGCCTCCAGCATCTCCATGTAAAGCTGCGCGGCCACGGCCTCGACATGCTCTGGTGTCATCGACAGGGCAAACTTGTACATGACGGTGCGCCAGCTCCAGAAGCTGTCGTTGGCGGGGCCCCTCACCTCCGCAAGACCCGCCATGGCGCGCTGGAAAGCATGGCTGTGAAGGTTCCCCATGGCAGGGACGAGCGTATGATGGCGTTCATCGGCAGGTTCTGCCTGAACCGCTGTCTCGATGCGCGATATGCGTCCGCCCGCGAGCGTCAGCCGGACATTCTCCCGCCAACCCTCCGGCAGAAGTGCTGCGCGTGCATGGAGTGTCGTCGCAACGGTTTGTGCCATGATCGATTTCTCTCCTTCTGGCGGAAGCGTCTCTTTCTTTTCCAGAGATACGCCCAAATTTTCCCTTGTCACCTGTTTATTATGTATATACATGTTGAAGCATAAGGAAAGGCGCAAAGCTGATGAACGGGAACAATTTTTCAGACGAGCAGGCCTCCGGAGAGGTTCGCCCGCACCTGTGGCGCAACGCCCGCCTGGCAACGCTCGACCCGAGCAAGGCCGGCCTCGGCGTCATCGAAAAGGGTGCCGTTGTCGTAGAATCCGGCCGCATCACCTATGTCGGCCCGGAAAGCGAGTTGCCGGTTCTGGCGATCGAGCGCGCCGAGATCACCGATCTCGAAGGCCGCTGGGTGACCCCGGGTCTCGTCGATTGCCACACCCACATCGTCTATGGCGGCAACCGCGCCCGTGAGTTCGAGATGCGCCTTGAGGGCGCCACGTATGAGGAAGTCGCCCGTGCCGGCGGCGGCATCGTCTCTTCGGTCAAAGCCACCAATGCCCTTTCCGTCGACGGCCTCGTCGCCGCCTCGCTTCCGCGTCTCGATACGTTGCTGTCGGAGGGGATGACGACGATCGAGATCAAGTCCGGTTATGGTCTCAACGTCGAAGCCGAGCTGAAAATGTTGCGCGCCGCCCGTGCGCTGGGCACTATTCGCCCGGTCCGCGTCGTCACCTCCTATCTCGGCGCCCATGCCACGCCGGTCGAGTACAAAGGCCGCAACGGCGATTACATCACCGATGTCGTGCTGCCGGGCCTCGAACAGGCGCATGCCGAAGGCCTTGTCGATGCTGTCGACGGTTTCTGCGAAGGCATCGCTTTTTCCGTCGAGGAGATGCGCCGCGTTTTCGATCGCGCCCAGCAGCTAGGCCTCCCGGTCAAGCTCCACGCCGAGCAACTCTCCAACCTCGGCGGCGCCCGCTTCGCGGCCTCCTATCTGGCGCTGTCGGCCGACCATCTCGAATATCTCACCGCCGATGATTCCGTCGTCATGGCCGCGGCCGGCACCGTCGCCGTGCTCCTGCCCGGCGCCTTCTACGCCATCAACGAAAAGCAGAAGCCGCCGGTCAAGGCGCTGCGCGATGCCGGTGCCCATATCGCCATCGCCACCGACTGCAATCCCGGCACCTCGCCGCTGACGTCGCTGCTCTTGACCATGAACATGTCCGCCACCCTTTTCGGCCTCACCGTCGAGGAATGCATCGCCGGCGCTACCCGTGAAGGTGCTCGCGCCCTCGGGCTCATCGACGAAACCGGCACGCTCGAAGCCGGCAAGTCCGCCGACTTCGCGATCTGGGATGTCGAGAGCCTTGCCGAACTCGTCTACCGCATCGGCTTCAACCCGCTTCACGCACACGTCTTCAAGGGCGAAAGGATCGACCGTTGACCATCACTCTTCATCCTGGCTCCGTATCGCTCAAGCATCTGGAAACGATCTACTGGGCCGGCGAACCTGCCGTGCTCGACCGCTCCTTCGACGCCGGCATCAACAAGGCCGCTGCGCGCATCGCCGAGATCGCCGCCGGCAACGCGCCTGTTTACGGCATCAACACCGGCTTTGGTAAGCTCGCCTCGATCAAGATCGACAGCGCCGACGTGGCGACGCTGCAGCGCAATCTCATCCTGTCGCATTGCTGCGGCGTCGGCGCGCCGTTGCCTGAAAACATCGTCCGCCTGATCATGGCCCTGAAGCTTGTCTCGCTCGGCCGCGGCGCTTCCGGCGTGCGGCTGGAGCTGGTGCGGCTGATCGAAGGCATGCTGGAAAAGGGCGTCATTCCCGTCATTCCGGAAAAGGGCTCCGTCGGCGCCTCCGGCGACCTCGCGCCGCTCGCGCATATGGCAGCAGTGATGATGGGCGAGGCCGAAGCTTTCTATAAGGGCGAGCGCCTGACCGGCGCCGCAGCACTCGACAAGGCCGGGCTGACGCCGGTGGTTCTCGCCGCCAAGGAAGGCCTGGCGCTGATCAACGGCACGCAGACCTCCACCGCGCTGGCACTCGCCGGCCTCTTCCGCGCCCACCGCGCCGCCCAGGCAGCACTGATCACCGGCGCCATGTCGACCGACGCCGCCATGGGCTCGTCCGCGCCGTTCCATCCCGACATCCACACGCTGCGCGGCCACAAGGGCCAGATCGACACGGCCGCTGCGCTCCGCGCCCTTCTCGACAACTCCGTCATTCGCCAAAGCCATATCGAGGGCGACGAGCGCGTCCAGGACCCCTACTGCATCCGCTGCCAGCCGCAGGTGGATGGCGCCTGCCTGGATCTCCTGCGTTCGGTCGCCAAAACGCTGGAGATCGAAGCCAATGCGGTCACCGACAATCCGCTGGTTCTCTCGGACAACTCCGTCGTCTCCGGCGGCAATTTCCACGCCGAACCGGTAGCCTTCGCCGCCGACCAGATCGCGATCGCGGTCTGCGAGATCGGCGCCATTTCGCAGCGGCGCATCGCGCTGCTCGTCGATCCCGCCCTCTCCTACGGCCTGCCTGCCTTCCTCGCCAAGAAGCCCGGCCTCAACTCCGGCCTGATGATCGCGGAAGTGACCTCCGCGGCGCTGATGTCGGAAAACAAGCAGATGTCGCATCCGGCCTCGGTCGACTCGACCCCGACCTCGGCCAACCAGGAAGACCACGTCTCCATGGCCTGCCACGGCGCCCGCCGCCTGCTGCAGATGACCGACAACCTGTTCTCGATCATCGGCATCGAGGCGCTGACGGCAGCCCAGGGTGTCGAATTCCGCGCCCCGCTTTCGACCAGCCCGGAACTTTCGAGCGCCATCGCAGCAATCCGCGCCGTGGTGCCGACGCTCGAAGTCGACCGCTACATGGCTGACGATCTGCAGGCGGCGAGCGATCTGGTGGCCTCGGGTGGGCTGAATGCGGCGGTGTCTTCGGGCATTCTGCCGGTGTTGGAGGGGTGATGGTGATGTCGGCACTCGTGGCGCCCCCCTCTGCCCTGCCGGGCATCTCCCCCACAGGTGGGGAGATTGGCTGGGCGCTCCCGCTCGCTCCAAAGTCAACCGTTCTGCAAGGCGATAACAACGAATCGATCTCCCCCCTTGTGGGGGAGATGTCCGGCAGGACAGAGGGGGGTAACACCCCCGCAACCCGTGGAGCATTCAACCAATGACCACCCACGAAACCCACCAGGGCACATCCCCCATCATCCTCGGCTTCCCGCACACCGGCACGGACGTGCCGCCTGATATCTGGGACCGCCTGAACGACAACGGCAAGCTGCTCGCCGACACCGACTGGCACATCCACGATCTCTATGACGGCCTCATCGATGGCGTGACCACCGTCCGCGCCACCTTCCACCGCTACGTTATCGACGCCAACCGCGATCCATCGGGCACCAGCCTCTATCCCGGCCAGAACACGACCGGCCTGGTGCCTGAAACGGATTTCGACGGCCTGTCGATCTGGAAGGATGGCGAGGCACCTGATGAAGCCGATATCACTGAACGCCTGCGCGATTTCCACGCGCCGTATCACGCGGCGCTTGCCGCCGAGATTGAGCGGGTGAAGGCGATCCACGGCGTCGCGATCCTCTACGATTGCCACTCGATCCGCTCGCACATCCCCTTCCTCTTCGAAGGCAAGTTGCCGGATTTCAATATCGGCACCGATCTGGGCAAGACCTGCGACCACGCCATCGAACAGGCAGTCGTCTCCGCGACCGCCTCAGCCACCGGTTACGACAGCATCCTCAACGGTCGCTTCAAGGGTGGCTGGACGACGCGGCATTACGGACGGCCGGAGGCCGGCGTGCATGCGATCCAGATGGAACTGGCGCAATCCACGCATCTTCAGACCGAAAAGCCGCCCTTCGCCTACGATACCGCCAAGGCCGACCGCCTGCGCGTCCATCTGAAAGACATCCTGGAGCGCATCGCCGCTATCGCGCCGAACCTGAAGAAATAAGCCTGAAACAACAAGCCATCCAACCCGAATAAGGGGAACGCAATGACCAGCAATCCACGCCACAACATTCGCGATGTCAGAAGCCCTGTTGGCCCCGAGCTCAACGCCAAGAGCTGGATGACCGAAGCGCCGCTGCGCATGCTGATGAACAATCTCGACCCCGACGTCGCGGAAAACCCGCACGAGCTGGTCGTCTATGGCGGCATCGGCCGCGCTGCCCGCACCTGGGCGGATTTCGACCAGATCGTCGCAACGCTGAAGACGCTGACGGAAGAAGAGACGCTTCTTGTTCAATCCGGCAAGCCGGTCGGCGTGTTCCGCACCCACAAGGATGCGCCGCGCGTCCTGATCGCCAATTCCAACCTCGTGCCGCATTGGGCGACCTGGGATCATTTCAACGAGCTGGATAAGAAGGGTCTTGCCATGTACGGCCAGATGACCGCCGGCTCGTGGATCTATATCGGCACGCAGGGCATCGTTCAGGGCACCTACGAAACCTTCGTCGAAGCCGGCCGCCAGCACTATAATGGCGACCTCAAGGGCAAGTGGATCCTGACCGGCGGCCTCGGCGGCATGGGCGGCGCGCAGCCGCTGGCGGCCGTCATGGCCGGCGCATGCTGCCTCGCGGTCGAAAGCGACGAGACCCGCATCGATTTCCGCCTGCGCACCCGCTATGTCGACGCCAAGGCGAAGTCGCTCGATGAAGCGCTTGCCATGATCGCCGAATGGACGGCGAAGGGCGAAGCCAAGTCGGTCGGCCTGCTCGGCAACGCCGCCGAAATCTTCCCGGAACTCGTCGACCGCATGAAATCAGGCGGCCAGCGCCCCGATATCGTCACCGACCAGACCTCGGCGCATGATCCGCTCAACGGGTATCTCCCGATCGGCTGGACCGTCGCCGAACACAAGGCCAAGCGCGAAAGCGATCCGAAGGCCGTCGAGGCCGCCGCTCGCGCCTCGATGAAGAAGCATGTCGAAGCCATGGTCGCCTTCTGGGATGCCGGCGTGCCGACGCTTGATTACGGCAACAACATCCGCCAGGTCGCCAAGGATGAGGGCCTGGAAAACGCCTTCGCCTTCCCGGGCTTCGTGCCGGCCTATATCCGCCCGCTGTTTTGCCGCGGCATCGGCCCCTTCCGCTGGGCAGCGCTTTCGGGCGACCCTGAAGATATCTACAAGACCGACGCCAAGGTGAAGGAGCTGCTGCCCGACAACAAGCATCTGCACAACTGGCTCGACATGGCCCGCGAACGTATCTCCTTCCAGGGCCTGCCGGCGCGCATTTGCTGGGTCGGTCTCGGCGATCGCCACCGCCTGGCGCTGGCCTTCAACGAGATGGTGAAGAACGGCGAACTCTCGGCCCCCGTTGTCATCGGCCGCGACCACCTCGATAGCGGCTCGGTCGCCTCGCCGAACCGCGAGACGGAAGCGATGAAGGACGGCTCCGACGCCGTCTCCGACTGGCCGCTCCTCAACGCGCTCCTCAACACCGCATCCGGCGCCACTTGGGTGTCGCTGCATCACGGCGGCGGCGTCGGCATGGGCTTCAGCCAGCATTCAGGCGTGGTCATCTGCGCCGACGGCTCCGATGATGCGGCCAAGCGGCTTGAGCGCGTACTCTGGAACGACCCGGCGACAGGCGTCATGCGCCACGCCGATGCGGGTTATGACATCGCGATCGATTGCGCCAAGGAGAAGGGCCTGCGGCTGCCGGGGATTTTGGGGAACTGATAGAGCGAGACACCGGGCCTCAGAAAGGTATGAGGCCCGGATATTGAAGAATGGTCGAGAGGCGGCGATCAGCGTCGCCTCGAACGTCCCCGCTCATTCCTTGTCTGCTACGATCGGCTTGATTGGGTCTTCAGGAGGAAAGAGGTCACCGCCATAGAACATCTCTTCGATTTCCTCGGCCATCATCGTGTCGAAGTCATCCGGCGTGGTGAACATGCCTTCCATGAAACCAATGCGGCGCTTCTTCGGCGCCGTTTCCGGTTGATCGATCGGGGTGTCCTTTGCCATGTTGACGATGTCCATCACTCGCCTCCAATGCCCTGAGTGTCCTCCACTCCCCTCTCATTTGCAATCTCCGGAGATCCCATGTCCCGCGCCACAATCCTGACCGCCAGCAGCTATCGCCGCATGCCGTGGAAGAACGGTGGCGGGGAGACGGTGGAGATTGCGGTTTCGCCGGATGGGGCCGCACTGTCCGAGTTCGACTGGCGGATCAGCATGGCGACGGTCGCGACCGATGGGCCGTTCTCGATCTTCCCCGGCATCGACCGGACCTTGTCGATCCTTGATGGCGAAGGAATGTCGCTTGCGATCGACGGCCGCGCACCATTGCTGTTGACGCAAGAGAGCGCCCCGCTCGCATTCCCCGCCGACGTTGAGGTGTCCGCGACGCTCAAATCCGGGCCGATCACCGATCTCAACGTCATGACGCGTCGCGGTGGGCTGTGGCACCGGGTCGAGCGTGTCGTGGTCGACAGCGAGGTCACGTTCGGCGGCGCGGCCGGAACGCTGCTGGTATTCTGCCATCGCGGCACGCTCGATCTCACCTGGACGGACGGCCAGGCGTCGCTTACCGAAGGCGACACGTTGCTGCTGCAGGACGCGGCAGGCATCTCGCTCGAGATGGATGGCCAGGCGCTCTGCTACCTCATCACCATGGATGCCGCCTGACGCGGCAACGACCGACAAGCCGCAATCGTCTGCCCGGCAAATCAGACGCAAAACAATATTGTCGCCATACTCTATAAAATAGATAGTTTTATCTGTGTGCCGCCCATGGCCCGCCGTAGTGTTTTCCCGTCGAAACAAGTTGAGCCGACGCACAAGCGCGGCATTCGGGGGCGAAACATGAATATCAAGGGCATTATCGCAGGACTTACACTTGGCGTGGCCGCCGTGGCAGCGCCGTTGCTGGCGCAGGCAGCCGACAAGAAGGTTGTCGTTGCCTACCAGACGGATGCACTGCCGTCGTCGGTCGCCATCGCAAATGGCGAGTTCGCCAAGGCGACGGGCTACGACATCGACTTCCGCAAGTTCAATTCCGGCGCCGAAATCTTCGCGGCGATCGCCTCGGGCGACGTGCAGGTCGGCTATGTTGGCTCCAGCCCGTTCGCGGCCGCCACCTCGCGCGGCCTCGCCGTCAAGGCCTTCTACCTCTCCTCGATCTCGGGCATCGACGAGGCGCTTGTCGTCCGCGACGGTTCGGGCATCAACTCGCTCAATGATCTCAAGGGCAAGAAGCTGGCAGCAGCGCCCGTCTCCACCGACCACTACCAGCTCCTGGCGCTGATCAAGTCGCTCGGCCTCAGCGAAAAGGACGTGCAGGTCTTCGCCATTCCGCAGCCCGAGATCGTCGCCAGTTACAATCGCGGTGATATCGATGGCGGCTTCGTCTGGGATCCGGCGCTGACCGAACTGAAGAAGAAGGGCAAGGTGCTCGTCACCTCGAAGGACGTCGCCGACAAGGGCGCGCCGACCTTCTCGGCCTGGGTCGCAGCCTCGAAATTCGCCGATGAAAACCCCGCTTTCCTGAAGGGCTTCGCCGGCGTTATCAACACCTATTACGCCTCCTTCGCCAAGGACAAGAAGGCCTGGGATGCCGATAGCGAGAACGCCAAGCTGCTCGCCAAGGCGCTCGGCGGCACGCCCGAGCAGCAGGCGGCGGCGCTGAAGAACCTGACGCTTCTAACACCTGACGTCCAGGCATCCGACGCATGGCTCGGCGGCGGCGAAAAGGCAGGTGCTGCCAAGATCCTCAAGGATACCGCCACCTTCCTGAAGGAGCAGGGCAAGGTCAGCGAAGTGCTGCCGAGCTACGCCGCCTTCGTCACCGCTGATGCGCTGACCAATCCGAGCAACTAAGCCAACTTCGGCCGAAACGCTGGCGCCACACCGCGCCAGCGTCCTCATTTTCAAAGAGACCTGACATGCTCAAAGTCGATCACGCGAGCGTCTATTTCCAGACACGAGACGGCCGGACGGTCCATGCGCTCGACCGCGTCTCGCTCGCCATTCCCGAGAACAGCTTCGTCGTCGCGCTCGGCGCGTCCGGCTGCGGCAAGTCCACGCTGCTCAACGCGATCGCCGGCTTTCTGCCGTTGTCGGAAGGCGCGATCACGCTGGATGGGCGGCCCGTTACCTCGCCGGGTGCCGATCGCGGCGTCGTGTTCCAGAAGGACACGCTGCTCCCCTGGAAGACGGTGATCGACAACGTCGCCCTCGGTCTGAAATTCGCCGGCGTGCCGAAAGGCGCCCGCCGCGAGCGCGCTGAGCAGCTGCTTCATCTCGTCGGCCTCAAGGATTTCGCCGCCGCCTTCCCCTATGAGCTCTCCGGCGGCATGCGCCAGCGCGTCGGCATCGCCAGGGCGCTCGCCACCGAACCCGCCGTCTTGCTGATGGACGAGCCCTTCGGCGCGCTCGACAGCCTCACCCGCGAACAGATGCAGGAGCTGCTGGTGTCGATCTGGAAGGAGACGCATACGCGCATCTTCTTCATCACCCATTCGATCGAGGAAGCGCTGTTTCTCGGCACGCAGGTCGTGGTGATGTCGCCGCGCCCGGGCCGCATCGTTGCCCGCTTCGATCTCGATTTCGTCCGCCGCTTCGCCGAGACTGGGGACGCCAGGGCCGTGAAGACATCGCCCGAATTCGCCAATCTGCGGGAAGAAATCCGCGACATCCTGCATGGATCGGAAGAGTTGAGGAGTGCCGCCGAATGAGCGATTTCACCGAAACCGGCCGCGTCGTCATCGGCTCGCCTGCGGAACAGCTGAAGCTCGTCAAGATGAAAGGCTTCGGCGCGGGCGAAAAGCCGACCGTGCTGATCAGCATCGCGACAGCACTCGTGCTTCTCGCCGCTTGGTGGCTCGTGGCCAAGCTGGCGTTGGTGCCCCATCTCTTCCTGCCAACGCCGCAGGAGGTGTGGACGCAGGTTGGCGCGATCTACAATGACGGCTATGCCGGCGCCTCGCTCTATGAGCACGTCTCCGCAAGCCTGTTCCGCATCGTCACCGCCGCCGCCATCGCCACCGTCGTCGGCATTCCCGTGGGCTTGCTGATGGGGCTGAACCGCTGGGTCAAGGGCGTGCTGGATACGCCCATCGAGTTCTACTGGCCGCTGCCGCCATTGGCCTACTTGCCGCTGATGATCATCTGGCTCGGCATCGGCGAAACCTCCAAGGTAACGCTGCTGGTGCTCGCCATGTTCGCCCCGATCTGCCTCTCGGCACAGGCCGGTGTCCGCTCGCTGCCGATCGAGCGCGTCAACGCCGCACGCTCGCTCGGCGCCCGGCCCTGGCAAATCCTCGTCAGCATCGTGCTCCCCTCGGCGCTGCCGGAAATCCTGACGGGGCTCAGGATCGCTCTCGGCATCGGCTGGGGCACGCTGGTCGCCGCCGAGCTGATCGCCTCCACCCGTGGCATCGGCTACATGATCATGTCGGCGTCGCAGTTTCTGGCGACCGACGTGGTCTTCGTCGGCATCGGCATCATCGCCGCCTGCGCTTTCTCCTTCAGCGCCGCCATCCGCATTCTGGAAGCCGTGCTGGTGCCGTGGAAGGGGAAGAGCTAAAAAAGCGTTCCTGTGGCGATGCAGCTGCACCATCGCCACAGGGATGGGCCTGGCTATGCTTTGAACTTGGCTTCCAGCACGTCGAGCATATTGAAGGCCGTCAGGATGTTGCCGAACAGGTAGTCCGCGGACGGGAGCTCCATCTTGTCGCCCTTCAGGTTGGCGAAGGTCGGCAGCGCCTTGAGTTTCTCGCTCATGGCGCCCGGCCCCTTGGCACCCTCGTCCTCCAAGAGCAGGATGAAATCGGCCTCCAGGAGGTCAAGCCGTTCGAGGCTGATGTTGATGAAGCCGTCATTGCTGGTGATCTGCTGCTGCGGCGGGGCGCGGAAGCCGACATCCTTCAGCACGCTCCAGGTGAAAGAGGTGTCCTGCAGCATGTAACGCACGAGATTGGTGCGAACGCGAGCGATCGTCGCCGTTCCGATATTGCCGCTGATCGCGCTGCGAACCTGTCCGACGCGCCCGTCGTATTTCGCCAGCAACTCGCTCGCCTGCGCCTCACGCCCCGTGGCACCCGCAATCGTCGTCAGCGTCTTGCGCCAGTCCTTGGGCTGCACATCGATGAGCACGGTGGGAGCGATCTGGGTGTAGCGCTCGTACATTCCCTGCAGATCGGGAATATCGTCGTTGCTCATCAAGATGAGATCGGGCTCGAGCGTCAGTACGGTCTCGAAATTGGGTTCCCCCGACGATCCGATATAGCCGATATCAGCAGGCAGACGCTCGGCGACGCCCTTTGCGAAGCCGCCGGTGAAGTTCGGCCGGGATGCGCCGACCGGAATAATTCCAAGCGCGACGGTCGGCTGCAGCACGTCGTCACCATCCGATACGACCACGCGCTTCGGCGACTTCGGCACTTGCACGGGACCAAACATCCCATCCACGGTGATCGTCCCCTCCTCAGCCAGCAAGGGGCTGGCCGCCAGGAGCAGCGATGCGGCAATGATCTCACGTCGTGTCAGTCGCAGCGACAATGTCTTATCCTTTCCTTGTGATATCGGAATTGTCATGCAGTCCGCGCGGCACCACCAGCGGAGTTCCCACAACCGGATCCTTGATGATGACGCTGTCGAGGCCGAACACTTCGCGGACCAGCGTCTCGGTCACGATGTCCCCCGGCCGACCCTCGGCGATGGCGCAGCCCCCGCGCATGGCGATCATGTGGGTGGCATGGCGGCAAGCCTGGTTGAGATCGTGCAGCACGGCGGCAATGGTGTAGCCGCGCTCGCGGTTGAGACGCTCAAGAAGAAGCATCAGCTCCATCTGGTGAGCGATATCGAGGAAGGTCGTCGGCTCATCGAGCAGGAGAAGCGGGGTTTCCTGTGCGAGCACCATGGCGATCCATGCGCGCTGGCGCTGGCCGCCGGACAATTCGTTGACGCGGCGACCGGCGAGATCGTTCATGCCGGTCGCTTCGATCGCAGCCGACACCGCCTGTTCGTCGGCCCGGCTCCATTGGCGCAGCAGGTTCTGGTGGGGGTAGCGGCCACAGGCGACAAGTTCGGTGACGGTAATCCCATCCGGCGCCACCGAACTTTGCGGCATGAGGCCGACGCTGCGGGCAAATTCCTTGGCCGGGATGGTCGAGATGGCGCGGCCGTCGAGCAAAACGGCGCCCTGACCGGGCATCAGCAGGCGCGACAGGGCCTGCAGGAGGGTGGATTTGCCGCAGGCATTCGGTCCGACGATCGCGGTGAACGATCCTGATGGAACCGTAACGGACAGACCTTGAGCGATCACGGACTTGCCGTATGCGAGTTCGACGGCCTGCGCCTCGAGACGGGGAGCGGTTTGAGGCTTCACGCGCGACGTGCCTCCTTGATGATCAGCCAGAGAAAGTAGGTGCCCCCGATACACAACGTCACGACGCCGACGGGGAGTTGGGTGGGGGCGAAACTATGCTGCGCGACATAATCGGCGGCCGACAACAACAAGGCGCCGGTTGCCATGGATGCGGCAAGCGAGGTGCCCGCCGTGCGGGTGATCGCATGAGCGATCGGCGGCGAGGCCAGCGCAACGAAAGGAATGGGGCCGGCAATCGCGGTTACGAGCGCGGTCGCAACGATGGCAATCGCCATCAACGCCAGCCTTGCGGCTTCCACCGGAACACCAAGCGCCTTTGCGCGGCTATCGCCCATTTCCATGAGCTTTAGAGGTCGCGCCAGAATGAGTGCGAGAACGATCACGGGAATGCCCAGCCACAGGACCAGCGACAGCTGCTGACCGCTGATCTTGGCAAGAGAGCCCATGCCCCAGGTGCTCGCGGCCATGGCCGTCGACAGCGAGGACTTGAGCAGGATCCAGTGGTTGGCCGACGTCAGCATCGCGCTCACGCCAATGCCGACGACGATCAGCTGGAAACCCTGGATGCCTTTATGCCAGGTGAGGAGGTAGACGACGAACGCGGTCGCGAGACCGCCCGCAATAGCGCTACCCGCCAGCGCAATCCAGCTGCCACCGGCGAAGGTGATCGCCAGGATCGCACCGGTGTATGCGCCCGCATCGAAGCCGACAACATCGGGGCTTCCAAGCGGATTGCGCGTAATCGACTGGAATACCGCACCGCCCAGCCCCAGCAGCGCGCCAAGGATCGCAGCGCCCGCGGCACGCGGCATGCGCCAGTCCAGGACGACCATGCGCATGCGGCGCTCGCCGCCGCCTGTCAGCACATTCAGCACCTCGATTGCCGGCACGTGCATCTGGCCGCTGACGAGTGCCGCAACCATGACGGCCGCTCCGAGAAGCAAAAGTGCCAGACACGCGATAAGAAGGCGCTTGTCTATCGGCAGAGAAAGCCTGTCGCCGAGCGCGCGAACGACGATACGCCGACGGGTGAAGGCGGGATGCAGGGTCACAGCGCGCTGACCTTTCTTGAACGCACCAGCCAGATGAGCACCGGTGCGCCGACAAAGGCAGTGACGATGCCGACCTGGATTTCGGCGGGCCGCATGCTCAAGCGACCCAGAATATCGGCGCTGAGCAAGACGATCGGAGCAAGCAGCAACGTATAGGCAAAAATCCAGCGCTGATCCGTGCCGCCGATCCAGCGCGCGGCATAAGGCACCATCAGACCGATGAAGCCCAGCGGGCCGGCCGCGGCCGTGGCAGCACCCGTCAGCAGCATGACCGCTATAACGACCATCATGCGCGCTCTGCCGATACCGGCACCAAGTGAACGGGCCTGATCGTCACCGAGTGCGACGACGTTGAGGACAGGCGCCGATACCAATGCAAGCACGATCCCGATGACGACAAACGGCGCCGTGACGATCAGATTGTCGTAACCGGTGATCGCCAGCGAGCCAACCTCCCAATTCAGCATGTGATCGAACGTATTTGGGTCGAGAAAGATCAGCGTGGAGGTGAGCCCGCGCAGAATGGAGCCGATAGCGACGCCAGCCAGCGTCAGTCGCAACGGTGTCGCGCCGGCGCGCCCTCCCATGGCGGCGAGGTAGACCGAGATCGCCGCAAGACCGGTGCCGGCGAAAGCAAACCAGATCAGTGACAATGGATGGGTAATCCCGAGAAGGCCGATGGCGACAACCATGGCGAAAGCCGCGCCCGCGTTGATGCCCAGAATACCGGGATCGGCCAGAGGATTGCGGGTAAGCGCCTGCATGAGCGCGCCGGACAGCGCAAAGGCTATACCCGCCATCACGCCGAGCAAGGTCCGAGGAAGCCTCAGCGACCAGATGGTCTCGCTGTCTATCTGGTTCGCCGACGAGAAGAAGACCGACACGACGTCGGAAACGGATATGTTTCGCGCGCCGACCGCCAGGGAAACGCAGATGACGGCAACGAGAACAACAGCAGCAACCAGAAGACCAAGAACGCGACCCGTGCGGATGCCGACCTTGGCGGCTTGTTCCGCGAAAGCGGCATTCACTGGCGGGGTCGCCGCTGGAGGGTTGGCGCTCATGAAAGCTATCGCTAGTCCTTCGTGAGATCGCCTCCCCTCGATCTATTGCTGACAAATTGTGTCATCTTTTGACCATCTGGCACCTGTCGAGTCAATTCTTTCTTCCGTGAAACCTCCATCAGGAGATTGTGAACGGTGGCAATTTCCCCGGCAGATCAGCGGAAGACAAAAATGCCAAGACTTCTGTGGGTTTGCCAAAAATAGCGCTTTGGGCGATCACTGATGTTTTGAACTGTTACCTATCCGAACTAGAATCGAACAATCTCGACATCGCGTTTAATCGGCAACCACTCATGCATCACGACAATCTCCTTTCCGACCATCAGGACCTGCAGCTACCGCGCAGGCCGCTTGTCGCCATCATCGGTGGCGGCATATTGGGCGCGGGTGTTGCCTACCACCTGGCTTTGGCAGGCAGAGACCGGCCGCCGGCCATCACCGTCTTCGAGCCGCGCGCGGAGCTCGGCCGTGGCCTCGCCTATGACACGAACGACCCCGCGCACCGCATCAACGTGCCAGCAGCCAGAATGAGCCTTCTGCCGGAGCATCCCGGAGATTTCCTCGAATGGATCGAGCTCAACGATGCCATCGCCGACGACCCCGCCGCGCGTCGTGCCGACGGGGCGATCTTTCCGCGCCGTGAGCTGTTCGGGCGATACGTCGCATCGGCATTGCGGCCGCTGGTCGAGACCGGAGCCGTCAGGCACCGGCGGGCGGTTGTGACCGATGTCGAGCGCGACGGCGCATTCTGGCGGATTGCCGATAGTCAGGGTGGCCAGACCTTTGCCGATTATCTCGTCATAGCGACAAGCCACCCCTCGCCCTCCCCGCCATCAGCGTTGATGGCGCTCGCCGGTCATCCGAAGTTCGTCGCCGATTCCACCATGCCGGGCGCGCTTGATGCCATCAGCCCTGACGATCGCCTCCTCGTCGTCGGCAACGGGCTGACAGCCGCTGATGTGGTGGCGTCGCTAGAGATCACGGGACATCGCGGCCCGGTGACGTCGATCTCACGGCGAGGCTTGAGATCGCGCGGCCATCCGGCGGTCGCGCAGGACCCGTTTGGCGTGTTCGAGACGGTGCCGGTCGAGAGCGCCACGCAGCTCTTGCGCCTCGTGCGCCGCACCATCCGCGAGGCCGAGCAAGCGGGGCTGACATGGCATGCGGTGCTGGATCAAGTGCGCGGTCACGGGCACGCGATCTGGCGGGCACTGCCTGTCTCGGAGCGTCGCCGGATCGTCCGCCACCTTCGCCCCTTCTGGGACGTGCACCGCTTCCGTATCGCGCCGCAGGTGGAGGAGGTGCTCGACCGCGCGGTCGCCAACGGCCGCATGGAGGTGCTGGCCGCCTCCGTCGCGAGCATCAGGCGTGAGGGCGATGACATCAGTGTCGTGCTGCGACGGCGCAACGGTGAACGCTTGGAGCGGGTTTACGATGCGATGGTCGTCACCACGGGTCCGGCCCATGGCGGTATCCTGAACAGCCAGCCGTGGCTGGCGAGGCTACACGATCTCGGCCATCTGCAGCTGGACCCGACCGGGCTGGGCATCGCCTGCAACCTCGCGTCCGAAGCGCTTGCCGGCGACGGCCGACCGGATCCGACATTGCTGATCTCCGGTCCCTTGGCGCGCGGCGCGTTCGGCGAGCTGATGGGCTTGCCGCAAATCACCGAACACGCGGTCTTCGTCGCGAGCGAACTTGATCAAAAAGTCGAGAAAGATCTCGAACAGGATTGATATCGCTTGATAAACGATAGTTCCTCTATCGAGCGGCGCCCTCGGCGAATGCCTCAAGCTCCGGATCGAAATCGACCTCGACGACGTTGTTAAAGACGGCGGTGGCGATCATGATGCCAGCGAAGGCGACGAGGTCGACCAGCGTCTTGGCGTCGTAGCGCTGCTTCAGCGCACCCCAGATCTCGCTCGGGATGGCGTTGGAATCGGCGACAATCGCCTTGCCGAACGCGTCGAGCAGCGCCTCTTCCTCGGAGAGCTCAAGCGCATCCGGATCAAAGCCGTTGTTGATCAGCGCGCGGCGGAAGAAGGTGATGGCGATCTTCGACTTGCAGGCCTTCGAAATCGCGTGGGAGAAGATCCAGATCGGCCGGTCGCTGATCGCGGCCAGCTCGGCGCGCAGCGTGAACCATTCCGCATAGATGCGATGCGCCTGAGGCGAATGCAGCAGCGTCCGCTTCATGTTGGTCATCCGACCGCGAACCCTGACTTCCGCGTCGTGGGCCGAGCGGATCTCCTCAGAAGCGGTATCGTAATCGATTTGAGGAATGTGGCTCATGTCTTGGTACTCGTTGGATCATATCGATGCCAAGCTGTTAGCCCAAAAGCGCGTGCCGTGGAAAGCCGCAAGCGGCTGCGCCTGATCACACAATCTGGAGAAAGTCGCCCGTGCCCTAGGCCGCGTGGGTCTGCGACGTGAAGGGCTGGTGGGCTAGGCTGAAGCGGTTCCGGCCTCCGCTCTTGGCGGCGTAGAGCGCGCCGTCGGCGGCCGCGAAGATGTCCTTCGGCGCGAGATAGCCAGCGGCGAGCGCCACGCCGACCGAGCCGCCGATGCCGATATGGCGACCATCCTCGTCGCAGGATGCGGCAAGCGCGGTGACGATGGAGCTCGCGATCCGGGCCGCCTCGTCGCTCGACCCACAGCGATGGAGCACCGCAAATTCGTCACCACCGATGCGCGCCACGAGCTCGGCCCCGCCGAGCACGGATCGCAGGCAGTTGGCCGCCACGCGCAGGCACTGGTCTCCGGCCTGATGGCCGAGCCGGTCGTTGACCTGCTTGAAGCCGTCGAGATCGATGAGGAACAGGGCCACGCTCTGCCTGGAGGCCTCAGTCGCGCACAGCCTCTCGAAAGTGGATTGGAACTGGACGCGGTTCGGCAGGCTGGTCAGGAGGTCGAATTCGGCGAGATAGCGGATCTCGTCGAAGAGCTTCTTCTCGGCCGTGATGTCCTGTTTCATCCCGAAGATGCGGACCGGCTGGTCGCCCTCGCATTCGACGGTGGCGGTGATGCGGATCCAGCGATGGTTGCCCTTGGCCGTGATGATCTCCGCGTCGAGGCTGAAGCCGGATCGCTCCTTGATGGCCCGATCGCGCAGCATGGTCAGCTCGATGCGCGACCGCTCGGTATATAGCTTGACAGTCTCGCCGCGGCTGAGCGGGTGGCCGATCGGCAGGTCGAACAGTTCGTAGACCATGTCGGTCCATGCCAGCGTCTCGTCCGGGAGATTGCATTCCCACACGCCGATGCGGGCGGCGCGCGACGAGTGATCGAACAGCTTCTTCAGATGGACGAGTTCGGCGGACTTATCGGCGGCAAACGCGTCGGCGCTGATCTCGGGCGAATGCGGACGAGCGGACAGGCGTCCCGTAAGCCGTGACCTGACTTCGCGTACTATCGATGAAAACATTCGCCGCCTCTGCCATGCAAGAAGGCGATCATGCCTTCGACTTTGCATATTCTTCAGCAAAGGTTGACGTTGTACTCCAGCGATCGTTTTCCCACTAAATTATAATGGAAACAGATGATTATGCCTAAGGAAACGTTAACGCGCGGCTCAGCCGAATGACGACTTCGTGCCGTAGCAGATCATCTTGCTGAACGGCGCGAGGAAGCTGATTTTTCCGGTGTCTCGGAGCGATCGTCGCGGTCCGCTTCGCGCATGATCCGGCCCATCGTTTTCAAGCGCTCGATCAAGTCGCTTCCGTCGGCGGAGGCTCGCGTCTGCTCCAGCAACTGATACTCGCGGGCCGCTTGTTGCCAATGCTCGCTACCGCGCCCATCGGGCCGGCCTTCCGCCTCCCACAGCGCATAGGCGCGCTGGTTGATCCAATCGTCTTTACTCAAAAACATGAAAGACCTCGAACAACGGATTATGAAAATCAATGGATCCGAGGCTGACAAATGGAGCTTAGCAAGTCGTTACTTCGGCACGACTTTCATCGTCCCCCGCCGCAATATTATCGGTTAAGCTTGGTCGCGATCGTCTCTCCCTGCTAGCGGGCCTCTTCCGGCAGCCAGGAGCGGTAGAGCGGGTGGTCGGGAAGGATCGGCAGTGATGTCGGAAGGCCGGTGCGTTGTGAGTGGTAGGCGGCGGTGACCAGTTCCAGAGAATTGCGCGCGTCGGCAAGCGTCACCGGCGGCTCCTGGTTGCGGACCAGCGCCTGATGGAACAGCTCGAACTGGCGGGTATAGCCGTCCTCCTTGGCCTCGTAGCGGGCGAGCGCCGCGTCCACCTTTTGCTGGTGCTCCTCGTTACCCGCCTTAAAGGTCCAGGGATCGCGGCCCATCGTGTAGGGCTCGATGATGCTTTCCGCCACCAGATCGCGGAAGCAGAAGCGCAGGCGCGAAATCTCCTCGCGCGAGCCGAGCGTCATTGACAGGCTGGCGAGCGATCCGTTCTTCATTTTCACCGACAGTGCTGCCGTATCCTCGACCTCGATCGGATTGACCAAGGTCGCTCCGAAGGAGAAGAGCTCGGCGCAGGGGCCGTGTATATAGTTCAGCATGTCATGGGCATGGATCGCGTGGCCGAGCAGGCCGCCGCCAAGCTCGGTCGCCCATTTGCCGCGCCAGGGCACGGCGTAATAATCGGGCCCGCGCCACCAATGGGTCTCGATCGTCGTCAGGAACGCTTCGCCGGTCAGCCCGAGCTCGATCAGCGTCTTCAGCTTCTGAAGACCCGAGCCATAGCGATACTGGAAGATCGGCATCAGCTGCGGCCCGTTGGCCTTGGCGACGATGCCGGCCATCTCGTCCACTTCGGCAATCGAGCCGAACAGCGGCTTCTCACAGATCACATGCTTGCCCGCCTCGATCGCCTTGCGGCAGAGATCGAAATGGGAACTCGGCGGCGTGCAGATGTCGATGATATCGAGATCGGCGCGGGCGATCATCGCCTCGGCATCCTGTGTGTATTCAGGGATGCCGAACTCCTCGCAAAGCGCCTTGCCGCGATCGGCATCGAGCGAGCAGAGGGCCACGACGTCGAACAGCTCCTTGTTCCAGCTGAAGCCAGACAAATGGCGCGCGGCGATGCCGGCGCCGATCACGCCGACGCGAAACTTCCTGCTCATCTCAGCGCCCTCCGACCGGAGCCTGGCCTTGGCCGATCCTGACCGCGTTTGCCTGCGCTTCGAGCGACAGCCGGCAGACCTCGTAGACATGCGCCTGCGGCATCGCCGTCTCCGTACGGTCGCGCACGTCGGCCAAGAACGCCTCGAAGTAGTCGAGCTTCTCGTCGCTGCAATCGATGTGGGTCATCTCCTTGCCGTTGACGAGGAAGAGGTGATCCTTGCCGGGGCGGCCAGAGATGTCGATGTACTTGCGCAGCTCGATATAGCCCTCGGTCCCCAGGATCGTCAGGCGACCGTCGCCCCATGTCGGCAAGGCCTCGGGCGTGAACCAATCGACACGAATGTAGCCGGAACCCTTGTCGGAGCGCAGGAGCACCTCGCCGAAATCCTGGAAGGCCGGTCGGTCGGGCATGCCGAAATTGCCGACCGAGCTTGCGGCGACCGTGGCCGATGTCGAGCCGGTGTAGAACAGGAACTGATCGACCTGGTGCGAGGCGATATCGACGATGATGCCGCCGAATTTCTCCGGGTCGAAGAACCAGTCGGGCCGCGTCGGCAGCTGCAGCCGGTGCGGCCCCATGCCGAGCGTCTGGATGACTGTGCCGATCGCGCCCGATTGGACCAGCTTGCCGGCCTTGACGGCCGAGCGCACGCAGTGGCGTTCGGAAAAGCAGATCGAGAAGATGCGGCCCGTCTCGGCCACCGTATCCTTCACCGCCTGCAACTGCGCCGATGTTGTCACGCCGGGCTTGTCGGTCATCACGTCCTTGCCAGCTTTCATGGCGCGGATGGCGAGATCGGCGCGGTCGGCCGGGATAGCTGCGATGCAGATCACGTCGATGGAGGGATCGGCGAGCAGCTGCTCCCGGTCGATCTGCGGCGCATCGGGATAGGTCTTCTCGAACATCTCGCGAATGGCGGGAACGGATGTCTTCGGGCAATAGCCGACAAATTCGGCGCCGGCGGCGAGCAATCCCTTCACGTGATCGAAGGTATGCCCATGGTCGATCCCGACAACGGCAAATCTCAACATAGAAACGCGTCCTCCTCACTTGCAGCGCGAAGCCCAGATCTATCAGGCTTCACCGCACTCCTCGTGACAAGACAGACAGCGAAAGCGATATGCTGTCAAGATCGGACAATCAGGTTGGATTGCCGGAAATCAACCTATCTAGTTGTTTTTAAAATACAATATTTTGTATCTAAATAGTTATTTACTGGCGCAATTACCGCGCCAGACGCTTTATTCCAACGCCGACTGACGACAGCTAGCCGCACGCCGCCCAAAGCATAAGAGCGCGTGCATTCAAAATTGCTTGCAATTTATGCTATGCCTGCCAACGTCAACAGAACGACTGCATTACGAGAAGCAGGCCCTCCCCAATCTCGAGCGGAAACGCAATACTGGCGATTGTGGGCGCGGCGGCTTGGCGTTGGGACCTCAACCCATGGGGCCCGTTGGTGCGAGACAATGGTCGTTCTCCTTATGCTGCCTATAGTACCCAGGTATCCGATGTTATCGGTCGACGACCGCCCCGAAAGGAATTGACGCCTTGTTCAACCTCATAATGTTGTACGACGGGTCCGACTGGCAGGTGCCGCTCAATACGATCCGAACGGCAACCTTTCCCCTAGCGCGCCTATTTGAGTATACGATTCCCGACATAGAGGGGCAGTTCACACCCGTGGTCCCTTCCTCGTTGGCGCGCCTCGCAGGTCTCCCAACGGTATTCATGACCGAACTTCAGTCGGACCGACAGAAGCCGGGCGGAACAGTTTGGGTGAAGATCGGTCGGGTTTTCGCCTTGTCCATCGAGAGCACCGAGATCCGGTATTCCTTCGTGATCGAGCGTGATTTCGGCCCTCGGACAGTTCCCGATCTCAAGCCGTTCGAGAAAGCCTTCGGGATGGGAAAGTTCGAGATCCATCGAAGCCATTGGGCGGTCAAGAGCCATGATGTTGTCGGCGCGCTACGGGCAGCCGATCTTCTGACTCAAGATGAAGATTGGCCTGCCCCGACGCCGAGCCTCGCAGTGCCGTTGAACCCAGCTCCACCCTTGCCAGTGGAGCCAAGGCCAGCATCCACCGTTGTCGAGAACCTTGAACAGTTCATGCAGGTCGTGATGACGTTGCAGGTGCCTTCTGATCACGAAGTTTTCTATCGGGGCCACTCGGACTCACGCTACAAGCTCGAACCATCCCTCTATCGGAAGACGGCCTCGGGCGAGTATAAATATCTTCAGAACGAAGCGCGCATGATACTGGAACTCTTGAGTGCCCAGTCCTCTGCGTTCAGCAGTGACGCGTATATGCTGGATCGACTTGTCCGTATGCAGCATTTTGGACTGCCAACACGACTGCTCGACGTGACGTCGAATCCGCTCGTGGGGCTCTATTTTTGCTGCTCCACGGCCAAATTCGACCAATCCAATCACGAAATAGACGGGGAGGTCATCATCCTAACGACGCCAAAGGAGCAAGTTCGCTTCTTCGAGTCCGACACTGTCAGCTGCATCGCAAACCTCGCGATGCTCGAGGAGCAGGCGAAAGAGCGCTTGGACACCAGCCGGTCCCTCGAGGCGTTCAACCGACTACCTGAATGCGGGAGGCTGCTGCACTTCATCAGACGCGAGAAGCCGTATTTCGAGGCCCGCATAGTGCCAAGCGATCTGGAGAGCATTCAATTCGTTCGCGCCCGAAGCACACATGAGCGTATCATGTCGCAATCAGGCGCCTTTCTCATCTTTGGTAAAGACGCTGTCCTTCCTGAGACCGGGCACAGCGGGCTCAACATCAGGCGCGTCACGGTGAGAAACAAGCAGTCGATCCTTGAGCAGTTGGCCAAGCTAAACATCAAGTCCAGCACAATCTACCCTGGCCTCGAAAAGACCACTGCTGAGATTGCGAAACAATACGAGCTCCTCGGATAAACCATCCGATCAGCGTCGGAGGGTGGGCTATGTCGATCTTTGAGAGAGGGCATGCGGGAGCGGAACTCTCAGATTATCAGAACGTCACCATCAGCCGCGCATTCACACCCTGATCGACAGCGTCCCGCGACAAGGCAGCATTGTATGACAGGCCGAGTCTCGTATTGTCCGAAACCAGGGCATCAAAGCCGAGCTCGATGAGCGCCGCGTTCCTGGTTGCTGTGAGCCCGCTCACACCGAAGGACGAGCCACCGGAAAAGGCGACGACGTCGACCGGCGCGAGATCGCCGAACGCATAGCGCCAGCCGATCATCCCTCTGGCTTCGACGGTGACGTCCTCGATGGAGAAGGCCGACGTGGTTCGTAGCCCCAAGGTGGTGAGCCCGACATTGTCGTTGCCATCGTCCACCCGAAGCGCGGCATCCCCACCGCTTTCGGTGAAAGAATTGGAGCGCACGTTGACATAGGCGGCGCCGGCGAATGGTTCGAGCGTTGCCTGACCGAGGTCGATCGCGTAGCCGGCCTCGCCGAAAATCTGCGCCGTCGCCGCCGAATAATCGGCTGAGAGCCTTTCGTTGAACCCGGGGAAGACGACATCGCGTTTCGTATCGAGGTCGTGCCAGGTGTAGGCAACGCCGCCTCTAACCCTGACCTGGCCGAAGTCCGCTCCGGCGTAGGCCGCGATGTACCAGTCGTCACTGTTCGCGCGGGCATTGCGGCCGTCATCGTCGAAAGACGATCTGCTGTAGCCGCCGGCGAGGCCAATCCTCACAGTGTCGCTCATCTCGCCATCGCCGCCGAGGAATAAGCCGCCGATGGAGCGGTCGAGAGCGGATGCCTCCGAGGTTGCGTCGCGGGTGGCCCATGAGCCCACGCCTTGAAGCCAGAAGCCGTTTGCGGCCTCCTCGCTCCGCGCTGTCTGCGCGGTTCCATAGAGCCGGTCGTTGAGTGTGTCCCTGATGAATCGGCTGTCGTCGATCATCGAGGAGCGGATGGATGCGTAGCTTTGGCCGGAGAGTTGATCGAGGGCCGTGTCGATGGCCGTCGTTGAGACCTGCCCCACGATGGCGTCGAAAACGGGATCGCCCGAGCCCAATGACTGCACGCCGGTTCCCGTGCCAATCCGCGCAAAGCTTCGCGCCGCGATGGCGGATGTGATGGGCTGGCCGTTATAGGTTACGTCGAGATAGCCGCTGGCGGTATCGTAGGCGAAGGCGAGGTCGGCCAGCGGGAGCTGCTGCGGCGTGTTAGCGAAGAGACCACTGACGCCGCCGGTGGCCGTGATCAGCGTGTAGCGGGCCGGACGAAAGAACGAGCCGACAAGATTAAGCGACGAGCCGCCGATCGTAGCCACGCCCGTGACATCGAGAAGATCGCTGGTCCGCACGCTGCCTGCATAGCCGATGTCCGCGCGATAGGTCGCACCGGGCGCCAACAGCAGATTGCCCGCGATGGAGAGCACGCCGATATCGTGGCCGGTGCTGCCGGGCGAGATGAAGCCGCCCGCGTTTACCGTCGTCGACGGCAATGTGCTGTCATAGCCGGCGATCGTGCCGCTGGAATTCACGGTAAGCGAGCTGGAGCTCGACAGGTCCATGCCGTTGATGGCGAGAGTACCGCCATTGACGATTGTCGCGCCGGTATAGGCCGCCGTTCCCGAAAAGATCTGTGTCCCGGCGCCGGTCTTGACGATACCAAGCGGACCGGCGGAGAAGCTGCCCATAAACGCCACTTGCCGCCACGCCGCCGTATCGATGGTCAGCGTCGCCGCACCGCCCGACGTGCCGACGTCTCCGGAACCCGCGAGCGAGCCGATGGTCGCCACATGGCCCAGGAGGTCGAGCCTGCCGTTGACGACAAAGCCGCTCGTTGGAGACAGCACATTGTCCGCGCCCGCCTGCAAGGTGGCGGCGGATTTGATCGTCGTATCTCCGGTGTAGCTGTTCGCTCCGCCAAGGGTGAGCAGGCCGCTTTGCAGCGTCAGCGCGCCGCCGCCCCTGATCGCGCCCGATATGGTCGTGTTGCTTGCGCCGACAGCCAATTCGCCGTCTGAAATCAGGATGCCGCCAAGCAGCGTCGCGCCGGTCGAAAATCCGAGAAAGGTCGAGCCGCCGGTCTGCAACCCGTCCGCGCGCGTGGCGCCATCGCCACTCAAGCCGCCACTGATCGCGCCACCGTTGATGATCGAAAGGTCGCGGCCGATAATGCCGACGCCACCCGCGCCCGCCGCCCCAGGCGTGCCAGAAGCACCGCCCGATCCACCGGCTCCGCCAGCGCCGCCCGTGACCGTCGCGCCTGTGCCGATCGTGATCGCGGTCGGGACAGTTGCGAGGAACCCAGGGCCGCCCGCACCGCCGGCGCCGCCGGTGGATCCCGGCGAGCCTGAAGCCGCACCGCCCGCGCCCCCTGCCCCACCCGAAATCGTGGTGCCCGGTGCAACGTCGTACGGGACGCGCTCTTGTGCTTGTGAATGTGCAGGCGCCAAGAAGGCGGCGGTGCAGAGCATGAGTGCCAGCGGAATTTGGAGACAATGGAGAGGCGGCGCCCCGGCGATATGCTCGCGGTGGCCGGTCTTGCGATGACGAAATAAGCGCCAACGATTGATAATGGACGTGTCCCCTTTGCCCAGAATCACAACGTAAAAAAGTATTTGCTAATTGTCTAATGGATAGAGACAGAAATCTCGATTCGGTAATGCCAATTTATCCTGATGGTAAATTTCGATGGCCGGCGCGCGGGGCCATCACAGAAGATTTCATCCGGCCGGCGCGGGCCAACCGACACATTGCGCTTGGCACAAGATATGCATCATCATCTTCGGGTTCTTTGCTTGGAGGGAAGAATGACGGCTTTGGTCACTGACATCGTGAGTGCCACCGGACAGCTTGAG
The DNA here is from genome assembly GCF_057809895.1 of Rhizobium sp. FG113. NCBI lineage: Bacteria > Pseudomonadati > Pseudomonadota > Alphaproteobacteria > Hyphomicrobiales > Rhizobiaceae > Rhizobium > Rhizobium sp. FG113. The sequence continues at coordinate 869,213 of NZ_JBMDKV010000001.1, read as the reverse complement.
ACCGCCATCCTGAACGCGACGATTGCGTCGCCGGATATATGGATCGGTTCCAAATCCATGAAAACGAAAGCAAAACTGCTTCCGCACGTGCTTGTGCAGCAATATCCCGAACTGTCCGAGATCGAATGCGAGCTGCGCGGACTGTTCGAGACATGCTCAAAGGCGATTGACCGGAATTCGATCAACCCCGTGGTTGCAAAAGCGGCAATCTCGCTTGCGCACGAATATCAGGCAGTCATCGAGGGACTGCGCCGCTAATTTTAGAGGCGCGTCCAGATCAGCGAACGGCAGATGACCTTCATCGTGCAGCCGCGCATCTTCACCGTGTCGCCGGAGACGGTCAGCACGCCGTCAAACGTCTTCTTGCTGTCGGGCTCGATGATCGTGCCGGTGAAATTGCCGTTCTCGCCGGTAAACGTGCCGATCTTCTGGCCGGCATGATCGCCAGTCTTCATAGTGATGCAATAGCCGTTGCCGCATTCCGAAATCGTCGCCGTCGTCCCGACCTGCGTCTTCCACACACCGACCACCGGCTCCTGGGCCAACGCGATCGGCGTCAACGCCAGCTGCGTCACGAGCGCCAGGGGCGCTGCGATTGAAAAGAGCGGTTTCATGGGATGCTCCTGTATCGTTCATGCCTAAGCGCGGGGTCGCCAAACGGCCGATCGCGCGAAATTGCGCCCATCCGAGCGCTGCTCCAACCCTTCGTCGGAACGCTGAGACCGATATAGGTCGAATGGCGGCGAACGCCAGAAAAAAAGCGGGAATACGGAGCCCGAATTCCCGCTTTCTCACATCATCTAGAAAGACGATGGATTATGCCTCGAGCCACTTCACCTGCTCGGGTGTCAGCTTGATATCAAGCGCCGAAAGGCTGTCTTCCAGCTCGGCGATCGTGCGTGGTCCGATCAGCGGAATGACCGGGAACGGCTGCGCGATGACATAGGCAAGCGCGATGTGGATCGGGCTACGGCCAAGCTTGTTGGCCAGTTCGATCGCGCGGTCGCGGCGCACGAAGTTGCGGTCGGAATACCAGCAACGAACGATTTCCTCGTCGTCGTGCTTGTCGCGGCCGGCACGGTCGGTGAAGAAGCCGCGGCCCTGGCTGGACCATGCGAAGTTCGGCACCTGCCGCTCATTGAGCCATGTCTTCCATTCGTCGGTCGACGACGTCACGCAACCGGCCCAGATCGGGTCGAGCATTTCGGCGAGCGAATAGTTGTTCGACAGCGCTGCCAGCGCCAGCTTGCCGTTCTTCGCAGCATAGGCCGCCGCCTCGTCCATGCGCTCGCGGGTCCAGTTGGAACCGCCGAAAATGCCGCGGATGCGGCCGCGCTTGACCTCCGCGTCCATGGCATCGACGAACTCGCCGACCGGCACATCGGTGTTGTCGCGGTGCATGAAGTAGATGTCGACATAGTCGGTCTTCAGGCGGTTGAGCGACTGGTCGAGCTGCTTGGCGATGACATCGGGGTAGACCAGCGGCGAATGCGCGCCCTTGCCGATCAGCACGATCTCCTCGCGGTTGACATTGCGGCTGGTGTGCCAGTCGCCGAAGATGCTCTCCGTCTTGCCACCGCCATAGACAAAGGCGGTGTCGAAGACATTGCCGCCGGCTTCATAGAAGGCATCGAGCGTCAGCGAGGCGGCGGCGAAATTCGGGAAGAACTCGAAGCCGAGCGTGACGACCGAGGCAGGCTTGGAGATACCGGGGATGGCGCGCTTGGGAATGCTGTTGCCGAGCGTGACCTTGTCGCCGGCAAGATTGGTCACCCGCTTTGCCGCCTTCTCGACGCTGTATTCCAGGCCGATCGACGCGCGCCACTGGTCGAGCACACGCAAATTGCCGACGGAATCGGCCCAGCCCATGCCGGGAGAGGTGAACTCCTGTTGGCCGGCACGGACGGCGTCGCCTGCCGCATCGACTTCGAAGGAATAGAGCCAGCGATCTTCCTTGACCTCGATCGTCTGCTGCTCGTTGCCCTTGAAGAGCTCGATCTTGCCGACGCCGCCCTTGTGGCCGGACGCGAACCAGAAGTCCTTGACCTCGATGCGGCCTTCCGAGCCGATGATGCGCAGCGTGTTGTCCTGGTTAGCCATGATCGAGCACGAGACCTCGGCGATGACGCCGCCCGGGAACTGCAGCACGGCGGATGCCCACTCATCGACGCCAGACTGGCCGAGATGGCCGACGCCCGCGACCTTTTCCGGCTCAAGGAATGGCTTGCCTTCGGCAGCCCCCGCGATCAGCCGCGCCATCGAGACCGGATAGCCGCCGACATCGAGAATGCCGCCGCCGGCGGTCTCGTTCGCGAAGAGGCGGTGTTCCGGGCGGAACGTGCCCATGTTGAAGCCGAAGCTGGTGCGGATGATGCGCAGCGCGCCGATCGCGCCCGATTTCACCAGTTCGACGATCTTGGCCGTCTGCGGATGGACGCGATACATGAAGGCCTCGCCCGCGAAGACGCCGGCCTTCTTGGCTTCATGATAGATGGCGTCGGCATCGTATGAAGTGAGCGCGATCGGCTTTTCGACCAGCACATGCTTGCCTGCCCGGATCGCCTTGATCGCCCATTCGGCGTGGCCGGTGTGCGGCACGGCGATGTAGACGGCGTCGATCTCGCTATCTTTAAGCAGCGCCTCATAGCCCTTGACGATACGAGCGCCGGGAAAGCTCTCAGCGAGGCCCGGCTTTTCGGGATTGCGGGTGGCGATGGCGACGAGCTTGCCGGTGCGCGAATGCGCGATGCCATCGGCGAATGTGCGCGCAATGGTGCCCGGGCCGATGATACCCCAGCGGATCGGTTGATCTGAGCTCATGGGAAAGTCCTCTTCTTTCATGTCAGTCAGTTGCAAGTCTTGGGATGGAAAGTTGGTCAGCGCAGGCGTTTGCCCGCGCTGTCGAACAGGAAGACGCGTCTTGCGGTGAGCCCGACCGTCAGCGTGTCGCGCTCGGCGGCAGTGCGTGATTCCGGGCGCTCAATGATCATTTGCTCGCCGCCTTTCGTGGTGGCGTAGATGTAGCTGGTGTTGCCGAGGTGTTCGGCGACGTCGATGGAGACGGTCAGATCCGTGTCGCCCTGCCCGGCATCGCTGAAATGCTCCGGGCGAATGCCGACCGTGACGTCAGCGCCCTTCTCGACCGCCGAGGTGATCGGTAGCGTCAGGCGCACGTTCGGCTCGCCGGCGATGGCGACGGTAGTCGTTCCGCCCCCCGTCTCGATCACCTTGGCCTTCAGGAAGTTCATCTTCGGCGACCCGACGAAGCCGGCGACGAACTGGTTGGCGGGATCGTCGTAGAGATCGAGCGGCGCGCCCACCTGTTCGATGTTGCCGGACCGGAGCACGACGATCTTGTCGGCAAGCGTCATCGCCTCCGTCTGGTCGTGGGTGACGTAGATCATCGTGGTGCCGAGCTGCTTGTGCAGCCGCGAGATCTCGACGCGCATCTGAACGCGCAGCTCCGCATCGAGGTTGGACAGCGGCTCGTCGAACAGGAAGACTTGCGGCTCGCGCACAATGGCGCGGCCAATGGCAACGCGCTGGCGCTGGCCGCCGGAGAGCTGCTTCGGCCGCCGCTGCATCAGCTCGTTGATCTGCAGGATGTTGGCGGCATGCTTCACGCGCTTTTCGGTATCCGCCTTGGGATTACCGTTCATGCGCAGGCCGAAGCTCAGATTCTCCTCCACCGTCATGTGCGGGTAGAGCGCATAGGACTGGAAGACCATGGCGATGCCGCGATCGGCCGGCTCGACATCGTTGACGACCTTGCCGCCGATATTGATCTCGCCGCCGGAGATATCCTCCAGCCCGGCGATCATACGCAGCAGCGTGGACTTGCCGCAGCCCGACGGGCCGACGAAGACGACGAACTCGCCATCCTTCACGTCGAGATCGGCGCCATGGATGATCTCGAGCGCGCCGAAGCGCTTGACCACGTTTTTCAAAGAAAGTTCAGACATCAGGCGTTCCCCGACTATTTGACTGCGCCGGCCGAAATGCCGGCGATGAAGTGACGTTGCAGGAACACGAAGACCACGAGGATCGGCGCGGTGAGCAGCATGGCGCCGGCCATGATGCCGCCCCATGAAACCTTGGTGAGACCGATCAGCGATCCGAGCGCCACCGGCGCGGTCATCATTCCGGGCTTGGAATTGATGAGCAGCGGCCAGAGGTAGTTGTTCCACGACGCCAGGAAGAGGATGATGGCGAGCGCCGCCATCGTCGGGCGTGCCAGCGGCAGTGCGATCCGCAGGAAGATCTGCCGCTCCTTGACCCCTTCGACACGGGCGGCATCGAAGAGTTCAGCCGGCATCATCGAGAAGGCCTGACGCATGAACAGCACGCCGAGCGAGTTGAACAGCGGCGGGACGATCAGCGCCACCCAGGTGTTGGCGAGCTTAAACTCGCGGGCCACCATGATGAACTGCGGGATGACGACGACGGCGAAGGGCAGCGTGATGGTGCCGAGAATGATGGCCACGACCATCGACTTTCCGACGAAGCGATAGCGCGCCAGCGCCCAGCCCGCCATCGACGTCAGAAGCACAGACAGGAAGGTATAGACCGAGGCGACCACGACCGAGATGAACATGGCACGCACGAAGTCTGTATCGGCCTGCAGGTTCTTGAAGTTCTCGACGAAGTTCGTCGACGGCCAGAGCACGATGTCGGGGCTGAAGATGCCGTAATCGGGCATGGTCGAAAAGACGAACATCATCCAGATCGGAAACAGCCAGACGATGGCGAGCGGCGTCAGCACGACATGCAGCAGAACGGTCTGCAGCATCTTGGATTGGGATTTGGACTTCATTTCTGTTCCCTCCCGACCCAGAGATTGAGCAGCGAGATGGTGATGGCGAGGATGGCCATGGTGTAAGCGATCGCCGACGCGTAGCCGAAGTTCAGAGACAGGAAGCCCTGGCGATAGAGCAGCAGGCCGAGCGTCTCGGTGCCGCCGCCGGGACCACCGCGATTGGTGATCAGGAAGGGCTCCGCGAAGAGCTGCATCGTGCCGATGACCGACAGGATGACGCAGAACAGGATGATCGGCTTCAGGAGCGGCAGGGTGATATGGATGAACTGCTTGGTCTTCGACACCTTGTCGAGCGTTGCCGCCTCATAGACATCGTCGGGGATCGATTGCAGACCGGCGAGCAGGATGATGGCGTTGTAGCCCGCCCAGCGCCAGGTGACGGCGATGATGACGAGCGCCATCGCGGCATTGGCGTTGTCGAACCAGGAAACGGGAGACAGGCCGACCGAGGTGATCAGCTTGTTGACGATGCCGAAATCGATGCTGAACATCAGCCGGAAGACGGCGGCATAAGCCACCTCACCGACGACGACGGGCGCGAAGAAGGCAAAGCGATAGAGCGGGCGCGCCTTCAGGAGCGGCGAGTTCAACAGCACGGCCATCAGCGTCGCAAGCGCGATCATGACGGGCACCTGGATCACCAGGATGATCAGCGTGTTATAGAGCGCATTGTAGAAGGCGGGATCGCCGATCAGGCGTCCCCAATTGACGGAAGCGCTGAATTTCCAGGGATTTACGCGCGTATTCTGAAACGAGATCAGAAACGAGCTGATGATGGGCCACAGCCAGAAAGTGGCGAAGACGAGCAGATAGGGCGCAAGAAAAAAGTATGCGCTCCGGTTCCGGATCGGCATTTCATTCTCCTCAAAGTCGAAGCGAGAGATGGAAACCGGGCACCCACAGGATGCCCGGCATCGTCACTCATTCCGCAATGGGAAGGCCGGTAGCGGTCTCGATCTGCTTGGCGGCGTCGTCGAGCGCCGTCTTCGCATCAGGATAGCCGCCAGCGAAATACTTGGTCTGCGTTGCTTTGTAGATGGCGTCGGCATCCGTCTGGAACTGCGTGCCGCGGCTCGGCTTGATCTTCGGCAGGGTCGAGAGAATATCGGCCCAGACCTTCTGGCCGCCCCAGTAGGGCTGTGCCTCGTTGACGAACGGATCCTGTACCGCCGACAGCAGCGACGGCACGAGACCGAAGGACTTCAGCATCGCGACCTGGCCTTCATTGGTGCCGAGCGCGTAGTCGACATAGGTCCAGGCGGCTTCCTTGTTGGCCGAGTTGGCGGCGATCGCCAGCGACGAGCCGCCGAGGTTGGCCGCATGCGGCCCATCCGGCGTCAGGCTCGGCATCATGTAGACGCCCCACTTGCCGGAGAGATCGGGCGAGCCCGAGCGCACGGTGCCTTCGTACCAGCCGCCATACATCTGGCTGGCAGCCTTGCCGGCGGTGTTGGCCTGGATCTTTTCGTCCCAGATGGCGGCCGTCAGCGTACCGGCGTCCTTCATCTCCTTGACCTTCTCAAGGGTGGCGACGCAAGCGGGCTGGTTGATGGTGATGTTCTGGCCATCCGTCGAGAAGTAGCCGCAGCCCTGCTCGTTGGAGATCATGCGGAACCATTCGCTGTCGCCGTTGAAGTCGGCCTGCGCCATGACGACGCCGGGATTGGCGGCCGAGATCTTCTTGCCGGCGGCGATGAAATCGTCCCAGGTCTTGATCGATGCCGGATCGACGCCGGCCTTTTCGTAGAAGTCGCGACGATAGAAGACGGCGACCGGACCGGAATCCCACGGCATGGCATAGGCGACATCGCCCACTTCAAGCTCGGTGCGCTTGAACTCAGGGAATTTCCCTTGGATTTCAGCCGTATAGCCGAGGTCCTTCAAGTTGGCGAAGCAATCAGGGAATCGATTCCAGAAGATTTCGGCCTCGAAGTTTTCGACCGTTACGATGTCAGGCAGGCCCTCGCCGCCGGCAGCACATGCTGCAAGCATCTTGTCGAAAACCTGTTGGTTTCCAAGGTCTTCCACCGTGACCTTGATATCCGGGTGGAGCTTGTTGAAGCCCTCGAGCGTGGACTTCAGCGCCGATGCGGCAACGTTCCAGCTCCAGATGGTGAGATTGGCGGACTGCGCGAATGCGGAGCCGGATGCAAGAAGTGCAACAGCAGCGGTTGCACCGATAAGTTTGAAGCGCATTGAAAATCCTCCCTTTTCAATTGCCGTCCCTTAGCGAACGTGACTACACTAACCGCAAGGGAGCCGCTGTCTCCTAAAAAGGGAATATGGATTTGGCGGAAAGTAAGATTGAACAGAGGGCTGTCTATCAGCCGGGAGCGAGCAGCATCGAGGGATTGCCGACGGCACTCCAGATGTTTCACAACCATCCGCCACCAATGCTCATGCCGCATTGGCATGTGCAGGTGGAGCTGAACTACATCATGCGTGGTGAGGTGCACTACCGCATGAACGGCCACGACATCAGCATGAAGGCCGGCGACATGTGCCTGTTCTGGGGCGGGCAGCCGCACCAGATGGACGAGAGCAGCGATGATTCGATCTATGCCGGCGGGCATCTGCCGCTGGTCTATTTCTTCCGCATGCGCGTGCCGATCAACATTTCGAGCCGGTTGATGAAGGGCGAGATTCTCTTCACATCCGCCACCGATGCCGCCGACATCGAGAACTTTCCGCGCTGGGTGGCCTATGCGAAATCCGGCGATGCCGCCAAGGCGCAGCACGCCGTGGAGGAAATGCTTCTGCGCATCGAGCGCATCGTGCTCGAGCCCTATTCGATGCTGGCGCCCAACGGCTTGTCGGCGACGGATGATGTCGAGCAGGCCTATCCGCAATCCTCGCGCAGCGTCGCGCGCATGTGCGACTTCATCGCCTTGAACTTCCTGCACGAGATCGATTCGGTCGATATTGCCCGCGCCGCCGACCTGCATCCGAAATACGCGATGAACCTCTTCAAGAAGACGACGGGCATGACGCTCAGCAAGTACGTCAACCTGCTCAGGCTGTCGCGCGCGCAGGCGATGCTGATGAACGAAGAGGCGAATGTGCTGCAGGTGGCGATGGATAGCGGATTTGGCTCGATCAGCGCCTTCAACAAATCCTTCCGCCATATCGCCGGCATGTCGCCATCCGATTTCCGTCGCGACGCGCGCTTCATCTCGCAGTACGTTCCGGCCTGAGGAGGCAGCGCCGTAAACGTTGCCGGAGTGACGTGAGCCGTTTCGCGCGCCGACAATCCGCCATGTTACCGATGATACTTGGACGTACCGATCGGCTAACCGCATGACTATACCGCAGCAAAACCAAGGAAAATGATCGTGGTCGAGAAAACACCCGCCTCATCCAGCAACACCGTAATCGACGAGAAGACAGGGAAGCCGCAGCTTCGCTCCAGGGCATGGTTCGACAATCTGGCCAATCCCGACATGACGGCGCTCTACCTCGAACGCTACATGAACTTCGGCCTCAGCCAGGAAGAGCTGCAGTCGGGCCGGCCGATCATCGGCATCGCGCAGACGGGCTCGGACCTGTCGCCATGCAACCGCCACCATATCGAACTGGCCAAGCGCGTTCGCGAAGGCATCCGCGACGCAGGCGGGATCGCGATCGAGTTTCCGGTGCACCCGATCCAGGAAACCGGCAAGCGCCCGACCGCCGGCCTCGACCGCAACCTCTCCTATCTCGGCCTCGTCGAGGTGCTATACGGCTATCCGCTCGACGGCGTTGTGCTGACGATCGGCTGCGACAAGACCACGCCGGCCTGTCTCATGGCCGCGGCAACCGTGAACATCCCTGCGATCGCGTTGTCCGTCGGCCCGATGTTGAATGGCTGGTTCCGCGGCGAGCGCACGGGCTCGGGCACGATCGTGTGGAAGGCGCGCGAGATGATGGCGCGCGGCGAGATCGACTACCAGGGCTTCGTCAAGCTCGTCGCCTCCTCGGCCCCCTCGACCGGCTACTGCAACACGATGGGCACGGCGACCACGATGAACTCGCTTGCCGAAGCACTCGGCATGCAGCTGCCGGGCGCCGCCGCCATCCCTGCTCCGTATCGTGACCGCCAGGAAATCTCCTACGAGACCGGCCTGCGGATCGTCGAGATGGTGCGCGAGGATCTGAAGCCATCCGATATCCTGACCAGGGAAGCCTTCATCAACGCGATCAAGGTGAACTCCGCGATCGGCGGCTCGACCAATGCGCCGATCCATCTGAACGCGCTTGCCCGCCATGTCGGCGTAGAGCTCTCGGTCGATGACTGGCAGACGCATGGCGAGGAAATCCCGCTGCTGGTCAACCTGCAGCCGGCAGGCGAATATCTGGGCGAAGATTATTACCACGCCGGCGGCGTCCCCGCTGTCATGGGCGAGTTGATCAAGCATGGTCACCTCGACACCAACGCGATGACGGTCAACGGCAAGACGGTCGGGGAGAACTACACGGCTTCGATGATCGAGGACGAAAAGGTCATCCGGCCGTTCGACCGGCCGCTGAAAGAGCGCGCCGGCTTCCGCGTGCTGAAGGGCAATCTCTTCTCCTCGGCGATCATGAAGACCAGCGTCATCTCGCCCGAGTTCCGCGACCGCTACCTCTCCAATCCCAATGACCCGGAAGCCTTCACCGGCCGCGCGGTCGTCTTCGACGGGCCGGAGGATTATCATCACCGCATCGACGATCCGTCGCTGGCGATCGACGCCGCGACCATCCTCTTCATGCGCGGCGCCGGCCCGATCGGCTATCCGGGCGCTGCCGAAGTGGTGAACATGCGTGCCCCGGACTACCTGTTGAAGCAGGGCATCTCGTCGCTCCCCTGCGTTGGTGATGGTCGCCAGTCGGGCACATCAGGCTCGCCGTCGATCCTCAACGCCTCGCCGGAAGCAGCCGCCGGTGGCGGGCTTGCGATCCTGCAGACGGGCGATCAGGTGCGCATCGACCTCAAGAAGGGAACCGCCAACATCCTGATCAGCGACGAAGAGATCGCCAAGCGGCGCGCGGAACTGGTTGCGGCCGGCGGCTATGTCTACCCGGAAAGCCAGACGCCGTGGCAGGAAATCCAGCGCTCCTATGTCGGGCAGATGGAGACCGGCGCGGTGCTGGAGCCGGCGGTGAAGTATCAGCGCATCGCCCAGACCAAGGGTATCCCGCGCGATAACCACTAAGCGGCGACGTCTATCATGGGCCGGCGTCAAACAGGCGCCGGCCCATGAGTGTTTTCGCGGGTAGGCGATCATTCCCCAGCATTCCGGCCTTGCCCGGCGCCGGCGAATATGATCGATTTTGCTGCCGCTGGGTTGGAGGGCGGCGCATCCCCTGGCTCATAGAGCGCGTCCATCGCTCGCGTGACGGAATATTATCATGCCTCATACCCTTCTCGACGCCGCTGCCTCGGGCGGCCTGTTCGTTGGCCGTGTCTGGAACCCTGCCGCCGAAGGCCCGAGCATCGTGACGATCCGCGATCAACAGGTGATCGATCTCACCTCGAAGGACGTGGCCACGATGAGCGCGCTTCTGGAGCGACCAGATCTCGTCGCCTTCGTCCGCGCGGCTAACGGCAAGTCGCTCGGAACGCTCGAGGACATCGCCGCCAACAGCACCGCCAGACCGGATGCCTCGCGCCCCCATCTCTTGGCGCCGGTCGATCTGCAGGCGGTCAAGGCTTGCGGCGTGACCTTCGCGCAGTCGATGATCGAGCGGGTGATCGAGGAGAAGGCGGCGGGCAATCCTGACCGGGCTGCCGCGATCCGCGAGCGTGTCAGCACGCTGATCGGCGGCAGCCTCAACAATCTGAAGGCCGGATCTCCTGAAGCCGCCACGGTCAAGCAGGCGCTGATCGAGGAAGGGATGTGGTCGCAATATCTCGAGGTCGGTATCGGCCCGGATGCGGAAGTCTTCACCAAGGCGCCGGTGCTCTCCTCCGTCGGCTGGGGTGCCGATGTCGGCCTGCATCCGGTCTCGACCTGGAACAATCCGGAGCCGGAGATCGTGCTTGCGGTCAACAGCCGTGGTGAAATTCGGGGGGCGGCACTCGGCAACGACGTCAACCTGCGCGATGTCGAGGGACGTTCGGCATTGCTGCTTGGCAAGGCGAAGGACAACAACGCCTCCTGCTCGATCGGCCCCTTCATCCGCCTGCTCGACGAGAGCTTCGACCTCGATGCGGTGCGCAGCGCCGAGCTCGACCTGAAGGTAACCGGCGAAGACGGCTTCGTGCTTCATGGCAAGAGCTCGATGTCGAAGATCAGCCGTGATCCGTCCGACCTCGTGCGCCAGACCTGCGGCGCGCACCATCAGTATCCCGATGGCTTCATGCTGTTTCTCGGAACGCTGTTTGCCCCGACGCAGGACCGCGACGCGCCGAACCAGGGGTTTACCCACAAGATCGGCGACGTCGTGGAGATTTCGTCGGCCGGGCTCGGCTCACTTGTGAATACGGTGCGCCGCTCGAACGACTGCGCCCCCTGGACCTTCGGCATCGGCGCGCTGATGGCCAATCTGGCGAAACGCGGACTGCTCTAGGCTCGTTGAACAAGTGAGACGCGATGGCGGCGCTTGCCGCCGCCATCAAAAAACATCCGGGATAAGCCGGTAGCGCCTGTCCATTCCAAGCCGCGACCATATATGCACAGGTCAAGCGAAGCGAAGATGTGAGGGTGCGATGAAACGGACTGTGGTTGCAATTGTCGCGCTGGTTCTCATGGCAGGATGCACGACGGGCAAGGACTACTCCGCACCCGGCCTGACGCCGATTCCAGGCAGCATCATCTATAGTGGCCAGCCTCGAACGAAGCTCACCAAATCGCCGATCGGCTCGACCTTCCCGCACAGCTTCATCGACCAGTACGGACAGGAGGTCGAGGAGACCTACATGATCCAGCCCGACCGGACGCTAAAGATTGTCCACCGTGTGATCCGGCCGATCCGCTTCGGCGGTAGAGATTGAGCGAAACGCACGTATGGCGCGCATCTTCGGGGTTTCAGCCCACAGATCACCTTATCGTCATAATCCTGAGGTTGAATTTGATCGCTTGCTAAGACAAACTGTTGTTGCTGGATAGAGCCGGTTTGCCGGGGACTGTTTCGCTTTGATTCCGGCATAGGACATACAGGATGAATGCTAAGACACCGAATGCAATCGATAGCTATGTGGGTTCCCAAGTCAGGATGCGCAGGCAGTTGCTGGGACTAAGCCAGGAAAGGTTGGCCGAGCAGATCGGCGTGACGTTCCAGCAGGTGCAGAAGTACGAAAAGGGAATGAACCGGATCGGCGCCAGCCGGCTGCAGCGTATCGCTGAGGTTCTGAATACCACGCCAAGTTTCTTCTTTCAGCAGGATCCGTCGGAGCCCCTGTCGCTCGCCGGCCTCGATCTGACGGCAACGACCGATCCGGTCGCCGAATTCCTGCATTCCAAGGAAGGGCTCGCGCTCAACAAGGCGTTCATCAAGATCACGGACACGCAGCTGCGCGAAAAGATCGTGGCGCTCGTGAAAGCGATGGCGCAGACGCAGGTTGCCGCGGACAAATCCGCCGCCTCGTCCAACCAGTAATTGGACTTACCGGCCGACGGCGCATCCGCGCCGCGGCCCGCATGATATAAAAGCCTGCATGACATGAAAGAAGGGGCGCCTGTTGCGGGCGCCCCTTCTTCGTTTCTTGGGAGAGTTCGATACCGAGCGATTACTCGTCGAGATAGCGTTCTGTGAGACGCGCCCACATTGCGGCACCCGCCGTCAGGCTGTCGTCGGCGAAGTCGTATTTGGCGCTGTGGAGGATCGCCGAGTTCATGCCGTTACCCAAGCGCAAGAAGCTGCCGGGCTTGTGCTGCAGGAAGTGGGAGAAGTCCTCGCTACCAGGGATCAGCGGGCAAAGCGCGACATTGCCCTCGCCGACCAGCTCCTCGGCCACCATGCGGGCGAACTCGGTCTCCTTCTCGGAATTGACGACGACAGGGTTGCCGTAGGCGTAGTCGATCTCGACGGTGGCGCCGAAGCCTTCGACCAGCGATGTCGTCAGCGCCCGGATGCGCTTTTCGAGGATCTCGCGAACCTTCGGGTCGAACGAGCGCACCGTCAAAAGCATGCTCGCGCTTTCCGGAATGACGTTGGCCACTTCACCGGCATGGATCGCGCCAACCGTGACGACAGCCGTCTGCGTCGGATCGACGTTGCGCGAGATGACCGTCTGCAGCGAGACGACGAGATTGCAGGCGACGACGACGGGATCGATCGTCAGGTGCGGACGCGACGCGTGGCCGCCCTTGCCCGTGATCTTGATCTCGACGGTGTCGGCAGCCGCCATCAGCGGACCCGAACGCATGAGCCAGCTGCCTTCGGGCGCGCCGGGGTGGTTGTGCAGACCGAAGATGGCGTCGAACGGGAAGCGCTCGAACAGGCCGTCATCGATCATTGCCTGGGCACCGCTGAAGCCGCCGGCCTCTTCGGCTGGCTGGAAGATCAGGTTGACCGTGCCGTTGAACTTGCGGGTGCGCGCCAGATATTCGGCAGCACCCAGCAGCACCGTCGTGTGGCCGTCGTGGCCGCAGGCATGCATCTTGCCGGGCACCTGGCTGGCATAGGGCTTGCCGGTCTGCTCGGTGATCGGCAGCGCGTCCATGTCGGCGCGAATCGCGATGCTCTTCTTGCCGGCGCCCTGCGTCATGCGGGCGACGACGCCGTTGCCACCGACGTTGCGGGTCACTTCATAGCCCCAACCCTCGAGCTTTTCTGCGACGAAGCGGGCGGTTTCCGTCTCTTCGAACGACAGTTCGGGATGGGCGTGCAGATGCTGGCGGATGGCGCGCAGTTCGGCGTCCATGGGCTCGAAATCCGAAAGGCGTGCGAAATCGTTGTCGATGGTCATGTCCGTTCCAATTCTTTGCATGCGTGGTCCGCTACCGGCCCCATGACAGGGCCGGCCGGGTCTTCGATTGCATCATGAGCGGCTTTGCGCCGGATGAGCTGGACGTCAGAGAAAGCGCGACAGGAAGGCCTGCGTGCGCGGATGCTGCGGATTGCCGATCACATCCTCGGGCTTGCCCTGCTCGACCACGACGCCACCGTCCATGAACACCACCCGGTCGGCCGCCTCGCGGGCAAAGCCGATCTCGTGGGTGACGACGATCATCGTCAGGCCCTGCTTGGCGAGATCGCGCATCGTCGAAAGCACTTCGCCGACGAGTTCGGGATCGAGTGCCGAGGTCGGCTCGTCGAAGAGCATCAGCTTCGGCTTGATAGCCAGCGCCCGGGCGATCGCCACGCGCTGCTGCTGGCCGCCGGAGAGCTGGCGGGGATAGGCATTCGCTTTCTCCGACAGGCCGACACGCTGCAGAAGCTGCTTGGCGTTTTCGATCGCGTCCTTGCGGTTCTCACCGTGAACGCCGACCGGCGCCTCGATGATGTTCTGCAGCACCGTCATGTGCGGATAGAGATTGAACTGCTGGAACACCATGCCGATCTTGCGACGCTGGCGGGCGATGCCGTTGGGCGAAAGCCGCTCCAGCCGGTCCTTGCGCACCCGATAGCCGATCTGCTCGCCATCCACCTCGATGTATCCCTTCTGGATCGACTCGAGGTGGTTGATACAGCGCAGGAAAGTCGACTTGCCCGAACCCGACGGGCCGAGAACGACGACGACTTCGCCAGGCATGATGTCGAGGTCGATGCCTTTCAGCACTTCGAGATGATCGAAGGACTTGTGGACATTGCGCGCCTGAACCAGCGGCTTGGTATTGGAGACGGCGGTCAATGGCTTGCCTCCTCTGCAGCGGCCGCGGCGGCCGGCTTGGCGGTTGCGCCATTGCGGCGTTCGCTGCGGCCGTAATAGGCTTCGATGTAGCTCTGGCCGATGTTGAGCACCGAGGTGATGAGCAGGTACCAGATGACGGCGACCAGCAGCATCGGGACGATCTCGAAGGTGCGGTTGTAGATCGACTGCACGGAGTAGAGCAGATCGGCCATGGCGATGACGCTGACGAGCGAAGTCGCCTTGATCATGCTGATCAGCTGGTTGCCGGTCGGCGGAACGATCGAGCGCATCGCCTGCGGAATGATGATCCGCCACAGCGCCCTGCCCTTGGTCATGCCGAAGGCTTCGGCGGTTTCAGCCTGGCCGCGATCGACCGACAGAAGGCCGCCGCGAATGATTTCGGCCATGTAGGCCGCTTCGTTGAGCGCGAGGCCGACGATGGCAGCCGTCATCGGCGTGATCACCGCATTGGTGTCCCAGCTGATGAGCGACGGGCCGAAGGGAACTGATATCGACAGCTGCGGAAAGAGCGTCGACATGTTGTACCAGAAGATCAGCTGCACCAGCAGCGGCGTGCCGCGGAAGAACCAGATGAACAGCGAGGCAAAGCCTTTCGCCAACCGGTCGTTCGACATGCGCATGATGGCGATGATCAGGCCGAGCGCGACGCCGAGGATCATCGCGATGACGGTCAGGCCAAGGCTGACATAGAGGCCGCTGATGACGGTCGGGTCGAAGAAGTATTGGGCAACGACCGGCCAACCGAAATTCTCGTTGTTGGCGACGATCCAGACGAAATCGATGACGACGATGGCGATGATCGCCCAGAGAACGAGGCGTCCCGTTCTGAACGGCGTATGCGCGGTAACGACGTCGCGGAAGTCAGCACCGCCCGAAGGCGGTGCATTGGTCGTGGTGTTGGTGCTCATTTGGGAAGCTGTCCGCCGAGGTTGAGGCCGGGTTCCTTGATCATGTTGTTCTCAAGGCCCCACTTTTTCATGATCGCGGCATAGCTGCCGTCGGCCATCAGTACCTTGATGGCGTCGATCAGGATAGGGCCGAGCGGCGAGCCCTTGGGAACGACGGCGCCCTGGAAGATGTCTTCGAAGCCGTTCTTCTGGCCAACGCCGGTCAGTTCGAGCTGGCCGTTTGCCTGGCTGACGAAATAGGTGAGCGGCGCCTGCGAGGAGAAGAAGGCGTCGGCGCGCTTGGAGCGCACGGCGAGGATCGAGCTTGGCTGGTCGGTGTAGGACTGGACTTCGACGCCGCTCTTGCCGTCCGCCTTGCACTTGTCCGACTGGGTCTTGATCACGCGCTCGGCCGAGCCGCCAGCCATGACCGAGATGCGCTGGCCACAGGCCGTGTCGAGCGAGGTGATGCCCTTCGGGTTGCCCTTCACGGTCGCGAAGACGACGAATTCCTGAACCCAGTCGACGAAGTCGTTGGACGCTTCGCGATCCTTGTAGTCGCCAACGGGGCCGAAGGCGAACTGGTAGCGACCGGAGTTGACGCCGGCGAGAAGTGCAGGCAGGCCGCCGACCGTTTCATGCTCGATCTTGACGCCGAGGACGGCGCCCAGCGCTTCGGTCAGATCGGCGCTGGCGCCGGTCATGACGGTGCCGGTGACGATTTCATAGGGAGGGAACGAACCGTTGTTGACGGAGATCATCTTGCCCGAGGTCTTGATCGCGTCGGGCAGCTTGTCATGCAGCGCGGCGTTGAGCGCGGGCTTCGGCAAGGCCGCGTCCTCTGCCATCGCGGCGCTGGTGGCCACGGCGCTTGCCAGGACGAGGTAGGTCATTTTCTTCAGCAACATGTTCATTCCCCTTATTAATGCTGTCTTGGTTGCATGCGGTTAGAGGTTGGCACCGGTACGGCTGCCGTCGGTATCGAACGGGAAGAGCTCAAGCGGCGTCATCTCGCGAGCGAGAATGCCCTGGGCGTGCAGCTCGGCCGAGAAATCGGCGATCATCTTCTCGTTGGCGGCAAGGCCGTTTTCATCCCAGTTCGCAGGGAGTTCGAGGGAGGTCTTCAGGAGCTCGTCGAACATCCACGGCGACGTATCCGCATATTTGCGGCGCTTGTTCAGCCACATGCGCTGCGACTCTTCGATCAGCTGGCTGAGTTCTGCGATGATCCAGGGGTTCTCTTCCACGATCTCAGCCTTGATGCCGATGAGGTGCATGCCGGGTACATAACCCACCTCGTCGAAATATCGACGCTCAGCACCACGGAAATCGGACAGAACCTGCCGGAAAGGTGAACCATTGGCAAAATAGCCATCCGGCATGAACGGCGTGAAGATCGCGTCGAGCTGGCCTTCGCGCAGCAGATCGACCATCGGACGCTCGCCGGGAGCCGCTTCGATCAGGCCGGGGCGGCCGAAACCGTCGAGCCGATCGACAACAGGATGCGCTTCCGTCAGGCGGCCAGCATACCACATCGCGTCCTCGACCTGAACGCCTTCGCGACGCACGGCGGCGCGCGTCCAGGTATTGCCCGAGTCGCGCCAGCCGGTGACGCCGATGCGCTTGCCTGCAAGCTGCGACAGCTCGGTGATCGGGCTGTCCTTCATGGTGATGACGCAGCGATGGCGGAAGCCACGCATGATGAAATTAGGAATGCCGACGACGCTGTGGTCACCATCGTAGCGCAGCTGGGTGTAGCGGCTGAAGGACATTTCGGCTGCGTCGCAAGTGTCGCTCTTGCCGACATGCGAGACCAGGGTGCCGATGCGCTCGACCTTGACGTCGAGCTTCGACGACGAGACGTCGCCGAGAATGAGAGGGGTCATGTAGTCCCAGTCGCGAAGGGCAAGGCGAAGTGTGATCGGCATCTGCATTCACTCTCGAAATTTCTTGTCTGGCGCATCGTTAAATGTTCAAATGAAGCCGATCAAATGTTATTACGTTATTGAACATTAAATACGGTGCAAAAATGAGCGATAGTCGGGATGCGGCGTGGTTTGCCCAAAAAATAACCGATCGGACGATTCGCGGGATTGCGCTTGAGACGAGCGCCCTCATCCGTGGCGGTGCTTTGCCCGTCGGCACCAAGCTTCCGGCCATTCGCGACCTAGCCTTTGCGCTCGGTATCAGCCCGGCCACGATCTCCGAAGCGTGGAGCGAATTGCGGCGCCAGAAGATCATCAGCGGCCGCGGGCGCAACGGGACCTGGGTGAGCGGCGACCGCTTCGTCGCCAAACCGGAGCGCTTAGCGAGTTCCGGCAACTACGGCGAAGATGTGCTGAACCTGACGGCGGCCGTGCCCGACGTGACGCTTCTGCCGAAGCTCGAGCAGGCGATGATCTACGGCGCTTCCGCCGAGAATCTCAACAGCTATGAGCGCAACCGCATTCTGCCTGAGCTAGAGGCGGCGGTCAGAGAGACGTGGCCCTACGAGCCCGAGGCGTTTTTGGCGACCAACGGCGGCTACAACGCCGTCTACACGCTGATGCATGCGCTTGTCATGCCCGGCGCCGCTGTCGCGATCGAGAATCCGACTGCCATGCGTCTGCTTGATATTCTCGAAGATCGCGGGGCGCGCATCATTCCTGTGGAGTGCGACCATGAGGGTCCACTGCCCTCGTCACTGCGCCAGGCCATGGCCTATCGCCCCGTCGCCTTTATCTTCCAACCGCGCATCCATTCAGTCACCGGCCAGACTGTGACTGCCGCGCGTATGCAAAGCCTGGCCGACGTCTTGCGCGGTGCCGATACGCTGATCGTGGAAGATGATGGCGTCGGTGATATCTCCGATGCACCGAGGCAATCGATGGGGAATATCTTCCCTGATCGGGTGATCCACATATTCTCATTTTCGAAGACTCACGGCCCTGATCTGCGCTTGGCCGCCCTCTCCAGTTCGCGGGCGATCGTCGAGCAGATCCAGTCGTTCCGCAGCTTCAGCGCCGGCTGGACGAGCCGCATCCTGCAGGCGGCGGGTGCTTGGCTGATCCGCGATCAGGAGACTCAGGAGACGGTGCGCAAAGCGCGCGACATCTACGCTCGACGTCGCCATGATCTGGTGCAGGCATTACGCGACCGAAACATAAACGCCGCGCATGGTGCCGGCCTATGCGCCTGGGTGCCGGTCTCCTCGGAGCCGTTCGCGATGGTGACGCTTGCAGCGCGCGGGATCGCCGTGCATCCGGGCGCGAAATTCTCGCTGCTGCCGGGAAACTATCTGCGCGTGGCAACAGCCATTCTGTCCGACCGCTGCATCGAGGTCGCGGATTCAATCGCGCTTGCGGCATCGCATGATTAAGCTGCCGGCGCAGCTCTTCGCCTGCGGAAGCAGGCCGAATAGCTTGACCTGAAGGTCAGTAGCTACACGTCCAATTGTTGGTTGGTCTGAATCCAGCGTTGCAAGCCGGGTTCACCGACGTCCGAGGATTATAGTAGTTGTCAGCCGGATTATAGTTGGGGCCTGTCGTGCACGCGGAAGTGAGCACAGCCACGATTATAACTACCCCGGCAGATACGCACCTTTGAACTGTGTCCATTAGACTTCCCCCCGATGGCTTACCTCGATCCGAAAAATGCTCCGCTGACGCAGGAGATGCAAGACCAGGATCGGATTTCCGCCACCGCCCCAAACCGCGCCTGCCTCAGCGTTGACGCGACGCGTGCAACCCAACAGAACTTCGACCTGCTTGACACAAAAGAAAAGTGACTTAATCTAGTCGATGGATCGGAGGAGACCCGTTGTTGTGGAGGCAGCGGCTCGGAATGGGATCCTGAATCGGGAGGAAATACTGGTGAAGAACAAGGCAATCATGCTCGCCCTTCTGGCGGGTTCGTTCCTGGCCGCGCCCGTTATCGTGGCGGCTCAGGATCTGATCACGGGCGACATCGTCGGCAAGCCCGATGCGCCCAACAAGCTCATTTTCCGCATGACGACCGACGGGCCGCGCAACAACGAGCCTGCTTATGCCGAAGGTTACAGCAAGCTCTTCAACGATTTCATCGCCAAGCGCCCTGACTGGCAGATCGAGCTGCAGATGATGTCTAGTGATATCGGCCAGGAGCAGGCGCGCATGCTCGAGCAGGCGAAGTCCGGCTCGGCGCCCGATTGCGCCGCGGTCGATTCCTTCGTGCTGCCGCTCTTCAAGAAGTCCGGCGTGTTGCAATCCTTCTCGCCCTATTTCAGCAAGGAAGAGATAGGCCAGCTGTTTCCCTTCATCCGTGAGGGCATCACCGGTGATGACGGCAACATCTACGCCTGGTGGTGGTCGACCGACCTGCGCGTTCTCTACCGCAACAAGGAGATCGTGCCCGACGCGCCTCAGACCTGGGACGACCTGAAGAAGGCCGCGCTGCACTCCGTCGACGAAGGCATGGAGGGCATTCTCTTCAACGGCAGCCGCTACGAGGGCACGACCTTCGACTGGCTCGCCAACTTCTGGGGACAGGGCGGCAAGCTGGTCGACGACCAGGGCAAGCCGATCTTCGGCGAGGGCGACAACCGCGACAAGTTCATCAAGGCCGTGAACTACTATCGTGATCTGGTGGAATCGGGTGCGGCTCCCAAGCGTGTCGCGACGCTCGGCAGCTATGACGATTTCAATGCCGCTGCGGCAGCCGGAACGACGGCGCTCTTCGTTGGCGGCAACTGGCAGTATGCGCAGCTGAAGACCGCGCTCGACGAGGACGAATTCGCCAAGTGGACCTTCTCTCCCCTTCCCGGCCCGACCGCCAATGAGCGCTCGACCGGCACCGGCGGGTGGACCGTTGCCGCCTTCAGCAAGGATGCCGCCAAGGTGAAGGTCTGCGCTGACCTTGCCCGCGAAGTCTACATGGGACCGGCCAACGCGCTGCAGGAACAGCTGCCGACGCGCGCCGATCTCTACGACAAGTACGAGGTCTTCTCGACACCGGCAAACAAGACCTTCGCCGAGGCCCTTAAGGTTGGGCAGGCGCGGCCGGGAGCCGCCGTCTACCCCGAAATATCCAACCAGATCCAGATCATGATGGGGAAGGTGCTAACAGGCACGCAGGCGACGGAAGCCGCCGTCGACGAGGCTTTCACCGCCTCGCTCAGCGCCTTCAAACGGAGCTGAGCTGATGATCGGTGGCGCGGGGTAACCTCACCCGCGCCACCGATGCCGACTGCCTGATCTCAATGACACATGACCGGACGGATCGATGACCAATCTCAGCATTGCGGCCGAGACTGCGCCTACCGGAAGCAGGCTTGCCGCGGGAAAATTCTACCCCTCGCCCGCGCCGTGGCTGATGCCGCTGATCCTCGTTCTCGGGGTCTTCTATCTCTATCCGCTGATCGACGTCTTCCGCTTTGCCTTCACCAACATATCGATCGTCGGCAACGACGAAGAGTACACGCTGCGGACGATCGCCAACACGCTTTCAAAGCCGGAATTGCTGCAGATTCTCTGGGTGACGCTCGTCTTCACCGGGTCCAGTGTCATTGCCCAGCAGGTGCTCGGCCTGTTCATCGCCCAGGTCGTCGTGCGCAGTGAAAAGCGTGGCCTGTTCGGCTCGACCATCGTGCGCACCACGGCGCTTGTCGCCTGGGTGGTTCCGGGCATCGCCGGCGGCATCATCTGGAAGATGCTGTTCAACGAGGCGCCCTTCGGCGGCCTCAACAGCCTGCTCAGGATGCTCGGGGCCTCGCCCGTTCAGTGGTTGTCCGATCCGAACATGGTCATGTGGTCGGTCGTCATCTCCAACGTCTGGCGCGGAACGGCCTTTTCGATGGTCGTCATGTATGCCGCCATCAAGGCGATCGACCCGGAGCTCTACGAAGCCGCCGAGATGGACGGTGCCAATCCCTGGCAGCGGATGATCTACATCACGCTTCCACAACTACGCGCAGCGATCCTCGTCAACATGATCCTGATCACCATCCAGACGCTGAACACCTTCGACGCGATCATCTCGCTGACCGGCGGCGGCCCGGGCCGGGCGACCGAGGTTCTTTCGCTCTATACGTTCAACGTCGTCTTCCGGAATTACGATCTCGCGGCCGGTGCGGTGCTGTCTATCCTGATGCTTGTCATCAGCCTCAGCCTGGCGCTCGTCTATGCCCGCTTCCTGCCGAAGGGAGAACCCCAATGATCAATTCGAGACAGGAACGCATCGGCGATCTCTTCAGCTATCTCTTCATGCTGATCACCTTCCTCTTCTTCGCCTGGCCGCTGGTCTGGCTGCTGTCGCTGGCGCTGCGCACCCGCAAGGAGGTGTTTCTCGGCGTCTCCAGGCTGATCCCCAAGTCGCCGACGCTCGACAATTTTATCGCGATCCTCTCCTCCGACAAGTTCGCGGGTTATCTCTGGAACGCGCTCATCCTGTCGGCGTCGAGCGCGATCGGCTGCCTGATCGTGGCATTGCCGGCGGCCTATGCCTTCTCGCGCTTTCCTTTTCGCGGCAAGGGGCCGTGGATGATGGTGCTGCTTGCCTTCCAGATGATCTCGCCGCTCGTCATCATGGTGCCGCTCTACCGCTACATGGCCAAGATCGGCCTCACCGACAGCCATTTCGGCGCGACGATGGTCTATATCGCGCTTGCCGTGCCGATGGTCACTTGGATTCTCAAGGGCTTCATCGACGGCATCCCGCGCAGCCTCGACGAGGCGGCGCTGATCGACGGATGCAGCCATTTCGGCGTCTTCTGGCGGATCATTCTGCCGCTCTCGACACCGGGGATCGCCTCCGCCTTCATCATTTCCGTCATCGCCGGCTGGTCGCAATTCCTGGTGCCCTTCCTGCTGATTAGCAAGGAGGCGCTGATGCCGATCGGCGTCGGCATCTTCCAGTATGCCGGCACCCAGAACGATAGTTCCATCCAGCTGCTGGCGGCCGCCTGCCTCGTGTCTGTCGTGCCCGCCATCGTCGCATTTCTTTCGCTCCAACGCCTCATTCTCGGCGCCATGACGGCCGGTGCCGTCAAGGGCTGATGTCTTTTCAAACCTCAGGATATGATCATGTCGCTTACGCTTGCCCAACGCCTCGACCGCATCCGTGTCCGCATGTCGGAACTCGAACACTGGCGCGCCCGTGAAACCGTTCAGATCAGCGATTGGACCTTCGACGGCGAGCCGATTGCGATCGGCGCCGCATGGCCGCGCAAGGACGGCACGGTGAGCTTCGCAGCCTCAGCGCGCGTGCCGGAGCATTGGCCGGTCGAGGAAGCGCGCCTCAGCCTCAATCTCGGCGGCGAAAGCCTGATCACCATCACCGACGAGGCTGGAGACGAAACGCAGCTTGGCCTCGACCCCTACCACCAGGAATTCCGCCTGACGTCGCGCCGGATCAAAATCTCCTCGGAGACGGTCGCGCGCCTGCCGTTCGGCGAGCCCGTCCGCGCGCCCAGGCTCGAGCGGGCGAACCTCTTGTGGCTGGACGGGCCGGTCGACCGGTTGTGGCTGCTGCTGCGCCAGATCTCGGAGGCGGTCGATACGCTTGAAGGACATGAGGTCATTCCGCATCTGATCGATATCGCCGAGGCCGCCATGCGCGGGCTCGACTGGCCCTCATCGACGGCCGCCTATATTGCGCGCATGTCGCCATCGGTCGGCCAGCAGAAGATCTGGCAGCTGCCCGAGCTCGAAACGGCTCCCGAGGGTCTCAACCAGGGGCAGCGTGCCAGCGTGGTCGCGGCCTACGACACGCTGATCAAGGAGCTGAAGCAGCTGCGCGAACGCTTCCCGCCGCAGGGCGAGATCGCACTCACCGGTCACGCGCATATCGACCTTGCCTGGTTGTGGCCCTACCGTGAGACCCGCCGCAAGATGCGCCGCACCTTCCACACGGCACTCTCGCTGATGGAACAGTCGTCCGACTTCCGCTTCAACCAGTCGACGGCGCACTACTACAACCAGATTGCCGAGGACGATCCCGAGCTCCTGAAGCGCATCGTCGAGCGCGTGAAGGAAGGGCAATGGGAAACGCTCGGCGGCATGTGGGTCGAGCCCGACACCAATATGCCGACGGGCGAAAGCCTCAGCCGGCAGATCCTCTACGGCCAGCGCTACTTCGAAAAAACCTTCGGCGTTCGCCACACCGTGTGCTGGCTGCCGGATTGCTTCGGCTTCTCCGGCGCCCTGCCCCAGCTTCTGCGCCAGGGCGGGATGAAGAGCTTCTTCACGATCAAGGTGAACTGGTCGGAGACCAACAAATTCCCGGCAGACCTCTTCTGGTGGGAAGGCCTCGACGGCAGCCGGGTGCTGACCCACACTTTCGACAACCCGATGCATGGCTATAACGGCTTCGTGCAGCCGGATTGCTTCGTGCCCACCTGGCGGAACTTCCAGCAGAAGGACAAGCACGAGACCACCCTTTTGGCCGTCGGCTATGGCGATGGCGGCGGCGGCGTGACGCCGGAGATGATCGCCCGCGAGGAGCAGTTGCGCGCCTTCCCGGCGCTCCCTGCCGCGCGCTGGACCAAGGTGCACGACTTCTTCGAGGGGGCGCACAAGAGTGCCGCCGAAAAGGAGCTCACCACCTGGCAGGGCGAGATCTATCTCGAGCTGCACCGCGCGACGCTGACCAGCCAAAGCGTCGTCAAGCGCCTGCATCGCAAGGCCGAGCGCAGTCTGATAACCGCGGAAACCCTTGCCGGACTGGCGCACCTCATGGGCGGCGACAAGCCGGCATCGCTGGAGAACGAATGGCGCGTCGTTCTGAAAAACGAGTTCCACGACATTCTGCCGGGCTCCTCGATCGCCGAGGTCTATGCCGACAGCGCTGAAGAACTCGACGGCGTGATCGCCGATGGCCAGGCGGCACAGGCAAGCGCCCTCGCGGCCATCGCCAAACAGCTGCCATCTGGAAGCGGCAGCAACGTACTGGTGGTCAATCCGTCGCTTGACGAACGGCCCGTACGGCTGACGCTCGCCGATGGCAGCCACGTCGCGTCACGCGACAGCATCGCCCCGCTCGCCATCGCCGTCATAGACATCGCCTCGCTGAAGGCCCAGCCGGGCCTTTCGGCGAGCAGCAGCCATCTCGAGAACGAAACACTGAAGGTGACGCTGGCCAAGGACGGCTCGATTGCGAGCATCCTGCACAAGCCGAGCGGCCGCGAGGCGCTCGAAGGCGCCGGCAACCGACTGTTCGTCTACCCGGCCGACAAGCCGCGCAACTGGGACGCCTGGGACGTCGAGGAGGATTATGCCGCGCGCGGCGAGGAGATCACCGCGCTTGATAGCATCGAGCTGATCGAAAACACGGCACACCGCGCCGCGATCAGGATCGTGCGCACCTGGCGCCACTCGCGCATCACGCAGATCCTGTCGCTCGGCGCCAATGCCCGCCGGCTGGACATCCAGACTGAGCTCGACTGGCACGACCGCCGCGCCTTCCTCAGAACGCTGACAGCGGTTGCCGTGCGCAATGCACGCGCCACTTGTGAATGCGCCTATGGCGTTGTCGAGCGGCCCACCCACTCGAACACCTCCTGGGACGCCGCGATGTTCGAGGCGCCGGCGCATCGCTTCGCCGATCTCTCGGAACCGGGCTTCGGCGTCGCGATCCTGAACGACGCGAAGTATGGGCACAGCATCCGCGGCAACGTGCTCGGGCTCTCGCTGCTGCGCTCGCCCATCTATCCGGACCCGCTGGCCGATGAGGGACTGCAGAGCTTCACCTACTCGCTGATGCCGCACGAAGGCTCGTGGTACGAGGGCGGCGTGCGCGAGGAGGCCGACGACCTCAACCAGCCGCTGGTGGCGATGGCCGTGTCCGACCGTGCCGTCGGGGCGTGGCAGCCGATCAAGGCTGAGGGTATCGATGCCGCTCTCTCGGCGATCAAGCCGTGCGAGGATGGCGATGGCCTGATCCTGCGCGTCTACGAGCCCGCCGGCCGCCGTGGCGCCTTCGGTCTGACGCTGCCGCAGGGATGGCGCAACGAGGGAACAGTGAGCATTCTGGAAGAGCCGATGCGCGATGTGGCGGTCGAGGGACTGATGCCGTTCCAGGTCAAGAGCTGGCGTATTTCGCGCTAAGTCGACGTCAACGAATGGTTGGAGCCCGGTCACGCGGTGGCTGGGCTCTTTCCGTTTACGACACAATGACTTAGACTCGATAGGTCTTGTGGCGGTTCAACATACCAGACATCTAAGGGGAGAAGACGGAAGGTGCAGGTTTCGGGTTCTAATCCTGAGCAGGCGGCGGCGGCCAATCGGGCCATGATCTTGAGCGCGATCCATCGCGGCGGGCCGATTTCGCGCACCGAGCTGGCGGCGCGATCGCGGCTGACCAAGCAGGCCGTGACACGGATCGTCGATCGGCTGCTCGATGAAGGCCTCGTCATGGAGGCGCGGCGCCGGCACGGGCTACGCGGGCAGCCGGCGATCGAGCTGGAGATCGATCCGGAAGGCGTGTTTTCGATTGGCGCCAATATCGACCGTGATCACCTCACCATCGTTGCCGTCGACGCTGTCGGCACGGTGCGCGGGCGCATTCACCACGAGGCACGTTTTCTGCTGCCGGATGATTTCGTGGCGCTGATGGCCGATGCACTCTCTTCGTTCCGCAGGCGCAAGGTCATCGAAGAGAGCCGGCTGGCCGGGATCGGCCTTGCCATTCCGGATTGGCTCGGCGAAGTGCCCGTTGTCGGCTTTCCGCCGGAATACCGGCGCTGGAGCGGCTATGATGTGCGCGGCGCGCTCGAGGCGATCTCCGACCACCCCGTGTTCATCGACAACGACGCCAACGCGGCGGCTCTGGGGGAGATCGAATACGGGCTTGGTACCGAGATCGGCAGCTTCTTCTACATACTGGCGAACGCCTGCCTGGGCGGCAGTCTTGTCATCGACGGCATCCGCCACAAGGGCGCCAGCGGGATCGGCGGCGAAATCGGCTGGCTGCCGGTGCTGTTCGACGACGGCCCATTCGCCGGCAGCACGCAGCCGCTTGGCGAGATGTTTTCACTCTTCATCCTGCTCGACTACCTGAAGCGGAATGGGGTCGAGGCGTCCACGCCGGCCGACCTCTTGACGCTCGATGCGAACGGACGTGCGCTTGTCAGCGCATGGCTGCGCAAGGTCAGCGTCAAGATCGCCCAGGCGATCGTTCATATCGGCATGATTGTCGATCCCGAGGGTGTTCTCATCGGCGGGCGTTTTCCTGTCCGCATCATCGACGAGCTGTTGCTTTATGTTCACGAGGAGATCGGCCGCCTCGGCGCCAAGGCGCCGTCGCTGCATCGCGCGGCCGGCTCGGAGGATGCGGCAGCACTCGGCGCGGCGGCCATACCTCTCGCGCATCGTCTCGGCCTGCCATCGGCCGAACCGGCGCAGCGGTTCCGCAATCCGATCGGCGGTCTCGCGAACAACATGGAGAGATGGCCTGCGGCGACACCAGAGTTTGCGGCCGGCTGACGTCGTCAGGCGGGAAACAGTGTCTCGTTGAAAGGCCGAAGGGCAGCGCCCAGCACCACGCCGTCTTTCGCATGGGTCGCCGGTTGCACCACCGGGATCCACGGGGCGATTACCAGATCGCGGATTTTCTCTTCCCGCTCCCGCGCCATACTCGATATGACAGAACCCAGAATATCATCGGGCAATGATCCGCCAATGAGGATCGCGCCCGGCGCGATGAAGCCCGAGATCGCCAGAACCGCTTCGTGGAGGTGGCGCGCGGCAACCGTGATCCACGCATCCGCCGAGGCGTGTCCCGCCGCCATGTGACGCTCAAGCGAGGGCAATGTCGCAACCTCGTTCAGCGTCGCGCCATCCACGCCCGACCGCATGTCGCCGATCTGGCCGGCGAGCCCATGAATGCCACGAAACGGTCGGCCGCCGATGAGAAGCCCCGCGCGAACAGTCTCGTCGATCAGGATGGTCACCAGCCCGCCTTCCGGATCGCCGATCCCGAGCGCGCGTTCGGCGCCGATCGCGGCTTCGCTGTCGTCGAGCACATAGAGCGGCCCTACCCTCTCTCGGATGCTCTCCTCAAGGCTAGTGCGGTCGATGGACGCTCCCGGCGCGATGGCGACGCCGCAGCCGACGAGCTTGCCCGACGCGATATGCTGGATGCTCCCGAGAGCCTCAGCGATCTCGTCGATGTGAGCGAAGCCGATGCGTGCGCGGATCGCACAGGAAAGGTCGATGACGACGATCTCGCCTCCATGCGGAACGATCGAGATTCCGAGCGAAAAGGCAGCGTCGGGACAGAGCGCGAACTCCAGCGCCGCGTAGCGCGTCGTGCTGGCACGCTTGCGCCCGGCGACCAGGCCGGCATTTGCCAGGCGCTGCACGATCCCCGCGATCGCCGGTTCGGTGAGCCCGAGGCGTCTCGACAACTCCTGCCGTGTGAGCGGACCGAAGCGGCGCAGAAGCCCGAGCGTCGTTCGCGAGTTGTGATCGGCGATATCGACGGGGCTGATGCCGGGACGTGCGTCCGACGGGTCGCGCGCCCTTGGCGAGCCGGAAACTGAAAGCCGCCGCGCCGTCTTCAACCGCGATATCCTTGAACCATGTTCTTGGCGCAGGTCACCAACAGCCTCCCCCTATTCGCGCAATCCAGTCCGTTGAAATATCGCGCAATTTTCCATGCGCAGCAAGAAAGCCGTCTCCGATATGCCCCCGACGCCCAAGAAATGTCGAGCCAAGCGCGGCAACTCGCCGCTTTTGACGAAAAGAAAGGTGAGAGGTCTTGTTGTTTCCATAGTCGGCTCATAGATGAGCTTCCGAAACGACCACTCATTTTTTAAGGGTTTTCTGTTTCAGTCTTTGCGACTGGACTGGTGCGCACCCCGAGAATGTCAGTGGTCTACCGTCCACCATCGTCCGTAAAGAACGACATGGCCCATCGACAAGGGCCGGTCGTCGCATTCCGATTTTCTGCCAGGGTCATAAACATTGAGTCAAAGAGCTGCCATCAACCCCGTGGCCAATCCGCTGGTGGAAAAACGCGTCGTTTTGCATTTCCCCGGTTTCGAGCCGCTTGATTCAAAGGCCCACCATGCGCGCTATGCACGGGCCGCCAAGCTGAGCGCCAAAGCCTGGAACCTCGACCTCGATGTCGGCGCCTTCAGGGATGGCGGTTCCTTCGACGTCAACTGTCGCTCTCAAGGGGAGAGAACGTCGAGCCGCGTTTTCGTCTTCGACCACAACGAGCTCGTCCGCAAGTACAGCGACAAGAGCCTTCTAAAGCGCCTCGCCTCCGGCTATGCCAGCGCCGCCAGCGTCATCCTCCAGGGCGGTTTTGTCGGCTATTTCCGGCATGCCTGGCGGTTCGGCCTGTTCTTCGTGTTCCCGTTCGCACTGGTTCTGCTGGCACTTCTCGTCAGCGCCACGATCGCGGCTGCTCCTCATATTCTCGGCCTTCAGCGCTGGAACTTCCTCTGGACCGTGCTGCTTGGGGTGATGTTCTTCCGCTTCGTCTTCCTGCCCTTCGCCGCAAGGTTCCACACGCTGCATCTCTTCGCGGACTGGGATCTCGCCGTGGCGCTGGCGAAGCTCGACGATCCCGCCATCGTGCAGTGGCTCGACCGCTGCAAGGCGCGGGTGCGCGATGCATTGCGCGAAGATGCCGATGAGTATCTGATCACCTCGCACAGCATGGGATCGAGCGTCGCCAGCCATGTCATCGGCATGCTGGTCGAGGAAGAGCCCGCGCTTTTTGCCAATAAGCAGGTGGTTTTCGTGACACTCGGCGGCGCTATTCTGCAGTGTGCCCTGCTACGACGGGCAAAGAGCCTGCGGGCACGAGTTGGCGCCATTGCGCACTCACGCCAGATCTTCTGGCTGGAGATCCACTGTCTGACCGACGTGATCCATTTCTACAAGTCGCGCGTCGTGGCGCTCTGCGGACATGCAGACGCGCCGCAGGCCTCGATCGCCACGATCCGCATGCGCCATATGCTGACAGGCGAACACTATCGTAAGATCCGCCGCGATTTCCTGCGCGTGCATCGGCAATACGTGCTGGGCTCCGATCTGCGCTCCGCTTTCGACTTCACGCTGATGACCGCCGGCCCGCTTCCCGCCGCCTCCTTCGCAGACTTCGACCAGAACTGGATGCCGAAGGCTTAAGCGCTTGCTCCGAAACAAAAATGCGCGGCCGAGACTTTGTCCGACCGCGCATGCTTCACGCTCAATGCAACGCTATTTGCCCGCCGATCACGGGATCGCCGACATGGCTTCGGCAACGGCCGCAGACGACGCCGCTTGCGATGTTCCCGGCTCCTGACCGACGAGGCAGCGTATCAGCTCACCCATGCTGACGCTGCCGATCTCCTGACCGTCTCCATTCACGACAGCGGCCGAGGACGCGTTGGCGGCCGATAGCTGCCGCAGCGCTTCCTCGACGGTCGTGCCGGTGGGTATACGAACGCCGGACTTCGCCGACACTGGCGGTGGCGCCATGACCGCATCGACATGGATAACCCTTGCCCGGTTCACTTCCTTGACGAAGGCCGTGATGTACTCGTCGGCGGGCCTGAGCACGATATCGGCCGAGGTACCCTGCTGGATCACCTCGCCGTCTCTCAGGATGGCGATGCGGTCGCCAAGCCGCAATGCCTCGTCGAGGTCGTGGGTGATGAAGACCACGGTCTTCTTCAGCTCCTTCTGCAGGTCGAGCAGCACCGTCTGCATATCGACGCGGATCAGCGGATCGAGCGCCGAATAGGCCTCGTCCATCAGCAGGATTTCGGCATCGTTGGTCAGCGCGCGGGCAAGACCGACACGCTGCTGCATGCCGCCGGAGAGCTGATTGGGGTAGTGGTTGGAGAAGCCGTCAAGACCGACGCGCTTGATCCAATGCTGCGCGCGCTCCTCGCGCTCGCCCTTCCCCACGCCTTGGATTTCAAGGCCGTAGACGGCGTTCTGCAACACGTTTCGATGCGGCAGCAGGCCGAACTTCTGGAAGACCATGGCGGTCTTCTTCTGGCGGAACTGGCGCAGCTGCTCCTTGTCCATGCGACAGACATCCACATCGCCATAGCGAACCTCTCCCGAGGTCGGGTCGATCAGGCGGTTGATGTGGCGGATCAGCGTTGATTTGCCGGAGCCCGACAGCCCCATGATGACGGTGATGCCGCCGCCGGGGATGGTGATGTTGATGTCCTTCAGACCGAGGACATGGCCGTGCTCCCGGTTGAGCTCGGTTTTCGACATCCCGCGCATCACGGGCTCGACGAAATCGCGAGCGCGTGGGCCGAAGATCTTGTAAAGGCTGCGAATATCGATCGACTGGCTAGCCATGGACGACCTCCCGGTGCTTCTGCAGACGCAGACCGTAAGCCTGGCTGATGCGGTCGAAGATGATGGCGATGCCGACGATGGCGAGGCCATTGAAGACGCCGAGGGTGAAATACTGGTTGGCAATGGCTTTCAATACCGGCTGGCCGAGACCCTGCACGCCGATCATCGAGGCGATGACCACCATGGCGAGCGCCATCATGATCGTCTGGTTGATGCCGGCCATGATCGTCGGCAGCGCTAGCGGCAGCTGGACATTGCGGAGCTTCTGCCAGCTCGACGAGCCGAAGGCGTCGGCTGCTTCGAGCACATCGCGGTCGACCATGCGAATGCCCAGATTGGTGAGCCTGATCATCGGCGGCAAGGCATAGATGACGACGGCGATGACGCCGGGCACGCGGCCGATACCGAGCAGCATAACGACGGGAATGAGATAGACGAAGCTCGGCATCGTCTGCATGACGTCGAGGATCGGGTTGACGATCTTCTGCAGCCGGTCCGAACGCGACATGGCAATGCCGATCGGAATGCCGATCGCGATCGAAAGCACGGTGCAGACGAAGATCATCGAGACCGTCTTCATCGTGTCTTCCCACATGTCGAAATAGCCGATGAGCAGTAGTGTGACGATACAGCCGACGACGATCCGCCAGCTGCGTGTCGCCAGCCACGCGATTGCGCCGATGAGCGCGATCACCAGCGGCCATGGCATGCCCGTCATCAGGCGTTCAGCCCAGATCAGAAAGCTTTGCAGCGGGCTGAACAGATTTTCGATGCCGCTGCCATAGCCGCGGGTGAAGGCGCGAAAGCCTTCATCCACGCTCTTTTTCAAGGCGCGCAGCATATCCTCGTCCATCGACGGAAATTTCCAGAGCCAATCCATGTCGGTTCCCCATGACAAAATCGGCGGCGGCTTTGATTATTGTTGGCCGTCTCGCCGGTGCGTAGGCGGGCGGCCATCCCGTAACCGGGCCGCCCGCTGTCGATGCGGCGCTTAGAGCGAAGCCTTGATCTTGGCGGCAACCTCGGGCGAAACCCAGGTGCTCCACATCGCTTCGTTGT
Organism: Rhizobium sp. FG113; assembly: GCF_057809895.1. Lineage (NCBI taxonomy): Bacteria > Pseudomonadati > Pseudomonadota > Alphaproteobacteria > Hyphomicrobiales > Rhizobiaceae > Rhizobium > Rhizobium sp. FG113. The sequence continues at coordinate 837,410 of NZ_JBMDKV010000001.1, read as the reverse complement.
TCTTCAGGAAGTATTTCGCGCCTTCTTCGCCGCTGGCCTGGTTGTCAGACATCCAGGCGATCAGCTTGTTGACGGTGTCGTTGGTCCAGGCGCGCTTGTTGAGGTAGCCGACGACATCGGGGCCGGCGCGATCGGCGAATGTCTTGGTGACCAGCGTCTCGACATTGTCGGCCGGCCATGCGTTTTCCTTCGGATCGGCGCAATCGGCAACCGAGGTGCAACGCTTCCATTCGGCGGCGTCATATTCGGCGCCATAGCCGAGCTTCACCATCTCGTACTTGCCGAGGAGTGCCGTCGGCGCCCAGTAGTAGCCGACCCATGGCTGCTTGGCTTCGTAGGCCTTGGCGATCGAGCCATCGAGGCCGGCGGCAGAGCCGGTGTCGACGAGCGTGAAGCCGGCCTTCTCGCCGCCATAAGCCTTGAAGAGCTGCGCGGTCACGACAGTGCCGCCCCAGCCCTGCGGGCCGTTGAAGACGGCGCCCTTGCTCTTGTCTTCAGGCGCCGGGAAAAGCTCCGGATGCTTCATCAGGTCGGGGATCGTCTTCACGTCAGGATGCGCGTCGGCGAAATACTTGGGGATCCACCAGCCTTGGATGGCGCCATCGGAGAGAATCTTCGCGGCCTTGATGAACTTGCCGTCGGTCAGGCCGCGGTTGACGATCTCGGGCTGCAGGCTGACCCAGGCCTCGGGCGCGATATCGGGCTGGCCCTTTTCTGCCATGGAGGTGAGCGTCGGGACGGTATCGCCGACAACCAGTTCGGCCTTGCAGCCATAGCCTGCCTCAAGGATCAGCTTGTCGATGTTTGCCGCCACTTCAGCGGACTGCCAGTTCATGTTGGCGATGGTGACATCACCACATTCGGCGGCGGATGCAGCACCGCCAAGGCCAAGCAGGCCGGCGGCGAGGACGGTGGAAGCCAAAAGCATTTTCATTTTCTTGTTCCCTCTGGTCGCGGTGCAACGTGAACCCGGGCGCCGGCAGCACCGCGTCCGCCAGCCTCCCCATTGAGCCGTCATTGGCCCGGCATGCGCCATTCCGATTGCGTCAAAAAATGGCGCATTGGAGCTTTCTTTCAATGTTCTCATGTAACGGCAGTCGCAATAAGATCATCCTTGTCGCAGCTGATCTCAAAGAAGTGACGCGAAGCGGAAGGCTTCGTAGATCGCGGCGTGGATATTGCGGCTCGCCACCGCGTCCCCGATTCGAATGAGATCGAAGCGGCCGTCCGGATTGCGCTGGCGCAAGGGCGCTCGTCTCGCGATCAAGGCGCCGTAGTCGACCGCCCCCAGATTGCGCGACAGCGGCTTCAGCTCGAAATAGAGATCGGCATTGGCCATGGTGCCGTGCTCGACGACCACCTGCGACACCCGGCGCTCCCACGCTGTCGCTTCGGCGTAGTCTGAGCCGAGGACAGCCACCAGCTGGTTGCCATCGCGGCGCACGGATTTCAGGCGTGTGTTGATGGTGAGCTTGACGTTCTTCTCGGCGAAAACCTTCGCATAGGGCACATGGTTCATGCCGCCGATCTCCGGCGCAAAGAAGCGCTCGGGCGACACCAGTTCCAGCTCGGCGCCTGCACCGGCAATCACTTCGGCCGCCGACATGCCGGGATGGGCGCCGTTGTCGTCGAAGAGAAGCACGGTCTCGCCCGGCTTCGTCGAGCCGGCCAGGATATCCCATGACGATGTGACCAGCTCATCGCCGGCATCGAGCGCCGGGGACTGCGCGATGCCGCCGGTCGCCACCACCACCAGGTCCGGCTCGAAGGCCAGGACATCGTCACCGCCGGCAAAGACATTGTAGTGGATCGTGACACCAAGCCGTTCAAGTTCTTCCAGGCGCCAGTCGATGATCCCTACCATCTCACGCCGCCTTGGATTGCGGACCAGCAGATTGATCTGGCCGCCCGCCTCGCCGCTCGCCTCCAGAATGTCGACCGTGTGCCCGCGCTCGGCCAGCACACGCGCGGCCTCAAGCCCGGCCGGCCCGGCGCCGACGACCACCGCCCGCCGCGGCGACTCAGCCGGCGCGATCTCGTGCGACAGTTCCGTTTCGCGGCCCGTGACCGCATTGTGAATACAGAGCGCCTCGCCGCCCTCATAGATGCGATCAAGACAATAGGTCGCGCCGACACAGGGGCGGATGCTCGCCTCTTCGCCGGCTTCGATCTTTCTGACGATATGCGGATCGGCGATATGAGGCCGCGTCATGCCGACCATGTCCAGCTTGCCCTCGGCGATCGCGTGCCGCGCGGTCGCGACGTCTGAGATGCGGGCGGCGTGGAACACCGGAAATTTCGTGGCGGCCCTGATATCGCCGGCGAAATCCAGATGCGGCGCAGACGGCATGCCCTGGATGGGGATGACGTTGTTGAGCGCCGCGTCGCTATCGATATGACCGCGGATGACATTCAGAAAATCGATCGACCCGCCGGCCACGAGCCGTCTTGCAATCTCCACGCCCTCCTCGCGCGTCAGTCCCTTGTCCCACTGCTCGTCTGCGACAAGACGGATGCCGACGATGAAATCGGGACCGACCGCCTTGCGCACAGCCTCTGTGACCATCGTCGAAAAACGCATGCGGTTTTCGAGCCCGCCACCGAATTCGTCCTCGCGGATGTTGGTGGCGGGCGACCAGAAGCCGTCCATCAGGTGGCCGTAGGCCTCGAATTCGATGCCATCGAGGCCGGCGGCCTGCATGCGTTGCGCGGCCGAGACATAATCTTCGACGATCCGCTCGATATCCCACTCCTCCGCCTCCTTGGGGAAAGCGCGGTGGGCGGGTTCGCGGATGGGACTTGGCGCCAGTACCGGCAGCCAGTCGCCCTTGTTCCAGCCGGTGCGGCGGCCGAGGTGGGTGAGCTGGATCATCACGGCCGTGCCGTGCTCGTGACAGTCATCGGCCAGCCGCTTCAGCCATGGCACGATCTCGTCGCGATAGGCGTGCAGGTTGCCGAAGGCCGGCGGGGAATCCGGAGAGACGACCGCCGAGCCGGCCGTCATGGTCAGCGCGATGCCGCCCTTGGCCTTTTCGAGATGATAGAGCCGGTAGCGATCGGTCGGCATGCCGTCTTCGGAATAGGCCGGCTCGTGCGCGGTCGACATCAGCCGGTTCTTCAGGGTGAGGTGTTTCAATTGGAATGGTTGAAGTAGGGGATCCTGCGAAGCCATCGATTTGCACCACCAAACAAGAGAAAGGCCGATCTTCACCTAAAAAGATGCCGGGTGCGATGAACAAAAACGCCATGAAACGCCCCCAATGCGTCGCCCGGTGATTTTTGCGCGACACGATGGTCGTCGACCGGTCGCTATATGAGCATCACCTCATCTGAAATTATCGGCGGAACCAAATCCTCTGGCCCGCGTTTAGGCCGCCGATGAGGTGATGCATGACTGATGAAAAGCTCTGGAAGAGACCACTCACAATCGCGATTGGCTCCGTGAAATACGTGGTGAAAAGCACGCGCGACGCGGCTTGGCTGCTGGCCGACAAATGGCCGGTTTTGACCGGTGAATCCTTTGTTCGCGCGCTGAAGGCGTGCGCCGCCGTGCTGGAAGGAAAGCGTGGCGGCGGGCACGCGAGGCAAGCACTGATCGCAGCCGCGCGAGATGCCAACCTTCAGATCGAAGGCTGATTTTCACGTTTAATTGAATCGAAAGCGCCAGCCGAAAACACGGCTGGCGCTTTCTCTTTACGCGTTGATGTCTCGCCTAGAGATGTTTGGCCGCCGCCTTCGGCTGTGCCCTGTGGTCGAGCAGCCGGACGCCGAGCGACACGATGGCGAGCAGACCGCCGAGAACGGTCACGGCAGGCCATGCGCCATAGCCCCAGGCAAGGGTCGCAAGCGCTGATCCGGCGGCACCGCCGAGAAACATGCCGGTCATGAAGATGGTGTTCAGCCGGCTGCGGGCCTCGGGGTCCAGCGCGTAGATGATGTGCTGGTTCGAGACCAGCGCGCTCTGGATGCCGAAATCAAGGACGATGACGCCGATGATCAGCGCGGCGATCGACCACCACACACCGAAGACGATCCAGGCGACAAGCGTCAGGAGAGCCCCGAGCCACACCACGAAATGCGGGCCGCGTTTGTCCGCGATGCGCCCGGCCACCGGCGCCGCGAAGACGCCGACCGCGCCCACTATACCGAACAGACCCGCGACATCAGCACCTAGACCGAAACGTGGACCTTGCAGATAGAGTGCCAGGATCGTCCAGAAGCTGGTGAACGATGCGAAGAGAGCTGCCTGCACGAAGGTCGCCGTGCGCAGCGCCGGATGCTGCTTCCACAAGTGGGCGAGCGAACGGATCGCGGTGTGATAGCGCATGCGCGAAGTCGGGCGATGGTTCGGCAAGGCGGCAAACATCATGGTTGCGGCCACCAGCGCCATCGGAACGCCGATCCAGAACATCGCGCGCCAGCCGGCATGCTCTCCAACAAAGCCAGACAGGGTGCGGCTGAACAGGATGCCCGAGAGCACGCCCGCCATTACAGTGCCGATCGTGGCACCGCGCTTTTCAGGCGATGCCAGCGAGGCCGCGAAGGGCACGATCTGCTGGGCGACGGTTGAGCTCGCGCCGACGACGAGAGATGCCGCAACCAGTGTCCAGGCCGTGGGCGCGATCGCCGCAAGCGCCAGCGCGACGGCGAGTATCAGGAATTGGCCGATGATCAGACGCCGGCGATGCACGAGATCGCCAAGCGGCAGCAACAGGAACAGGCCGAGCGCGTAGCCAAGTTGGGTGGCGGTCGGGATCAGCCCGGTGGCGGACTGGCCGGGAAAATCGGCTTCGATGATCCCGAGCATCGGCTGGTTGTAGTAGATATTGGCGACGGCGATGCCGCTGGCGGCGGCCATGGCGAGAAGGCCGATCTGGCCTATGCCGGCCGATGTGGCTGCCCCCGGCCTTTCGATTGTGGTGACGGTGGTCATGCTGTTTGCCTTTCTGGCTTCAGAAGATGGGATCTATCTATTATTTTCTCGCATCTCGCGGTACTGATCGAAAATGTTCAGCCTGAATATCGAAAGTCGATATAATGAATACCGAGGACGTCAGGGTTTTCGTCGTTGCGTCAGCCGCGGGCAGTCTCTCGGAAGCAGCGCGGCGCCTTGGGATCGCGCCGATGGTGGCGACCCGTCGTCTCGCCTCACTTGAGGCAGCGCTGGACGTACGGCTGATGCATCGGACCACGCGGTCCCTTTCGCTGACGCCGGAGGGCGAGACCTTGCTGCCGTTTGCCCAGGCGCTGGTGGAAAACGAGGATGAGGCCAGAGCCCGCCTGCGAACGGATGGTAAGGGCGCGGCGGGGTTGCTGCGCGTCTCGGTGCCCATTGCCTTCGGCCTGAAGATCGTCATGCCGATGGTGCCGAAGTTGCTGGACGACAATCCGGATCTCAGGATTTCCGTCGACATGAATGACGGCTTGCCTGACCTCGTTGCCTCCGGCACCGATCTCGCGCTCCGGATCGCGCGGCTGAAGGACAGCAGCCTGATCGCCCAGAAGCTCGCCGACAACACCCGGTCGCTGGTCGCCGCACCCGCTTACATCCGCAGGCGTGGGGTGCCGGTGAATACGCATGATCTGCTTGAGCACGACTGCCTTCCGATGACCGGCGTCACGCACTGGACATTCATGCGCGGGGGCACGCAAGGTGATGAGGAAGCGCATGTGCGGTTGAATGCACGCTTCTCGTCGAGCAGCATCGCCGGTTGCCACGCCGCCTGCCTTGCCGGCGGCGGCATTACGCTGCTGTCCGACTGGAATGTCGAAGACGACATCCGCGCCGGCCGCCTGGTTCGCATCACGCTCGAGGACGCTGTACCCGAAACCAACGCGATCTGGGCAGTTTACCCGACGACCCGGCTGATCCTGCCAAAGGTACGGGTTTTCATCTCCGCAATCCGATCGGCGCTTGCCGAACCGGCTGGCTGACCCAGCGATCGGAGTCCCTGGTATCTGTGGCGCGGGTGCCTTGTGTTTCATTGCTTGCCGCCTCGTGCGTTAGAAGCCGCGGTCAGACAGTCAGTGCGACTTCGTATTCCACAGCTCCGCGCTTGGAGGCGGGGCGAAGGCGGAAGCGGCGCCAGGCGCTGGGGGTCGTGCCGGTTGCGCGGCGGAAAATCCGCGAGAGGTGCGCCTGATCGGCAAGGCCGCAATCGAGCGCGATCTCGCATAGGGGCGCATTGGTGGAAAGCATCAGCTGCTTGGCGCGCTCGACGCGTTGGGCGATAACATAGCTGTGCGGCGACAGACCGAAGCTCGTCTTGAAGGCCGCCGAGAAATAGCTGGTGCTGAGCCGAGCCTGTTCCGCCAGCTCGTCGATCGCAACGGTCCGCGACATGTTATCTTCGACGTACCGCTTGACCCGCGCCACCTGCCACGGCGCCAACCCGCCCGATGCCGCCCTTTCGCGCGGTACCGCATTGGCCGAGACGGCTGGGGTTGGCTTCAGCAACATCGAGGCGCGTTTGACGAGATCGATGGCGATCGCCTCGTCCTGATCGACGCAATGGATGGCGCGGGCGAGGAGCAGCGATACTTCGGAGGAGGCCTGCTGAATGACGCCGAGGGCGCTGATGTTCGGCTCGTGGTGTTCAATCGCAATCATCGCGGTCGCCTGCATCGTCAATCTCCGTCCTGAAACCGTTGAAGTGTGATTTTCCGGGTTCATTCTGGTGAGGGGACCGCGCCGACGGAATCCTACTATGATCAAGTTTGCATAGACCTGGGTCTTGTGGGGGCATACCTGGGTATAGTTGCCCGCACGCTGAACGACTGCATAAGTCTCTTGAGTAAGCTGCGAATCCCCCATGCCATGCGCGGGAAGCCCCTGATCGCGGACTCGCAGGAAGCGATTGCCAATAGCCGAAGTCGCCCGCATAAATTCAGCAAACGAGAGGAAGAACCATGTCGCATACTTGCAAGCATGTTCGCCTGGTCCGCGACGTCCACCCAAGGACGCGCGGTTGTGAAGAGTGTCTGGCGATCGGCCAGGCCTGGGTGCATCTGCGACTGTGCCGGGAATGCGGCCATGTCGGCTGCTGTGACCAGTCGATCGGCCGGCACGCCACCGGTCATTTCCATGAAACCGGTCATCCCGTCATGGAGGGTTATGATCCGCCGGAGGGATGGGGATGGTGCTATGTGGATGAAATCATGGTTGACTTGCCTGATCAAACCGAACAGGTAGGGCCGATCCCGCACTTCTATTAGGTCTTGCCAAGGCCGTGCGGATCCCGCGCACGTCAGACCGATCCGGCCCTGGATCTCACGCATTTTGAATTCAGATGGGAACCCATACATGGCCAAGGTGCTCGTGCTTTTCGCCCACCCCGGACAGCGCCATTCGCGCGTCAATATCCTGATGGCCAAGATCGCCGGCGGCATCGAAGGTGTGACCTTCGTCGATCTCTACGCCGAGTATCCCAAGCTCGATATCGACATCGACGTCGAACAGGCGCGACTGCTGAAGCACGACGTCATCATCTTCCAGTTTCCGATCTACTGGTATTCGACGCCATCCATTCTGAAGGAGTGGCAGGACCTGGTGCTGGAGTATGGCTTCGCCTATGGCCACACGGGCGACAAGCTGGCGGGCAAGATCTTCCTGCCTGTCATCACCGCCGGCGGCCCGGATCATGCCTATACCGAACAGGGCAGCAACCATTTCCGCCTGCGGGCGCTGCTTTCGCCGCTGGAGCAGACGGCAAATCTGTGCCGGATGCGCTTTGTCGCGCCGTACGCGCTGTTTGCCGCGCACGATGCACGTGGCGACGGCCGGGCCGAGCCGCATCTGGAGGGCTACCGCAGGCTGCTGGAGGCTCTGCGCGATGAAACCTTCGACATCGACGCCGCCGCCGGCATGGAACTGCTGAGCGCCGAGACGCTTCCGCTTCGTGAGAGCACGCCCCATGAATAGCTTCATCTTCCAGGCCTTCATCTATCTGCTGGCAGCCGTTGTCTCCGTACTCATCGCCAAGCGGCTGGGGCTCGGCTCCGTGCTCGGCTATCTCATCGCCGGCATCGTCATCGGCCCGGCGCTCCATCTTGTTGGTAACGAGACGCAGGATCTGCAGCATTTCGCCGAGTTCGGCGTGGTGATGATGCTGTTTCTCGTCGGCTTGGAGCTACAGCCGCGCGCGCTTTGGGAGATGCGCGCCAAGCTCCTCGGGCTTGGCGGGCTGCAGGTGATCGTCACCTCGCTTGTTGTCATGGGCTGCGCCATGCTGCTCGGCCAGGTCTGGAGCGTCGCGCTGACGATCGGCTTCATCTTTTCGCTCTCTTCGACCGCGATCGTCTTGCAGACGTTGGGCGAAAAAGGGCTGCTGCGCTCGTCCGGCGGACAGGCGAGCTTCTCGGTGCTGCTGTTCCAGGATATCGCCGTCATTCCCATGCTGGCCTTCATCCCGCTGCTAGCGCTGCCGGAGCTTGTGCGTCATCCCCTCGGCAGCAATGCGGAGAGTGGCGGCCACCACTCGTTCAGCCTCGTCGAGGGGCTGCCGGGCTGGCAGGTGACGCTGGTGACGATTGTTGCCGTCGCCTTCGTCATTGCTGCCGGCCACTATCTGTCGCGGCCGATCTTCCGGCTCATCGCCCGCTCCAAGCTGCGCGAGATCTTCACCGCCGCCGCCCTGCTGCTGATTATCGGCATCGCGCTGCTGATGACCGTGGTCGGCCTGTCGCCGGCGCTCGGCACGTTTCTGGCCGGCGTGGTGCTCGCCAACAGCGAATTCCGCCATGAGCTCGAAAGCGATATCGAGCCGTTCAAGGGACTGCTGCTCGGTCTGTTCTTCATCACCGTCGGCGCCAGCATCGATTTCTCGCTGCTCTATGCGCAGATCTGGTCGGTGCTCGGGATAACGCTTGGCGTGATGGTGCTGAAGGCCATCGTGCTGCTGGCTCTCGCCTTCGTGTTCAAGCTGCGCGGCACCGACCGCTGGCTTTTCGCGCTGGGGCTGGCGCAGGCGGGCGAATTCGGCTTCGTTCTGATCTCGTTCACCGTCCAAAGCGCGGTGCTGCCACCAGATCTGGCAGCGATCCTGTTGCTGGTCGTCGCGGTCTCCATGCTGTTCACGCCCGCCCTCTTCATCATCTTCGACAGGCTGATCGTGCCGCGCTTCGATCGCCGGCAGGAGGACGAGGCCGACGAAATTCCCGAGCCGGGCTCCGTCATCATCGCCGGCCTCGGCCGCTTCGGGCAGATCGTCAACCGCATGCTTCTCGCCAATGGCTACAAGACCATCGTGCTCGACCACCAGGCTGATGTCATCGACGGCCTGCGCAAGTTCGGCGTGCGCTCGTTCTTCGGCGACGCCAGCCGGCCGGACCTCTTGCATTCGGCCGGGCTTCACGAGGCCAAGGTCCTTGTCGTCGCGATCGACGATCCGGAACGGGCGATCGAGATCGTCAAGCATGCGCGCCGGGAGAACCCGCATATCCACATCATCGCCCGGGCCTTCGACCGCACCACCGTCTACCGGCTCTATGAGGCCGGCGCGCACGATATCGTCCGCGAGGTCTTCGACAGCTCCGTGCGCGCCGCCGGCTACGCGCTGAAGGGGCTCGGCATGCATCCTTATGATGTCGAAAAGAGCAAGGCCGTGTTCGTCCGCCAGGATGTCCGAGGCCTTCGTCAACTCGCGCCTCTGTGGCGGGAAGAGGTCGAGGTGTTCGACAACAAGGAATATATCGCCAAGGCCAAGGAAATCGCCGACTTGCTCGAGCAGGCGATGATGGGGGACCGCAGCGCGCTGGGCGAAAAGGCCGAACGCGGCTGGACGCCGCCCGATATCGCAGCGGAGCAGCTGGAAAAGAACATCGACTGAGCGATCAGCGAGCCGGCGCTTGAGCCGGCCTCGCTACGCTTATCGCGCAGCCGTGGCGGTGCGTTCCGGCTCCTCATGCTCGATATGACGCTGGCGCTCAAGGAACTGGTGGATCGCGGCGATCACCACCGACCCTTCGCCGACAGCCGATGCAACGCGCTTGACCGAACCGGCGCGCACGTCTCCGACCGCGAAGATGCCGTCCTTCGAGGTCGCATAGGGCGAAGGCGGGGTGTCGCCCACAGTGGCCATGCCGGTTTTGACGAAGCCGTGCTGGTCAAGATCGAGGCAGCCGTCGAGCCAGCCGGTGTTCGGGGACGCGCCGATCATCACGAAGATGCTGGTAACATCAAGTTCATGGCTCTCACCGGTGCGGTGATCAATCCAGGTCACGCCGTTCAACGTCTTGTCGCCATGGAGCGCGGTGATCTCGGCCTGCTGGTAGAGGCTGATGCGCGGCGACCGTTCGATGCGCTGAACCAGATAGTCGGACATTGTCGAGGCGATACCGCTGCGCATCAGCATGTGCACGTGCTTGACCGTTCGCGACAGGAAGACGGCTGCCTGGCCCGCGGAGTTGCCGCCGCCGATCACGACGATGGTTTCATCCGCACAAACCTGCGCCTCCATGGCCGTCGCCGCGTAGTGGATGCCCTGCCCCTCGAACTTGTCGTAATTCAGCACATCAAGCTTGCGATAGCGCGCGCCTGTCGCGATCACGATCGAGCGCGCGCGCAGCGAAGTCTCGTCATCGAGAAAGAGGCGATAGGGGTGCGAGGAGCAATCGAGCTTCATGACCTCGTGCGAGACCGAAATCCTGGCGCCGAACTTCTGCGCCTGTATATGGGCCCGGCCGGCGAGCGCCTGGCCGGAGATACCCGTGGGGAAGCCGAGATAGTTCTCGATCTTGGAAGAGGTTCCGGCCTGCCCGCCCGGGGCGAGCGTTTCAAGCACGATGGTGCTGAGGCCCTCGGATGCGCCATAGACCGATGCGGCGAGGCCCGCCGGACCGGCGCCGACCACGGCGACGTCGTAGACCGTGTCTGTCTCCGGCGGTTCGTTGATCCCAAGCAGATCGGCGAGTGTAGCGTTGGACGGGCGCGACCAGACTTTCCGGTCAGGCGTCACCACGACGGGGAGCGCATCCGCTGTCAACGCCAGGCTCTGCATCAGCGGCAGAGCCGTCGGCTCGGTCGCGGGATCGACGACGGCAACCGGATAGAGGTTGCGCGTCAGAAAGCGCTGGATACGGAGAACGTCGGCATGATGCCGGTCCCCTATCAACAGGACGCCACCTTCGGAATGGCGCACGAAACCGGCGCGGCGCAGGATATAGGCGCGGATGATCGTCTCGCCGATATCGGGCTCGCCGGTGATGAAGGCATGGAAATCGCGATTGGTAATCCGCAGCAGGCGCGAACCGGATTTTGCCAGCCCCGACAGGAGCATGGGTCGTTTTGTGAAGATATTCTGTTCGCCGGAGAACTGGCCGGGATGATAGGTGAAGACCAGGCGGCGACCGCGCCTGACATCGTCGATGAACAGCTCGATCTCTCCTTCCAGGACCAGGAAGAAATCGATCCCGCGCTGGCCGCGTTCGAAGACGAAGTTGTCGTCGGTTATCACCTCTTCGCGACCATAGCCTTTGGCGCGCTCGATCATCTCAACGGAAAGCACCGGAAATGTCTGCGCCTGGCGCAGCCATGGATCTGTCGGGTCGATGGGCGTGGCAATCATCATCCGTCTCCGTCGCGATGGACATCCTTGTTTCCGGGATGCCGCGGCTTCCATTCAGGCGGTGGCTCGTCGACCGCCGCCAAGCAGCATAAAGCGATTGCCGGCGGAGGATTGTACGGATGGATCGTGTTTGCAAGGATCGGGACATAATGCGCCATTGCGGGCACTGCCGACACAGGTCTTGGCGGATCAGCCCTTGTCGTCGCCTTTCGACTCCATCGATTCCCACCGGCGCTGCTTGCGCGACTTTGGTTTCAAGCTCTTCCAGGTCCGATCCAGGAAGCGAAGGAAGCGCGTGACGTCCATCAGGCGATCGACGATCGAACTCAGGTTGCCGAGCCGTTCATCGATGATCTCATTGGCGGTGAGCTCGATATCGGCGGGTGTGAATTCGGGAAAGTGCGCGGAGAGATCCGCATAGGGGTTGGACGCCTCACGCCCGACAATGTTGATCTTGCCCTTGCGGAACATCAGCCGCAGCAGCACCTGCTCGAATGTCCAGTCGTGAACATCGAGAACCTTGTAGCGCTCACTTCGCTTCGACGAGAAGCCGGCCAGCGTGATCCTGGTGCCAAGATTGAGCGTTGTCAGCCAGAAGCAGAGCGCAAACCCCGTCGTCGGCACGCTGGCGCGAGGATAGAACGGGGTGAAGACGTCAGTCAGATCGAGATGCCTGACCTGAACGTCGCCGAAGTCTGATGCCGGACTGAGCTGCTCGTCGGGTCCGGCCTTGATGTTCACGACACCGTGGAAGGTGCGCGTGTCGAAATAGGGCAGAACCTTATCGACCTTGCCGCTCTTCACGAGATTGGCGCCTAGGGTTCCGCTTCTGGAGAAGAGCATGGAATGGCGGGTGAAAGGTTCGCTCAGAACCTTGAAGACCTTGTTGAAGAAGATGAAAAGCGTCGTGTCGGGAAAGCGCGCCTTGAGGTCTTCGATGTTCACTTCATCGCTGTTCGCGACCAGAACGACATCGCTATAATCCGCCAGTAGGGATTTCCACTCCTCCGCGGCAGCGGCAGCGGGGTTGGTCGTCTTGAAGCGGGCATCCCCATCTCTGTCGATCATTGTTCTCTCCCTGTCGTGTCGGGCCCCCTCGTCTCGGGCCCTCTCGTCTCGGGCAAGGCGCGCCTTTTAACCAAGCGCGCGGGCGAGCCCACATAGACGCCAAACGGCTCCGTCGTCCCCTTGATGACGCTGTTTGCGCCGATGACGCAGCCGTCGGCGATGTTGCTCCCGGCAAGCACCTTTGCGCCCGCGCCGATCCAGACATCCCTGCCGATTTCTACCCTGCCCTTTTTGATCGGCTGATCTTTGATAAGGACCGTGGCGTCCTCGTAACTGTGCTCGAACGAGACGATGACGGCATGTGCCGCGATCCTGGTACCGTCGCCGATGCGGACACCGCCATGTCCCAGCACGATCGAGTAATCGTTGAGCGAGACATCGTTTCCGATCTCGATCTTACCGCTCTGCGCATCGAGTATCACACCACATTGAGTGAAGAGCCGGTCACCGATTTCGATTTTGCCGCGCCGATAGCGAAGCTCTGGCAGATACCGCATGTTCGGTCTCGTCCCGATCCGCAACGCTCCGCCCGAAAAGGCGGCGCGGAGGCGGACCAGAAATCCGAGGTTCACGGGTCACACAGGTGCGAAATGCGGGTCGAGCGCGCGTGCCTTTTCAAGCCAGACATCCGCATATTCGACGTCCTGCCAATTATGGAACCATGGGCCGCCATTGGTGTAGTGCACGGCTTTCGGAAGGCCCTGGGTCGGCTTGGTGCTCCACCCCTCCAGCCAGTTCCATTCTTCCGGAATCTCACCGATCTCGCTGTCTTGCGCCCACTGAAGACGGTGAAGATAGGCGCCGGTCTGTGAATTGACGAGCTCGGGTGTCAGCTGGCGGGTGGAGGGGTGCTCGCAATTGAACAGCATGAACGAGGACCAGTTCTTGCGGGGGTAGTTGGTCTGCACCTTGCCATCCATCTTCACGCCCTCCTTGGGCGTATAGTCGTGATGAACGCAGGCTACGGCCTTGCTGTCGTCCTTATAGCGCAGCAGCTCTGCGACATCACCGAAGAACAGGAAGTCGCAGTCGCAAAACAGCGCCCAGCCCTTGTAGTCGGCAAGCCACGGCGTGAAGAAGCGGGAATAGGTAAACTCGGTCGAAGCCAGAGGATCGACTTCACGGGTGTAAACACCGCGATCGACCAGCTCTTGCAGCTTGATGGGGTGAACCTCGACATCAATGGATGCGTTCTTGAGTAGGGTGGCCTTGGCAACCTGATAGGCAATATCTTCGCGGGAATCCCATCCAATATAAACTGCTAGATCCGCCATGCATTTCCTCCAAACGTCAGCGCGAAACAATCAAAGATAAGCATCTGGAATGCTGAATGCTAAAGTCAACATCTGAGCCCGATCTCGCCGCATGATACCGGTCGGCAATAGGGCTCCATCGCATGGGCTCTGTCGTGCGCCACCGCTTATGCGAAGCAATCATACCTTGCGTTCACCCCAGTTGCATTCGGGGATGTACGTAGTGCGCCTCGGATTCCCCCATAAGCTGTGTCACGTCGAAGTCACAACATCTGCAGGCATGCTTATGTTTTAGTGGGCTGGTTGACGCAAAGAGAGCATCGGTCAGGTCAGCAGCGGGTTCGGTATGACGTTCAGCGTAAGACGAATTGATCACGCAGAGGCGCTAGGCGGCGCGGATATTCTGGTTCAAGCCTATGCCGAGCCCCCTTGGGAGGAGGCGTGGACAATGGAGAATGCCAGGAGGCGGCTGGTCGAGCTGTCTTCGGCATTGGACGCCATCACGCTTGGGGCTTTTTATCAAGGCCAACTCGTCGGTTTCGTATTTGCGTCACCGCATACGTCGGCAATCGGCACCGGCCTGTATGTCGCAGAGATTGCCATCTCGCCATCCTATCAAAGAATGGGTTTCGGAACCGCCCTGCTCTCTCATGTCGAGCACACGGCGATTCAACTAGACTATCTGCAAGTGTGGTTGGTTTCGCGCCAGATTGGCGGTGTCGCAGACTATTACAAGACGAACGGCTACAGCCGGTCCAACGCTTTATGTGTCTACTCAAAAATGCTCGGCGCGACTGTCTTGCAAAACACGTAGCTCAAGATCGCCGATCGCGCCGACTCACAAATGTCAGTGCGTACTGCGGCTGTCCGTCGTTGTCCCGAGGTAGGGCGCAACGAGCTCCATGTTCGGCGAAGCGAGAATCTCCCGGTTTACCGCCTGGATGGCGAGCTCAAGCCAATGAACAGCACCGACAAGCTCGACATCCTCCGCCGCAGCGCGCGCGTAGCCGATCAAGCGCGCGAGCGCCGCGAGCTCCTTGATATCTTCTGGAGATCTTGCGTTCTCGCCGTGATCATCCCCGTGGTCTTTGGGCATTGCACTCATGTCTCTTCTCCGCCAACACGACGCAACATAGGCCCGCGACGCAGGCGGCGCCCGTGAATAAAGTGTGAAACAACTTGAGGGTGGTATGACGCACCGGCCGCTTGCAGCTACCAGGATAGTTTCCCTAAAGCACGAAAGTTCTTGAAAGCGCTCGACTTCCGAACCGCCGCGCTCGTTTGCCATCCGGATTTTCCAGCTCTGCTATCAGCACCTTGACCACACTGAAGGGAATATCCGGACCGCTTAATTCAACCGTGGCGACCGTGGCGATGCCTGCGGCGCGCAGTCTGCCCAGCACATGGCCCAGATACTGCTGAAGCGATCGGCCACCGGTATAGGAAAGTGCTGCGGACGCAATGGGTTCGCTGAGGAAGCTGTCACTTAGCTGCGCGGGCAGCTGCGCTTGAAAGGCGTTCGGCGCGATATCGTCGCGCGCGCCGCTGATAAATGTCAGCCGCGATTGCACGGCTTCGGTTATCGCGCGAATGGCTGCGCGGACAGGAGACGGATGCGCGCCGCTCCCACCTGTTACCTCGGCAAAGCGCACGGTCGTGTCCGACAGAACGCCCCGTGGCCCAAGCAACGCGGTGAAGCAGGGAATGGCAACGTCACTGGTTATATCGAACAGTTTCAGCATGAGGCCGGCTGCGCTTATCTGCTCAACCAACCGATTGAGAACATCGTCGCCGTACAATGCAGGGTCCACGCATCGGGAGCGCCTGAAGCGGTCGTCTCCTATTTGCCAAAGCACATAGGCGTCCCGCTCGATGCGTTCGAGTATGCCGTGCAACACGGCTTCGTCGAGGGTGTTTCCAGACGCCAGCCCATCGGACGACATCCAGAAGCGCGACTGCAGCGTTCTGTTCAAGACGACAGCCTCGAATGGCACATGTATGGGCGCGCCCGACATCAATTCGCGCCCGATCACCCAGTCCACATGTTCGTCCGGACCGATATCGGCCTTATGTAATCCGGTTAGACAGGCTAGCGTCGTTACTTGATGTCCTTGCACCTGCAACTCCCGGACGGTAGCCCTAAACGTCGACACCGCCGGTCGGCTGGCAACGGCTCGCTCAAGCGCCTCCATGATTGCAGAGACCTTGGCGTCGTCGTCGGATAGTCCCTTTCCTTGCGCCACGACGGCCGATGGCGCGTTCGGGGCATAGGCGCACCATACGGGTATGCCGATATGATCAAGGCCCGTGTGACGTGCCACGCGCGTTACGCCGAACTGGGCCAGAAGCGGCGTGACGCGAGACAGCGTCTCGCACGCCGGCAGGATCCGGTCCGAGTATCCTGATGGCTCGATAATTACGGTCAGCGCTGGTCACCCACGGAAGGCACGAGCCAACAACGTGTCGAGTTGGCAGATGAATGGCGCCATACGCTAATTGCCTTCGAGCTCCGCCTGATCCGCGCTGTCGCGATCATTTATGACGATGCCGGAAGAGCCAAGGCTGCGCGTCAAAGCGAGCAATTTTTGGCGGACATTCGGGTCTTCAATGGCGATGAAAGCCTTGCCGAGCGCCAGCCCCTCCTTCGAGGCCATGAATGCGGCGACAGCGTCCGTCTCCGGGCGGGTGCCGTCATCACCAGTGCTTGTCGCACCGTTCTCGAAGAAATAGCCGACGGTGACGCCGAATATCTCCGCCATCCGCAAAAGTCGGCTGGCGCCGATGCGGTTTATGCCCTTTTCGTATTTCTGAATCTGTTGAAACGTGATGCCCAATGCTTCCGCAAGGCTGGCTTGGCTCATGCCGAGCATCTTGCGACGCAGCCTAACCCGTTCCCCGACATAGCCGTCGATCGCGTTCGTCGATTTCGCCTTCATGGCGTCCCTCGCCTGCAATATTAGGAATGTTGCTGCATAATGAAGCCGCCGCGAAAAAATGCAACTAAAAGTAAAGGGATGGCGAAGAATCTTTATTCACCGTTTGTAACGTTGCAAAAACCTGCACCGCATTGCCCGCCAAACCGTGAGATCAGCTACCTCGCTGGGTGAGTATTTAAGAAAAAACCACTTAAAATCGTGTCACGTCGATTTCACGCGAACCGGCAAGCTTACGCTCTATAGTAGGATGCGAAGATCGGGGCATGCGTGTGGCCATGTCGCTTCGGCGACTGTTAGCGCCGAAGTAATCAGGGCACGAAACTTCGTTTCAGGCGCAGCACATTGGGGACAAACGTCATGCAGATACCTGCCATTGAAATAAGCCACGCCGACCGATTGTCGGCCTGCCGTCAGCAGATCGAAGAAGCCGTTCATCAGATGATCTTCGGCGAGAAACAGATGGAGTTTTCGCCGGCGGAAATCGCGATGGCAATTGCCGACATCGCCGACGACTATATTCTCAGCCTCTCCAAGCAGAACCGTACGGCGACACACTAAGGCACTGAAGCCGAGCACAGCTGCTCAAAGCCCTCGACTACCGGCATCGGAAGTTCGCGTGTCTTTCGCTCCGTTACAAAGCTTTTGCAGTGAACTGTGGCCGAAGCGGTCTTGCCGGCCACACTATTTTCGTAAATATCGATTTTGTAAGCCAACGCACCGCGCTCGAAATAAGCGCCGGTGCGCGTCATGTTTTCGATGAGAGCGGCCGTCGACATTGACGCAGGAACACGCGCGCAGGCAGAAGTAGACATCTTGAACAATTCGTTTCGCGCCTCCAGCGCCGCCATGAGCCCTGCCCTCAGAATATTCGGCTGTCTTCTGTGGCTGCTCGCGTCATCGGCGCTGCTCGTGGAGAGCGATACCTATCGCTACGCATGCGCGATCCTGGCCATTATCGCGCTGGTTTACTACGCGAAAGAGCCGTCACGGCCGCGCACAAACTGGCTGGGCTGGCTCTGCATGGGCTGGGCCATCTATGTGCTCGCCCGCTTCGCGTTCATCTACATCACGACCGAGCATCACGATATCGGCGGGTCCGACTGGCTCTTCGCCTTTCCGCTGTTCTTCCCTATCCTCGGAATCGCCTTCGCACTCTATGAGCGTGAGATGGAGAAGATCGTCGCGGCGTTTTTTGTCATAGCGTTGATCATGCTCGCCGTCACAGTGGCGCTGACGATTGGTACGATCGCCACCGGCGTTGCGGTTCGCCCGCTCGTCATGAACAATCAGATTCACGGCGCGGTCGCCTGCGGCCTCATCTTCGTGATGTCGACCTTCTGGCTTCTTCATTATCTGACAACTCCCGCCGCCGACCGCCGGTTTGCACGGCTCGCCTACGTGGTTTCTCCGCTTATTCTGGTTCTATGCGTGATCGCCATCTATGGCGCGAAGTCCAAGGGCGTCTGGCTCGCGATGGCTTTGACGCTGCCGGTTCTCGCCATCATAGGCATGCGATACATCAAGGTGCGCGCTCGCAGCGGATTGGTGATTGCATGCGCGATAGCACTGCTTGGTGTCGGACTATACGCCGTCCGCCATAATCTCGATCAGACAGCTGGCCCCACGATCAAAGCGACTGCTTCGATGTTCAGCGGCATTGTCGGCAGCTCGAACAGCGCAGACACCATCACGCAGACTATTCAGTCGGGCAATACACCCGTCGCAATGGATGAAAGACTTCAGCTGTGGTCGAACGGCTGGGAACTGTTCTCATCCGCCCCGATCTTCGGCTGGGGCAACGAATGGCTCGAGCGCTGGCAGCACACCCGCTACGCCCACGTTTCCTACACGCTGCTGCACAACGGATATCTGGAAATACTGGTCCGGTTCGGCCTGTTTGGGGCCTTCGTTATGGGGCTGATCCTGGCGAGTTTCATTTTCTTTGTCTGCAAGGCCTATCGGCAAGGCATTATTCCGCGCGCGGCGATGTATGCCTATCTTGTCGGCATCTTCTTCTTTGCGCTCACGCTTCTCAGCAATTCAAACAACAGGTTGGCGATCGGCGAAAGCCTCGCCCTCGTGACATCGGCGTTCGCCTGCTGGTGCAATCTTCGCTTGCGGCCAACTGAGGCGAATGTGCCGGATTTGCAGGCTGCGGCCAGATAGGAATCTTGGGAACGCGGCCTAGTCTCGCGTTATCTGATTGACCGCTGCATCAAGCATAAAGCAGCCCTATTTCAGCGCAGCGTCGCCCTTTCCCTTGCCCATGACGGAGCCGAAGATCATGGCGATGTCGTTCCACAGGCTGGCGGTCTTGACGTATTCGGCATCGGCGGCTGCAAGTTTCTCCGGGGTCGACATGTCGATGCCGGCAATTTGCGCAAGGCCGGTAATACCGGGGCGAACGGCAAACACGCCCTTGGCTCTACGGGCAGCGATGACATCCGGCTGGCTTGGGAGGCACGGGCGGGGGCCTACCAGGCTCATCTCACCTTTCAGCACGTTGACGAGTTGCGGCAGTTCATCGAGCTTATAGGCGCGAAGCGTCTTGCCGATGGGCGTGATCCAGCTTTCCGCGGCGTCATGGGAGCCGACATCAGGTGTGCCGGCCGCCATCGTCCTGAACTTCAGGCAGGTAAAGGGAACCTCGTCCCGGCCGACCCGCTGCTGGCGGAAGAAGGCGCCGCCGGGCGATGAGCGCCGGACCATGATGGTCAGCACAAGCAGAACGGGAGACAGAACGACGAGGCCACCCGACGCCGCGCAAAAATCAAACGCCCTCTTGATCCCCTGGTTGAGCTTGCTTGTCATGTCAGTCCTTAATGGGTTTTGCGGGGCCAAGCGTTCGCGACAAAGCGTCGGCCATCTCGAATGGCGGCGTCCAGCCGAGCCGGCGGCTTGTTTCGGAGATGTCGACGTGTAGCGAGCGCGTCAGGCGGTGGACCAGTTCGCGTTTTCCAGTCACATTTCCAGCAAACTCCAGCAGCGCCGGCGGGAACGGCAGCAGCGAGGCCGACGAGCCGGTTGCCGCGGCAATCATCCGCACGAGTTCCGGTGTCGATGGGCTCTTGCTATCGGCAACCATGAACGTTCCGCCTGCGGCGTCCGGATGGTTGGCAGCGGTCACGATCAGATCGGTCAGGTTCTCCAGATAGACCATCGACCTGCGGTTATCGATCGAGGCGAAGGGCAGCGGCAGGCCGCGTTGGACAAGCCGCACCAGCGCCTGGAAGCTTCCACGCATGCCGGGCCCGTAGACCAGCGGCGATCGGATGATAACGATCTCCATCGTCGTGCTGGCGCCAAGCGCGTGTAGCAATCGCTCGGCTTCGAGCTTCGTTCGGCCGTAGTCAGTCTCCGGAGTGGGCGTGCCCTCGGCCGTGAACGGCTTGCCTTTGGTCGTCGCCTCGCCGCTCGCCTTGATCGAACTCAAGAACACGAACCGTCTCACACCCGCAGCCGCCGCCTGACGCGCCAGGTTGATCGTCCCCTCGACATTCACGGATCGATACTCGGCAAGCACCGCCGGCGACCCTTCGACGACATTCTGATTGACGGCCGCGAGGTGGACCACGACATCGATGCCGTCAAGGGCGGCAGACCAGTCGGTCGCGCCGTGAATATCCCTGATAGCGAGGAGCTCGCCACTCCCGCCCCTGCCTGTGCCACGAAAGGGAATGCCGCGTTGCCGCAGTGTGCGCAACAGCCCCTGGCCGACAAAGCCGGAGGCGCCGGTTACGAGGAACATGCCAGCCTCCGGCGGCCTTGGCCGTCTTGCATGGCGCGGACCATCATTGCGATACCTCCTGCCGCAGCGCGACGAGATCCACCACGCGCTCCATGGGGCTGTATCCCGGCACCAGATCGCTGAGCGCCGCCTTCAGCCGCCTTGCATCCCCATCCCGCGCGAACTGCGCGAGCGCGTCGAGCTTGGCTGATAATTGCGCCCAGCCGAGGAACTGTTCGCGCGCGCGGCGGATCTTCGGATGGTCGGTCACTTCGGGATTGTCGTTGATCAGCAGCTCTTCATACAACTTCTCGCCCGGCCGCAGGCCTGTCGTCACGATGCTGATATCGCCGCCCGGGTTCTGCTCGTCCTGGACCGTCAGGCCCGACAGTTCGACCATGCGACGCGCGAGATCGATAATCTTCACCGGCTCGCCCATGTCGAGCAGGTAGACATCGCCACCGGATGCCATTGCGCCAGCTTGAATGACGAGCTGCGCTGCTTCCGGCACGGTCATGAAGAAGCGCGTAATGTCCTCATGCGTCAGCGTGATCGGACCACCCCGGCTGATCTGCTGGCGAAAGAGCGGCACGACGGAGCCCGACGAGCCCAATACGTTGCCGAAGCGCACCATGGAAAAGGTCGTGCTGCCGTGCTGTTCGGCGAGCGCCTGCAGGATCATTTCGGCCAGGCGTTTCGTGGCGCCCATGACATTGGTCGGGCGGACAGCCTTGTCTGTACTGACCAAAATCATGCGCTCGACACCGGCAGCCAAAGCCGCTTTGGACACCGTCAGCGTCCCGAATACATTGGTCTTGACGCCTTCGGCGGGGTTTTGTTCGACGAGCGGCACATGTTTGTAGGCCGCGGCATGATAGACCGTGGCCGGCTTCCAGGTCTGGATGATGGTATTGATGCGGTGTTCGTCGCAGACATCGGCAAGCAGCGGAACGATCGGAAATGGCGGCTCGGCACCTTCACCAGCCAGCTCGCCCTGCAGCGAATAAATGCCGAACTCGTTCTGATCCAGCAGCAGCAGCGCCTTGGGATGCAGCTTGGCGATCTCGCGACACAGCTGACTACCGATCGAGCCGGCGGCACCGGTGACAAGGACGATCCGATCGCGGACGTTCTGGTCCAGCAACGCAGTGTTCGGCAGGACTGCGGTGCGACCCAGGAGGTCCTCGACATCCAGGTCCTGAAGGTCGGTCAGCTGCGCCTGGCCAGTCGCAATTGCGCTGATATCGGGAACGGTGCGAACAGCGACCCGAGCGGAACGCAAGCGTTCGATGATCTCGTTGCGTCGGGAACGATCGATCTGCGGAAGAGCGAGAAGAACGGTCTTGACCTCGAGATCGGCGCAGACCTTCTCGATGTTAAGAGGGCTGTAGATCTTCACGCCGTTGAGCGACATCCCCTTCAGGCCCTTATCGTCATCGAGAAAGCCGACGACCTTGAACTCGGCCGAATGCCCCAAGGCGCTCACCAGTTGCCGTCCCTGGGAGCCAGCGCCGTAGACCAACGTGCGGATCGGCGCGGCCTCGCCGAGAATCTCGCTATAGGCATCGTAGAGGAAATAGCGTGCCACGAAACGCGACAGGCCAACGGCCAGCAAGAGCAGCATCGGCTGCAGGATGCCGACGGTTCGCGGGACGGTCGGAACGCTGATGACCGTGAAGATCACCATATAGACCGCGCCGTAGATCAGCACGCACTTGATGACCGTCGAAAAGGCTGCCCAGCCCATGAAGCGGAAGATGGCGCGGTAAAGCCCGAAGGTGATGAACAACGGCAGTGCAATGACGAGCGATACAGGGATCGTCCAGAACTGCACACCCGTCATCAGGTACCAGTCGTTGAAGCGAAAGCAGAAAGCGATCCAGACCGTAATGATGCATAGGCAGGCGTCGAAGAGCAGCGCGATCACCCGCTTCGCCGGTCGCGGCAAGGCAAGAACCTGCTGAACATAATTGTCAAACATAGCGCTGGCTCGATCGTGACTGGTTTGGCGATAGCAGCCGACACGCGATGCTATGGCAAAAACTGGAAAGGAAAAGATGGCTCATGAAACTGCGTACCGTACCCGACGAAAGAGTTCCACCATGCGCCAGATATGCGTTGGAATTTTGCGGATGCCACGTAGCTTGATCGATCGATACCGAGCGCGATCAGCGATCTGGCTCTCTTTCGACCGAACCGACAAGGCAATCAGATCGTCCTTCACGGTGTAGACCTTCACGCCGGTGGCCCACCCACGCTCAAGCGCTATGTCATAGGGGCATGTGATGACCTTGAGGGCCTCTACCAGCTTCTGCGCGCCCGCACGGGTGACGAGGTAGCATGCCGCGGACCCCTGGGGGCCAAACAGGCATTTTCCAATCACATCGCCACCGACCGACCTCGCGATCGGCCTGAACCAGACAACGCGATGGTTGAGCAATTTCAACACTTCGGCGAATGGCGCAGCCTGGTGCGCGCTGTAGGCGCGAGAGACGAGATCGGCGCTGAGATTGACATCATCCTCCATGATGACCGCGCACTCCGCCCGGCTCTCGAGAAACGCATTCAGCGCTTTGACGTGCGCGAGATAGCAACCGTATTCTTGCGGCAGCATCGGGCGACCATTGCCGCGAACGAAGGCGGCGCGGTCATAATCTGGCCACTGCGTTGCGCTCGCAGGGTCGATCTCGACGCCGGCGATACGCTGGACATCCAGGCGGAACTCTTCGGCCTGGCTCTTTATATGTTGCCAGCGGTCCATCGAGCGATCGAGGTTGATGACGTAGGACACGATTTCCCGTCGAGACAGGGCCTGACCCGTTTCGGATGGATGCGCATTGCTGATATCAGCCGCGCTCTCGATCTGCTGGCGTTCACGCACAGTCGTCTCCTGGGGCATCCATCGGGCGCCAAGCTTGCTACAGGTCTCTTCGCTAAGGCACACGTCTCGGCCAACCGCGACAGCCAATAATATGTATAGGAGGCGTGTGCAAGGCTCTACCCAAACGGGCAAAGCGTTTTCACGGGAAGAGTGACTCAAGAGCCGGCCATCGCCCACGAGCCAAATGGGGTGACGTGTCGCCAACGGATGACAATCAAGGCCACGCTCGGCTGCCAAGTCAGTTGTTTTTACCTGCAATCACACTGCGGAGTGGCAATTTTCGTCGATCACCATTTTTGTCTCCCGAACGCCAACTCGACACGCTCGTGCCAAGGTATGGTTGCAACCTAGGGCATCATCCGGATCAGCCCTTACGCGGTCCCCGCTTCAGCACGTCCCTGATCGAGAAGCTCGAATGGATACGCGCGACGCCGGGCAAGGTCGACAATATGTCCTTGTGGATTCGCTCGAAATCGCGCGCGCTTTCGACTTCCACCTTGAGAATGTAATCCGATCCACCGGTCATCAGGAAACATTCCTGAATCTCCGGATATCGGCGGATGGCTGCCTCAAACCTGTTCAGATGCTCCTCAGTCTGCCGATCGAGCGTGATGTTGACGATAACCGCCAGCGCGTCGTCGCTGTCCGAGGTGCCGATCAACGCCGTGTAGCCCCTGATATGACCGGATTTTTCCAGTCTTGCGATCCGTCGAAGACATGCTGAAGGAGAAAGGCCGACTTCCGCTGCAAGTGCCGTGTTGGCGATGCGCGCATTCAACCTGAGCTGACGCACGATGTTTCGGTCGATCGCATCCAGGATCATACGCAATAATTCCTCTTTTGGCGCGTGATAATTTCGTATTCGACAATCGAATGCAATATCGGCATGCTGATCAGCAGGAAATTGTTCAATTGTTTCTCTATTTTTATCGCAAGCACCAAAGGTGCATCGGCCGACGTCGTAAGCGCCAAATACACTTGGCAAAAAAGCATAGATAAAAGGGGCAAGCATGAAAGTGACCATTCTCGGCGCCGGTGTCATCGGGGTCACCAGCGCCTACTATCTGGCCAAGGCGGGACATCAGGTCACCATTATCGATCGCCAGTCCGGTCCGGCGCTCGAGACCAGCTTTGCCAATGCCGGCGAGGTGTCCTTCGGTTATTGCTCTCCCTGGGCGGCACCGGGT
Organism: Rhizobium sp. FG113; assembly: GCF_057809895.1. NCBI lineage: Bacteria > Pseudomonadati > Pseudomonadota > Alphaproteobacteria > Hyphomicrobiales > Rhizobiaceae > Rhizobium > Rhizobium sp. FG113. The sequence goes on along the minus strand of NZ_JBMDKV010000001.1, from coordinate 812,794 downwards.
ATTCCGCAGAAGGCGCTGAAGTGGCTGTTCATGGAGCATGCGCCGCTCGTCCTCCGCCCGAAGGTCGACTATGCGATGATCTCCTGGATGATCAGGATGCTCTCCAACTGCACCTCCGAGCGCTACGCGATCAACAAATCGCGCATGCTGCGCCTTGCCGATTACAGCCGTCAGTCACTCGCCGAGCTGCGCGCCGAGACCGATATCGCCTATGACGAGCGCATGCAGGGAACGCTGCAGCTCTTTCGCACGCAGGCGCAGCTCAATGCATCGGCAAAGGATGTGAAGGCGCTGGCGGCTGACGGTATTCCCTATGAAGTGCTGGACCGCGAGGGCTGCATTCGCATGGAGCCGGCATTGCGCCACGTCAGCGACAAGATCGTCGGCGGTCTGCTGACGCCCAAGGACGAAACCGGCGATTGCTTCAAGTTCACCAATGCACTTGCCGCAAAGTGCGTTTCGATGGGCGTCACCTTCGACTATGGACGCCAGATCCAGGGGCTTGCGATCGAGGCCGGACAGGCCAAGGGCGTCGTGACCGATACCGGTACCGTTTTCTCGGATGCCGTCGTCGTGGCGCTCGGCAGCTATTCGCCGCTGCTGTTGAAGCCATTCGGGATCAAGCTCCCCGTTTATCCGGTCAAGGGCTATTCGCTGACCATCCCGATCACCGATGCGTCGCGCGCGCCTGAGTCCACCGTTATGGACGAGACCTACAAGATCGCCATCACGCGTCTCGGCGACCGTATCCGCGTTGGCGGCATGGCGGAGATTTCCGGCTATACGAACGACCTCGGCCCCGCGCGCCGCAGAACCCTGGAGCATTCGGTCAGCGATCTCTTCCCCGGTGGCGATCTGAAGGCCGCGAACTATTGGTCGGGGTTGCGGCCGATGACGCCGGATGGCACGCCTGTCATCGGCGCGACCAACATCCGCAATCTCTTCCTCAACACCGGGCACGGAACGCTTGGCTGGACGATGAGCACGGGTTCGGCGCGGGTGCTGACGGATGTCGTCAGCGGCCGAAAGGCGGATATTGACGTCAGCGACCTGTCGCTCGCCAGATACGGCCGATAAAGGGCGGAATCGCCGGACGACTATGCTGGAGCCGGGGGCGCAACCCGGTCCAGCACCGCAGCTGAGCAGCGCCGCAACGATCGGTCTGACGCAGCCATGCATGCGGCAACTTCCTTGCCTGCTGCCGATAAACATCGCAACAATTTGCCATCGCTTTCAACGAAGAGCGCGCATAGACTTTGCATCATCTTGATTGCCTGAAGTGCTGCTGGAGGTTGATGCAGCGAAGTGCAATCCGCGAAATGATGCATGGGAGGAGAACCGTGCAGCTTGATGACGTTTGTTCTTCCCGGTTGCGGGAGGGGCAATTGCGTTATGGCCTGCGGGAGATCCCGATGCCGGCTTCGAGGAGGAGGTCGCGATGACGATGCAGGATCCGATTGTGATCACAGGCGCCGCCCGCACGCCGATCGGTGGCTTTCAGGGAGCTTTCTCGTCCCTGGCCGCACCGCAACTAGGCGCATCGGCGATAGCAGCGGCGCTCTCGCAAAGTGACGTCCCAGCTGAGAGTGTCGACGAGGTCATCATGGGCTGCGTGCTTGCAGCCGGCCAGGGTCAGGCTCCGGCACGACAGGCCGCGATTGGCGCCGATCTGCCCTTCTCAACTGCTGCCAGCACCGTCAACAAGATGTGCGGCTCCGGCATGAAAGCCGTGATGATCGGCCATGATCTGCTCGCCGCCGGCAGCGCTTCGGTGGTGATCGCGGGTGGCATGGAAAGCATGACCAATGCGCCCTATCTACTTGATCGTGCTCGCGGCGGCTATCGGCTCGGCCATGGGCGTGTGGTCGATCATATGTTCCTCGATGGGCTCGAGGATGCCTATGACAAGGGGCGCTTGATGGGGACATTCGCGGAAGACTGTGCCGAAGCCTACCAATTCACGCGCGAGGCGCAGGATGCCTATGCCATTACATCGCTCACACGGGCACAGAAGGCGATAGAGGGCGGCTATTTCGATCGTGAGATCGTGCCGGTATCGGTTGTCTCTGCGAAAAGCGAAGTGACGATCCGTGAGGACGAGCAGCCCGGCAAGGCCAGCATCGACAAGATCCCCAGGCTGAGACCGGCCTTCCGCGAAGGCGGCACTGTGACGGCCGCCAATGCGAGCTCGATTTCCGACGGCGCCGCCGCGCTGGTGCTGATGCGCCGCTCGCGGGCCGACCAACACGACATTGCACCCCGCGCGACAATCGTCGGGCACGCCACGCACTCGCAGGCCCCCGGCGAATTCGCCACGGCGCCGATCGGCGCGTTGAGAAAGCTCTCCGAGCGCACGGGGTGGCCGCTATCGAGCGTCGATCTCTTCGAAATCAACGAAGCCTTCGCCGTCGTGCCGATGGCCGCCATGCGTGATCTCGATATCCCCCACGACAAGGTCAACGTCCACGGCGGTGCATGCGCGCTCGGCCATCCGATCGGTGCGTCCGGGGCCCGTGTCATCGTCACGCTGCTGGCGGCGCTGGAGCGATACGGGATGAAGCGCGGGATGGCGGCGCTCTGCATCGGTGGCGGCGAGGCGACCGCTATCGCCATCGAGCGGCAGTGAGCGGGAAAGGAGGCGCTGATGATCTTGTCTGACACGCAGAGCCAAATCCGGGACCTCGCGCGCGATTTCGCACGCGAACGACTGGCGCCGGGCGCCGCTGAGCGGGACCGTACACATAGCTTCCCGCGCGACGAACTGAAGGAGATGGGCGAACTCGGCCTTCTCGGCATGCTGGTGCCGGAGGCCTATGACGGCTCCGACACGGGAACGGTCGCTTATGCGGCGGCGCTCGAAGAGATCGCCGCCGGAGATGGCCCCTGCTCGACGATCATGAGCGTGCATAGCTCCGTTGGCTGCGTTCCGATCCTCAAATTCGGAAACGAGGAGCAGAAACAGCGCTTCCTTCCGAAGCTTGCCACCGGCGAATGGATCGGTGGCTTCGCGCTGACGGAACCGCAGGCCGGCTCCGACGCCTCCAATCTGCGCACCCGGGCGCGACGTGACGGCGATGACTATGTGCTTGATGGCGCCAAGCAGTTCATCACCTCGGGCAAGAACGGACAGGTCATCATCGTCTTCGCTGTCACGGATGCGGCAGCCGGCAAGAAGGGGATAACCGCCTTCATCGTGCCGACGGACACGCCGGGATACGAGGTCATTCGCGTCGAGCACAAATTGGGCCTGCACGCCTCCGACACCTGCCAGATCGCCTTCAACGACATGCGCATTGCCGCCGATCTTCGCCTCGGCGAGGAAGGCGATGGCTACAGGATCGCGCTTGCCAATCTCGAAGGCGGCCGGATCGGGATCGCGGCGCAGGCGGTCGGCATGGCGCGTGCGGCTTATGAGGCAGCGCGCGACTACGCCCGCGAGCGGGCGGCGTTCGGCAAGCCGATCATCGAGCATCAGGCCGTCGCCTTCCGGCTCGCCGACATGGCAACCCAGATCGAGGCCGCGCGGCAGTTGGTGTTTCATGCGGCAAGCCTGCGCGAGGCGGGTCTGCCTTGTCTCTCCGAGGCATCGATGGCCAAGCTCTTTGCGTCGGAGATGGCCGAGCGCGTCTGTTCCGACGCGATCCAGATCCACGGCGGCTACGGCTACATGAGCGATTATCCCGTCGAGCGCATCTACCGGGACGTCCGCATTTGCCAGATCTACGAGGGAACGAGTGACGTGCAGCGCATGGTGATCGCCCGCAATCTATAGGGAGAATACGCCGCGTCGGTCTTGAGGAGAGGATCGATGCGAGCGGAGGAGGAACACAGGAAATGCCAGACAGTCAGCGACTGAGCCTCTACGTCCCCGAACCCGCCGTTCGCCCTGGCGGTCTACCCGATTTCTCCAACGTCAAGATCGCCAAGGCCGGCGCCGTGCCGCGCCCGGAGGTGGATGTCGCGTCCGAAGACATCCGCGATCTTGCCTATTCGATCATCCGCGTGCTGAACCAGGAGGGCGAGGCCGTTGGGCCCTGGGCGGGGTTGCTCTCGGACGAGGCGCTTTTGACCGGGCTGCGCAACATGATGAAGCTGCGCGCCTTCGACGCACGCATGCTGATGGCGCAGCGCCAGGGCAAGACGTCCTTCTACATGCAGCATCTTGGCGAAGAGGCGGTCAGTTGCGCCGTGCGCAAGGCGCTGAACAAGGGGGACATGAATTTCCCGACCTATCGGCAGGCCGGCCTCCTCATCGCCGACGACTATCCAATGGTCGAGATGATGAACCAGATCTTCTCCAACGAGAACGATCCACTGCGCGGGCGGCAATTGCCGATCATGTACTCCTCCAAGGAGCACGACTTCTTCACCATCTCGGGCAACCTTGCCACCCAATATGTCCAGGCAGTCGGCTGGGCGATGGCGTCGGCGATCAAGAACGACAAGCGCATCGCCGCCGCCTGGATCGGTGACGGTTCGACCGCGGAATCCGATTTTCACTCGGCCCTCGTCTTTGCCTCGACCTACAGGGCGCCGGTGATCTTGAATATCGTCAACAATCAGTGGGCGATCTCCACATTCCAGGGCATCGCGCGCGGCGGCTCCGGCACGTTCGCCGCTCGCGGGCTCGGCTTCGGCATCCCGGCGCTGCGTGTCGATGGCAACGACTATCTGGCGGTCTACGCCGTGGCGCGCTGGGCGGCGGACCGGGCGCGGCGCAATCTGGGTCCGACGCTGATCGAGTATGTCACCTATCGCGTCGGCGCCCACTCGACCTCCGACGATCCGAGCGCCTATCGACCGAAAACCGAATCCGACGCATGGCCGCTCGGAGATCCCGTGCTGCGGCTGAAGAAGCATCTGATCCTCAAGGGTGTCTGGTCCGAGGAGCGCCATGTTCAGGCCGAGGCCGAGATCCTGGACGAGGTGATCGATGCGCAAAAGCGGGCCGAGGAACACGGAACGCTGCATGCCGGCGGCAAGCCTTCGGTGCGGGACATTTTCGAGGGTGTCTATGCCGAGATGCCGCCGCATATCCGCCGGCAGCGGCAGAAAGCGGGGTATTGATATGGCGCGCATGACCATGATCGAGGCGGTGCGCAGCGCCATGGATATCTCGATGGCCCGAGACGAGGACGTCGTCGTGTTCGGCGAGGATGTCGGCTATTTCGGCGGCGTGTTCCGCTGTACGCAAGGGCTTCAGGCGAAATATGGCAAGACCCGCTGCTTCGATACGCCCATCAGCGAATCCGGCATCGTCGGCACGGCGATCGGCATGGCGGCCTATGGGCTGAAGCCCTGCGTCGAGATCCAGTTCGCCGATTACATGTATCCGGCCTACGACCAGATCACCCAGGAGGCGGCGCGCATTCGCTATCGCTCGAATGGCGATTTCACATGCCCGATCGTGCTCAGGATGCCGACAGGCGGCGGGATATTCGGCGGGCAGACGCACAGCCAGAGCCCGGAAGCGCTGTTCACCCACGTCTGCGGCCTCAAGGTGGTCGTTCCCTCCAACCCCTATGACGCCAAGGGGCTGCTCATCGCCGCGATCGAGGACCCTGATCCGGTGATGTTTCTCGAGCCCAAGCGGCTCTACAACGGCCCCTTCGATGGCCACCACGAGCGTCCGGTCACGCCATGGTCGAAGCACGAACTCGGCGAGGTGCCCGAAGACCACTATGCAATCCCGATCGGCAAGGCGGAGATCCGCCGCGCCGGAAGCGGGGTCACGGTCATTGCCTATGGCACGATGGTGCATGTGGCGCTCGCGGCGGCCGAGGATACCGGTGTCGATGCCGAGGTGATCGATCTGCGCAGCCTTTTGCCGCTCGACCTCGATACCATCGTGCAATCCGTGTCGAAGACCGGCCGTTGCGTCGTGGTTCACGAGGCAACGCTGACGTCTGGCTTCGGGGCGGAGATCGTGGCGTTGCTCCAGGAGCATTGTTTCTACCATCTGGAGGCGCCGATCGTGCGGGTCGCGGGCTGGGATACGCCCTATCCGCATGCGCAGGAGTGGGACTATTTCCCCGGTCCCGCGCGCGTCGGACGGGCGCTTCGTGAAGTCATGGAGGCGTGAGGATGGGCGAGTTCACGATCAAGATGCCCGATGTCGGTGAAGGCGTGGCCGAGGCGGAGCTGGTCGAATGGCACGTGAAGGCTGGCGATCCGGTTCGCGAGGACATGGTGATCGCGGCCGTGATGACTGACAAGGCCACTGTCGAGATCCCGTCACCGGTCAGCGGCACGGTGACCTGGCTCGGCGCCGAAGTGGGAGACACCGTGGCGGTGAAGGCGCCGCTGGTGAGGATAGAGACAGCGGGCGGAGATGATGCGCCGGCGCCCACTCAGCCCGCGCCCCTCGCGGCGGAGAAGCCGTCCGCCGCAGCCAGTGTAAGCGAGGCGCCCGTTCGACAGCAACCGGCCAAGGCCAAGCAAGCGCTGTCCCAGCCGACAAACAGCGGTCAGCAGGAGAAGCCGCTGGCATCGCCCTCCGTGCGCCTCTTCGCACGCGAGAGCGGCGTCGATCTCAGACAAGTGCCGCCAAACCGTCCGGATGGACGCATTCTGCGCGAAGATGTCGAGCAATATCTTGTGCGCGGTGCGTCTTCGCTTGCCGCCCCTGTCCCCTTCGCGAGGAATACGACGACCGAAGAGGTCAAACTGACCGGCATGCGGCGGCGGATCGCCGAGAAAATGTCGCTCTCCACCTCGCGTATCCCGCATATCACCTATGTCGAGGAAATCGACATGACGGCGCTGGAGGATTTGCGGGCGACGATGAACCGGGACCGCAAGCCGGAGCATCCGAAACTGACGATTCTTCCCTTCCTGATGCGGGCGATCGTCAAGGCTGTTGCCGACCAGCCGGATATAAACGCCACCTTCAACGATGATGCCGGCATCCTCACCCGATCCGGCGGCGTTCACGTCGGCATCGCGGCACAGACGCCTGCCGGCCTCGTGGTGCCGGTGGTGCGGCACGCCGAGGCCCGCACGATCTGGGACTGCGCCGGCGAGATGGCGCGCTTGGCGGAGGCTGCACGCAATGGAACCGCGACGCGTGACGAACTCACGGGCTCGACCATCACCATCAGCTCGCTGGGCGCGCTTGGAGGGATCGTCTCGACACCCGTCATCAACCACCCGGAGGTCGCGATCATCGGCGTCAACAAGATCGCCACCCGCCCCGCCTGGGATGGGACGCAATTTGTGCCGCGCAAGATGATGAACCTTTCCTCCAGCTTCGACCATCGCATCATCGACGGCTGGGACGCGGCGACCTTCATTCAGCGCATCCGCGTGCTGCTTGAAACGCCGGCGCTGATTTTCATCGAAGGCTGAGGGCCATGAAAGAGATCATCTGCAAATTACTGGTCATCGGCGCTGGGCCCGGCGGTTACGTCTGCGCCATCCGCGCGGGTCAGTTGGGCATCGACACCGTGATCGTCGAAATGGAAAAGCCCGGCGGCACCTGCCTGAATATCGGCTGCATTCCCTCCAAGGCGCTCATCCATGCGGCCGACGAATTCGACGCCGCGCGCCGTATGGCAAGCGGTCGAGACCCGCTTGGCATTCGCGCCGAAGGTGTGGCAATCGATCTCGCCAGGACGATCGCCTGGAAAGACGGCATCGTCGGCCGTCTCACTGGCGGCGTTGCCGCCTTGCTGCAGAAGGCAAGGGTGAAGCAGCTCCATGGCCGGGCGCGGTTCCGCGACGGGAAAACGGTGGAGGTCGAGACGGAGACCGGCGCACAGATCATCCGCGCGGAGAACATCGTGATCGCGACGGGCTCGGAGCCGGTCGAACTGCCTGGCCTTCCATTCGGTGGAAGGGTTATCTCCTCCACGGAGGCGCTGGCGCTGCAGAGCGTGCCGGAAAGACTGGTGGTGGTCGGCGCCGGCTATATCGGCCTGGAACTCGGCACAGCCTTCGCCAAGCTGGGCTCTTCGGTCACCATCGTCGAGGCAACGGGCCAGATACTGCCGCAATACGACGCCGAGCTTGTCCGCCCCGTCGCAAAGGCGCTTAGGGAGCGCGGCATCGAGCTTCATCTGGCGGCCAAGGCAAAGGCGCTGTCCGATGCCGGCGAAAGCCTGATCATCGAGCAGGCCGATGGCCGCGAGGTCAAACTGCCGGCTGACAGGATACTCGTCACCGTCGGGCGCAGGCCACGAACAACAGGCGCGGGATTGAAGGAACTCGATCTCGATCGCGCCGGGCCGTATCTGCGCGTTGATGATCGGTGCCGCACCTCGATGCGTGGGGTCTACGCCATCGGCGACATCACCGGAGAACCGATGCTCGCGCACCGGGCAATGGCGCAGGGCGAGATGGTGGCGGAGATCATCGCCGGCCGGCCGCGCAGCTGGGACAAGCGCTGCATTCCCGCCGTCTGCTTCACGGACCCGGAGATCGTAAGCGCCGGCTTGTCACCGGAAGAGGCGCGCGCTCAGGGTTACGAGATCCGCGTCGGCCAGTTCCCCTTCTCGGCCAATGGACGGGCCATGACTATGCAGTTCGAAGATGGCTTCGTGCGTGTGGTGGCCCGCGCCGACACCAATCTCGTGCTCGGCCTGCAGGCAGTCGGCCGCGGCGTTTCCGAATTGTCGGCGGCGTTTGCGCTGGCGATCGAAATGTGCGTTCGCCTGGAGGACATCGCCGGAACGATCCACGCTCATCCGACGCGCAGCGAAGCGGTTCAGGAGGCGGCGCTAAAGGCGCTCGGGCACGCGTTACACATGTGAGGGATGGCACCCGAAATTCGAGTTCTATCGCTTGCGTCTAAGACCGTGGCTCGTCGAGCACGGTCTCGGCTTCATCGCGGCTCATGCCGAGAACGGAGCGTCCCAATTCGAAACCGAAGCCGTTGCGGGCGAAAGCGGACATTTCCTTGTTGTAGCGCTTCTCGTCGGCCTCCTCGCGCCGAAAGGGGCCGAAGCCGCGTTTGCGGGCGAAGTTGATCGCGGCCACGAGGTCGTCGCTCTCTTCGAGCGCGATGACGGCGGTCTCGCGGTCGATGCCCTTGATCGCGAGCTTCTGCGCCATGATCCGCTTCGACCGGCCGCTGCGCACGCCGGATCGCACGCTGATCTCGGCGTAGACGACATCGTTCAATCCGCCCTGCTCATGGCCGAACTTGACCGCGAGATCGGCGAGCGCCTTGATCTGAGCTTCGGATATGTTCTCGAATTTCTGCTTGGCCTTGCGCGAGATCGCATCGGCCAGCTGCTTCTCGGTCATCATCTGCCGTCCCAAGCGGTAGATGGTCGAGTTGCGCGCCCAGCTCTGCATGCGGCTGGTAGGTATATCGGATTGCGTGTCTTCGTCGGCCATGGCGTTCCGGATCGCGTCCAGAATCGCCTGGAGCAGGTCGTTTCAGCCAGTTAATGCCATCCGGCAGGGATTTCCAGCACTCTCCTGCCTCACCCCGCCTCAGGCAACGTGCAGGACTTCCGCCGACAGAAGCAGAAGGAAGGTATCGTCATCCAGCCGCTCGGCGATCTCGCCGGTGTCGGTAACGTAATCGGTGCGCGGATGCGTTGCGACATCAAGCGCCAAACGCGATGTCAGGATCTGCTCGATAACAACGTAATGCGCGCCCGAACTGCTCTCACAGTGAAAGCGGTTGGTCTCTTTGTACTGCGCCATGATCAAATTCCTCAAGAAATGACCGTCACGCCCACAATACTTGGCAGCCACCTGCCGATAGTCAAGAACACCCACCCTACTCAATAAGTTTTCTGTTAACAGAAGGATTAATTCCGCGAGCGGCCCGGCTCAGTGCGCGGGCTGCTGCTTTGCCCTCGCGACGATCTGCGTAGGGTTGACGAACTGCAACGCGATCACCAGCCAGAACAACGTCGTCACCATGTAGACGACCGCCATGGCATCGATCGACTGGCCAGCCCGCACGCCGGATGCAAACACGGCATAATAGAGCGACACGACGAGGGTCTGCGTGGTCGGCCCGGCAATGAGGAAGGTGAGCTCGAACATCGCGATGGTGCGAACCAGCACCAAGAGCAATGCTGCCAGCATGCCGGGCAGGAGCAGCGGCAGCAAGATGCGCAGGAACAGGCTGGTGGTGCCTGCGCCAAACACACGGGCGGCGGCTTCGATGCGTGGGTCGATCTGCTCGATGAAGGGGATCATCACCAAGACCACGAAGGGAAGCGACGGCACCACGTTGATGAGAACGACGCCCCAGAAGGTTCCGCCCAGTCCGAGCTGATAAAGCACCGTCGCCAGCGGGATGCCGTAGGTGAGCGGCGGGATCAGCAGAGGCAGAAGGAAAAGGAGAATGACCACGCGCTTGCCGGCAAAGTCGCGGCGCGCCAGCGCATAGGCCGTCATCACGCCGAGAATGCCTGAAATGATGACGACGGTGAAGACGATCTCGAAGGTGACGAGGACGACGCTGGAGAGCTGGAATTCCTTCCAGGCGCTGAAATACCATTTCGTTGTCCAGCCAGCCGGCAGCCATGTGCCCAGCCATCGTGTCGCGAACGAGTTGACGACGACGGCGGCGATGACCGCCAGCAGATTGAGAACAAAGAGCGTGGCGAGCGCCCAGATGGCGAAACGCCAGATCTTCGAGGTGAGGCCTTGGTCGCGGATCATGGTCAGCCTTTCGTGCCGCCGGCGGGGCCGCGGTAGAAGAACGAGCGTGCGCCGAGAACGGCCAGCACCACTAGAAGCTCGACGCCGCCCATGATGAGCGCGATCGCCGAGCCCAGCGAGTGATCATACTGCTCGAACGCGGCCTGATAGGCGGCAATCGAGATGACGCGGGTCGGCCCCGCCGGTGCGCCCAGCAGCACGGCGGACGGAAACACCGCGAATGCCTGAACGAAGGCAAGGCAGAAGGTCACCGCAAGCCCCGGCACCAGCAGCGGCAGAAAGACGCGCATGAAACGCTGCCTCGGCCCGGCCCCAAGCGTGGCGGCGGCCTGCTCGATCGCCGGATCGATGCCGGTGATATAGGATAGCGTCAGCAGGAAGGCGAAGGGGAAGCCGGTGATCAGCAGCGATGCGAAGACGCCCCAGTAGTTGTTGGTCAGCTTGATCGGATTGTCGATGAGGCCGATCATGAGAAGCGTGTGGTTGAACCAGCCGCGCGGTCCGAGGAACGTCAGCAAGCCGTCGGCGACGAACACCGTGCCGAGCGTGATTGGTAGTACCAGAATGGTCGTCAGCAGACGCTGGCGCTGCATCAGCCGGACACGAAAGGCAACCGGCACGGCGAAGGCGAGGTTGATAATCGTCACCGGCAGCGCCAGCCAGAGCGTCGCGCCGATGGTGTTGTACTGGAAGGGATCGCTGAAGAACTTGGCGTAGTTGGCGTACCAGGCGCCATCCTTCGGCGTCAACGAATCCACGACGCCATAGAGAAACGGATAGACGAATAACGCGATCATGAAGGCAAGGCCGGGCAGGATCAGCATGGTGGTGCCGTCGAAGCCCCGGGCGGCCAGCCGCGTTCGAAGCGACGGCGCGCTCATCGTGCGCTGTCCCCGAACAGGAGCGCCCTGCCCGCTATCGGCTTCAGCCGCGTTGCCGTTCCGCGCGGCAACGCGTCGTCGGCGCGGAAATAGAGGTCGGAGCCGTCGGCCGAGCGCGCCAGTCCGAAGAAGGCGCGGCCGCGATATTCCATGCTTGATACGCTAGCGGCAATCCCCTCGTCGGCAGCCACCAGATCCTCGGGCCGCACGGACAGGATGGCGGCGTCGCCGGGCTTGAGCGGCGTGCGCATCGTGCCGGTGATGCGTGCGCCGGCAACGTCGATCTCGGCCTCATCACCGGAGACCGAGACGACCTTGCCGGGCACGCGGGTGCGAAAGCCCATGAAGTCGGCGACGCCGACATTGACGGGGCGCTGATAGAGATCCTGCGGCGAGCCGATCTGCTCGATGTGTCCCTGGCTCATGACCACGATGCGGTCGGCCAGCGACAGCGCCTCGTCCTGGTCATGCGTGACGTAGATGGTCGTCGAGCCGATCTGATCGTGAATGCCGCGGATTTCGGCGCGCATCTCCAGGCGCAGCTTGGCGTCGAGATTGGACAAGGGCTCGTCCATGAGCACGATAGGCGGGCGGATGACGATGGCGCGGGCGATGGCCACGCGCTGCTGCTGGCCGCCGGAGAGCTGCCCGGGTAGCTTGTCCGCCTGGCTTTCCAGACGCACCAGCGCCAAGGCGTCGTTGATCCGCTTGTCGGCCTCCGGTCCCTTGATGCCCTGCATGGTGAGACCGAAGCCGACATTCTTGCGCACGCTCATATGCGGGAAAAGCGCGTAGCTCTGAAACACCATCCCGAACCCGCGACGTTCGGGCTCAAGCTGGTCGATGCGCTTGCCGCCCAGACGTATCTCCCCGCCGGACAGGCCCAGAAGGCCGGCGATACAGTTAAGTGCCGTGGATTTGCCGCAGCCGGACGGGCCAAGCAGGGCCACGAATTCGCCGGGCTCGATCGCAAGATCGATGCCATCTAGCGCGTTGTAGGCGCCGAAGGAGCGGCTGAGCCCATCGAGTTCAAGACGCGCGGTGCCGCGCGAAGAGGCCACCGTATTCGCTACCGAGTTCAAACCACTCTCCATGTCACGACGGAAATGGCCGGCACCGGCTATCGTAGCCGGCGCCGGCGATGTCAGCGATCAGCCCTTCTTGGCGCCGATCTTTTCGTCCCAGATCCGGAAGGCTTCAACGAGCTGCTTCGGCTCAAGCGGCACCTCCAGCGGATTGTTGGCAATCCAGTCGGCATATTCGGGCCGGCCGAACTCCTTGATCGTGTCCTGGCTTTCCTGCGGCGCCATCTCGATCGTCACGTCCTTGACGGCGGGACCCGGATAGAAATAGCCGGCGTCATAGGCGATCGCCTGCTGCTTGGGCTGCAGAATGTAGTTCAAGACGTCGATCAGCACCGCGATCTTCTCGTCGGAGACGCCCTTGGGGATAACGGCGTAGTGCGCATCGGTCACCCAATGGAAGCCTTCGAGCTTCTGCACCTTCGCTTCGGCGGGAACGATGCCGAGCGCACGCGGGTTGATGTCCCAGCCGGTGGTGGAAACGACGATGTCGCGCGTCCCCTCGCCGAGTTCCTTCATCACCTGACCGGTGCCGGTCGGGTAATATTCGATGTGTTCGCCAAGTGCTGCCAGATATTCCCAGGTCTTGTCCCAGCCCTTGACCGGATCGCGAGGATCGCTGTCGCCGAGCAGATAGGGCAGGCCCATGAGGAAGGTGCGGCCGGGGCCGGAATTGGCCGGGCGGGCGTAGATGAAGCGGTTCTTGTTGGCCTTTGCCCATTCCAGCAGTTCCGGCGCCGATTTCGGCGGCGTGGCGACCTTGTCTGGCATGTATTCGATCAGCGGGCCCGAGGGATAATAGGTGATGACGATGCCCTGATCCTTGGCGAGCGCCTGCATCTTGAATGCCTGCGGTTGCAGGATCTTTTCGATGTCGGGAAGATCCGCCTTGTGCGCGGCAAGATCGAGCCAGAGGCCCTGGTCGAGGCCGGCCGAGAGCGCGTCGGTGCCTGTTAGTACGAGGTCGATATCGACCTTTCCGGCCGCCTGCTGCGCCTTGATCTTGCCGGGAAGTTCCGGGGCCGGCGCCTTGGTGAAGGCGAAGTTCGAGACCCAATCGGCCTTTTCGGATGCATAGGCTTCAAACATGCCCTGCGTCAGCGCCAGGTTGCCGGCGACGTCAGCGATGGTGATGGTCACGGGGCTTGCGGGCTTCTTGGCCTGCGCCCAAACCTTGACGGGAAGCATGGCGGCGACGGCAGCGCTGGCTGCGGTCCCGACGAATGTTCTACGGGTAAATTTCATGCTGTTCTCTCCTCCTCTTTTGGCCGCACAGAGCACACCAAATCCGTGCACGTGCGTATCCTGATCCATTTATGCGGTCGGATTTTCTGGCCGGCTTTGTTTGGAACCTCCTGAATTTCTTGCCAGAAACACCGTTCCTCCACGGTGTATCTTGGCAGCCATGTAGAATTGATATACTAGTATGCACATTCAAGTCAACGTTAGGGCCCTACATGCATCCAGCCGCAGCCACCGCCATTCCCGAGCTTTCGGCGCAGGCCGAGCGGCCGGCAAAGCTGCGGCGCGTTACGACGGCGGACGCCATTTTCGACCGGCTCTACAACGATATCGTCTCGCTGAAGATGCCGCCCGGCATGGCGCTGCAGGAAAAACGGATCGCCGAGGATTTCGCGGTCAGCCGAACGCCCGTTCGCGAGGCTCTGCTCAGGCTGTCGGAAGGCGGGTTGGTCGATATCTATCCGCAGTCGGGCACCGTCGTGTCGCGCGTACCGGTTTCGGCGATCCCCGAGGCTGTCGTGGTGCGCAAGGCGCTGGAGGGAACGACGGTCGAGCGTGCAACGGAGATCGCCTCGGCGGCTGACCTTTCCCGTCTCGACGCCATCATCACGCGGCAGCGGGCGCTGTCCATTCTGGGCGACACTTCCGGTTTTCACGAAGAGGATGAAGCCTTCCACGAGGCCATCGCGCAGATTGCCGGCTATCCAGGCATCTGGGGCATCCTCAAATCCGTCAAAGTCCAGATAGACCGCGCTCGGCGGCTGACGCTGCCGGTGCTCGGCCGCATGGAGAATGTGGTGGGCGAGCACGCGATCATCCGCGACGCGATCGCCGCGCATGACGTGGAGGCCGCCCGCGCCGCGATGACGCATCATCTGAGCGCGGTCATCCCTGATGTGGCGGAGCTGCGCACGCGCTACCCCGATTATTTCTGCTGACGAACGGCGACACCAAAACAAAAGGCATTGAAGGAGGAAACAGATGCGGCAGGGTTGGAGATGGTTCGGACCGGATGCGCCGGTCGCGCTCGACGAGGTGAGGCAGACCGGGGCAACCAACATCGTGTCATCGCTGCACCAGGTACCGATCGGCCGTGCATGGACCGAGGCCGAGGTGCGCGAGCGCCAAGCGATGATCGAGACGACGCCATCAGGGCGCTCGCCGCTCACGTGGTCCGTGGTCGAGAGCATTCCGATTCCCGATGCCGTGAAGCGCAAGGGTGGAGAAGCGAAGGCGGAGATCGAGGCGTGGATCGCAAGCCTTGAAGCGGTTGCTGCCTGCGGCATCCCGATCGTCTGTTACAATTTCATGCCCGTCGTCGACTGGACCCGAACCGACCTCGACCACGAGATCGACACCGGCGCGACGGCGATGCGGTTCGACCATGAAAAGTTCGCCGCCTTCGATCTCTTCATTCTTCAGCGCGATGGCGCCGATGCGGCCTACTCCCAGGACGACAAGGCCCGCGCCCGCAAGGTCTTCGACGCCATGTCGGAGAGCGACATTGCCGACATCACCCGCAACATCACCTCGGCCTTGCCGGGATCAACCACCGAACCACTGACCATTCCGGAATTTCGCGACCGCCTCGCCGCCTATGCCGGCATCGACGCGGGCCGGCTGCGTCAGCATCTCATCGAGTTTCTTGAGGCTGTGGCGCCGGTGGCGGAAGCCCGTGGCGTCAAGCTGACGCTCCATCCCGACGACCCGCCACGCTCGTTGTTCGGCCTGCCGCGCATCGCCTCCACCGCCGAGGATTATGCGGCGCTGTTCAATGCTGCCCCGTCACCGGCGAACGGCATGTGCTACTGCACCGGCAGTCTTGGCGTACGAGATGATAACGACCTGCCCGCAATTGCACGCCGGTTTGCCTCGCGCATTCACTTCGCGCATCTGCGGGCGACGAAACGCGAAGGCGACGGCCGCAGCTTCCACGAAAGCGCTCACCTCGAAGGGGATGTCGACATGGTCGCCGTGCTGAAGGAACTGGTCGCCGAGGACCGTAACCGCAAAGCCGATGAGACGATCGTTTTCCGCTCCGACCATGGCCACCGCATGCTCGACGACCTCACCAAGACCACCACGCCGGGCTATCCGGCCATCGGTCGCCTGAGAGGGCTTGCCGAGCTTCGCGGCATCCTGCACGCGCTGGGCGCGCCGCCGACCTGACGAAAGCGTTCCCACATCTTACAAAGAGGTGGTGATGCCGCCATCGACATAGAGAGTGTGCCCATTGACGAAAGAGGACGCCGGCGCTGCCAGAAACACGGCGGCGCCGATCAACTCGTCAATGTTACCCCAGCGTCCGGCGGGCGTGCGTTTTTCCAGCCATGCGGTGAATTCCTCGCTGTCGACCAGCGCCTGATTGAGCGGCGTATCGAAGTAGCCGGGCGCGATGGCGTTTGCCTGCAGGCCGTGCTTGGCCCAATCGGCCGACATTCCGCGCGTCAGGTTCTTCACCGCGCCCTTGGTTGCCGTATAGGGCGCGATGCCCGGACGGGCCAATTCGCTTTGCACGGATGCGATGTTGATGATCTTGCCACGGCCCCGCGCGATCATGTGCGTTGCGACTGCTTGGCTAACGTAAAACACGCTGGAAATATTGGTGTGCAGCAGCTGATCCCATTTGTCCGACGGGAACACATCGAGCGGCGCGCGAAACTTCATGCCGGCATTGTTGATGAGGATGTCGATCGGCCCGATATCGCGCTCGATCGCATCGACGGCGCTCTTCACCTCGTCATGATCCGTGACATCGAAGGTGGAGACATGAACATCGTGGCCGGCTTCAGACAGGCTACGCGATGCCGTGGCGAGCTTGCCGGCGTCGCGCCCGTTGATCACGACCGACGCGCCGTGTTCGGCGAGCCCCCGCGCCAAGGTCAGCCCGATGCCTTGCGACGATCCAGTCACCAGCGCGCGCTTGCCTGTGAGGTCGAACAGCGGAAATGTCATGCCAAGTCTCCATGCAGCCTGATCCGGTCTACATGAGCGCGAAACGCTGCGGCGGCAAGCCACCCGATGTCCAAAAGCATCAAAACGACAGATCGAGCGCCCTGCCCTCGAACAATCGATCTCGGGAGCCTTCGAGATGCGACTGCATCAGGTCACGCGCCTCTTCGGCCCGGCCTTCGGCAATCGCCTTGTAGATGGTGTTGTGCTCCTGGAAGACCTGCTCCAGCCCGGGTCTCGGTCCCAGCAAGGACAGCCCGTGGAGATGCATGCCAACCGCGATATGAGCTTTGAGCGCATCGATCGAGGCGGTGTAATAGTGGTTGTTGGCAGCTTCCGTCACAGCGCGGTGGAAATTGAAATCCGCATCGGTCCGGTGCAGCTGATGGCTCGTGGCTTCCCGGAGATCGGCAAGCGCCGAGGCGATCTTCTGGATCGCGGCCTCGTCGCGGCGCTTGGCGGCGAAATAGGCGGCGGCCGGCTCGATCGTCAGGCGGAATTCGTAGCAGCGCTGGATATCGGCGATCGTTTTGACCGGCGAATAGGAAAGATGCGTCGTGGGCGAGCTGTTGGCGCTGACGAAGGTTCCTGCTCCCTGGCGGGCATAGACCATGCCCTGGTCGCGCAGCTTGGCCAGCGCATCGCGAACGATCGGCCGGGAAACGCCAAGCATGGACGCCAGCTCGTGCTCGCCGGGCAGCCTTGAATCCGGCGGATAGTTTCCGGCACGAATACGCTCCTGCAACTGATCGAACACACGGTCCACCAGTTTCATAGGCTTGCCTCGCTCCGGCTTCGGCGCCGGGGTTGCCGGCGCACCGTTTGCTTCATCCACGTCCATTCTCCCCGCCGGCATTACTTTACGCCGCCTGATTCTGAGGAATCAGTCTTAGCAAACTATCGGAATTCCCAAAGCCCCCGGATTTTACCGCACAACGGAAATGGCGACCATCGACATCGGTCACATCGAACCAGGGTATCCCCGCCTCTATTTCCCCCTTGGGCAGCAAGGTGCGAACGCCAAGCGCGCGAAACACCGCCAGCGCCGTATCGCCTCCGCCGACCATCAGCATATCGGGCCGCGTCCGCTCGATCGCCGATTGAACACCCTTGGCGAAGCGATCGGCGACGGCTACCGCATCCTCCGACATTTCCCCGGTGCAGCACAGCAGCGCCGGCAAGCCCAGCGTTTCGATCGCATCGAGCGCGCCCATCGGCGCTGAGATTGACGTCCGCAGGGCGCCCGATGTCTCAAGCCGAGCCATCTGCTCAGCGGTGATCGGGTCGCGTGAGCCAAAGGCGAAAAGTGTGTTGCGGGCCGGTTCGAATACAATCGTCGCATCGTGTCCACGGCGAAGACGACGGGCAATGGCGCTGCCGAGGCCGCGCGCGCCGACGGCAAGCGTCGTCTGCCAATCGTGTCCGGAGACGAGCCGGTCCAGATCGGCATCGCTGTCGGCATCGACGACAACAACCCGGTCTTCACGACCCTCAAAAAGAGCGGAAACCGACAAGGGCTTCTCAACGCCGCGTCCGACGACACGGCCGTCGCGGGTAAAGCGCTGCTGGTCGGGAATGGCGGGGGCAATCGTGATCTCTCGATGGCCGAAGACGGCGGCAATGGCGGCACTCTCCGCTGCCACATTGCCCTTCAGCCGGGAATCGATCTTCTTCAGGACGATATCGGGATGTGCGGCAAGAAGAGCGCTGGCCGCGAGGCCGGCCCTTCTCGCCGCTTCCCCCTCCGGGAGAGCGCGCGAGGCGGTGTTAACAACTGCCACCTCGCAACCAGTCGCCAGAGCATCGTCGATGACTTCGATCTCGATCGCCACGGCAACGGAAAGACCGGCGTCGACGAAGGGGGTTCCCGTGTCGAGGGCGCCGGTCAGATCGTCGGCGATGATCGCGACCTTCAACGTCATGCAGCCTGTCCCGTGTTGACCGCGTGGCAGGCGACGAGGTGGCCGGGCTTGGCTTCCTTCCACTCCGGCACGACCTTGCTGCACACATCCATGGCGATCGGGCAGCGCGAATGGAAGCGGCAGCCGCTCGGCGGATTGAGCGGGCTCGGCACGTCGCCCTGCAGGATTTGCCGGGTGCGGGTGCGCTCGAGCTCCGGATCGGTTTCCGGAACGGCCGACAGCAACGCTTTGGTATAGGGGTGCAGTGGGTTTTCGAACAATTCCTCGCGGGTCGCGAGCTCCGCCAGGCGGCCGAGATACATAACGCCGACGCGGGTGCTGATATGGCGCACGACGGCGAGGTCGTGGGCAATGAACAGGTAGGTCAGGCCGTATTTTTCCTGCAGGTCAAGCAGCAGGTTGATGATCTGCGCCTGGATCGAAACGTCGAGCGCCGAGATCGCCTCGTCGCAGACGATGAACTTAGGCTGACAGGCAAGCGCGCGGGCAATGACGACGCGCTGGCGCTGGCCGCCGGAAAGCTCGTGCGGATAGCGCTGCGCGAAGCGGGTCGGCAAGCCGACGTCGGTGAGCAGTGCCGCGACGCGGTCCTTCAGCTCGGCCTTGGTGCAGAGCTTGTGGAAAAGGATCGGCTCGCCGACGGCCTCGCCGATCGTCATGCGCGGGTTGAGCGTCGAGTACGGGTCCTGGAAGACGATCTGCAGGTCGCGGCGGAAGGGCCGCATCTGCTTTTCATCCAGCGTCGCCAGATCCTGTCCCTTGTAGACGACCTTGCCTGACGTCGCCTTGTAGAGGTTGAGGATGGTGAAGCCGGTCGTCGACTTGCCGCAGCCGGATTCGCCGACGAGCGAGAGCGTTTCGCCCTCCATGATGTCGAGATTGACGTTGTCGAGCGCATAGACCGTCGCCGAACGTTCGCCGAAGGCGCCGAGCTTGACGTGGAAATGCTTGACGAGGTTTTCGACCTTGAGCAGCGGTTGGGCACCCATCACGCGGCCTCCTGCATTTTCTGGACGACGAAGCAGGCGGTGCGGTGGTTTCCGGCGCCTGAAATGGGTTCAAGTTTCGGCACGCGCTCGTGGCAGACGGCTTCCGCCAGCGGACAGCGCGGGGCAAAGGGGCAACCCTTGGGGCGACGGCCAGGCTCCGGCGGCGTGCCGCCGATCGAGCTCAGCCGGCTTGCCGGCGCATCCGACAGCTTCGGGATGGAGGCCAAGAGGCCGCGCGTATAGGGGTGGCTCGGACGGGCATAGAGCTCGTCGACCGGCGCATCCTCGACCACGGTGCCGGCGTAAAGCACGGCGACGCGATCGACGAGACCGGCGATCAGCGCCAGATCGTGGGTGATCCAGACGACGGACATGCCGAGCTTGGCGCGCAGGTCCTTCACCAGATCGACGATCTGCGCCTGGATGGTGACGTCGAGTGCCGTGGTTGGCTCGTCGGCGATCAGGAGCTTCGGATTGCAGGCAAGGCCGATCGCGATCATCACGCGCTGGCGCATGCCACCGGAGAGCTCGTGCGGGTAGGCTTGCAGCCGCTCTTCCGGGCCGGGGATGCCGACAAGGCGTAGAAGTTCGACGGCGCGCGTGCGCGCCTCGGCCTTCTTCATGCCGCGGTGATAGATCAGCGGCTCGCAGATCTGGTCGCCGATGCGCATGACCGGGTTCAGCGACGTCATCGGGTCCTGGAAGACGAAGCCGATATCGCCGCCGCGCACCTTGCGCAGCTCCTTGTTCGACATCTTCTGCAGGTCGTGGCCATCGAAGCTCGCCGAACCCTTGGTGACCTTGATCTTGTTCGGCAGAAGCCGCATCAGGCTCAGCATCGTCAGGCTCTTGCCGCAGCCGGATTCGCCGACGACGCCGAGCGTCTCGCCCTTGTTGACGTAAAGGTCGATGCCATCGACCACGACCGCCGGACCGTTCCTGCCGTCGATCTCGACGGTCAGGCCGCGGACATCGAGCAGTTTCTCATTGGATCGCGTCGTGTTCATTATTTGGAACCCCGCGGATTGAGGGCGTCGTTGAGGCCATCGCCGAGGAAGCTGAAGGCGACCGAGGCAAGGCCGAGGACGGCGGCCGGAGCGGCGAGCAGATGCGGATAGTGCTGCCAGACACGCAGGCCGTCGGAGATCATGTTGCCCCAGCTGGGCGTGGGCGGATTGACGCCGACGCCGAGGAAGCTGAAGGCGCTCTCGAGAACCATGGCCGTTCCGAGACCGGCGCTGACCGAGACGATCAACGGGCCAAGCGCGTTCGGAATGACGTAGCGCTTCATGATGATCCAGTTCGACAGGCCGAGCGCCTGGGCGGCGGTGATATAGGGACGGCTGCGGATCGACAGGACCTGGGCGCGAACGAGGCGCGCATAGGGCGGCCAGGAAATGAGCGCCATCGAGCCGAAGACCAGCATGAAATCGACCCAGATCGTCTGGCGATAGAAGGGATTGAGGGTCGCCAGATACTGCGCTTCCATCCACTTGGTGATCGGCGACTTCAGCGATGCGTTGATGACGACGACGAGAAGCAGGTTGGGCACCGACATGGTCATGTCGGTCAGCCACATGATGACGCGATCGAACGGATTGCCGAAGAAGCCGGCGATGGCGCCGAGCAAGGTGCCGATGAAGACCGCGATGACGGTGACGATGACCGCGACCAGGAAGGCCGTGCGGGTGCCGAAGACGACGCGGCTGAAGACGTCGCGGCCGAGATCGTCGGTACCGAAGAGATGCGTCAACGACGGAACGGCGTTGCGGGCCTGCAGGTCCTGGCTGAGATAGTCATAAGGCGTCAGATAAGGGCCGAAGATCGCGACGAAGGCCAGAATGAGCACGACTGCGAGACCGAAGACGGCAAGCTTGTTGCGCTTCAGGCGATACCAGGCATCGCGCCACAGGCTGACGGGTACCTCTTCTTGAGCGGCGACGGGAGAGAGAGGGATGGCAGACATGGTCAGCGGCTCCTTCTTGCATCGTTGGCACGCGGATCAAGCAGCGGGTAGAGAACGTCGACCAGAAGGTTCGACATCATCACCAGGAAGGATCCGATAAGCGTGATCGCCAGAATGACGGGATAATCCGAATTGGTGAGCGCCTGCACGGTCAGGCGGCCGAGGCCGGGTAGACCGAAGACGAGCTCGACGAAGATCGCGCCGTTGACGATGGTGATCATGATCAGGCCGAGCTGGGTGACGACAGGCGTCAGCACCGGCCGCAGGATATGGCGCAGCGCCACCACCATTTCAGGCACGCCCTTGGCGCGGGCGGTGCGGACGAAATCCTCCGACAACACCTCGATGACGGCGGCGCGCGTCTGGCGCACGATCAGCGCGATCGGCTGGAAGGAGAGGACGATCAGCGGCAACAGGATGCGCACGTCGAAGACGCCGCCCCAGCCATAGGGCACCTTGATCATCGGCATCAGCACGATCAGGCCGACCATCAAGAGCGGGCCGGCGACATAGGCCGGGATCGCCCAGAGGAAGAGCGCCGAACCGAGGATGGTGTAATCGAGGCGGCTGTTCTGGTTCATCGCGGCGATCATGCCGAGCGGAATGGCAATGACCGTGGTGAGGATGATGGAACAGAGCGCCAGCTTCAACGAAACCGGGGCGGCGGCCGAGACCATGGCCCAGACCGAGCGGCCCGATGTCAGCGAATTGCCGAACTGGCCATGCAGGAGGTTCCAGATGTAAAGGCCGAACTGCTCGATGAAGGGCCTGTTCAGGCCGGCACTTTCGCGGATGGCTTCGATGCGCTGCGGGTTATAGGCGACGTCGCCGGGCGCGCGCAGAAAAATCAGCTTGATCGGATCGCCAGCGCCATAGAAAGCCAGCGCATAGACGGCCAGCATGACGATAAGGACTGACGGAATCCAGATGGCAAACCGGGTTAGCACGTAGCGTAACAAGGTCACCTCCCACCGGTTGGTAGACACGTTTCCGCGCTCACGCGGACATGCGATGTCTTCTTGAAACTTGCGCGAAGGCCTTGCGGTCTTCGCGCGGTTGCTAAGTTGCCCGAAATCCGATTCCTGGCGGGCTATCTGTTCGTAGGTTTCGGACCGGCTCAGCCGATCGAAATGTCCCAGGGCGCCACGACCTGCCAGTCGAGGTTCTTCTCCATGCCCTTGACCTCCTTGGTGGCCCAGCGCGACATCGCCTGAGAGTACCACGGAATGAAGGCCCAATCTTCGCGGAATGCCTTCTGAGCATCCTGGGCGAGCTTGATGCGATCGGGATCGTCGGCCGCCTTGGTCGCGGCTTCCGCGAGTGCGGCATCGACCTTGTCGTTCTTGTACCCGCCGAGCTTGTTCTGGGCGTTGGACGAGGTCGAGGCGATGCAGCCGGCGAGATAGGAGACCGCGTCAGGCACGCGGGTGCCGACGTCGTCGCGGAAGATCTGCACCGCGTTCTGGTCCGGGCCGGCGTAGGAATCCTGCTGCGGCTTCATGTCGACGGCGGTGATGCCGAGGTTCTGGCGCCACTGCTCGGCAATATACTGAGCCGCTGCCTGAATGGCCGGGGCGGAGATGCCGACGAAGAGGATCTTCGGCAGGCGTTCCGGGCCGCCATAGCTCGATTCGGAAAGCAGCTTCTTGGCGGCTGCCGGATCATAGGGGAAGGGCTCGAAGCCGGAATTGTCGGCGCCGGGAACCGAATTCAGGATCTGGTCGGCCTTCTTGTGCGGACCATCGGGATAAGAGGCCTTGAAGAGACCGTCGCGATCGATCGCCATGATCAGCGCCTGGCGAACCTTCGGATCGTCCATCGGTGCGCGCGTGACGTTGAACCAGAAGTGTTGGCTCGTCGGGATCAGCGGGCCTGCGGAGAATTCGGGGCCGAGATCCTGGATGATCGTCGAGGTGACGAGCTCGGTATGGGCATTGAATTCGCCCGACTTGATGAGCGACGTCGCGGTGACGTTGTCTTCGATCGAGGTGATTTCGATGCGTGCCAGCTTCGGCTTCGGGCCGAAGAAGTTCTCGTTCGGCTCGAACACCAGCTTGCCGGCGTCGATATCGATGCTGGTGAGCTTGAACGGGCCGGAATAGACGGCGCTGCTGTCGGGCTTGTACCAATCGGCCACTTCCTCGCCATCGCTGCCGCGAGACTGCGCCGCCTTGGTGATCGGCGCGATGTGGTTGGCAAGACGCATGAAGAAGATCGGATCGGCTTCCGTCAGCGTGACGACGACGGTGCCTTCGTCAGGCGTGGCGACGCCCGTCAGCTCATTGCCGGAACCGGCGCCGATTTCCTTGTAGCCCTGAACCTTGTTCAGCACCTGGTCGGCGCGCTGGCTCTTGGTGTTTGGCATGGAAGCGACTTCCCATGAGCCCTTGACGTCGGCCGAGGTGATCTTGCTGCCGTCGGAGAAGGTCGCCTTCGGGTCGATCTTGAAGGTCCAGACCTTGTTGTCAGGCGATTCCCAGCTGGTGAAGACGTAAGGCTTGATCTTGCCTTCGCTGTCGAAATACATCGGCGAGGCCCACCAGATCGAGTTCCAGCGGAACGGAACGCCGCCGCCGCGCAGCGGCGACCAATCCTGGTTGAACGCCGGGTTGGCGACCTTCAGCACCTGGCCGTCATCGGCGAGCACGATGCGTGCATTCAGGCCGAAAACCGTCAGGCCAACGCCTGCGGCGAGGCCAAGCTTCAGCGCCTCGCGACGCGACATTCCCTGCTGCTGGCCTTTATTTTCTTTAGTCCGATCAGTCATTCCATCCTCCCATGACAAAACCGATGACGCTTGGCTCTTTCGCTCCATCCCGAAAGTGCGTCATGACATGGCGCAGACACTCGCTCGATAATGTAAATATGTCAACAAAAATTAATTCATCCACACTTCGGCAAAATCGCCAAAAATTTTCTCACATAATTTCAATTGCTTGAAAAATACGATCGATTGAAATGCTTATTGTCATATTGACAACATGCCAGGCGAGCATGAAGAAAACCGCATCTTGCAGGCCGGGTTTCCCGCCTTTTGCCGCCATATGCGGCGTTCATCCGAGGAGGACGACATGAACAAGCACAAGATCACTGGTGTCTATAGCGCCGCCGCGACCCCACTCAATGCCGATGGAAGCCCGGATCTCGGCCTCTTCACCGAACATTGTCAACGACTGCTGTCCGAGGGATGCCACGGCGTGGCGCTGCTTGGCACAACGGGCGAGGCAAACTCGTTTTCGTCGAGCGAGCGAAACGCGATCCTTGAGGCAGCATTGAAGGCCGGCATCCCTGCTGACAAGCTGCTGCCGGGCACCGGCGTCGTCGCCATCCAGGAGACGGTCGATCTCACCAAGCATGCCCTGTCGCTCGGCGTCACCAAGGTCGTGATGCTGCCGCCCTTCTATTACAAGGGCGTTTCCGACGACGGCCTCTTCACCGCCTATTCGCAAATCCTGGAGAAGATCGCCGACAGCAAACTACAGGTCATCCTCTATCATATTCCGCAGGTTTCGGGCGTGCCGCTGTCGGTTCCGCTCATCGGCCGGCTGATCGAAGCCTTCCCCGACACGGTTGTCGGCATCAAGGAATCGGCGGGCGATTTCAACAACATGCAGGCAATCATCGCCGCCTATCCCGGCTTCTCGGTTCTCGCCGGCGCCGATCCGCTGTTGCTGCCGCTGCTGAAGGCCGGTGGTGCTGGTTGCATCACCGCGACCTCCAATCTGGTCGCGGATTCGCTGCGCACCGTCTATGACAAGGTCCACGACAAAAGCGGCGCTGAGGCGGTAGAGACCGCACAGGCGCGCATCAACGCCTACCGCACGCTCTCCAACTCCTATGTGCAGATCCCGACGATCAAGGCGATGGTCGGTCTGAAAACCGGCAACGCGGCCTGGAAGCGCACGCGCGCACCGCTTATGCCGATCAGCGACGCCGATTACGCATCGCTTGCCGAAGCCTACAAGACGCTGCCCTAAAGGAGGAAGACCATGGCCTTCACGGGTTTGCAACCGGACGCCGTTCCGGCTCTTATGACCGGCGAAATCATCGCCAATCCCGCTAAGAGCGGGCGTTTCGACGCCTATCTCCCCTCCCCCTGCATCCAAAACCACGCCGCCAACCTGGCATTTCTGCCAGACGGGACGCTGACCTGCGTCTGGTTCGGCGGCACAATGGAAGGCATGGGCGACATCTCGATTTACATGTCGCGACTGGCGCCCGGTGCCACGCAATGGTCGCAGCCGGAAAAGATGTCGGACGATCCGGCAAAATCCGAGCAGAACCCGTTGATTTTCAATGCGCCTTGCGGAGATGTCTGGCTGCTTTACACGTCGCAGACATCCGGCAACCAGGATGGCTCGGTTGTCAAATGTCGGATCTCCACGGATGGCGGCCACACCTTTGGCGAGGTGCGCGTGCTGTGCGATATCCCCGGCACATTCGTGCGCCAGCCGATCGTCGTAAACAGCGCCGGTACCTGGCTGCTGCCGGTTTTTCGCTGTATCGGACTGCCCGGCGAACGCTGGACGGGTGACGCCGATACCGCGGGCGTGCTGATCTCGCGCGACGCCGGCAAGAGCTGGGCGATGACCGACGTGCCCGACAGCATCGGCGCGGTGCATATGAACATTGTGCCCCTGCCAGACGGTGAATTCGTTGCCTTCTATCGCAACCGTTTCGCCGAATCCGTACTGTCCAGCCGCTCGCGCGACGGCGAGAGCTGGAGCGCGCCGGAGCCGATCGACCTGCCGAACAACAACTCGTCCATTCAGGCGGTGAAGCTGGAAAATGGCACAATTGCAATGGTTTACAACCACTGCAACGCCTCAATGTCCGACGCGCGACGCCTGTCGCTCTACGACGAAATCGAGGGCGATGAGCCAGCCGCACCGGTCGCCAGCGCGCCGAGCGAGAGGCGCAAGGCGATCTGGGGCGTACCGCGCGCGCCGCTCAGCCTCGCCTTTTCGACGGATGGCGGCCGCAGCTTTCCGCGTCGGATCGACCTCGATACCGGCGATGGCTACTGCCTGAGCAACAACTCGAAGGACGCCGTCAACCGGGAATTCTCCTACCCGTCGATCACCCAAGGGGCCGACGGCACGGTGCATATCGCCTACACCTACTACCGGCGCGCAATCAAATATGTGCGGCTATCTCAGGATGCGCTTGGCTAACGCGGGAATTGCGCGTCGCTTGTCAAATCGGCGTGCCAACGGATTCGTTTGGCGCGCCGACCTGGTAGTTTGCTGCCTTTAATTTACAAATTCGTTGCTCACGCTTGAGCGCGTCGCTTGAAGCGCGGCCGCAGGCGACAAACTTCGCCGTTCGCCAATTAATACGCAATATCAATTAGATAAATCGCCATGAAAGCCGACGCAATGGCCGATAATCGGCAGCGCATCGCATTTTTCCAGGCAAACGTGATGTCCAAGCTTGCCAAGGCGACACAGCTAGTATAACAAATTTACATCTTGGCGACATCGAAAGATGCCGCGATACCGCAGGGGGAGGAGTAATCCGGTGGTCAGCTTGGATTCGCCTATCACAATCATCAGGCCCGAAATCATCGAATTCGGCGTCGGGACGGCGGAGCGCCTGGGGAAATGGGCGAGCGACAAGGGCTACGCCCGTATCCTGGTCATTTCCGACGCATTCAATGCCACGCGTGTCGACACGCTCGGCCTTAGGGGTGAAATCACGGTCTTCGCCGATGTGACGCCGGAGCCCGATACCGCCAATCTCGACAAGGTGCTTGCAGCCGCCAATGCGGCGGATGCGCAGTTGGTCGTCGGTTTCGGCGGCGGCAGCGCGATGGATCTTGCCAAATTGGCAGCCGTGCTCGCCGGCTCATCGCAGACGCTGCGCGAGGTCGTCGGCCCGAACAAGGTTCACGGACCCCGCCGCGTCGCGCTGGCGCAAGTGCCGACCACGGCTGGAACGGGGAGCGAGGCGGGCATTCGCGCGCTGGTCACCGATCCGGAGACGATGGCCAAGCTCGCCGTCGAAAGCATTCACATGCTGGCCGACATCGCCGTCATCGATCCGGCGCTGACTTTCACTGTTCCTGCCCGCACGACGGCGGCTACCGGTGTCGACGCCATGGCGCATTGCGTGGAGGCGTTCACCAACCGCAAGGCACATCCGATGATCGACCTTTACGCGATCGAGGGAACGCGGCTGGTCGGCAAATATCTCGCCCGCGCCGTGAAAGATGGCGCCGACGCGGAAGCCCGCGCCGGGCTGGCGCTCGCCTCGCTCTATGGCGGCTTCTGTCTCGGGCCGGTCAACACCGCCGGTGGCCACGCGCTGGCCTATCCGCTCGGCACGCGCTGGCATATCGCCCATGGTGCGGCCAACGCGCTGATCTTCCCGCATGTGCTGGCCTTCAACACGCCGTCTGTTCCCGAGAAGACGCGGGCTGTGATGGACGCGCTTGGCCGCAAGACATCGGACGACGTACAGTCGGTCTTCGACGCGGCCTATAGCTTCTGCGCCGATCTCGGCATCGAAATGAAGCTCTCGGCGCTCGGCGTGCCGGATAGCGATCTCGACGCCATGGCGGATGATGCCTTCGCCATTCGCCGCCTTCTCGACAACAACCCACGCGATCTCGCGCGCACCGACATACGTTCGATATACGAAGCCGCCTACTAGGTGCGTTTGACCCAACAAGGAATGTGACTGATGGACAGAAATGCAAAGGTCGCGGTGACGCTGGGTGATCCCGCTGGTGTGGGCCCCGAGGTGATCGTCAAGGCGCTGGCGACGTTGCCGGAAATCGAGCGCCGCGATTTCGTCATCGTCGGAAACACCGAGGCGCTTGAGCGTGCCAATCGCTCAGCCGAGACGGGCCTGCGGTTCGCGCCTGCCGGTTCCGCCGGCGAGAACAAGATCGCCGTCGACGAAGTAGACCTTGGCGCTGCCCTGCCCGAAATCGGCAAGGTCAGCCCAGTCGCGGGCGATGCCTCGGTTCGCTATATCACCCGCGCCGTCGATCTGGCGATGTCGGGCGAAGCCGATGTCATCGTGACCGCGCCGATCAACAAGGAGGCGATGAACCTCGCCGGCCATCATTTCGACGGTCATACGGGGCTTCTGGCGCACCTGACCGGCTCGAAGAGCTCGTTCATGCTGCTCGCCTCCGAGCGCCTCAACACCATTCACGTCTCCACGCACATCTCGCTGAAGGGCGCGATCGAGCGGGCGCGCACGGAGCGCGTGCTGGCGACTATCGAAGCCGGGCACAAGCATTTCCTGCGGCTCGGCAAGAAGGCGCGCATCGCCGTTGCCGGCCTCAATCCGCATTGCGGCGAAAACGGCCTGTTCGGCACCGAGGACACCGAATTCCTGACGCCTGCCGTCGAACTGGCGCAGGCCAAGGATATCGACGTCGTCGGTCCGATCTCGGCCGATACCGTCTTTGCCCGCGCCTATAACGGCGCCTTCGATCTGGTGATCGCGCAATATCATGATCAGGGGCATATCCCGATCAAGCTCGTGGCGTTCGAGACGGCCGTCAACGTCTCGCTCGGCCTGCCGATCGACCGCGTCTCGGTTGACCACGGCACGGCCTTCGACATCGCCGGCACCGGCAAGGCCAATCACGTCAACATGCTCTCGGCGATCGCCTATGCCCGACTGATGGCCCGCTCGCCGCGCCGTCAGGCAGCCTGATCCGGGTTGAGATCTGAAGCGCCCTGGCGCCACCGCGCGCCGCGGCCTGCCATTCTCTCGGGAGGAGATGAGCAATGGACAAGACGGTTATCGTGCTCGGCGGCCAGCTGGCGCCGGAAGGATTCTCGTTGCTGGTTGAAGCCGGCGCCACGGTCGTAACGACGGATCCCTATATCGACCGACAGGCCGTGATCGACATAATGAAGGCGCACAAGCCCGATGCGGTGATCATCCGCCTGCTGACCGACAAACTGGGGCCCGAGGAGATGAAGGCCGGCGGACGGCTCAAGCATATCGCCAAGCACGGCGTCGGGACCAACGATATCGATGTCGCGGCGGCCGCCGCACTCGGCATTCCGGTATCGATGACAACAGGCAGCAACGGCCACTCGGTCGCCGAACACGCGCTCGCGATGATCATGGCGCTCTCCAAGGATCTGCCGCGACAGGACGCGTTGATCCGTGACGGTATCTGGGACAAGAACCAGTATCAGGGCCGCGAGCTGCGCGGCCAGACGCTCGGCATCGTCGGCTTCGGCTTCATCGGCCAGACGCTCGCGAAAATGGCCGGCGTTATCGGCATGGAGATTATTGCATTCGATCCGCATACGCCGGACAGCGCCTTTACCTCAGGTATCCGCCGC
The DNA here is from genome assembly GCF_057809895.1 of Rhizobium sp. FG113. Classification (NCBI taxonomy): domain Bacteria; kingdom Pseudomonadati; phylum Pseudomonadota; class Alphaproteobacteria; order Hyphomicrobiales; family Rhizobiaceae; genus Rhizobium; species Rhizobium sp. FG113. The sequence goes on along the minus strand of NZ_JBMDKV010000001.1, from coordinate 782,816 downwards.
GAGACTGATCTGGATCTGCTGCTTTCGTCGTCGGATATCGTCAGCCTGCACTGTCCGCTGACGCCGGAAACGGACAAGCTCATCGATGCGCGCCGGATCGGGTTGATGAAACGCGGCTCGCTGCTGATCAATACGGCACGTGGCGAAATTGTCGATGAAGCAGCCCTTGTCCGCGCACTGCAGGATGGCCATCTCGCCGGCGCCGGCCTCGACAGCTTCGAGCGAGAGCCGCCGGGCGTCGACAATCCGCTGTTCCAGCTGCCGAACACACTTGTTTCGCCGCATGTGGCGGGCGTGACTGTGGATGCCAAGCGCGCGGTCTCGGTGATGGCGGCAAGGAATGTTCTGGATGCGCTTGATGGAAAAGCGCTCGAGCCGCGCTTTCTCGCGCGCTGAGCACATCGCAGCTTCAACAACCGACGGAGAGACTGGTGAGCGACACCAACGATATCCGCTACGCGCCGGACGCGCTGCGCAGCTTTGCCAAGAACCTGTACGCGGCCTCCGGCCTTGAGGACGACAAAGCCGAGGCCGTGGCCCGCTATCTCGTCGAAGCAGACTTGATGGGGCACACGACCCATGGCCTGGCGCTCGCCGGCTGGTATCTGCAGAGCATCGCCGATGGCGTGATGACGCGCGAGGGTAGCCCCGATGTCATATCGGACCGTGGACCTGCGGTTGCCTGGTCCGGAAAGCGCCTGCCCGGCGCATGGCTGACGTCGGAGGCAGTCAAGCTCGCCTGCGATCGAGCCGAGACCTACGGCACGGCGACGATCACCATCGCAAACAGCCACCATATCGGCTGCCTCGCCGCCTATCTGTCGATCGCGACCGACCGGGGTTATATGGTGAGCATTGCGAGTTCGAGCCCCTCGGGCGCGCAGGTCGCTCCATTCGGCGGGCGGAAGGGCGTCTACACGCCGAACCCGGTGGCGCATGGTATTCCGACGTCGGGCGATCCGATCCTGATCGATATCAGCGCTTCGATCACCACGGTCAACATGGCACAACGCCTGATCCGGGAAGGCCACCAGTACGAGCATGAATGGCTGATGGACGCAGACGGAAACCCCAGTCGCGACCCTAAGGTCATCGAACACGGCGGCACGCTGCTCCCGACCGGTGGGCTGGACCACGGCCAGAAGGGATACGGCATGGCGCTGCATGTCGAAGCCTTTACGCAAGCGCTATCAGGCTATGGCCGCGCCGATGCACCGAAGGGCACGAATGCCGCCGTCACGGTCCAGGTGTTCGATCCCGCCGCCTTCGGCGGTCGCGAAGCTTTCCTGCGCCAGACCGGATGGCTCGTCGATGCCTGCCACGACAATCCGCCGCGCCCCGGCGTCGAGCGCGTCCGCCTGCCCGGTGAGAGTGGCCTGGCGCGCAAGCGTGACGCGCTTGCTCAGGGAGTCCGCCTGTTTCCGGGGATTATCGACTCGCTACGCGGCCATGCCGAGCGGCTCGGCGTTACGATGCCGCCTGTGTTGCCTTGACGCTCACCGCCTGCGGGCGATGAGCCAGACGAGATAAGGCGCGCCGGCCAGCGCCGCGAACAGGCCTAGCGGCAACTCGTAAGGGAAAGTCGCCGTGCGAGCGCCGAGATCGGCGATGATCATCAACAGCGCGCCGATCGCCGATGATGCCAGAAGCTGATGCGCCGGTTTTATGAAGCCCGCCCGGTGCGCGATATGCGGTCCCATCAGCCCGACGAAGCTCAAGGGGCCAACCAGCAGCGACGCCGCGCCGGTCGCAAGCCCGGCAACGAAGATCATCGCCGTGCGCGCCGAGCGCACCGGCACACCAAGCGCAACCGGCACCGCGCTGCCGAGCGGCAGGATCGTCAGCCAGCGCGTGAAGAACAGCACGATCCCCGTGCAGACGATCGCCAGAACCGCGAGCACGATCGACGACGCCGGCGTTGCCGTGTTGGACGAACCGCCGAGCCAGGACAGGATCTGCCATGAGCGCTGATCGCCGATCGCAAGCAGGGCCGACAAAATAGCTGAGGTCAGCGAACTGACGGCGATGCCTGCGAGCAGCAGCCGTTCGGGAGAGAGTTGACGCCGACTGGCAAAGGCGACGACGATGATCATCACGATCATGGAGCCGATGCCCGCGCCAGAGAAAAGCTCGGCGACGCCGGCCGCCGGCACGATGGTGATTGCCGCTGCAAAGCCGACGCCGGCTCCACCGCTGACGCCCAAGACCTCCGGGCTTGCCATCGGATTGCCGGTCAGCCGCTGCAAGATTGTGCCCGCGATCGCGAGCAGGCTACCTGCGGCGGCCGAGGCCAGCAGCCGTGGCCAGCGTATGGGCAAAAGATCGGCGAAGTCCTGCGCCGAAAGCAGTATGAAACCGGCGGGTGTCCGCGCCAGGAAAAGAACCAGCAGAGCGACCGTCGGCAGGAAAGCGAGAAGCAGGATCAGCCATGTGCGCGGCGCCCTCGCCTGGGCCACATGCTCGCGCTCCTCGTGCAGTTCCACCGGCTTCACTTTCGGCAGCAGCCAGAGCAGCAGCGGGCCGCCGATCAGCGCCGTCATCGCGCCTGTCGGAAAGGTCTCGCTGGTGGTGGAGCCGAGGAATTGCACCAGTCCATCGCACAGCCAGAGCAGCAAGCCGCCCGCGATGGGCGATGCGAGGATGATGGTATGCGGCTTCCGGACACCCAGGCCGCGCACCAGGGCTGGCCCGGCAAGGCCGACGAAGCTGACCAGACCGACGCTTGCGGCAACACCCGCCGCCAAGCCTACAGCGATCACCGCGACCGCTACCCGTATGCCAACGAGCCCCACGCCGAGCGATTTGGCGCCGCTATCGCCGAGGCCGAACAACGCCAGCGGCCTGAGCAGCAGGATGCTGGCGGCAAGGCCGGCGAGCAGTTCCAGCGCCAGCGTCGAGGCGACCGACCAGTCCTGCTGGCCAAGCGCGCCGCCGTTCCACGTCACCAGCGACATGAGATATTCGCCCTGCGAAAGCGTCATCGCGGCCGACAGCGCACCGCAGGTGATGCCGACGAGCAGTCCTGAGACAACCATGGTGAGCGGATCGAAACTGCGACGCCAGCCGAGCAGGAAAACCAGCGCCGTTGCGCCGGCGGCACCAGCGAGCGCCACAAGCGCGCGGTATCCATCGAGGACCGCGGGAAAAAACAGCGTCGTCGCGACGATGGCGAGCTGGGCGCCGGCCGAGACGCCCAATGTCGAGGGGTCGGCGATCGGGTTTCGGAGCAGCCTCTGCAGCAAGGCGCCGGCAAGACCGAGTGCGGCGCCGGCCAATATAGCGACGGCGGCTCTCGGAAAGACACCGTAGGCCAGGATGATCCGCTCGGTGGTCATCCCATCCGGCATGAGCGGCAGCGATGGCCAGGCGGTAAGCGGCAGAAAGGCGAGCGCCTGCCGCAGGAAGAGCAGGACCGCAAGCGCGGTCGCAGCGGCGAAGAAGATCCAGGCTGTGCGCGATGTCAAAGCGTCTCTCCGCCTTTGACGAGCACTTCGCTCAAGAGCCGCGCGAAGCGAAGGCCGGCGGTGATGCCGCCATAGGGGTTGACGTTGCCGATGTTGACGACACGCCCTTCTTTGACCGGCTTGAGCGACTTCCAGATCATGCTGTTGCGAAGGCTGCTGCGCGCTTCGACGGGGATATCGGAGGCGATGACGATACGCGCCTCGGGATTGGCGGCGAGGTTTTCCATGGGCACCGGTGCTGCGAAGGTGAAGCGCGATCGGTCCGTCCAGGCATTCGGCAAGCCGAGCCGCTGCAGGATATCTCCGAACATGCTGTCGGCGCCGAAGGCGCGGAAGTGACGGGAATCGCCGATATTGATGATGTAGGTCGGCCGCGCCGCGAACGGGGCGAGGTGCGCGCGAAGGCCAGCCAGCAATGCGTCCTGATCGGCCAGCACCTTGAACGCGGCATCGGCGCGACCGAGCAGATCGCCCAGTTGCGAGACGGCGTTGAGCGCCTTGGCATAGGGCGGCTCGCCCTGGACGTAGAAGGGCAGCGAGTAGACGGGGGCGATCGCCTCCAGCGCTGGTTGATGCCTGACATAGAAGGGCGAGATCAGGATGAGCTCGGGCTTCAGCAGGTGCAGCAACTCGAAGTTCGGCGAGCCGCGCAGGCCGAGATCGACAACGGAAGACGGGATCTCCGGCTCGACGGCATCGCTGCGGAACTGAAGGAGCTCGGTGGCGGCAATCGGGGTCACGCCGAGCGCCATAATGGTTTCGAGCATCGCCCAGTCGATCGCCGCGATGCGGCTCGGCGTTGTCGCCGCCTTCGCATCCCACGCAACGGCAAGGGCAGCGAGCAGGCCAAGAGCCTGCCGCCGCCCGATCAGAGCTGATTTATTGGAATTGTCTGAAATCATACGCCCACTTTATCTGCCGCCTACCAGGCAAAACTCAATCTGGCCATGACCGTGCGACCATCACCATAGGTGCAGCCGAACGAGGAGCAGCTTGAGACATAGTTCTTGTCCGCGATGTTCTGGAGGTTGAGCGACGCGGTAACGCCATCCTTCTTGTAGCGGATCGCCGCATCCAGCAGCGCGACACCACCGAGATCGAATTTATTGGCCGTATCGCCATAGCGTTGTCCCACATATCTCACGCCACCGCCGATGCCGAAGCCATCGAGATCGCTTCCCTCCTGGAAGGTGTAATCGAGCCAAAGGCTGGCGGCGTTTGCCGGAACGTTGTCCAGGCGATTGCCATTGTCCGTTCGCCCCAGAATTTCCGTGTCCATGTACGTGTAGGCGGCGTGCAGGTCCAGCCCGTCGGTGAGACTTGCCACACCTTCGAGTTCCACGCCCCGCGCGTGCACCTCACCGATCTGCGCGATCGTCGTTCCAAGGCCGCCTGGCAGGGATACTGTATTGGACACATTATTCTGGCGAAGATCGAAGACGGCGGCGGAGAAGAAGCCGTTCCAGCCCTCGGGCTGATACTTGACGCCGATTTCCACCTGCTTGCCTGTCGTCGGGTCCAGCAGCTGGCCCGTTGTCGGCACCGGAACCGGCTCGAAGGAGGTGGCGTAGCTGATATAGGGCGCAATGCCGCTATCGAAGACGTAGCCCAACCCGGCGCGACCGGTCAGCTTGTGATCATCCTTGTCCAGCGACCGCTCGACATTGGTTCTTCCATTCAAGGAGGTGCCGCTCGTGCTCGCCCAATCCTGCCGGAGGCCGAGCGTCGCGCGCCAGTTGTTGTAGGACATCTCGTCCTGGATATAGATGCCGAGCTGCTGCAGGTCGGAGACGACATGCGCGTCCGTCGTCTTGGACGTCAGCCTGATCGGACCACCATAGACGGGATTGAATGCATCAAGCGGCGTCGCGCCCCAGAATTGCGTGCTGGCATCGTTGGCGAAGTATCGGTAGTCGAGGCCGACAAGCAGCTTGTGATCGACATCGCCGGTATCGAATTCGGCCAGGAAGTTGTTGTCGATGTTGAAGGTGTTGAGGTTTTCGTCCTGGAAGGTCGCATTGCGATTGATGGTCCGGCCATCGGCGGCGAGACCTGACGTGGCCATGCCGAGCGCCTGGTAACTCCAGTCGAAATTGGAATAGCGAACATTCTGGCGGAAGGTCCAGACGTCGTTCAGGCGATGTTCGAACTCGTAGCCAAGGTTCGTCAGCGTCCGCGAGGAACGGTCGAAGCTATCGTCGCCGACGAAGAAATCGCGGGAGAGCCGATTGTTCGTCGCGTTGAGCGTCAGCTGGGCGGGCAGGCTGGATGGGGTGCTTGGGTTGTCATGCTGGACGCTGGTGAGGATCGTCAGCTTTGTGTCGTCATCGGGCTGCCATGTCAGCGCCGGAGCGATGAAGTAACGATCGTTATCGATATTGTCGGTCTGTGCACCGGCGGCGCGCACCAGGCCCGTGACGCGATAGGCGAAGTCCGAGCCGTCGCTGACGGGACCGCCCACATCGAAGAACGAGCCGTAAGTGTCATAGCTTCCGGCCTGTAGGCCGACTTCGCCGAAACGCTCGAACACCGGCCGCTTGCTGATCAGATTGATCATGCCGCCGGGATTGCCCTGGCCGTACATGACCGATGCCGGCCCCCTCAGCACCTCGATGCGCTCCAGCTGATAGGGATCGACCGCCGGCGCGCCGGCGGTGCGCATCATCTTCAGGCCATTCAGATATTGCGACTGGCGACCATCAAAGCCTCGGATTCGAGGCGAATCGAAGCGCGGATCGGAGCCATAAGGCGTGCCGGAAACACCGGGCGTGTATTCGACCGCCTGCCCGACCGTTTCGGCGCCCTGGGCGCGAATCTGATCGGTTGTTACGACCGAGATGGATTGCTGGGTCTCCAAGAGCGGCGTCCCCGTCTTGGTCGCGGTCGAACTGGTCTTCGCGACGAAGCCTTTTACCGGTGCCTTCGGATCTTCCGCGCCCTTGGTCTGCACGGTGATCGGCGCGAGCGCTGTTGCGCTGTCGCCATCTTCGGCGCGCAGCTGGCCCGAAGCCGTTACCGATACGCCTACCACTGCCGTTGCTGCCAGCGCTTCCATGAAACTAAGGTGTCTTGCCACTCTACCGCCCAATCCAGTCACGATCCGAAAACTGGACTTGTTTAGTCACCTTATCCTATTTCATCCAATAAATGACAGGGGGTATTTTCATCATTATTGCTTATGATATTTTCAGACACTCATAGTTTATAATTATTCTGAAGCGCGCATCACATGACGAGCCCGGACTCACGAAGGCCACCCCGCAATCCTTCCTTCGAACTACGCCACCTCAAATATTTCGTGGCGCTTGTCGAAGAGCGCAATTTCGAGCGCGCGGCAGCAAGGCTCGGCATCGCCCAGCCGGGCTTGAGCCAGCAGATCATGAGCCTCGAGGAGATTCTCGGAACATCGCTTCTCGATCGCACGAGACGGTCTGTCCATCTCACGCAGTCCGGCCAGGTGCTCTACGACGAGGCGATCAAGATCCTCGCGCAGGCGGATGTGGCGATGGTGGCGGTCAACAGGGTCAGTCGCGGCGAGACCGGGCGGGTCTCCATCGGATATGTGGCCTCGGCGGCCTATTCCGGCGCCGTCGTGCAATCGATCAAGGCCTACAAGCGTGATCACCCCGGTGTCGAGATCGAACTGACGGAGATGGAGCTGCGCAAGCAGCTCGCCCGCATCGTTGAGGGGCTGCTCGACTTCGCCTTCATCCGCGGCCCTGCCCCCATTCCGGATGGCCTTGCCACCCATATCATCCGCCGCGAGCCCATCGTCCTGATGGTGCCGGATGGGCATCCGCTGACGCTGGAGCGCGGCGCCGCCAATCTTGCCGGCCTTGCCGGCGACGTGTTTCTGACACCGCAGCAACCGCGCGACGTCGGCTTCCACGGCACAACCTATGCTGCCTGCAAGGAAGCGGGGTTCGAGCCGAACATCAATTCCACCTCTTGGGACTTCACAGGTATCGGCAGCATGGTTGCGATTGGGGCAGGCGTGGCGATCGTACCGAAATCGCTTGAATGCGTCAGGCTGCCGGGTATCCGATACGTGCCGCTGCCGCATGCCAACGTAACGTCCGATCTCGTCGTCGCCTATAGAAAGACCGAGGCGTCTCCGGCTGTGCGGGCATTCATCGCCCACAGCAAGCGCAACCTCTGACCCCAAGGATAGCAACCTCGCGCGAAACGCTCGGTTGATTTGAGCTTGAGGCCGATCAAGGCCCGTGCTTTCATCACCTGGGGCGGAAAGCTGTGGGAGAATTGCGACGTGACAGCAGATGCGGGAACGCTGCACCGCCCTCCAACCGGCAGTCTGCTGCAGCGGGAGTGGTTTCTTGCGATCAGCGCGCTGACAAGCCTCGCTTTCCTGTTTCACGGTCCGGCGCTGTTCGCGCTGCTCGCCAATCCCTTCTGGCTGACGCTGATCTTTATCTGGCTCTTCTCAGTCGTGCTCGGCTCGGCACTGGCAGTCGTGCGGCATGCGGATCACCTTGCCGAGCGCCTGGGCGAGCCCTACGGAACGCTCATACTGACGCTCGCAATCACCACGATCGAGGTCGTGGCGATCACCGCCGTGATGCAGCATGGCGAGAACAACCCGACGCTGGTCCGCGATACCCTGTTCGCCGTCGTCATGATCATCCTGAACGGAATGGTGGGGCTATCTCTGCTCCTCGGCGCCTGGCGGCGGCATGAGCAGAGGCATAATCTGCAGGGCGCGAACGCCTATCTCGGCGTGATCGTGCCCTTGGCGACGCTCAGCATGATCATGCCGAATTTTACGCACCCTAACGGCGGGCCGGGCTATTCAACCGTCCAGCAGACGGTGCTGGCGTTCATCTCGGTCGGGCTCTACGGCGTATTCCTGATGCTACAGACAGGACGTCACCGGGGCTTCTTCATCGACGATACGGAAGAAGCCGCGCCCGCGCGTCACCACGCGGATCATCAAGGCCCGCTCTGGTGGCCGATCTTGATGCTCGCCCTTTACATGTCGTTGGTCGTGTTCCTGGTGGAGCAATTGGCGCCGCCGATCGATTATTTCATCGAGACGCTACGCGCGCCGGCGGCCCTTGGCGGCGTGATCATGGCGGTTCTGGTGGCGACGCCCGAGGCGATCAGCGCCGTGCGCGCGTCGGTCGCCAACCACCTGCAGCGATCGGTGAATATCTTCCTCGGCTCGGTTCTCTCGACCATCGGCCTCACCGTCCCCGCCATGCTTGTCATCAGCCATCTCACGGGAAACCCCGTCATTCTCGGCCTCGATCACAGCAGCCCGATCATGCTGGTGTTGACGCTCGCCCTGAGCATCATCACCTTCTCGAGCGGCCGCACGCATCTGATGCAGGGAGCGGTGCATCTCGTTCTCTTCGTCGCCTATGTCCTCTTGATCTTCGAGACTTAGAGGCGGTCAGCTCGCCCTGTCGCCTTTCGCGTCGAACACATGGACATGCTGTGCGGGGAAGCCGACATTCACATCAGGCCCCGCCGCCAGTGCTGCCCGGTCGAGCGTGAAGATCTTGAACGGCAGACCATGCAGCGAGAGATGGAGGATAATGCCGAAGCCCGTCGGCTCGATCAGCTCGACGCTTGCCTTCACCCCCGTCTCTTCCGACGTCATGACGACATGTTCGGGACGAATGCCGAGTGTAACCTTGTCGCCGTCTGCAAGCTTGAGCGGATTGGACAGCGCAACAACGGTGCCGTCCTTCAGCTGCGCGCCGCCGTTCCTATAGGTCGCCTCGAGGAAATTCATGCCCGGGGAGCCGATGAAGCCGGCGACGAAGAGATTGGCGGGGCGATCATAGAGCTCGAGCGGGCTGCCCACCTGCTGCACCACCCCGCCATACATGGCGACGATCCGGTCCGCCAGCGTCATTGCCTCGATCTGGTCGTGGGTCACGTAGATCGAGGTCGCCTTCAGGTCGCCATGCAGTTTCTTGATCTCGGCGCGCATCTGCTCGCGCAGGCGGGCATCGAGGTTGGACAGCGGCTCGTCGAACAGGAAAGCCTTGGGCTGGCGCACAATGGCGCGGCCCATGGCGACGCGCTGGCGCTGGCCGCCGGACAGCGCCTTTGGGCGGCGTTCAAGCAGCGGATCGAGCCCGAGCTTGGAGGCCGCCGCGCCGACGACGCTGGCGATCTTGTCCTTGGCCGTCTTCCTCAGCTTCAGGCTGTAGCTCATGTTTCCGGCGACATTCATATGCGGATAGAGCGCATAGGACTGGAACACCATGGCGATGTCTCGGTCCTTCGGATGCAGCTCGTTGACCCGGTTTCCGGCGATCCGGATCTCGCCCGAGGTCACCTCCTCGAGACCGGCGATCATTCTAAGCAATGTGGATTTGCCGCAGCCGGAGGGCCCGACGAGCACGACGAACTCGCCATCCTCGATCTTGAGTTGGACGTCCTGCAGGACGTGGACATGGCCAAAGGATTTCTTGACGTTCTGGATATCGATCGATGCCATGTGATTAACCCTTGACCGCGCCGGCCGTCAGGCCCTGGACGAGGTAACGCTGGATGAGAAGGAAGAAGAGACCGGCCGGGATGAGCGCGAGAACACCCGCCGCCATCATCTGGCCGAAGTCGACCGAGAATTTGCCCACGAAGGTTAGCAGCCCGACCGGGAAGGTCGCGGCGTCGTTGCCGTTGATCAGCATCAGTGCGAAGAGCAGCTCGCTCCACGCCGCGGTGAAGACGAAGCCGAGCGTGGCTGCGATCCCCGGCAATGTCAGCGGCAGGATGATCTGGCGAAACGCGGTGAATTGCGTCGCGCCGTCGATCATTGCCGCTTCCTCGAGATCCTTAGGAATGCCGTCGAAGAAGGACTGCATCAGGAAGGTCGCGAAGGGGACGTTGAAGGCGGTGTAGACGACGACGAGGCCGGTCAAGCTGTTGGTCAGATGCAGCGGCGTCAGGATCTTGAAGATCGGCGCGACCAGCATGACCAGCGGGAACATCTGGGTGAGCAGCATCAACGCCACGATCCAATATTTCGCCCGGAAATTGAACCGCGAGAGCGCATAACCAGAAAGCGATGCACAGATCGTGACGACGACGGCGGTTGAGGCGGACACGATCAGGCTATTCTTGAAGAAGGTCGGAAAGGCGCTGTGCTGGAGGACGAAGCTATAGTGCTCCCAGGTCGTGCGCGACGGCCACATCCGGACACCCTCTGAATAGAGAAGGTCGTTCGGCGTCACGGACACCTTGAGCAGCCAGAACAGCGGAAACAGCGCGAAAACGATGTAGCACAGGATCGCCAGACGGTGCGCGATAGTGGGGATGATGGATCGTCTCATGGCTCAATCCTTGTTCAGCAGGGTCTGCCGCAGCAGGATAATCAGCATGGAATAGGCGAGCAGCAACACCAGCAGCACAAGCGCGATCGCCGAGGCGTAACCAAAGTCGAGCCGCTTGAACGCCTGGGTGAAGATATAGCTGGCAACGATCTGCGTCCTGTCGGCCGGGCCGCCGCCGGTCATGACGACGATGAGATCGGCGAAGTTCGACACCCATACGGTGCGAAGGAGAACGGTGATCGCGATCGTCGGCGCCAGAAACGGCAGCGTGATCGAGCGGAACCGCTGGAACCATGTGGCGCCGTCGATGGAGGCCGCCTCGTAGAGGTCACGCGGGATTGCCTGAAGGGCCGCGAGCAGCGTGATCGCGAAGAAGGGAATGCCCCACCAGACATTGGCGATGATCGGTCCCCACATGGCATATTGCGGGTCGGAAAGGATATTGCGCGGCTCGCTCATAAGGCCGAGCGCGTAGAGCCAGTGCGGGATTGGCCCGATGACGGGATTGAACAGCCACGCCCAGTTGAGGCCGGCGAGAAACGACGGGACGGCCCAGGGCAGGAACACCAGCGCCTGAACGAGGCCCCTGCCCCAGAACGGCTTGTCGAGCAAAAGCGCGAGGATGAGCCCGAAGATGAACTGCAGCACGACCGAGGCGCCAGTCCACCAGAGCGTGTTCTTCAGCGCGCCATAAAAGGCGGCATCCTTGGAAAGGTCGCGAAAATGCTCCAGCCCGACAAAGCCGCCGGAAAAGGGGTTCAGAAGCTGGATATCGCGGAACGCGTAGGACACGCCGATCACCAGCGGCACCAGCATCACGGCGATGATGAGGACGAGCGATGGGGCGCTGTAGAGATAGGGTTCCGAGGCATCGGCGACGCGCTTCAGCCACGACCGGCGGTCACGGCGACTGTCTAGCGTATCGGCGGTCATGGTCATCTTGGGCGGCTTTCATGGTTACGTTCAGTTTGCCCGCAGTAGGGCCCGCGGCCCCCTCATCCCCGGTGCAACAAGTTGCACCTGAGCCTTACCAGGCCACCTTCTCCCCGTTGGGGAGAAGGGAACGGAGAGGTTGCGGCGGAACCCCTTCTCCCCAACGGGGAGAAGGTGCCGGCAGGCGGATGAGGGGGCCACACATGCGAAGCCCCCTTTTCCAGCCCGCTTACTTCTTCGCGAGGTACTTTTGCTGAGCCTTGGTCAGATAGTCCGCCCACTGGTCAGCCAGTTCCTTCGGCGTGATATCGCCGAGAAGCGCCTGCTGCGTCGTCTTGATGGCGAGCGAATCCTTGAAGAAGGCGAACTCCTCGAGGTAGGTCGGCATCACGGTAGGAACGATGTTCTTGTCGGCCAGTTCGTCGAACCAGCCCTTGAACTGCTCGCTCGCATAGAAGGGGTCCTTCTCGGCCGAGGTGTGAACCGGCAGAGCACCGGTGCGCTTGTTCCACTCGATGTTGCCTTCCGGCGATTCAAGCGTTTCGATCAGCTTCCAGGACAGATCCTTGTTCTGGCTGGTGGTGAACATCGACCAGCCGGCGAAACCGATCGTTGTAAAGCCCTTGCCGCTCGGACCGACAGGCATCTTGGTGACGCCGAAATCCTCGGGCTTCATGCGCTGCGCAACCGCGATCAGAGCATCCGGATCCTGGTCGAGCATCGCGCAGGTGCCGGAATAGAAGCCAGCGACGGTCTCGTTGAAGCCCCAGTTGACGCTGTCCTTCGGCGCCAGGCCCTTCTTGTAGAGATCGACGACCCATTCGAGACCCTTCGTCCAGCCTTCGCTGTTCATGGTCGAGGTGCCGTCGTCGTTGAAGAACTTGTTGGAGCCGGCCATCGTCGCGCCGAACATCACCCAGCCGTTCAGGCCGCCCGGTCCGCCGCGCAGGCAGTAGCCGGACTTGCCGGGAAGCTTGGAGACCTTCTCAGACGCAGCGACGAATTCATCCATCGTCTTCGGCGGCTCGGAAACCCCGGCTTCCTTGAAGAGGTTCTTGTTGTAGAACAGCGCGCGCAGGTAGAAGCCGTACGGCAGCATGTAGGCGGTGTTCTTGACGTCGCGGCCGAGTTCCAGCGCACGCGGCGTCAGGCCCTTGGTGTATTCCCACTTTTCGAGGTAGGGCTCGAGGCTTTCAAGCATGCCGTTGTTGGCGTAAAGCGAAAGCCAGGTATCCGGCATTTCCATGACGTCAGGGGTGTCGCCTGCCGATACCATGGTCGCGAACTTCTGGAACGCTTCGTTCCATGGCAGCGAGATGATGTCGACCTTGGTGCCGGGGTTGGCGGCTTCGAATTTGCCGACAAGCGATTTCAGGGTTTCGGTGCGCTCGGGGCTGGTGATCACCTCGACGAGCTTCAGCGTCGTGTCGGCCATCGCCGTACCCGCCATCATCGTGGCCAGCAGCGTTGCGGTTATCAGTCTTTTCATGCTCAGTTCCCCCTTCCAGGTTTTTCCTCTGTTTCTGGACTTTTACGAAGCGACGGAAAGCGCCTCCTCGATGTCTCTCCACAACGCCTCGGTTCCTTCGAGGCCGACATGGAGGCGTACGGACCGCGCATGAATCCCGAAGGTATGCGCGGAATTGGGCTGTGCCTTCTGCTGAAGGACGACCTCGCCTGGTACGATCAGGCTTTCATGCCCACCCCAGCTCACTCCCAGTTTGAAGAGCTTGAGGTGATCGGCGAAGGCGCGGATATCGACGCCTTCGCGGAATATGAACGAGAACAGCCCCGACGTGCCGTTGAGGCCGGCCGGCAGGCGGTTGGCCAGTCCCGGATGGCAGACCGTCTCGACGACATCGAGATCCTGCAGGCGCTTGGCGATCGTCATGCCGGCCGCCTCGTGCGCCTTCATGCGGATCGGCAAGGTGCGCATGCCGCGGATCAAGAGCCAGGCATCGAAGGGCGACAGCTTGCCGCCGAGATAGGGATAGGATTCCGCCTTGACGCGGGCGACCATTTCCTTCGATCCGGCCACGACGCCCGCCACGACATCGCTATGGCCGCCGAGATATTTAGATGCCGAGTGAATGACGAGATCGACTCCGAGCGTGATCGGCCGCTGGAAGACTGGGCTTGCCCAGCTGTTGTCGATCATCGAGATGACGCCGTGTTTCTTGGCGAGCGCTGCCAGCGCGCCGACATCATGCGCTTCCATGACCCAACTCGTCGGGCTTTCCATGTAGAACAGCTTGGCGCCGGGCAGCGCCTTGGCCACGGCCTCTTCGTCACGGCCGTCGACATAAGTCACCTCGACCTTCATTCGCTTCAGGACCGTGCCGAACAGGCGGAAGGCATCGGGATAGACATGCTTGACGGCGACGATACGGTCGCCCGACTCGACGAAGGCGAGCACCGCCGACGAGATCGCCGCCATGCCGCTCGCAAACCCCAGCGCGTCTTCCGCACCCTCGAGCTTCGCCAGCATCTCCTCGAACATCCGCACCGTCGGATTGAGGCCGCGCGTGTAGATCGGGCGTACCTTCTCTCCGCGATAAGAGGCGATCATGTCGTCATAGTCGGAGAAGGTGAACAGCGAGGTCTGGAAGATCGGCGGCACCACGGCTTCGGCGAAGTTTCCTTCGTCGTGCGCGGTGATGAGGGATGCGAATTCGAACGGGTCTGAACCGTTGCTCATTGGGACATTTCCTTGATGTCTTCCTCGACGACCGCGAGGATTTTCAGTGTCTCTTCGCGCGCCGCCTCGGGATCGCGCGCGGCAATCGCGTTGAAGAGCGTGCGGTGAAAGGGAAAGGAACGGCGGGCGAAATCCTGCCGCTCGAAAGGGTGCTGCCAGAACTGCCAGAAGGTCTCGCGCATCTGCTCGAGAAGCTGGCGAAACAGCGGATTGTGGCTGGCATCGTAGATGGCGAGGTGGAAGGCCAGATCTTCCGGACCCGAGGTGCCCTTTTCCAGATGGACGCGCTCCATCTCGTTGAGCTTCTCTTCGATGACGATGAGATCCTGAGCGGTGCGCTTCTTCGCCGCCACCACGCCGGCCTCGCACTCGATGCCGCGGCGCACTTCCAGCGTCTGCAGCAAGGCGTTGCGCAGATCCGTCGCATGCAGCGACAGTGGCATATGAATGGTCGCCTTGGTAATCGGCTTCAGCAGATAGGTCCCGCTGCCCTTGCGCGTCTCGATCACGCCGAGCGCCTGGAAATGCCGGATCGCCTCGCGAATGGTCGAGCGCCCAACCCTGAGGTCCGCCATCAGCTCGCGCTCGGCGGGCAGCCGGTCGCCGGCCTGCAGGCGCGCATCCTCCACATAGTCCGCCAGCGCGTCCGTTACCTGACGCGCGCGATCCATCGCCGGAAGCGGCCGGATAACCGGCCTATCGCTGTTTGGTGCCTTCATGGTTCCCCAATATTTTTATAGGCAGCCGACCTTTAAATTGGTCTGACATCTTAGCATTTCACATGGATTAGTGACTCGTCAAGATGCCGTGACTGGCTGCGGATTTCCTTTAGCAGTGGACTCTTTTCCCGGTTGCGGGCTACGGTTTACCCCAATCGCTGTCCCGCTCGATAGCGAAACTGCCAAGCTATTTTAAATGAAGCAGTAGGTAGATTGTCAGCAACCGTGCGACAGCAGCTCGCTATTGCTCAGCCCCATGGGCAGGAGAGCAAGATGCTCTGTGAATTACCAGCGCGATATCGTTCGCCAACGCTGACAAATCTGCTGCGGAAAGCTCGCACATTGTTGTATGCCGTAACTGCTTTCTGAGCAGCGGCACCAAACGTTCAATTACCGTCTCCTGAGATGGAGGCATATCTGATCTGATTACGTCCTGCATTTTCTTGCTTTGCCCAAACTCCGGAAAACAGTAATAGGCGACAGCCCCGTTAGGTAGGATGGCATAGACTGGAAGTCTCTCCCTCTACCTTCAGGCTGCTTCAACTGCACAGGACAGGGGGCTCGCCACTGTCCAAAGCTTCAGCGTAGTCCGTGGCTCCGTGAATGACCCCTCCAGCCAACCTATTTGCCAGCGCCCTCGGTTCGGCAAAAGTTTTCACTAACTAGCCTTGGACGCCGCGGCTAGCCTGGAGTGACGGTCCGAACGCAGGCGGCGACATGACGTTTTGCAACGCCGCGCTTTTCTCAGTCTCCCTGGTGGAAAGTCGATTTGCCCGGTGATGGCGTTGCTCTAGCGCCGCTTCGAACAGCGATCGTGTACCAAAATTCCGGCTCATCAATACTGGGGTCGATAGGATTCCAGGCACCATCTCCGCGACACTAAGCATGTCGATGACAAACGACGTTTTGAAAACGACGCCGAAGTACGCGTACTCAAGAGCATTTTCCCAAGTCGGGTCAATCACGCGCCCCTGGTCATCGAGCAGCCAAGCATGCTGAATTGGTAATCCCTGACCGCCTCTGTCGGCCGCATAGCCCTCGACGTAGAAAAGCTCTCCGTTGGCCGTCGAAGAGGTGAGAAGCGCCTTAACGCAGTTTGCGTAGCACTGACGCTTCTGTCCCGCCGCAAGATGCGCCGGACGGCTCCGCACTTCGAACATGGCTTTGCCATAAGCCAGCAAAGCTGTCTCTGGGCCGAAGTAGGTCTCGCTGGCCCCGTCGGCCAGCCAGCCGATATGCGCCATGATTAACTTGTCCCACTTGCCGCCAGTCATCTCGATGTCCTTCGTTGCTAATGAAACCAGCGTGGCGTCGATTTTTCGTGTCGTCAACGACGCCTAGTCCATATGGAGCAAGATTCACCAGCTCGGGCTAACCACTGAATCCTTCTGACTTCCGTCGGAAGGACGTCCAGTCGAAGTGCAGGCGTCCATGTGCGTGTCGCCGATTTAGAGGCTAATCGACTGCGACCGAGAGACACTTCCTGCTCTTCAAGCACATGCGGAAGAGGGATTCAGGCGAGTTGAGACGGTCGATCATCGTGGCGACGTCAGGCATTCGCAGGACTATTTCATAAACTGCCAAGACGCCGAGCGGATCCCCGTCGGATCGATCGTTCGAAAAGCGTCGCGATAGGTTTCGCACCCGATTGGGCGGCTTCGAGTTTGACGGCGAAGTGGAGCCCCACATCTGCTCTGGAAATGATCTCATGGCAATAGACGATGAGTCATCGGGACTTCGGCTACCATTCAGTCACCATCTCTCCCGCCACTATTACGATCGCAGATCCTTGCTGGGCCACGTGAACGCGCTCATTTCTGTCGATCAGCAGTGTTCCATCGACGACAAGTTCGACGGCCAGCCGCATTCGTTGAGCCTTCTTTGCTCAGCAACTCCTTAGGTTTCACCAATAGGCTAGAGACCAACCATCACCGCGGACCCAGCTCTGTTCCGGCGGCGGATTATGGCCGCGATGGAGCCTCGTAACTCTTCTGGGATCGGCACTTTCGAAGGCTTCCGCGGCGGCCTTCTCCGACACCTTGTCGGGCCAGTCCAGCTTTCGCAAAACCCGAATAATGTCCGTCCAATCGGTGTGATGCACTTAGCGGTCCGCCCAGTCGATCATCGTAAATTTTGTCGAACGGTGGGCCAATCAGCGTCTCGAGCACGAAGACGCCGCACCCGTCATCCCTTGGCAATTGGGTACGAAATGAACCTCAATGAAATGTCGCCGCGTTCACTCGCGTGGCCCAAAGTCCGACATACGTGCCGATCAGCATCGTCGAAATGTCGTCGATCGAGTTGTAGCTTTCATTGAAGAGGTCGAGCGCTTTTGCGCACAGCAGGTTGGAAGCCCGTTCATCGGGTTTGACCTCGTAGTATTCGAACCATTGGCTCACGGCCAGCGACATCACCCGGAAGTCCTCGTCGGACGGCGCCCGATCAATCATGCAATCCTCCCACAGAAGACAATAGCTAGAGCTGTCCTAACTCACTCAATTGCCACAACCCGGCTCTCGATAAGATCACGCCATCATCTGGCCGCCGGGATTAGCTCTCGGCGGCGGCATCGCCATCACCGCGCGCAAGGCAATTTTAACCTCACCTCTTATCAAGGCTGTAAGGCGCGCCCGGCTACTACGTCTCAGAATGCAGTAATGGACGGAGACCGACGTGAACGAGACTGCCGCTGCACTGGCTAGCGCCAAGCGCGAGATTGCCAAGCTCCGCAAAGCAATCACCGAGAAGTTCATCAAGCTTGCCCAGGAAGTCGAGAAGCTCGAATCCGCCGTGCCTTTGGAAGAGAGCCGCGAGTTCCTGATGACGCGCTGCGGCATGGTGCCAAGCGAGATCAGGACCTGTTCGCAGTTTTCCCGCAAGCTGAAAGGATACGAGCAGTTCCTGCAGGATCGCGCAGTCCCTTACGAAGTCGTCCGCGGGTTGATTGCTACAAATGCGACAGTCCGAGAGATGGCTATCGCGCGTATCGCATCTGGTGTCCGCTTCGATTTGAAGGATCTGAGGGCCGTCCGGCGATATGTCGCCGACAGCAAGATGTCGGACTTCGAGCACCGGGCCAACGCAAGCAAGAAATCCCTGCTCGATGCCGCACGTCGCAGGTCGATCGTCGCCGTGGACGAGTTTAGAAACAACACGGCCGCGCTACTCGACAAAATCGCTGAACTTCCTTGCGCCAGGACCGTCGCAGCATCTTCCAAACAGATGTCGTCGATCGCAAAAGATGCGTCGCGACTGCTGCCGGCGTTCGAGGCCATTGCAGGATCCACTCATCCTATCTTTGGCCAGCCCGGATGGCGGGAGGCAAAAGAGCTAGAGCGGCGAGCTGGGGAAGTCCACAGACTCTTGCAGTCGCTTTCCACGCCGAAAGGTAAGGCTCGAAATGAGATGGCACATCGCGCAGAACGGCTTATGGCCGGTCGAGCTTCCGCCATCGGCAAGCTTGCCCGCTATGTGGGCAACGAAGATTACATGTCGATGTTCAGGCCTCTCGATGATGGCCTTCGGACAACGCTTCCCGAACGTCGGTTGAAGGCCTTGGAAATATGCGCCGGCGCCGGCGGAATGGCTCTGGGGTTGGAAAGAGCCGGCTTCGACCACGTCGGTCTAGTGGAATTTAACAGGGACGCGGCGGCGACTATGCGTCTTAACAGGCCGAACTGGCCGGTCATCGAGCAGGACCTTACCACGATCGACTTCACGCAGTTCGCTGGCAAGGTCGACTTGGTCTGCGGCGGGCCACCTTGCCAGGCATTTTCAGAAGAAGGCATCGGACTGGGGAAAGACGACGGACGGGACCTGCTTCTGGAAGGGGCTCGGGCCGTTAGAGAGATCAAACCAAAGGCATTTGTTTTCGAAAATGTCCGCGGCGCCTTGTTCGGCAAGCATGGCGACCACATTGCCGCGTTTCTTAAGGAGCTAGGGGAAGCTGGCTATGTTACTCAGATCGTTGAAGTGAATACCGCCGATTACGGCGTCGCACAGAACCGCCCCCGCATCCTATTTGTCGGGCTGAAGGCCTATCACGCACGCCGTTTCGAGATGCCACGGTTCCCAAAGCGCAGAGCGAACGTAGGCGACGTTCTTTACGACCTAATGGCCGCGAACGGCTGGAGCGAGGTGGACGACTGGGCGGAATATTGCAGGACAGTGACCTTCGAGTTGGACGATGGAACCGTCTTGCAGGGCGCCCAGGCGTCGACGCTCACCGGCCGGAAGGGCAAGGCTCAGGAAAAGGAGCGTATCCGTTGGGCACGAAATGGTCTCACCCCAGCCGGCGTCCCTGACGAGGCGCCGACCGACGAATTAGCACGCAAGCTCGGGCCTGACTTCGTGCCTGGGTTGACACTCAGGATGCGTGGACGGCTCCAAGACTTTGACGACAGTTACGTTTTTGTCGGCGGTAAGGCGTCCGTTGCCAAGCAGATTGGCAACGCGGTTGCTCCGAGGATGGCACAGGCAATTGGTCTAGCGCTCCACTCTGTGCTCACCGGATATCGGTTTGACATGGAGGCGCTGCTTTGGCCGCATGAGGGCGAGCACGTTCGAGCGAGAGCGGTGGTCGAGCCGCCGTCGCTTTTCCCCGAGTTGACGCATGCAATTGTGGAAGAGGCGTGAGCAGGCGTCCTTTTGATTTTCCGGCGTCGAGGTGAGAGCAGGCAAGACATTACACTCCCGTTCCGATGGCTGAACCATTCCCACAAGAACTCCTGTCATGCACATCGGCAGGCCAGTTTTGCTATGGCGTTTCTGCGTAACGTGTCTGATGTTTGCCGCACGGCGATCCGCCGGTCAGCTATTCGAGGATAAACTCGGTCGCGGAACAATACCTGGGCTGTGGTCACTAGGACGGTTCTCGGAAATCCTTTGTCCGAGTTCCCCAAACCACCTCGTGGAGCGTCGGCGACGGGTCCACAACCACTTCAACAAGGTCATCCAGCGAGATAAGGCAGACCAGACCGGCGTCGGTTTCGATGATCGCGGGCAGGCTCTCCGACGCCTGCTTCGTCAAGATGAATAATCGACGGCGTGCTTCCCGCAGCTTGAACGGTTTTCCTACAGCATCGAGGATCGCCTCTCTCACGAGCGAACGCCCCCTTGCATCGGGCTCGGCTTTAAAGCTGCGGATCACAAGTTTCCACGGCGTCATCATGGAAGTAAGGTCTCCCGCTCGCTCTGTACCTTCCGCATCATAAACGCGATTTCAGACCCTTCGATATGGCCACGGATTTCAAGCTCGGCAGCGACCTTTTGGATGACTTCCCGCTTGTCGCGCACGATCTCCCGGCATCGCGCCATCTCGCGAGCCAGGATGCGCTCGACACGCGCGGCAATGGTTCTGTCGCTGCGCCGTAGGAGGTCCCTTAGCGCGGACGTACCAGCGGAATGATAAGAGAGCCCTTCGCCCATGCCGAAAGCCACCTCCATCAAGGTGGCGATATCGGTGGCCTGCTGGAGATCGGAACCTTCGACACCACCTGCGCCCACGTGGGCCGTTCCTAGGAATTCCTCCTCTGCCGCTCGTCCCGCAAGGAGCACGGCGATGCTATCCTGATGATACTTGCGGTCAGGCTCGCGGTCGTCATGTGCTCTGAATTGAGCAAACCCGGCCGGTTGGGCGCCGCGTGTTTCAAACGGCACGACTACGGCTTCGAGCTTTCCAACGTCGAGATGAACACCAACGACCGCGTGGGCCGCCTCGTGCACGGAAACAATCTTCCGTCGCCTTCCTACCAACCTCGACGCTTCTGGCAAGCCACGCATGGCAATGGCGCAATCGATAGGTTCTCCCGCGCGCCTCGCCTGTCTTTTGGCTTCACGGCCGGCTCGCTCGAAATCCGCGCCTGTGAAGCCCGCGGTTGCCACTGCGATTGCCTGTAGGTCCTCATCTGAGCGATGTTCCCCGAAATACAGGCGCGCAAGGTGGCGTCGATCTTCGAGATTTGGAGACGAAATGATCACATGTTTGTCGAGACGACCGGCTCGCCTCAAGGCTGGATCGATATTCTGGGGATGGTTCGTTGCACCCACGACCACGACGCCCGTCGGCTTAGCATGACCATCGATGAACTCCAGCAAGAGGTTGAGCACCTGCGTCCAGTAGAGGCGGTTCTGATCGTTCGCCATCGTGGCCCTGTCGCCGATGGCGTCCATCTCATCAATGAACAGGATACAGGGCGCTTTTCTGATCGCTTCCTCGAAGACGTCCCGCAATGCTTTCAACGTGTCACTTAAGTATCCCGCGGACTGCCATCTGGCGACAGACGTCGCCACGATACCCATGCCGCATTGACGTGCTAACGCACCAGCGAACATCGTTTTCCCGGTTCCAGGCGGGCCGCTTAACAGAATGCCGTGATCGACATCGCTCCATGGGAGACGACCACTCTTCCAATCGCGAATATCTTCCGCCAGCGACATTCCCCAGTCGCGAGCCTCTCCGTAGCCGACCAGGCTCTGGAGACTTGGTCCGACGGAGGGTTTTAGCGACGCTGACTGCGCCAGCTTTTTCAATGTTTCTTCGGGTGGACGACCTGGCCTGAACGCCGCGAAAACGGCAGACGGAGGATAGACGAGCATCTTCTCGGCGTCTTCAGGTGCGATAATTTGTCCCGAAACAACCTTTGCAGCGGCAACGAGATGGCTCGATCTCACTGGTGGAACATCGACAACCCTGTCGGCATGGAGCTCGAGTTCGTTTGGAAGTTCATGGGTGGACGGCCATAGAACCGCGACCGCTGGAGAAGTGCGCAACGAACCATAGTACGGCCCGAGATCCATACGGCCTCTACGGTCAGGTTTCGGAACGACGATCTTGAAGCGCTGCAGCGCCTCAATCTCAGAAAAAAGAATGTCTGCAGCCACACCGTACTCGCCGATGTCCGCCGCCTTGGGAAGACGAAGTACGATAACAGACTGTCGGCCGTCTGCGGCTTTGAAAGCGCCGCCGAGACGGACGGCGGTTTTCAGCGCAATCCCGTACGAGACGCGCTCCAATGTGACCGAGCGCGTAAATTTATGTCGCATCAGGGAGCCCTCACCGCTGAAACCGACGCAGGACCGTTTCCGGCCCGAGCATCCGCTCGTCGAGTTCCGCCATAAGAAAGCGGTGCAGCAGCATCCAGGAGATGGCCGTCATTGGCTGGACCTCGCGACATAACTGAAGGCACTCGCCGATATTGAGACTCCCGGCTTCCTCGATTGCCGCCAAGATTCTCATCCGGTCGTTCAACGGCGTGCGATAGGTCGCGTATCTCAAAAGATCTCTGGCATTGGATAGACGGAAGCCAGCTTCGATTTCCGAACGTGGCACATACCGATGATAGAGGCGCATGCAAGCCGCCCCCTCGGTGACCGCCAGATCGCCGTTCTCCTCACAGGCGTCGGGGAAGACCCGGCGCCCGTCGTCGTAGTCCGCCATCAGGTCGGGAACGTGGACGCCTTCGAGCGTCTTGATCTCGCCCGGCAGACACATCCAGCCTACGACCCTGTCGTCGACGTCGAGCAGGCAGGCCAGATCCCTGGCCAACTGCGATCGAAACATTACCTCGCCTGAGCAGCGAACGGTTCCTCTAGGAAAAAAGCTGTTGGCCGCGGCTTGCGAATAGGCAGCATAAAGCGCCTGCGGCATCTCGTAATGGGAATGACTCATGACAAATACCCGAACAATGTTGATCCGTTCCGCCCGTGGGCGAATGCGACATCATCAACGTATTCGGCGTATTCGTAGCTCGTGGGTCACGGTGAACAAAATATGAACAAATTTGGCGAAGTCAAGCGATTTCGAATCGAGGTGGCTTGGGCGGTGCTGCTACCCTCTTTAATTCACCGATCAAACGATCGACGAAACGATCTCAGTTGCTGGCCATCATCGCCGATAGGGCGAGGTCATGTCGCCGATTGGTCCTCGGAATAACATAAACGCGCGTTGTGGCGGTCACATTGCCGCGGGCCTTTCCGCGACCGCGAATTCGGGCGGCATCACCTGCTCATTTTCGCAGCGAGGGGGTGCCGCGATGAAAAGCTCGATAATCGCCTCCAATCCTGTTATTGGTTCGATCGGTCCAATTTTTGGTGCGATATGATTGACTGGATGCTTTCGACTCGGCAGCAAAGAATGTTGGTTGCGCTCGTCCTCCATCCCGACCGCTCATACCATACGAACGAGTTGATAGCGATCGGAGGTCCGGGAACGGGGGCGGGTCGACGGGTTATCGCGGCGTTTGAGAAGCACGGCGTCGTTTCCAGGCGTCGGCGCGGCAACCAGGTGATTTATTCCGCCAACGTCAACAATCCCATCTTTCCTGAACTGCGCTCAATCTGTATCAAGACCTATGGCGTCGCCGAGCTGATCGCAAACGAGCTTATCCCATTCAAGCAAAGGATCGAGTTAGCTTTCCTCTTCGGCTCGATGGCTGCCGGCAACCCACGTTCGGACAGCGACGTCGATCTGATGATCGTTGGCGATCTCGAGCTGTTTGAGCTCGGCAAAGCTGTGGAGCGAATCCAACTGACACTCCAACGCGACTTGGATCTCAACCTGCATACCCCCGAGGAGTGGCAGCTACTCAGCCAGGACAGAGTGATCCAGCGAATAGTGGAAGGGGACAAGATCATCATTTTCGATCGACACGGTTCGACAGCTTGAATCGCTCGTAGATCTCACAAAGGCAGAATTGCCGAGCCAATCCCGAGGGTAGTTTTTGGATTGCGCCGTAGGGCGGCCGTGTTTACGCCAGCTCAGATTCTTCGGTTGCAAAGCCCTGCACCTAAACCCCCTCCGAGGCCGCTCGCAACGCTTCACACGCCGATGCAATAGCCGATAGGTCTGGTACTGAGGTGCACATATGAAATAGTAGCCACTACGGCCGCCGCCACCGCTACAAGCCCGATGATAACCAGCGCGCTCTTGTGATATGTAATTCGACCATCCAGCCCATCGAAGGCGGTGGTAATGGTGTCTCCGAGAGCCGCATACTCGTTTTTCAGCTTGCTCCTTTGCCTCGCGACATCCTCTGCAATCACCTTCAGCGTCAGGTACTGGTTTATGATCGCAATCGTCAGCAGAGCGATAAAAACCCATGCGCCAAAAATCACGGCGCTGTTGCCCCAGAAAGGCAATCCGCAGTCGGGAGCGTCTTTAAGCTGTGTGGCAACGACAATTGTCGCCACCGGTATGCCCAGGAGCTGGCCCTGAATATCGACGATGGTCTTGTGGATCTTGCCGATCAGATCCACGCGCGCCGCTTCCATTTCGCCTCTCACCTTCGAATAGGAAAAGCTCGACGCGAATAGGCGATAGCCGTTGGACACTTCGTCGACGATCTTGTCCAGGTTTCGAAGTGCGAATGCCAGCCGAGCCGAGGCGCCCTGGCTCGCGACAAGCTTGATCAACGATTGCGCCAGAATCGCGAGTTTCTGCTCTCGATGGATAGCGTCCGAAAACAACCCGACCCACTTGGCGGTTATTGAGACGTCGAGCTCCTGGACGTCGCGGCCGGACAGTCGAAGCGGGATGACGACCTTGGTGTCAGTGATGAAAACCAACTCGCGACGAGTCTCGTCGACGTAGGACGCGGCCTCCGCCATGAGCTTCATCACGCCAATAAGCTGGCGATATCGAACCTGGATTTGATCCGAAGGACGATCTTCGCTGCTGATTTTCTCTTCGATCAGGAAATACCGCGACGGTTCCCTCAGCAAGGCCCCATCGGTCATAAGAAGAGCGTCGAAGTTTTTAACGAGCAGTCCTAGCGAAGTCCTTGGTGGCCCGACATGCAGCCTGACACTACGTCCGACCTTCAGGTCACCGTCCTCGGCGTCGAGAAGCGAAATCTGCGCGGCGTTGTAGTTGTCTTCATTGACGACGAGCTTGAGAACAGACACCAACTCCTCGTTCTCGAGCAGTATTGTCCCTTCGCCGGCATCGTCGATGTCGGTTCGCCGATAGATTTTCAGAAGGTGCTCGAACGAGAGGTTATCCATCGTCAATATCGGAACGGAGGTCGGCGATCAATTCTTCTGGCAGATCACGTATTATAAGAACGTTGGCTTCCCTATCATAGGAAATAGGACCCGTCTGCAACGCCTCCCTGTCGAATTCCAGGCTCCAGTGCTTGGTTCTCGCCTGGAACCGGACAAGACGAGCGAGACTAGGACGGTGCGGCACGAAGTTGTCATTCAGCTTTCGCTCGGGATCGGTGAGCGTCTCAAGAAGATCCTCAGGACCGTCCGGCTCCATTTCGTTCGAAAACGCCGTGAACGACAGCTCCTGTTGGCTTTTCGAAAGTCTGTCGCAGATGTCCTTGGCCCTCTTTAGAAAGGCCTGCTTGTCCTCACCTTTCAGACCCTTGGAATCTGCGTATTCGCCGAGAGCCTTCACAAGGGTTTGCGTATCGTATCGCTCCGCGACTGAGGTATCGCAGCCTAGGAACTCCTTGAAGTACTCCGCGATATCGCCCTTGCCCTTCAGAAAGCTGATGTACCGATCTTCGCCGCCGCTCCAACCGGTCATATTGATACGGCCAGCGAAGCGGAACCCATCCATGTCCAGATGCTTCACATCGGTGACGTCGAGATCGTCAGTGAGGGCCGCGCCGAGAGTGTCATTGATGATCGCGACGAGAAGATAGTCCTTTCCGTCTCGGTGGAAGTGAGAGAAGAAGACATGCCCTCCTCGGGCGTTCTTCTGGCTCGCTTCCTTCTTCAGCGTCAGCATCATGTCGGCGGTCAAGGTGTTGAAATCGGCGAAATCACCGTCGATGTAGGCGCCAACGTGTATTTGTGTCGGATAGTTGACTTCATCATCCGCAAACTTGCCATGCGATTTCGAGGCACGCCGGTTATACAGGCTATACAGTAGGTCGATGACGCGTTGCGCAGTGTTGGTTATTGGCAGATCGTTTTTTCCGAGCTTCACCTCGAATCCACGACCGATCGGCTCGAGGTCGTGAATAGCCACTTTTCTAATAATATTTGCCAATTTTTGAAGTCTCCAAGTCTCAACTCATTATCAGTCGTGAGTCGGTAGTAAAATACAAGCATTACACGAAGGAGGGTCGCAGCGCTCGCGAACGGTGGGCGTCTCACCGGAGCGATCGGCGTCGGCTTCAACCCGAACTGGATCGGCCTTTGCTGCGATCGCGAACGCCTCGAATCCTTCGTGCGCAAGAATTCAAGGCTGCTGGAACATTCGCTCATAAAGCTCTTGGCAGGGCGAAGAACACGCGGGCTTTAGCATGGTCACGTGTCCGTCCTTGACTGGCGGTGACCGCCGGTGGAGCACAGCTTTTCATTTGCAATCAGATCTTAACTCCGGACGCGCTGCTTCGACTGGAAAGGGAAGCGCGAGCAATGAGTAAACCCGCGGGCAGCTACGTTGGCGACTACTCAGTCAATGTAATCATTGCGCGCGGCGCGGACTCGAACAGTCGGCATGCATCAGATCTCGATCCGACCTAATCGGTAGTATTCAGCGCCTGTTGATAATCAGGAGATTGTTGTAAACTGTCGAATCTTCTAAGACTTCGAGCATGGTGATCATCACCAACATACGGTCCATGCAAGGCATGGGAATCCATGTCGATCGCAATGCGCGAACGCCGTCGCTCCGCGTCCGTCGATACAACCTGATCTACGGATTTAACGGATCGGGCAAAAGCACTTTGTCACGCCTTTTCGCGAGTTTGGAGTCAGCAGAACTACATCCCAAGCTCCCCGACGGGCTCGTTCGAGGTTGAACTGGTATCAGTAATGGTCTGGTTCATTTCTCGGTAGCTTCCAACACCGGATTTCGTTCCCGCGACCCATCAGGCACCTGAGATCCGAGGCATCAGGCTGCCCGAGTAGCGCTTTGGCCTATGCCCAGTGCAATCCAATCCATTCCTACCTTTAGCACGTGGAACAAATTGCCCTCGCAGGCATTACGCCGCCAAATAAAGGAGGGTAGAATGGAAGACAGAGTTGTGGAGCGCGGAAGGGTTCTACGGGGTAGGCCCTACTCAGTCGAGGAGTTTCGTGCGAAATATGCCTTGGAACTTCACGATGCCGAAGACCTTTTCAGACGCTTCGGACCATCATCCGTGGAGCTTGATCTCTTGATGGCGGCGAAGCGCCGTAAGCCGTCGTTCCAGGCTGTCGCCGTCGACGTTATCCTGTGAGGCGGATTGATGCCCACATTCATTTTCCAGCTTCTCGACGGCAGTGGAGCCGACGCTACCGAGATCCAGCACGAGATCGACACTATTGATGAAGCTCGTTCAGAGGCGAGGACTTTGCTCCGTGAGTTGGTGTCCAAGGGATCACGCGAGGAGTTCGGAGACATGGTGAGTGTCGAGATCTTCGACGCCGAAAGGAGACCCATTGTAGAACTGAGGCTCACATTCGACGAGATCGCAAAGACATCGTAGCGGGACGGAGCGCTCAGACACACCAAGCTTTTGCCTTCGGTGTGAGTTTTAACCGGAACCGAAATCGAAGTTGAATGTTCTCCATCGGAACAGGAGGCAACCATGACCGATCCCAAAAAATCCCCCGCCGTTCAGTCCTGTAATGCCGAGAAGGCCCGCTCGGGTGCTAGTGAAGGCGATACGCTTGAACAGGGCCTCGAAGATACTTTCCCGGCGTCCGATCCTGTTTCGGCGACGCAATCCTCCGTCGCGACCACGATTGACGGGAACAACAACGACGACCGTGACGAGTTTCCGCTTGTCGATAACGCATTGAAGTCGACCGGAGAGTTTAGCGGCGCTGAAAATCGTGGGCGTGTCCACTCCCTTGGCCGAGACGCTGTCCGCCTGTCCGACCAAGCCTCCGAGGTCGCCAGCGGTGCCGTAGCGGCTGGAAAGGCCGAGGCCAAGTCTATCATCCAGAATTTCGGAGAGATGGTGAGAGAACGCCCGCTCACAGCAGTCGGTATCGTCGCTGCGGTAGCTTGGTTCTGGGGAGCGACCAGATAGAGGTCGCGGCAACGGTGCAGGCTCTATGGCGCTATCCAGTCTGTTCGCTGCGCGGAGAACGGGTCGACACCCTAGCCGTTACTATTAATGGCGTTAGAGGAGATCGCAGTCACCTTCTCGTCGACCTTGTGTCGGGAGAGATAGCTGCACCAGAAAAAATCGCCCGCTGGCGTCCGGCACTAATGATTGATGCTCGCATCGACGATGGGGACCTTGTGATCTCCTCGGGTAATTGGAACTTCTTCGTCGATGATCCCAAGTTGGATAACGCGCTGTCGGACCATTTTGGCTTCCGCTGTGCCATCCGTCGGGTTGGCAGCACTCTCCCGACCGACGAGGGCGAAGTCACCTTGTGCCCTCGATATGCCGCGAGCCCACTCCATTTGCTCTCAACCAGGTCACTGTCTGACTTGTCTGGGATCATGCCGCATGCTGTCCTGAACATCCGCAGATTTCGCCCGAATATTGTGATAGATACCAGTGCGAACGAGGACGATTGGATTGGTAGTCAAATCGCCATCGGTACCTACCGTGGCACGATCACGGAGAAAACCAAACGCTGCGGAATGACCATGATCGCGCAGACTGACGTGCCCGAAGATCCCGAAGTCCTGCGCACCGTCGTCCGGAGCCGCCAGCGGTGTTTCGGTGTATACGCCGATGTTGGTTCTGACGGCCTCATCTTCGCTGGAGACACGATCTCTGTCGAGTGAGCGTTAGCCAGAGTGGAAAAGAAGATCAGAGTTCGCTATCGCATCGATGATCGTCGCTGCCACGTTGCTTCCCATTTCATGAGCACTGGTGATGCCTTGTATGAACGGCATTTTATGCAGCAGGAACGGGACTGAGACACAGTAGAGATTGTTCGACAGCCCAGCTTCAACGCGGGGCCGAAAGTCGTCGTCAATCTCAATACCACCTGTTCGCCGGGTCTCGTCGGTTGCGCTGGCCCCGGCCCTCTGGGTCTTTGCGTCCTTGATTGCGCCGGTCTGACGGAGGCTGGGAAATGGGAGATCGGAAGCGGAGAGCGCGTGTTGTCCAGTAGCGTCAATGAAGGCGTCGTACTTGCACTCAAATCCGTCAACGATCACGACGGCTCCTGGCTCTTCATCACGTCGTCTTATGTCGTAGTCGTCGCCCAGTGCCTTCACGGACAACTTGCCTGCCTGATGCAGGGCAAGGAGCCGTTCGACGGATTCGTGCGGAACCGTCGCGTAATCGTCGACGAAAACTGTCTTGAAATCCTTGTGGAAGCGCTTCAGATCTCGGTCATTCAAACGAGGAATGGCAAGCGCGATGACTTCGTGCATCCTGAGGATGGCGTAACGCCACCGGACGGTTTGCCGCTCGGCTTTGTTTTTCTTGGCTTCCGCAAGGTTCTCAGCGGCCCAGACGAAGGGATCGGCGTGTTGTCGCGCTCGAAAATAGCGGTCGGCAATGTCCTCCACGGAGGCCAACGCAAGTCCAATGCGGGCAGCGTAGTCAGGATCGGCTGCGGCAAGCTCTTGCCGGAACAACTCGAAGACCTCATCGAGAAGCCGCTCCCGCTTTTGCTCCATCAGCAGCCGTACGGCTTCTTGAGTGCAAAACCTGAGAGGCTCGTATGGGATCGGACAATAGAAGTCCGCCTCGGGCAACAAACCCTTACGAGACATCATAGTGATAGAGAAGCCGGTGCTTGAGGCGTCAGGCTCATATCGCAACGTTCCATTGTCGTCCCGAAGGAACATGCCATGGGCGGTGGCGACGGAGACGACTGCGTCAATACCGCTAAGCGACGTGCCCAAGACACCGACCTCAACAGCGCCAATCCTCTTGATCGCGGCAGCAGGCCACGGCGACACAAAATACCCCGGCGACGTTTCCGTGTTCTCGGGCCGATCGTGACCTGTGGCCATGACGACGTGGTCGAAGGACATCGCAGCATCCTCGCCACCGTGCCTCTTGAACTTGAGCGTTATGTCATCTTTGCCAAGCTTGATATCGAGGATACGGTGGCTGGCTTTCACATCTATGGAGTGGCCGCGAGAGAGCCCCCGGTTCACCAGTATCCAGAATTGTGCTGCCAGGAACTCGCCAAGAACAATCCGAGGGTAGAACTCACGTTCTCCGATTGCTGACCTTTCGACGCCTAGCTCTTGAAGCTCGCTGTCACGCCGAGACGATAGCCACTCGACGAGCGTATGCTCAATGCGAGGGATTTCAACGCTGGCGATATTTGCCAGCATAGCGCGGTCATTGACCGCCGGATGGTAGGGCGTTCCCTTCCCCGCGTCAGGTGTTTCCTCGAAGATAGTGATAGACAGCGGCGTGTCGCTGAAAATTAATCCGCAAAGCGAATATATCCCGGTGGGTCCAGATCCGATGATGGCGATTCTTGGCATGGTGGCTGGTTAGTCTCGAATGGAAGGCGGCGGGGAGAGAACAAATAAGGAGCCGCTCGAAAGCGGCTCCTGAAACAATCAGTTGGCCGACGACCACTGACTGCGGACGTCTTCAGCGCTCTTGTTCAGGTGGACGTGCTGATCAACATGGTCGACCCAATCAAGTGGAATAAGGTGGTGCTGACCATCGTCAGAGTCCGACTTCGTCAGCTTGATGCGCGATGTGCCATCCATGTGGTCTACCGTACCAACATGCGCACCATCGACGCCGATGACTTCCATATGCTCGCGAACCTGTTCTGCAGAAATCATAGTGTTTTCTCCTTTGTTTAGATCGCATCGGGGCAACGTCCACTGAGAGGCTTGGTTCCCGGAAGGATGGGACCACTGCGGACAGGTCGGGCGCTCGACTGCCACTGCGTTGGCCATGGCGAGAAACTGGAAAAACCGCCATGTTCACCATCCCTGTCGCGTCCAGTTGACACGCTCGTGGTCCCGATAAAGCAATGTCCGGATCCTTCGCGTGTTCCATTGAAAAGTTCTTGCGTACGCTGGGGTACAATCGCGAGGTTTCGGCGACAGAGCCTTTCGCTTCCAGTTCAGGTCTCCAGGACCGGAACTGTGCTTATTTGTCCACAAGCACCCGAAGATTCCAAGTTGTGTGTAAGACAGGACACGAACATCTTCCGAACAGAAGCAGACCCTGCGCGAAAGGGGTAGGCAGTTTCTGCTCTTCGCGCAGTAGCGTGGTGGGCGCTGGATCGGCTTCTCGTTAACGTGGCGTTGGCATGAACGCCGGTCCGGCAATTGCCCGTCGTGAGCAGTTACGCTCATGGCGGGCTTTCATGCAAGCGGACGGAGGAGCTACCAGGTCCCATAGATTGACTCCCGACTGGCTTGTCGCCGACCAATTCCCATTGCTATGGCGTAGTATAGTATCCACAAGCGCCGAACGCGTCGAAGCGAACCCAAGTGCTGCTACCCGCTCCCCTGGTCGTCGCACGTACTGGTAATTCCGCGCTATGAGCCACAGACCTATCGTCTGCGTGTTCTCGTCTGTCCAGATACCGCCGGGACTAGATGAGGAAAGCACCTAGCAACACAACTCAGCAACGGTGCCGCCTGGGAACCTCACCGATAAAACAAGGTTCTGCATATTGGCGAAAGGAAATCCTTATGCAGATCGTTGAACCCTCCGTTCGGATAGCTATCTTGTTACAGAGTTTAAATATCGTGACCTTTGAGGAATTACCGTGGCAGGTCGGGAGGAAAACCGTCACTCGCGCGGCAGATGCTGGTCTGGTCGAGGTTGAACCTGGCTACACCCCACGCCCTCGGTGCCGTTTGACGGAATTGGGCCTGTTGTATCGAAAACAGCATTCTTGGATTGTCGGTTAAATCATAGTGTGAGGGGTCGCCACACTGAGCGGAACCATGTTCCCACGCTGTAGTTCTATTCGTGTCGATACGGTTTGCGTATCAAGACCGTCCCGGCAAGGCGAAGGGTTCGCCCCCCACTCTCCGTGCTACCCTTCGCCGCTCCTTTTGCTCGCGGCAATTACTTTTCCTGACAGTGATCCATCCAACTGACCGTTGCGCTATTACTCACATGATAACCTACAAGGAGTTGAGCAGTTGGTAGCCGAACACACAGCCTCATGGGTCAATGAAAAGCTAGGCAAGCGCTTACGGTCTGCTCGAAAGGCTCAGGGTTTAAGCCAGACACACGTCGCGAAAACATTGGGAGTTAGCTTCCAGCAGGTCGGCAAATACGAGAGCGGCCAGAACACCATGTCGGTGCCCGTGTTCCTTACGATCTGCGAGGCTCTGCGCCTTCGTCCCTCGTTTATCCTCGAACAGGTGATCGAGAACCAGTAGCACGTGAATGCTGGAGCAAAGGGCGTCCTCTCAAAGACACCCGCAGTGAGCGGTGCGAAAGAGCGTGTTCATCCGCTCGATCAAAGAGGCCATCGCGAATTCTAGTAAAGGTTGCGGAGACCATTGTGACGCAATAGAACGCCGAGCAAACAGCGCCCTGATGATGGGGCCGTTCCTGACGGCTGAGACCGTCGTTCAAATCTGGAAAATGAAGCTTTTTATCAGGATTATGCGCTAAAGGGCCGCAGCTTGGCGATCTGTTGTGGTTCGGCCCCTTAGGTCTGCGATAGGGACACGTGGTGGCCCCCGAACGGTGAAGAACAGGTTTTGATCCGGCCACTGAAAGACCTGTAGGTATTTGTCTTCTCGTCGAACGACCGGTACCGGCTAGCACACCATTCAATATGTTGCGCATATTGCGCGGACATAGCTGGGACGCTGTCCGACAACGTTGTCGGCTCGATCTTCCGATCCATCGATGGGTTGGCGTTGGCAACGCGGATGGGCGACGACGCATATGTCGACAGGAGAGCGGGCAGACGCTCGAAAGACTGCGCGGCACGGTCGATCTTGACGGGCGTCGCGGTCCACAATTCGGATGCGCTCGGCATCAGGGACGGTGGCTTCCTTGGTTCAATGACAGAGGCCACGGATCCTACGCCGAGAGACGCACCTACGACGCAGATTATTCCGAAAACGAGAAATGCGATTTTCTTCATGCGACCCCGAGAGTTTGGAATTCGTCGGGGTGAACGCATCAAACCGCTCTCAGTTCATTCGATGGTGCAAATCGTCGACATTTCTCGCCCCTCGCGGATCAAAATTTGATAATGCGTGGCACACAGCCCTTCCCGACGGGCTGTTTAGCAAGCCTCCACAGCCAAATGGTCCGCTGAAATGAACTCACTGCGGGTGGGCTTGGAGTTTATCGTTCAGAGGACGGCCCGTCTTCCGCTCGGCTGATATCTATACGGTCCGACCCCACGATCGTCTTTGGCCCCGACGCATCCGACCCTCCCTCGTCGTTCCCTTCCGACTTGAAGGTCGTCATGAAACGAAGGGTGGCAAAGGTAACAATGGATAGAACGATCGCAGTCTCGTAGGCGCCTAGGCCGACCGCAGCTCCTATTGCGCCCGTCGCCCATAGGCTGGCTGCCGTGGCTGTGCCTCGAATGCTCGCCTTTCCAACGAGAATGGCACCGCCCCCGATGAAGCCGACACCGTTGATGAGACCTTCGACAATCCTCGCCGTCGCCTCCGGGTTGTCGCGTGTGACAGTTTCGGCGGCTTGGATGAAACCACAGGCTGCGATCGCCACAAGCGGGAAGGTCCTCAAACCAGCGCTGCGCTCGTTTCGTTCGCGGTCCCACGCTATTGGTAGCGCGAGCACGTAAGAAAATAGAAGAGCGACGAGGTGTGGGAGAAAATGCATGTCGAACTGATAGTTGGACAGCCATCCAAGCATGCACCCACCTCCCCTGAACGTTGTTGTCGCAGTGAAATGGAGCACTGTTGACCTGCGGCAAGGCGGCGCCTCATTGCCAAGTAGGCCGTGTCATTCGAAAAATGACAGACATCTTGGCGGTGGGTAGCGCCCGAAACGTCTTGGCGAGCTTTGCGGCGGATGCCGAATACCGGTCGAATTTATTGTCATTCGAGTGAGCCTAGTGCGCAAGCTTACTGGAACGAAAGACGAACCTGACGAATGATGGCCAAACGTTTCACACGACGCTCGCGAGGGTCACGCGCTGGGCACTTCATCTTCCCGATACCATAGTGCATCGGCGGCGTATTGTACTCGCCTCCTTAGGCGCCAGGCGGCAGGCGCTCGGAG
Organism: Rhizobium sp. FG113; assembly: GCF_057809895.1. Lineage (NCBI taxonomy): Bacteria > Pseudomonadati > Pseudomonadota > Alphaproteobacteria > Hyphomicrobiales > Rhizobiaceae > Rhizobium > Rhizobium sp. FG113. The sequence continues at coordinate 748,628 of NZ_JBMDKV010000001.1, read as the reverse complement.
CCGGGAAGCGACCTGCGCGACTGCGAAGGCCGCTTCCCGAACCCTCCCTTCAATTGCTGCGCGACGAAGCAATCTTACGGCGAAAGGCACTCCTCGCAGATACCGCAACAGTCTTCGTCCATGACAGCCGACCGCCCACAACAGTCGCAGACGGTTTTCCCTGCGCCGCAGGATAGGTCGTCAGGCGGCAAAATTTCGATCTGGTCAACGTCGAAAACGGTGATGGCGACGAGGTCGTTCATGTCCTGGCTCCGGGGATTGACCCTGAGATAGTGATGGCGGAAAGCCAATCAAGATCGGCATGCCGAGTGTCGGAAGGCGGACGACATTTCCAATGCGCTGCACGACGTACCACGTCCGCTTTCACGGACCCGTCATTTGCATTTCCATACGAGAGGTATACAGGTCATAAATCGGCCCATGGACTTACCTTGGCGGGACCGCTTGGGAGTTTGTACGCGCTCTTGCCGGTTCAATGGAGGGCTTCGTAATGCTTCAATCCCTGATTTCTCTCGAAGATCGTGACGTTGATTCAGTGCTGGATGCTGTCAACCATTGGTGCGCTGGCGAGGGTATTGCTATCGACAGTGCCGACGGTCGTCGTGCCGTCACAGCGGCGGTCGATCTGGTTTCCAGTCATGGTCCGGCCGAACTTTTGCAGGCTTTGACGACCCGTCTTGCCGCACAATAAAGTTGATGTGGTACGCGCTCCATTATTGGTCGCATGGATGATGCGGATCGTGCAGCTCGTTTTGGTTCGACTAGACGCTACGTCGGAGATCGCCGCTCTCATGCCGGGTCCCCTACGAAACTATCCTGGATGTTCGACATTTTCTTTTTCGATCGCGAGCCGTGTCAACCGGACGCGACAGGGATGGCGAACATCGCGATTTTTCCGGTTTCCCGCGATGGTCAACGAAACGGCAGACGAGCGCCCCACCTGTCCGGCATCGCCCTCACCCATTTACAGGAACTTGTATGCCGGACGATCTTCAATCGGAAAAGATAGCTTGGTTTGGGTCGCTGTCGTCGGTCCTTCCTGGCGAGATGACGGGCGTCTGGCGTGGCGAAGGCATTCCCTCCGGGCACCCGCTCGACGGCGTCCTCGAAAACCTGCAATGGTTTGGCAAGCGGTTCAATGCGAATTTGAGCTCCGATGCTCTTCTCTTCCAATGGGATCCCGGCCGCCTCGTTCCGATCGAGCCAGCCTTTTTCCCGATAAGATTGGCGATCCGCCTCGCGGCGTTTGGCAGAACGTCCGTTGCTCGCAACTGGTTTGCGCACATCAGCAAGATCGTTCGATCCCGCGGTACGACCGCAATGGTTAAATTGCGAATGATCGACGGCGCGGAGACCGCGGCGATGGTCTACGACAAGCAGCCGATCGTCGACTATCTTCGTCGGATCGGCAACGACGAGGTTGCAGGCATGATGGTCATTGAAGGCGACGACCGCAGATACTTCTTTAAACTCCGACGTGTCGATTTCCCCGGACATCAGGTGCGACCGTGAAAAACGTTACTGCTCTGCAGACGCCGTATGGGCATTGCATCATTGTTGGGGATTAGCCCCGCTGGTGCTAAATCCTAACCGCACAAGTTAGGCGGGTCGCCAATACGTCTTGAAGCCCAGGGTGCATGCGCATGCCAATTTCATCCTGCCGGCTTCCCTCGGACTTTCGAAAGGCGCTCTTGGACTTGTGCTGAGCGATCGGCGACGGCTCTGTTCCTGCCGCCGCTTTTCGCAAGGTAGAGCGCCTTGTCCGCCTTGGAAATCAGATCATTCATTTCAGATGCACCGTTCCGCAACGTAAACGAAACACCGATACTCGCCGTCAATGTCAGTGAGTTCTCGCCTTCCAGCGGAATGCGCATCGCTTCGATCCGACGGCATACGAAAGCCGCGTCCAGCAGGGCCTGCCCTTCGTTATCCGCATTGTAGACGATTACGAACTCTTCGCCTCCATATCGCGCTGCCAGAGAGCTCGGGAGGCGATCAAGCGAGAGAAGGAGAAGAGCCAAGCTCTGGAGGCATTGGTCACCGACCTGATGTCCGTGGCGGTCGTTGATGGATTTGAAGTGATCCAGGTCGATCAGCAATACCGCAGTTCCACCAATCTTGTTGGTGTTGGCAAGCGCGGCCTGTAGAAAGGTTTCGAAAGTTCGACGGTTGGCCAGTCCAGTCAACGGGTCTTCCTCAGCGAGCGCCTGCAACACCACGTTCTTTCGTCGGAGTTCGTTTGCAGTATCTCCGTAAGAAAGCACGGCGTCTCCGATCATCGCGAGCTCCGCGAGAACCGGACGCGTCTGAACAGGTACGGTTGGTGTATTTTCACTGATGCGCTTGAGGTTTCCGATCGCCGACAGGATCGGCTTTGCGAGATGCCGCCGAGCGAGCAGAAGTAGCACGACGCAGAAAAATCCTGGCATTACCAATGTCACCAAGACGGTGTTTCTGGTGCTTGCGGCTCCCGCCTCTATTTCCTGGGCAAGCCTGTCGGCCGCGAGCGCCGCGTCTCCGCTTAACTCCTTGCCCATCTCGTCGATAATTTTGATCGCTTCGCTGTATGCAGCGGTCGCACGTTCTTCAAAGGTGAAGGCGGTGGTGTTTTGCCCGGCGCTATCACGGGCTTGCTGCCGAGCTGCGGCGATCTCTTTCGCCAGGTTCGCCACGTTTTTCGACCCGGAAACGACGCGCTCCCCCGCATCGAAAGGGAAACCCTGCGCTAGAGCCTGTATCTGTAGCTGTATTTGCCGTTCGAGACGTCGGTCTCGTGCGAGATAGATCGCCCTAACCAGAGACGCCAACCGCTCGGCTTTAACGGCATTACGGGTCTGCGAAAGGATCAGCGGCAACTGCGTTTCACGCGTGAACCTCGCTTCCCGTTCGATCTTGGTCAGCAATACGCCAGTGAAAATGGCAGCCGCGCATGTGTAAACGAGTGCAATTAGGAAAAGCCCCCTTCCCGCTGACCTAAGCGAGATTTGATGCGACGACCTCCATTGTGACCAAGGCTTCAACATTGGCAACCTTAGTAGATGCTGAAGGGGAAGTAGGCGTCATTGATCCGATCGTATGTGCCGTTGAGTTTGATTTCCTTGAGAGCAGCATTGACGCGGGTGAGAAGAGCCTGGTTGCCCTTGTGCGCGGTGATGTGTGCAGAGCTTTGCAGGAAGTCGCTCGAGATCGGGTCTCCGACGTAGCTATACGCAGACCCTTCTGGCGTCTCCATGAATGTCAGGAGCTCAATGGCATCACCGATGAGGAGATCGGCCTTCTTTTCGATCAGGAGTTTTCGCGCGGCTGGCTGGTCTTCGCCAAGAAGGATCGTGCTCTTGGAATAAGCCTTCTTGAGATACTCGGCTTGGATCGTCCCGCTTTCAACTGCGATACGCGCGCCTGCCAGAGCTTCCGGCGAACTGTCCTGGAACTTCTCATCGCCCACCAGAACGGAGTGAGAGCGGTAATAGGGTTCGGAGAAATCAATCCGGGCAGCGCGCTCTTTCGAGTAAGCCATACTGGCCACGACCAGATCGTATTTGTTGGCTTCCAAACCTGCGATGATGTCGTTCCACGGAACGGCCTGGAATGCGCACTCCACAGACATTTTGGCGCAAATCGCCTTGGCAATGTCGACGTCAAAGCCCTTTAGCTCACCATTCTGGATGAAGTTGAATGGGGGGTAAGCTCCTTCAGTCGCTATTCGTAGCGTCTCCGCATGACCCACTCCAGCGGCCAAGAGAGCCGTCAGGCCAAAAGCGATACTCAATTGTCGAAGCATTGGTTCATCTCCTCAGGCCTCAACCATAGCCTGCGACGGCTAATAAAGATTTTCGAAATAAACTTAAATGTTATCCCGGTAACAAGACGATTGTGGTGATTGAACCTCGGCTTCAGAACTATGATTCAGGAATCTATGTGCCCGGCCCCATGAGATCGGGATGCGCCTAGAATCCCCGAAGCGATCGACTCGCGGAAGCACGAAACAACAAGGGAGCTGGCATCATTCTTTAACGCTTGTGAGCCATTGTTCGGTTTCGAAGTGAGGGAGACCGCCTTGACAGATGGATCGCTGACCCGAGATACGGCCATGCCGGCGAACGAGGAGGCAGCGCCGCCAAAGTTCGAGATGTTCGATGCGATCAAACAGAGGCGAGCACGCAGCCATCTGCTTATGGTAGCGTTCGACCAAGGCGTCTCGTGGGATACGCTGAGTGACGAACTGGTTGATCGTATCGAATCCACTGTCCTTGACAGACTTCGCCGCAAGGTTGGGCGGCACGCGGTATACCGCGGTTCTAGGAACACGTTCTTGGTTCTACTGGACGAACCGGACGACGCCCTTGCCGTCACATTCGCTGAACACCTTGTGGAAGTTGTCAACCGTGCAATGCTACTCGGCGGCCAAGCGGTACATGTGCGTAGCGCGGTCGGAATGACTGGTATTGACTTGGGCATTCCCGTCGAAACGACGCTTCAGCATGCGAGAATTGCTTTGGTGGCCGCATGCCAGTCATCGAAACGCGGCGTATCCATCTTCAATTCTGAGATGCTTGGGGACGTGGAAGCGCGTCGTGATTTGGAGGCGGACCTCCGTCAGGCGGTTTCTTTGAACGAATTTGCCATCGTCTTCCAGCCGCAATTCGATATCCTGAGTGGCCGCCTGGTCGGCTTCGAAGCATTGCTCCGTTGGGTGCATAGCGAACGTGGGCCAGTCTCGCCAGCAGTGTTCATTCCTCTTGCGGAGGATCTTGGATTAATTCAGAGGATTGGCGCATGGGTCCTTCGACAAGCGTGTCTCGTCGCCGGCGGGTGGCCCCCCGGCCTGTCCGTCTCGGTCAACGTGTCTCCAGCGCAACTTGAGACTGGAGACTTTGAGGCGATGGTGGAAAGCGCTTTGAATGCCGCCAAGATCGAGCCCGGAAGGTTGGAGCTTGAAGTCACGGAGGGTGTACTCCTGCCGAACGACACCGCCATCATTTCGTTGATTGATCGCTTACGCCGCCGTGGCGTCCGTTTAGCACTGGACGATTTCGGAACAGGCTATTCCTCACTGGCATATTTGCAGCGTTACTCATTTGATAAGCTAAAGATTGACCAGGCATTCGTCAGGTCAGCGCCTTCGAAAGCAAACCAGGCCATCATCCGGGCGGCGATTGGTATAGCGGAGGCTTTGGATATGAAAACAGTTGCCGAAGGTGTGGAGACCGAGGATCAGCTAGCGCTCGTTCGCGAAGCTGGCTGCTCCCAGGTCCAAGGTTACCTGACAGGGCGTCCGATGTCTGCCGAAGATGCTACACGGATCGCAAACAGCGCAGAGGGCCAAAGTGACTTATAGGTTAGTCTACTACAGCAGGAACTCAGAGCCCGGCTTCGGTCATGACGAGATCAATGCCATATTGCGCGTCAGCCAACACAATAACGCTGCGGCAGGTGTAACGGGCGCCTTGATGTTCGATGAGGGATATTTTGCCCAGGTTCTTGAAGGCTCGCAGTCTGCCATCGAAGAAACTTTCGAGCGCATCCAGATGGATCCGAGGCATCACGATGTTCAAATCGTCGACTATTCGCCGGTGGTCAATCGCACCTTTCCTCGTTGGGCAATGACCTACGCAGGAACTAATGCTACCTCTCCGGTGGGTGGGATAGCTGGTCCAAGCGGTTTTGATCCTCGATCACTCTCCGGCCAGGAGATCTTCCAGAAAGTTGCGGGTCTGGTATTTAATGACCGCCAGTCCTAACCAGCATTCTTTTAACGTTCATGAGATGCAATGAGACATTCTCGCGCGATCCTCGGATCCCTGCAGGACAAAAAAACGCTGCGTGCGGATAAGTCTCAACAGTTCGCCTTGACACAATCCGTGGCTTCTCGCACGGCTCATATCAACCGCCCAAGACCGACTCCGCGGGCGGTTGTCCTGGCAAGGCCGCAGGCGAACATAATTTTCAAGTTGCTTTTAATCCGGTCGAAAGGTCTGCGGTTTTGCCGGTCGCTCGGCGCTATGGAACCGGATGGAGTGGCGCCCGTTTCGAACTAGGTACAGAAGGAAGAAACGATGAGCGACGTCAAGGCAATTCCAAATCTCGACCTGAAACGCTATCTCGGACGCTGGTATGAGATTGCTCGGCTTCCGATTAAATACGAAGACGAGCACGCGTCCGATGTCACCGCGAATTACTCCATCAATCCAAATGGAAAAGTTCGCGTCGACAATCGGTGCTTTGACGAACATGACAAGCCGACCAACGCGGTTGGCGAGGCAGATCCTGTTGATGGAACCAAATCGAAGTTGAAGGTCAGCTTTCTACCCGCTGCCCTTCGCTGGATACCTTTCACTGATGGGGATTACTGGGTCCTCAAGATCGATCCAGACTATCAGATCGCTCTGGTAGGCACTCCAGACCACAAGTTTCTCTGGGTTCTAGCAAGAGCGAGTTCCATATCGGAAGGCTTGCTCGAAGAGTATCTGGACGAGGCTCGACGACAGGGCTTTGACCTCAAAAACCTTATTAGAACTCCGCACACGGGCCGTGAAGTGAGCGACACCATGCTGGAGAGCGGTTGACTGCCTCTACTCTCTTGCCCGGATGATCAAAACGAGGGATGCGAGCGGTGAAGGCCACGCGCCGGAAGCTCCGACGATATGCAGAGAGACGACAAGGCGATGATGGGGAGTGATCGTGCCCCGAGTGGCCAACGGCGCTCAACCGGAGGAAGGGAGCGGCCGCCTCATATCCCACGCGCATACCGTCACGTAGAAGCTCACGGATGTCGCTACAGAGTCTAACGGTTTGAGGCATGGCCTTCAGGATGTGATGTTGAGGCAGTGATCCTACTATGCATCGCTGGCCGTCGTACGCTAACGGACACTCGTCGCAGCTTAATGCGATCAGCGCACTCACCAGTCGCTGTCATGGCGTGGCAAATCCTTCAGATCTCGTGCCCATCGCTTACTCGAGGGCGGAAGCACACGAAAAGCTGTCCCCTGGAGCTCGTACACCTAATTGACGGTTCCCAGCAGAATGCCGACCTGCCCTAGATGCTTTTCCTCGCCGGTCGTGTAAATCGGCGACGCGCAGCTTGGGCAGAGGGACTGCAACGTTCTTGGCAGCCACGTTCACATAGAATCGAGGCTCTCCGACGGCGATCTTGAGCTTTTCTCGACGCACGCTACTGCAACCTGTTACGCGGCGCCGGTCAGTCGTTGACAGTTTGTGCAATGGCAGATCGCATGTCGTCGTGATCGATTTACAACTTGTAAGCCAACTATCTCCAGCGGCTCCGGCCATCGATAAGCATTCCGCTTCGCCATGATAAGTCGATCAGACTACTATTGCGTCTTTTCCGTCCCGTTCGGCGTCGTCACTTGTGTTGGTCCACTGCCGCTGCCGCTCGGAGCTGGCGAGCGATCGGTCGCTTCGGGTGGCTTACTCGAACCATCGGCCGGGTTGTCGTCAAAGGTGCCTGCGCCGGACGGCTGGGAGTTGATTGGATCTTTCGCCGACGTTGCGGGCGCTTTGCTTTCCGTCCGATCGATGCTTTCTCCCCACATTTCGACGCCGCCCCAGACGATCATTGCCAGTACGAGCCCGCCGACAAGCACCATCAGTACCGGCTTCCCGCGCCGGCCTTGCCGAGCCTCCGTGGCGGTCTCCGTCACTGGCGCTTTCCGCTTTGAACTGATCTCGGTCATCCTGACCTCCATTGTCTGAATTAATAGCCGCCAACGATCGGAATGATTTCGCCGGTGATGTAGCTCGACATCTGCGGGGACGAGAGGAAGACGTACGCCGGTGCGATTTCCTCAGGCTGGGCCGCTCTCTTCATCGGGGTATTGCTGCCGAACTGTGCGACGTCGTCGGCCTGTTTGTCGGACGGATTGAGCGGCGTCCAGACCGGCCCCGGCGCGACGGCGTTCACGCGGATACCCTTCGCCACGAGCTGGCTCGACAACGCCTTGGTGAACGCGTGTATGCCGCCCTTGGTCATCGAGTAGTCGAGCAGCTCCTTGGAGCCTTCCAAACCGGTGACGGAACCAGTGTTGATGATCGCCGACCCGTTCTTCAGGTGCGGGATTGCCGCCTTCGCCATGTAGAAGTAGCCATAAAGGTTCGTCTTTAGCGTTTCGTCGAAATGCTCGTCAGTGAGGTCCTCAATGTCGGCGGTGTGCACCTGAAAAGCGGCGTTGTTGACGAGGATATCAAGCCTGGAGAACTGCATAAGGGTCTTCTCGACCGCCTTTCGGCAGAAGCTCGCGTCTTTCACGTCACCGCGGATGACAAAGCATTTGCGGCCTTCCTTTTCCACTGCAGCTTTCGTCGCTTCCGCGTCGTTGGCTTCGTCGAGATGGACGATCGCGACGTCGGCACCCTCGCGGGCAAACAGGATGGCAACGGAGCGGCCGATCCCGGAGTCGCCGCCCGTGATCAGGGCTACCTGGTCCTTTAGCTTTTCCGATCCCTTGTAGAAAGGGGCGTCACACATGGGGGCAAGCGGAAGGTCCGCCTCCGATCCCGGCTTGTCCTGATGGACCGCTGGGAACGGCGGCTCGGGGTAGCGGCGGGCTCCCGCCTGCATTGCGCCGGAGACCTTCGGCTTTTGCTTCTTGTCGGCCTGTTCAACCTGATCCTGGATTTCGCGCTGTTTCGCTGCTGTCGCTTCTGATGTTACTGGAACCTCCCTGGCTTTGAAAGACAACGTCGAACTCCCCAAAAGGTTACGGACGCGCCGCGATGGTCTGGACACGTACGGTGCGAAGCCATTGGAACAATCGGCCGAGGTGTGGCTTCTCTGAAAACACTTAAGCGGGAGAGAGACGATGGCGTCCATGACACTTGAAGAAATATCGGAGAAGCTAAAGAAGATCGACTTCTGCATGCTGTCGACGAACGGCGGGTCCGGGCGTATTTCCAGCCGTCCCATGAGTAACAACGGCGACGTCGAGTACGACGGCGATTCTTGGTTCTTTTCCTTCGACGACACGAAGAAGGTTTTGGAGATCGACGGCATCGATGTCGTCTCTCTCACGTTCACGGCGCCGCCTACCCTGCTTGGCAAACCTGGGATCTTCATCGCGATCGAGGGAGCGGCCTCGCTAATCCGCGACAAGGCCGCCTTCGAGGAGCACTGGGTTCCAGACCTCGAGCGGTGGTTCCCTGACGGCGTGGATACGGAAGGTCTAGTCCTGATCAAGGTCAAGGCGATTTCGATCCAGTACTGGGACGGTGAAGAAAACGGCGAGGTCTCGCTTGGGGTTCATGACGACGGTCAAGAGCACGCTGATGGCCTGTTTAAGACAACAGGAGCGTCACCGAGGCGGCTCTCATCAGGCTAAAGGCGTCGGAGCGACGCGGGCATCCGTCTCAAGCCGAGCTACGAAGCGTATAGCAGAGTAGCGGGAGGGTGGGATTGCGGGCGGGCTAGCCGACCGGTTCTCGCCCCGCCGCGAGATTTTCTTGTTGTCAGCCTCCGTGGACGAGGGCAGTTGCGTCAAGTTGCGCGAAATCCTCGACGACCATGGCTGGATCGATGGAAGGCTGGACGGCGGACCGATCAGCAGGTTGGGAGCGACGAAGAACAAAGTTCTGCAACCTACGCAACTTCAAGCCGAAGTGCCTACCGCGCTCGAGATCCGCCTCGCACACGCCGGCCTTGTCCCAGAGGCATTCAACCGCCTGAAATACGAAAGCGATGCGTTAACTGCGAGGGGAGTGTGTCGTCGCAGGGGTAAGAGACCTGTCGGAACTGGTGTGCCAGGTGTTGAAAACTAGAAGTGCGATCATAAGCAAGAACAGCGAGAGCCCCACCATTGCCCATATGGAAATGCCGCGCTTTTTTCCTGAGTCGGGTGTCCGCCTACCTTGGTAGGGGGTACGCTCTCTCTGCCTATCGAACTTCGGAGGCTCGCTCATTGTGCCGTAAAGAACGTGAGGAGAACCTTGCCCTTGTCACCTAGTAGGCAGACAAAGCGATCAGGTTTCCCGGTCTTTTCCTTGCGTGCAATGTAGGCTTCACCGAGGACGACCATCTTCACGGGGACGTCGCCGACCTTCGTGTCTGCTTTTGTGACCGCTAAGCTTTCGATGTCCATCACTAAATCGGTTATGTCTGGGGACCGCTCCTGAAGCGCAAGAAGCCCAGTCGACTTGCAAGCATCGACGGTCGGATCCGTGGGTGTTTGTCCAAGTGCACTTCCCGCGACAAGCGTGAACGTCACAGCGCCCATCAATCTCATTTCAAATCTCATTCGATTTCCCCTTGACGAGAGCACGGCAACCGCGTGCTCCCACGCCAGCATCAAGCCTTATCGACGACGTTCTTGATCGCGTCTTTGGCTTCTCCCTTGGCGACCTGAGCTTTGCCCTTGGCTTCCTGGATGCTGCCTTTGACCTGTTCTTCGTGATTGTCTACGGCCTCGCCGGCAGCCTGGCGAGCTTTGCCAGCAACCTCGTTCGCCGTTCCTTTGATCTTGTCGGATGTGCTTCCCATGGTCGTTCTCCTAAATGCGGGTCCACAAGAAAGGCGCCGGCGAGATTATCGTTCCATCGCCAGGCATGGAAAACGACGGCAGGCCGAGGCGGGCGAATTCGAACGATGCTTGACCCGGAAAAGTTCCGGCAACAGCGAATGCGTTCTCGCTGTCTCGCTTGGAGGCGCAATGGTGGACGTGACATACGATTGGTGGCGGCAGCGCGCACACCGAAGAATGCTCAGGCAGGAGAATGTTCGCGCACGCGGAATGCACTTACCGGCTGAGCAATGTTTTTCATCTTTTTAAAGCCCAAGTCGTCGAAAACGAGAGGACGCTGCTTTCGGACGTGGTCCCGCACCGTACGCGAAATACAGATACCACCGGGCTCGGCAATCGACTCCAGGCGCGCAGCGACATTGACAGTATCGCCGAAAACGTCGCCTTCTTGGACTATGACGTCTCCGACGTTGATGCCTATTCGAAAAAGAAGGGGGGCCGCATCATCGGATGCTGATTTTTCACCTGACATCGCCCGTTGAATCTCCAGAGCGCAATCAACCGCCGACAGCGCGCTGCTGAAAGCGGCTAGTACGCTGTCGCCTGCCGTCGTGACGATCGTGCCGGCGTGATTTTCGATGATAGGGTCGATCAGGTCTCGGACAGCCTGCAGCCGCGCCAAGGTCGCGGCCTCGTTGCCTTCCATCAACTTGCTGTAACCCACAATATCTGCGGCCATGATCGCAAGCAGCCGGCGGTCAAGGCGCGATAGAAGTTCATCACGCGTCAACTCCGCCGATCGGGCCCGCCGTGATGTTGCACGCACTGCTAAAACCGCAAAAATCGCGGTAATCACGGCGAGGACGAAGACAATCAGTTCCATCCGCCGATCGACTATCCGCGCTTCAGACACTCGTTCGGCTAGTTTTCTGCTTTCTTCCGCCCTCATGTTCTTCAAAGAGTCGCGGACGCCGTCCATGAGCATCTTGCCCTGTCCCGTTCGCATTATCGCGAGAGCGCCGTCACTGTTACCCTCTGCTCGCTGGGCTACACTTTGGCGGAGCTCTGACATCTTCTGAGAGATCATCGACCGCAGCACTGCGACATTGCCGTCTTGACGGCTGTTGTCGGACACGCCCGCAGCAAGGTCGTCCATGGCTTTAGCTACGCCATCCAGAGCGCCGTCGTATGGCTCCAGATAGACGCGGTCGCCAGTGAGGAGGTAACCGCGTTGTCCTATTTCCGCGTCCTGGAGCAGAGACTGTAGCACCGACAACAGCCGCTCGTTCCCTATGGTGTGCGCGATGGCCTGCTGTGCCTGACGTTCCCGATGCGAAATGTAAAGTGAGGCGGCGATCGCGGCTGCCGCAAGCACGATGACAGCAATGGTGATTATGCCGGCACTCTGACGAACCTCACTACGGGCACGAAGAAACAGCTTGTCTACAGATGGTCTCGTCATCATTGCCTTTGCGAGCGGCGCTACATCCAAGGTGATAACTATGTTTCGCTCCAAAGATTGGAAGGGATCGACATTTCGTGAGCAAGGTCGGGCGATGCAGGCCGTCGGCTAGAATACCCTACGGACCTCTGGAACTTTATAGTCTCGCGCGCATTTGCTGGTGCCCGCTTCGAAGCGCGGGGATTAAAAGGAGCATTCATGAAGTCGATCATCCTAGCTACCACCGTATCGCTCACGCTGTCGGGAGCTGCCTTCGCCCAACAAACTGTCGCAACCGGTTCCGACGCCACCATGGCAGGCCCCGGCATCGCGATGGGAAGCGCCGCAACCGTGCCGCTGAAGTACGTTGAGATCAAGGATGCGGACCTGGTCGCGTCTAAACTTATCGGCGTCAACCTGTACAATAAGGCAAATGAGGATGTTGGCGAAATCTCCGACATCGTCATCGGCGACGGCAAGACCGTCATTGGCGTGGTCGCCAGCGTGGGCGGTTTCCTAGGGATCGGCGAAAGCTACATCGTGATCGACCCAGCTTCCATCGCTCTTGCCGACGACAACGGCACCTGGAAGGCTTTCGTCGACACGAACAAGGACGACCTGTCGAAGGCGCCGAAATTCGATTACTCGAAACTGAAGAAATAATCGACCATGACGAAGGCGGCTCTGTGGCCGCCTTTTTTCATGGCTTAAATGATCTGCTCGCCAAACAGCTCCAGGTCTTCAGGCTCAATGAAACTCCGCGGAGCGGAACAAAGGTACCGACCCCTCATTATCCACTGAGAATGATGTGGAGGATAGTGACATGTTTCGCGATTTCAACCGAAGCGACGATAGCGTGCGTCAGGCAGGATTAGGCGCGTCGTTACAAGCAGCACTTGCCGCAGATCCTCTTTGCGGCGGCGCGGATCTCTCGATTTCATTTCTACCCGACGCTGTTGTTATCGAAGGGCGAGCGACCTCTGAAATAGCGATACGTGCTAAGGCAATCGTGTCCGACATCGTTCGACCAGGCGCTGTGCTTGACCGTATCGTATGGATTCGTCTTCAATAGCGACAACTAACTTTGGCGAGCAGCTAGCTCCTGTCTCGAACGCAGAAAAGAGTTGCTTTTGAAATAGTTCTTTGGGGCTTGGTGAGCGTAACGGACGATATGATCATGAGGCGATACGAAATTTGCTCACACCCTGACGGCACATGGAGCGTTATGGATTTCCACAAAGGTCGGGTTGCGGAAATGGAAGGAGAGTTTCTAAACCGATTGTCGTTTTCCCTCGCTCGAAATCTCAGGGAGCTCTTAAACTTCGGTGATGGGAATGGAGGTGACAACGGATCTCGTGTGTCGGATGCATCGCTGCTAGTAAAGGGAATCGAAGTCCGCTGAACCCTGTCGCTAGCGGCAATTCCTCAAAACCACGTGTCACGACAAGCTAGTCGAGGCACACCGGTTAACCGAAGATCGCGTATTTATGGGTATAGTTTTACGCGGTTGGTCAAATCGGTGGGGAGAAGCTTTTGAGCGAACTCCCCACCTTCGGCTACGGTGCTGAGATGGTCGCAATGAACCACCGCGTAGCCTATTATGACAACGTCCTCCGGCGTGGCCCGTTCCCTCGAAGAACGTTTGATCCATCTCCCGATGCATATATATCAATATCAGAATGTAAAGATTCGATTCGAAGGTTACTCAATGGCGGAAAAACTTACCTATCGAGCGTCTGGGATTCCTCATCCGGTTGATGCCCACGTAGGATCTCGCATTGAACTGGCTCGAAAGCTTAAACGCATGTCGCAGAGCGATCTGGCCAACGCGGTCGGAGTCAGTTTCCAGCAGGTTCAGAAGTACGAACGGGGCACGAACAGGGTCAGCGCCTCGGCATTATTTGCGATCATGCAGGCTCTGAATCTTACAGCGTCCTACTTTTTCGAAGGACTGGCGAGCGAATATATTGGAGAGAATGCAACGGCATCCGACGCTGAGCTCATTCCTTCGGAGGTGAGCGCCTTTATGGGCAGCAGACATGGCATCCAACTCATTCAAAGCTACCTAAGTGCACCAACCGGCGTCCAAAAGGCGCTTGCTGCGCTGTTGAGCGAAATCCCTTAGTCGATCGCTACGGTACCAGGCGGCGCCTCGGAAGCCAAAGTGCCGGCCGCGTCCGGCGTTTTATGGCTTTTTCCGAGGTGGGAAGGATGCTCTTTAGATTGTAAAGTCGATATTTGTAAGATAGCCGGTTCAACGAGATTGAACATGGCTGGCGAAGCACTATGTCGGCGACGCTGCACGCCATTTTTCATAGTTACTTCGCCGCGCTCGCCTCAGGGGATTTCATGCCGCACACCGCATCGCAAGGCCATTCAAAACGAGGTCTTGGCCTCGACCCCGTCATCTCCTTCAGTCTCGCAGGTGCGATCGTTTTCTTTTTGATCAGTGGCGCTTTCGCCTACATAAATCTGAAGACGCTACGCGTGAACACGGACGCGATCGTTCATTCTCACGAGGTGATCATTGCTCTCGATGAGCTTCTTTCCACGACCCAGGATGCAGAAACAGGCCAGCGCGGGTTTCTGCTAACCAACAGCGATCGGTATCTCGAGCCCTACAATCGGGCGCTGACCGTGATCCCTGGGCAATTGCAAAACATTGCTGATCTCACAAGTGACAATCCCGCTCAAGTTCGCCGCCTCCCGATTTTGCGACAGCACGTCGAAGCTAAACTTTCGGAACTGAAACAGACGATCGAGCTCCGTCGCGCGGACGCCGCCGACTCGGCGCTGGCCGTTGTCAATTCGGACCGTGGCAAGGTCGAGATGGATGCTATCCGCGGTCAACTCTCAGACATGAGCCAGGAAGAAAAAAACCTGCGCGTCCGCCGATTGGACGAGATGAACGACGCCTATGGGACAGCGCTGACCAGCAGCGTGCTCGCGGGCGCGCTGGGGATCCTCCTGACAATCGCCATCGGCGTTCTCATACGACGGTCGACGATGGCTCGCCGCCGCGAGGAATGGCTCCAGGCGAGCAGTCTGGGGCTGGCAGCAGCGATCATGGGCGATCAGAAAACTGAGCAGCTTGGCGAGAGTATTCTAACCTATCTGGCGAACCATCTCGGGGCTATCGCAGGTGCCATCTTCGTCGGAACCCAGGATTTCTACCGACGAGCGTCGACGTATGGCGTTCCAGCGGATGCGAAGGTGCCTGAAGAGATCAAACCGCGAGAGGGTCTGCTTGGCCAGGCCGTCGTCGAAAAGAGGCCGGTAATCGTTGACGACGTGCCGGAGGGCTACCTGGAGTTCGGATCTGCACTAGGACGCGATAAGCCGCGGCAACTGGTCATCGCGCCGGCCGCAATAGATTCAAGTGTCAATACCGTGGTTGAGCTGGGCTTCATAAGACCCGTCGATGAACAAGTCCTGGCATTCCTCGATCAGGCGTCATCCACCATCGCTACGGCTATCCGATCTGCGAACTACCGCAGCGAGCTACAGAATTTCCTGGAGGAGACGCAGCGTCAGTCCGAAGAACTGCAGGTCCAGAGTGAAGAGCTGCGCGTCTCCAACGAAGAACTGGAGGAGCAGAGCCGCGCGTTGAAGGAGTCGCAAGCTCGGCTTGAACAGCAGCAGGTAGAGTTGGAGCAAACCAACTCCCAGCTCGAGGAGCAGGCTCAGCAGCTAGAGTCTCAGCGCGACGATCTCGAGCGTGCCAATTCGTCGAGCCTTCTGAAGGCCCGCGAGTTGGAACAGGCGAGCCGCTACAAGTCGGACTTCCTGGCAAACATGTCGCATGAACTCCGGACGCCGCTCAATTCGTCGCTGATCCTGGCAAAGCTGCTTGCCGATAATCCCGACGACAACCTGACTGCCGAACAGGTGAAATACGCGCAGACGATACAGTCCTCCGGAAACGATCTTCTCAATCTGATCAACGATATTCTCGATCTCTCGAAGATTGAGTCCGGCCATGTCGACATTCGTCCGGAGCCGGTTTCCGTCGAACGGCTTGCGAACAACCTGCGTCAGGTTTTCGAACCGATTGCCCGAAACAAGGCTCTCGCGTTCCAGATCGACATCGTGCCGGGATCTCCACCGGTCATCGAGACCGATCTGCAGAGGCTGGAGCAGGTTCTTAAAAACCTGCTCTCCAACGCGTTCAAATTTACCGAACGGGGTTCGGTAACGCTGGCTATGAACCGGACGGGTGACGGCCAGGTCGCGTTCGCCGTGACTGACACTGGCATCGGGATCGCCGACGAGCAGCAGAAGAGAATTTTCGAGGCCTTCCATCAGGCAGATGGCACGATCAGCCGTAAATATGGAGGCACCGGTCTCGGACTGTCGATCTCCCGCGAACTCGTGCGGCTGCTAGGTGGCACGATACAAATCAACAGCCGCGAGGGTCAAGGCAGCACGTTTTCGATTACGCTTCCGCAGACCTACGATCCATCGATCGTCGTTCCACGAGCCCCCGTGGGTAGTGCGGTTGTGCCAACAGATCCTGTCCCAGCCTCGGCCCCGAAACCCTTAGGCTTCCCGTCTCGTTCTATCGTGGAGGACGATCGCGCCGTGCCCGCCGATGACCGCCGGATTCTGCTGGTCGTTGAGGATGACGACACCTTCGCGGCCATTCTACGCGACCTCGCGCGCGACATGGGATTCCGTTCCCTCGTCGCTGGGACTGCGCAGGACGCGCTCGACCTCGCCCAGCAGTTCATGCCGAGCGCCATCGTACTGGACGTCGGGCTTCCCGACCAATCGGGCCTGTCGGTTCTCGATCGATTAAAGCGAGATGTTCGTACGAGACACATTCCGATCCATATAGTCTCGGCCGACGACTACACCGAAACCGCATTGTCACTCGGCGCTGTCGGCTACATGCTCAAGCCAGTGCAGCGCGAGCAACTCGTCGAAGTCCTGAAGACACTGGAAGCAAGGCTGTCGCAAGGGGTACGCCGCGTCCTGATCGTCGAGGATAACGACGTTCAGCGCGAGGCCGTGGCAAAGCTGTTAACGTCGCACGACGTCGAGACGATCAGTGCCGGCACTGCCGCAGAAACCCTGGCTCTTCTGAAGGAGCAGACGTTCGACTGCATGGTGCTCGATCTTTCACTGCCGGACGCATCCGGCTATTCGCTGCTGGAGACGATAAGCCAGGACAGTACGCATTCCTTCCCGCCGGTGATTGTCTACACAGGGCGCGTCCTGTCTTCCGACGAGGAGCAGAAGCTTCGAAGGTATTCCAAGTCGATCATCATCAAGGGTGCAAAGTCGCCGGAGAGGTTGCTCGACGAAGTCTCGCTGTTCCTGCATCAGGTGGTGTCGGAACTACCAGACGAGCAACAGAAGATGATCAGGAAGGCACTGCACAGGGACGCGCTGCTGGAAGGGCGTCGGATCCTCATTGTCGAAGACGACGTTCGCAACGTCTATGCCCTGACCAACATCCTCGAGCCGCGCGGGGCGTTGGTGCAGATTGCACGGAATGGTCAGGAAGCCCTCGACGCTCTTGAAAAGTCTGAAGGTAATCCGGGGTCCAAGATAGATCTCGTTCTGATGGACGTGATGATGCCCGTGATGGACGGGTTGACCGCTACACGGGCTATCCGAAAGAACCCCGATTGGAAGAAGCTGCCAATCATAACCCTGACGGCCAAAGCCATGCCCGACGATCAGCAGCGTTGCATCGACGCTGGCGCAAACGACTACATGGCGAAGCCATTGGACGTCGAAAAACTTCTTTCACTCGTACGCGTGTGGATGCCCCGGTGACAAAGACATTCGAGAAAATCGAGGATATCGAGATCCGCCTCCTCCTGGAGGCACTCTATGTGCGGTACCATTACGACTTTCGCAGCTATGCAATGGCTTCTATCAAACGCCGTTTGCGGCAAGCGCGCGAGCAGCTCGGCTTCTCGACGATCTCCGCCCTGCAGGAGGCGGTCTTGCATGATCCTGGCATGCTCCCTCGCCTTCTCGGCTATTTGACCGTGCAGGTCAGCGAGATGTTCAGGGATCCCGAATACTTCCGGGCTATTCGCGAGAACGTCGTTCCCCATCTCAAGACCTATCCGTCGCTCAAGATCTGGATCGCCGGCTGCAGCGGCGGCGAAGAGCTCTACTCTTTCGTGATCCTCTTTCGCGAGGAAGGACTGGAGGAACGAACAATCTTTTATGCAACGGACATCAATCAGGACGCACTGCGGATTGCGGAAGCTGGCGTTTACGATCTTGATCGTATCCAGCTTTTCACTGAAAATCACCGCAAGTCCGGTGGGAAAACCTCGCTCTCCGACTACTACTCTACAGGCTATGGGAGAGCGTCGTTCGATAAGACGCTTCGCCAGCATGTCGTCTTTTCCGACCATAGTCTTGTTACGGACGCCGTGTTTGGCGAGATGAACCTCATTTCCTGTCGCAACGTGATGATCTATTTCGATCGTCCGCTTCAGGATCGAGCGATCGGGTTGTTCAAGGATTCGTTGAGCCGTAAGGGATTCCTAGGATTGGGTTCTAAGGAAAGCCTTCGATTCTCTAGCCACGGACCATCGTTCGTGGACTTTGTCCGAGACGAAAAGATCTATCAGAGGTCCGGGCGATGATCGAAGCTTCCCCAGAGGCGATAGTTATCGGTGCGTCCGCAGGCGCGCTTGAAGCCCTCTCGACCATCCTGCCGGCCCTGTCGGCGGATTTCCGATTTCCTGTAGTCGTGGTTGTTCATATTCCGCCAGACAAACGCAGCGTGCTTGCTCAACTTTTCGAGGCGAAGTGTGCTCTCAACGTTGTGGAGGCCGAGGATAAAGAGCCGCTAAAACCCGGCACCGTATACTTTGCTCCGCCCGACTATCATTTGCTGGTAGAAGCAGACAGGTCGCTCGCCTTGTCGAGCGACGAGCCAGTGCTTTTCTCACGGCCGTCCATCGATGTTTTGTTTGATACGGCCGCCGACGCTTATGGCGCCGCGCTGATCGGCATCATTCTCACCGGTGCAAATCAGGATGGTGCAGCGGGACTGAAGGCGATCGCCGATGCCGGAGGCACCGTGCTTGTTCAAGATCCACATGAAGCGTTCCAGGACGCCATGCCTCTAGCTGCGATCGACGCTGTTCCAGACGCTTCTGTGCTTTCGCTTACTTCGATAACGACTTTTTTGCAAAAGGTTTGAGCCATGACCCCCGTCAAGTTTTTGCTTGTCGACGATCTCGAAGAAAACCTCCTGTCACTCGAGGGTCTGCTTCGCCGCGAAAATCTTTCCCTGTTGAAGGCCCAATCAGGGGATCAGGCTCTCGAGCTGCTGCTCGAGCATGATATCGCGCTCGCGCTGGTCGACGTTCAAATGCCGGGACTTAACGGCTTTGAACTAGCCGAATTGATGCGTGGGAACGAGCGGACACGACGGGTTCCGATCATCTTCGTCACCGCCGGCAGCACCGACGAGCGCCGCCGCTTCGAGGGTTATGAGGCAGGTGCGGTGGATTTCATCCAGAAGCCGATCGAGCCCGATGTTCTCCGTCACAAGGCAGAGGTATTTTTTGAGCTCTACCGTCAACGGCAGCAGATCGAGAGCCAGCGAGACCAACTACAAGTTCAGGCAGAAGCGCTAAAGGAGGCAGACCGTCGCAAGGACGAGTTTCTGGCGACACTCGCGCATGAACTTCGTAATCCACTCGCCCCGCTTCGTAGCGGCCTGGATGTGCTACGTCGTAGTCCCGATGGCGAAAAGGCCGCCCAAATACGCGATATGATGGACAGACAGCTCGACCACCTCGTGCGGTTGATCGACGATCTCATGGACGTTTCTCGCGTCAGCCAAGGTAAGATCGAGCTGCGCCGGGAGAAAGTCAAAGTCGCAGACGTCGTACATTCTGCGGTCGAGGCCAGCCGCCCTCTCATCGATGGTGCGGGTCACGCGTTCGACATCGATGTGCCGAGTGCGGATCTTTGGATCGATGCCGACCCTACCCGCGTATCCCAGGTGATCTGCAATCTGCTTACCAATGCTGCGAAATATACGCCGGCTGCCGGACGTGTGAACCTGTCCGTCACTGCTGATGGAGGCAAAGCGGTCATTGCTGTCGCGGACAACGGGATCGGAATTCCGGCCGAATTGCAGAGTGACGTGTTTCGGATGTTCGCACAAATCAAGGATCATCGCGAGCTATCCCAAGGAGGTTTGGGGATCGGTCTCGCTCTCGTACGGCAACTGATCGAAATGCATGGTGGAACGGTCAACGCTTCGAGCGGAGGTGTCGATCAGGGCAGCGTGTTCTCAATAACCCTTCCGCTGGCCGCCGCTCCACAGGAGCCATCGTCGCCGTCTATAGAAGCGCCAGAACTGTCGGAAAAACCACACCGCCCGCTGAAAATCCTGGTCGTCGATGACAATCCGATTATTGCCGATACCATGGGAATGCTTCTCGAAGACATTGGACACGAGTTTGAAGCCGTTCATGACGGAAGAGAAGCGCTTGATGTCGCGAGACACTATCTCCCGGATGCGATCCTGTTGGACATTGGCTTGCCGGGCATGGACGGCTATGAGGTCTGCCGCGCATTCCGACAGGATCAGTTATTTGAGGGGACAACAATAATCGCGCAGACTGGATGGGGTCAGGAGAAGGATAAGCTACTGGCGAAGGAGGCCGGCTTCGATTTTCATCTCACAAAGCCTGTCCCCCTCGGAGATCTTAGGAACATCCTTTCGAGTGTCTCGCCCAGGGACTGACGTTGGCGCGCATAATTGTCTGCCCAGTGTATGAATGCTGAAAGCTCACGGGGCTCGGGCGTAGGTGAGTAGCAAAAGTTGCGACATCCAGGCCCGGCGCCTTGCGGTTAGACATTTGGTTGAACGTTGGAACTTAAGCGGTTGATAGCGCGTTGGCTTTTCGGAATGTAAAGGAGCAAGAATCGCATGTCTACTGATGCCAAGCCTCGCCGCCGGATGTACGCTTTCGTCGCAGTCATTTTCGCCGTCGGCGTTGTGATCGCAGGCGCCTACGTCATCACCGCCAAACCAGGCGAAAGCGACGACAAGCCCGTATCAGAAGTGGTCGATCCAAACAGCTAAGTTGGGCACCCCTCGCTGAGAGAGGTCGATTGTTCGTGGGAAGCTTGACCTAAAGTCTCGTGCAACTGTCGACTTCCCGGCAAACCGTAGCCCGGTCTTTCGAAATGAAGTGACACGCTCTGGCCTGCCAGGCATCACGGATTCAACTTTGCCTGATTGTCTGCATCACCTCAGCCAGCGTGGGCCCTCTTTCCATCACGAATTCCATGAGATCGTCGAGCGCGACCAGGCACACCAGTCCAGCTTCCGTTTCAACAATGGCCGGCCGTCCGTCCGCTGCAGCGGTCGTCAGGATGAACAGCCCTCGACGAGCGTCGCGCAGACGAAGAGGAACACCTGCAACCTCCAAGATGGCTTTCTCCGCATCCGCTCGCGCTTCTGGCGTGCCTTTCCCTTTCAAGCTGCGAACGACCAGCTTCCAGTTCACCTGCGGTGTCGAGCTTGCTTTCTTCATCTCGGCACCCCTTGGAGGATACTTCTAACTTCACTTCCATCAATGAGCGCTTTCTCCACCAGGATGTTCGCGATCTTATCGATTGCCTCCCGAAACCCGATTGCGATTTCACGGCATCGCTCCATCTCGGTCTTCAGGACGCGCTCTACCCGTGCTGCGGCGATCGGATTGCCCTGACGAAAGAGATCGCGTTTTTTGACAGATTGCAGATCGAAGTACGCTAGCCCCTCTCCCATGCCGAACTGGAACTCCAACGATGTCGCCAGGTCACTTGCCTTATGGAGGTCAGAGCCTTCCCCCGCTCCCGCGCCATCGAATACAGTACCCAGGATCACTTCCTCAGCGACGCGACCTGCCAATAGGAGCGCAATTCGGTCCAGATAGTCTCGCCTATTCAACAAAGTGGTCTCATCGAAGTCGAAGTGAGCGAAACCTAAAGGTTGTGATGCGTGGACCTGCCATGGAACGGCTACGGTCGAGAGGGTGCCGACCCCAAGCCGAACACCGACCACGGCATGTCCGGCCTCATGGATCGCGATAATTCTTCGCTGATCGCTGACGATCTTTCTGGGTGTCGGAAAGACGCCGAGAACGTCATCCGAGCAGATAGCGCGCCCAGCCCTTCGCGCAATCCTCCTGGCTTCCCGCCCAGCTTTTTCGAAATGAGCGCCGGACAGGCCTGTCGAAGCAGCCGCGATCACTTCGACGTCTGCATCGGAGATGTCACTGCCGAGATAGAAGCGTGAAAGCTGCTTTCTCTCATCTGCATCCGGCAACAGGATTTTGATATGACGGTCGAGTCGTCCCGGCCGTAAAAGCGCGGGGTCGATCCCATCGGGATAGTTCGTGGCCCCAATGACTACGACGCCTTCGAGCCTCTCGTGCCCATCGATCAATTCCAGAAGGAGATTGATTACCTGTGTCCAGTAGGTCTCATGCTCGTTGCCGACCATACGCGCCCGATCACCGATCCCCTCAAATTCATCAATGAACAGAATACTGGGCCTGCGAGTGATGGCCTCCTCGAAACTCCGACGCATGGCTTTCAATGTGTCGCCGAGATGACCTGCAGATTGCCACCTGGCCACCGAAGTGGAAACCAGATGAGCGCCACAGGTTCGAGCTAGAGCGCCGGCGAACGTTGTTTTACCCGTCCCAGGTGGCCCGCTCAGGAGCAGGCCTCGGTCCACATCCGACCATGCGAGCTTTCCGTTACGCCAAGCCTTGATATCTTGGGCTAGTGAGAGGCCCCACACCTTTGCGTCACCATAACCAACGAGATCGTCAAGATACGGGCCGGTGTCGAGGGGTATTACGTCGACGGTGGGCTGAGCAAGTCGCTCCAGAATCGCCGAGGCGGGTCTTTTCGTCCTGAATGCCGAGAAAACATCAGGCAGCGGATAGCTAAGCATTCTTTTAGCATCATCCAAATCCAGGACCTGACCGGCAAATCGCTTGGCGGCAGCGACGAGGTGAAAGGGGCGAACCGCTCCGACGCCGACAACACGATCAGCAATCAATTCCATCTCTCTCGGCAAATGATGCTCGGCCGGCCAGACGACCACCAGCGGCCGACCAAGTTTCAATTGCGTGTTGATCGGTTCATGAATGAGAACTCCTCTTTGGGATACCGTTGGCGATGCCACAGTGTATTGCCTCAGGGGCTCGGTCTCGCGCACAAGAATTTTCGCCGCAGCAGCGTACTCGTAAAAGTCGGCCCCGGCGGGAAGACGCAACACGATTACATATTGGCGGCCGCTTTCGATACTCTTGAAGGCTCCGCCGAGACGGATGGCCGATCTCAGTGCAATGCCGTACACAACGCGCTCGAATGTCACCGTCCGGCGACCATGAGAAAGGTTCTGCATGTCACCTTCCTCAACGCCGAACACGACGAATGACGGTCTCGGGACCAATCATCGCGTCGTCGAGGTCAACTACGATAAGCCTGTGGAGCACCATCCACGAAACACCGGTCATCGGCGGTACCTCGCGGAAAACATTCAAGCATTCGGAAACGGTCAGGGACCCGGCCTCTTCCAAAGCCGAAAGCATGCGGATCCTGTCGTTGAGCGGCGTTCTGCAGTTCGCGTAGCGAAGCATGTCGCGCGCGTTCGCTAGACGGAAGCCGCTCTCGACCTCCTCACGGGGGACGCCGCGATAGTGGAACCCCGCCAGCGCCGCTCCTTCCTTGTTTGCCGGAGATTCCGAGTGATCAACTGCATCCAGCAGCGCGCGAGGACCGTGCTCGTAGTCGACGAGGAAATCTGGAACATGCCGACCATATTCAGTCTCAAATTCGACTGGCAGGCAGAGCCATCCGATCACATTTGGATCAACGTCGAGAATGCAGGCTAGGTCTCGTGCCGCGCGAGTTCGAAACATAGCGTCGCCTGAGCTGCGAACCGTACCTTTCGGATAAAAAAGCTGATTGGAAGCCTCTGCGACAGCGGCATAAAGTGCCGCATCGAAAGCGATGTGCGAATGGCTCATCATGAACACCCCGTATAGGAAAACGATGCATGCGCGCCGCCACGGGGCGGCCGGCCGTTCAACCTATTCGAGATATTCGCAGGAGCTTGATCATGGTGAACAAAATATGAACAAATCAGCAAGAGTCAACTGGCTCTTCCACGATTTTATGCCAGGTGCCCGGCTCCTTGCTTTGAGACGCAATATTGAAGCGATGCTTTTCCAGCGCACGTCCCGTTCCCAGAGCGTCAATACGGATATCTTTAATCTTCAAGGCCAAGCCGCGTTCGAGCGACGCTTTCATGGAGACGAAGTGCCAACTAACATTGCCTCTAGGAGAGCGTCTCCGATGGAGAAGCTCGCGATAATTCACCTCCTCAAAACGGTATAGCGTGTATCGCACAATGCGACCATTTCAGAACGTCTTGTGAAAGAATGTCCCCCGCAGACCGGTATCGCAGGGAACCGATCCACTCTGCCAAGGTTGTCATTGGCAACCAAGGAGGAAAAGTGATGTTTTTGAAAATCGCAGCCGCAGCGCTGTTATCGATAAGTATGGCGAGTTCTGCTTTCGCGCAGACGGCAGGCAGTGCTGGCCAGGGTTCCGGTTCCGGAAGCGGCACCAGCCAGAGTGAAACAGGTGGCGATGCAGGCACCGGGTCGAACAGCGGCGCTGGTAACGGCTCCGGAGCAACCGGATCTGGGGACGCCGGCGCATCGAGCAATCCGAACCAAAATGGCCAAAATGCCGGCGCTTCGGGCGGCGACGCTAACGACTGCCAACGCCAGCATGCGGGAGACACTTCAAACCCGTCCCCAACCTCGGGCGACCAGTCGAACAAACCCGACGCAGCTAACGCCTGCAAGTAGCGTAACCGCCGCCTCGGTTAACTTCTGAGGCGGCGTGTCATCGAGGCGCGGGCGCGCCAGCTTCTGTATGGAGACCATCATGGCAGAAAAGATCTGGTATTCCGATCAAACCCCGAAAGAGGAACAACCACCGGTTACGCAAACCTCGGACAAGACTGCGGGCGGGCCAGTTAATGACTTAGAGCAAGCTGACGGAAATCGGCGCGCATTGGAAGAGAAGGCGAAAGCAGGGTTGAAGAATGCGGCGGGACAGCTCCCACGAGATCAAATTTAGGAAAGAGCTGTGGTTGCGAACGGACGAAATTCCCGGCGCGCATTGCGCTAGATGTTCGCAGTGTTCATGGCCGCGATACTCATCGCTGGCATCTTAAAACTCTTCCGCACGGATGATAGCGTTCACCGCCAGCCGCGTTGCAACAGTAGACGAGGCCATCTTCCTAAAAGGCGGCTGACTAAGAAAGCCCTCGATACCCGAGACGCTGAAGGCAACTCTCCAACAGCTCCTCCCCTAAACGCCGACGACTCGGTCTGCGCACAACGGACTATCGTTGTGAGCCACCACTTCGATACTTGCATTCAAACACAAAGACATCATGAGCTGAAATCGTCCTGCCGACCCATGAAAGGAAGACAGATGCAAAGCCGACATCCATTGACATCGGTGGTCGAGCGAGCTGTAGTCTCGGCGATGCCCCTCAAGTGCGAATCGAGGATGCGACCACGCAAAATAAAGGGCGCAGGTCGAGACACATTTTTACATCTGCATCATTCTACGCCATTCATTGGAGATGAGATGGAAGACAGAAACGAGACGTGGGCGGACGAGGGTATCGAATTTTTAGCTCTGAGTTTTGGGCTGCTGTTTTCTCTTGTCGCGATCCTCGCAGTCGTGCTCTGGATGGCGTTGCTTTAATCGGTATCCGTCATGACTAGTTGAAATTCTACGCCTCACTAGGAGGACCGGCTTATCTCCGCCGAAAGACCGTGGAGAGGCCTCCGTTCCGCCCGGCCGGCGTCTCGGGCCGCCGGCAGCCGGCCGCCGCGACTGGCCACATCGCTTCAAGAATTCGAATCTCCTCCTGAAACATGTTTCGTTCGGCGATCGCCTTTGCTGGGGCTTTTCCTTGCGGGTGATTTCGTCCGATTGCTGACAGCCTTCCGCCGATCCTTTACCGGTTGGGCCGCGAGTTAACCGACTTCGGCCTGGCGTGTAGCTACCGGTATGCAATGTCGCGATTGTCGCGGATAGCCCAAGGCTCTGGTCGAACGAAAGCCCGAGGTCGCCGGTCCAAGCTACAGCGCCCTCCTTTGCCACATCCAGCCTCTTTCCGAATGTCTGATCTATTTCGCCGCCAAAAAATGTACGCCGGAATGTAACCCGGACAAGGTCGATCGGTTGCTGGCAACAATCTATAGCAATCTCTTTCAATGGATCAACGGCGACCTACAGGCGCGCGTTCATCATTCGTTCCCATTGTCAGCCTAGCAATG
The DNA here is from genome assembly GCF_057809895.1 of Rhizobium sp. FG113. NCBI lineage: Bacteria > Pseudomonadati > Pseudomonadota > Alphaproteobacteria > Hyphomicrobiales > Rhizobiaceae > Rhizobium > Rhizobium sp. FG113. The sequence continues at coordinate 722,352 of NZ_JBMDKV010000001.1, read as the reverse complement.
ATATTTTCGTGATCCCGGCTGCTGGAACATGTGGCTGCAGCGCAGGTTCCAATCCGTCAAAGAAAATACAGAACGAAGGATTTACACATGCGTATGAAATTAGCAGCGGCTTCAATTCTGGCTTTCGGCATGCTGACTTCGATGACCTATGCCCAGTCCAATCCAACTCCAAATAGTATGTCCGGCGACAAGACCCAAGGTCAGGATGCTGGGGGCGGCGCGAATGGCGACATCCAAAATCAGACAGGTACCAACCAGCCAGCGGTCGTGGATCCGGGCGCGACCAATGGCACAATGGGAACCAACTCCAATGCAACCGGGACGGTTGATCGCAGCAAGTGCCCGGATCGCGCAGCGCCCGGTGCTGTCGACACGCAAGGCGGGAACAGCGGTGCTTCGGTGAGCGATGCATGCCCTGACAATAGCCAGTGACCGAGCTACGTACGGGGGCCGGCCAGGTCGGCCTTCGTGGCGTGTCTTCAGATTGCAAATGGGGCTAGCGAGCCTCCGGCTAAGCTGCCCGCCCCGTCCCAGGCCAGTCGTTTGGCCTGGTCTCGCTGCCCTAATTCAACTGTCCGAGTTCGCCTGCCTAGAACGGGTCTTCTGTAAAGCAATCGTCCTCCGATTGGAACCTTCCCGCATCGCGGGCGTATTGATTCCTTAGCGTGGAGGAGTCGCAATGCTTGTACGAGAATTGATGACAACGAAGGTCGTGACCGCAGCACCTGACGCTAGCATACGCGACGTCGCCAGGTTGATGTCGGAAATCGATGCAGGCGTAATTCCCATCGTTAACGACGAAGTTCTTGGCATAGTCACCGATCGCGACATCGTCGTTCGCGTGGTGGCAGAAGGAATCGATCCTACCCAGGCGGTGCGAGTCATAATGACCGAAGGCTTCGAGAGCTGTCTGGAGAACGACGATGTTTCCGAAGCGGCTCGTAGGATGTCCGAACTGCAGATGCGCCGTCTCCTTGTCTTCACCAAAGACGGCGATTTTAGCGGTATTATTTCACTCGGAGACATCGCCGGACTGAATGAACAACTTGCAGGCGTGACGTTGGAAGAGATTTCAAACGACGACGGGTAACCGCGAGACCTCAGGCGCGGATCCCTCCGACCTCTGGAAGCCCTTCGCGCACGCAGTCTCGCCCTGCGCCTTTCGCTGCGTACAGCCCGGCATCTGCCGCCCTGAGAGTCGCTTGGTAGTCGCTCCGGCCGCAGTAGGCGACTCCGACACTTACTGTCACCACGCGTTTATCGCTGTAATCGTGCCGGATTGCGAGCCCTCGGATGGCGCTGGAAGCGAGCTGACCGGCGGAAAACGCGCTCGTCTCCGTCAGTCCTGGAAGAATAACGGCAAACTCCTCCCCGCCGTAACGCGCAACGACTGCATTGCGGTATGTCGAAAAGATCTGCGATAGGCAGGCAGCGACAGCTCGCAGGCACGCGTCCCCTTCGGGGTGCCCATACCCGTCGTTAAAAGCCTTGAAACGATCAACGTCGATCATGAGCAAGGAAAAAGGACCGGCATCCGCAGCGTTCGTCAAAGCGACATCGAAAGCTCGTCGATTCACGAGCTCGGTTAGACCGTCCGTCTTCGCGAGGACGGCGTATTTCTTGTTCAGCTCTCTTAAACGCTCCTCTCGTTCGCGGTGGATTGTGACGTCCGCAAAAACGATTATCGATCCACCGTCGCTGGTAAGACTGGTACGGGCATCGAAGGTCCGCCCGTCCGTTAGACGAAGCGCACGTTCGCCGGCCTTCATCAGGACGTCCGCCGTCCATTCGACCACGGATTCGAAATCGTTCGTCGGTCTCTCAATTTCGCCCCTTACGAGAGAGGCGCGCACGATCTCGCTGATGTTCGCCCCTGGAACACGAACGTCGGCCGTCAATGGGAATAGAGATCGAAAGTGCTCATTGTGGAGTACGAGAACCCCGTGCGCGTCGAACATCGCAATTCCTTCAGTCATACTCTCGATCGCATCGCGCAGCCTTGCCTGACTCTTTTGAAGATCGCTTTCCAGTCGTTTGCGCTCGGTGATCTCACGATTGTGAGTGACGACGCCGAGAATTTTGCCGCCTTCGTCGCGCAGAGGAGCCTTCAGCGTCGAGAGCCACGTCTCCGCGCCATCATTGCGCGTAAACCGTTGTTCGACGGTTACGGGAATCCCGGAATTTAGAACGTCGAGCACCGGCAGCCTGAATAGATTCGCCGTGTGCTCGGCATAGAAGTCAGAATCCTTCCGTCCAATCAGCCCAACAGCGTCCGTGCCCATCAGCGCGGCCGTCGCCGGATTGGCAACAATAAACCTACCATCTCGATCTTTCGCGTTGAGGCTATCGGGTAGGGCTTCGATCACGGCACGGTAAAGATAATTCTGGTGTGTCGCCGCTTGGCGCTTGAGTTCTTGAATGAAAGCTAGGCCTGACAATAGCGTGGCCCCGAAGAGAAGTGTCGCCAGCGGAAGCGTGGTAGTCGTGATTTCCAGCCAATTCGATACCGGATAACGGACGTAGAAGCCGGCGGTCCCGCAAGCTGCCGACCATGCTGCGAGAACGAACATTGGGCCGAACTTGAAAAGCCCCGCTTTCGCTAGGTGGTGCAGCAGCAGCCCTCCCAAGCTCGCGGCGACGATCTGGGGGACGGCTACAGAAACTCCCAGTCCACCGATCCAGACGCGACGAACGATCGCAACTACGAGCGGCGGAAGAGCGCCAAGTGGTCCACCGAAGTAGGAGGCCACCGCAAGCAGCGTGTACCTTGCGTCAAGGAGGACGCCCGGAATGAACTCGAAGGGAATGGCCATCGTACCGAGCACGCCTGCTGCCATGACGATCCCCAGCAACAGATTGCCTGTGCGCTCACCGAGCTTGAAAGTGTAGCGGCGCCCAAGCGTCCACACCGACGTAGCGATCGCGACGACGGCAAGGTTCGGAAGCAGCTCGCGCCACACGCTCATGAAGTTCCTCCTATAATTTCGGTCATAATGGCGTGTATTGGTAAACAAGCTGCAGCCTACGCGGCGCTCGCGGAAGAGCACTTTTTCGGAGACCCGATGAGGAACCGGGCGCACCGGTTCGTAGTTTTCGGCTAATCGGAGGTTTATCCATGCAGGACGACGCTTACAATTGGATCAGTGTGCGGGCCCATGATATTTGGCTAAGGGAAGGATGCCCGACCGGCCGCGACAAGGAACATTGGTCGCAAGCAGTTGAGGAATGGGAAAAACAACCTCCCGAACCCACCACGCACAAGGATCACGTTGAACGGGTACTGGTCGTTGATGACGAGCCCCTGATCCGCTTCGCCACCGTGGAAGCGTTGGAGGACGCCGGATTCGAAGTCTTGGAAGCGGGAAACGCTGACGAGGCGCTAGTGGTGCTGCAAAATAATGAAGTCGACGCGGTTTTCACCGACGTCAATATGCCGGGTACCACGGATGGCCTGGGGTTGATGGCGAAGGTCCGGGCGCGCTCGCCGCATACTCGTGTGATCGTGACGTCCGGTCATGTGCGGCTAGGCGCGTTTGACCTCGCGAGCGGAGTCTCCTTCATGCCCAAGCCTTACGCTCATGGCGCACTCGTCGCGATGTTGAAGGCGCCTGTTGAATAAAACTTTACGGATCCAGATTTTACGTTCCACATCGATGCCCGTTTGAACGATCCGCAGTGAGGCATGCCTGCGTGTAGCCTTTGAGCTAATCCTCTTGGGATTTTACGACGAGGGAATGGGATGCGCTGAACAAAACCAGGCGAGACCACGTTAGACGGCGTCGGGAATCGAGATCGCGGCTCGTGCCAGACTGCGTTCGACCTGGCATGCACACTTACGATTTGCCGCGGTCCGTCAGTCAGGATGTCGTCGTAGGCGACACGTCGAGCCAGTCTCAGCCAGCTTCAGCGAATAGCCGTCGAATGCGTGGTCGAAGGAATTCCGAGCGCTACCTACAAGGAAGCCAAACTCGACACCTGAGGAATTTCATGCCCGAAGACGTGCTTCTGACATTCAACGCTGGCTCGTCCTCCCTGAAGATAGGCGTCTTCGAGATGGCGTCCGGCGTCGCCCGATCCACAGGACGCGCCAAGATCGACTTCGAGACCAGTCCGCTCCGGCTCATCGGAAAGATCGGAGGACTTGCTTTCGAGCGGGAGCTGTTCGGGGATCCGGAGAGCGACTTCGGGGAGATCGTCAGCCAGGTGATCGATCATATCGATGCCGTCGTGCCGGGCAGGATCGCGGCCGCAGGACATCGTGTCGTTCATGGCGGCATGAAATTCGAGCGTCCGGTTCATCTTGACGACCGAGTGATAGACGAGATCGAAAGCCTGGTGTTGCTTGCACCACTCCATCAGCCGGCGGCCCTGCGGGTGATCCGAGCCGTTCGAAACAGCAAGTCGGAGATCTGGCAGACGGCCTCTTTCGACACGGCGTTTCACGCCTCGCAAGCCGATGTCATCCGTCGCCTGGCAATCCCGCGAGCGATGCACGACGATGGCGTCAAGCGGTACGGGTTCCACGGACTGTCCTATGCATACATCGCCAGGGAGCTTGAGAAGATCGACCGTCAAGTCGCGGCGGGCCGTGTCGTGGCGTGCCATCTCGGCAGCGGCGCCAGCGTCTGCGGGATATTCGGCGGCAGAAGCTGCGACACGAGCATGGGGTTCTCCGCGCTGGACGGCATTCCGATGGCCACGCGACCCGGCTGGATTGATCCCGGCGCCCTGCTCTACCTTATGCGGAAAGGAATGCGCCAACCGGAGCGCATCGAGCAGTTCCTGTATCATGAATGCGGCTTGCTCGGCGTCTCGGGCATCAGCGGCGACACGCGCGTTCTCCTCAAGGATCCAAGTCATGAAGCGACCGAAGCCGTCGACCTCTTTTGCATGCGGGTGGCGGGAGAGATAGCGCGTCAGGCAGCCACACTCGGCGGGCTCGACGGCGTAGTCTTCACTGCCGGGGTCGGAGAGAACCAGCCGGAAATCCGAGGCCGGATCGCGGAACGGCTGGGCTGGCTCGGGCTTGAACTGGACGACGGCCGCAATGAAGCGAACAGTCAGATCATCAGTACGTCGAACAGCCGCATCAAGGCGTTCGTCATTCCCACCGACGAGGAGCAGGTAATCGCCGACGAAGCGCTTTCCGTCCTCTCGCACCACAGGCTTTGAAGGAGAAGATCGTGAACGACGTCGCTACGAATGTCATCGATGATAACGAGCTTGCCCTGATCGACCGCTACTGGCGCGCCGCCAACTATCTTTCGGTGGGCCAGATCTATCTCATGGACAACCCGCTGCTTCGCGAACCTCTGAAGCCAGAACACATCAAGCCGCGACTTCTCGGTCACTGGGGGACGACGCCGGGCCTGAACTTCATCTACGCGCACCTCAACCGGGTCATTAGGAAGCGCGATCTCGACCTTCTATACGTCTGCGGCCCAGGCCACGGTGGCCCCGGCATGGTCGCCAACACCTATCTCGAAGGCACCTACAGCGAGGTTTATCCAGACATCCCCGAGAACTCGGAAGGGCTGCGGAAGCTGTTCAAGCAGTTCTCGTTCCCCGGCGGCATCCCCAGCCACGTGGCACCCGAAACGCCCGGATCGATCCACGAGGGCGGCGAGCTCGGCTATGCTCTGGTGCATGCGTTTGGCGCAGTGTTCGACAACGCTGATCTGATCGCCGCCTGCGTCGTCGGTGACGGCGAAGCGGAAACCGGGCCGCTTGCTGCCGCATGGCACTCGACCAAGTTCCTCAATCCTTCCCGTGATGGCGTCGTGCTGCCCATCCTTCATCTCAATGGCTACAAGATCGCCAACCCGACGATCCTCGCCAGGAGCAGCGACGAAGACCTGACCAGCCTGTTTCGCGGCTACGGATACGAGCCGATCTTCATCGAGGGCCATGATCCGGCTTTGATGCACCGAAAGATGGCTGAGACAATGGAGTATGTCTTCGAACGGATCCGAGAACTCAGGGACGAAGCTCGCGCCAACGCGCAGTCACCCGGCGTTCCTCGCTGGCCGATGATCGTCCTGCGCAGCCCCAAAGGATGGACGGGACCGAAGGAAGTGGACGGAAAAAAGGTCGAAGGCTTCTGGCGCGCCCATCAGGTGCCCGTCGCCAACTGCCGCGGCGACGACGGACATCGAAAGATCCTCGAGAACTGGATGCGATCCTACGATCCGGACGATCTCTTCGATGCCGACGGGCGGCTGAAGGACGAGCTTCGCGCGCTGGCTCCTGGTGGAAGGAAGAGAATGGGAGCAACGCCGTTTGCGAACGGAGGACTGCTTCGCAAGGAATTGCTGGCGCGGCCCATCCGAGACTTTGCCGTCAAGATCGGCGAGCGCGGCTCCCAGCAGGTGCAGTCGACCGAGATCCTCGGCCACTACCTCAGGGAAGTCGTGAAGCTGAACGCGGACACGAAGAACTTTCGCGTGTTCGGCCCCGACGAGACTGAGAGTAATCGGCTCGGAAGCGTTTTCGATGAGACGCAGCGGGTTTGGATGCAGGCAATCGAGGATTACGACGTGCACCTCTCCCGCGATGGCCGGGTGATGGAAGTGCTGTCGGAGCATCTGTGCCAGGGGTGGCTGGAGGGGTACCTGCTTACAGGGCGGCACGGCCTCTTCTCCTGCTACGAGGCGTTCATCCACATCATCGATTCCATGTTCAACCAGCATGCCAAGTGGCTGAAGGTGACCCGCGGGCTCGAATGGCGGGCACCGATCTCGTCGCTGAACTATCTCCTGACCTCCCACGTCTGGAGGCAGGATCACAACGGTTTCAGCCATCAGGATCCGGGCTTCGTCGATCTCGTCGCCAACAAGAAGGCCGACATCGTCCGCATCTATCTGCCGCCGGACGCCAACACGCTGCTGTGGGTCGGCGACCACTGCCTGAAAACCTACGACCGCATCAACGTGATCGTCGCGGGCAAGCAGCCGGAGCCTCAATGGCTTTCGATCGACGAGGCCGAGGCGCATTGCAAGGCGGGCGCTGGCATCTGGGAATGGGCGAGCTACGAGGACAACACGATCGCTCCCGATCTGGTCATGGCATGCGCGGGCGACGTCCCCACCATGGAGACGCTGGCCGCCGTCATGCTGCTGCACGAAGCAATACCTGACCTAAAGATCAGGACCGTAAACGTCGTCGACCTTCTGTCCCTGCAGGATCCCGAACAGCATCCGCACGGACTTCATCATGGCGACTTTGACAAAATCTTCACGAAGGATAAACCGGTCGTCTTCGCGTACCACGGGTACCCTTATCTGATCCACAGGCTGACCTACCGACGGACGAACCACCAGAACATCCATGTGCGCGGCTTCATCGAGGAAGGAACGACGACGACGCCTTTCGACATGACGGTGCTGAACGAACTCGACCGGTATCACTTAGCCTTGGAGGCTGTCGCGCGGGTGCCGGGGCTGGCGGAGAAGGTGCCGGAGACGATCGACAGCTTCCGTGCCAAGCTCGTCGAGCACCGCGCCTACGTGCAGGAGCACGGCGAAGACCTTCCCGAAATCAGGGACTGGCGTTGGAAGCGCTAACCGCAGATCCGTCGTCTGTCCTAGGTTCGATAAAGGGCAGACGGCTCGCCCGTGGGGTTTTTCCCGCGGTGGCCCGATCAGGGCCGCATCTGGTGGCATATCGAAAGCGACCACGCATTTCTGACTTCAGCGCTACGCTCCAGATGAGGAGCGATCGAGGTCGCCTTCCATCCTTAAAAGGTCGAATAACATCGGTCCGCAGCTCGCCGCTTTCACCTCCACGTCGACGCGAGGAACGAAATCGCCGAGCTTGACGAGAAGAGACCTGATCAGATCGAAAAGCTTCGCGAGGGACTTGGGTATTCGATTATGCCGCGCCATCTTCCTTCGTGCTTGACTGAAGATCTCGCTGGAGCCAATCTGGCTGGATGCTGATCTCACGCCTCGATACCGTTCTGGAAAGAGTGTTTCCCACCGCGGGCAGCTAGCCCCCGGCCCGGTCGCGTCGCGCCCGGCCGAGGGGTCGACGTTCGGTAAAGATCAGCAGCCGAACCCTCCAGCGACGACATCCCTAAAGGCAATTGATATCGCCGCGGCGCCGGAATGCGGCCGCCAACGGCAGGAGAACAGCCATGGCATCCAGAAAGGCACGCAAACCCTCGATCGCGATCGCACGCTCGGAGCACGAACGCCTGACGAAGCTCGCCGAATCTTTCGCGGTTCGAACTCCAGAGGTGTCCGACGAACTTCTGACGGAACTCGAGCGAGCCCGCGTGGTCGACGACGCGAAGATACCGGGCGACGTCGTTAGGATGGGGTCGTCGCTTCGATACACGAGCGATCTCGGCGAGGATCGCTCGGTAACGCTCGTCTATCCCGGCGAGGCGGACATTGCGGCAGGCAGAATTTCGATCATGACCCCCATCGGTGCAGCGCTCATCGGTTTGTCTCCGGGCCAGTCCATCGACTGGAGGGCTCGGGATGGGCGGGTGCATCGGCTCACCGTCCAGGAGGTTGCCCAAACGGCGTTGGAAAGTCCGGCTTGACGACCGTCAACTGTCATCGGCAGCCAGCCGCTTTCTTAGTAGCCGCTTCGAGTGTCTCGCGATGACTTGTGTCAGGTCACGCCGGCGAAAAAGCGTGTGTCGACGAAGTGGTGTCTGTCGGCGCGAGTTGGGCGGCCGTACGCTTAGGATCGACCCTAACCTGAGAGGATCGAACTAGCTGCGGTCATGAGCGCGCCGAATCCTTCCCCCTCAAGGATTCGAGCCGATGACGCAGCGTTGCAGTTACTGACACCTTAGAAACGCGGCATTCCCGCATACTAGGTTGAAGCCGCTCAGCCGATCGCGTTCGCCGCTACTGCATGCAACTATGACAAAGCCCTCGAGTGCTGGTGCTGGAAAAGCCATTACTTGGACCTGGATGATCGCACCCTGCCGTTTCGCATGCCCGCAGTGTGTATTTCGTTAAGAACGAGATTGGTGCCAGCTCCGTTGAGATCGCTTGCATTTGAACGATCCGGTTACCGGCCTTGAAAGATCCGGTGTCGTATGGACGTGCCGAAAGGGGACACTCTTCATGGCTGACATCGACCCGAAGGCGAACGCGCTTTCCGCCGCAATGACCAGGATCATTGAGCTTCAGAAGCAGATGACCGACCGCGTCCTGCAGATGGCCGCGGAAGTAGCGAAGCTGACGGACATCGTCCCTGCCGCGGAAGCGAAAGCTTTCCTGAAGACGCGGTGCAATCTGCCCGCGACCGAACTGTCGACGTACCTGGGATTCGCGACGACGCTCAAGGGTTCGGAAGGCGTTCTTCAAAAGAGCCGCGCATCGTTTCCGGTCGTGAAGGCTCTGGTATCCGCCGATGCCGAAACCCGACGTGATATCCTGGAGCGTATGGAGATCGGCGCCCGTATTGATACGAAGGACGTCGCGACTATCCGCAGGAAGCTTGCGGCCGCGAAGCTGACTGTCGCAGAACAAGAGGCGATCATCAGACGCAAGGCCGCAGCAGCGACCGCGAGACGACACACCTGCGATGCGATGGCTGCCTTCCAGGCCGGGCTAGAGGCCTTTATCGGGAAGGTCTCGGTTCTATCGCACGAAGACCGGATTGTCCCTTCTCCACTGATGGACGAGGCCGCCGGCCTGTTGTCCGAGTTCGAATCCTTGTTCGGCGACAAACACCCGTCGATCACCGGGTTGCGGGAGCGCGATGCTGGATACTGGGCAGCGAGAGCACATCTTGCTTTGAAACGCTTCCGCGACGGTCGGTTCGAAGGCGATCGAGGTTATGGTTTCGGGCTGCGTGACAACGACCTCGGCCCTACGGCAATCGACGCCCTAGCGGCGATGACCGGGAAGCCGACGAAAGCATGGGGCGTAGTTCGCATGCCGTCGGTGATGGCTGTGCTTCCCCCGGAACGCTTCCGTCCCCGCGTACTCGAACTGTGCGCGGGCGCCGGAGGTCTTGCTCTGGGCCTCGAACGCGCAGGATTCAAGCATGTCGGCCTTGTCGAGTTTGACAGGAACGCCGCGGCCACCCTGCGGAAGAACCGGCCGGACTGGAACGTCATCGAGCAGGATGTCCGGAAGGTCGACTTTACGCAGTACCGGAACCAGCGCGTTGACCTGCTGGCGGGCGGCCTCCCCTGCACCCCGTTCACGACAGTGGGCAAGCGCAAGGGCAAGGCCGATGAGAACGATCTGATGATGGAAGGTGTCCGGGCCGTGCGGGAGGTCTCCCCCAAGGCGTTCGTCTTCGAAAACGTCGAAGGACTGCTTCATTCCAAGCATTCGGACTATCTGGCCTTCCTTCTGCGGAAGTTCTCGAAGGCGGGCTACGTGACGGACATCCACCGCATCAACACGCGGGATTACGGCGTCGCGCAGGATCGCTCGCGGATCATGATCGTCGGGTTCCGCAAGGACTCGGCGGGTGCCTTCAAAATGCCGCCGAAATTTCCGAGCATGGCGACGAACATGGGCGACGTCCTTTGTGACCTGATGTCGGCGAACGGTTGGAATGGTGCGGACGACTGGGTGCGCATGATGCGAGAACGGCCCGAGTTCGACCGGTTCGGCAATCCTCTTGGGGTCGGCGCGTTATCCGACACGATCCGCGGTTATCAGGGCGGTCCAAAAGAAGGCGAAGCTCGCCGTGCGCTCGTGAACGGTGTCTCGTATGCGCCCCCGGCGAAGGCCGCGCCGACGAACGCGGAAGCCTCGCGGGAAGGATTCGTGCCCGGTCTTACGGCGAGAATGCGAGCGAGGTTGCAGGGATTCCCGGATGCGTGGGCATTCGCAGGCGGGATCGGAAGTGTCGCCGATCAGATCGGGAATGCAGTCGCGCCGGCTGTCGGGCAAGCGGTGGGGCTGGCGTTGGTGTCGGTATTGATGGGGTGTGAGATCGACTGGAGGAATTTGGTAACGAACCGAATCCTTGTTGGCTCGCCACCACTCGACGGATGGCGAGTTTTTACTCAGCACAACTCGCGCTCCGCGAACCAACCCGCACTCTCCTGAAATCGAAAACTAAGGACACTGAAATGACGAGCTTGTTGCGTCTCGACGGCAACGGAATGCTTTGCTGGGCGGTGGTGGGAGACGACGGCCAGATCGTTCTCCTTCCGTTTTTCAACAAGGAGCAAGCCCTGATTGCCACAGGTGAGCTGGAAGAAAATTGGCCGGCGGTACGAAGAGCGTCATTCACATGGATGGCCGTTCCCGGCGGCCAGAGAGGCTACCACTTTTTCGCTCGGCTCGACGTCGAATGCAGGATAGTTGGCGTCGTTGTCTCCGGTCCATACGGGATGCTTCCGGGTGTGTACCCTAGTCTCGAAGCTGCTGCTGAAGCCGCATGGGAGGACTGGGTCGAGCATAATCCCGACGCAGAGTATGTCCCGATATCATCAGGCTATACCGGTTGAATGCTCGGGCGTAAGAGCGTCTGCAATTTCATCACTCCGGTCTGTATCAGCATCCGGTTCAGGGGATGATCGAGTTTGAGAAGGCTGCCTCGGCCGGCCATCCGCTCGTGATCGAGGGCGGACTGGGCCCTTTTGCAAAGTGCCTCGTACTCCTGAAGCTCCTCGTTCGTTGCACCGCTACGGAATTCTCCGTCGTTCTCACGGAAACGTAACGCTAGGACGTGATAAGCGCCGCGTTCCTCGCTTAGTTTCATGCACTTCAAAATGAATGTCGCACCGTTGGGTACGCATTGATGGGATGTTTGATTGCCTAGGGTGTTCATCGTCTTGTCGTCCACTCTAACAGTCATTGGCTGCAACAGATCGTCATTATATGGTCTGTCGTGGTATGGCCGGCGGCAAGGGATGGCGCGTCGCGGACAGGCAGGGTCGAACTGGTTTCTGGGGCCTGCGAGCCTCCCGTAAGGACTCGGACGTGGCACCCAAAGGATTCCGCCTCGTCGCGTTCGTCAGTCGGGTCTGGCAACCTCCACCATAAGGAAGCGGCTGCAAAAAACTCGCAATACGTGTCGAATCTTGTGGAATACCTTTGAGATGCATGGAGCCATCATGTCGTGGGCCGGCTGGAACCGGATACGTTAGTTGGAGTGATTCGCCCGTATGGATTCGATCTCTTCGACAACGGCAGTAACCTCCGGCAGGAACGGAAGATTCCGCGACATCCGGTTCAGGTCGTCCTGCGCCGACGAAAAGTCTTCGTCCGCGTCGATGTGATCCTGATCAAGGAACTGGAAGACCCGCGCCGCTTCGACGCCGCGCCTGTAGGCGACGTGCCGAAGATCGTCAAGGATTCGATCGGTCGCGGCCCGGTCGAACCGGGTGCCGCCCCTCGTCCGGAACAGAGCCGTCTTCGCCGTCAGAAGTGGGCGGTGTCGCTCAGACCCTTCCAGCCGGCTTCGGCGTCGGGAGATTCGTGGTGTCGTAAGGTTTCAGCCCGTCGACGATCTGCTTGTCCGTCAGATGGCCGCCGCCGATCAGCTCGAGCCAAAGGCCCACGTCGACGTCGTCCTGTTTGGTGTATTCGTCAGCCATGGCGGGGAAACGATCTCGACTTCGACCGGTTGCGTTTCAGAGAAACGACTTCTTGAGGAAGGATAGCGCCTTCTGCGCGCCGGCGCTGGAAATCGTGTGCCCAGTGCCGCGCTCGATATCCAACTCGACCTTGAAGCCAGCCGTGCCGAGCTGCGCGGCGGCAAGCCTGGATGCCATGGGCGGGATGGTCGTGTCTTTCTCTCCGTGCACGAGAAGGACGGGCGTCCCCTTGCTCGCGGAGGAAACCGGCTGCGGCGGAAGGAGGCCGGAGAACGCGACCAGCGCGCCGATCTTCCAGCGTCCGGAAGCGACAGCGTCGAGGCCGACGATCGCACCCTGCGAGACGCCGACGAAAGCGATCCTGCCATGGAGGCCTTCGAATCCCTCGCGACGGACGACGTCAGCGATCAGCTCGTCGAAGGAGCGGCGGGCTTCCTGGATCCGGGCCGGATCGAGTGGGTTGCCTTCGGTCGAAAACCATTGATGCCCGAACTTGGTGTGCATCGGTGCGTCGGGAGCAACGAACCGCGCATCCGGGAGGCTGGTCCGCCACGACGATGCCAGCGGCGTGAGCTGCGCGCCGGAGGCGCCGATGCCGTGAAGGAATATGATCAAGTGGTCGGCCAATTGCCCTCGCTGACTGTTTGAAAACAAGCCGAGGGCGCTCGACCCGTCATGGGGAGCGCCCTCGATCACCCGGACGACCGCGTGCGCGCGAAGTATCCGCGGCTCGCAATCATGTTGGTTCGGGTGGTAGCCCTTAGATGGTGTTTTCCACGTCGACGATCAAGAGAGCGTCTCCGCCGTGGTCTCGATCCAAGCGCGATGCGTCTCCTCGTCCTGATGAGCCTTCATGAAAAACGCCTTCGACGCTGGGATTGCATCCTCGTGGCGGATCGCCCGCTCATATGCGGTCACCGTGTCGTCCTCGTTCGTCTTCATGGCCTTGAGGATCGCGGGATCGCCAAAGATGTCGGCGAGTGCGATCTTCCCGGTCGTCAGCATCTGTTTCATGTCGCCGTCGGTCGGCGCTTCGATGCCGAGTTCTCGTGCCATGCCGCTCAGAACCTGAACGTGCTGAAGGTGGTCTTCCTTGAAGGCGGCGATCTGGTTGGCCAGTTCACGGCTGTCGAGGCGCTCGATGCAGGAATCGTAGGCTGCGATCGCGTCGTGCTCCAAGTAGAGCAGGTTCTTCACCAGGTCTTTGATGTCGGATTCATTGCCAACCATCGTCACCATGTCTTTCTCCTTTTGGGCTTGAGGAGATCAGTGAACGTGATGGGGCCGCCATTGTTCCGCTGGCATCGAGACTGTCCTCATTCCGGGAACTCCGGCTGGAACTTCGGCTGTCCGCGCGGGTTTCGACTTAGACGTTTCCGTCCAAGGCTCATGTAAATGGAGATACCCATGACTCTCACAGGGAAGAAGATTGCCATCCTGATCGCACCGCGCGGCACCGAAGAACCCGAATTTACGAAGCCAAAGGAGGCCGTCGAGGCAGCCGGTGCGACTGTGACGGTCGTCGGCATCGAGGCGGGCCAGGCCAAGACGAACAACGGCGATCTCGATCCGGGCGGCAGCTACGCCGTGGACAAGGCTGTAAAGGATGTTTCGGCCAGCGACTTCGACGGAGTGGTGATCCCAGGTGGCACCGTCGGCGCAGACAAGCTGCGCGCAGACGCCGACATCGTTTCGTTTGTGCGATCGTTCTTCGAGCAGGCCAAGCCGGTCGGCGTGATCTGTCATGGGCCCTGGTTGCTCGTTCAGGCCGACGTCCTGAAGGGGAGAACCGTGACGTCGTACGCGTCGATCCGGAAGGACATCGAAAACGCGGGCGGCACCTGGGTGGACGAGGAAGTTGTGACAGACAAGGGGCTGGTTACCAGCCGGAAGCCCGACGACCTGCCAGCGTTCTGCGCGAAGATCGTCGAAGAATTCGCCGAGGGCAAACATCCCGAACAGGCCCGTAGCGCGTGAGGCAGACACGGGGAGCGCCGGTTCGCTGGCGCTCCTCAAGGCACTGCCTGCTTTCCTACGCGTATCGACAGTCCGGAGTATGGCAATGCCTAGCATGGTACATGAATACAACGGCTATCGCATTGCCATCTACAGTTCACTCAGTCACTTTACCGTCGTCACGCCGCCGGGGTGCAACTCCGTCATCGATGTGAAGGATCGGCAACCGCGGGCGTCCGTAGTCGAGGGGCCGCTGCTCTGCCTTGATCGTGCCTAAGCACTTGTCGACACGATCATCGCGGAAAGCTGAAAAGCCGCTGCACTTGGTGCGGCGGGCTATGGTGTGGATTTAAGACTGCGCCCGACCCGATCGAGAGAGGGCAGTTCGATGCGAAGACGAAGGCCATCGTCGCGCCAATCACGGGTGATCGTTCCGCCAAGCTGCCTTTCGAGCACGGCGCTCAGAAGGACATTTCCGAAACCTTTGCCTGCCGGTTCCCGTGCCTGAACCGCGCCGCTTTCAGACCAATCGAGAACGATGCCCTTGCCCTTCGTCGTCCATCCGACGTGAAGACGTCCACCCTTCCTGGATAGAGAGCCGTGAACGGCTGCATTGGCCGCGAGCTCGTGGATGGCTAGTCCCAGCGGCTGAACCGACGGTGCCGGGATCGTCACGTCCGATCCTTCAATTTCGACGCCGTCATTGCCGATAGCCTCGACCTGCAGACAAACGATGTCGCGAAGCGACGCCTGCTGCCATCCGTTGTCCGCCAGGAGCATGTGGGTTCTCGACAATGCCTGGACACGCTGCTGCACCGAGGCGGCGTAGACGGCGGGGTTGTCGGACCGGCTCAGACGTACAATGCTGTCGACGATCGCGAGCACGTTCTTCGTACGATGATCGACCTCGAGAAGAAGACGATGCTCTGCCTCCTCCAGCTTCTGGATCTTTCGGTACTCGGTAACGTCGATCTGGGAGGCGAAATAGTAGACGAGGCGTCCATCGTCGTCGCGGATCGGGCTGAGGTGTAGCTGATTCCAAAAGGGCGTGCCGTCCTTCTTGTAATTCAAGATCTCGACCGTCCCCTCGCGCTCATGCGCGATGATAGCGCGGATTTCGGCGACCGCCGTTCTCGACGTGTCCTTGCCCTGCAGCATTCGACAGTTCTTCCCGAGTAGCTCGTCTGCAGAATAGCCGGTGAGGTCAAGGAAGGCGTCGTTGGCAAGGACCATGGGATAGTCGGGCTGGCGGACGTCCGAAATGACCAGGGGCATTCGAGTCCTCTGGAAGGCGAAAGTTGCCAGCTCCTTGTGATCCGCCATCCCCTGCCTAGAGGCTGCGGCAGGACGGTCGCCATGAATGTCGGACTGTTCAGCTTCGGGCACGCGACACCTCTCGTTATTCTGCGACGTAAACGTGGGTGTGGCGCAATGGTTTCAGCGGCTTCACTCTGGTCGCGAAACGTTAACTTGCAGAATTTGGGGCGAGATCGTAAATTCCGACAATGGAAAAACATACGGAAATAGGCCACGTGCTGGTGCTCGAAGACGAGCCTTTCATATCCCTGGATATGGAGGAAATGCTGCGCGAGTTTGGTGCGGCGTCGGTCACGACGTTCGACACGAGAGCCGACGCCTTGACGTGGCTGCAGTCCAACACGCCAGATGTCGCGGTCGTTGATCCGCGCTTGAACGACGGCGTGTGCGTTGACGTCGTCGAGCACTTGGTGGCGGAGGGCGTTCCGTTCGTGGTGTATTCAGGCGCGGACGTGGACGAAACGGTCTTCAAAAAAGGTGGTTGGATTAGCAAGCCCACTATGCCTGAAACGTTGAGCGAGACGCTCGCGCGGCTCCTACCCTAAATACCCCACCGGAATTATGTTGGCGCCTTGAAGTAAGCTGAAGCCGACCGGTTGAAATTTCACAAAGCCAGTCGTGACGTCAACTTCTCCAGAGGCAAGCCCATGCAAGGGCCGGACCAGCTTTGACTGTCAATGTTCAAGGATTTCGTTCGGGCGGCAAACTGCTTACAGTTGGTGGGATGATGACTGGAGATCACTCCTGCAATTGCGTTCCTTGCTGATCGACCTGGCTGCATGGATCTGGAAGCCCCTACGCCTTCGCGCTCGTCGCGAGCAACGGTCTTTCGCGGCTGATTTTCAGCCCCAAGACGTTGGAATGGCACGGCCTCGCGACCCTTTCATGACCTTGTTTATTTCGCGGGTGGAGGTGACGCTCAAGCAATCCAAGCCAAGCTCGATGGTCTCCATATCCATCGCGACGCCCGAAACGAGATCACCCAGCTCGACGAAAAAGGAGCCCGAGCAGATCGAGAGGTATTGCGAACAGCACACTCGATACGGCTAGCGGCGTTTGATGGGGCACAGCCGGCGGCGTCACGCAGCTTGCGCCATTCGCAGTCGTTCCAGTTCGGCGGACAACGCCGGATCGACCGACAGGTCGCTACGGATCAAGCCGTGGCTCCAGCGACTGCGGGAACGAGGTGAATGCCAGGGCGGGCAGTCCACGATCGGATACCAGCACACCCCTGCGATCTCGGCGCCGTGCATTCGAGCGACGTCGACCTGATCGAGGACGTGCCGGAGCCATCCTCCTTTGTGGAAACCGGGATACCGGCGGTGATGAACTGGATGCCCTTCGTGCCAGCTCGTCTCCGACACCATGATCGGCTTCCTGTATCGCCGCCAGGTCTTGACGAGCACCTTCGACAGGATGGTGCGCGCCGTATGAGGGTATTCACGCCTACGACGTCGACGCCCACCGCAGAGATGATGGCGTCGGTCGCTTCGAACTGTCGATCACCCACACCAGTGATCGGGTCGTTGGTGAGGATACCGACATCAGGGTGATGATCTCTTCCCGCGCGAGCCATCGTGACTGCCATGTCGATCGCCTGACGCCGGGGCATGCCGGCGAGATGCGGATACAGCGACGGTTCGTTGACAGGACAAAGCCATAGCCGTTCGCGTCCCGAAATGGCCAGGGACGCCTGGGCCACAATTCGCGCACAGCGAACGGCGTCGAGGTTGCGGTGATAATGAAATAAGTCCCAAATGCCTTGAACTCCAGCAGCGTGGGCAGCTTTCAGCCGATCGATCACGTGGTGACCGGGAACCAGACCATCCCTCACGGTCGTCATCCCATGCTCGGCGGCAATCCTGAAATGAGCATGCATGCGATCCGCAGGCGTGTGTCGCGTCAAAAGAAGCGGATCGTGGCGGCCAAGATGCACGAGACCGCATTCGAAGCCGGCGATCATCTCGCTCTGAAACAAAGGCTGCTTCGCGCCGAAGCTGAGCTGCTGGACGTTCATGAGGTCAGCTTTTACGAGATTCGCGGCATCTTGGGAGGCAGTTTCCTTTAGGCCCCGCAAGAATCTAAGGAGGTACGGCTATGGTGGCGTAAGTACTCTAAATTCTTAGGCCGTAGTCTCCTTGGGTATCAAGTAGCACGAAAGCTCTCCCAGCCGCGATTACGATGTTGACCGGCGGGGTTCGACCGAAAATCTCTGACGGCATGGAGGTTCGTTACGAAGCAAGAAGATGGGGATCAGCGCCTTTCAGCGGCCTTCTCTTCGGCGACGTCCTCAACGCATTCGGCTTTTTCGGCGAGCGTCTTGCTCATCTCGCGTAGCTGCTGTTCGTCTAGTTTCTCGATACCTACAAACTTGTTTTGCGCCTGCGACGACAAAATGAGTTCGTCGAGCTTCGCCTGAAGAGCTTTGCCGTCCCGGTTCTGGCTGTTTTGCAGGACGAACACCATCAGGAAAGTTATGATGGTGGTGGAAGTGTTGATCACGAGCTGCCAAGTCTCTGAGTAGTCGAAGAACGGGCCGGACCCGGCCCATACGAGCACGAGGACCACCGCGAGCACGAAGGTCGCGGGCTTTCCCGAGAGATCGGCAATGGCGGTAGCGAATGTTGAAAAGAAGTTGGAAACGGAATGTTCGCTCATGCATGAATGCCTCGAGTTGCCCCCCGGCCAACGTTAACGCGTCGCGCATTCCTTGGTTCCGGCCGCAGCGTCAGCGTACGCTGGAAGACCAATGGCAAGAACTTAGCGTCGCCTGGTGACGGGTTGTGCTTACAGGAGTTTGTCCAGCGTGATCGGGAGGTCGCGAAGGCGCTTGCCGGATACATTGTAAATTGCGTTGGCACGCCTGTGCCGGTACCGCCTGGACCAGCGCATCGGACAGGCCGCGCCTCGGATCAATTTCATGAAGGCGATACTAAGCCTGCACAGCTTCTGACATCGTCTTGAAGTCTGGATCGTTATCCCTGGACGACATTCTGCGCTCCTTTTCCTTCCTATGGCGTAGGCCTGAGACGAGCGCCTTCAACCCGCAAGGAACGAGGGAGTTGGATCGCGCAGACCACCGCCCTAGATATGTTTGTTCAACGGAGGAGACGGGATGACGAAACTCACATATCATGTTGGCGAGCACGATGGCGGCTACGGATATAGGCTCGAAGACGTCTGGTCGGAGACGTTCGCCGATCATGACTCAGCGCTTGCCGCGGCGAAGTCGGCGGCACAGCGACAGCACGTCGAAGGACGCGACGCCGAGATTTCGTATCAGCTACAGGACGGCCGCTGGCAGAGCGAGCACGTCGACGGTGGAGATCGGCCGGATACCGAAGTCGCGGACGATGACGCGGGAGTTCCGAAATGACGACACTGACTGGATCGTGCAAATGCGGAAACGTTCGGGTCGCCGTGCGTGGCAATCCGCTCAGGATCGGCATTTGTCACTGTACGGATTGCCGACAAGAGAGCGGATCTGCCTTCACGTTCTTTGCTGTATGGCCAGCGAGTGGTTTTGAAACACGAGGCGGAACAAGCGAATTCGAAGGACGGCAATTCTGTCCGAACTGCGGATCGAGACTGTTCTCGGCAAACGAGGAAGAGGCCGAGATCAAGCTCGGTATGCTGACCGAGACGCCTACGCCGCTCGTTCCCACCTACGAACTGTGGATCAAGCGCCGCGAGAAATGGCTCAGGCCAATCGAGGGCGCCGAGCAGTATGACGAAGATCGGCCTGCGCAAAACTAGGTCGTGACGCTGCCAGCGCGCCGTCACACTCACCGGCTTACAACGACCGTAAGACCGGGGATGATTTTCGAAGGCCATCCCCGGCGCAACATTCTTACTGCCCCAGCCAC
The DNA here is from genome assembly GCF_057809895.1 of Rhizobium sp. FG113. Taxonomy (NCBI): domain Bacteria; kingdom Pseudomonadati; phylum Pseudomonadota; class Alphaproteobacteria; order Hyphomicrobiales; family Rhizobiaceae; genus Rhizobium; species Rhizobium sp. FG113. The sequence continues at coordinate 702,684 of NZ_JBMDKV010000001.1, read as the reverse complement.
CGGTATTCGGCGATCGACGCCTTTTCTGACTTCTTATCGTAAAGGCAGATCACGTTGACCATCTTCTTTGACTTGGCGTTCTTCTCGCGAAGCAGGATAGCGACCTTTCCCGTCGCGTCGTCGAAGGCCACCGGCGCGGTCGCTTCCGGAGACACCATTCGCGATTGACCGATGCAGGTGCCATTCGCCTTGGCGAACAACGCGTTCCATGCGCCATCACTGGAGGCGTTGGCAACCTGGGTCAGAACGAGCACAGCGATGGCGGCGGCAAGAACAGGCTTCATATCAAATTCCTCATGTCGGTCAGAATCACGCCTTGGCGTGGTAGGCGTTGATCGCGAAAAAGGATGGCAGGATCACGACGTCGGCGTGCGGGAACAGCCTCGAGGTGTGGGAGTTCCTACTTCAGAAGGAGAAACAACCATGGCCACGAACGCTATTCCCAGCTCTGCAAAGCTTCCGCCAAAGTCCCTGAACGAAGACACGCAGGACGACGAGTTGCCTGAGACCAATGTCGATCCCCAGCGTGCACCACCCGTAAACATGGGCAACAGCCGAGAGGCCGGCGACGGCGTCACGGACGCTGACCCGAGAACAGGGAGAGCTGACGCGAAGGATCGAATGCCCGCCCCCCAGGCGGCTAACCGGGAGTAGCTGAGGATGGCGGTAGAAAAAGGCTACGTGAACACCGACGAACTCCAGGCGGATGACGACTTGTCGCCCCGCCCGGCTCGTGAGGAAAAGGCGGCCGACTCGCCTCCGAAAAAACATAACGACGTGGCGCGAGAAGCCCCTCGACCCGCCACGTCGGAGTAACCGCTAGATGCCCGGTGCATTCATAGCCATAAGCATTTTCGCGTTCGATCTCGACAAGCGCGGGCAGCCGAACCAAGTCTGGGAGACCGTCGTCGAAGGGAGTGAGGCGGACGCGGTTGAAGAGGCGAAGGAACTCGCTCTCAGCCACGCAGGCACTCTCGTCGTGAAGCGGGAAGGCAGACCTGCCATCGGAGACGTGGGTGATCCGATCATCGTCTTCCAGACGGGGCGGATCGGCGACTTCGACTAGCCAACAGCGGAGTTTTCAATCTTTCTGCTCGCCGGCCAGTCGTTGGCCGGCTCCCCGATCGCTATAATTCGTCGTCGGCTGGATCCGGATCGATTTCCAACGCCTCGCGGAGGCGGCGGACCTCTTCCACGATCGCCTCGAAGACGTCCTCCTGTTTTGCGCCGTTGACCACGAAACCGTCGACGAGTTCCTCCAGCTTCGCTCGAAGCGACCCTCTCCATTCGGTCATTTCGTCGTCCTCGCTTTCCTTATGGGTTTCTCCTTGAGCTCGATCCAGACAGGCGCATGATCGCTGCTGTGATCCCAACCCCGGACGTGCTTGGCTACCTCTGCTTTCGAGAGGCGCGCCGCCGCTTCCGAACTCAGTAGGAAGTGGTCGATACGGAGACCAGCGTCGCGGCCATAGGCATTCCGGAAGTAGTCCCAGAACGTATAGATGCGCGCGTCCGGGTGCAGATGGCGCAGCGCGTCCGTCCAGCCTTGATCGACGAGGGCCTTGAATGCATCACGAACTTCGATGCGGAACAACGCATCGTTCGCCCAGCGCTCCGGCTTGTAGACGTCGAGTTCGGTGGGCATGACGTTGTAGTCGCCGACAAGGACGACAGGCACTTCGAGTTCGAGCAGTTCGGCGGCGTAGACATGGAGTCGCTTGAACCAGCGGAGCTTGTAATCGAACTTCGGCCCTGGATAGGGATTGCCGTTCGGGAGGTAGAGGCCGCCGATCACGTGCCCGTCGACGATCGCCTCGATGTAGCGGCTGTGTTCGTCTTCCGGTTCGCCGGGCAGTCCCTTTCGAGTCAGATGCGGTTCCTTTCCTTTCGTGAGGATTGCAACGCCGTTCCACGACTTCTGGCCCTGCCAGACCGCACCGTATCCTGCGGCTTCGATCGCCTTGATCGGAAATTTCTCCTGCGGCGCCTTCAGTTCCTGAAGACAGACGACGTCGGGCGACGCTTCCTTCAGCCAACGAAGAAGCACTTCGAGACGGCCGTTGACCCCGTTGACGTTGTAGGTGGCGATCTTCAAGGCCGGTCTCCGTCTTCGTCAGTGCACAGAGGCGGACGTCGGCGCGTTTACCCGCGTCGCATGGATGCCGACGTAACTACCGATAAGGGCGGTCGCGATGTCGTCGGAGCTATGATATCCGTCTCTATAGAGGTCGATCGCCGCTCGGCACAGCAGGTCAGAGAGGCCGTTTTTCGGATCGATTTGATAGAAACGATACCAAGCCTGCACGGCTTCTGACATCGTTTTGAAGTCTGGATCGTCACCCTTCGAAGACATTCGGCGCTCCCTTTCATTCCTATGACCTAGGCTTGAGACGGAGGCCTTCAAGCCGCTTGCAAGGAGCAAGTCGGACCAGCCGTCCCGTCGCCCTCCGGTGACGGCGTCGCAACCGTCACCGGAGGGTTCGGCTCAGCCGTTAGGACGGATGACCACTTTCACGCAGCCGTCCTGTTTGTCGCGGAACGTCTTGTAGGCCTCCGGTCCTTCTTCCAGACCGATCCGATGGGTGATCAAGAAGGACGGGTCGATAGCGCCTTCCTCGATCAGGTCCATCAGTGGCTGCAGGTAGCGCTGTACGTGCGTCTGGCCGGTTTTCAGCGTGAGGCCCTTGCCGATGAACGCCCCGAGCGGCGCAGGGACAGCCGGCCCGACGAAGACGCCCGGCAGCGATACAACGCCGCCCGGACGGCACGCCATGATCGCCTGGCTAAGGGCGTATGGCCGTTCGGTCGAGGTGAGCTTCGTCTGCATCGTCTCCATGACGCCGCCGGCCCCGTGGCTTTCCATGCCCACGGCTTCGATCACGGAGTCGGGACCCTGCCCGCCCGTCATTTCGAGGATTCGCTGCTGAAGATCCTCGTCGGTATAGTCCAGCGTCTCGGCGCCCGCCCCCCGCGCGAGTGCAAGGCGTTCAGGAACCGTGTCGATCGCGATCACGCGCTCTGCACCGAGCAAGAACGCGGACTTGATGGCGAACAGACCGACCGGGCCGCAGCCGAACACGGCCACTGTGTGGCCCTGCTTGATGTCGCAGTTCTCGGCCGCCATGTAGCCGGTCGGAAAGATGTCCGACAGGAACAGCACCTGCTCGTCCGAAAGGCCGTCCGGCACCTTGATCGGGCCGATGTCGGCATAGGGCACGCGTAGATATTGCGCCTGGCCGCCGGGGAAACGACCGTAGAGCTCGGAATACCCGAAGAGACCAGCGGTGGGGTAGCCGACCTGCTCGGCCTGTTCCGCGCCATTGGGGTTTGAACGCTCGCAAAGCGAGAACTGTCCCCACTTGCACTGGCGGCATTCGCCGCAGGAGATGGTGAAAGGGACGACAACGCGGTCACCCACCTTGAGCTTGGAATTTCCACGGCCGACTTCCACGACTTCGCCCATCGTCTCGTGGCCCATGACGTCGCCCGCATGCATGCCTGGCACGAAGCCGCCGTAGAGGTGCAAGTCGGAACCACAGATGGCACAGCTCGTCACCTTGATGATGGCGTCGCGGTCGTCTTGGATGATCGGGTCGTCGACTTCTTCGCATCGGATGTCGCCGCTGCCGTGCCAGGTTAAAGCTTTCATTTCTTTTCTCCTTAGGAATGTGCGTGTGCGAGCGATGAGCGCTTACGGCTGCCCGCCGCCGCCGGCTGCTCCGTAGACCTGCCCGGTCGCGTAGCTTGCCTGCGGATCCGCGAGCTGGACGTAGATGGAAGCGAGCTCCGCAGGCTGGCCGGGACGGCCCATCGGCGTGTCGCCACCGAACTTTTCGAGCTTCTCCATGGTTGCGCCGCCGCTGACCTGAAGCGGCGTCCAGATTGGACCCGGCGCGACACCGTTCACACGGATGCCCTTCGGCCCGAGCTGCTTCGCCATCGACTTCGTGAAGTTCATCACCGCCGCTTTAGTCATGGCATAGTCGACGAGATTCTCGGACGGATCGTAGGCTTGTTCCGACGTCGTCTGGATGATCACAGAACCCGACTGCATGTGGTTCACGGCCGCCTTCGTAAGCAGGAAGGTCGCGTAGATGTTGGTCTTCATGGTCGCGTCGAACGCTTCATACGTAATGTCGTTGATCGACTGCGCCTGCTGCTGCCGTCCCGCATTGTTGACGAGGATGTCGAGACCTCCAAGCGCCTTTGCGGCGTCGTCGACCAGTTTCTCGCAGAAGGCCGCGTCGCGAAGATCGCCAGGAAGCGCGACGCCCTTGCGTCCTTCCTTCTCGATGAGTGCGATGACTTCCTTCGCGTCCGGTTCCTCGTCCGGCAGGTAGTTGATCGCTACGTCGGCGCCTTCTCGGGCATAGGCGATCGCGGCCGCGCGACCCATGCCGGAGTCCCCTCCTGTGATCAGAGCCTTGCGCCCTGCAAGGCGACCGGATCCCTTGTAGGAAGTTTCGCCGTGGTCGGGCTTCGGGTCCATCTTGCTTGCGAGGCCGGGAAAGGGCTGGTTCTGCCTCTGGAATGGCGGCTTCGGGTACTTGGTCGTCGGGTCGTCCATCTTCGTTTTCTCCTGCTTATTCGAAGCCGGCCAGGCGGCGGCCGGGAAAACAGAGCTTGCAAGTGTCGCGCTCGCCGCCGCCAAGACGGCTCGTCGGCTAATCGGGAATGGTGAGCGAACTGTCATGAAGCCCCTTGGAATTTGGGGCGGTGTTGCCCAAATCACCAACTTCGGTGGCAGCTCGTTGTTCCGTTAACGGAGGGGAGAGCGGACCGTGTTTCCAGCGTCGAACAAGGATTTTTCCCATGCCGCATCTCGACACGCCCGACCTGCACATCACCTTCGACGAGACCGGCGCGCAACACGGCCATCCCGTTCTGCTGCTGCATGGATGGCCGGACGACGCGACGACATGGGACGCGGTATCGTCCCGGCTCCAGGATCGAAACCTTCGCCTGATCGCGCCCTACCTGCGGGGCTTCGGCCCGACGGTATTCAGGAACGAGGAGGCTTTACGCACGGCGAACGGCGCCGTCCTCGCGATCGACGCGATATCCCTCATGGACGGTCTCGGCATAGATCGATTTTCCGTCGTCGGCCACGACTGGGGATCGAACATCGCAGAGGCCTTGGCCATGGGGTGGCCGAGCCGCGTCGACCGAATGGCGCTGCTTGCTTCGCTGCCACGCATGGGCGGCCTCAAGACGCCGCCCTTCAGGCAGGCGCAGCGCTACTGGTACCATTGGTTCATGGCTACCAAACGCGGCGCGGAAGCAATCGCGAAAGATCCGCATGGTTTTGCTCGCATCCAGTGGGAGAACTGGAGCCCAGACGGCTGGTTCGACGAGGCGACATTCAACGCTGTCGCGAAGTCTTTCGACAATCCGGACTGGGTAGCGGTCACCCTGCATAGCTACCGGGTCCGGTGGGGCGAAGCCGAGCCTGATCCGGATAGCGTCTGGCTCGAAGATCGCATCAAAAAGACGCACTCGCTTTCTCTACCAACGGTCTATTTCCAGGGCATGGACGACGGCGTCAATCCGCCCGATCTCTCAGAAGACCTCTACAAGAAATTTACGGGTCCCTTCGACAGGATCGTTCTTCAGAACGTGGGTCATTTTCCGCAACGCGAGGATCCGGAAACCGTCGCACAGGAGCTTGCCGTTTTCCTCGCGTCATCTCCATAACGGAACAGCAACGGAAAACGGACGTTTTCCTGCGGCCGTCGGAGGATTCACGAAGCCGCATTCACAAAAGCGAAGGCCCCGCAGGTCCGGTGCGATCGGACCGGAGAGCAGTTGAGGGAGAAGTGAACGAGTTGAACACCTACGTCGTCACGCTCCTGATCTTCGGTGCCATCGTGCTCTTGACGGCGTGGCTCCCCATGGCGCTCAAACGAGTTCCCCTCTCGTTGCCGATATGCTGCATAGCCATCGGGATGGCGCTCGCCTGGTCTCCATTCACGCCGCTGCCTCAGTTCAATCCCCTCGAGAACATGAAGTGGGCCGAACACCTGACGGAGTTCGTAATCATCGTCGCTCTGATGGGCGCGGGCCTGAAGATCGACCGGCCACTCGGCTGGTCGAGATGGATGATCACCTGGAGACTACTCGGGATCGCCATGCCTCTTACGATTGCGGCGATCGCCCTCCTCGGGTGGAGCGTCCTCGGTCTCGGCGCGGGATCCGCCCTTCTCCTCGGCGCCGCGCTTGCGCCCACCGATCCCGTCCTGGCGGCCGACGTGCAGGTCGGACCACCACAGACCGGTGAGGAGGATGACATCCGATTCGCGCTGACGTCCGAAGCCGGGCTTAACGACGGGTTGAGCTTTCCCTTCGTAATGGCGGCAATTGCCATCGCGGGCAGCGGGGGCCAAACGACGGACTGGCTGGGTTCCTGGCTGCTTTTCGACGTCGGGTGGAAGCTTGTGGCGGGCGTCGGCGTAGGCTGGCTCGTCGGCCGGGCGCTTGGATATCTGACCTTTAAAATTCCAAAAGGCGGATCCATCGCGAAGACGGGCGACGGATTGGCGGCGTTGGGATTCACATGCGTGTCCTACGGGCTGACCGAACTAGCCCATGGATACGGCTTCGTGGCGGTTTTCGTCACCGCGTTGACACTCCGCAGCGTCGAACGACGGAGCAGGTTCCACGGTGAACTGCACGACTTCGGCGAGCAGATCGAGCGGATGCTGATGATGGTGCTTCTCGTGTGCTTTGGCTCAATCGTCGCGGAAGGTTCTCTCCTCCAACATGTCAACTGGCGCGTCGCAGTCGTCACAGTCGCTACACTCGGCCTAGCGCGGCCATTGACAGCGTGGATCAGTTTGATGGGCTGCCGTCATCCGCTGGCCGAAAGGGCGATCGTGTCCGTCTTCGGTATTCGGGGACTTGGTTCCATATACTATTTAGCCTACGCCTCGTCGAAGGCTAGGTTTGACGGCATAGAGACCGTCTGGGCGACCGTTCTGGTGATAATTTTGGCGTCGATCATCCTACACGGGATCACCGTCACGCCAGTGATGAGATGGATCGACCGCCGGCGAGGTGTTGACAGCATGAGGCCGATGACTAAGGAGCACGCGAACCCGTGAATACTAACTTTATACGTGCGCGGGCGGGAGCCAGTGGCAGGCTGAGGATAGCGCGCACGGCAAAGGGTTCAACCTTAATCGAATAACTCAGCAGGCGGTGCGATCTCGGTTCGATCAATGACCGGTGGGAAGACGACGGCGCATCGGAGCGCCGTCGGCATTGGTTCAAGCGGTCCGGCGTATCATGCGCGCGAGCGCTATCAGTACGCATGCTCCGATGAACCCGGCGATCAGATAACCCAGCCAGCCGCCAAGGACGACGCCAAAGAGCGAGAGAAGAAAGTTGGCAACCATCGCACCCACGATCCCAAGAATTATATTCATCAAGACGCCCATGTTGGATTTCATGAACATTTCGGCGAGCCAGCCGGCGATCCCACCGATGATGATAGCTGCGATCCAGCCGATGCTTGCATTTTCCATATTTGTCCCCTTTGATTGAGTTGAATTTCTGCCCCGGCGAAACGACCACCAGACCGCGGAGAAACATTCTCGGCGACGAAAGGTTCCGCCCGCAACCGAGGCGGGGAAATGCAGACGTTGCCGTGGGCGACAAGCATGTAGAAAGCCCGTTCCAGAAGTAGCACCGGGTGTATATGCGAATTGCGCCGGATTATTCTGGAAAGCATATGAGGATTATCATATATGTACATCTTCGAATTGTGTGATGTCAAAATACTGACCAGAAATTTTAAAGCATGATGAAAAAAAGTGTAGACCGGTCGCGGCTAAGCAAGTCGCCGGGGCAGCCGCACCCAGTGGATGTTCATGTGGGAAAGCGCCTCGTCCTTGCGCGAAAGCTCAAAGGCCTTTCGCAATCACAATTAGGCGACGCGCTAGGTGTTACCTTTCAGCAAGTTCAGAAATATGAGCGCGGCACCAACCGGGTCAGCGCCTCTTCCATGTTCGTCATCATGAATTTCCTGAATCTTCCGTCCTCTTACTTCTTTGAAGGTTTAGACTACCAACACATCGACGAACCTGTTCCCCAAGCCGTACCGTTATCCGCTGAAGTGCTGCTCTTTTTATCTTCCAAGCAGGGTCTGCATCTGGTCGAGCAATTGGCCAGAGCACCGAAGCGAGTTCAGAACGCGTTCGCCGCCATTCTGGATATTGAGCCGAGGGAAAACGACTAGCGCCGAGGCAATGGATACGAAGTCCTGCCGTCGCCTGCATCATGGATTCGATCGATATATAGGGATTACGGTCATAGATCACACCGTCGTCGACCCGCATGTGAGGCAAGACGACGTTGGCGACCTCCTCAACGCTCGCCGCCCTTCGGACGATTGACGTCCTGCGGTGCTTCTTGAAGAACGCGGCTGCGAGTTCCTCGACTGACACCGCCAGTCGTTGACAGATCGTAGCGTTGCCTTCGTGGGACTCTTTTGAACATCGTGCTGAAATCGAAGTTCACGGAGAGATATTCACGGGAGCATGAGCCCCCGTCCGGCGCAAGAAAGTCTAATCCGTCCGGGGAAGACGATCGAGGCGAGGTTATCGTTTCAGGAGCTTCACCAAACTCACGAGGCGAACCTGCAAATGAGAACGAAGTGCCATCTTCAACCTTATTTGCTGCACAGCCAGGAGTTTGAGCGATCAATGGAAAAGCGGAAGCGGCGAGCACCGCGCTAGGCGTGGTCAAAATCGATGGTCGCCTGATAATGAAAAGCGGCTCGCGCATGAATGTTTCCCCAGGCCGGGCGGGGTTGCCGCCCGGCGCCTGTCGTCACCCTATTGAGCCGCGACGAGCTTCTGGACGTGCATCTTGTGCATCTCCAATGTCGGCAGCGTCTTCTTGGCGAAGGCTTTGACGGCTGGATCGTCGCCACCCTTAGCGGAGGTCGCGAACAGGCTGACCGCCTCCATATGGGCAGCAGCCTGCATTTCGATATAAAGTGGCTGGAAATCCCGGTCCGATGCGCCGTTCAGAGTTTCGAGCATCGCCGCATGCTTCGGAGCGAGTGGCGGCTCGCCGCCCTCCGTCTTCGCCGCCTTCTTCAGTTCCTCGGCTGCCTTGGTGTGATCGGCGATCATCTGTTTGGCGAATTCCTTGACGTCGCCGTCCTTCGCCTTTTGCTCGGCCAGCTTGCTGGATTCGATCTCGAACGCGTTGGAACTGGAGACGGCCTTGACGAACGACGCCTTGTCGACGCTGAACGGCGCGGCGGCCGTGTCGGCGGAAGCAGGCGACTTGGCGTAAACAGCAGGAACGGCCGTCATGGTCAGGCAGGAGGCGGCAACGAATGCCAGAGCGACTGTTTTCTTCATGGGGGCAATCCTTACTTGGCTTTATCGAAGGCGGCGGTGAGATCGGCGATCGCCATGTCCATGGCCTCCTTCGCCTGCGGGACAACCTTGGCCATTCCGAAGAACTCGTGGGTGACACCGTCAAAGGTCTTGGCATCGACGGCAACGCCTGCGGCCTTCAGCTTATCGGCATAGGCCTGGCCCTCCGACCGGAGGGGATCGAACTGCGCGGTGATCACCGTCGCAGGTGCGACCCCTGCGAGGTCGTCACGGCCAACGAGGTTGAGACGCTTGTCCGAGGTCTGGTCCATCGAGGTGAAGGTGTTCTTCACGAACCATTCCATGTCCGCCTTGCCGAGCGGCTTGGCATCGGCGTTTTCCTTGTAGGACTCCGTGTTCATGTCGTTGCCGGCGACCGGATAGACGAGGAGCTGGTAGATGGGCTGCTTCGTCTTCATTTCCTTCGCCATCAGCGCAACATTCGCGGCGAGGTTCCCGCCGGCGCTCTCGCCAGCCACCGCGATCTTGTCGGCATTGCCATTGAGTTCGTGGATATTTTCGACGACCCACTTGTAGGCGGTCCAGGCATCCTCGTGCGCGGCCGGGAACTTGTGCTCCGGGGCATGGCGATATTCCACGGAGACGACGATGGCATGCGCGCCGAGCGAGAGCGCCCGTGGCGCACTGTCATAGACGTTGACGTCGGCAACGACCCAGCCGCCGCCGTGGAAGTAGACCACGACAGGGAACGGTCCCTCGCCGCCTGGCATATACACGCGGGCGGCAAGCGCTCCGTCCTTCGACGGAATGGCAATGTCCCCGGTGGTCACCTGCGCTTCCGGATTCGAAGAGATGCGCTTGTCCCATTGGACGGCGTGTGCTGCATCCGAAGGACTTGCCTGAGTGCGGGCCTCGGGGACCGTCAGCGTCGAGAAAGGCTTGGCGTCGAGAGCCTGAAGCTTGTCGAGCACGGCCTGCATTTCGGGGGTGGGCTTGCCGGCATCGTCGGCGAAGCTTGGAATCGCGGATGTTGTGAGCAGCGCGCCGATCAGCAGGGCTGTCTTGATTGACGTTTGTTTGAGCAATGGGGTCACTCCTTTGGCGGTGATGCACAACCTCTATTCGTCGAGGTTGTTCCGGTTTAAAGCGTGCAAAGATTTCCACCGGGTCATGATCCAATTTTTTAACGGTGACGTACGCGCGAACCCCGCCGTTTTTCGTAAGGAACTAAATCCGCCCACGCCGGTTGCGCTTGCAAGGGATGGCGAGGCTCGCCTCACCGCTTGCCCAAACTCGCTAACGGAGACCATGAGATGACCGTGAAGCCCCCAGTCACGTTCTCGCCGGATGTAGAAGTCTTTGAAGACGACGAAACGAAGACGATTGCCAACATCAACGAGGCGTTCGATACGATTCTCGAAACGACTGCTGAAGACTACGGTCACGCCGTCAGGTCGGTGCATGCGAAGGCCCACGGAATCCTTGAGGGAACGTTCGTGGTGAAGGACGGATTGCCGCCTGAACTCGCTCAGGGACTTTTCGCGCGCCCTGGTACCCACAAGGTCTACATGCGCATATCAACGAATGCTGGTGACATTCTCCCGGACGCCGTTTCGCTTCCGCGCGGATTGGCGTTGAAGGTGGTCGATGTCGAGGGAGCGCGTCTTCCTGATGCCGAAGGCCATACGCAGGATTTCGTAATGGTCAACGGACCTGTCTTCCAAGCGAAGACTGCCAAGAAATTTCTGGGCAGCCTGAAGATGCTGGCGAAGACCACGGATCGGTTGGAAGGCACGAAGAAGGCGATGTCGACGGTACTACAGGGCTTAAACACGGCGCTGGAGACGGTAGGCGTATCGAGCACGACAGTGCAGTCAATGGGCGGAGCACCGAATATCGATCCGCTTGGTGAGACCTACTTCAGCGTTACGCCATTCCGCTACGGCGAATACATTGCCAAGTTCAGCCTGAAGCCGGTGTCGCAAGACCTCAAAGACCTGACCGGCAAGGAGATCGACGTCGCCGACCGTGACGATGCCATCCGCGAGACTGTCCAGGCAGAAATGAACCATATCACCGGAGCGTGGGAGTTTCAGGTTCAGCTCTGTCGCGATCTGAAGAAACAGCCGATCGAGGATCCGACCGTGCAGTGGGAAGAAAAGGACGCTCCGTTCGTGACGGTAGCGACCATTCACGCCGGACCTCAGGATAGCTGGGCGCCGGAACAGGTTCGCAGGGTCGACGAAGAAATGCGCTTCAGTGTCTGGACAGGCCTCGATGCCCACCGTCCGCTTGGCAACATCAACCGTGCCCGCAAGGCGCCCTATGAGCATTCCGCGCACTTCCGGGAGCGGTTCAACCGCTGTCCGATCCACGAACCCGATGCGTGAGGATCCCAGCTCCCCTCTCGATTGTTTCCACCCGCGTCCGGAGAAGTTCCTTGGCAGACCGCATTGAAAATACCGATGGCGAAGGTCCCGCAGGCGGATGGGGGTCGCTCAAATCCATCGCGCGCATTTACGGCGATAGCTGGCCGACGCCGGCCGCGATAGAAACGCTCGCCAGGCAGAACAAGCCGGGCGGCTTCATGTGCGTGTCTTGCGCGTGGCCTAAGCCTGAGAACTACCATCCGTTCGAGTTCTGCGAGAACGGCGCGAAAGCGACCCTTTGGGAGTTGACGTCGCATCGCTGTACGCCGGACTTTTGGAACGAGCATACGGTCGCAGAGCTTCGTGGTTGGAAGGACCATGATCTCGAAATGACCGGCCGGCTGACCCATCCCCTGAAGTACGACCAAGGCACTGATCGATACGTCGAGGTCACATGGGAAGAGGCGTTCGCCGGCATTAGTGAGATTCTGAACCGTCTCGAGCGGGAGAGCGTCGTCTTCTACTCGTCGGGCCATGCCGGGCTTGAGGCGTCATATCTATATGCACTGCTCGCTCGCGTCTATGGCAACAACAACTTGCCGCAAAGTTCGAACATGTGCCATGAGACGACCTCCGTAGGTCTGAACAATGTCATCGGATCGCCGGTGGGAACGGTTGTTTGGGAGGACCTGGAGAAAGCAGACGCATTCTTCTTCTTTGGACAAAACCCAGGCTCGAACAGTCCTAGGTTCCTCCATCCGCTGCAGGATGCAAAGAAGCGCGGCGCGCGGATCGTTACATTCAACCCCATCCTTGAGCAGGGTCTTGTATCCTTCGTCAATCCGCAGAGCCCTGTCGACATGTTGACCGGGCACGAAACGCAGATCTCCGACCAGTACTTGCAGGTGAAGGCCGGCGGCGACATCGCAGCCATCCTTGGGCTCTGCAAGCACGTGATCGATGCCGACGATCTGGCTGTCCGGGACGGTAACGACCGCATCCTCGACATCACTTTTATCGAGGAGCACACCACGGGCTTTGAAGAGTTTATTGCGGTCGTCCGCGACACCTCTTGGATCGACATTGAGCGCGAGAGTGGTCTGACGGAGGGTGCGCTGCGAGATGCCGCCGATATCTATGTCAACGCCAAGAACGTCATAGGCGTCTACGGGATGGGTCTGACCCAGCATGTGGAGGGAGCGCTCAACATCGGCATGGTCGTCAACCTCCTTCTTCTGCGCGGTAACATTGGGCGCAAGGGCGCGGGCTGCTGTCCGGTGCGCGGTCATTCCAACGTCCAGGGGCAGCGAACAGTCGGGATTGCCGAAAAGGCTAAGCTGATCCCGATGGACAAGCTCAAAGAACTCTTCAATTTCAACCCGCCGACAAAAGACGGCACGCCGATCGTCGACGCTGTGAAAGGTTTAATGGCCGGCGAGATCAAAGCTTTCATCTGCCTTGGCGGAAACCTCGTCCGGGCAGTGCCCGATCAGCAGGAAATGGAACGGGCGTGGGCTGCTCAGGAGCTTTCAGTCATTGTCTCCACCAAGCTCAATCGCAGCCACCTCTTCCCCGCCAAAGAATCCTATATCCTCCCTTGCCTTTCGAGAACTGAGATAGACAACCAGGCGACCGGGCCGCAGGCGGTGACGACGGAGGACAGCTTCTCGCATATCAGTGGAAGCATCGGCAAAAGGTCGCCCGCCTCGCAGCACCTCAAGAGCGAGCTGGCGATCGTCGCGGGGATCGCCAAGGCAACTCTGCCTGCTAGTCCGAAGTTGAAATGGGATGAGTGGACCGCCGACTATGCCCTCGTCCGTGACCTGATCGAATACACCTACCCGAAGGATTTCAAGGACTACAACAACCGTATGTTCCAGCCCGGCGGGTTCTATCGAGGCAACAGCGCCCATGAACGGGTCTGGAACACAAAACCGAAGAAGGCGATTTTTACTGCGCCCGGCCGCTTGAACGCCTTGTCTTTCGATGACCGTGCCGGCCGCTATCGTCTCGTGACCATCCGGTCGAACGACCAGTTCAACACCACTATATACGGCTACTCCGATCGGTTTCGCGGTGTCGAGGGAACCCGCGACGTGGTCCTGATGGCCGAGCAAGACGTCCTCGATGCAGGGCTACGCGAAGGGCAGAGGATCACCCTGCAAAGCGATTTCGAGGACGGCAAGCAACGACGGCTCGGAGGTCTCGCTATCAAGATTCATCACCTGCCCCGTGGAACCATCGCCGCGTATTATCCCGAATGCAATGTCCTCAATGCAATTGACCATCATGACGTCCTTTCCAAGACGCCAGCATCAAAAGCGATCCCGGTAACAATCGCTCTTTGAGTTTAAGGCTAGGGCAGCGCGTTTCCGCACATTTTCGTGTTTGGCAGCAATTTTGAGAAATCCGTCGTAAGCCATGGAACAAACTCTCTTTTTCGAGGTTCTCCCACTGCAATAGAGGAGACACCCAAATGAAAAAGATCACAGCCATCTCAGTCGGTCTGCTTCTGTCGGCGACAGCGGCATTCGCTCAGAGCGAAACCCCGTCGACTTCGCAGACGACACCGGCGGTCAACACCGAGCAGAATGCGGGCGCTCCTGTCGCAGGGAAAAACAGCTTCACCGAAGCGCAGGCAAAGGAGCGCATCGAAGGCGCCGGCTACACTGACGTCGCGGGCTTGAAGCTTGACGACCAGGGCGTGTGGCGGGCCACCGCCAAGAAGGACGGCAAGGACGCGGGCGTGTCTCTGGACTTCCAGGGCAACGTCACGATGGCCAAGTAAGAGAGCGCGAGGAGAATAATCATGCGTACGATCACGGGACTTTATGACAGCTACAATGATGCTCGCGCGGCCGTTAAGGCGCTCGAGAACGCAGGCATTCCCTCTGACGACATCAGCATCGTCACAAACAAGGCAAACGGCGTTGAGGTCGAAGGCCAGGGTAGCTATGCCGAGGAAGGCGCGGGCACCGGTGCCGGCATCGGCGCTGTCGCAGGCGGAGCGGGCGGTCTTCTCACGGGTCTCGGCCTGATGGCGATTCCAGGCGTTGGCCCTGTCGTTGCCGCAGGTTGGCTCGCTGCAACCGCGGCAGGCGCTGTGGCAGGCGCGGTCGCTGGCGGAGCGGTCGGCGGCATCGTCGGTGCGATGATCAAGGAAGGCGTTCCTGAAGACGAGGCGAATTTCTACGCCGAAGGCATCCGCCGTGGCGGCTCGGTCGTCACCGCGAAGGTGGACGAAGGCAAAGTGCCAGAAGCTCAAGCAATCCTCAACAGCTCCAGGCCGGTCGACGTTACTGCTCGTCGGGCAAGCTACGCCGAGCAGGGCTGGACGCGATTTGACGAGGCAGCAGATCCGTACACGCCGGAGCAAATCGAAATCGAGCGCCAGCGATATCGTCGGAGCTAATTTTAACTGGACCAACTGAAGGGCGACCGCAAAGGTCGCCCTTTTGCTTTTTTGAAATGGGCTTTGAGTAGTAAGGGTCAGCTCTATGGAAACACCAGCCGCCAACGTCATTGTCGCAACACGGACAGCGTTCACTCAAGCCACCGCACTTGCCGTGCAATACGGGTTCTCAATCGTCGGAGCCCTGCTCCTGCTTGTTGGGGGCTGGATGCTATCCGGCATCATCAGCAGATGGGCGTACCAAGGCATCTCTCGTATCCATGGGATTGACGAAACGCTCGCGAGGTTCTTCGAGAACGTTTTGCACTACGGACTTCTGATTTTGGTCTTCGTGACCGTGCTCGGCCAGTTCGGCGTACAGACTGCATCCATTATCGCCGCGCTCGGCGCCGCCGGTCTAGCGGTGGGTTTAGCTCTGCAGGGAACGCTTCAGAATATCGCAGCCGGCATCATGTTGCTTGTCCTTAGACCTCTACGCGTCGGTGAGTACATCGAAACGGGAAGCGTAAAGGGCTTCATTGTCGAAATCGGCCTCTTCGCCACCGAGATGAAGACCGCGGACGGTCTTTATCTCATGGCGCCGAATTCCACTCTTTGGAACACGCCGATCACGAATCACAGTCGTGAGTCCAGCCGCCGACAGGAACTGTCTGTCGCCATCGGCAACGACACGGATGCCAATGCCGTCAAAAAGGAAATAATGGCGATCGTCACCGCTGATCATCGCGTCCAGAAGCAACCTCAGCCGCGCGTGTTCTCCAACGACCTAACGGCAGACAAGACAGTCCTAACGTTGCAGTACTGGGCTCAAACCGCTCAATGGTCGGAAACGCGTTATGAAATAATTGATCGGTTGAAAGATGGGTTGGCCGCCAAGGGCGTTGCGCTGAAGTAGCTGATCGGCTCAGTTGGATGCTTCGCCCAAGGTGTCCGCGACGTATGCGCCGCGGGCCCCCATCGGCAAAGGTAACCCGGTGGTCGTATCCTTCGACGTCTGGTGTTCCAACTCCGCATTCAATTCGCCGCCTACGATGAGGATCAGCACCGAAAGCCAAATCCAGACGAGGAACCCGATCAGCGCACCCAGCGTCCCATAGGTGGCATCGTAATTGGCGAAGTGACCAAGATAGAATGAGAATCCAAGCGACATAACAAACCATGACACTGTGACGAGTACGGCGCCCCACGTCAGCCAACGGAACTTGGCCGGCTGACGGCTTGGCCCGAAGCGATAGATGGCCGTTGTCGCAGTGGCGACGATGAGAAAGAGGATTGGCCAGCGCACGACGAGCGCCATTTGCTCCTCGAACCGATCCAACCAAACATAGGATAGAATTAACGGGATCAAGGCGACCAGACCCACGATGACCGCAGCCGATACCATGGCGCACAACGTGAACGCCAAACCGACCAGGTTTAATCGTAGTAGTCCCCGTTTCTCATTCTCGTCGTAAGCGATATTCATCGCATCGAAGATCGCCAGTGTGGCGCTGTGTGTACTCCAAACTGCGATGCCCAAGCCGATAAAAAAAGTGATACCGAGTGTCGAACTGCGGCTAGCAGCCAAACTATCGATCCGCTCGGCGATGAGATCGAAAGCACCCGGAGGCAGCATGCTCGATAACTCGCGAAGATGCTCCGCCATCGTCGAGGGATCGGCAGCCAATCCGTATAACGACACGAGTGCGGAAATAGCCGGGAACAGAGCCAACAGCAGATAGAACGTTACGCCGGCGGCAATCAGCGTCACCCTGTCCTCGGAGACCTGGTGTAAGACGCGCCAGAGGACATCTTTTAGACCCTTGACCGGGATCGCCTCGGGCGTTTCGGCATCTCTTCCGCGGCGATCACCATGAGAACGATCGGGATTTTGGTCTGGGTATACCGAACGACTGACAACAATAACAGCGGTTATCGCTGCAAGTCCGACTGCTACCGCCACAGATCCCTTACGCATCAACTCTACCCTCGCACTAGCTATCGTACATATGGCAGCCTAAAAAGGTGACCAGTGACGACGTCTGAGATGTTTTCGCCCAATTGCTTTAGATACATATTGGCTCAAGACCGACCTGCTTGATTACCTGAAGCGGTCAGCTTGCTGGGAACCAAACGCCTACCTCAAGCTTTCACTCGCATGAAAAAAATCTTCGCGTTGGGCCACTTGGCTATACTCTTGGTCGTTGGCAGCGCAACGGCGCAAGAGCTAACCCCTCAAATTATCAACGGTGCGGATTTCGGCGCCCTGCAGGTCGATCGCGAGATAGTTGGCGAGCCGGTCCCCGACCCCGCGATCATCCGCCTTCAGGTCATACTCGACAGAGCAGGCGCGTCGCCCGGTGTCATCGACGGACTCGATGGCGCGAACCTGAAAAAGGCGATCGCGGGCTTTGAAGCCATGCAGGGGCTTACGGTAGATGGCAAGCTCGATGCTGAGGTGTTATCACGCTTGAATGACAATGACCCGGTCATTGGTCCTTACAAAGTCGAGACAGACGATCTTGCTGATCTCGTTACGAGCATCCCGCAAGACTATGCCCTGCAAGCCAAGATGCAGCACCTCGGCTTTACCAGCATTGAGGAGAAGCTTTCGGAACGGTTCCACATGGATATCGATCTCCTGAGGCAGCTAAATCCGGGATCAAATTTCACAGCAGGCCAGACGATTGCCGTTGCTGTCGTCGGCTCACCGCGCACGGGCACGGTAAAGCAAATTGAAGTGCGCCGTGACACTGGCGCGGTTCTCGCGTACGCCGACGACGGATCGATCATCGCAGCCTACCCTGCGACCATTGGCAGCGAAGACAACCCTTCGCCTAAGGGTCGCCACAAGGTCAACGGTGTCGCCCGTAACCCGAAGTACGAATACAATCCCAAAATAAACTTCCAGCAAGGAAAGAACAAAACGAAGCTCACGCTGCCCAGCGGGCCCAACAATCCTGTCGGTAGTGTGTGGATCGATCTGTCGGAGCCCACCTATGGGATCCACGGGACGCCAGAGCCCAGCAAAATTGACAAGGCCGGATCCCACGGTTGCGTCAGGCTGACGAACTGGGATGTCGAAGAGCTCGCGAGCATGGTCAAACCGGGAGTCGAAGTCGATTTCGTGAAGTAGCGAATTGGCGGTAGGTAATCGTGGTGCAGCACCTCCCATGGCGTGCACCACGATTGCTCCCGTCAATCAGCGCTCGATGTGGATGGCGGCCGAAGATCGGTCGCCGCACGACCGCCGTCCGCTTCGTTGAACGCCTCGTTCGCTTTCTGATTGGCTTGCGTGACGTCGTCGGCCTCTTCCTCATCAGCCTGGTGTTGTTCTGCTGCTCTATGCCAATGATCGAGGTCGCGACCTTCCTGTCGACCTTCTTCTTCCCAGATTTTGTATGCTCGTTCGCGCTGCTTCTGCTCGCGGTCTTCCATTTTCATTCCTCCTTCAGTTAGCGGGATGGAAACGTCGGTTCGGACGTCGCGTTCCATCACGCAATCTGGAGCACGACTGCTACGACCAAATGTCAGAAGACTTCAAAGGCAATGGCGTGCCACTTCACACGGTGAGCGACAAGCTCGTTGCGCTAATCGACGAAACTGTAGGGCCCGCCTTTGGCTAGCGCTCGCAGATAAGCTGGGCGGGCGTGTATACGCTTCAGCCACTCAATTGTTGCCGGCCGCGACCGATCCACGCCCGCTTTCGCCTGCGCGGCTTCTAACGGGAAACTCATCATGATGTCAGCGGCAGAAAGCGCGTCACCCGCGAACCAAGGACGCGAAGCAAGCTCTGCCTCGATGTAATCAAGATGGACAGTAAGCATCGGACGAAGCTTTCGCGCAGCATAGCTACCAAGCAATGGCACACGCGAAACGACGAGCAGTGCAAATAGCACTGGCATCACCGAACCTTCAGCGTAATGCAGATACTGTTGGTATCGGCGAATGCCGTCAACGCCATCAGGCGGCCCAAGAAGGCCGCCTGACCGATCCACAAGATATTCGCAGATCGCGCCGGTCTCGACTAAAACCGTTCGTTGACCGTCTACATAGTCTTCAATGACGGGAGACTTGCCAAGTGGGTGTACCTTCTTCAACTCGTCTGGAGCACGCATGTCGGCCAGACGCTCATACTTTCGGATTTCGTACTCAATTCCCAGTTCCTCGAGCATCCACAGGACGCGTTGAGACCGACTATTGTTTAGGTGATGGACTTTGAGCACGAACTCTCCCGTCTTTTCCCGACATATCAATTGTTTACGTGCCGTGGATCACTTTGTGTCGAATTCCCCGTTCAATGGGGTCACGCGGCACTGTACAAGCGGCGACCGCTGATGTTGGCAAAACGCTGGGTAAATCGCAGGGTTCTAACGCCTTTGATCAAGTTACACACTCGAAAGGAGATCGGCCGCCTGCCCTACATCTGCTACCTCCGCATACGGTAACCAGTCGGGATTCCCGGCTTCGCCGCGCCTGTTGACCCATATGCCCCTAAATCCCAGCTCGTGGCGCGCCTTCATGTCCCAAAACATGCCCATCGCGACATGGACAGTCTGGTCCGAGGTGACCCCCATCACCCGATAAGCGTGCTCGAAGAATTCCCGCGACGGTTTGTAGGCCTGCGCCTGTTCGGCCGTGATGACGTAGTCGAATGGAACCCCGATCCGCTCAACCGTAGGTACGATCAGGTCGTTGTCAGAGTTCGTGAAGATCGCCAACTTGTAGCGCTCCCGGAGCCGCCGCAGCGCGTCAGGGACGTCGGGGTGCGGTCCCATCGCCATCGGCGAGTTCGCGATACGCTCGATATCGTCCCGGCTTAGCTCGACACTGTGCTTGCGAAATGCGACGTCGAAGCCCGATCGGAGAATTTCTTTATAAGGCCTGTGAGGTTTCTCGGCCGTCATTCGCTTGGCAACAGCAGTGAATTCGTTGAGAACCATTATTGCTTCGATGTCTGCCCGTCCGTTCTTCGCAAGCGTCAGTCCAACCTCACCAAGAAGAATTTCGTACCACTGCACCAAGGTGCCGTAACAGTCGAAAGTGATGATCTGTGGAACTGGGCACAGTTCGAACGGGGGACGCGACGGGACGTTGGTTGCGGATGGGACGCGCTCGAACGAGTGATGGTCGACCGCGGTGTGAGCGGTTGCTTCGACGATGTCGAACGACCGTTTCTTCGCTGGCCAATCGCTGTCGAACTCCTCGGGGCGTTTATCGTTGCTCATGACGTACCTCCGGCAACTTGCTTTCGGGTGCGCCAAGGCCCGAGAGCGGAGCGAGGCGGCGTATCATTGGGTGTAGATTCGACATCGATCTCGCTCAACTCGTGAGAGCTGGATACTGGGGCAGATCTACGGATTCCGCGTTGCCCGCAAAGAGGCCGCCCGACACCTTCTGTAAAAATGGCGACGCCATGATACGAAGCACACCGTGAAGCGCAGCAATGCCCATGCGGGTGCGCGGATGCACCAGCCTCGGCACGATCTTTGGAATTCCTTGTGCCTTCTTCACGAAAGGCCGCATGACGTTTTCGTATTTTCGGAATGCGTCCTCGACATCACCGTTGGTCCCAAGTTCTCCGGCGAGCACGTAGGCGCCGCAGATCGCAAGCGTCGCCCCGACGCCGCCCAAAGGCGTGGTGCACCACGCCGCGTCCCCGAGCAGCACTACCCTGCCCCGCGACCAACCCGGCATCCGAACCTGCCTCAGAACGTCGAGATAAAAGTCAGGCGTCGTCTCCATCGCATCAAGGACACGTGGCGTCTGCCAACCGGCGTCGCGGAACTCGTCCCGAAGCCACGCCTTCTGGCGGCTCGGATCCCAGTCTGCTTCGTCGCCATGCTTCCGATTAATCGAGAGGTTCGCCCGCATCGTTCCGTGCATGTCCGGACGGATCGAGACGCTCTGGCAGCCGGGGGCGTTGAACCAGCGCCAAAGCTGGTCGTCCCCTTTCTCCCGCGGAATCGTGAAGTAGGCCATCGTCATGTCCATCCAGCGCGGATCGTTCTGCCCCCTGAAAACCAGTTCGCGCGTCGAGGAGCCGACGCCTTCCGCGACGAGAAGGATATCGTATTCCTCCTTCGCTCCGCTGTCGAAGCTGACGGAGACACCCTGACTGGTGGGTGCTACCGATTTGATCGTCTCGCCGAACCTGAAGTCCGCCCTTTCGCTAGCTGGCTCGTAGAGAAGTCGCGCAAGGTCACCTCGTAGGATTTCCATTTCGGCCGTCGGGCCGTCGGAGCCAAAGTGCGCGGCGACGATCTTCGCGACCACGTCGTCGTTCTCGTCGACCCAGGCTATGCCTTTCTCGCCGGTGCCGTGAGCGAGTGCGGCAGCCTCGAGGCCCATGAGACGAAGCACTTTGCGGCCCTCACCTCGCACGTCGACGTTCTGCCCGCCGTCCCGAAACTCCGTTGCCTTCTCGATCACGGTGACATCGAAGCCGATCCGGCCGAGCCACCAAGCTACGGCGCAGCCTGCGATACTGGCACCTGAGATGAGAACCCTGCGTGGCATCGGACCTTCCAATGTTTAACACGTCTTATGCGAGCGGCGACTTGCACACCTAGTGAAGCGTAGGGCCGACGGGACACTGCGGATGTCTCAGGTGGAACGTTGTGATCAGCCCGATCGCGCGCATAGCTATGTCATCGGCCAGATAAGGCTCGTTGTGGGCAAGGTCACTGGCTACCGACAATAACGCCGTTCCGACCGACCGCATAACCATCTCCAGAGCCTTGTCACCCTGCTGCCTCGCCCACTCGGAATCTTTCTCGAGCGTCAGCGCGAGCCGCTCGAGAAACGCCTGTCTCTCGGCTGACGGCAAATCGAGAAACGACCGGCCACTCACTGCTCGTGCTTCACGTGATGGTCGCCGCGGTCGCCCTCGCCGGGCTTTGCCGGGGTGTTGGATTCATGCCTTTTGTCCGCTGACAGAGAGCGGCCGACATCGGTCGATTGGTTGAACTGCCCCTCCTTATCGCGGCGCACGTAACGCTTGTCAGCTCCGGTATCGATGAGTTCCCGCCTAGACATGAGTGTCTTCCTCCTTTGATCACGGAAAACGCGCAGGATTCCAAAATGTTGCAGAAGAGGTCGGGTATAGTTGCGAGACTATTTACGGGGATGAACGCATAGTTCTTTAGCAAAACTTCCTTCGGTCAAATGAAAAGATCCGGCCGCCTGTCTTTACCGCAGCCGCCTGTTTCGTCGGAATGCTTTCTCAGAGTGTCATTTCGTCTATGACGGTGCTTCCCAACGCGCCATCAGGGAAAACGGGCGAACACGCGCTCGAGACTCTGGGCAAAATCGTGATCAGAAACGGGGCGAAAGTTCGGACCGACCGACGATGACAGAAGACCATTTCGGCAGTCACGTTCGTCGTCCCAGCCTGGGTGGTCAAGGATTGGATAGAGACATATTCCTTCAAGGGGAACGCCGGCAGCGATCGCCGCTGAAGCTTCCTCGGCAACGTACTGGATCCACGAAGCCCTCCGATCGCCTTCTATACCGGTTTCGGCTATTAGGACAGGTCGACCGTAACGAGCGTACGTCTCCACGAGAATATTCCTAAGCGGTTTGTATTGTCGGTGTCCGATATCGATCGGAGGCCCTCCATGGATCCATTGATTGTTAAAGTAATAGTTGACGCCAACGATATCCAGGTAGTCAGCTCGGCCTCCGATCTGTGGCCAAATCCTGCCTTCGATCAAATCCCAACCCTGAAACTGTGCGAGCCGGTGGCCCTCCGCGGCGACAGTTTCCCAAGGGCGCGCGCGATCCGCGACGACGTTGATAATCGGATCGCAATGGACAAAACGGGCGCGTGCATCGACCTCTCGGATCGCATCCATGGCTGCGATCGAGGCGCGTGCTAACTGAACCTTCAACTCGAACCCACGATGTCGCGAGAAAGGATTCAAGTATGCCGCGTCGCCTCCGCCCCATGCGAAGAACGAAATCTCGTTCACTGGGCAGTAGAACGGAACCAGGTCGGTTTCATCTCGCACAACATCGGCGCATGCTCCGGCAAATTTTGCGAAACGCTCGACGAATTTCGGCGACCAGATGTCCAGATCGTCAGGCCAACCATAGTGGAGCAGATCCCAAATGACCTGTGTGCCCGAGAGTGATGCCGCCCTTAGCATTGAGCGTACGCTCGACCAATCGTAGCTACCTGCTCTGTCGATCAGGTGCCATCGAAACCCGTCGCGGACCGTTCTTATGCGGAACTCCTGTAGGCGCAGATAGTCTTGGTAAGCGTGGTCCTCATGCCGCGTAGCGTGGATGATATCCAGACGACGCCCGTACGGTTCCCCTTCCCTTTGGCGCAGACGATGGGTTGAGCATTCAAAGCCGCCTTGCAGGAAGGATTTGAAAATCTTCTTGGGGCGCCCCGCCTCGCGGTCGAGCAGAACGTCCGAGAACAACTTCTCCCACAGCGGCAGGACAGCCGAAACGCTGTAATGCTCCTCGATTTTGAGCCGCAGCCGTTGACCTAGCCGTCTACGCTTATCTCGATCGTGGATCAGCCTCTGAATCCCGACCGCCACCGCTCCCACATCTGCGTGCGGAACCAATATGCCGGAAACTCCATCCTCAATTTGCTGTAGAGCGCCGTTGTCCGGAGTTGCGATGACCGGAAGAGATGCAGCGCCTGCCTCTGCGATCACGTGGGGCATTCCCTCGCCCTTGGAAAGCCAGACGAAGATATCCATTGCTGACAGGAGATCCGGGACGTCCGTCCGGTCTCCAAGGAAGGTCAACCTTGTGCCGAGACCGAGCGCGGCTGCACGCTGACGGAGCTCAACAGCGTAGTTGGGGTGAAAGGCGTCAGGGCCGCCGACGACGACGAATTTTGCAGTTGGACAGCTTCCCTGAAGTGATGCCGCCGCGTCGATGAAATCCTCGACGTTCTTTTTGGGGTCCAGTCTTCCCACCCACCCGATAAGGACCTCGCTTTCGTCGATCCCGAGCTCCGATCGAACCGCGCTACGTCGACCGTTTCCGAACTCGCTGAGATCGACCATAGAGGGAATTTCGACTGCATGGGACTCGCGTCCTGGCATTCGGGCTGCAGCCGCCTCGGTGATTGTGCGACACACACCAACGTAACGGGAAGTGAAATGCTTTGGCCCTGCCTCGGCTTCAGATACCAGCCCCCCATGCTCGATTAGCGGCGGGCGCAGCTTAAGCCTTTCCAAGGCAGGGTATATGTCGGCGACGTTCTGGCAGGAGACGACGAGGTCATATGCCGGCACCTTCCCGGCGAGGTAAGCGACCGTGTCATCGAATGAGAGATCGTAAGGTGTTGTGTCGACGTGTACGCCGAGCGCTTCAAGTTGCTGGTGTGTTTGTTCCGGCATCCCAGGTTTACGAAAGCACGCGACGACATCTATCTTGTACCGGTCAGGATCCAGGTTGGCTGCAAGAAGACGAATTTCCGTCTCCTCGCCGCCGACGACGAGCCAGGCGAATACAAACAAAATTCGAGTAGGCGATTTATCGTCCCCGATCATAGGTCAGCCTGAAATACGATCTGGATAAAGTCCGGTCGATTGTCGATCAGACTTCGCAGGAACACGGGGCCATCCGACATCGGCACAATATCGGTTATCAGATGGTCTCTGATAGCCTGGCCATCTCTGCGGAGTAGTTCGACCGTATCCGCTGCCAGTCGGCGCCTGTCCCAGCTCGCAGAGAGCCCCCGTGGCACTCTGTTAATCTGAGCGCATTTGATGCTTAAACCGTTGTGATGGAATTCCTCTCCAAGTCTCAGCTCGGGAGAACCGCCCTGATAAAACGCTAGATCTATGACGACACCTTGGGGCCGCAATGCTTTCATTGCGAGATGCAGGCTTTCAGCGCTCGCTCTGGTCTGGAACACAATGTCGGCGCCCCGACCCATGGTCCCGTCGTGCCATCTCGCCTTGGTGTATTGCCACGCCTCGTCATCGGTGAGCGCGACGAATCCCAAAGCTTCGGCCCTTGCGCGTCGGAATGACGACGGGTCGGTGATCACCACTTCAGACGCCCCCGCTTTCCGGGCGAATAGAGCGGTCATAAATCCGACAGGCCCTCCGCCGCAGACAAGCACGGGACGTCCGGCGATGCTCGCGCCGAGCGATGGAACTTGGGATCCAAACACTTCGGCATCGGCGTGAAGGATACCGTTGGCAGCAATCGGACCCATTTGGGCGGCGAAGACCCCAAGAACCGGGTCGACGTCATCTGGAAGTGGGATCAGCGTTTCGTGAGAAGGGTCTGCGGTATGCCCGCTTTTATGGCCATAAGTCCCACAAACAATCTGTCCATCCTGGAAACCCGCCGCCCTGGATTCGACCACTTTCCCTACTTCCATGTAGCCGAGGAAGGGAACCGGATAATGCAGATCGGGCTCGTTTCGCAAGAAGACGCCGCGCTGACCGTCAAAGCGAGAATGGAAGTACGGATTGGTATTCTTGAGGAACGTTAGTTCCGTCCCCGCTGACAGTCCCGTGTACAGCGTCTCCAGCCTGACTTGTCCGTCAGGCGTTGGTCCTTCCTCATATTCAAACAAATAGGCTTCCGACGGGCCATGAACGCCAAGAGATCGGACTAACCGGTGGCCAGCCGGCAAAGGCTGGTCAAGATCATCGACGTGTTGCGATTGAAGCGGCCGCAAGGTGTTCCTATCGAATGACGCAGGCTCCAATCTCACAGGATCGCCGCTGTTGGCCGACGCAATAACAGCGAGAGCAAGCCGGTGCGTAACAAGCGCGTCGCCGTAAGGGCAACGAATGTTGTTCGGCCCCCCTCCTACCGCATCGATGAAATCCCTATCTTCCCTCCACACCGGGTCACCAACGGCTGCGCGAACTGGGCGACCCCGACCGACATCAACCATGATCTCATGATCGTTTAGTTCGATCGCCAGTCTGTCTGCGAAGATGTGGAGACCGACCCGATGGCTCCAACCAAGCAGACAGGTCGATGAGATGTTGGCCAATACGCCAGACTCGAAGGTCAGGTTGGCTGTGGTTACAGTTGGAACGTCAAGGCCGGGAAAATCCCCGCGGTCCACGTGACCCGTCCTGCCATAAACCTCAGTGACTTCGCCGACAAGAAACCGGGCAAGATCAAGAAGGTGCGTCGTTTGCTCGACCATCTGCCCGCCGGACTGCTCCTCCTTCCACCACCACTGAGGAGGCGGTGTCGAATCGAGCCAATACCCGGAAAGGAGCTGCGCTGGATTGTCTTGAAGTAACTCGCGCGCTTCATCGACAGTATCAAGGTATCGCCAGTGGTAGCCAACGCCTGTGACCAGGTCTGCGGCACTGACCTTGTTAGCGATTTCTTCTGCAAGCTCGATGTCCCTCGTCAGTGGCTTCTCGACGAAAAACGGAATGCCCCGCTCAATCAAGTCAAACTCCGGCTCGCCATGAGCAAACGGTGGAATGCAGATATAGACCGCATCCATCTCCTCGGCGTCGAGCATCTCTTTATGCGATGTATAGGATCTGGCGCCAAAGCGGGAGGCGGCCGCGTCCGCGCGACCAAGGTCCGGATCGCAAAAGGCAACAAGTTCAACGTCGTTGAAAGTCGCAAGAATGTTCAGGTGGCGTTGCGCGATACCGCCAACACCAATGAAACCGAGGCGCGTCTTCGTCATCGTGTTACCCTTCGAGCTTTGAGAGCTTACGTGGCGGCCGTAAACCTCGGCCGTCTCACTAACCATACGGGAGGCGGTGAAATGGCGTCGGTACCTTTCAAGCCCAGCTTCGCTGGCAGCCTTTAGTCGGTCAGCATCCTGGAGCGCCCGGATGACGACCTCGGCAATGGAAGTATCTTTTCCCGGCTCAGCGAAATACGCATGTGCTTCTCCCAAAGCCTCGACGCTTCCGCCAATTCGGGTCGAAACGACCGGCAATCCGACCGACATGGCTTCGAGGACCGCTAGAGGGAGCCCTTCGAACTGCGATGGGAGAATGAAGAGATCCGCCGCCACCATCAGGTCAGCGACGTCGGCTCTCGATCCCAGAAAACGCACAAGCGATGTAAGCCCGAGATCCTCCACAAGAGCTTCCAAATTCGACCGCTCCTCCCCCGTTCCCACGAGCAAAAGAATAGCCGCCGGGACCGCTTGCAAGATCGTGGGGAAAGCTCTGATGAGGGACGCGTGGTCCTTTTGCGGGGTAAGACGCGCAACGGTCAGCAGAACAATCTTCCCCGCAATCGCAAGTTCTTCATCAATCGAGCCCGACGGTTTGGTCGGTGTCATCGGCTGAACGCCGTTCCTGACGACGGTGATGCGATCGCTAGAGACCCCTTCCGCTAGGTAACTTGCCTTGGCAGCCGCGGAGACTACGATGTGTTGGGAGATACGTTCCGTGGCTGAGCGGTAACGCCGTTTTTGCTCGGGATCGGTCAGCAAATATGGAAGGTGCTCGGTCCGGATAACGGGGACATTGCAATCGATACCGGCCGAGGAAAGTTCATGGCCTTCCCAGCCTATTCCAGCGTGGACGTGCAAAAGATCAACGCCGGCACCCTGCAACCAGCCGCGGAACTCTACATCATCTCTCGCCGACTTTACTCGCAGGCCGCGCCGAGCCGCCCGCGGGAGTAAGCCAGTCCGATCGTCGCCAACGAGCGCGAATGTTACGTCGAACGTCTCTTGCAAGCCTTGTCCGAGGTCGAGCATGTGCTCCCCCAACCCCGACGGCTCCAGGCTGTCTGTGGCGATAACCACGCGTTTGGCGTCAGACATGGAGTTCTTCTCGTGCGACCGCGTGTTCCACCAAGGCGCTCATCTTTGCGAAAGTCTTGTCCCAAGACGACTCGGAAAGCTTTTCATCGATCGCGGCAAGCCAGGCCGGATCGCAGGGATCCATTCGACAAGCCTCGTCACAGGCTGCAGCGAAATGTTCCGCTCCATCCACGAGAAACACGCCCGGTATATTGCCGTAACCTGCCACGACATCCGCGATACGCGTGCTAACGACCGGAACGCCGGCAGCAAGATATTCAGGGGTCTTTGTGGGACTGATATAGCGGGTGGCATCATTGTGCGCGAATGGCATCAAAGCTGCTCGCCAGCCGCTCAGATATGCTGGAAGCTCATGGTAGCTTTTTCGACCGAGATAATGCAGGTTTGCTCGTTTAGGCAGGTCCGATGGGGAAATTTTCACGACGGGACCCACGAAGACGAACGAAAAGTTCGGCCGGATTCTCGCGACTTCATCTACTAACTCGAGGTCAATCCGCTCATCGATGACGCCAATATAGCCGAGGCGCGGCAAGTCGATCGATGTCTGGTCGTTAGGCGTGCCATTAAGGGCTCTCGCCGAGCCGAAGTGTGTGACATCGACACTCGACGGAAAACAGTGGACGTTGGTGTGACGATTGCTTTTGGCTTCGAAAAGGCTCTTTCCGCCAGTAAATACCACATCCGCCCGGCTCAATAGCGCACCCTCGGCATCCTTCAGGTCGGGTGGTGCAAACTTGAAATTTGCGAGTTCATCCATGCAGTCGTAGACAACCGCATCCGCGTCGACATGACGGGCAAAAGAGAACATCAAAGGGGTGTAAAACCACAAAATCGGCTTGGCTCCGCAAAACGAAGCGATAACCTCATCGAGCAGCCGCGACAAAGCAGCTTGCCGCTCAGCTTCGGACCACCAATGAGGGACCCGCGGTCGGACCGCTTTAACCGCTGTTCCCTCGAAGCTATGCACTTCGAAATATGCCAAATGGTGGTCGGTTGGAATGAACTCTTCGAAAAAAATGACCAGCCGATCGCAAGAGAATCGTTCCATCAGATGCTGCGGTCGTTGAACCACAAAGTCCCAACGGAGGTGGGAGAAACAAATTATCGGTGAGCGATGATCAAGCGCCTTGAAAGCCGTCACAAGATTCATGCCAAATCCCCACGCTGTGTTGCGTTAGTGAACCTGCATTTATGACGATGGTTCCTTGCTCTCAAAAATAAGATGCCCCCTCGGATTTGACCGGATGGCGTGTGCAAGCTTGTTAATCGAGGCGGGCCAAAGCCAGTTTTCACAGACGGTCTGTCTTGGCGAAAAATCACTCAGTCTCGCGAGCATTTCGACGATGCCTTGGGCGAACAGAGCACCGTCTACAGCCAAGCCAGTTTCACGCGTGATGTACTGGAGCCCGCAGGCAAGTTTTTCGTTCGCCAGCACTGGAATTCCTGCCAGCATGTATTCCGTGAGAATTGCCGGCGCGCCGTCATCCACGCCACAGACCACCCCGATCCTTGATTGGCTCATGTATCTGTTGACTTCGTCGTAGCCCACGCCTGGCGGTCCGATGAACTCGACATCCAGGCCCAGCTCCGTCGTCCGGGCTCGAAACGAGTCAACCAACTCTCCGTAACCGCAAATACAAAGGGCTTTAAGCGGTAGGGGAATTTTTGCCAACGCCTCGAAGAGCACGTCGTGACGCTTGTAGGGTTGCGCTGCGGCTACATAGATGACGTCATACACCTTCTCCAAGCCCAGGGGCCTGAACATGGTCTCGGAGGCGAATTCAGGCCCAATTGGTAGCACCAATGTTGCCATGCCTGGATGGACGCGCTGCACTTCCGCAGACTGCCAATCGGCGCCGGTTAGGATAAGATCGAAATGTCGGCTGACTTCAGGCGGGATGCGTAGCGCTGGCGCATCGATCGAATTGTAGATTTTAAAACTTCCGCTGCAAGCGCGCATGATTTCTTCGTCAACGCCGAGCCCCCACACGCATAAAATGTCGGGTGCTCCGAAAGCGGCGATGTAGCCCAACATGTCGTTTGACGAGAATGGAGGGACTGGACCATTCATCCTGAATGACCTGCGGGTCAGCGGCCCCTTATCTCGATTGGCAATAGCCGGATCGGGACTTCGACTGTGGGTCCAAATCTCGGCGCTATCGACAAGCCTAGATCGCAAGAACGCAAGCGGGAGACGCTCCATGTAGCTGCCTGCTACATCGAACTTCTCCTTGTAATCCGCTCCAAAAGCGGATCCTTCTCCGCCACGTGCTTCCCATGTAGCTCGAAAATCGGCGACCGACGGAAGCTCCACATCCTCAAAACATCCTTCCTGATAGTCGCTGATAACCACAAGCCGCCGTTTAGCGTGGCCAAAAATCTCATTCATAGCTCTTGCCTACGGTGTCTTCACCTGCGGACGCCGCGAAAAGTGTTTCGAGAAACGGCAATCGCTCATCGGCATCGATCTTCAAGTCAAAAAGGAGCCGCTTACCTTTAGCCTCTGGTTTCGCGCACTTTTTCCTTTCTGCCAGTAGGCAAGCATCTGCGCGTTCGTGAAATTCGATTGCGGTTCCGTCCGGGCCTGTACGGACCGATGCAATGCCGAGCTGACTAGCCCGCGCTCGTAAACGAGCTGTCCGAAGCAATATTGCCACCGGGTCGGCGAGGTCTCCGAAACGATCCAACATCTCCTCCTCCAACTCATCGAACTCTTCCGTCGACGTCATCTTCAGAAGACGAGTGTAAAGGCTAAGTCTCACCGTTGGATCAGGAACAAATTCGGAGGGAATAAAGCCGATTATACCGACTTCGAAATCAGGCAGCTCAGGGGACGCAGTTTCCTCTCCGCGAAGCGAGCTTATCGCGTTTGCAAGAAGCTCTTGATAGAGACCAGTTCCAAGAATCTTAATGTGTCCCGCCTGCTCTTCGCCCGCCACGCTACCACCGCCGCGCAGCTCAAGGTCATTCATCGCCACGTCAGTACCCGATCCCAGACGATCGAACTGGAGCAGTGAGGATAGACGCTGGCTACTATCATCGCTTGTCTTGGCGTCAGTCTCGGTTAACATGTACGCCAGCCCCTGCGATCTGCCTCTCCCTACGCGGCCGCGCAACTGATGAAGCTGTGCCAAACCAAATCGGTCGGAACGCCAGACGAAAATCGTGTTCGCGCGGGGTACATCGAGACCGCTCTCGACGATGTTGGTTGAAAGTAGAATGTCGGCCTCGCCTTCGGAAAAGCGGACCACAGCATCTTCCATTTTATCTACCGACATTTTGCCGTGCGCCACCAGAACTTCCAGCTCTGGCGCTATCTCCCCAAGCATCGCTTGGAGCGGAGCGATGTCGGCGACCCTTGGGGCGACAAAAAAGGACTGTCCGCCACGACGTCGCTCACGCAGCAAAGCTGCCCGGATTGTTGCCGTATCGGTTCGTAGGATAGAGGTCCTAACGGGGCGGCGACGTGCTGGTGGCGTTGTGAGCAAGCTTACGTCTTGAACGCCGATGAGAGCGGATTGCAGGGTGCGGGGAATAGGCGTCGCAGAGAGGGCCAGCACATGGATGTTTGGCGAAAGTGCCCGCATAGCGGCCTTGTCAGCAACGCCGAAACGGTGCTCCTCGTCGATAATAACCAGCCCCAGCCTCTGAAAGCTCAGGTCCTTCCCCAGGATTGCATGGGTTGCGATTACAATATCGACGGTCCCATCATTTATCTCATCAATCGTTCGCCTCGCCTCGACGTCTTTCACCGCGCGCGATAGCAGGCCGACTTTAAGCCCGGATTTCTCAAACCGCTTCTTAAACACATCGTAGTGTTGCCTGGCCAGAATAGTTGTCGGCGCCACCACTGCAACCTGCATGCCGGACATTGCAGCCGCCGCGGCAGCCCTCAGAGCAATTTCGGTCTTTCCGAATCCTACATCCCCGCAGATCAGACGATCCATAGGACGGCCACTGGCCATATCCGCCAGACATTCACCAACTGCATTCATTTGGTCTGTTGTGAGACTATAGGGGAATCGTGCCGCGAATTTCTGAAACCGATCCTTCGGTGGCAATAGCGGTTTCGATTTCACCTCGGAACGTCGACGGGCGACATCTACGAGATGTTTGGCTGCGGACAGGATATCCCGCTGCAGGTCTTTTCGTTTCTTCGCCCATCCATTCGTGTTGAGCCGATCCAGGGTTACGGACGAGGCTTCGGCGCCGTATCGCCAAAGGAGGCCAAAATCCTTCATGGGAACAATGATCGAAGCACCCCCATGATATTCTAACCGCACGGAGTCAAATTCTACGCCGTCGACAACGGTAGTTTCGATTGCCCGCAAAAGTGCAACCCCGTGCTCTTCATGAACAACAACGTCTCCAATCTGGAGATCCGGAGCACGGAGCGTCGACGCCGTGGGGTCGCGTTGATCGTCGACCGGCGGACCAAGAATGTCTTGGCAAGCCACCACAACCAACTTTCGCTTACGATCTATGTATCCTTCTTTCCACGGGACCCTTCCGCTTCGGACACTCGGTCCTGTCTCCAAGAGTTCTTGCAAAGACTGAGTCGTCACCACGTTAGTGGTCAGCGATTTTCTCAGGCGATCCGTCAATCGGCTCAACTGAGCTTCGTCTCCTACTATGGCGAGGGACGCTCCGTCGGCGGCCGCTTTGTTGACAAGCCTGGTTAGGGCTCTGAACCCTTTACCACCTGTTTCCAGCGGTAAATATCCCTCTGTATCGAGCCTCGACCAGCCGGGCGACGTGCGCGCGTTTTCCCAGGATTCGCGATCGAGATAGAGCGAGCGTTGCGTCGAAGGCGCCCCGGCGGATATCCGCGCGTCCTCTATAATCTCGAGATATTCGTCGACCCTTCCGTCCACCTCGTCCTCTATCAGAAAGGTAGCGGGTTTCAACAATTCAAATACTGTTTGCAGTGCGCCGTAATTTGCAAACATCTGGGCGTAAACAGTCTGCCCATCGGTCGATTCTACGTTCTTCTCGGGCGTAAAAATGACTTCGGAAGCGGGTCCAAACAACATTGTTTGAACACTCGCTAGCGTCCGTTGCGTTGCCGGATCGTAAAACCAGAGTTCCTCGACAATACCATCTTCGTTCATATAGCATCGCATCGGTTGCCTGCCGCCGGCGGGAAATATATCAACGACGTCCTTCAGGATGGCTACCTCGCCGGGCTCATCGACGACGCCGTCAACCGCGTAGCCTGTCTGCGAGAGGAAAGCTTCGAACGATAAGAGATCGAACCGGCTGCCGACATCGACCTTGAAGTAGGCCGACTGAACAACGTCCGCAGGTGGGACGCGCTGCAGCATGGCTTCCAATGATGTCACACATAGTCGCCCGCCCCGCTCTGTCGCCATCCAATCGCGCAGGGCATCCATTCTCATTCCCATTGAAGCTCTCGATGGCGGAACTCTGTCGTATGGAAGACAGTCCCACGCGGGCAGATAAATGAGTTTGCTCTCCAACGAGATGCAATCGCATGCGTCAACGACGCGCTTTGCGCGCCCCTCCGAGCGGGCGACGAAGACAATGTCTTTACTGCCGTTAGCTTCAACACGGCGCGCAAGCTCACTGGCGACGAAGGATGAATTTGCAGCGCTATTTTGGCCTTGGGGATTTCTTGACATCAAGCTGAACCATGTATCGGGGAAACGGGCATAATGGCGGTAGTCAACGACGGTCACGTGACTAGGTTCCAGAGGCGGATGCCCGCACGATCGATGCCGCAACGTTTGGGCCATAGCGGACAAGTATTCTTTCAGCACCTGCCGCTCCGGCCGCGCAGACGGCTTAATGCACACCGTCAGTTGCTTCATAGACCGCAAGAAGCGGGTTAGAACATCAGCCACTGTTATCGGAACCGCGTCAGAACACGTCTCACGTCGCCTGGAACTCAATCGGTAAACGTAAGTTGCAGTTCGGATCGCTGCGGTTTCGTCCCTTGTCCGCCTAGGCGATCGGCGAAGGACCGGCTTTCGCTGATCCTTCGCCGCCTCTCCCAAGAAAGCTCCCATTTGGGGAAACGCCTATCATCCCAGTTGGATTGTCTGGACCTTAACGCCTGCTGTTTGGTTATTTGCAACTTGAGAAACCTGGAACCAAATAGCTAGGCGTTGGTTATCGCGTCAACCACGCGCCCTTCTCAAGGAGCTATTACTATGACCGCGCCATCTGCAACCGTCGCGCTAAGGGCGAAGGGAAGACCGCAAAGCGCGTCTGATCTCTCCGGCCGAGGACCAGCTAATCCTCGGCCACCTTTCCACCATAGGAGTACACGCTATGATGAGCGGACCCATGAAAGCGCTTCTCGGGGCCCTGGTTGTCGCCGGATATCAAAACCGGGACAAAATCGGCGAATTTCTACGGGGCATTCAAAGCCCGCCAGCGTCGGATGGCGACATGAGCGCCAGTCACCCAGGATCACCGCAGACCAAAGGGCAAGGCGGAATGTTCTCCGGCCCTGGGGGCCTCGGCGATCTTCTCGGAGGCCTTACGACTGGCGGAATACTCAGTGGCGGACTTGGCGACCTGCTGAAGACGTTCCAGCAGAACGGTCACGAGGATAAGGCAAAGAGCTGGGTGCAGTCCGGGCCTAACGTGCCAATCGATAACGATCAGCTTTCCGAAGCACTCGGCCCTGATGTCATTGACGAACTGGCGGCGAAGACCGGATTGTCCCCGCAGGAAATCATCGATCGCTTGAGCCGCGATCTTCCCACGGCTGTCGATGATCTCACCCCGCACGGGCGGGTGCCGGACGCCGGAGATGAATTCTTGAGTTCATCGAGCGCCGCCACGACCGGCGGCCGAACCCAGGTCTGACTACGAAAGGAGCCGAAGTGCCAGATCCAAAGAAATCACCTGCTGTGCAGTCGATGCTGAACGAGCAAGCCAAGCAGCGCGTGAATGCGGGTAACGGCGAACTGGATGAGGCACTCGAAGAAACGTTCCCGGCCTCAGATCCAGTATCAGCGACGACAACCTCGATCCCGGCAGGTCGCACGGACACAGATGAAGCTTCTCGTGTCGCTGGCGACCCCTCCTCCGCTAGCGACGACGGAGACTATCCACTTGTGGACGCTAACCTCGCCGCAACGGGCGAGAGTATGAGTGGCTTAGATCACGGCCGCCCGCGCGAAGATTTCCTTCGCCGCGACGCAGGCCGCTTGTCACGTTCGGTTGGCGAGATCGCGGAAGGCGGCGCCCATCTTTTCAAAGCGGAGGTCCGGGGGTTCCGGAGAGACGTCGAAGCCAAGATCCACGAGCGCCCGCTGACAGTCATCGGGATCGTAGCCGTTATCGCGTACCTTTGGGGAGCCACGCGATAACTTGTAACGGTCCGGGGGATCGCGAATGAGACCGCAAGACGTCACCCAAGCCGTCTCAAACAGATGGACTATC
The DNA here is from genome assembly GCF_057809895.1 of Rhizobium sp. FG113. Classification (NCBI taxonomy): domain Bacteria; kingdom Pseudomonadati; phylum Pseudomonadota; class Alphaproteobacteria; order Hyphomicrobiales; family Rhizobiaceae; genus Rhizobium; species Rhizobium sp. FG113. The sequence goes on along the minus strand of NZ_JBMDKV010000001.1, from coordinate 667,407 downwards.
AAATGCGATTTTACTTTCATGTGCGTTCGGAACGCGGCTACGACGACGACAAGGAGGGTATCGAACTGGCGTCTCTTGAGGCGGCCAAGCGCGAAGCAGAAGCGTCGGCTAGGGAGATGGTGGCCGAACGCGTCGTTCAGCAAGAGAGAATCGATGGAACGTGCTTCGAGATAGCTGATGAGCGAGGCCGGGTGTTGGCTATTTTGCCATTCCTTGACGTGGTCAAACTTCGGTGAACGATCGTGGAAGTGCGGTTCGGAACTAAATGCTGACAATTAGATTACACTTCAAAACCGGAGAGAACACCATGACTTATGTTGCTTCCCCAAGCCATTCGATCGGCGACATCGCCCGAACGGAAGACCTCATGCAGTGTCTTGAAACCGCCCGCAAACATCTGAGCGAGACCTCCCGAGCTTCATATACGGAGAGACAGCACGAACTCGTGTCTTCCGCAGTAGCCGCTGGTTGGGAAGAGGATGAAGTTCGGGCGGCAATCGCGAGCGCGGATGATCAACCGGCCCACGACGGATCCTTGAAGCCGAGCCTTGGCATCGTTCCGTCGTCGTAATTGTAAGTAAAGTGCGCGCGTTCGGTCACGGGTATTTTCCGAATTCTAACACCGTAGGTCCGCCTTGTTCGGCAGATGGTCGCGCAACTTGAAGTCATCTTTAACTGACGAAAATGGGACATAGACTAGAGTTCGGAACTTAAGAGTTTTGCCGGCGTTAGGCCGGTATCTGTAACGAAACAGGAGACTCCGATGAAAGCCATTTCTACAATTATCGCTGCGACCATTTTGACGCTCGCGCTCACGGCATGTGGCAACACCATCCGTGGCATGGGCAAGGACACCGCAAATACGGTAGACGCTACTCAAAGTGCCGGTCATCGCGTCAATCGCGCAGCTTCAAACTAGTCGCCTAGGTTATGTGCGGGTGACCAAGCGGAGCGATATGAACGATACGGAAAACCCACCGACCGTCACATACAACAGGATGAACAGGAAAGCATTCTTTCACCTTCCGGCGCCATCGTTATGAACTTGCTGGCACGTACAGTAGTTTAGCCGAGGCGCAGTACGTGGCGGAAAGGCAATGCCGGTCCATGGGGTGGGAAGGGAAAGCCTCCGGATGAGGCTCTCCTCCCGCGGCGCAATCTCAAGCGCTCCCTGAACGCTGCCACATGCATGCGGAGCGGCCTGAAGCCCGTATTTAGATACTCGCCTTTTTTCATCGGACCCAAAGTCTTTATATGCTCTCTCTTTCAGTGAAAACGAGCACCACCTTTCGTTCCGTCCAGGTGCCATCAACATGATGTTTCGGGATTCTTGGCTGCCCGTTTTCCGCTTTCGACGCTATGTGTCCGCGCCCCTGAGCGATCAAACTCCCTGCATAAGTCGCCCTAGTTCGTTACCGGGACTGGGGTAGCCGGCGTGACCGGCGTTTGCGAGGATAGGATACACAGCCTAGATCGGGGCCGTGCTCCTTTCCCTACATGCGGTTGTTAAGCCTAGTGGGTGTTCCAACTCTGGTGGAGAGCGTTAGCCCGATTCAATTGATGAACCGGATTGCGAGCATCAACCGGTCTCCCCGAGTTGGCGGCGATGCGCGATGATAGCAAGATGTGTCCTGAACGAAACCCGTCCCGGCGGGCCCTTCGATTGTCAGCTCGTTCTCCCGCCCGAATTGCTTATATACTGCTTCGGGTGTCGCTCTCGCTGATCCAAAAAGCATCTTCAAAGGCTTCGATTTGTGAGAACGTTTCATCATGACGTGTGCGCCAGAAAAGCGATCCGTATCAGTAATGTAGAAGCTCGCGTAGACGAAGCTGTATCCCCCGACATCGTAATGATAGTCGATAACGCCATGTTTCAAAGCACGTCTCTCCTCATCATTCATCGACGATGCGAAGCTCCAATCCAGGATTGTAACTATTCTCCGCGGCTCATGACCTAGATATTTCCGCACGATTGACCGAAGTATCGGGTCCTCGATGACCTTCTGCACGGCAGCGCATCGTTCCGGTTTGGATATCCCGCCGATCGGCATCTTGCGGCCATCGGCCGCGACACCATCTTTCACCTCCGAATAGAAGAAGGTTGGGCCCGTTGGATCATAAATGGCGTGGAGCGGCTGGGAGAGCGCGAATTCCAGGATCTGGTCAACGAGGAGCTTCGGCAAGTTGAGCCCCACGAACACAGCATCATCGCGGATAGTTTGCACGATCTCTGGAACTTTTGCCTCTGGAAACGCGGTAGGCAGGCTCCACCTACCCGCGGGTTCGCGCTTGAAAATTTCAGCAGCACCTCTGGCGGAGCTGTAACTTAACCTGACCATGCGAAATCGTCCCAGCAAGTACGCGAGATCTTTAGACTTGATGCGACTGAAAATGCCTCCCGCAATCATGGCTCACTCCCCTATTAGCGCCCATGTATTGTTATATAGTAATATAATAATCCTTCTTCAGATCGGTTTCATATTGTCTGAATGAGGTAACCACCCCATATTTTCGATGCATACGCTGTACAAACCGGGTCGCGACTGCCCTACTCCGGTTCATTGGCTGTATGATATTGGCATTCCCGCATACGAGGTTGAAGCCCTCAGCAGGCCGCCTTCGCTGCAACTGCATATTACGTTGATGGCTTCACGCCGCTCCGTGAAACACAAAACGCTATTGCGGCCGTTCGTTTTCGCCTGACGATTTGTTATGAGAAGAACCGCGGCCCGATGTTCCCTATCGGGATCGGAGCCACGCGCGCCAACGACAGCCCAGCACTGCGCCCACCAGTGAGGAAATGGATGGCGGACCTCTTTTCAGCGGGTGAACCAAGCCATTGCACGCAAGGCGACACTTGGTGTTCCCGTCGTCATCCCGCCACGTCGTCGCTTGGAGCGAACACAACGTCGTCAACAGCAACTTTTAACTCTTTTTCGTTCAGGTTCGGCGAGGTGACCGTCGTGAACTACTTGTTTTCGGATGCGAGTTCTCCTGGCTTGAAATTGCCGGGTTCGCTCGAAGGAATCGCATCAGATCTTTCCCCTCGACCCGATGGAGGTGTCACTCCTCCAGAGTGATCTGATGACCATGTTTGAGGAACGCCAGTGGACGTTCCCAACAGTTCCGCTTCCGCCTCGTACCAATGACGATCGTGCTGTCCTTCAGGTCGACCCTCGGCCTCCCACTTGGCATAAGCGGCCTTCTTGGTCTTTTCCTCGTCCATCGCCGTCTCCGATCCTAGTTTTCTCGAGCTTGGTGCTCGGCCTGAAGTCGTGCTTGGCGAAGACGATCGGTCTTTGCATCTCGCCGTCGGCGCTCTTCAGCCAACATTTCGCGAGCGACTTCATCCGTCCTGTCTCGAGCCGCAAGTCGATCTACCGCGCTCATTGATGTTCGGGTGTTTCTTTTATCTTCTGCCATTACAACTCCTCCCTTAAGGGAGGAACGCGCGAGCCCCATCAATCGCCCAGTACAGTAGCGAACAAATACGTGAGATTTTTGCTCCTTGCTTCTCGCAGCTTCTCCACGGTTTCCTGCGCCTGCTTGAAATAGATTGCTGTCGCTTTCCTTGCCTTCAGGGCCTCACCCCCCTTTGGACGGTTGCCGTATATGTCCAAGGGCTGAACATGTGTCTCGCAGCATAAGCATCTGTGCAAGACAACAGAGCGCAGCCTATCCGACGACCAAGCAACTGATCTTTGGAACCAGCTCGGCTTTCGAGCATTTCACGCGGATGGAGCCGTCAATGCTTACCATCTCTCAAACTGTCGCCCGGTTCGCAGGGCACCGGGTCACAGTGGCAGCGACCTTCGCCATCGCATTGATCTGGTGCACATTCGGAGTAGCGCTCGGTCTGCCAACCGAATGGTTTTTGCTTTCGAACATCATCGGCACAATGACGGCACTTTTTGTCCTTCTGATCATGCAGCAATCGCAAAACCGTGACATGGCGGCTTTGCAGGTTAAGGTCGACGAGCTAATTCGCTCGAGCGAAGCCGGCGACCACATGATCGGGATCGAACGGCTCGAAGCAGACGAGCTTTCGCGGCTTGCTGTAGAGCGTCAGGCCGGGGTCTGATCTCGCGAGCGGCTTTTCCGCCTTTTCACCGGCGACGTCCTCCACGCACTCGGCTTTTTGCGCCAGCGTCTTGCTCAAGTCGAACCCGTCAGGAAAAGATGATGGTCGTGCTGGTGTTGATGACGACCTGCCACGTCTCCGAATAGCAAAAGAACGGACCCGAGAACGATCACCAGGAGGACGGCGGGCACGAAGGGTCTCGCTTTCGTACACATAGATCAGGCAGCCATTGTGTGAAACTGCTGCGCCATCTTCCGCACGTCAAACGGTTTTGAAAAGAATATGCCGCCTGCCGGCAATTCGCTTGCGGTCGGACGCTGCTTCCCAGACACCACGATGATCGATATTGGTGGCCAACGGTCGCGAACGATAGCGGCCAGCTTAAGCCCGTCCACGCCTCCCGGCATATCGATGTCAGTCATCACAATGCGGATGTCAGCATCAGTTTCAAGGAGCAGGATCGCCTCAGTCGAATTTGCGGCCTCGAGCGCCAGGAACCCAGCTTCCTCGACAAGATCGACGGCTAGCATACGCAGGAGCGCTTCGTCTTCGACGATAAGTATTTTCGCGGGCATGCCAATTTTCCGGAATTTCCAGGATCCCGAGTAACTCCGATAGATGCTCACGGTTCCGTGAGATCGAAACTAATTTGAAAGCGCAGGCCGTCGCTCGCGAAATCGACCTCCGTGGCGGCGTGAGCCTTGCCAGGAAAAGCCTTTTCGATGAGTGTTGAGCCGAAGCCTTTTCGAAGAGGCGCGGTCACCGGGGGGCCGAGCGACTCCTTCCACGTAAGATTTATACGGTCGCCGTTTGTCCATCGTAGTGATACCCTCCCGTGCTCCGCCCCGAGACTCCCGTACTTCGTCGCATTAGTCGCCAACTCGTGAACAACCAGCGACAAAGGCATTGTCAAGTCTGCGGGCACAACGACTTCGGGACCTTCCATCGAGATGCGACCGGTATCCTGGGAATGTGCTTGCAGTGCAGCCGCCAAGACCTCGCGGATTGGCGCCGCTGCGCCCTCCTTGGAAAGGATGAGATCATACGTGCTTGCGAGGGCCCGCAGCCGGTCTGAAAAGGATTCGTATCGCTTCCGGTCGGACTTTGCGAAACTCTGGCGAGCCATCGCCTGAACGAGAGCAAATCCGTTCTTCACACGGTGAGCAAGCTCGCGCACCAAGAGGTTCCGATCCTCCTCCGCCTTTTCGTTCTGCACGCGCCGGCAGTCCAGTTCGTCGAGGAGGCTGTCGAGCGAGGCGCCGACAGCGTGAAGTTCGTCGGTGGGCCTCATCATTGTGCGCGCTTTGGTCTTGCCATCCCGCCAATTCTCCATGACGGCCGAGATGCGCGAAATTGGCACTAGCAAAAACTGGCGGCCGATGAACATCGCGAGTATCAAGGAGACGAGGGCTCCGACCGCAATGCCGACGACGTTCGTGATTGTAGCGCGGTTGATCGGCGCGAACGCTTCCGCCATCGAAAAGCCTGCGCTCACGTACAAGGGACTACTCGGCAGGGAAATCGGTCGATATCCGAGGACGCGGTCAGTGCCGTCCTGACTTCTCACCTCTACGACGCCCGGCGCATCGGCATGAACGAGCTTCTGGTAGTCTTCCGGGATGACAGTTCCAACGAATCGTTCGGGCAGCGGGACTCGCGCCACGATAGTGCCGTCCCGATCCGCAAGAGTGACCGCGTTGCCCTGCGCGACGCCGCGCTCGGTGATACGGGTCTGAAGCCAGTCAAGCCGGATTCCGCTGACGACGACGGCAGTGACCGCGCCGCCCTCGACGATCGGGAACGCGAGCGGCAATACGGGGTTCCCGGAGATGCGGCTCTTCGTGTAGCGGCCGACAACGAAGCCCTTAGAGGCGACGGCCTCCTTGAAATAGTCCCGGTCGGCGAAATCCGCCCCCGCTGGCATCGCCGCGCTCCCGCAAACTGGCGTACCGTCAGGCCGCAGGACGAAAAGCGTCCGTATATTGGGAACGCTGGATGCTAGCGATGTCAGGGCTTCATTGCAGACCGGAACGACGAGATGTCGAACGGAGGGCATTGAGCTCACAGCTACGAGCAGCGACCGCAAACCCTCGACGATGCGTTCGACTTCCGACGAAGCCTGCCGGGCGGCCTGAGCCGCATTGGCGCGCACCTCCTCGGCGCGCTCCTGACGGATCGCGTACTCGTTGTAACCCAGCATGGCGACCACCGGCGCAAGCGCGGCAACGGCCACTGCCACGAGCTTCAGCCTCATGGGAATCCCTCCGATCGGAGATCGATAGCACGCGATTTGGCGGAAGACCATCGGTGCGTGACCGTCTCATCCTGACGGTTTGCAAAACGCTCAACCATGGCCGGATATGCTCCGTCGTCGGGCGTTAGTATCGTTGTCCAACTCTTCTTTTGTTGCGCGTTCAGGGGGTTGGAACAAAACGACGACATGAAGGTTATCCGCTCATTCACGAACCCGTGATCAAGGAGGGATAATCAGTGACCGAGCCAGTTTCAACAGTCGCCCACGTCCACACGCGCGACGACAACCCGTACCTCAACGCGGCCTTCAACAAGGTGTCGTGGGGGGCCATTTTCGCAGGCGTGGCAGTCGCACTCGTCGTGCAGCTTATACTGAATCTGCTTGGAGCCGGCATCGGCGCCGCAGTCATCGATCCCGCTTCAAGTGACAACCCATCGGCCACAACGCTGTCCGTCAGCACTGCCGTCTGGTTCGTCGTGAGTGGCCTGATTGCTTCGTTTGTCGGCGGCTACATCTCAAGCCGGCTGTCTGGTCGCCCGGTCCGATCGACGGGCGCGCTCCACGGCGTGGCTTCCTGGGCTGTCACGACACTTGTCGTCATCTACCTGTTGACGACATCGGTTGGCGCGCTTGTCGGCGGCGTGTTCTCCGGTCTCGGTGGTATCGTTTCCAGCGCAGGCTCCACGGTTGCGACTGCAGCCACGACTGCCGCCCCTGCCCTCGCGACCGCCACGGATCCAATGGCGAGCATCGAGCGCAATGTTCGCGATGCCAGCGGCGGCAACGATCCGGCTGCCCTGCGCGATGCCGCGGTAGCGTCCGTGCGAGCTGCTCTTACAGGCGACGAAGCCAAGGCGGAAGAAGCCCGCAACCGCGCCGCCGATGCTATCGCCAAGGCACAGAACATTCCTGTGGATCAGGCCAAGCAGCAGGTGGCCCAATATGAACAGCAGTACAAGGACGCCATTGCACAGGCGAAGCAGCAGGCAACGGAGGCAGCCCAAGTGGCGGCGACGGCATTCTCAGCGGGCGCGATCCTCGCCTTTATCGCGCTAGCCGTTGGAGGCATTGCAGCCTGGATCGGCGGCGCCGTGGGCACCACGCACGTCGTTCGCGATCAGGATATTTACGTCACCCGCTAAACACATCTGAAGGAGAGTTTTCAATGAGCATTTTCGACCGCATCAAGCACGCAATCTTCGGCGAGGCACATGCTGCCAGCGTCCAGCAGTCATCGGCCGGCGGCGAAGCCCAATCGACCGGCGGCGCTACGTCGCCAGCGCAGTCGGCACCTTCTTCGCCTGCAGCAAGCCCCGCACCGAGCACGGCACCCTCGGCCGGACAAATGGCTTCGCCCGCTCCGTCGCAGAACGCCACGACCACATCGCCTGGAACCGCATCGCATTCGAGTGTCGATATCGAGCCGATCCTCAACGATGCGGTGAAGAAATCGGGGCAGAAGCTGGACTGGCGGCACTCGATCGTCGACCTCATGAAGGCGCTCGGAATGGACGCAAGTCTCGAAGAGCGCAAGGAACTTGCCCAGGAGCTCGGTTTTACGGGTGACGCCCACGACAGCGCCAAGATGAACATCTTCCTGCACAAGGCCTTGATGAAGAAGCTTTCGGAGAACGGGGGCAAGGTGCCCGCCGATCTGCTCGATTGATCGACCTTCATAAGCGTAACCCAAAGGAGACCTACCAATGGCTAGCATTAAAACTCTCGACGACCTTTTCCTCGACACCCTCAAAGACATCTACTTCGCGGAGAAGCAAATCCTGAAGGCTCTTCCTAAGATGGCGCGTGCGGCCCAGTCGGAAGAAGGCAAGGCAGGGTTCCTGCACCATCGCGACGAGACCCAGGGCCAGATCGAACGTCTGGAGCAGGTATTCGAAATTCTCGGCAAGTCGGCCCGCGGCAAGACCTGCGAAGCAATCCAGGGCATCATCGCTGAAGGCGAGGAAATCATGGAAGAATTCAAGGGTTCCCCGGCTCTCGACGCAGGTCTAATTTCGTCGGCGCAAGCAGTCGAGCACTACGAGATTGCTCGATATGGCACGCTGATCGCATGGGCGGAACAGCTTGGTCTGAAAGACGCTGTTCCTCTGCTCCAGGCAACCCTGGCAGAGGAGGCAGCGACCGACAAGAAGCTGACGGAGCTCGCGAAAACCCAAGCTAACGCCAAGGGCGCAGGCACAGCAGCCTGACTTTCATCATCTCGACCGAAGGCCGTCCTTGGAGCCGGCCTTCTTTCATTTTAACGAAGGGGAAGGTCAATGGCCAAACGTAGCACAAAAAGCTCATCCGCCAGCTCGGATGCGAGCAGCGTAACCATCCACGATCAACAGCTTCACCGCGGCGCCGGCGGCGAACTCCATCAGGTCGCGGAGGACGGGCACGAAGTGCTGACCACAGCGCAAGGCGGCCCCGTCAGCGACGACCAAAACATGCTGCGCGTCGGAGCGCGCGGCCCGGCGTTGATCGACGACTTCCATTTCCGCGAAAAGATCTTCCACTTCGATCACGAACGAATTCCCGAGCGTGTCGTCCACGCTCGCGGTTACGGCGCGCACGGCTTCTTCGAGACCTACGAATCCTTGTCCGACATCACCCGCGCGGACGTCTTCCAGCGCGCTGGCGAAAAGACTCCGGTCTTTGTGCGCTTCTCGACGGTCGCCGGCAGCAAGGGATCCTTTGATCTTGCCCGCGACGTGCGCGGTTTCGCCGTCAAGATGTACACCAAGGAAGGCAACTGGGACTTGGTGGGGAACAACATCCCCGTGTTTTTCATCCAGGACGCCATCCGCTTTCCGGACATGGTCCACGCGGTCAAGCCGGAGCCTGACCGTGGCTTCCCGCAAGCTCAATCTGCACACGACAATTTTTGGGATTTCATCAGCCTGACCCCCGAAAGTATGCACATGATCATGTGGATCATGTCCGACCGGGCGATCCCGCGTTCGTTCCGCTTCATGGAAGGTTTCGGCGTTCATACCTTCCGGTTTGTCAATGCCGAAGACCGATCGACATTCGTCAAGTTTCACTGGAAGCCGAAGCTCGGGCTGCAGTCCGTAGCGTGGAACGAGGCCGTGAAGATCAATGGCGCGGATCCAGATTACCACCGCCGCGATCTGTGGCAGTCGATCCAGGCGGGCAACTTTCCGGAATGGGAGCTTGCAGTCCAGCTCTTCGACCAAGACTTCGCAGATAGCTTTGATTTTGACGTTCTCGATCCGACAAAGATCATTCCCGAGGAGATCCTTCCTGTGCGTCCTATCGGACGGTTGGTCCTAGACCGGATGCCGGACAACTTCTTCGCGGAGACAGAGCAGGTCGCGTTCATGACGCAGAACGTGCCTCCTGGCATCGACTTCAGCAACGATCCGCTGCTGCAGGGCCGTAACTTCTCGTACCTTGATACTCAGCTCAAGCGACTGGGCGGACCGAACTTCACTCACCTGCCAATTAACGCACCAAAGTGTCCCTTCCACCATTTCCAGCAGGACGGACACATGGCGATGCGCAATCCGGCTGGGCGTGTCAACTATCAGCCCAACTCCTTCGGGGTCGGGCCGAGAGAGTCGCCGTCTGCCGGCTATCGCCACTTCCCGGCTGAGGAACAGGGTACGAAGGTTCGACTACGTCCGGAGAGCTTCGCCGATCACTACAGCCAGGCGCGGCAGTTTTACGTCAGTCAAACTGGTGCAGAGCAACGGCACATTGCCATGGCCCTGACGTTCGAACTCAGCAAAGTCGAAACTTCGGCGATTCGCGAAAGGATGGTCTCGCACCTTTTGAACATCGATGAAACGCTCGCCACCACAGTCGCGCAGAAACTCGGTTTCCAATCGATGCCAAAACCGGCCGATGCGGCCATGCCGACACGCCAAGACCTCGAACCTTCGCCGACCCTGAGCATCGTCGAGCGCGGTCCTAAGCGGTTCGAAGGGCGCAAGCTTGGGATTCTCGTCACCGACGGGGTCGACGCAAAGCTGTTGAAGGCCTTGGGCGCGGCGATCACCAAAGCGAAGGCGTCGTTGGAGATCATCGCTCCCAAAGTTGGCGGCGTCACTGCTGATGATGGAAGCTGGATCGAGGCTCATCACATGATCGACGGGGGACCATCGGTCCTTTTCGACGCGGTTGCGCTCCTGACGTCTCATCAGGCCGTCGAAGATCTGGTGAAGGAGGCGACGGCTCGCGACTTCGTGGCGGACGCTTTTCAGCACTGCAAGTTCATCGGATTCGATCAGTCGGCGCTCCCCCTCCTCGACAAGGCAGGAATATCTGTCGCGCTGGACGAAGGAACGATCCCCTTGGCGAGCGCGAAGGATATCAGCGCGTTTGTCGATGAAATTGGGAAGCTCAGGGTCTGGGGACGCGAGCCGTCTGTGAAGCTCGGCAAAGCGTCGCCGCCTATCCAGTAAAGATTTAGGGCGCGGAGTAATCCGCGCCCAACCTTGTGCAGGGTCCGCGACCCTCGCTGGAACAAGCGACGTCGCCACGTGTTTCGCCCTGCCTGAAAAGAAACAATGGAGCGCAGTATGGAATGGCAAGGAAGAAGGCAGTCGCAAAACGTCGAGGATCGCCAAAATGAACGTGGCGGGCTGGGCGGTGGTACCTTCGGTGGGCGCGGCGGGTTCGGTCTTCCGATAGGTCGTCGCGGCGGCGGCATGAGCATCGGCACGATCGTCTTTCTGGTAGTGATCTATCTGGTGTTCAAGGCGATGGGCATCGACCTGATGCAGGTCCTGGACAGCGGAACAAGCGACGGCTCCGGCTACGAACAGAGTGAGCAGCATTCCTTGCCCAGCAGCCAAAACGGATCTAGCAACGAGATGACGGCCTTCGTGAAGACCGTGCTCGCGGAGACCGAGGATACCTGGGAAGGCATCTTCCAATCGGAGGGCCGCGCGTACAAAGATCCGACGCTTGTACTGTTCCGTGGGCAGACGAGATCCGCGTGCGGTGCAGCCTCGGCAGCGTCAGGACCGTTCTACTGCCCAGAAGACCAGAAGGTCTATCTCGATACCGCGTTCTTTGACGAGCTCAGCAATCGCTTTGGTGCAAGCGGTGATTTTGCCGAGGCTTACGTCGTCGCGCACGAGGTCGGACACCATGTGCAGAATCAGCTTGGCATCCTCCCAAAATTCAACGAAGCCAGGCAGCGAATGGATCAGGCGCAGGCCAACAAAATGTCTATCCGCGTCGAACTTCAGGCAGATTGCTTCGCCGGCATCTGGGGAAAGTTCACACAGCAGAAGGGCATCCTGGACGCAGGCGATCTGGAGGAAGCATTGAACGCCGCTCAGCAGATCGGCGACGACACGCTGCAAAAGCGAACACAGGGATATGTCGTCCCGGATAGCTTCAACCATGGAACGTCAGCGCAGCGAGTGAAATGGTTCAAGCAGGGATTCGATAGTGGTCAACTCTCGGCCTGCGACACGTTCTCCGGGCCTATCTGATGCCGTCTGACAAGGGGCGAAGGACAGCCACGCGTCCGGCACTACCGGAAGGAGTCGAGGACCGCGGTTCGTTTCAACGTCGGTTCTGGATTGCACAACGTGTCGCGTGGATTGCGTTCGGTTTGATACTCGGCGCCTGCCTGCTGGGTCTTCTAGGTCGAGGGGGCGTGTTTTCGAGGAAGACCGTCGAATTTTCGGGCGGGCACATCGAGCTGCCGGCCATCTCGCGCTGGAACGCTCCGGACGAGATGCGCGTGAGTTTTTCGGCCAGCGGCGGAGATCGGATGGTATTTGTCGACGCGCGGTTTTTCGAGACATTTTCCATCGACGGCGCGGACCCGCCGCAGAAGGGAACGACCAGAAAGGGCGGCCTCATTGGATATATATTCGGAGCAGATCCAAGCGCTTCTGCGACGGTCGTCTTTCGGCTGCAGACCCAGGAGCCTGGACGCCGACGTTTCCTTATCGGTATTGACGACGACGTAACCGAGCAATCGACCCTAGTTTTGCCTTAGGAGAAACGATGGACGCCGTCATTCGCGGGTTAGCAATCTATTTCACCCTCCTCGTCATAATACGGCTTTCCGGTCGTCGCACGCTGGCACAGATGACACCTTTCGATCTGGTGATTGTCCTTGTAATCTCGGAAACGACGCAACAAGCGATGCTGGGCGACGACTTCTCGATCACCAACGCGGTACTTCTCATTTTGACGCTGTTCACGACCGACATCGCGCTTTCCTACCTGAAACGATGGTGGCCTCGAGCGGCTCATGTGATCGACGGCGTCCCGACCATTCTCGTCATCGATGGCGTCTACGACATCAACGCGCTTCGAGGCTGCCGGCTCGACCGGGAGGACGTGATGGAAGCGGCGCGAAGCCAGGAAGGGATCGAGTCCGTGAAGGACATCAAGTTCGCCATCCTGGAAGTAAGCGGAGCGATCAGCATCGTCAGGAAAAATGGATGATCTCGCCTGCGCCGGTCTCTTGGCAGACCTGCGGGACCGCCCTGACAGAGAAGCACACGATGCTTGCCGCTTTCCTTTGCTAAGTGTCGGCGGACGCCCATTTTGGGAAATGGGCGACGAAGGGACTGGAACAAGGGAGTTATTTCCAAGTTGGTCCTGGTGACGAGAAAAAGTACATCGAGGAGATAACAAATGCGCATGAAATTTTTCGCTGCGTCCGTGCTCGCCATCGCGACGGCAACTTCCGCCTACGGCCAATCCAACCCGGCTCCCGCTGGATCGACGATGGACAAGAATCAAACAGATACTGGTGGAGGTGCCAACGCCGACGCCACGAAACCCATGGCGAAGGACATGAAAAAGCCCATGGCTAAAAACACTTCTAACAAAGCCAAAGGCGCCATGGATAAAGAAAAGTGCAAGGATCCGGCGAGCAGTGCCGGAACAGGCAAACTCCAGACCCAGGGCGGCAAGAGCAATGCTACGCCCGAAGACGAAGCCTGTGCGGCACACAATAACTGATCGCTCAGCGATAGAGGCCCTGACAGCTCGTAGCTATCAGGACCTCTCTTCAAATGCCTGCTGCACACACAGCCTGCGACTTCGATTGCCGTCTTTTTGAGGAGGAACCAGTGCTCGACCCGACGCTCAGGCGGTTCTACTTACATGTCCGGCAGGGCGACGAAATCATCGCCGATCGAGAGGGGATCCTGTTGCTAGACGTCGGAGAGGCCATCACCGAAGCGCTGGTTTGCGCGCAGATGTACCGGGCGGCAGGCAGTGGCAGCGAGGCGAACCGGAGAATCTTTGAAATTCGAGATAACGAGGGAAAACTCTGGGCGACCGTTCCAATTTCAATATAGTGAATGGGCTATAAAAGTGCCCCCTCACCGCCCCCGATTTTAAGTTGGTGGTTTAGCATGAATATTTTCCGCTTCAAAAAGAGCCGATGACGAACACGTAATGATCCGGATCGGGGGCATTTCCTTCGTGACGCGCGACGTAGGCTGGGATCGCCCGGCAATACCAGCTTTGTCAACCGCTTACGTCGTCGCGTCTCACGTTAGGCTGTTACGATCCTTGAACTGATCGACCTCGTCGGGGACCCTGCGGGGGCTTGGCCTCAAGACAGCATCATCGCGAGGCAAAAGGGCCTCGTAGAGATTGAACCGTTGGCCGAAGGCTGGTGGTTCAGGGTTAACGCGAGAGGGCGGCCGATATTGTCGCGGTTCCTTGCTGAGCGTTCCTACCTACAATATAACAGATCCAGCGAGCGAAGCACCTTTGTCGCATCAACACGGCTCTCAGGCCGTTGCTGAAAAGCTAACTTGAGTGATATGGTCCGAAACTCTTGGAACGGCCCTCGGGTCAATGGGCCACGCTTTATGAATGATAACGGAAATGCACGAGAGCTTCGCCGTCTGCGGGTTCTCGAGGATTATGCGGTTCTTGACACTGCGCGCGAGAAGGATTTTGACGAAATCGCGCAGCTTGCGTCAGACATCTGTGGCACGCCTATCGCTGTCGTGAACCTGATTGGCGATCGTCGTCAGTTCTTCAAGGCCGAAGTCGGTTTGGGTGTCCGCGAAACACCGTTCGACAGTTCTTTTTGTGCGAAGGCGATTCTGGAGAACGATTTCCTGATGGTCCCTGACGCGACGAAGGACAAGCGTTTCGACTGCAACCCCCTCGTAACGGGAGAGCCGCATCTCAGGTTCTATGCTGGGGCCATTCTCAAGTCTCCATCAGGGCTGCCGCTCGGGACGGTCTGCGTGCTGGATTACGAACCGCGGGAACTGAACGAGCTCCAGCAAAGGACACTCCGCGTTCTGGCTTCGCAGGTGATGACGCAACTCGAGCTGCGGCGTGTCGCGGCCTCCGAAGCTACTGCGCGGCGATCGGAGTCGGACGAAAAGGCCCGCTATAAGGCGGTTTTCGACAGTGCGACCGACTACGCAATCATCGTCATGGACCGCGCCGGCCTGATCACAGACTGGAACGAGGGGGCTACGCGCGTTCTAGGTTGGGAGCGATCGGAAGCTTTGGGACAAGACGTCTCTTTCTTTTTTACTCCCGAGGATCGAGAAGCAAGGATACCGGAGTTAGAAATTCGGTCGGCGCGCTCCAATGGCCGCGGTTTGGACGAGCGATGGCACCTGCGAAAGAGCGGCGAGCGGTTCTGGGCGAACGGAGAGCTTATGCCACTAACGGCCGAAGACGGTTCGTTGCAGGGCTACGTGAAGATCCTTCGTGATCAGACAGGCAAGCGACTCCAAGAGGAGCAGAAGCAACTCCTTCTTGAAGAGATGGCACACCGGGTTAAGAACAGTTTTGCGGTGGTACAAGCTATCGCATCCCAGTCTCTCCGCGGGGTCGATCGCGATGTTGCATCGACTTTCCAGGAACGCATTGTCGCCTTAGGGCGAGCCCACGACGTCCTACTTCAGACAAGCTGGCAATCGACGCACCTTCAAGCTTTACTAGAGGGCGTGCTGCTGACTCAAACTTTCCCCGACCGCTTTGACATCGACGGGCCCGACGTCGTCCTCGGATCTAAAACTTCGATGTCGCTGTCTCTTCTCATTCATGAGATGGCCACCAACGCGTTGAAGTACGGCGCTCTGTCCGTGACGAACGGGGCGGTTGTCATCCGATGGACTCTCGAAGACGGAGTATTCGAGTTCACTTGGCGGGAGACCGGCGGCCCGCCGGCTACATCGCCGTTGCGCAAAGGGTTCGGCTCGAAACTGATTGAGATGGGAGTAAACGGTAATCGCGACGTCGGGCTCGACTTCGGCAGCGCAGGGCTGCAGGCAAAGTTCCGTGCGCCGTCGACAACGCTGTCGTTCTAAGCTGTTCGCAGGCTTCGCTTATCCAGCGTGATCCGCGGCTCGTCATCGCATGTTAATGGGAGCTATCGGATGTTGGCGCGTTGACGCGCGTTGCCCATCTTCCTACGTAGGTGCCGATGAGCAGCGTCGAGATGTCGTCTGAAGACTGATAGCCGTCGTTGAAAAAACGGATTGCGGCGGTGCAGAGAGTTTTGGAAACCTTTTCGTCGGGCGAGACCTCGTAGTAGCGGTACCAAGTCTGGACCGCATCCGAAATCGTACGGATATCCCTCTCGTCATACAGGTGAGCCGCGTCCATGGGAGTTCCTCCCCAGCACTGAACATAGGGCCGGTCGCTGGCTCGTCAATCGTGCAGCACCCGCGGCCCCGCCCCCCGGTGAATTCGCAAATAATCCGACAAACACGAGAAATCCGATCAATCTGTTTCAGTTGGGCGAACCGGCGATTTCGACTACGGGATCCACACAGCTTGAAGCGCTCCTGCCGCCATCCCCGCGCCTCGACGATAGACTTGGCGGTCATAAGTCAACGGCGCAAATTATCGTCAGTCGCTTAACCGGAACCCAAAACCTAGCGGAGCATTTGAAACGCTGCAGGCCCTTCGTTTCTTCCACGGAGAGAGGATTGGACACCTAAATCGTCACTTTTCTTCATTTTTGGCGCTATCGTACTGCTGACGACGTGGCTGCAGCTTGCCCCCAAAGCGCATGCCACTCTCACTTCCGATATGCTGCATCGTGATAGGCATGCTTTTGGCCTGGTCGCCGCTCACATCTCTACCCTGGTTCAACCCTTTGGAAAACATCGCATGGGCTGAACATTTGGCCGAACTGGTGGTCATCGTCGCTCTGATGGGTGCCGGGCTGAAGGTGGCCAAGTCGGCTGTACGCTAGTGGACAAGAGCCTTCAAACTGTTGACTAGGCTCACTTATAAGCAGGAACTCTCAAGGAAAATTGATGTTAAGCAGGCCCAGAAGACCCTGACCGTGCAACAGCGCGTCGATCTTCGCATCCACGAACAAGATCGCGATCGACCCTTCGGGGAAAGAGTCCGCTTTACGAAGACAAGAGCGAGCGACTTCGCAATCTACGGCTGGCGGCGGAAAACAGCATTGGATCACATTGGAATTGGAAACTTTTCGGCGGGCCAACTTGAAAAGGTTGGCGCACGCCTACGCGACGCGCGCATCGCGAAAGGTTACAGCCTAGAAGACCTTGCGAGCGCAACTGGCTTTACCGAGGTTGAGATCGCTGGGGTTGAGAACGGCATTCCCGCTGACGACCACCACATTGAGCGCATCGGGCATACTCTAGGCTAGTTAGAGGAGGCCTCGCCAAACCGGCGGATAAGCTTCTCGAGCCCCGGCTCGGCGACTAGCCGGGCCGCCTCTTCGACTGCAACCCACGCGAGGTCGCGCTCGCGATGTTCCGGGAACTTCCTTTTCGACCTCCTCACGTCAAGAACATGCACCTCGACCGTCGCCCGCACCTGCTCTCCGCTGTCGAGCTTCTTGATGTAGTCGTAGTTGCCAATTGGTCGCTTGTGGGCCCGGCCTATCACCCCGGCCTCTTCCCAAGCTTCCTGCTCCGCAACTTGATAGGGCTTCCTTCCCTTGATCGGCCAGCCCTTGGGGATCGTCCAGCGCTTGGTCTCGCGGGTTGTGATAAGCAGGACTTCCGGCGCGGCGAGAGGCGATCCTCGGACGCACAGCGCCCCGAACTGGGCGACGCCCGCCTCTCTCGGATCGGAGATCTCATAACCTGCGCCGGGCGCCTCTAGGCTCTCATTCATCGACAAGAAATAGGGTCTCGTTGTTTTAAGACAACGGCGGCGACCGTACCGATGTCCAGTCTTTCGCAAAGCTGGCCGCGCGGTCAGCGCGGCTTCGCGCCGGTGCGATATCTTCTAGCGCATCCGCCCTTCGTTCTCGTCCGCCGGATCGAAGTTGACGTCCCAGTCCTTGGCGGGCTTCTGCCCCGGCGGCGCTTTATGCACGGTCGCGTCCTCGGAGCCGGTGATCACCGTTGGTTTGGCACTATGGACGCCCGTCGACTTTCTGTCGGCGACGGACTTGGCAAACTGCCCCTTGGCATCCTTTTCGACATCGGACATTTCACTCGCCCTTCTGCTTGAGGCCGTCTGAAACCTTCATGACCTCAGGATCGCGATTGCTTTCGCCATTGGCATCCTTCGCCTTGTCCGGATCGTCGCTCGCCGGCATGTATCCCGGCGGCCTGCTCTCCTGCGGGCCTTCCCATCGCGGCGATTGGTCAGTCGTTCCGGGAGTGCCGTCCTTTGGGTTGTTCATTCCCATTTCGAGTTCTCCTCTTCGATAAAGGTAACCGTCGCCACCCCCCGCTTGTTCCCTTCGAAAAAACTTGCTGGGAAGCGATTTCCCCTAGGCCATCGGCGTCAAAAGGGCTTCCTGCTTTCTTGGTAAGGCGCGGCGCCCTCGATCGGTTTCGGCGACAGGGGGACTGCGGCGTCGAAGTGTGGATAGTGGCGCCTCGCTTCTAATGCGATCCGGATCTTTGCAGGTGGAGTTTATTCCGTGAGGGGGCCTCCAGGAACTCCTTTCATCGCTCAGAGCATGTTGAAACACACCAACCAGCCGCCCTGAGATTTTCCAAAGTGTCGAAATCGCTTCGCGAGGCGTTGCCGATCTCCACGTGCCTGACGATTGACCGGTAGCGTTCGACGATCTCACGACCACCAACGTCGCCCGTCAAAGCCAGCAGATCGTGGAACACGTGCCGAGGAAAGATGATCGGGTGACCGGGAACGCCATTGTCCGCAGCCCGAATGAGCATCTCGCCTCCAGCATCTACGAACGCCTTCGCAAGACCAGTGAGATGATCTCTCGTCAGGCGGGGCATGTCGGCTAGACAGATCATCAGACCCGAAGCTTTGACGCCGATCGCCTCTCGCACCCCGGCGACGATCGAAGTCGACATTCCCGACGCGTAGAAAGGATTTCGTACGACGCGTACGGGCAGGTCGGCCACCTCTTCGTGGACCTGCTCGGCGCCGTGACCGATGACGACGAACACCGGATTGCATCCCGATCCGACGGCGGCAACCGTCGACCAGCGAACCATTGAAACGCCATCGAATTTTGCAAGGAGCTTATGCGCGTTTCCGCTGCGGGTCGAACTTCCCGCAGCAAGAACAACCGCGGCGATGATGGGTGTTGAACCATTGGCCGCGACATCATGCATAGGCGGCAAGTCTTGAGGCTGCGACGTCGGCCAGTATCGACAGGGCTAGCGACGTCGAATCCTTGGCCGGCCCGAACATCCCGATCGGCGCCTTTATGCGGTCTATCTGGCCGTCGACAATTCCCGCATGTCTCAGACGCTCGACGCGACTTCGATGCGTGCGCGTGCTGCCGAGCGCGCCTATGTAGAACGCACTCGATTGCAACGCCATGCCAAGGGTTCGCTCTTCGGCGTCCAAGTCGTGATGCAACAGTACCACCGCCGTATGCTGATCAAGAATTGAAGGGGTGAGATCGCCGCCAGATGCTCCCAGGACTACGACGTCATGTCTGGCCGCTTCGGCAATCCGTTCCAGCGCGACCGCCTCGGAAGACTGCCCCGAAATCACGACGCGTATCCGCGGCCGGTAGACCGTTTCGAAGCTCCCGTTTCCCCACCCGCATCGCAAAGGCGGCGCGATGCTATTGATGGCCTCCTGGGTCGGTGAATATGAAAGCCCGGCCGTCCGACGCTCCCGCACCGCGGTGACGACGGCTTCCAAATTCTCGACGTCGACGTCGCGCAGGACATGAATGGCGATCGTGATGCCGCCTCCACAAGGAAGGACGACATCGAAAAAGGGCGAGCCGTCGCCGAAGTGAACGGTTCGATCACGGCCCGCCTCCAGAGCCAGCAGCGCCTCAGAAGCGACCGCCGCCTCGACGCATCCGCCGGAGACGTAGCCTAAGAAGCTGCCATCGGCCGCGATGGCGAGATGTGAACCAAGGGCGCGGGCCGCGCCGCCGCGGATATCGACAAGGGTTGCGAGCGTCGCCCCGCCGTTCTTGAAGGAAGCGATTGCGAACTGCAGAATGTCCAAAGGGTCGTCGCTGGTGGACGACCGCTTCGGCACATTCAGCTCCATCGTGTTCAGCATCAGGTTCATGCGTCTTGTCCTGTTAAAACCATCATGCGACCTCTGGAAGCCCACTGATGAGCTTGTCGAGGGTCATTGGATAGTTCCGAAGACGGATGCCAGTTGCGTTATGAATCGCGTTGGCAATCGCCGCCGAGACTCCACACAATCCTAACTCGCCAATCCCCTTTGCTTTCATCGGCGAGGAAATGGGATCGGTCTCGTCCATGAAGACGACCTCCTGATGCGGAATGTCGGCGTGCACCGGCACCTCGTATCCGGCAAGGTCGTGGTTGACGAAGAAGCCACGGCGGCTGTCGACGGCGAGCTCTTCGGTGAGCGCGAGCCCCGCTCCCATCGTCATGGCACCGATCACCTGGCTTCGGGCTGTGATCGGGTTGAGGATCCGCCCGGCCGCGCATACCGCGAGCATGCGGCGAATACGGGTTTCACCGGTCGCCACATCGACGCCGACCTCGACGAAGTGCGCGCCGAAGGTCGACTGCTGATGGCTGTCGGAAAGCTTCTCCCATTCGACCTTGTCCTCGGCCACAAGTCCTTGGGCGCCTGCCACTTCGGCAAGAGGAACCGAGCGCGTGCCTGAACGAACCTGACCATCTTCGAAGACGACGTCCTGCTCATTGAAACCGAGTTTCTGCACAATAGCTTCGCGGAGCTTGACGCAGGCGGCATAGACGCCCGTCGTCGAGCAGTTGGCGCCGAACTGGCCACCAGAGCCCGCCGATACGGGAAAGCGGGAATCTCCGAGCTGGACAGCGACCTTGTCGATCGGCAGTCCCATCATCTCTGCCGCGGTCTGCGCGATAATCGTATAGCTGCCCGTTCCAATATCCGTCATGTCAGTCTCGACGGTAACGACGCCTTCGTTGTCAAGGCGGACCCGCGCACCCGACGGGATCAGCAGATTGTTACGGAAAGCGGCTGCAACCCCAATACCGACCAACCAGTTTCCTTCGCGACGTGACGCGGGGCGAGTTCGGCCATCCCAGCCGAAACGCTCCGCTCCGAGCTTGAGACAACCGACGAAGTCGCGATGCGAAAATGGCCTGTCTGGCTTTTCGGGATCAACCTGGGTGTCGTTTAGGATACGAAATTGCACGGGGTCGATGCCGAGCTTTTCCGCCATTTCGTCTATCGCTATCTCAAGCGCCATCAGCCCCGGCGCCTCTCCTGGCGCACGCATGGCGTTGCCTTCGGGAAGATGAAGCGTTGCCAACCTCATCGCGGTCATCCGGTTCTCGCCCGCATAGAGAAGCCGCGTTTGCATCGCCGCCGTTTCGAGCTGACCATCGGGCTGGTCGCCCGACCAACTCTCATGAGCGATTGCCGTGATCTTGCCGTCACGTCTGGCGCCGATCCGAATTCGCTGAATGGTTGCCGGACGGTGCGTCGTGTTGTTGACCAGAAACGGCCTCGGCAGTGCCACTTTGACGGGACGGTTAGCAGCCCTTGCTCCAAAAGCCGCAAGGACCGCGTCGGCGCGGAGAAAGAGCTTGCCTCCGAAGCCCCCGCCGATAAAGGGAGACATGAGGTGGATCTTCTCTTTGTCGACGCCAAGCGTCGTCGCGAGGTCAGAGCGCCACCAGTCGATCATCTGGCTTGATGTCCAAACGGTGAGTTCGTCGCCGTCCCAAGCGGCGATGGAAGCATGCGGCTCCATCATCGAATGCGACTGATCCGGGGTGGTATAGGTCTCGTCCAACGTCACTTCGGCAGACTTGAACGCCCCCTCGAAATCGCCGACAGCGGTATCTGGCGGCGCTCCGCCAGCATCCTTCGGCTTCACGGCCGTGTCCTTCGCATCGGCGAGATCATAGACGCCCTCTTCTTCAGCGTAGTCGACCTTCACGAGAGCGGCGGCGGCGCGGGCCTGCTCGAACGTCTCGGCGACAACCACCGCAATCGCCTGATGATAATGCACGATCTCATCGCCACCGAAGAGTTTTGCGGTATTCAATTTGCCCTTTTCCCGCTTGCCGACGTCTAGCGTGGTGACCACGGCAAGAACGCCAGGTGCACGCTTGGCGGCGTCGACATTCATCGACGAGATGCGCCCTTTGGCAATGGCAGAACCTACGGGATAGCCGTAGGCGTAAGGCATGTTGGGATCATGCCATTCGTAGGCATACATCGCCCGGCCCGTGGTCTTGAGCTGGCCGTCAATGCGATGGATAGGCTGGCCGACTACCTTGAGCTGGTCGATTGGATTGGTGGTTGCTGGAGTGTCGAACTTCATGACGGTCAGCCTCTCGCTTCGGCGATCACTGCGCCGAGCGTACGCTCGACGAGATCGACCTTGAATTTGTTCTGCTCGGTCGGACGGGCATCGGCAAGGAGAGTTCCCGCGGCGGCTTTCGCTCCTTTGGACAGCGCGGTGTCGGCGGCTTCGACGCGCCATGGTTTGTGCGCGACACCGCCGACTGCCACTCGACCCGTTCCGTCCGGCTGAATCACGGCTCCGACGGAGACGAGGGCGAACGCGTAGGACGCTCGGTCACGGACCTTGCGATAGATATGCGTGCCGCCGATCGGAGGCGGTAGCACGACGGAAACAATAATCTCGCCCTTCTCTAGGGCTGTTTCGATTTGCGGTGTGTCGCCCGGCAGGCGATGGAAATCGGCGATTTGGATCGAGCGGCGGCTCCCATCCGGCTTGACGGTTTCGACAACTGCATCGAGGGCCCGCATGGCAATTGCCATGTCGCTTGGATGCGTCGCAATGCAGGCGTCGCTAACACCGACTACGGCATGCTGACGGCTGAAGCCCCCAATAGCCGAACAGCCGCTTCCGGGCACCCGTTTGTTGCAGGGTTGAGCCGTGTCATAGAAGTACGGACAGCGCGTCCTTTGAAGCAGATTTCCCGCGGTCGTCGCCTTGTTACGAAGCTGGCCGGAAGCGCCTGCCAGCAAGGCCCGCGACAACAGCCCGTAATCGCGCCGGACGGTTGCGTCTGCTGCAAGGTCGGTGTTGCGGACCAGCGCTCCGATCCGAAGACCACCCTCGGACGTCTTCTCGATCTTGTCGAGGCCGAGCCCATTGACATCAATCAAGTGGGTCGGTGTTTCAATTTCGAGCTTCATCAGGTCCAGCAGATTGGTACCGCCGGCAATGAACTTTGCGCCAGCGTTCGCAACGTTTGCCTTGGCGGCAGCCTCTATCGTGGAGGCCTTCTCGTATGTAAAGGCCTTCATGATTTTGTCCCCGCGACTTCGACGATTGCCTCGACGATGTTGGAATAGGCTCCGCAGCGACAGATGTTGCCGCTCATGCGTTCGCGGATCTCACCCTCGCTGAGTAACGTCTTTGCGTTGAGGTCGCCGGTGACGTGGCTCGGGATGTTCGCCTTGATTTCTTCGAGCACCGCCACGGAGGAACAGATCTGTCCAGGCGTACAGTATCCGCACTGGAAGCCATCGTGCTTGACGAACGCAGCCTGCATGGGATGCAGTCTGCCGGGCTCGCCTAAGCCTTCGATGGTCGTCACTTCGTCGCCGTCGTGCATGACGGCCAAAGAAAGACACGAGTTGATGCGGCGTCCATCGACCAAGACCGTGCACGCTCCACATTGACCGTGATCGCACCCTTTCTTGGTACCTGTCAGGTGAAGATGCTCGCGCAGAGCGTCGAGAAGTGTCGTTCGATTATCGACGTCAAGGTCTCGAACCTGTCCGTTAACCTTTAATGACAGGGTTGAAGCTTGGGTCATGCGGTCTCCTGTAGATTGTGCTGTCGCGTCGCCGGCGACAGTGGTGGCCGCAAGTGTCGCGACTGAGGAGATAAGTAAGTTGCGGCGTGAAAGTTCAGATTGACTGATGCTTGACATGGTCAGCTCCACAGTTCGTAGCTGCCGCCTATCAGTGAGGCTCGGCGCATGGTCCTAAACTAGCGCCTGCTGCCGATAAGGTTAGGGGCGGTCCAGCTATTCGAAGAGATCGACGCAGATTGACAGAAAGGCGCTTTCGATGTCCGCGAAAAGATCGACCAGATTCACGGCGCAGGCACCGGCGGCTCGGCCGTCATCGCCGTCGGTTGCTTCTTGGGTATCGGTGCAAAGCCGGTCGCGGAACCGATTACTGATCTTAAGTTCATGCCCGGCCAGGATGGCGACGTCCATGTGGTAAAGAGCTGGACGAAGGACGAGCTGAATAGGACTACCCGCGTCATCTTGAGGGTCGTCTGTTCTGTGAGCGTCCGTGGAGACAGGGAAGGCGCAGAAGACGTTCGTCGCTCGATATCAGATTGTGAAGTCGATGGACCTCCTCCAGGCCGACGCGCTGGCTGAAGTTGACCGACATATCGGCTGCTGAGAGCCGTAAGCCACGAACTATGTCTCCTACGAGCAGGGCGAGTGTTTTCAGGAAGTGAGGATCACAGCCAGTACCCTCGACGAAGCTGCAATCGCCAAGCGAAATGGCAAGCAGGTCTCGGCAGGTTTGGACATGAAGCCGCGCGGGAGAAATGACTAGGTTGAAGACGGGTTCAACGCGCAGGTAAAAACGAAAGCGAACAAAGCCGGAGCGATCGTGTACGTCCACTAAGCTATCAGGGTGCCAGGAATTCACGTATTGCCTTGGCGAGAGCTTCTGGATTCTCCTCTGCGATGTGGTGACCGCTATCAATGCCGAAGCCTCGAACGCTTGTCGCCCAGTTGCGCCAGATCGCGACAGGATCGCCGTAGATTTTCTCCAAATCGTCCCGTGTAGACCACAGGCAGAGCATCGGGCATTTAATCCGCCTCCCACTTTCCCGGTCAGCCAGGTCGTGTTGGTGATCGATCCGGATGCCAGCACGGTAGTCCTCGATCATGCCGTGGATCGCGTCGGGATTATGGATGACATCGAGCATGTCGTCGTAAGCCGCTGCGCCCATGAGACGGGGAGACAATGCTGAATACCACCCGCACGGATCTGCAAGGATCGCCCGTTCCGGTTTTTCCGGCTGAGCGAAGAAGAACCAATGGTACCAGTCCCTCGCAAATCTCCAATCGGCGCGCTCGAGATGTTCAAGGATCGGAATGCCGTCAACGGTGATCAGCCGCGTTATCTTCTCGGGGTAGTCCATCGTCATCCGGAAGGCTGTGAGACTACCACGGTCGTGGCCCAGGACCGCGAATTCTCGGTGTCCGAGATGTTCCATCATCTCGACCAGAACGGTCGCTTTTGAGCGTTTCGAGGAGTGCCTGCTGTCTGGCGCGTCGACAGGGATAAATGAGCGTCCGAAGCCAGGGAGGTCGGGACAGACGACGGTGAAGGACGTCGAAAGGATGTCGGCGACACGGCCCCAGGTCATATGGGTTCGTGGATGGCCGTGCAGAAGCATAACCGGTAGCCCGCTGCCACCGTGACGAACTCGAAGCTGCCCGGCCGCGACCTCGATCAAGTCAAGAGCGAAACCAGAAAAGCCATGCTCATTTGTCTGGCTGGCAACGACGTTCATCAGTGTGAAACGTGCTGGGGCTTGCCCTTGCGTTTCGTCGAGGCCATCTCGTCGAGTTCTTTCTCGGTCATGGAGTCGGCCATCTGTTTCGACGCGCCCTTAAGCTTGCTCTTGGGTGTGTCGCCGCGCTTCGCCGACAGGGCCGCGCCGGCTGCCTTCTGTTGCGCTTTGGATTTCGCTGGCATGGGAGTTCTCCATCTAAAAGTCTTAAAGCAAAAACCTTCGTGGAAGGTGTAAGTTCCCAGTCCGCCCCGCGTGCAGCTACTTCTCTCCAGGAAACGGGTTGTCCTTGATGAGCTGCGCTAGGTGCGCCGTGTTTCGTGCGAGCATGTCGACGGTCTTCTGGACGGATTCCGGCACCTTCGGCAAGTCGATGAAGTTGGTGCTGCCCATAGCCTCCCCCACCCAGTACGCGACTCCGTTCGGTGCAAGTGTGAAGCCGACGTCGTTCAGGCCCTGATACAGTTCGGCCGAGACGTGGTGAGCGCCGTCCTCGTTGCCGACCACTGCGACCGCAGCAACTCTGCCGTAGGAGACCATTCGCCCCGCTTCGTCGGTTTCATCGAAGAATGCGTCCATCCGCTCAAGGACGCGCTTTGCGATGCTGTCAGGCTGCCCCATCCAGATCGGGCAACCAAATACGAGAATGTCGGCGTCGAGGATTTTCTGACGGATGCCCGGCCACTCGTCGCCATCGCCTTCGTCGGAGGTGACGCCGGGCTTCATGTTGAAGTCGGCGAGCTGGATCGTTTCCGTTGCGACGCCGACCTTGTCTAGCGCCTCGGCGATAAGCGACAGCATTCGGTCCGTCGACGACGGTTCTCCGCCTGATGATTTTAGCGTGGCGTTTAAAGCGATCGCCTTGAGTGTCATGGTCTTCACCGGGCCTCCCAATTGGTGTTTGGCAAACACTGCCGCGTCCTCATTGTTCCAAGGAACGGACGACGAAGAATGCTTTTGTTCAGTGACAAACCGGTTCGCTGATGCGTGATAGCTTTAAAGACTGCATTAATCGGCTTGGAACCCAAAAGATGGAGTTCGATTATTTTCGGGCGAGTGCTTAAATGCAATTGATGATTTGTGCCACGTCTCCGGCACAGGCTTCACCCGATCCCGTAAATCCGGGCTGCCTGGCGATCCATGCGGGATCTCGATGCCCCTTCCCGTCGGCAGATCGGAATCCATGTCGCGGTCGGCGTGTCAGGACACAAAGTCGCCGGAGAGATCGAAAAGCTGTAGTTTCACGAGATGGATCATGTCGTCTCCGCGTCAGATCTCGCAGTGGATCGCCATCATCGATGAGTTCAGCACGACGCGACGCCGCCGTTCGAAAGGCGAAGGCCACACCACGACGCTGGCTATCCCGAAGCCTCGGCTTGCTGAGCGAGCGAGCGCCGCTTTTTAGTCATCTGCCAAATGTTCAGCAAATTAAAAGGGGGCTTCCTGCCGGAGAAGACCTCGCTATGACGGAAGCCTTCTGATCGAAACCGTGTCGCTTGCTAGACATTCCCCCACGCGAGCGCGGACCGTGTCAACCGAACGCGACAGGGATAGTGAACATCACGGTTTTTCGGGTTTCCCGTAATGGCCAACGAAACGGCAGACGAGCGCCCCACCTTCCGGTATCGCCTCACCTCTTTTTTCAGGAGCAAGCATGACCGACGACCCGCAATCAAGGGAGATAGCTTGGTTCCACTCATGCCGCCCGTGTTGCCGATGTGCTCGTTGAAGAGGTGGTGTTGGCGTCCGGATACCATAAAGGAGGACGACTGCGGACAACGGAAAACCACTTTACGGTTAACGAATCCTTGCCTAACTGGCGCCGAAATTTAGCCCTTTGGACGAGACCGAAGAAGAAATCGCGCAGCGTCCTCCTTGGTGGAATCAGCACGAATTCTGAGCACATAAATACCCGTATCGTCCACGATTTCCTGGGGACCATGAACTCGAGCCTCTTCAAGCAGACGCACAAATTCACCTGCGGCCTCTTCACTCGTCCATTTCGCCTCTGAAACCATAGCTGCACTCCAAGGACTCAGACGGTAATACTTTATCAGCTTTTCGACGCCTAGCCTAATTCTGTCCTGCAGTGGCCAATCAAGGAAGCGGCGCCGCGATGGAAAGGCTGATGCTGGATACCAATATCTTGAGTAACGCCTACCTACCCCAGCCTCCCCGCTGGTTGTGGGAGTGGCTTGCAAGCCTGCCACCCGGAGCTATCGTCGTTCCATGGACGACCATCTACGAGACGGAATATGGCATCCGGGCCGTCCAACGCTACAACCCTGCCAAGGCTCTGGAGCTCCTAGCTTGGTTCACCGAATTCCTCGATACCTGCTACACCTTCCCAGAAATGGACGTAAATGCCGCGCGACTCCTCGGCCACATGGCGGCCACGCCGGCGATGCAGCATTTCTTTCTAACGGAAGAGCGAAAGAACAAGCATGGGGAGCCAATCAAGACCGACCGAATACGCCTGGGCGGAGACGCCATGCTGGCCGCATTGTCGATTTCTCATCGTATCCCGATAGCAACGATGAACGTCAGAGATTTTCTCTACATTCACCGCCTGTTCCCACTTCCGGGCCTCTACAATCCGCAGGATGACCTATGGATAGTCGAGCCATCGCTGGCCGCCGCTAGCGCAGAATATGCCAATGACGACCATCCTGGCGATGAGCCGGACTGGATCCGCAGGGGGCCGAGGGCTCGGTAGCGTTGGATTGGATGGTTCTTGAACCGATATTGGTAGGAAACTTCTCAGTTTGTGCGCTTCCACTGCGCGCCCAGCAGCCGTAGCGCCTGACGGTCACGTGCTTACCGATGCGGTCCACCTAGGCCGGATGCGGAATACGTCAGGTTGACGGGACGCGACAGCCTCGACGTCGGTGATAGTTTCACGGAAGATAGACGCCGTCCGGTAGCGAACCGAGATTTCGATCACGTGTCTACGGCGCCCGTCCGCTGCTGCCAAATGCTCTCAGCCAGACGGATATCGACGGCCGCCCTGCCATTGCGACCGCCCTATGACCGGCAAAGATTCATAGTCTGCAAATCTTCGTGTCCTATAAAGGACTCAACAGGAGCAGAAGATGGCCGGCTACACGATTGGAACCGAAGAGCTCGACAGGAAGCGGAAAGCTGACAAGGAAGTTGCGGACCAGCAAAGGGCAAAAAGAAAAACTCTCTTCAACGCCCAGACCACTCTACTAAAATTTCGCAAGAAGCAGACGGAATACTTTCTCAACGTAGCGGCTGAAGTCCAGGCTCTGCAAGCCGCCATGAGCGCAGACCCTGGTTTCGACATCACAAGCTGGCTGAGGAACAACCTTGGCTTTTCGAAAGAGCAGGTCGAGGTCGCTCGTGCGATACATCCTGACCTTATCGCAGAGAAGGCGACATTTATTAAGCTCGCCACTCCCCCTGACACACTTTACGCGCTGTCCCGCTGCAACACGGAAAAACGCGACAAGTTCGTCGAACGTCTGAAGTCGGGCGAACACCTCGGAAGATCGACGATCAATCACCTTGAGCGTGCCGACACTATCAGAAGCGTGACTGCGCACGAGATCGCCCTGCTTCGTCGGAAGGGCGTGCTGGACCTTGGAGCAAAGCGTGCCGGCGCCGCTCTTGTTGAAAGACTTCAGCACGAGGCGATCAAGCTCTGCGAGCTTTTTGACATCGCGGTTTCAGGGCTTGGTCATTGGCTTAGCGAGCGCGCACGTGAACACGACTACATTCCACTTGTTCACGCGGTCGCTGAGAAGGCAGGCGAGGTTCTATCGATGTATCACCAGATTTTTGGTCTCCTCGGACCTCTTGAAGCAGACGATCCCGACGTAACCGCACGAGAGGATTTCGTAGCAAGTATATCCTTTGAAGTCGCGGCTCAAACCCTTGAGCAACTGAAGCTCGGCACCAATGGATTTCGGGAGAGAACAGATTCCTATCTCTTAAGAACGCGACGCCACGCGCATGAGTTGGACCCGCGCGCTCTTCGTAACTATGGTGGCTCCGATCCTGACCTCGAGTTGGATGTGCGAACGCATCTCCAGTTCCTGGCTGGGGACATTCCGCTCGCAGTCCCCGGACACGTCGCGGCTGGCTCCCACCCCCGACGTTGGCCTGGCCCCTCTTTCGTCGACATCGACGCCGGCGTCGGCGGAATGGCGCTAGGACTCGTTGCTGCAGGATTCCATCCTGCTTCCATATTCACGAAGACGCTTGCTACCAAGGACGCAATTGCTGCAAATCGACTCCTGAAAAATGTCCATTTGGCTCGCCAGACCGACTTTGACGAAGCGCTCCGAAACTTGGAAGCATCCGAGCCAGATTTGATCACCTGCGGGATTCCCTGGCACGAGCACCAGCACGGAGATGCGATACAGGCCTTCAAGAACGCCTTGCAGGCTGTCATTCGCTTGAAACCGAGAGCATTCGTATTCGAGGCTCGTTCGGAAGCTTTCGACGCCGATCACGCGCAGGGTTTTCGCGACAATGGCTACGACATCAAATGGCATGAAATAAACGGCGCCGATTTCGGACTCGCTCAAGCGAAAAAGCGGAAGCTGATGATCGGGTCGAGGGGCGGGTATCTGGACGATCTCATCATGCCCACGCTCCGCTACCCGCGTTTCGTCTACCTCCATGATGTGATCGGCGACCTTCTCGGAGGACACGTCTTCCAAGAGCCGCTCAGTCCTGATGCTAAGAAAGAGTACGACACGCTTCTCGATGAGAAGCGTGGAAAGTTGACCAAAAAGTCGGCCCCAGCATTTCCAAGTCCATTCGACTTCCGATGTGTGAAGGAGT
Source organism: Rhizobium sp. FG113 (assembly GCF_057809895.1). NCBI lineage: Bacteria > Pseudomonadati > Pseudomonadota > Alphaproteobacteria > Hyphomicrobiales > Rhizobiaceae > Rhizobium > Rhizobium sp. FG113. Next base: position 637,398 of record NZ_JBMDKV010000001.1, on the reverse strand, counting down.
GGAAAGCCCGCGGCATCAACATAAAGGGCGGCTTTACCGATAGCCCACCATCACTCGAAGAGTTGAGATCTCCCAATGGCTTCCATCTCAGTACCGCGATGGTGAAGCGTATCCAATCCTTTCCCGACGACTGGATTGTGGGCTCGGACTCCAACTCCAACGCAGAAGAAACTGCGGACGCCTTTCCGCCAGTCCTTGCCAAGATGATGGGACTGGCAATGCACTCCGCAATGCTGGGCATTAAATTCGACTATGATCGCGCCATTCAGCGACATTTGGTCGGTATCACCGACGAACATCTTGCGAAGAAGCCGGTCTGGGAAATCCCTCATCCGCGCTACGCCGTCGCCAGCACCAACTCGTCATTTGAACCAGCGCGGTTTAAACGAGCTACCATCAAGGCGCCGACTGCGGACGCCGGGTAAAGGGGCGAACTATGCGTTCTCTGAACCGCCACGAGCTCGATTGCTTGATCGCAGCAGTCACCACTTGTTCTGCCTGGTCGCCAGGTCGAGCTGGGTTTCGAACATGCACTTGAAGTCATTCTCGTCAAACTGGAATTTACTCATGACATGAACAAGGGAGCCATCTCTGAAAAGCTCGAGTTCGCCTATGACCCCGACAAGTTGGAAACTGGAACCAGCGTAGTCAAACTCAAAATATTCTTGTTCGTCCTCGTCTCGTCCGAACAGGACCTCGTCGATACCCTTTCTTTTGCAGAGTTTCTTCAGGCCAATCCATGCTCTTGCCAGTTCGCCGTCATCGAGAATGTATGGAAGACCAGTGCTCTCGGGCAGCAGCGGAAACCTGCGCAGGCCGGTCGCCGCCATCTTGAACGCTCTGTCCCAGGTCTCGATGTAGTTTCCACGCTCGATCTCGTATCCTCGATGGTCATAGTCTCCGGCATAGACCACCCAGCCGTTTGTACCAACCGGCACAACCTTGCTTTGACCGTATCCGAAAGCCACGTTGCCCCACGAGACTTCGGTTTCGCCGGTGCGGGAGGGCGGCTCGAAGATAAAGCTCACTGTAGAACGCCACACTACCCCTTCATCTGTCCGCTGGAAAAAGAGGTGGTACCTCTGGCCCGACAGTTCGAGGCACGGGCTTAGTCCTAGCTCGGACAACACCGCGCCAAGACGTTCCTCAATATCCCTCAGACGCGCTTCAAAATACATCGCTCGCTCCTTGTACGTGGAGCCGATGGTCTCGATGCGGCGTGCAAGACACAATTGGCCGAAGGGAACCCGCCGTCCTGCAGAAGGAGCGTTAACCATTCTTAAAATTTTATTAAAGCATTACGTTGACGCCGAGGGCTGGGCGCCTTTGAATAGTGTCGAATTCTTCGCTTCAGGGATCCACCCAATGCGACATGCGCTGATAATCGGCCTGATAGCGGCCCCAATAGGCCGCCAAAGAGCCTAAGCGCTTCTGCGGAGATAATCCGCCGAAAAAATAACTCATCTCTTTCATATCGCACAGGAATACCTTCTTTTTGGAACGGAAGAAGAACGTTCCCATTTTGGCACAACGTCGAAAGATTCGAGAAGGTTTTGAAAAGCCGGCACCCGTTTGGGATTATGGATGCAGACGAGAAATTCAGTTGCCGATCTGGCAAGGAGCAAACGATGGAATTCCGAATTGCAGACCTGAAGGGCATCAACAGCGCCATCACATCTTGGATGAGCACCAAGTACGGCGACGCCTGCTCCAGGAACGACCTTCTCATGGTCCTTGCCGCCTCCAGATTCGCCTTCAACTTCAATGACGACTGGTCGGACCATTATCGGCGGCTTGTTCAACTGATCGGAACGATTTCCTACCTGTCGAAGCGTCCTCTGCTGATCCCGTCCATCAAGGAATTCTACAACCTCGTTGACGACTTCTGGGATCAGCCGGAAATCCGGGCTCTCCACTTTTCGAAGAAAAGGCCGGTCTACGCCCATGTCGACGGCGACGTTATGGCTGCGGTCGTGCGCTACGAGAGGCCGGCGAAGCTTGCCCGGATAGGGACGGCTATCGCGGCATAGCCCGCGAGCCCCAACAAGCAACATCATCTGAATAGGAGAACTGCCATGCCGCAGAACGACTACCTGCGTCCAAATTTTCTTGAGCCCGCAAGTCGCTCAGGGATCACGCCGGTCACACACGAGATCGAACGCCTCATTGCTCTGACCATCGAAGACCAGCTTCATTCGCCGTTGCTGCCGACCGTCCGGATTGCCTGGTTGAAGCTTCGACACGAGTTCGACCTTCGCGGCATGTTCCCGCCCTTCAGCGAGAGGACCTTTTACCGACGGGTCGCGATCGAACGCAGTAGGCGCCGTCGCGAGTTCCGCTTCGCAAGGGATCGTCCCGGTCCCTCGGATCCCGAGCTCGCGTGAGTTCTGATCCGGCCACTGAAATGCACCAACCAATCGAAGAGAGAGATTTTCATGAACATTCGCTCAGTACTGCCGCACCCAGCGTTTGAAGGGCTTCTCGATCCCGGCGAATTCGTCGCGGGATCCAAGGCCGTCGCCGTCCGTCTTCCGACAAAGGAGGCGTACCGGATGATGGACGCTTTCGCGACCGAGGCGGTGGACGCAGGCCTTGAAGTACAGGCTGCATACGAGGAATTCGTCGAGCACGTCGCCTTGCTCAACGAAGGACTGGACGAGGAAGAAGAGGAAGACCTGATCCTGGTAGCTCCGAAGCTTCGCTTTTTCAAGGCGAGCTTCGCATCCGCGGCCGCGGCCGCTCCTCGCCGCCTGAACTAGCGTCGATGCGGTGTCGGACGGCCTCGGCCGTCCGCCCGACACGTTTTCACCGATGGAGAAGAATATGACTGCATCGCAAATCGCCATGCCTGCAATGCCCCGCGCGCCGAAGATTCACCCCGACTCCCTCTCGCCGGGCGATCACGCCATTCAACTCGGCTTCACCCGCCTGACAATCGGACGAAAACGCGTCTCAGAGCACACGGCCTATGCCGCCTACGAGAGATCGGTCTGCCGGGAGAATTCGTACGCGACGCTTGTCGGCAGTGGCTGCATCAACCTCGCCAGTCGCGCCGACTTCTTCGCAACCGCTCGGGCAGAGCGAGCTGAACGCGACGCCCTTGGAGTGCTCGCTGCCTACAACCACACACAGTCTTCGAAAGGGTGAAAAATGCGCAAAGTCCCATGGCATACCGTTCAAGCAGCGCTGGATTCGATCTCCGACGTTCCTGTGAGTTTCCCAAGGCCAAAGTCGTTGGCGGTGCTGGTTTTCTTGAACGCTTCGGCTTTCGACCGGCGTCGGGGGACCGAATTCCATCAGGCGGGTAGCGACCAGCCCGACGGCCTCGCAGGTGAGGTTTCCGCGCCACGTCCCCGATACCTCCATTGAGCGTCGGCCGGCCCAGAATCCCGCCCGACCCGCATCTGAGAAGGAACATGAAATGAAACTTACCCGTCGTTCGGAACTGTTTGTGGAGGCATTACCGTCTCCTATTCGATCTGCCTTCGAATCGGCAGTCGAGCGCATCCCCGTCGATGCACTTCCAGAGAAACCGGCAGAAGTAATTTTGGCTGCGATGATCGAGGAAGCTCTTTGCGTATCCTTCATGGAGCGTAGCTATTCGCCCATCAGACAAGTCTTCTGGTCGTTGGAGCTCGAGATTGCAACATCCAACCGGTCTCGTAGGGTGAAGGTGAGCCTCCCTTCCGTGGAGGAATTCATCGGGCTGGTGAAGGTCGAGCGGGCGAAGCGATGGTTTGATCGACGATATCGAGCTCGAGCGCCTGGGCTCGCGATGACCGAGCACCAGTTCCTAGCGTCCACCGTTGTACGGCTTCCGCATCAGAAAGTGGAGTGCTGGAGCGTCGCCGAAATGCTTCATCGCCTGCACGGTTGGCACGGCCTGTTGGTCATGGTGAGCGAGCTATCTTTCGAGAAGCTTCTTCGGAGCCATGGCGGCGAACTGATCGAACCTGATCCGAAGCGATACGTCGAGACGATCGTCGAGGAATTCGAACCCTACCTGCCTAACCCGCAACAGGGAACTCCACCCTTCCGGGGTGTGCTCGAACACTGGGGTTCGTGGGGCTGAACTAGCGCTTCGCAGTCAATCACCCGACAGTTTGAAAGGAACAACTATGAGCATGAACGACCGCCTTTCCCAGAGCGCGCACCGCCTCGCATCAATGGCCAAAGACAGATTCTCGAGCGGCGACCCCTACCACCTCGAGGTGAACACCGACGTCATGTCCGCCCGGAAGCTGCTCGATTTCCATGGCATCGATGCCGCCTCTCTGGATCCCGCGGCCCTCAGAGAGCGTAGATATGGCGTCCATGTCGTGATCGATTGCGCGACCCGCTGCATCATCGGCATCCACGTGGAAAGCTTTCCACGGACCGAGGTCAGCGTTGGTTCGCACCGCCACGTCTTTAAAAGGGTCGGTTACCGGCAGGACCTCGACGCCATTTCCTACGTGAGCTGAACGTAAACCCGACAGCATCGTCCGACGCGTTCGCGTCGATCGCCGCCGTCCAGTCGGACGGCGGAGGGAACCTGCATGCAAAATGGAGACGGCAATGAAAAAGAAAGACTTGGTGATTCAGTTCCCCCCGCACGGCGATGCCGAGGCGGTCAGGCGCTTCGAGGAACTAACGGGCATCATCCAGGTAGTGATTGTCGAGGACCCCGAGACGTATCAGCTCCTCAACGGCCTGATGTCGGATGCAGTCGAGTTGTGCTTCGACCCGGATCTGTTCTGCATCGAGGAAGCCCACGACTGGCTGCGAGGGAAGATCGCGGCTCTCAACGACCATCGCAGTATTGAGATTCCGCTTCCGTCGTTCGGGTCGTTCAGGATGAGGGTGTCCTTTGACGAGCGAAGTGTCGGGTGCCGGCACCTCGGGCTGCCGCGCAGGAGCCAGCGACCGAGAAGAAATCCAGAAATGGAGCGGCGGAAGCGGGCTTTCTGGTCCGACGCCTGCGACCTGTTCGTCGAGATGCGTGCGGCGGGCATGTCCATCGATGGGCGGTCGCCACGGCTCGACAGCAAATCCCTTGCAGCGATCCTGCCCGCACTCAACCGCGGGGTTGGAGGTCAGAGGGCGGGGTTCGAACCACCGCCGGCACGGTGGTTCCGGCGCAAGGTCGGCAGAATGGAATTAGACGACTGAGAGTGCGTCGCCCTTGCCTCCGCCGGCCGCCGGCCGCCGTCCGCGCGGCCGCGGATCCATCGTCAATCCTCCGAAAGGAAAACCATGCAGAACGACCGGAACCCCTTCCCAACGATGATCGCAGGCGTCCCGGCCTCCGAGATCTACAAGAAGCTCTACGGCCATCGCGGCCGCCTGCGCAACAAGCGCGGAATTCTGGAACGCATCCTATACGAACGCGCGGGCGTCGTGCCTGACAATCATGTGCCAGAGGACACCGTCTATCTCAAGCCGGATGCGGAATACGTCGGGCTGACGGAGCGGGACAGCCTCGACATCGGCGACATCTGGATGGAGGCGACGCCGTCAAGCGGCTTGCGTTCGGTCGACTTCGTCTCGAAGTCTTCGTTCCGCGGTCATGTTCCATACCGCGGCCAGAACACGAGCCTTTCCGCCGAAAGCATGATCGAGGCGCGACTGGCGAAGATTCTGCAGGTGCACCGTCGTGTGGTGGACATCCGCTCACAGTATCCGCGGGTGCAGTACCTCGATGATGGGGTACTCTGCGAGACCATCTTCGACTATTGGGTCAAGCTGAACGACCAGCGGCGTATTGCCATTGCTGCGAAGCCAGCCGGACGCGTGCGATCATCGGGAATTCTCAGGACACTGAAGCTCACCTCCGATCAAGGAGTCGGCGGGTATGCCGATGGCGTCGCACTGTTCACCGATGCTCGCGCGAGCCTCGACGACGAGTACAACGCCAAATGGATCCTACGATCGAGGCGGGCCTTCAACCAGGCAGAATTCGACCAGGCGCTCGACCGCATCAGCATTGTCTACGGTTCCACACGCTTCATCGACCTTCTAGCCGGCGCTGGCAGCCAGGCCGGGCGTCGGACCGCGATCTGGAACCTTATCGATCGCGGCGAACTCGAGCCCGAGGAACGTGGCCGCATCTCCGACCTTTCCTGGCTTCGCCGAAACTTGCTCAACTAAGGAGACTGAGAATGACAGCAGAAAACAACAGTTCGGACCATGCATCGCGCATCGAAGGCCTCCGGGCGCGGATGGCTCCTAGGCTTTTCCACGTCGAACGGCCGCGGTGGTGCGTGTCTCCCTCCGATGTCGAAGGACGCCAGCGACTGGTGGATGAGGCCGCCGACCTGTACCTCGAGCTGAAAGCGGCGAGAATTCCGATCTCGGGGCGTCGGCCGGGTCTTTCGACGCCGGTGCTCCGGGTCATCTTGCCCGTGATCGAGCACGAGATCGGTGCCGGAAGGTGCTTCGGGCTCACGCAGAGCCAGCGTGCTTTCCGACTGGCGGTCAAGGGACGTCAGGCGGCTCTTCGCGCAGAAAATAAGGAGGATGGCCTGGCAGACGACCAAGCCACGATTTCGGTTCGGCGCACGATCCATTGAGCGCTACCAGATAGCTTGTCTTACATGTGCCGCCCTGTCAGGGCGGCGCGGTGGGTTAGGCGTCCCGAGGCCAAACGAGCGCGGTACCCGACCGACCTCGGACGGACTCCGTCTGACTTGTCTCTCAAGGCGACGCGTTTGCGTCGCGCCTGTCCAAACGATGCCGGGTTTCCGGCATCCCCATCTGGAAAGGTAGACCATGAGAAAACGCAGATCCCTCTACGCCTCCCGAGTTCCGCGATATCGCATCTCCCTCGACGCGAAGGTTCACATCGCCGGCCGGCCGTTTCGTGCAGTTGCATGTAGCGTCTATGGCCACGTGTTCCGCGACATGGAGTCGGACGAGGTCCGCTTCATCACGCATGACGAAGTCAGCATGATGATGGAGATCGGCGAGATCCAGATAGCGCCGGTCGCCTCGCGGCGCCGAGACAGACCGGAGATCGCGCTCATACGCGACATCGCTGTCGAGGACATGCGCCGCTTCTTCGGAAGACGCCCGTATCCTGACTGCGATCCCAACGACTAAGCCAAGTTTTAGTTTCGGCGTTCCGCGCCGAGTACTCGCGACGACGCGATCGCGTCGGCGGCGCCGGTCTGCGCGCCTCCTCCCATCGATCGTTTCCCGAAAGGACGACAGAATGAACGAGATCCTTCGCAACTTCCACTACCCGGTGCCACGCTATCGCATCTGGAAGTCCGCCCTAATCACGATCAACGGCAAACAGCAGTACCGGCTGGTCGACACCAATGACGAGGGACACACCATGGTGCCGGTGGACCGCCCCGACGAGCGCCAAAAGTTCACCCATCTCCGCTTCTACGACCTGATGTCCAAGGGACATGCCGAGGTGCAGCAGTATTACTTCGCCGGTGGGCGAAGGAAGCGCGACAGCGGACCGGAGCTGCCGACCGTCCTCGACCTCGCAGAAGACAAGATGCTTCGCGTCGTCAACTTCCAGGCCGTTCTCGACGCTTTTTTGCGCCGAAAGCACGCCGCAGAAGACGATCCCACGTTGCCGAAGATCACGCTGAGCGACGCCTCTTTGAAGCGGGTCCTGCCTGAGATCAAAGCCGAGCTCGAACCGAAGAAGGTTCAGGCCGGAACTGTCATGTCCACCGTGAGAATGCCGAGCCCCCGGCACTTCCGGCGGCTAATCGCCCGCTACCAGGAGAGTGGCTATGACGCGATGAGTCTCGTCAAGCTCTCCGCAGGCAGGACGAAGAATCTCGAATTGCACATGGCGCAGGACGTTCAGATCTGGAGCCAGTTCGCCCATGAATATGCCAACCCGAAGAAGCCGTTCGTGACCGACGTGCACAAGGCGCTTGTAGCTCGCCTCGTGGAACTCAACACGGCTCGTGACGCCCAGAACCTCCGCTTGCACGTCATCCCATCGTACAAGCAGTTTCTGAAGCTCGTGAAAAGCCTCAACGGCTTCTGGGTCTCCGCCGGCCGTGAAGGAAAGGAAGCCGCGCGGAAACTTTACCGCATTGCTTACGGCAACCACGAAGTCGAGCGCCCTGGAGAAGTCGTGGAGTTCGACGAGTGGACAGTAGACCTCATCGCGTGGTTCGCGTGGGCGAAGCTCCTGGACTTCCTGACCAAAGAGGAACTCGCGGCAATCAAACGCGTGCGCCTGAAGGTCATCGTCGCGATCGACGTCGCCACCAAGTGCATCTTGGCCATGAGGTTCACGCCAGCCGCGGCCACCGAAAAGACGATGATCGACGCCATCGAAATGGTGGTCACAGACAAGTCCAAGCTGGCGAAGCTTGCCGGCGCCTCCTCGTCGTGGCCCTACCATTGCCTCATGGAGTCGGCTGTGGCGGACAACGGCGGCGCGCTCGCGGGCAACATGGTGCGGGCCGTGTTCTCCGCGCTTGACGCCCAGTACATGCATCCGCCGGCTGGCGTACCCTGGCTCCGCGGGTCGATCGAGGCCGTCTTCCGGACTTTTGGCGGTCAGCTTCTCGCGTGGTTCGAAGGCAGGACGTTTGGCGACATCTTCGAGCGGGGCGACTATAGGTCGTCAGAACGCGTATCGCTGTCGATCGATCAGCTCAATCTGCTTCTCGTGCAGGCCGTGGTGGACATCTACCACCATCAGCCCCATTCCTCGACAGGCGAGACGCCGCACAGCCGTTGGATGAGGCTGTCGGAGAAGTTCGGCGTATTTCCGCCTCCACCCCGCAGCGTGCGCAGAGCGATCTTCGGCACACGAACCTATCGCGACATCACCGAGATGGGCGTCGTGATGTTCGGCATCCATTACCAGTCGAAGCAGCTCCAGCAGTTCCGTCTCGCGTCGAAGAGTTCGATCTTGATCCGCGTCGATCGTTTCAGTCTCGACGCCGTCTCGGCATGGAACGGCGAAGGCTGGATCACCATCCCTGCGACGATCCGCATTCCGGAGGACGTCTCCATCTGGGAGTGGACTGCCGCAGCGCGGGCCGTCGCCGTGGAGAACGCTGGAAACGCCGAACCTGGACTGGCGTCCATGCTCGATGCGGTGAACCGCCTGCGCCTTTCCGGCGAGGCCGCATCCGCTCGTGCGGGAATCGCCACGGCGCCGATCGACGAGGCCGCCTTGCTCAAGGCGCAGACAGCGTACTTCGACAACGTGGCGTTCATTGACGATCTCGGTCACCGGGATCCTCAGCTCGCGCCTCTCGTCCTCGCCGAAGATCCGCTCATGGTCGGCATTTCCGGCCTCGACGACGACCTCTTCGCATTGCGCGGCGATGAGCCCGCAGACCCCATCCTCAGCACCGCGATGATCCCTGCGGCGCCCACCACCATCCGCTCCACTTCCGACATCAAGATTTGAGGAAACCTACCATGACCAACAAAAACGGAACCAACCTGGCGGCTTCTGCCGCCGCTCGCCTTGCCGCCGCACTCGACCCCGCCGCTCGCGCCCGAACGGAGGCGATCGGCAAATTGAACGGAATCTACATCGAGTCCGAACAGCACGAACGCGTCAACAACGGCGCGACCGAAATCATCGAAAACGCCGCCTCCGCTTTCGCTGGCGAGGTCGGCAAGCGGCGTGCGCTCTTCGTCCTTGGCGAGAGCGGGTCCGGAAAGACGACGGCCTTGAAGCACACGCTTCTGAGCCGCCCGGAACTGATGCCGTATTTCGACGAACGGGGCAACGAGATCAGGCCGCTGATCCACTTCGAAGCCCCCAAGCCGACGTCGATGAAGCTTCTCGGGCGCAAGATCATCGAAGCGACCGGCTACCCGCTCTCGGATGCCTCCCGCTACACCGAGAACGAGCTGTTCGAACTCGCGAAGCGGACGCTGAGGGAGCGACAGGTCATGTTCCTTTACATCGACGAGATGCAGCACGTTCTCCGCGCCAACAAGAAGGCGGAAATCGTCAACGTCGCCGATACGCTCAAAAGTCTCCTGCAGATCGAAAACTGGCCACTGCATCTCATCATTGCTGGCATGCCGGTTCTCGCGAAGTTCATGGAACATGAAACCCAGCTTCGCAACCGAAGCCTGATCGTGTCGCTGGAGCAGGTCAAGTTTCCCGCCGATCTTGAGCGGGTCAAGGTGATCGCGATGGGCGTCATCCGCGGGCACGCTGGCCTCAAGGTCAGCGACGCCTTGTTCACCAACGACTTCGTTCAGAAGCTCATCAAGTCGGCGGACGGCGGATTTGGCACGATCATCCAGATGACCCGTGGCGCGTGCCAGATCGCCATGCGGAAGGGTTTGACGGAAGTCGTGAACCAGCATTTCGCCGACTGCTATGCGCTCGTCACCGGCAGCCAACCCGAGCACAACATCTTCCTGTCGGCAGACTGGATGGTTCTTTCGCCGTCGACGACGCTCGCCGATCTCGCGGCGAAACAAGCCCGAGCAGACCGCGTCGCGAAGGCTACTGCAGCAGCCAGGGAGGGTTGATAATGTTGAAGCGCGTTGAATTTCATACCGCCGAAACGCTGAAGAGCTTTCTGTCACGTACCGCGGCCGTAAATGGCGCGGGCGACATGCGGGCCCTTCTGAAGCACCTTGGCACCACTTGGGGCAAGGTTTCCGGCGACATGCGATTTGACGTAAGCCACCTTTCCACCGAGCTCGGCATCTCGGTGGAGAGGCTTAACTTTGCGAAGTTCCAGAGAATTAGCCGAACGCGCGTGAGCGTGAACGGCCACGAGTTAAGGGCGGGTTCTTTCCGCCCTGGACCATATCACTATTGCCCGCTCTGCCTTGTGGACGACATGTCTGTGCACACCGGCAGCAACATTGAGAGACCATTTGCGCGCTTGTCGTGGGCGATGACAACTATTGATGTCTGCACAGTCCATGGCGTTCGCCTCGCCGTGGCGGAGGATTTTGGGCGGGCGTCCGACGACTTCGTGCGGTGCGTCTCTTTACGCTGGGCGAAAGTCGAACATCAAGCATCACGATGCGCGGCCATCGAAGTGAGCCCGTCGGTCCGGTACTTTTCCGATCGGCTAGGCGTCGGCTCAATCCGAGTCCCGCTGCTCGACGAGCTGACGTTCCAAGCGGCAGTTGACGTCTGTGAGCATCTCGGATGTCAACTTGGGCACGGCTCGGAAATCGTAAACGTCTCCCAGCAGCCGCCGGAAATGAGGGCGCGCTTTCAGAGTGATGGCTTTCGTTTGATCGCCCAAGGAGAAGAAGCGCTACGCGCACATCTTACCGATGCGGCAAAGCGTTACTGGTCGACAGCCGCGTGGCATCCCCTATCGTCATTGTTCGGCAACCTCCACCTAGTCCTAAGCCGACATGTGGAAGCATATCCCAGGCTGACGAGGCTCCTGCGGGAAATCGTTCAGGAAAACCTGCCGGTGGGGCCCGAGGACACCATTCTGGGCGCGCCTTGCGAGCGGCGCATCCACACCGTCTCGACCATTGCGCGACAGCACAAGATCCCAAAATCGACAGTAAGGGCGATACTCGGACGCGCTACCCTGCTGGACAGCTCCGATCGTTTCAAAGGAGATGCCGAGATCACCTTCGGAAACGACGTGCTTCGACACGAGTTCGAGCGAGAGGCTCACCTCGTTCCTTATGGCACCTTGGTCCGGAGGATGGGACTGATGGATCTCGCCGATACGTGTGTTTTCGACCCAAGCTGGGAGTTCGCGCTTCGCAGGCGACCGACGTTTGATCGAGGGGAGCTTTACAGCGTGTTGGAAGCAGAGCAGCTCTTCGATCGCATGACTAAATCAGCCGGCGGCCGAGCAACCGACCTCGTCAGCATTGGAGAAGCCGCGCGTCTGTCACTCGCTTCGCCGACTGAAGTCGTCCAGCTTCTAGCCGGCGGCGCACTACACTGCGTTGGAACATTCGGGCGGCGTTTCTCCGGGATCAAAGTCTCATTCAAGGAGGTGCGAACGAAGACCGCGGTGCCGTATGACTTCGACATCCTTCACTATGAAGACGTTGCAGTCGGACTGGCAATTTCTGTTGCTCTCGCGAAGACGCTGATGCGCGAGGAAACGTTGCCCGTTTCGATCATCGACCTGCCAGGATACTCCAAGTCCTATCCGGTCATGAGCCGGGCCGCGCTGGATTGCTTTCAGGGCGAGCACGTTTCGGTGGACGAGTGCGCTAGCGAAAGGGGGATTCACCGCGACACTCTGATCGCCTCCCTTGAGCACGCGAAGGTGCGTCCATCGATCACAACTGATCGCGGCCTACCCGTGTTCTTCAAGCGGGAGGACGCCGAGCGCGGGCTTCCGAAATAGCCCGCAAAAGTCTTGACGCCGCGGGTGCGGCGCCGGAGCATTGTTTCCAGCCACCCATCAACCGCCATAAAATGGCGAAAGGACTTGCAGCATGTTCGATAACCTTAGCGCGGAAGAACTTCAGCTCCGCGAGGACGACATCATCGTCAAGTACATGGAGCGCAAGTGGGCACTAGACACGATGGGCGTCCCGTGGACGCACGACAAGGCTTTCTGTCTCTACAGGTGGCAGCTCGACAAAATCGAGGAGGCGAAGGCTGCGCTTGCCGCGGCGGATCGGACGGCCTCGTAACTGCCCGGCCGTCGGCGACATAATGCCGGCTATCACCTAGTGACCCCACTATGCTGGTCAGCTAGGTAGAGAGCCGGCTTCACGTAGTCTCATTGGAGTTCAACATGCTGCTGTATCACTACACCTCACCAGCGCACCTTCGCGGAATAGACCGCCACGGGCTGACCATTGGCGACGTGGTCACCGACTTCGGCAATTTCGAAGGACTCGTCGGAGTATGGCTGACGTCTTCGCAAAGCCCAACCGGGCACGGGTTGGGCGGCAGCCCCCTAGACAAGACGAAAATCCGCTTGACCGTGGACGTTTCCGAGGATGGCAAACTTGTCAGGTGGGCGGATTGGGCGCCCATGCACATTTCGCTCGACACCGCTCGGCGATTAATCGCGGTCGGCGGTCAGTCCGCCGACTCCTGGTACATCTACTTCGGACATATCCCGCGCAATCGAATCCTCTCCGCGGAGAGCGTCGAGGATGGGAAGCCGATCCTCGACCTGGCTGGCCATTGGCCGGAAGAGAAAAGCGTTCGTGCAGTTCCTTTCGAGGCGCGGTACGTTTGGCACAATCGCCTTCTTCGTGACGTCAAACGGGCTTCCAGGCGCTGCTAGTGCCTCCCGGTCCAGAACGCACCGCTTTTCCATCCTAGCCTAGCCAACCCGGAGACCTCCCCTCCGCTGACGGCGCTATCACGAAGCTGGAAAAATTGATCGGCGTAATACAATCTTTGGATTGCGCCGATACGCCACCGCACTCTCCAGAATAACCTCCTTGGATACCTCTCCTTCAGCTTCCAGCTCCGCCATTACCACCGGCCTATTCCCTCGGGGCAAGTGTAGTCCGGGAGGCAGTCGGCCGAGCGACAGGCCCAAACTAGAGGCGAGGTCCACATCAAGGCTACATCGCCAACGCATTTATACGACAGGGCTCACCACTGCCTGGCAGCGCGACAAGTGTTTTCAACCAAGACTAGGACAACGTGCTCTATGGGAAGCGCCGGATTGCCGAAACTACACTCAGCCATTGGTTCAACGGCTGCCCTCAGATCTGCTTGGATGAGGAGATAGTGGGCCTTTGATCGTATTGACACACCCTGACGGTGCTCTCAAGCGATGAGCTCGCGGAAGATCCCGACGGTGGCGAAGAGGCAGATGAGGAAGCAGAGCTCATCGAGAGCTACACTCTCCGATTTGCGTAGGGGCGATAGCGGCGTGCTGCGCCGAGAAAATATGACCCCGAAGACCTCATCAAGTGCATGGCCGACCCGCCATAAGGCGATCTGCTTCCACAATTGGCAGCTCGACGAAATCGAGGAGGCATAATTGGCGCGAGGGATAGAGCGCGAGCCGTGAGCCTTGGCCTCCCGTTGCTACCGTCTCCCCTCGGTTATTCTTCTTCCGGCCGGCCTTGTGTCGATCTACTTATTTAAACGGCAAGTCTACAGGCGCGCGAGGACGGACTCCACGTAGTGGCGCTTTCACCACTTACCCGTCTTCATGACAATACGCTGGCCAACCAAGTTCGATATTCAGGCGTCCGTTGCTAGATCGGGGTTCCGCCATCGACAGGGCAAGCCGCATGGCACCTGACGTTATGATCCTTGCAACGATCCAGCTTATGATTTTCATGCCGCAGATTTCATCCGCGAGGCGGCCGGATCGCGTGCCGCTCTCCCGTTCACGCTCTGCAAATTGAAGTTTCCAGCGATGGGCTAGGATTGAACAGATGGCCGAGAAGCGGCGACTTTTTCCCGACAGATTGTATTCCTCATGGGAACTTGCCGAACTTGGATACTCCAGGACAGCGACAGGCCGCCTCGTGGAGGCGGGGGTGCTCGCCTCGCCGCTTCGTGGCGTCTATCGGCCGATAGGTGGCGACGAGGCACCGCTCATGGACAAGCTTGCCGCCATGTCCAAGCGTTGTTCCGGCGCCGTCTTCTTTCTGTTCACCGCTGCGGCCGTGCACGACCTCGTCACGCGTGAACCGACTTACGAGCATATCGGACTGCCGCCCAGCCAGCGCGCCGCCCCGATCTTCTCCGACGCAGAGCTCCCGGTCGACGTCGTGCGCTGGTCACGTTTGGAAGACTGGGAAGTTGGCGTCGATGTGCGCGATCATCTCGGAGTCGAGATCCGGATCACCTCGCCAGAGAGAACCCTCTTTGACCTGTGGCGATACTCCTTTAGGAATCCGACCCTCAAGGGGACGCACGAGCGCGTCACGGACGAAAACCTTTTCGACGGCTTTTCGGCCTACTTCGACAAGGTATCCAGAGGCACGGCGGGACTGAGCGATCTAGCGGAAGCGTTGGAAACGCGAGCGACGACGCTTCATGCCTACAGCGACTTTCTGCTTACCTTCGAGAGAGGCTTCAACGCTCACCTAGTGTTCTGAACCTGCTACCCAACAGAGCCGACGATCGGGCTTTTTCTCGTCCTTAGAGCAGCACGATTGGCCGTTCGTGGATCCCCAAAAGCTCGCGGGACGCCGTTATAGGGAAAACACAGTCATTGGATGGGAAAAGCTCCAAGCGCCAACTCTATATATTTCAGACACTTGGCTTCGGAGCCGAGGACAGTGTTAAAGGGCATTCGCACTGGCCGAGCCAAAATCTTGACTTGGCGAGCCGACCGACGCTCATCGAAACATTGAAATTGTCTTTCCGAACCACGATCTAGATGGCATCAGGAGGCTTCCAATGACGTCAATCATCATCGTGCTCTGCGCCGCCTTGTGCGCATTTTCAGCCGCGCGATATTTCGCGGCAAGAACGCGCCTCGTCGAGAAGAAGATCGATGAGGCCATTGCCCGCAAGCTGCGCGCCTCTCCCGTCTTGGCCGAGATGCAGGAGATCCGGGAAACAAACGCCGTCATGCGCAATCTGCTGATCGATATGGTCGAAAACGAAGCCTCGGCCACGCCGACCGATATCCAGACAGCCGATCAGGAACGCGCCTACAAGCTTCGCCATCAGAGACGGCGTGAGATTTTCGGCGAGGCGGTCTTCGTTCTTCAGCGCACCGAAGGTGCTCGCGCTGGAAATTCTCAGAAGACCGTAGGCTGAGCGACTTGGCTGCCGAGTGAACCATTCCGTACAACGAATAGTGAATTCAGTGGCATTGCAATTGTTAGCGTACCACCTAAATTGTGTCGGAAAGTGGACACATTTGGAGAAGCGCACATGTCACGATCCTACGGCAATATCGAGGATTCAAACGTTCCCACACCATTGACCATCGACCTTGGCGAAGCCGTGCGCTCCGCAAGGACCGTGGCTGGCTACAGCATCGAACAGGTGGCCGTGACCTGTGGGCTGACCGAGATGGAAATTGCCAAGGTCGAAGCCGGGCATGAGGGAGATAAGCGTCTCGTGACGCGGATCGCCAAGGCCCTCGGGATAACCGCGACCGCACTGTTTCCGTCCGTCGCCGCCTAACTCCGGATATCCAATATCGGTTCAAGCACTGCCCCGCCATTCAACGGCCGGAGCGGGGACCGGTGCGCTGGGCGATTGACCGACCCGCTCACAGGTTCAGTCTTGTCATCTACCCCTAGAACGCAAAACGCCCCTCAATGGATCGCATTGCGGGGCGTTTCTGTCAGATCAGAGCCTTAGTAGTGAACCGACCGGCTATCGATCGGCGTCGTCTTCGGCGGGGCGAACTTCGTCAGGTTGATGCCTTCGACGGCCACGCGATACTCCTCGATGCTCGGCGTGCGGCCGAGGATCGCGGATAGAACCACCAGCGGCGTCGAGGCGAGCAGCGATTCACCCTTCTTCTCGGCGGTGTCTTCAACGACACGGCCTTGGAACAGGCGGGTCGAGGTGGCGAGAACGGTATCGCCCTTCTCAGCCTTTTCCTGGTTGCCCATGCAAAGGTTGCAGCCCGGACGTTCGAGATAGAGGATGTTTTCGTACTCGGTGCGGTTCGCAGTCTTTGGCTTCACGTCGTCGAATTCGAAGCCCGAATACTTCTGGAGAATTTCCCAGTCGCCTTCGGCCTTCAGCTCATCGATGATGTTGTAGGTCGGAGCGGCGACGACGAGCGGCGCCTTGAACTCGACCTTGCCCTCGTTCTTCTCGATGTTCTTCAGCATCTGAGCGACGATCTTCATGTCACCCTTGTGCACCATGCAGGAGCCGACGAAGCCGAGGTCCACCTTCTTGGTGCCGCCATAGTAGGAGACCGGGCGGATCGTGTCGTGGGTGTAGCGGCGCGAGACGTCGGCATTGTTGACGTCGGGGTCGGCGATCATCGGTTCGTCGATCAGGTCGAGATCGACGACGACTTCGGCGAAATACTTCGCGTTATCGTCAGGGGTCAGCGCAGGCTTTTCGCCGGAGCGAATCTCGGCGATGCGGCGGTCGGCCTTGGCGATCAGGCCCTTCAGAGTCTGCGCTTCATTATCCATGCCCTTGTCGATCATGATCTGCATGCGCGACTTGGCGATCTCCAGCGACTCGATGAGCGTCTCGTCTTCGGAGATGCAGATGGAGGCCTTGGCCTTCATCTCGGCCGTCCAGTCGGTGAAGGTGAAGGCCTGGTCGGCGAGCAGCGTGCCGATATGCACTTCGATGATGCGGCCCTGGAAGACGTTGTCGCCATGCTGTTTCAGCATCTGCGCCTGGGTGGCGTGAACCACGTCGCGGAAGTCCATGTAGGGCTGCATCGTGCCCTTGAAAGTGACCTTGACCGACTGCGGGATCGGCATGGTGGCTTCGCCGGTGGCGAGCGCCAGCGCGACAGTGCCCGAGTCGGCACCGAAGGCCACGCCCTTCGACATACGGGTGTGGCTGTCGCCGCCGATGATGATGTCCCAATCATCGACAGTGATGTCGTTCAGCACCTTGTGGATGACGTCGGTCATCGCGTGATAGGCGCCCTTCGGATCGCGGGCAGTGATGACGCCGAAGTTGTTCATGAAGGACATGAGCTTCGGAATGTTGGCCTGAGCCTTCTTGTCCCATACGGATGCCGTGTGGCAACCGGACTGGTAGGCGCCGTCGACCAGCGGCGAGATGACGGTGGCCGCCATCGCTTCCAGTTCCTGCGCTGTCATCAGGCCTGTCGTGTCCTGGGAGCCGACGATGTTCACCTTGACGCGAACGTCGGAGCCGGCATGCAACACCTTGCCGGAGGTGACGCCGACTGCGTTGCGGTTGAAGATCTTCTCGACCGCAGTGAGGCCCTGGCCGTCGATGGCGATTTCCTTGTTCGGCGCGAAAACCGGGGTCGCTTCGACGCCGAGTGTCTGGGCCGCGAAGGTCTGGAGCTTCTTGCCGAAGACGATGGCGTAGGACGAGCCGGCCTTCATGAACTCCATCTTCTGCGGCGTGAAGGAAGACGCCACATCGACCAGCTCGTTGCCGGCCTCGTCGCGCAGCTTCTTGTTCTTGGCGTCGATCTTCAGCACGGTGCCGGTTTCGACCGAGAACTTCTGCTCAAGGATCGGGTTGCCGTCATTGTTGAGGATCGGTTTGCCGCTGTCGTCGAGCTTCTTCACCCAGTTCTTCAGGTTGAGGCCGATACCGCCGGTGACGTCGACGGTGGTCGCGAAGATCGGCGAAATGCCGTTGGTGCCCGCGACAACAGGGGCGAAGTTGACGAAGGGAACGTAGGGGCTCGCCTGCTTGCCGGTCCACAGCGCCACGTTGTTGACGCCGGACATGCGCGAGGAGCCGACGCCCATCGTGCCCTTTTCGGCGATCATCATCACCCGCTTGTCGGGGTGCTGCTGCTGCAGGGCAACGATCTCGGCCTGTGCCTCAGGCGTGATCATGCACTGGCCGTGCAGCTGGCGGTCGGAGCGCGAGTGCGCCTGGTTGCCGGGCGACAGAAGGTCGGTCGAGATGTCGCCTTCGGCGGCGATGAAGGTCACGACCTTGATCTCGTCTTCGACATCGGGAAGCTTGGTGAAGAATTCGGCCTTGGCGTAGCTTTCGAGAACGTCCTTGGCGACGGCATTGCCCGCCTTGTAGGCATCGCGCAGGCGGAACATGTCGGCGTCGTAGAGGAAAACCTGGGTCTTCAGCACGTCGCCGGCCTGACAGGCAATCTCGGCGTCACTGCCGAGCGCTACGTCGAGCAGAACTTCGACCGACGGACCACCCTTCATGTGCGACAGCAGCTCAAGGGCGAATTTCGGCGTGATCTCGGGGACGATGGCCTCGCCGAGAATGATCTTCTTCAGGAAGGCGGCCTTGACGCCGGCGGCGCTCGTCGTGCCCGGGAGCGTGTTGTAGATGAAGAATTTCAAAGCATCGGCGCGGTGTTCGCTGCCGGTATCCTCGATCAGGGCAATGATTTCGCCGGTCAGCGCGCCGTCATCGATCGGCTTGGGGGCGAGCCCTTGAGTTTCTCTGCTTTTGATTTCGGCCAGGTATTCCAAGTACAGGTTCATCGCAATCCCAACGTCATGGTGTGTGGGGCGCTGACGCGCAGCGCCACCGAACGGCAGTGTTCATCAACCGAGGTCTTTACAGCTTTCATGCGCGTCAACCAAGGCCATCCGTGCAGATACCGCAATTCAACAAAAAAAATATTACTTTAGATCAGCCACTGATGATTTTCGGTTGCAATCGCGCTGGCGCGCCGGACGGTGCTTGGCCATGACATCGTCCGCAGATGAGCGTGCGTCCGGCATCCATAACTCTAATTTTTCATGGGTTTGAAGCGCAGTCGTTAACCATCTTTTCAACAGTGTGAACGATTGTGGCAGAGTAACTTCAACCGGGTGAACATGATGTCCACTATTTCATCACAGCATGGCCAGCCGCCCCTTATGGCGGAAAATGCGCTGTTGCCGCTACGGCTTCGTTCCGCCGGCTTCCACATTGGCTTCCAATCCATTCATCCGTCGACCCGCGCGCGGCTGTCCGCCGTATCGGGCTAGTCGCTACGTTTGTACTTAAACATCGGGGGACAACGGACCACGCGATATCGTGGACGACGCTTCCCGTCTATTTCATTGGGAAAATCATATGCAGGAAGACAATCAGAACCCGCAGAGCATTGCTGCTCTGGCGGAGCAACTCGCGGTTCTCGGAAACGCCAACCGGCTCGCGATCCTGACCAACCTCGTCGAGGGCGAGATCCAAGTCAACGTACTCGCCAAGAAGCTCGGCCTCGGCCAATCGGCGCTCTCGCAGCACCTCGCCATCCTGCGGGCCTGCGAATTCGTCTCGACGCGGCGCGCCTCGCAATCCGTGTTCTACTCGATACAGCCGCGCTCGATCGCAGCGACGCTCGCAAATGTTCGAGATCTGCTGGTTGGCGCGCGAGATGGCGAAGCGGAGCGAGCGATCGGGTAGCTCTCGGCAGAGCTGAGGCGCCAAGAGCGCGCGGTGGAAAGCTTCGGCGCGGGCAAAGCGAACGACCGTCGTCTCGCGAGCTATCCGGCGCAGGCCGATTGGAGGCGTGGCCAAGGCTGGCCTCAACATCATGTTTGGAAAGCGCCGCGTACGTCACGAAATCGTCACGCGGCTCTGCCATGCGTGCTGGCCGTATTGCAGTTTCATTACCCGGGTTCCCAATGACATCCTCCCTCATCTCCCCGCGCCTGATCACTCTCGCAACGACGGTGGTGAAAGCCGGCGAAACGGCCCGCCGGTCGTTGCAGCGCCGGCGCATCAGCGATGTGGTTTCAAAGGCGCCGCGCGATTATCAGACCGAGATTGACGTTGCTGTCGAGCGGATCATCGTGACCGATATGATCGCGGCCTTCCCCTCCTACTCCATCAAGGGCGAGGAGGATGTCGGCAACCGGGTGGTGGAGGCGGATGCGCCGATCATCTACATCGATCCGATCGATGGGACGACTAATTTCGCCTGGGGCATCCCGCATTTCGGCATGACCATCGCGATCGCCGAAGGCGGCCAGATCGTTGCCGGCGTGGTCTATGACCCGATGCTCGACGAGCTGTTCAGTGCCGAACTCGGCGGTGGCGCCTATCTCAACGGCGAGCGCATCTCCTGCGTCGACAATGCCGATATCGAAAACGTCGTGGTCGGCGCTGGTCTGCCGGTTCCCGGCCAGGTCAAGGCCGTTGCAACGGACGTCTATTTCGAGGCTTTGAAGCGATTGATGGGCAACACCGCCGGCGTAAGGCGGCTGGGGTCGGCGGCATTGTCGATTGCTTACGTCGCAAGCGGCCGCCTGGACGGTTTCTTTGAAGATGGCCTGTCGCCGCATGATTATGGCGCGGCGGTACTCCTGGTGACAGAAGCCGGCGGCACTGTTTCAGCGTTCAAGGGTGGCCCCGTGACGGCGAATGGCGACATTCTCGCCGCCAACACCGCGCTGCACCCGTGGCTCGTAGAAGGCTTCGAAGGCTAACAGCCCTAGCCGAGAAGCAACGCTTCAAGGCCGACCGGGTCATCGGTGGTGATCTGGTCGACCTTCAGCGCCAGAAGGCGGCGCACGACAGGCAATGCCGCCGGAATTGCCGAATTGATGGTGTAGGCGTCGATGCTGCGCCCGGCGCGATGGAAGGCCGCAACGAGATCGTATCCGGCATCGTCGGCAAATAGCACCAGCTGGTGATGCAGATAAATCATCCGCGCGCGCGGTGAGGCAGCCACGGCATCGGCAACGAAACCGTCGAAGTCACGGCTTTCCTTCAGCCGCTCGATCGCGCCGTGATGGCATGGGTCGTAGCCAATCGGCATATCAGGAACGGCCAGGGATAAGCGTTCGACAGCCTCTGGATCGCCGGCCGAGAGAATGACCGACTTTGCGACCGGCGAGATCGCGGCGGCGAAGGCGGCGATATCCTCGTCGCGGATATCAGGGGAATCTTCCTTGAGGTCGAGCTGCAGCACAGCACCGCCATCGCGGCCGACGCGCTTCAGCAGTTGGCCGAGATCATCGATCAGCATCACCCTGTGGGCCGTAGGCTCGCCGAAGGGGTCGCGCAGATGCAGAGCGCGCAAGTCGCTCTCCGTCGCATCGATCACACGCCCCTCGCCCGTTGTCGCCTTGTTCAGCGTCTCGTCGTGCAAAACGGCGAAGCCGGCGCCATTGAAGCGGACCAGATCGATCTCGATGCTGGCGCCCAGCGCCATCGCCTCGGCAATGCGTTGTCCCGTAAACGAGATGTCGCCGGCATAGCGGTGGCCGCGATGCCATTTCAACCACGTCTTGTGGCCGGCCTGATCAATCGCGATGCCGCTGCGATCAAGCGTTGCCGAGGATTCGATCATGATGTCGTTCGCCTGAGGTTGCCGATTGGTAGACCAACTGGTTGTCACGGAAAGCCCGGAATGCTGAAGCCGTCGGTTCGATGCCCACGCCCTTGACCCAGTTGCTATCCGGTGCCGTCATTGCCTTCAAGCGTGTCCCGTCGGCAAGGTCGATATCCACGATCTTGTGCGTGCCAAAATCGATGCTGCGATGGACGATGGCGGTCGAGAGCGACTTCGATGGCTGCAGCGACAGTGCCTCAGGACGGAACGCCAGGACGACGTCGCCATCCTCGATCGGCACGGCAACTGGAAAGGCCGGGTGCTGGCTGACGCCGCCACGGATGCTGGTCTTGACGAAATTCATCGAGCCGATGAAGCCCGCCACGAATTCCGTCTGCGGCTCGCGGTAGACGATATCTGGTGGAGCGATCTGTTCGGTGCTGCCGTCGCGCATGACGACGATACGGTCGGCGAGCGCCAATGCCTCATCCTGGCCGTGGGTCACGAAGAGCGTGGTGATGCCCACGCGCTGCTGGATGTCGCGCACTTCCTCGCGCAGCCGTTCGCGCAAATGCTGGTCGAGGCTGGCGAATGGCTCGTCGAGCAACAGGATTTTCGGCTCCAGCACGAGAGACCGGGCAAGCGCCACGCGCTGCTGCTGGCCACCCGACAACTGCGTCGTCATGCGTCGCCCGTAATCGGCGAGACCGACCAGCGCCAGGGCGTTTTCAACGCGTTCGCGGATTTCGGCCTTCGGCAGGCGACGAAGCTTGAGGCCGAAGGCGATGTTGTTGAAGACGTCCATATGGGTCCAGAGCGCGTGGCTCTGGAAGACCATGCCGGTCGGACGCTTTTCCGGCGGAAGCGTCGTCACATCTTTGGCGTCAATCAGGATCGAGCCGCCGCTCGGCTGCTCGAAGCCGCCGATCATGCGAAGCAGCGTCGACTTGCCGGATCCGGACGGACCAAGCAGGCAGACGAGCTCGCCATCTTCCACATCGAGCGAGAAATCACGGACCGCGAACGAGGTGCCGAACGTCTTGGAGACGTTCTTGATCGTCAAGCGTGCCATATCAAGCCTTTCCTCGGGCGACGCCCGATCCTAACGTCACGCGCCGAAGCCGCGAGCAAACGCACCCGTTCCGACGACACGGCGGGCAAACATCAGCGCGATGAACGACGGCACCCAGAGCATCACCGAGAGAACGGCGCCATATTGCACCACGATCTGGTTGTTGATGAAGGTGATCATCAACACCGGCATGGTGCGGATTTCAGGCGCGCCGATCAGCCATGCGCCTTCGGTTTCATAAAATGTGCCGACGAAGGTCAGCAGCAATGCGGCAAAGATCGTTGGCGCTGCCTGCGGCAGCGTGATCGACCAGAACACGCGCAAAGGCCCGGCGCCCGCATCGCGCGCGGCCTCTTCCATCCGGCGATCGATATTCTGGAAGGCCGCCACCGGGATCCAGATCATCAGCATCAACGTCCCGACCAGCTGGATCAGCACCACGCCCCAAAAGGTGCTGATCAATCCGAGTTTGAGAAAAATACCGGCGATCGCCACCAGCAGGCCGAACTTCGGAAAGGCATGCGATGCCAGGAACGACAGGAAGAGCACGTTCTTCCCGGGAAACGACATACGCGCGAAAGCGTAAGCCGCCGGCAGGCAGATGATGGCCGAGAGAAGCGTGACCGTCGTCGTCAGCCTCAGGCTCAGGAAGAGCGCATCCCACACATCCGCGCGCGACAGTGTCTGCGACCAGAAGCGGAAGCCGAACTGCTGCGGAATGACCGAGGGATATCGCCACACTTCCGTGAACGCCCAGGTGCCGACCACGACCAGCGGCACGGCGATGAAGAGCGTGAGCAGCACGGCAAACAGCATGCCCGCCCAATCGATCTCGGAACCGTTGACCTTGCTTGCGATCTTCATCGCGACGCCTCCCGGTTTTTGGCGATCGAGCGCACATAAAAGATGCCGAAGACCAGGCAGAAGCCGAACGAGATCACGGCCTGAGTCAGCGCATTCAGGGGATCGTTCACATCGGAGAAGGTGCGCTGCATGAACGGCCCCATCATTTCCGGCGATGCCGGGCCGAGTACATAGGGCAATGTGAAGGACGAGAAGATGCCGAGGATGGTGAAGGACGCCGTCACCAACAGCGAGTTGCCCATGCGCGGCAGGATGATCGAGACGAAAACGCGCATTGGCGAAGCACCGACATCACGGGCAGCCTCGACCGAGCTCTTCGGAATATTGCCAAGCCCCGCCGTCAGCATCAGCACCGTCAACGGCAGATTGTCCCATACCAGCCCGATGACCGGGCCCCATGGGGTCAGATAGGGAGACGGGATTTTCGGCAGTCCGACAGCGTTCAACAGCAGATCGACGGTGCCGTTGGGCCCGATCGTGCGGATCAGTGCGTAGGATAGGATGATCGACGGCACGAACATTGGGAAAATCGCCATACCCTGCACATAGGCGGGAAGACGCCCCTGCGAAAAGCGCAGATAGAGGGCGATCGGCAAGCCGATCACCAGCAGCAGAACGCCACAGACAACAGTCGTCCACAACGTCACCCATAGATTGGCGAGGCTGTAGGAATCGCTGAAGAAAAACGCATACGAGGCCAGCGATACCGACCTCGTGCCATCCGCCTGCGGGACGAACACGGTGGTGATCACGGCCGAGAAGATCGGGTAGACGATCAGCCACCCGAGCAGGAATACCGGCAGGGCGACCAGGAGAAGCCCCACCGGATTTTGCGCCTTGCCCGGCGCGGTTGCCCGCGCCGGCAGCGATAATGTCATGCCTTTACGCATCAGGTGCGGCTGATGCCCGGAGCAACGTTACGGTACCAACCGTCGTTGATGTTGCTTTCCCAATCGCCGGCCGGGAAGGTCGGGATCGTGGTCGGGATGACGTCGGCGTATTTCTGGCGGAGTTCGTCAGAGATATGATCCCAGGAAACGCCGGGGAAGCCACCGATCTCGGTGATGATCGCTTCCTGGATTTCCTTGGTCAGCATGAAGGCCGCCAGCTTCAGCGCAGCGTCCTTGTTGGCGCCGTTCGTAAACACCGTCATGCGCGAGAAGCCGCCGCAGAGCGCCAGATCGCTGAGCTGAACAAGACCCGTCGTCTCAGGCAGAACGCCTTGCGACAGAGCCTGCAGCACCTGGTCGGACCAAACAGGCGTCATCGTGACAACGCCCTGGGCGAGCAGCTGGATCGACTGCGTGTTGCCGGCCGTGTAGGCGCCCTTTTCGTAAAGCGACGGCGCCAGATCGTTGAGGATCGCCCAGGCTGGCGTCAGCATCTGGTTGCCAAGCTCGGCGGTGTAGTTGTCGGTGGTGAACTTCTTCGGATCACGGCCATTGGCCTCGTGGATCGCGCGGCGCACGAAGTTGCCGCCGGAGCCACCCTTGTCCGGGCGGTTGTAGATGAACTGACCGGGATTGGCCTTGATCCAGGCCGTCAGCTGTTCCCAGGTCTTCGGCGCATCCTTGGGGTCGAGCTTCGTTTTGTCATAGGCGAGCAACACCTGCGAACCGCGATAGGGGAGCGAATATTCGCTGTCGACGCTCAGCGGATTGACGTTCGCGAAGCCGTCGATGTTTTCGGCCGAGAACTTGACCCAGAGGCCGGCATCGATAGCGCCAGCAGGCAAACGCGGATCGAAGTGTTCGAAGATATCCGACTGCGGATCTGTCTTCGACTTGAGCGCCGCAAGCGCACGGTCTGCAATCGCACGCAAGCCGGCGTTGTCGCCTGCATCGGTGACCTTTACGGCAGCTTCAGGGTGGGCCTTCTTGAAGGCCGGAAGCACCGTGTTGTTCCAGAAATCGATGATGTTGGCGTCGGAGCCACTATAGAGGTTGATCGTGCCATCTGCAGCCATTGCAAAGCGTGGCAGGGCCAGCAGACCGGCTGCCGCCGATGATGTGACAAGAAACTCGCGTCTGTTCATGACCGTCTCCATTCGGTTTTGGGGCACTGCCCTTAGGACTGTGGTTTTGCTATCGCCGACGCGTAACAGTGACATGACAAGATAGGGCCGGAATTCATTTTTTGCACACCCGTGCAATTTAATTCGCCGAATAGGCCGGGGGCGTCGCGGAAGATCGCGAATGCGGCCGAGCGCAACACCTCAATTCTTGAAAACCAGGCAGATCTGGTTGGTCTTGCGGATCTGTTTGCAGACATCATTGGCCTCCTCCCTCGTCTGCCGCGCGATGCGGGTCACATAGCGCGGCCGGAAACCGAAACTGCGGTCACGCTGCCGCAGGATCAGCGGCTGCTCCTGATCGAGCGGCGCCGGAAACTGCGCAACCGCCTCGAAGAAGAGGCGACGGGCGACATCGGGATTGGCGCTCGCCGCGATCTGCACGCCCCAAGGCGCCCAGTTTCCTTCCGGCCGCCAGACCGGCTCGGCCATCTTGCGGCGATCGGCAAGCGCCACGCAGCTTTCGATGAACGGCTGATCCTCGGCCAAGGGGCCAGCCGCCTTGTCGGGTGCCGAGGATTTCCACTCCTCGACGCTATGGGCGGTGATCGCCATCACGTAACTGCGCGTCTCCGTCGGCAGGCCGCCGCCATTGAGGAAGTTGGACAGCCCGTTTTCGCCGGCATTATACGCGGCGGCGGCAAGGCCGAGATTACCGAAGCGGTCGCGCAATTCGTCGAGATATTCGGCCGATTTCTGCAAGGCTTCCAAAACATCATAGCTATCCTGCAGCCCGCGCAGCTTGGCGGTACCCGGCATGAACTGCGCGATGCCCTGCGCACCCTTGTAGCTCAGCGCGTCCGGCCTGAACCGGCTCTCGCGCCAGATCAGCCGGGCGAAGAAATCCGGCGGCAGGTCGTGTTCGCTCGCGGTCCGTTCAATCGCGCCGCAGAGATCGCGATTAAAGCTGTCCTTGCGAATGCAGAGTGTCTCCGCCGAGCCGGTCATCGAGCGCGTGTAGAGGCAGGCTGCCTCCGGCTGGGCCTCGGTGGGCTCGGCAGCGCTGGCGGAGCCAATGAACGTCATGCAAAGGGAGAGGCGGAAAGCCCACGACACGAATAGACCGATGCTGCGCCGCCTGATCGCGATCATTTGCTCTCGGCGCCACGCTGGCGGCGCCGCCGTTGGATGATGTCAGGCGTGCATACCATTTGGTTTGGAGCGCGTAGTCAAGCCACCCCTAAACAGCGGCCTCTCCGCGTGACGCGGACCGCGTCAGGCGGTGGATCCCCAGCGGGCATTACAGGTCAGCGTTATGCTGTGCGGCCCCGGCAGATCGGCATCGTGGCGTTCGATGAGATCGACAACAGCGTCTATGAAGGCGACATGATCGAGGCTCAGCGTCGTCAGATCGTTGCAATCCCATGCCGCCATGGCAATGCCGTCCTGACCGACGATGGCGATATCATCGGGCGTGTTCTTGCCGAGCATGCGCCGTGCGGCGTCTCGCGCGCCGATCGCCATAACGTCGTTACCGCAAATGATGGCATCGACCTTCGAGCGATGCAGCAGCAGCACCGCTTCCTTGAAGCCGGAATCATAGGTGTAGTCCCCGAAGGCCTCGGCCTCGATGGCCAATCCGCGCTTGCCGAGCGCATCGGCGAACCATTTGCGTCGAAGCTTGTCGATCCAGCTCGATTTGGTGCCGGAGAGATAGGCGAAGCGCTTCTTGCCATCATTCACGATCTTCTCGATGATCTCGTCGGCCGCAGCCGAGCCATCGATGCGGATATTGGAGACGTTCTCATTCTCGAGCGGTTCGAACGAGACGATGATCGGCTTGGTCGTATGGAAGATATCGACCGCGTCCTGCATCGACACCATGTCCGAGAAAACCACGACATGATCCACCTGATAGGTGGATGCCAGCCGCATCAGTTGCAGCCGGTCGTCGTGATCGGCGCAACACAGGATGATTGGAAGCAACTGGCGCGCCTGCAGTCTGTGGACCAGCAATTGCTGCTCTTCGGCCTCGCAAGGGTTTCCGATTGCATTGACGACGAGGGCGACCAGCCTTGAGCGTTGATTGTTCAGCGAGCGGGCAATTGCGTTCGGCTGATAGCCGTGTTCGCGCGCGACCGAGAGAATTCGATCGCGCGTGGCGCTGCCGATCCTGGAATCGGGCGAGAATGCGCGGGAAATGGTGGCGGAGGATACCCCGGCGAGCTTTGCCAGTTCCTTCGAGGTGATCCGCCGCTTGTTCATGTCTGGTGTCCGATATGTCTATTCGGCGGGCCGGACGGGCATGCCGTCGGCTGCCGCCGATTCCTTGATTGCATCCCACAGCCTAGCGAAACGCAGACCCATTTCAACGGAGCCGGTGTTTTCCATTTCGCCTGCGCGAATGGCAAGGAAGTTCTTCATCGGGTTTCCGAGAATTTCGGCCTCCTCGCGCGGCTCGCTGACCCGCCCGACGCTGATTTCGCGCCAGCCGCCCCAGGCATCGATCCGAACGATCGCCTTCGAATAGAAGAAGGTGATGTAGGAGGCGCAGCCGGGAGGCCCCTCGCCTGCCGCCGTCAATGTCGCCATGGCGCCGTTCTTCAAGCGGGCGGAAACGGCGGTGGCGATATCGACCTTGCGGCCGTGCCTGTTCATATAGGCCGATACACTGGCGAAATCGGAATTGGCCAGCAGGCAGACGGTGTTCATCATGTGTGCGCCGGTGTCGAACATGAAGCCGCCGCCGGAGATTTCCGGCTCCTGCTTCCAGTGACCGGCATAGTTGTCGGCCCAGCTTTCCCAGATCATGCCCGAAATCGCGATAAGCTCGCCGAACTCGCCAGCAAGCGCGCGTTTGCGCGTATCGATCACCAGCGGCGAGAGGCCGCCCTGGAAAGCAGTGACAACCGTGACGCCGCTCTTGTTCTGCGCCGCGATCAGCGTCTCAGCCTCGGCAACGGTCGTGACCATCGGCTTTTCAAGGAAGAGATCGATGCCGGCTTCGACGACGGCCGCCGCCTGCTCGCCGTGAAAGGCGTGCGGGGTGGAGATATAGACGATGTCGAGGTCATCCCGGCATTTCGAGAGCATCTCGCGGTAGTCCTCGAAGCTCTTCGGTGCCGCTGCGCCGGCTGCGGTGCAGACGTCGATCAGACGCTGGCGCGACGAAGCGGTCGTATCCGCAAGCGCTACGAACTCGATCTCCGGCATTGTCGCCCAGCTCGCCGCATACTCGGCAGCCTTCAGGCCGGCGCCGATCACGCCCAGCCGCAATTTCTGTGTCATGAAACTCCTCCCACATGATTGTGTACACGATTACACAAATGAAAAACTCGGTGCAAGTTCTATTTTATCACGTAAAATCAATATATTATATGTCGCAATAAATTCTTTCAGAAATCCGCCTTGCCTCATTTAGGAATGCGTGTACATTTTTCACACGGTGCTGGAGGGCGCCGCCAATCAAAAAGGGAGGACTTCCGTTGAAGAAGACGGTCATTGGTGGCCTGTGCGCCATTTTGCTGAGCGCGGTCTCGACGCTGGCACATGCCGAAACAATCCGAATTGCAAATCACGGCCAGGCCGGCATCGACGCCATGAAGTCGACGGTCGAGGCGATCGAAAAGAAATACGGAGTGACCGTCGAGGTCGTCGAATACCCGGCGCCCGACAAGGACTACCTGACGAAACTGCTCACCGAGCTTGGCGCCGGCAATGCGCCCGATCTCTTCTCGATCCCGTCGACGGCGGCCGTGGCCGATATGGTCGAAGCCGGATACCTCGCCCCTGTAACCAAGGAGATCACCGCCTGGGACGGCTACGCCAACTTCTATGACGTCGCAAAGCAGCTGGCCGTGAGCCCCGACGGCGAAACCTACGTCATGCCGTTCATGCTCGGCATCCAGGAGATCTACTTCCGCAAGGATGTGCTGGAGAAAGCCGGCATTTCGACCGAGCAACCGAAGACCTGGCAAGACCTGCTGGATCGTGCCGCTGAAGTGAAGGCGAAGACCGGCGCTTACGGCCTGCTCTTTCCGGCCGGCGTGTCCTGGGGCAGCGGCGCCTTCGATGAAGGCTTCCAGCATCTGCTCGTCGGCTCCAAGACGCCGCAACTCGTCGATGCAGATGGAAAGCTCGATCTCAGCGGTGAAGGCATCAAGGATGTCTTTGGCGTTTACAAGGAGCTGATCGACAAGGATCTGATGCCGACCCAGCCGCTGCTTGGTCCAGAGCCGTGGGTTATTCCCAAGTACCAGATGTTCCCTGAGGGCAAGCTTGCCGCAACCACTTGCGGTTCCTGGTGCTACATCTTTGATTGGGGCCGCGAGAGCAAGAACCCGATCCCAGAGGTGACAAAGATCGTCGGCACCTGGACCGTTCCCGGCCAGACGGGCGGCCAGTACGTGCTCGCGAACCTTGCTGCTCCGTGGGCCGTCAATGCAAAGTCGGCGAACGTGGAACTGGCGACGAAGGCACTGCTTGAGATCGGCTCGGTCGACACGCAGGTCTCCTACGCCGCGCGCATCGGCAATATTCCGGCAAGCAAGGATGCAGCCAAGAGCGCCGAATTCCAGAAGCTGACGGAACTCGTTCCGATCCACGCCGCGGCCGGCAACGGCGTCTTCCTGAAGCAGGCTTCCGGCTTCGGCACCATTGCCGAAGGCGTGGCACGCGCAACCGAAGCGCTGCTGCGCAAAGAAACAGATGCCGCCGGCGCCCAGAAGATCCTTGTCGATTACGTCAAGGAAACGCTCGGCGACGACGTGGTGAAATAAGCCTCAAGCCCTTCAACGTCCGCCCAAGACTGCAGGCGCGGCCCATTGGCCGCGTCTGCGATCATCAGACAAGGTTGCGAGCTTCATGGTCCTCAATTCTCACGAACGACGCGTTGAGCGGCAGCTCCTCGTGATCCTGCTGCCGTCGCTGGTCCTGCTTCTGGCCTTCGTGATCTATCCCGCACTTTATTCCGTCTATCTGAGCTTCACCAACGAAGCCCTCACCGGCGCCGCAGCGCTGCGTCCGCGCTTCGTGGGCATTCGCAACTACATGCGGCTTCTGAACGACGCGAAATTCTGGAACGCGCTCATTGTGACGTTCTTCTTCGTGGTCGGCTCCGCGGTGATCGGCCAGTTCGTACTCGGCCTGATTTCAGCTGTTGCCCTGCGTCGGCAGATCATGTTCCGCCAGATTTTCTCCTCGATGATCCTGCTGCCCAACGCGGCACCCGAGGTCGTTGCCGGTTTCATGTGGATTTCGATGCTGGCCGGCGGCGAGAACGCCACGCTCAGCCGCATCGTGAGTTTCTTCGGCGTGACACCCACCGACTGGCTTCAGGTCTTCCCGCTGACGATGATCATCGTCGTCAACACTTGGCGCGGCATCGCCACCGCGATGATCCTGTTGACTGCGGGCCTCAGCACCATTCCGAGCGAAATCTATGAGGCTGCCCGCATGGACGGCGCCACACCATCGCAGATGTTCCGCCGCATCACGCTTCCCCTGATGATGCCGACGATCCTTCTCTACATGCTAATTTCCGCCGTTTCGACGATCGCGGTCTTCGGTCTCGTCTATGCGCTGACGCGCGGCGGCCCGGGTGGCGCGACCGAAGTGATCAGCATCTACATCTACAACCAGTCCTTCACTGCCTTCCAGCTCGGCTACGGCGCCGCGGTCGCGGTCGTCACTCTGGTGATCTCGCTGATCCTCGGCATCGCATACGTGCGGGCAATGAAGGTGGAGGTCTGACATGGCAGTGCTTTCCCCGACAGAAAACGCCAACAAGACCCGATCGGATCTGCTTGCCTATGCCACGCTGTCGCTGATCTCGATCTTTTGCGCCGTCCCGTTCCTATGGGTTCTGCTAGCGTCGCTCGATGGTAACGCTCAACTGTTTCTCCGCTGGCCGGAGCAATGGACGCTCGACAATTATCTGCGGGTGTTCACCAAAGAGGACGGGGCGAAGTGGCTCTTCAATTCGCTCTTCGTCGTCGGCTCCGCGACCGTATTGGTCATGGTGCTGGCCGGCCTTGGTGGCTATGCCTTGTCGCGTACGCGGGCTTGGTGGAAACTGCCGTTTCTCTACGCGATCCTTCTGATCCGCGTCTTGCCGCCGACCGCGCTGGTGGTGCCGCTCTACAAGTTCCTGCTGACGCTCAACAATGCCGAAGGCGCGATCCTTCGGCCGATCTTCGGCGAGTACGCCCGGCCGATCATGCGCTGGACGGGCTTTATCGACGGTTACCTCGGCCTGATCCTGGTGCTTGCGACCATGCAGCTGCCGCTGGCGCTGTGGATCATGAAAACCTTCTTCGACGGCCTTCCGCGCGACTATGAGGAAGCAGCCCTGATGGATGGCGCAACAATGACGCAGCGCATCCGCCGCGTCCTGATCCCGCTGGCGCTGCCGGGGCTGGCCGCGGCCGGGTTGTTTGCCTTCATGTCGGCATGGGGCGATTTCCTGCTGCCGCTGATCTTCCTCTCGTCACCGGAGCTGCAGACGCTTCCCCTCGGCCTCTTTCGCGCTTTCCTGCGCATCAACGAGATCGATTACGGCCTGCTCGCCGCCCTCGCCTTCATCTACCTCCTGCCGGCTGTGATCGCCTTCGGCTTCGCGCGGCGCTTCCTCGTCCAGACCTTCGCGGGCGGCGTCAAAGGCTGATATCCAGAAAGAGTTTCACAGATGATCAATCTCAAGAACGTTCGCAAATTCTATGGTGCCCTGGAGGTCATCAAGGGCGTCGACATCACCGTCGAGGACGGCGAGTTCGCCGTGTTTGTCGGCCCGTCCGGTTGCGGCAAGTCGACCCTTTTGCGGATGATCGCCGGGCTGGAAGGCATCGACGACGGCGACCTTATCTTGAACGGCAAGCGCATCAACGACGTGCCGCCCGACAAGCGCGGTATCGCCATGGTGTTTCAGTCATACGCGCTTTATCCGCACATGACGGTGGCGCAGAACATCGGCTTCTCGCTCAGCCTGAAGAAAGTGCCGGAAGCGGAAATCCGCAAGCAGGTGGAAGGCGTCGCCGAAATCCTGCAGCTGACTGACTATCTCGACCGCCGCCCCGCCGCGTTGTCCGGCGGTCAAAGACAGCGCGTCGCGATCGGCCGCGCGATCATCAAGAAGCCGTCGCTGATCTTGTTCGATGAACCGCTGTCGAACCTCGATTCCGCGCTGCGGGTACAGATGCGCGCCGAGTTGCAGCGCTTGCACCGCGAATTGAAGGCGACCGTCGTTTACGTCACCCACGATCAGGTCGAGGCCATGACCATGGCGGACCGCATCGTCGTCCTGAACAAGGGGCTTGTCGCCCAGCAGGGCGCGCCGATGGATCTCTATCATAAGCCCGACAACGAGTTCGTCGCCACCTTCATCGGCTCTCCACGCATGAACACCGTTCCCGTGACGATCAGCAAGCCACAGGCCGGCGCGTTGCGCGTGCAGAGCCCGATCGGATTGGCGCTCGACCTGCCGGATGGCGCTGGAACGGTGCCCGAGGGGGCCGCCACGCTCGGTATCCGCCCGGAGCACTTCAAGATCGCGCCCGAGGGTCAGGGAAATTTCACGGCCGATGTCGTCATTGTCGAGCGCCTTGGCGTCGAGACTTACATGACCGTCGGCTCTGAGGAACAGCCGATCGTCGTGCGCGCCGAAGGCGATATCGCGGTGCGGCCGGGAGACCGCATCTCGCTCACAGCCGATAGCGCTGCCTGCCACCTGTTCGACACCACCGGGCGGCTCATCCGCTCGGCTCAAGCATCCTAATCACGTTGATAACATCGAGGACATCATGACGATCAAGGTCACCATCTGGAACGAGGGACGCCACGAGCAGCTGCACAAGGAGGTTCAGGAGATCTATCCTGACCGCATCGATGGTGCGATTGCGGCAGGCATTGCGCATCCCGATTTCGAGATCCGTCGAGGCACGCTCGATGATCCTGATGAAGGCCTTCCCGACTCGGTACTCAACGACACCGACGTTCTGCTCTGGTGGGGCCATATGGCGCACGAGGACGTCAGCGACGGACTGATCGATCGCGTCCAGCAGCGCGTGCTCAAGGGGATGGGGCTGCTCGTCCTGCATTCCGGGCACCACTCCAAGCTCTTCCGTCGCCTGATGGGCACGAACGCCAACCTCTCTTGGCGCGAAACGCCGGAGGGCGATCTCGAGCGCGTCTGGGTGGTCAACCCGTCTCACCCGATCGCGGAGGGACTGCCGCCCTATTTCGAGGTGAATGCATCCGAGATGTATGGCGAGCCCTTCGATATTCCGCAGCCAGATGAGCTGGTGTTCATCTCGTGGTATTCGGGTGGCGAGGTATTTCGCAGCGGCTGCACCTTCCAGCGCGGCCGAGGACGCATCTTCTTCTTCAGCCCGGGGCATGAGACCTACCCGATCTACCACGACAAGACCATTCACAAGGTCATCTCGAACGGGATCCGCTGGGCAAAGCAGAACCACACCGACGGCCGCATCCTGGAAAACTGGCACCGCGCCGAGCCGCTGCACGGTCGCCCTGCGAAAAAGGTCTGACACCTGCCGATCCGTTGGCTGAACACCGGCGCGGCCCATGGTCGCGCCGCTTCCGGCACTGAAAAGCCACCAATGGCTCCGGTTGCAAGTCCTGGGCAATTCGGCCAATTTGATCTTGCCGGACGGGACACCAGTTTATCCTTCGCACCAGAAAGACGCTGAGGCGATCAGTGCCGGCGTCAATGCGGGCAACTTGTCAAACAGGATGAATGCGATGCAGCTGAAAGACCCTTCCCTTTTTCGCCAGGCCGCTCTTGTTGGCGGAAAATGGATCGACGCCGATCCGGCCAATGCGATCGAAGTGAATAATCCGGCCACCGGCGAGATCATCGGTCGCGTGCCCAAGCTCGGTGGTGCCGAGACGAAGACGGCGATCGAGGCCGCGCGCGTCGCGCAGAAGGGCTGGGCCGCCCGCACCGCCAAGGAGCGCGCCGGCATCCTGCGCAAGTGGTTCGATCTGATGATCGAGAACAAGGACGACCTTGGGCGCATCCTGACGCTCGAGCAGGGCAAGCCGCTTGCCGAAGCCACCGGCGAGATCGTCTACGGCGCGAGCTTTATCGAATGGTTCGCGGAGGAAGCGCGGCGCATCTATGGCGACCTGATACCGGGCCACCAGCCAGACAAGCGCATCATGGTGATGAAGCAGCCGATCGGTGTGGTCGCGGCAATCACGCCCTGGAATTTCCCGAATGCGATGATCACCCGCAAGGCTGGCCCGGCGCTGGCGGCTGGTTGCGCCATGGTGTTGAAGCCGGCATCGCAAACGCCGTTTTCGGCAATCGCAATTGCCGTGCTTGCCGAGCGCGCCGGCCTGCCGGCTGGGCTTTTCTCGGTGCTAACAGGGTCTGCTGCCGCGATCGGCGCGGAGATGACGTCGAACCCGACCGTGCGCAAGCTCACCTTTACCGGATCGACCGAAATCGGCGCCGAGCTCTACAAGCAGAGCGCGCCGACGATCAAGAAACTCGGGCTCGAGCTCGGCGGCAATGCGCCGTTCATCGTCTTCGACGACGCCGATCTCGATGCCGCCGTCGAGGGAGCCCTCATCGCCAAGTTCCGCAACAACGGCCAGACCTGTGTGTGCGCCAACAGGCTCTACGTGCAGGATGGCGTTTACGACGCCTTCTCCAGGAAGCTCGCGGATGCCGTCGGCAAGCTGAAGACCGGCAATGGTTTCGACGAGGGCGTGATCCTCGGGCCGTTGATCGACAAGCCTGCGCTTGAGAAGGTTGAGGAGCATGTGGCCGACGCGCTCGCGAAAGGCGCCAACATCATCCAGGGTGGCAAGCCGCACGCGCTGGGCGGCACCTTCTACGAGGCCACCGTCCTCGCCAACGTCACGAAGGATATGGCCGTCGCGCGCGAAGAGACGTTCGGCCCGCTTGCTCCCCTCTTCCGCTTCAAGGATGAGGCGGATGTGATCGAACAGGCCAACGACACCGAATTCGGCCTCGCTTCCTATTTCTACGCCAAGGACCTCGCGCGTGTGTTCCGCGTGGCCGAGGCGCTGGAATATGGCATGGTCGGCGTCAATACGGGCCTGATCTCGACGGCGGAAGCGCCGTTCGGTGGCGTGAAGCTCTCAGGTCTCGGCCGCGAAGGCTCGCGATACGGCATCGAGGAGTTCACCGAGATCAAGTACGTCTGCCTCGGCGGCATCAGCTGACGCAAGACCACGAAAGGCGCGCAAGCCGAATGGTTTGCGCGCTGGCGCTACCGTTTGATCCGGAAAACTGAAAGCTGAAGAACGCGTGGGCCAGAATCGAAAAAGCCTGCCGCGGGAGGAGGTGCGACAGGCTTTTCGAAAATAACCGAATGACAGCTGGGAGGAGGAGTGCTGTCATTCCCGCAGGCGCCCTTGGGAGGAGGATAAGGCCACCTGCAACTCGAAGCTCTGCGGGAGGAGGTGCATCGCTTCGATGATTTGTTTATACAGCAAGCGCGCTCAAATCATAGGCACAATTCTGCAGAACAGCTATGCGCTATGCGCGTGACGCGCAGCTTCTGTCGCAGATCTGCGCCACATGGCCGTTGCGGCGCAAGTCGCTCGCCCCCTTGGAATTTCCGCGTTTTCTGCTACCACGCGCCGGAAAACATGAGGAAACGCCGATGAGCGCCGCATTTTATCGTGACTATGTTGTCGATCTGAAGGCACGTATCGACGATCTGCATACCGACCCCAGCGCCTATCAGACTTACGATCTGACTATGGAGCTACTCGCCCAGAAAAACCTGATCAGC
The DNA here is from genome assembly GCF_057809895.1 of Rhizobium sp. FG113. NCBI lineage: Bacteria > Pseudomonadati > Pseudomonadota > Alphaproteobacteria > Hyphomicrobiales > Rhizobiaceae > Rhizobium > Rhizobium sp. FG113. Next base: position 600,909 of record NZ_JBMDKV010000001.1, on the reverse strand, counting down.
TACGCCATGAGCCGCAAGCAGGGCCAGGTGGACAGCCTCTTCTATCGTCGCGACACGGCAAGCGGACAGGGCACGCAGATGTCGCAGGAGACGGCGTACCGCGTGTTTTCCGGTTTCTTCGGACTGGGCCAGTTCCTCGCGTCGACGGGCCGGGCCAACGGGCTCGGAGAGGAAGCGTTCGCGGAGACGCTGACGGCGGGATGGGAATATCCCACCTGCGCGGTCCAGTTCGCCTACAGGAAGAAGGGTCAGCCGCGCGGAGCTTCGATGAAGATGCTGTTCGTCGGGCTGAATGGTGACGCCGATGCCGCGACTTTCGAGGCCAAACTCACGCAACCCGATCTATTGATCGGCGCACGGCCGTTTTCCACCAAGCTCCTGTGGGAGTGGAAGTGAAGTCGTTTTAAGCGGCCGGTGAGCGCCTGATATCGGCAAGCAGCTCCTGGGCAACTTCGCGCAGGAGACCGGCGATACTTTCCAGAAAAGCGCCCATCGCCGAACCCGTGCGCCAGCACATGCCGATCCGCCGGTTCGGCGATATGCCTTCGAAACGCAGCAGCCTGATATCGCCCGACGCCGAATGCAGCGCGGCGAGCTCCGGCAGAAGCGTGATCCCGACATTGGCGCCGACCATCTGACGCAGCGTCTCCAGGCTGGTGGCGCGAAACGAGGTGCGCTCGCTCGCACCCGACAAGCGGCACAAATCGAGCGCCTGATCTCGAAGGCAGTGCCCCTCTTCGAGCAGCATGAGGTCGTAACGATCGAGGTCTCCGAGCTTCAGCGACCGCCGCTTTGCCAGCGGATGGGCGCCGGGAACAGCGAGCAAGAAGTCCTCCTCGAAGAGAAACTCTGACTTCAGGTGATCGTCGTTGATGGGGAGAGCGAGGATCGCCGCATCGAGATTGCCGCTTCTGAGCCGCGCCAGGAGCGCATCGCTCTTTTCTTCGATCAGCAGCGTCTCCAGCCGCGGGAACTGCCTATGGATGCGCGGCACCGCATGCGGCAGGAAATAGGGTGCAAGCGTCGGGAAGATGCCGAGACGCAGGGTGCCAACCTCGGGATTGAGGCTGCGCAAGGCCGATGACTTGATCTCGGCGACCTCCTGCATGATGCGCCTTGCCCGCTTGACGGTATCCTCGCCGAACGGTGTCAACATGACCGTGCGCGGCGTGCGCTCGATCAGCGGAGCGCCAAGGGTCTCCTCCAGTTTCCGGATCTGCATGGAAAGTGTCGGCTGGCTGACCAGGCACGCCTCGGCGGCCCGGCCAAAATGCCGGTGGTCCGCCAAGGCAATCAGGTACTCCAGCTCGCGAAGCGTCATTTCAGGACCGTGTCGATCAGCCTCAAGCCGCCTTCACCGCATCCTCGTCCGGGCTAGACGTGCGGATCAGATGATCGAAGGCCGCAAGCGATGCCTTGGCGCCCTCGCCGAGCGCAATCACGATCTGCTTGTACGGTACCGTGGTGCAATCGCCGGCGGCGAAGACACCGGGAACCGACGTCTGGCCGTGGTGATCGACAATGATCTCGCCGCGCGGCGACAGTTCGATGGCGCCCTTCAGCCATTCGGTGTTCGGAAGCAGGCCGATCTGGACGAAGATACCTTCGAGATCAAGCGTGTGGCGCTGACCTGCAACGCGGTTTTCGTAGACGAGACCGGTCACCTTCTGGCCGTCGCCCAGCACTTCCGTCGTCTTGGCGGAAAGCAGGATATCGACATTGGGAAGGCTGCGCAGCTTGCGCTGCAGGACGTCATCGGCACGCAGCTTGTTGTCAAACTCGACCAGCGTCACGTGGCTGACGATGTTGGCAAGATCGATCGCCGCCTCAACGCCGGAATTGCCGCCGCCGATGACGGCAACGCGCTTGCCCTTGAAGAGCGGACCGTCGCAATGCGGGCAATAGGCAACGCCCTTGTTGCGATACTGATCTTCGCCGGGAACGCCTATCTGCCGCCAGCGCGCGCCGGTCGACAGGATCACCGTCTTCGAGCGCAGAGTGGCGCCGTTGGCGAGCTCGACCGCGATCATGTCCTTGCCGGGAACGAGCTTTTCGGCGCGCTGCAGGTTCATGATATCGACGTCGTATTGCTTCACATGCGCTTCGAGCGAGGCCGCGAACTGCGGACCCTCGGTGTGCTGCACGGAGATAAAGTTTTCGATCGCCATCGTGTCGAGCACCTGCCCACCGAAGCGCTCGGCGGCAACGCCAGTACGGATGCCCTTGCGCGCGGCATAGATCGCAGCGGCAGCACCAGCCGGACCGCCGCCGATGACGAGCACGTCATAAGCTTCGCGGTTATTCAGCTTCTCAGCAGCACGCGCCGCGGAATTGGTGTCGAGCTTGGAGACGATCTCCTCGACTTCCATTCGGCCCTGACCGAACAGCTGGCCGTTGAGATAGACCGTCGGCACCGACATGACCTGGCGGCTTTGAACCTCGGCCGGGAACACGCCGCCATCGATCGCCACATGCTTCACGCGCGGGTTCAAGACGGCCATCAGGTTCAGCGCCTGCACGACGTCGGGGCAATTCTGGCAGGTGAGCGAGAAATAGGTTTCGAAGAGGAAATCGCCATCGAGATCCTTGATCTGATCGATGATCGCCTGCTCGGTGCGCGGCGGGTGGCCGCCGACCTGCAGCAGAGCGAGCACCAGCGAGGTGAACTCATGGCCCATCGGAATGCCGGCGAAGCGCAGGTTGATGTCGTGGCCTGGGCTGGTCAGCGCGAACGAGGGTGCACGTTCGCCGTCATCACGCGTTTCAACGACCGAGATCTTGTCGGAAAGCGCGACCAGTTCGGCGAGAAGCTCCGACATCTCTTTCGACTTGGCGCTGTCATTGACCGAAGCGGTGATCGCGATCGGGCGAACGACCCGTTCCAGATAGCCCTTCAACTGGGATTTCAGATTGTCGTCGAGCATGGGACACTCCGCTAAAAATGGATGGCCGCGCCGCGTTTAAGGCGCTGAATATGGTATTGGGTGCCGCCTTCCGGATGGACCGGAAGGCGGCTTGTCATTTGAACGTCAGATCTTGCCGACGAGGTGCAGCGACGGAGCGAGCGTCTTTTCGCCCTCTTCCCACTTGGCCGGGCAAACTTCACCTGGATGCGCGCGGACATACTGAGCAGCCTTGATGCGCCGCAGCAGGTCGACGGCGTTGCGGCCGATGCCTTCGGCGGTTACTTCCATCGCCTGGATGACGCCATCGGGATCGACGACGAAGGTGCCGCGATCGGCAAGGCCTTCGGATTCGCGCATGACTTCGAAGTTGCGGCTGATCGTGCCCGTCGGGTCGCCGATCATCGTGTACTGGATCTTACCGATCGTCTCGGAGCTGTCATGCCACGCCTTGTGGGTGAAGTGCGTGTCGGTCGAGACCGAATAGACCTCGACGTCAAGGCGCTGCAGCTCGGCGTAGTGATCGGCAACGTCGCCGAGTTCCGTCGGGCAAACGAAGGTAAAGTCAGCAGGATAGAAGAAGAATACCGCCCACTTGCCCTTGGTGTCGGCATCGGTCACTTCAATGAATTTGCCCTGCTTGAAGGCCTGCGCCTTGAAGGGCTTAATGGATGTGTTGATAAGGGACATGAAGGCTCCTGTGAAATTGCTGCGAAGCGAAAACCCGCTTTCGCAGCGCAACATAAACAGGGGCCGGCGATAAATGAAATAGATAAAGAAAAATATTTCGATAGACAGCCTCTATCGAAGGCCTGCGACGTGACGTTTATCAAGCGGCCGTCAAAAGCCGCTTGATTCCGCGACGTCAACGGTTTCGATCAAACCGATCGGCCGAGCCCGCCATCCACCTTGATATTCTGCCCGGTGATATATCCGGCACCTTCCGATGCCAGGAACGCGACAGTCGCCGCGATCTCTTCGCTTGTGCCATAGCGCTTCATCGGCACCGATTCGCGGCGCTCCTCTGTGGCCGGCAAGCTGTCGATCCAGCCCGGCAAAACGTTGTTCATGCGGATGTTATCTGCCGCATAGGTGTCGGCGAAGATCTTGGTGAAGGAGGCGAGACCGGCGCGGAAGACCGCCGACGTCGGGAACATCGCCGACGGCTCGAAGGCCCAGGCGGTGGAGATATTGACGATCGCGCCAGACTTCTGCGCCTGCATGATCGGCGTCACGATCCGGGTTGGGCGGATAACGTTCATCAGGTAGACGTCCATGCCCTTGTGCCAGTCCTCGTCGGTGATATCGAGGATCGGCGCGCGCGGACCGTGTCCGGCGCTGTTGACGAGCACATCGATCCGGCCCCAGGCCTGCATGGCGAGATCCACAAGGCGTTTGATATCGTCATTCGACTGGTTCGACCCCGTGACGCCGACGCCACCGAGCTCCTTGGCCAGCGCCTCGCCCTTGCCCGAGGACGAGAGGATGGCGAGCTTGAAGCCATCGGCCGCCAGACGCTTGGCGGCATCCGCCCCCATACCGCTGCCGCCTGCCGTCACCAGCGCCACTTTTTCTACTGTCATGACATCCACCCTTTCGTCGCTCTTCTTGCGCACCGCGCTTGTTTTCAGCCTTGATGCTATATGATACCATCAGGGAGGCATCGCTTCGAGCCAATTCGATTGGCATCAATCAGTAGAAAATCTATCGCATGAACGACCCGCTTTTTCGCCTGCCGCCGCTGAATGGTCTCCGCGCTTTCGAGGTCGCCGCTCGCCATCTCAACTTTCGCGCCGCAGCCGAGGAGCTAGGCGTCACGCAGGCTGCCGTGGCGCAGCAGGTTCGCGGATTGGAGAAGGAACTGAACCTTGCCCTATTCGAGCGCCTCCCCCGCAAGCTTGCCTTGACCGAGGCCGGACGGGGCTATGCCGAAAGTATTCGGCGCGCCTTCGAACTGATCTCCGATGCGACCGTGACCTTGAGACCGGAGCCCCTGCGGCTGACGATCAGCGTCACGCCGACTTTCGCTTCGAAATGGCTGATCCCGAGGCTGCCGGATTTCCTGGCCGCCCACCCGGACCTCGATATGCGCATTCTCGCCAGCGAACGCGTCGCCAACTTCCAGTCAGATGACGTTGATATCGCCGTCCGGCTGGCGCGGCCACCCTTTCCGACCTCGCTGGAGGCCAATCTGCTTTTCGAGCAGAAGCTTGTCCCGGTCTGCAGCCCGGCGCTGATGCCGGCAACCGGGCCGCTCGACCCCGCCGATCTCGCGCGTTTCGTGCTGCTCCACGATACCCATAATCAGTGGCCGGAATTCATCGCTACGATCGCTGGCGCAAGGCCCGTCGCCACCTCGAAGGGCGTTCGTTTCAATCAAACTTCTCACGCCATCGAGGCTGCGCTTGCCGGCCAGGGTATCGCGCTGGCAAGCGCGGTCTTCGTCAACGAGGATATCGCCGCCGGCCGGTTGGTGCCGGCGTTCACGGAAACGATGCGTGCGCAATCGGACTTTTACGTCGTCTCGCTCCGCAAGCCGAGACAAGCCCAATCTGTAGCCAAGGTCAGGGCGTGGTTGCTTCAGCATGCCGAGCAGTCCACTCGCGCCTGATAATCACGGCGACAGCTGCCCAGACGACCAAGCGTCCCATCATTGCACGGCAGCCACCGTAAAAACGCAGGGCTCCTGCGATGGACCCCGTGGCCATTCGCTATAGATTTAAATTCGTGCATACGTGCGCGAATACTGACGCATTGATTGAATTGGGAATACAGCATTGGACTTGCGCAATAAAACGCTCTGCGCCTCCGGATTTCACGCTCCGGAGCGCGGAAAGATCGATATCCTGGACGAGGTGCTGATCGATATCGGCGCGGATGGCACGATCGCCGCGATGCATCGGCCGAGCGATCCGAACTACCGGACCATTCGCGAGGCCCGCGAGGAAAGCGGCGAACTGGTCACGCTGCCAGTAGGCTCTTATCTCCTTCCGGGTTTCATCGATCTTCACGTCCATGCGCCGCAATATCCCCAGCTTGGCAGCGCGCTCGATGTGCCGCTCGAAGTATGGCTGCAGAAATATACCTTCCCACTGGAAGCCCGCTACGAGGACCTTGCCTTCGCGAAGCGCAGCTACAGCCTGCTCGTAGACGACCTCCTCGCAAACGGTACGACCACGGCGCTCTATTTCGCCACCGTGCACCAGGATGCGACGCGATCGCTTGCGGACATATGTCTGGAGAAGGGCCAGCGCGCGCTGATCGGCAAGGTGGCGATGGACAATGCTGACGAGTGCCCGGATTACTACCGCGACGCCTCGCCGGATGAAGCCATTGAAGGCACGCGCGCACTGATTGAATACATCAACGATCATCCTGACAACGTTGAAAAGAAAGTGCTTCCAGTCATCACGCCACGCTTCGTGCCGTCCTGCTCCGATGCGACGCTCAAGGGGCTGGGTGCCCTGGCGAAGGAGTGTGGCTGCCACGTGCAGACCCACTGTTCGGAGAGCGATTGGGCGCATGGCTATGTGCTGTCGCGCTATGGCGTGACCGATACCGAGGCGCTCGATCGCTTCGGCCTGCTCGGTCGCCGGACGGTGCTAGCGCATGCCAACTTCCTGACGGATGATGACATGGACAAGGTGCGGGAGCGCGAAGCAGCAGTCGCCCACTGCCCGCTCTCCAACGTCTATTTCGCCAATGCCGTCTTCCCGCTCAAGGCCGCCCTCGACAAAGGCATGCACGTCGGTCTAGGCACGGATGTCTCCGGTGGGCCGAGCGCCTCGATGCTCGAAAACTGCCGCGGTGCGATTCTGATGTCGCGTGCTTTGGAGAGCGGTGTCGATCCAAAGCTCGACGCCGAGGCGCGCGCCAGCTACGGGCCGGCGCAGATCGATTTTCGCGATGCGTTCTATATCGCGACGGCAGGCGGCGGCGTGGCGCTCGATCTGCCGATCGGCCAGTTCAAGCCGGGCTATCTCTTCGATGCGATCGTCATCGACACCAAGGCGCCGAAGGGCTCGGTGCGCCTGTTCGACGAATTCGATAGCGGCGAGCAGATCCTGCAGAAGATCATCAACACGGCCTCGAAGCCCAATATCGCAACCGCCTGGGTCGGCGGCACGAACCTGCGCCTGCCGTAAGAAAGGCATCAGCCGCGCAGCATCTCGATGATCGCCGAGAAATCGCGGCCGCCATTACCCTGCTTTTCGAAGAGCGCGAACAGTTGCGCGGCTTCGGCGCCGAGCGGCGTCGAGGCGCCGGTGGCAAGGGCAGCCTCCTGCGACAGGCGGAGGTCCTTTAGCATCAAGGCGGCCGCGAAGCCCGGCTTGTAATCGTTGTTGGCGGGTGACGTCGGCACCGGGCCGGGAACCGGGCAGTAGGTGTTGATCGACCAGCATTGGCCCGATGACGTCGAAGCGACATCGAACAGCGCCTGGTGAGAGAGGCCGAGCTTCTCTCCCAGCGCGAACGCCTCGCAGACGCCGATCATCGATATGCCGAGGATCATGTTGTTGCAGATCTTCGCCGCCTGCCCCGCACCTGCCTCTCCGCAATGGACGATCTTCCGACCCATCGCTTCGAGTACAGGTTTGGCTCTGGCAAAGCTCTCCGGCGTTCCTCCCGCCATGAAGGTCAGCGTGCCGGCCGCCGCCCCGCTCGTTCCGCCGGAGACCGGTGCATCGAGCGACGGGCAATCGGCCGCCTTTGCCATCTCATGCGCCTTGCGCGCGCTGGCGACGTCAATCGTCGAGCAGTCGATGACGAGCGTTCCCGAGGGAATAGCGCCAAGGATGTCTGTCCACGCCGTCAGGACGTGCCTGCCCTGTGGAAGCATGGTCACGACGACATCGGCACCGCTCACAGCTTGGGAGATGTCACTCGCCGGCTGCACGCCGGTCGCTTCGGAGGCTTGAAGCAATGCCGACACCAGATCAAAGCCCGCGACCGTGTGCCCTGCCTTGACCAGATTTGCCGCCATCGGCCCACCCATATTACCGAGGCCGATAAACGCGATTTTTGTCATGTCCTGCTCCCATCGTCAGACGATCCCATTTGAGGGGCCCATTGAGGGATAGCTATGTCATGATCGCGCGCAGTCGAGAGCGACAGAGGCGGCGCCGTGTTGACGCTCCCTCGCCCCGGCAGTATCCCAATAGGGTCCGCGACATGCCGATGGATCGAGGAGGATGAACCATGCAGCACACCCGCGAGAGTTTCGACTGGTCCGATCCGTTCCGGCTCGTCGAGCAATTGACGGATGAGGAGCGCATGGTGCTCGACACCGCGCATTCCTACGCGCAGGAAAAGCTTGCGCCGCGTGTGCTCGAAGCCTTCCGCCATGAGAAAACCGATCCGAGCATCTTTCGCGAAATGGGCGAACTCGGCCTCCTCGGCCCAACGATATCGCCCGAATATGGTGGCGCGGGCCTCGGATACGTCGCCTACGGGCTGATCGCCCGCGAGGTCGAGCGCGTCGACAGTGGCTATCGCTCGATGATGAGCGTCCAGTCCTCGCTGGTCATGGTGCCGATCAATGCCTTCGGCTCGGAGGCGCAGAAGCAGAAATATCTGCCAAAGCTCGCCACCGGAGAATGGATTGGCTGCTTTGGCCTCACCGAGCCGAACCATGGTTCCGATCCGGGGTCGATGGCGACGCGCGCAAGAAAGGTCGACGGCGGCTACAGTCTTTCCGGCACCAAGACGTGGATATCGAACGCGCCGATCGCCGATGTGTTCGTGGTCTGGGCAAAGACAGAGGATGGCGTGATCCGGGGCTTCATCCTTGAAAAGGGATGGAAGGGCCTGACGGCGCCCGCCATCCACGGCAAGATCGGCCTGCGTGCCTCCATAACCGGCGAAGTGGTGATGGACGGCGTATTCGTGCCGGAAGAGAACCTGTTGCCTAACGTCTCCGGCCTCAAGGGCCCGTTTACGTGCCTCAACTCGGCCCGTTTCGGCATCGCCTGGGGTGCGCTCGGAGCCGCCGAAGATTGCTATGCGCGGGCACGGCAATACACGCTCGACCGCAAGCAGTTCGACAGGCCGCTTGCCGCCAATCAGTTGATACAGAGGAAGCTCGCCGACATGGCGACCGAGATCACGCTCGGGCTGCAGGGCTGCCTGCGCCTCGGCCGCATGAAGGAAGACGGCCACCCGCCGGTCGAGCTCACCTCGATCTTGAAGCGCAATTCCTGCGGCAAGGCGCTCGATATCGCCCGAATGGCCCGCGACATGCTTGGCGGCAACGGCATCTCCGATGAGTTCGGCGTCGCCCGCCATCTCGTCAACCTTGAGGTGGTCAACACCTATGAGGGAACGCACGACATTCACGCCCTGATCCTCGGCCGTGCCATAACGGGAATAGCGGCGTTCTCGAACTGATCGAGAATTCTTCGCCGCCAAATTGCAACGGACCCGACAATGTGCAAACTTTCCCTCATCGCGGGGAGAGCCTGCGCTGCGATGGGGGATTGCGCATGCTTCTATTTCTCGCATTTCTGATTGGTATCATCGCCGGGCTGCGCGCGCTGACAGCGCCTGCGGCTGTCGCCTGGGGAGCGGCGCTCGGCTGGTTCGATGTGTCTCAGACACCGCTCGCCTTCATGGGCTATCGCTGGACACCCTGGATATTCACGCTGCTGGCGATGGTCGAACTGGTGACGGATCAATTGCCGTCCACGCCTTCAAGAAAAGTGCCGATGCAGTTCGGCGCGAGGCTGATCATGGGCGCGCTATCAGGCGCCACCATCGGCGCTGCCGGCGGATCGCTGATACCAGGGCTCATCGCCGGCATTCTTGGCGCTGCTGCGGGCACACTCGGCGGTGCTGCCGCGCGCGCCAAATTGGCAAGCGTGTTTCGGAGAGACCCGCCGGCCGCCATTCTCGAAGACGCCGTCGCCATTGTCGGCGCGATCCTGATCGTGGCGTCGGTCTGATGCGCAGTTTCGACGCCATCGTTGTCGGTGCCGGCCAATCCGGCCCCTTCCTCGCAGCCCGGATGGCGGAGAAGGGCATGAAGGTCGCGCTGATCGAGCGCAAGTATCTTGGCGGCACATGCGTCAACGCCGGCTGCATGCCGACCAAGACCCTCGTCGCCAGCGCTCGCGCCGCCTATGTGGCCCGCAATGCCGGCGGCTACGGCGTGACGATCCCGGGCGCGATCGGGATCGACATGGCGATCGTCCGCAAGCGAGCCGAGACGGTGACTATGGAGGCCCGCAATGGGCTGATCTCCTGGTTCGCGGGCATGGACGACGTGACCGTGATCTACGGCCATGCCTGTTTCGAAAACGAGCGCACAATCAGCGTCAACGGCGAGTTGCTCACCGCGCCGCGCATCTATCTCAACGTCGGCGCGCGACCGGCCATTCCAAATATGCCCGGCATCGGCGACATCGACTATCTGACCAGCACGTCGATCATCGCGCTGGACACGCTGCCCCGGCATCTGGTGGTCATTGGTGGAAGCTATATCGGCCTTGAGTTCGCGCAGATGTATCGCCGCTTCGGCGCCGAGGTTACGGTCGTCGAGCGTGGCCCCAAGCTCGCCTCACGGGAGGATGACGATATCTCGGACGCGATCGCCGATATTCTGCGCGTCGAGGGAATTGCGGTCCACACCGGCGCGGACCGCATCGGCTTCAAGAACCGGGTGGAGGGAATCGAAACCTCGGTCGCCGACGGCATCGCCGAGATCACGGCGAGCCATGTGCTGATCGCAACCGGCCGCGTGCCCAACACCGACGATCTCGGCCTCGATCGTGCCGGCGTCGCCACCGACAAGCGTGGCTACATCACCGTTGACGACAAGCTGGCGACCAATGTCGAGGGCATCTGGGCTCTTGGGGACTGCAATGGCCACGGCGCCTTCACGCATACGTCCTACAACGACTTCGAGATCGCGGCCGCCAACCTGCTCGACGGCGAGGATCGCAAGCTCAGCGACCGCATCCTCGCCTATGCGCTCTATATCGATCCGCCGCTCGGCCGCGTCGGCATGTCGGAAAAACAGGCGCGCGCATCGGGCCGCGAGATCATGATCTCGACCCGGCCGATGACCAAGGTCGGCCGCGCCAAGGAGCGGGGCGAGACGAAGGGCTTCATGAAGGTGATCGCCGACGCGCAAACCAAGCAGATCCTGGGTGCCGCCATTCTTGGCATAGAGGGCGACGAGGCGATCCACGGCTTCATCGACGCGATGAACGCCGGGACAACCTATCCCGAGCTGAAATGGGCCGTGCCGATCCACCCGACGGTCTCCGAATTGATCCCGACATTGCTTGGCGACCTCAAGAGCGTGTAGCCTTCAACCCGGCAGGCCAGAAACGCTGAGGGATCAATCGTGTCCATAGAACATCTGATCGAACACTATGGGATTATCGCGATCTTCCTTGGCACCGCATTCGAGGGCGAGACCGCGGCCTTTTTAGGCGGCATCATCTCCCATCGCGGGCTGCTCACCTATTGGTCGGCCTCGCTGATGGCGTCGGCGGGTTCCTTCGCCGGAGACCAGATGTGGTTCTTCGCCGGCCGCTATGCATCACGCTGGCACGTCGTTCGCCGGCTGATGGAGACGCCGACGCTGGCGCAGGTCACGTCCCTCTTAGAGCGCTACCCGACAGGTTTCATCCTGGCGTTCCGCTTTCTCGTCGGCCTGAGGACAATCAGTCCGATCGTGATCGGTACCACCCGCATCTCGACCGGCAAGTTCGTGATGCTGAATGCGATCGCGGCGCTTGTATGGGGACAGCTGTTCACGGCGCTCGGCTATCTCTTCGGACACGGGATCGAGCAGATCCTCGGTCGTCTGCCGCTGCATCATCACCTCTTCGTCGGACTCGGGGCCGCGGCTATCGTGGCTGTCGCGGCCCTTGTCTTCAGAAGAGCTTTCAGAAAAGTGTCGGCTAGCACGAGCTAGCCGACAGGCGCCTAGTCCATCACGATCTGCAGCTTCACGTCGCTTGGGCGCGCTTCGACCGCGCGGTCGAAAGCCTTGATCGAGTCCTCGAAGCCGAAAGTCTCTGAAATCAGAGGCTTCAGATCGACGCGACCGGAGCCGAGCAGCGCAATCGACCGCTCATACTGATGCGCGTAGCGGAAAACCGTTTCGATGCGGATTTCCTTGGTCGAAGCGGTCGATACGTCGAAGCCGATTGGATTGACCGGCAGGCCAACGGCAACGATGACGCCGCCGGGGCGCGCCAGATCCATGATGGTCTCCCAGGCCTTCGGCGAACCGGAGCATTCGAAGATCACGTCGGCGCCCCAGCCGTCCGTCAGCCGCGAGACCTCGTCGACAAGGTTCGTTTCGCGGATATTGACCGGGATGACGCCCTGATACTGGGCGGCGATATCGAGCTTCGGCTGGGCGAGATCGGCCACGATCGCGCGAGCGCAGCCGCCGGCGAGTGCCGCAATGGCGACCATAGTGCCGATCGGACCGGCGCCGAGCACGACGGCGGTATCACCGGGCGCGATCTTCGCCTTGGTGGCGGCCTGCATACCGACGGCGAAAGGCTCGACCATGGCACCTTCGGCGAAGCTGACATTGTCAGGCAGCTTGAACGTGTAGTTGGCAGGATGCACGACCTCGGGCGTAAGCACGCCGTGAACGGGCGGCGTTGCCCAGAAGGAGACGGCGGGATCGACATTGTACATGCCGAGCCGGCTTGCCTTCGAATTCGGATCGGGAATGCCCGGCTCCATGCAGACGCGATCGCCCACCTTCAGATGTGTGACGCCGGCGCCGACTTCGACGACGGTGCCCGCCGCCTCGTGCCCGAGCACCATCGGCTCGTTGACGACGAAGGGGCCGATCTTGCCGTGCGTGTAATAGTGAACGTCGGAGCCGCAGACACCGACCGTGTGAATCTTGATCTTGACCTCGCCCGGCCCGGTTTCCATCGGCAGATCGATTTCACGGATTGCGAGCTCATGCTGGCGCTCCAGCACCAGTGCGCGGACTTTGGTCATTTGCAGTTCCTTCCCTTGCCTCCCCGCGCGCGAGTCGAGCGCGGCGTCGGCGGACTATAATCGCCGAACACAGCGGATTTCAATTCCATCGCCGAGGCTTTTGCTCATCGCGCGATGGAATGCCCGCGTCTGCTCGCAGGTCGCTTTAGAAACGTGGCCATTCCTGAATTGCGAGAGTCAAATCGCAGCCAGCCGTGGTGCAGGTTCGACAGCACAATCATTTCAAAACGGCGAATGAAATGGCACGCCATTCCGGAACCGCCGCATGGAACAGAAACAATCTTCGTTTCATTATACGACCAAGTTGGTAGAGTTTGGATCACAAACGAAGGAGGTTCCCATGCACGCACAACGGATTACCCGGCTTCTCGCGGCCGCGGTTCTGGCCGGCAGTTTCGCCATCGGCGCTGTCGCACCAGCTTTTGCCGACCAGACACTTCTCAACGTATCCTACGATCCGACCCGGGAACTCTATAAGGATTTCAACGCCGCCTTCGCACAGAAGTGGCAGAAGGACACCGGCGAGACGGTGGCGATCCAGGCGTCGCATGGTGGCTCCGGCGCACAGGCGCGCTCGGTCATCGATGGTCTCGACGCCGATGTCGTGACCCTCGCCCTCGAAGGCGACATCGACGCGATCGCTGCAAAAACCGGCAAGATCCCCGCCGACTGGAAGAGCAAGCTTCCCAACAACTCGACGCCTTACACCTCCACCATCGTGTTCCTGGTGCGCAAGGGCAACCCCAAGGGCATCAAGGACTGGGCCGATCTCGTAAAGGACGATGTCCAGGTGATCACGCCGAACCCGAAGACCTCGGGCGGCGCGCGCTGGAACTTCCTGGCTGCCTGGGCTTGGGCCAAGCAGGCAAACGGCGGCGATGAGGCGAAGGCTCAGGCCTATGTGACGAGCCTGCTTCAGCATGTTCCCGTTCTCGACACCGGCGCACGCGGCGCCACCACCACTTTCGTTCAGCGCGGCCTAGGTGACGTCCTCCTTGCCTGGGAAAACGAAGCATACCTCTCGCTCGAAGAACTCGGCCCCGATCAGTTCGAGATCGTAACGCCGAGCTTCTCGATCCGTGCGGACCCGCCGGTCGCCGTGGTCGACGGCAATGTCGACAAGAAGGGCACGCGCAAGGTCGCCGAGGCCTATCTGAACTACCTCTATTCCGACGAGGGCCAGAAGATCGCGGCCAAGCACTATTACCGCCCGATCAAGCCTGAAGCAGCCGACCCTGCCGATATCGCCCGCTTCCCGAAGCTGACGCTCGCAACCATCGACGACTTCGGTGGCTGGAAGGAAGCGCAGCCGAAATTCTTCGGCGATGGCGGCGTGTTTGACCAAATCTACAAGCCGGCACAATAATACATCGCATGAGAGCACATAGCCCCGCGCGGTGGCGGTTCAGGCGGCCGAGTGTCATTCCAGGCTTTGGAATGGCACTCGGCTTTACCTTGATCTGGCTCACCCTTCTTATCCTCATCCCCCTCTCGGGCCTCGCATGGCGTTCGAGCGAACTCGGCTGGGAAAAATTCTGGTCGATCGCCATTGATGCCCGCACGGTGAACGCGCTGCGGATCAGCTTCGGCACCGCATTCGCGGCCGCCTGCGTCAATGTCGTCTTCGGCATCGTGCTTGCCTGGGTCCTGGTGCGTTACCGCTTTCCCGGCAAACGCATCATCGACGCCATGGTCGACCTGCCCTTCGCGCTGCCGACCGCCGTCGCCGGCATCGCGCTTGCGACCCTTTATGCGCCCAACGGCTGGCTTGGCCAGTTCCTGACGCCGCTCGGCATCAAGATCGCCTTCACCCCCGTTGGCATCGTCGTGGCGCTGGTCTTCGTCGGCCTGCCCTTTGTCGTGCGCACGGTGCAGCCTGTGATGGAGGAGATCGACAAGGAGGTCGAGGAGGCAGCCGCCACGCTCGGCGCGAACCGACTGCAGACGATCACCCGGGTTCTGTTGCCTGGTCTGGCGCCTGCGGTTCTCACGGGCTTCGCGCTGGCTTTCGCGCGCGGCGTCGGCGAGTACGGATCGGTCATCTTCATCGCCGGCAACCTGCCGTTTAAATCGGAGATCGCCCCGCTGCTGATCGTCATCAAGCTCGAAGAGTATAACTACGCGGCCGCCACCGGCATCGCCGCCGTCATGCTGGTGCTGTCCTTCGCCATGCTTCTCGTGATCAACCTTATCCAGAGCTGGAGCAGACGGAGGTATGGCAATGGCGCATGAGACCCACGCTTCGCCCGCCAGGAAAGTGCGCTCCGTCGTCACCGAACATCGGTGGGCGCGGTGGACGCTGATCGTCGCCTCGCTGGTGTTCCTGACACTGATCCTGATCCTGCCGCTCACGGCCGTGTTCGTTGAAGCATTCCGAAAAGGGCCGACCGCCTTCTTCACGGCCTTGCAGGATGCGGAGACTTTTTCTGCTATCCGGCTGACCCTGGTCGTTGCGGGCATCAGTGTGCCGTTGAACGTCGTCTTCGGCGTGGCTGCCGCCTGGGCGATCGCCAAGTTCGAGTTCAAGGGTAAGGCCTTCCTGACAACGCTGATCGACCTGCCCTTCTCGGTCTCGCCGGTCATATCGGGTCTGGTCTTCGTGCTGCTGCTCGGCGCCAACACCTATCTCGGGCAATGGCTGAGCGCCCACAGCATCAAGATTCTCTTCGCGGTTCCAGGATTGATCCTGGCGACCATGTTCGTCACATTCCCCTTCGTCGCCCGCGAGCTCATCCCGCTCATGCAGGAACAGGGAACCGGCGATGAAGAGGCCGCGATCTCGCTTGGCGCCAGCGGCTGGCAGACCTTCTGGCACGTGACCTTGCCAAACATCAAATGGGGGCTGCTTTACGGCGTGCTTCTCTGCAACGCCCGTGCCATGGGCGAGTTCGGCGCCGTCTCGGTCGTTTCCGGCCATATTCGCGGCCAGACCAACACCATGCCGCTGCAAGTGGAAATCCTCTACAACGAGTATAATTTCACCGGGGCTTTTGCCGTTGCCACCCTGCTGGCGCTGCTCGCGCTCGTCACCCTTGTTTTGAAGACCTTGCTGGAAATGCGATACAGCGATGAAATCGCCGCGAGCCGGCGGCACTGAGGAATTAGAATGGAAGTTCGTGTTCAAAACCTACGCAAGGAATTCGATCGATTTCCGGCTCTGCATGACGTGTCGCTCGATATCCGCTCCGGCGAGCTGATCGCGCTGCTTGGTCCGTCGGGCTCCGGCAAGACGACGCTCTTGCGCCTGATCGCCGGGCTCGAAAGCCCGACCGAGGGACTGATCTACTTCGGCGACGAAGACGCGTCTCGCAAGAGCGTGCAGGAGCGCAACATCGGCTTCGTGTTTCAGCACTACGCGCTGTTCCGCCACATGACGGTGCTCGACAATGTCGCCTTCGGCCTGAAGGTCCGCCATTCCTCGCGCCGCCCTCCGAAGGACGAAATACGCCGCAGAGCGCTGGAACTGCTCGACCTCGTCCAGCTCCCCGGCCTCGAAAAGCGCTATCCCGCGCAGCTCTCCGGCGGCCAGCGGCAGCGCGTGGCGCTGGCGCGCGCGATGGCGGTGGAGCCGAATGTGCTTCTGCTCGATGAGCCGTTCGGCGCGCTCGATGCCCAGGTCCGCAAGGATCTGCGCAAGTGGCTGCGCGAAATTCACGACAGGACGGGGCACACGACCATCTTCGTTACCCACGACCAGGACGAGGCGATGGAGCTCGCAGACCGGGTCGTCGTGATGAGCCAGGGCGCGATCGAGCAGGTCGGCACGCCCGATGATGTCTACGATCACCCCAATTCGCCCTTCGTTTTCGGCTTCGTCGGCCAATCGAACTGTCTGAAAGTCAAGATTTCCAACGGCGAGATCTGGTTCGACGGGCGCTCGCTTGGCATCCGCGCCGAGGGCGAGGCTGACGGCGAGGCGAGCCTCTACTTCCGCCCGCACGACATCGAAATTCGCAATGGCGCCGAAGGCATCGCCGGTGTCGTCACCAGCAGCCGCCGCGTTGCCGGAACGCGTCACGTGGAGATCGACATCGGGCAAGGCCATCCGCCGATCGAGCTTGAACTGCCGCCGGCAGCGGCGGGCGGCCTTGACCACGGCGGCATTGCGTTTCGGCCGACCCGCTGGAAGCTCTTCAGGTCCGCCTGAGGCTGACCAGGGAGCGAACTAATACAGAAAGAACGGCGCGCTGCCGTTCTTTTTGCTTATATGCCGCGGCGCGCCTGACGGCGGCCCCACGTGAAAATGCGCTCTGCCCCTGCATTATCCGTATTCTCGTCAAGCTCGGCTTTAGAATTGAGCACTAAGGATAAGTGGGCTATCGCCGCGCTGCGATGGTTTGAAAACTGATCGCATCGAAAGACCGCCGCCATGACAAGCATTGCTTCCGACCTCGACATTTTTGATCTGGCGCCGATCGCCATGTGGATTGAGGATTTCAGCGGGGTTGCGGCGCAGTTTGATATCTGGCGGCAGGAAGGGGTCACCGACTTCAGGAGCTTTCTGAAAGAGGATATGAGCCGCGTGGCAGCCTGCTCGCAGCGGATTCGGATATTGCGGGTCAACCAGAAGACGCTCGACCTCTTCGAGGCTGAAAGCCAGGACCACCTGACCGCCAATCTCTCGTCCATATTCCGGGACGAGATGCTGGAAAGCCATGTCAACGAACTCACTGCCCTTTGGGACGGACACCTTGAGTTCGACGGCAGCGCCGTCAACTACGCGCTCTCGGGCCGACGCCTCGATATCCAGCTGCGCGGTTCGGTGCTGCCGGGCTATGAGAAGACGCTCGAACGTGTACTGATCACTACCGAGGATGTGACCGCGCGCGAGACCGCGCGACGTGCCGAACAGGAAAATCGCCTCTATGCCGAGGGCATTTTCGAGCACTCTCCCGTGTCGCTCTGGATTGAGGATTTCAGCCGCGTTAAAGCGTTGCTTGAAGACGTTCGCCATCGCGGCATCGTGGATTTCCGTGTGTTTACAGATGTTCATCCGGAGTTTGTCGTGCAATGCATGAGCGAGATCAGCGTGATCGAGGTCAACAAGGCGACGCTCGATCTCTTTGGCGCGCCGGATCGCACCACCCTCCTTCATGGCATTGCGAGCATCTTCCGTGATGACATGGAGAAGACCTTTCGCGAGCAACTGATCGAGCTCTGGAACGGCAGTCTGTTTCATCAACGCGAAGTCATAAATTACGCGCTGGATGGCTCCGAGCGCCACGTGCTGCTGCAGTTTTCCGTGTTCCCTGGCCATGAGAAGGACTGGTCACGCGTACAGGTCGCCCTGACCGACATCACCGCACGCAAGAAGGCCGAAGCCTATCTCGAATATCTCGGCAAGCACGACGTCCTGACGAAACTGCATAATCGCGCCTTCTACATGGATGAGCTCAACCGCTTGCAGCGCAAATCGCTGCGGCCGGTATCTGCCTTGATCATCGACCTCGACGGGCTGAAGATCGCCAATGACCAACTCGGCCACGACGCGGGCGACGCGCTGCTGCGCCGCCTCGGAGAAGTGCTGAACGGCGCCGTTTCGATGCCGAACCACGCTGCCCGCGTGGGCGGGGACGAGTTCGCGGTTCTCATGCCCGGCGCCGACCGGCAGGCAGCCCAGGCGATGCTCGAGACCATTCAGGAGCTGTTGAAGATCAACAACCAGTTCTATTCGAATGCGCCCCTCGACATATCGGTCGGCCTTGCCACCAGCGAAGAGGGCGAGACGATGGAGGCGATGGTCCGGCGCGCCGATCTGGCGATGTACGAACAGAAGCGGGCGCATCACGCAAGCCGCAAGGCTGCTTCGGCAACGGCTCTGTAGGCGACGACTGTCGAAACTCTCGCTACTGACGCGGCTTGTCGGCGAAATGCTCAAGCGCGAATTCGGCGGCACGCTGGTTGGACTTGCGGGCATCGTCGAGCCAGAACGGGAACAGCTGCCATTGGTGGATCATTCCCGGCAGCACCTCCGTCGTTACGTCGACACCTGCCTGCTTGGCCTTGTCGGCAAGACGCAACGTGTCGTCGAGCGAGATCTCTTTGGAACCGACCTGCATCAAGAGCGGCGGAAAGCCCTTCATGTCGGCATAGAGCGGCGACACGCGCGGATCTGTCGGCGAGCGATCTCCGAGATAGGCTTTGCGCGCCGCCTCAATCTGCAATGCATTGCCGAATGGATCGTTTAAGGCGTTGGTCTTGATCGATGCACCGGTTGCCGCAAGGTCGGTCACTGCGCTGATGGTGATCACAGCCGCAGGCGGCGGCCCTTGGAGCTTGATCTGCCGCAGCACCGCTTCAATCGCGAGGTTGCCGCCGACGGAATCACCGAGCACAACGATGTTGCCGCTTTCATATCCGGAATCGAGCAGCCACAGGTAGGCGGTCAACGTGTCGTCGATCTGGGAGGGATAGGGATACTCCGGCGCGAGGCGATAGTCGATCAGCAGCACATCCGCCGATGCTGCCTTTGCAAAGGATGCGGCCGATGCGCGGTGCGTATCCAACGAACCGCTGTAGAAGCCGCCGCCATGGACATAGAGGATGGCGCGCTTGCCGATCGAATAGTGAAGCCGCGCCGGCCATATCATTTCGGCATCCACGCCACCGGCGTCGACCTCCTTGATCTGCACCCGTGATGGGCCCGGCGTCTTTTGCATCAACTGCTCGAAGGCGTCGCGGCGTTCGGAGAGCGTGCTCGCCTTCGCATAATGCTCGCCCATCTTGTCCAGAAGCTTCGCGACCTGTGCTCTCGACGCCTCGGTCTGCACGGCTTCGTCTGCAGCGAGCGAGGGAGCCGCAAGACAGAGCGAAAGCAGAGAGACGGCTGCGATGGCGCGCCGCGCCGTCACAATCGACCGCCTGACCGCATCTCCATGATGGCGTGCGCTTCGCATTTCCAGACCTCTCCGTGCCGGCCCTGTGCCGATCCGCGCAGACCCTCTCACGACTGGAAGCTGTGTCAAGGTGCGCGAGACGCCTATGGTAAACCGGTGCGGTTACAGCACCTCTCCTATCAGGCGGACTTGGCGTCTTCCTGCAGATTGACGAAGGCCTTGATCGGCAGATGGTCGGATGCGACGCGCGACAATGGCGTATCGTGAGCCTCGACCGTGGTCAGCACGCCCGTGCGATTTGCCATAATGCGATCCAGCGCAAGCACCGGCAAACGCGCCGGGAAGCTCGGCACGGCGAGTGGCTGCGGACCGAAGATCGACTGAAAAGAATGAAGCGACGAGCGGTCGCCCAGGCGCCATTCGTTCAAGTCGCCAAGCAGGATGGTCGGCATGTCGGACTTGTCAGCCATCAACTCAAGCAGCACCTTCGCCTGCTGCGCTCTCGAATGCCGGAGAAGGCCGAAATGCGCGGCGATGATGCGCAGCGCGCCGCCTCGTTCCAGATCGAGTTCGGCGACGAGCGCGCCGCGCGGCTCCAATCCTGGAAGCTTGATCTGGTGGACGTCTCGCACGAGGCCCTTCTTGAACAGCACCACATTGCCGTGCCAGCCATGCGCCTTGTTCACGCCGCTGATCGGCACCGGCACCAACCCGCTCTCTCTTTCCAGGCGCGGCAGATCAAGAATGCCCGTCCGTTCGCCAAAGCGTGTGTCCGCTTCCTGAAGGGCGATGACGTCGGCGTCGATTTCATGGATCACGCGGCTGGTGCGATCAGGGTCGAAGCGTCTGTCGTTGCCCACGCATTTATGCACATTGTAGGACGCAATCAGCGTGCCTTCCGGGCGTGACACTGGACTGGCATGAGCCAGTTCGACGCGCTTCCTGTGGTTTCGGATGGAAGCAAGAATGCTTGCTGGCAGATTGTTGTTCCTGGCATGCATCGCCGTTTTCCGGTGCTCCATGAAGCGAATGGGTTCCCTGGCTTCAGTATAGGCGCTCCGCTCAAACTTGCCATGTCAGAGCACGCAAAAATTGCTCAGAGATAGGGCGAGCCGAGCCAGAGGACCTTGTTCAGCAGGCGCACCGGAAACGGCGCGGACCGCAAGCCTTGCAGCGTAACCGGAGCTGCGGAGCGGATCGCCTCGTCGATATGTTCCTCGATCTCGTTGGCGAAGCCCTCGTTCAAAACTTCGAGATCAATCTCGAAATTCAGCCGCAGCGAGCGCGGATCGAGATTGGACGAGCCGACATAGGACCAGACGCCATCGATCGATAGCAGCTTTGAATGGCTGAACGCGCCGCTGGCGCGCCAGATGCGGCAGTAGTTGCTGACGATCTGGTCGAATTGCGCGGTCATTGCCCTGTCGACCAGAACGAGATTGTTGGCGGCGGGAACCACGATATCGACCTCGACGCCCCGGCGCGCCGCCGTCGCCAGCGCGCTGATCAGTTCGCGATCCGGCAGGAAATAGGGCGACATGATCTTGATCGACGTGCGGGCGACCGAAAAGGCGCCCATCAGCATCTTGTGGTTCGTCTCCACCCGTCTGTCCGGTCCGGAAGCGACCACGCGCATGAAGACGGGATCACCGGGCTCCCGCTCGGGTGCTGCGATCCGCCACTCGTCGCCGGTCAGCTCCTCGCCCGTCGTGAAACGCCAGTCCTCGGCGGCGATGTCGAACAAGTCGGCGACAACAGGTCCGGTGACCATGAAATGGGTGTCGCGCGCGAAGTCTTCGCCGGCAAACTCGCGTGTGAAACCCGACCGGATGTTCATGCCGCCGGTGAGCGCCACCCGGCCGTCGACGATCACGATCTTTCTGTGGGTTCTGAGGTTCGCGTAAGGCAGGCGCAGCCCGATGATGACGTTGCCGTTGAACACGGAAACCGAAACGCCGCCATCCTCCAGATAGCCGAGGATGCTCGGCACCGAGTAGCGGGCGCCGACGGCGTCGATCAGCACGCGAACCTGCACGCCGCGCTTCGTCGCCGCGATCAGCGCATCGGCGATCCTGAGGCCGATCGGGTCGCGATCGAAGATATAGGTTTCGAGAAGAACGCTTCGCTCGGCGCCGTCGATCGACGCCTTCATCGCGGCGTAGCAGTCATCGCCGGTTTCGAGCATGTCGATCGTGTTGCCGGTCGCGATCGGGCTGCGGGCCACGCGGTCGCCGAGCGTCTGCAGGGCGGCGAAACGACGGCCGAAACCGCTGATGACCATCTCGGCTTCGGCGTCGAAGGTCTCCAGTTCATCGAGATCGGCCTGCGGCATCAGTGCGTCGCGGCGCAGGCTCAGGGACGCCCTCCTTATGCGGTTGATGCCGGCGATCGCGTAAAGCACGGCGCCGACGATGGGGGACAGGACGATGACGCCGACCCAGCCTATCGCGGCGCGCACCTCTTCCTTCGTCATGGTCGCGTGGATTGCCGCGGCAGCCCCCATGAGCAACGAAATAACAAACAGGATATGCGGCCAATAGGTCGATATGAGATAAAACATATCACGAAGATATAGCGGCAATTCAGGACTGTTCAATCACGCCCTTGGGTGGCACATACCGCACGCTATCGGCAGGTCTCCGGCGTGGTGTGATGACAGTATAACCGCGCCAGCCGCCGCCCCGGAATGCCCGTATTTGGGGCACATGCCGCGTCTTCGTTAAGCATCGTGCTGCAACGCCACATATATTTTTGCAGTGTGTCAGAAATTACTTGAAACAATCCGATTCGTCTGGAACTCTTCAATCAGTATCGCGTTTGAACGATGGCATCCCTGCAGTGGAGATCGGCGATGACGGAAACTCAAAGAGAGTGGGTTCAGAAGCGCGCGTATGCGCTTTGGGAAGAGGAAGGCCGCCCCAGCGGGCGTGATCATGAACATTGGCAACAGGCGATGAAAGAGCGCGCCGCGCTCGAAGGGTCCGCCGCGTCCGCCGATGGCAAGGAAGTCAAGACCAGAGCGAAACGCGCAGCTCCCGAGATCAAGGTGAGCAGCGCCGCCAAGGCGACCAAAGCAGCCCCTAAGAAATCCACGCCGCGAAAGTCGGCATGATCTCTGCAAATTATTGATTTAAAAGGGCGCCTCCGGGGCGCCCTGTTTTCATTCCAGTCACATCTCTGCATTAATTCAGTCGTATTGAATGAATGCCAGAAAGATCTTCAGTCGCAGCGCAATTTCCGACTTTCTTAAAAGTGCTGTGGCGGCGGTTCCCAATGGAACAAAAGTGACCTTTTGACGGTTCTCCTGCAAAACTGGGAGAATGATCATGAACCGCAGCTACTTCGACGTAATTCTCGTTTCCCTCATCGTAGCAGGTTGCTACATGTTCATCGCTCCGGTGTGAGATAAAATGCCGACCCTAGTCCTTGCTGCAACGGCTTATCTGGCGCTCGCCATGCTGCTTGTCGTCGTTGTCGACAATCTCGTGGCCTTTTTCTTCCGAGAAAAGCCGGCTGCCATTTCAATGCGCCGATCGGCATTTGAGCGCATCGCCGCCGTTTCACGCTGGTATGGCCGCAAGTAATACTGGCCGCGATATAAAACGCTGACAATTTGACCCGATAATTTAAACAGGCGGCGTCTGCACGACGATCGGGCGACCAGGCGCCCTTAGGGAGGCGCGGATGGCCTATGAACTCTTCTATTGGAATGGCATTCAGGGACGCGGCGAGTTCGTGCGACTCGCGCTTGAGGAAGCGGGCGCCGATTACGTCGACGTCGTGAGACACGAGCAGCAGGGCATGGGCACCGATGTCATGCTGGAGATCCTGGATCACGGGGTGAATTCGACGACCGTATTTGCTCCGCCGTTTCTGAAGGATGGCGACATCCTGGTTTCGCACGTCGCCAACATCCTCTTCTACCTTGGGCCGAAGCTCGGGCTCGCGCCTTCCGATGAAAAGCTGCGCTACACCGCGAACGGGCTTCAGCTGACGATCACCGATTTCGTCTCCGAGGTTCACGACACCCACCATCCGATCTCGACAGGGCTCTACTATGAGGATCAGAAGGTCGAAGCGAAGGCCCGTTCCACGGCGTTCATCGATGAGCGTATCCCGAAGTATCTCGGCTATGTCGAGCGCGCGCTGCGGCAGAACCCCAGTGGCCCACGGCACATCGTCGGCTCGGAGCTTTCCTATGTCGATCTCTCGCTATTCCAGGTGATCGAAGGTCTCTGCTACGCATTTCCCAACGCGATGAAGGGTTACCAGGATCGCTACGCCGCCCTGTCCGATCTGCATGCGGCGGTTCGCGAGCGCCCCCGGATCGCAGCCTATCTCGCCTCCCCTCGCCGGCTTGCTTTCAGCGAAGACGGCATCTTTCGTCATTATCCGGAACTTGACGCGGGCAACTGATCTCCAATCTACTCCCGGCGGGACATCATCGCGGCCGGACGCGCGTCGGCCTTTCGATAAAACTGGGAGATCGTTTTCATGGCACATCTTGCGCAATCGCTTGCGGCAATCAAAATTCCCGATCTGGCCGGCAAGGCCGTTCTGATCACCGGAGCTTCGACAGGCATTGGAGCGGCACTCGCAAGGGCGCTTGCGGCGCAGGAGATGAAGGTCGGAATTCACTACAACTCGAGCCGAGAGCAGGCAGAAGCGCTGGCCGACGAGATCAAGGCGGCGGGCGGTCACGTCCATCTCGTCCATGGCGACGTGTCGAAGGAGGGTGAGACCGAGCGCGTGGTCGAAGAAACCGCCAAGACATTCGGCCATCTCGATGGCTTGGTAAACAATGCCGGCGGCATGCTCGGCCGCAAGCCGACCTCGGAATTCACCGACGAGCATTACGAGAAGGTGATGGACCTGAACGCCCGCTCCGTGCTGGCCGCGACCCGCGCCGCCCACCCCTGGCTGAAGAAGCAGGGCGGCTTCATCATCAACACCACATCGATCGCGGCGCGAAACGGCGGCGGTGGCGGCGCCATTCTTTACGCCGCGGCCAAGGGCTTCGTCTCCACCATCACCCGCGGCCATGCGAAGGAATTCGTCGCCGACCGCATTCGCGTCAACGCGGTGGCGCCAGGCGTGATCGCCACGCCGTTCCACGAGCGCTACACCAACGACGAGCAGATGGAGATGCAGCGCAAGTCGATCCCGATGGGCTTCGTCGGTACGCCGGAGGATTGCGTCGGCGCCTATCTGTTCCTCGCATCGCCGACACTGTCAGGCTACGTCACGGGCCAGATCATCGAGGTCAATGGCGGACAGCTGATGCCTTGATTCTTAGTGGCGCAGATCGATACGCTTACGCTGTGAACCAAGGAACTTTTGCAGCGCAACAACGTTCCCTGCAGGCTAACAACCAAGCGGGGGGGTTCGATGAGCTTTTCGTTTTCAGAACTCGACTTTCTCAAGCCCGAACTCGGTGCTGAATACACCGGCCAGGGAACGCATTTCGCGGTGTTTTCCGCCCATGCCGAACAGATGGAACTCTGCCTCTTCTCGCCAGATGGCAAGGAGGAGGTTGCCCGCATGGCGCTGCCAAAGCGCGAGGGCGACATCTGGTCCGGCTACATCGCCGGCGTCGGCCCCGGCACGGTCTACGGCTATCGCGCCCACGGCCCCTACGATCCGCAGGCCGGCCACCGCTTCAACCCGAACAAGCTGCTGCTCGACCCCTATGCCAAGCAGGTGCTCGGCGAGCTCAAATGGGACGACGCGCTTTACGGCTATACGATCGGCGCCAAGGACGACGATCTGTCCTTCGACGATCGCGATAGCGCTCCCTATATGGTCAAGGGGATCGTGCAGGATCCGGATTTCGACTGGGATGGCGACCAAGCCATCCGCCGAACCTGGACGGACACGATCATCTACGAGGCGCATGTGCGCGGGATGACGATGACGCATCCTGATGTGCCCGACGAGCTGCGCGGCACCTTTCTCGGAATGTGCAGCGAGCCGATCATCGACCACCTGACCAAGCTCGGCATTTCGGCGATCGAGCTGTTGCCGATCCAGCATTTTCCAAACGACCGCTATTTGCTTGAGAAGGGTCTCACCAATTACTGGGGCTACCAGACGCTCGGCTTCTTCGCGCCGCAGCCGAGATATCTTTCGGGAAGCAAGATCACCGAGTTCAAGACGATGGTGAAGGCGTTCCACGCCGCCGGCATCGAGGTCATCATGGATGTGGTCTACAACCACACCGCCGAGGGCAGCGAACGCGGACCGACTCTCTCCTTCCGCGGGCTCGACAATGCCAGCTACTACATCCTCTCCCCCGACGATCCGCGCCACACCTACGACACGACGGGCACCGGCAACACGCTGAACGTCGCCCACCCCATGGTCATGCGCATGGTGCTCGACAGCTTGCGCTACTGGGTTGGCGTCATGCACGTCGATGGTTTCCGCTTCGACCTTGCAAGCACGCTCGGGCGCCAGGATCTCGATTTCGATCGCCAAGGCATTTTCTTCGGCGCAATCCGCCAGGATCCGATCCTCTCAGGCGTGAAGTTGATCGCCGAACCCTGGGATGTCGGCGAAGGTGGCTACCAGGTCGGCGGCTTTCCGCATCCGTTCCGGGAATGGAACGACAAGTTCCGCGACGACACCAGGCGCTTCTGGAAGGGCGACGGCGGCATGGCGCCTGACATCGCGTCGCGCCTTACCGGTTCGCAACTTCAGTTCAACCACTCCGACCGCGCGGCGACATCGTCGGTCAACCTCCTGTCCGCCCATGACGGCTTCACGCTGATGGACACGGTGTCCTTCAACGACAAGCACAACGAGGCGAACGGTGAGGACAATCGCGACGGCCATTCGGACAATCACTCCGACAATATGG
Organism: Rhizobium sp. FG113; assembly: GCF_057809895.1. Classification (NCBI taxonomy): domain Bacteria; kingdom Pseudomonadati; phylum Pseudomonadota; class Alphaproteobacteria; order Hyphomicrobiales; family Rhizobiaceae; genus Rhizobium; species Rhizobium sp. FG113. Next base: position 574,333 of record NZ_JBMDKV010000001.1, on the reverse strand, counting down.
GCGCCGAGGGTGCCACCGACGATGCCGGCATCCGCGATGCCCGCGCCCGCCGCCGCCGCAACATGATGGCGACGCTGCTTCTCAGCCAAGGCATTCCGATGATCGTGGCCGGCGACGAGGTCGGCAACAGCCAGGCCGGCAACAACAACGCCTATTGCCAGGATAACGAGATCGGCTGGGTCGACTGGTCGGGCCTTGACGATCCCTTCCTCACCTTCTGCCAGAAGATGATCGCGTTGCGCAAAGACCACCCCGAGCTTCGCCAGGAGCGCTTCCTGACCGGCGCCGTCGGTGAGGATGGACGAACCGAGATCGCCTGGTATCGGCCGGATGGTGAGCAGATGGCCGAAGAGGATTGGAACGATCGGGAGCTTCGCCTGCTCAGCGTCTACATGTCCTACAGCGCCAACACGTCTGAGGCTGACAAGAGCGCTGGTGTGTTCATGGTCTTCAACGCCGGCGGAGACTGCGAGGTCCGACTGCCTCAGGTCAACGGGATCGAGGAGTGGCGCCGTGTGCTGGCGACTGGCGCGGACGAGCCATTCACCAGACTTGATGTCAGTGAACCGCTGACCGTCGAGCGCGAAAGCGTGGCCGTGTTCATCCCGAGGACCAGCTAGGCAAAATCCGAGCGCGCGCAGCAGCGGCGATTAATCTCAACGCTGCGCGTCGCGCTCATCGAGCGCGGCCATCGCCTCGGCAAGCGCCGCGCGCACCCGCGCGCGTTCCTTGGGGTCCAGTTGCCCGATATCGAGGTGCAGGTCGAGCCCAGAAAAATGCTCGCTCATGACACGGATCGCGTGATCCTCGCCAAGCAGCAGGCCTTTGACGGCATAGGGCACGATCTCTCGCTGGATGCCCTTCATGGTGATCGGCGGCAGCGGCGTGGCATCGACGATGTCCTTCACCAGCGCATAGGTTTCGTAGCTGATCACGATCTTGCCACCCTCGGCGATCGATTGCAGGCGGGCCGCCAGATTGGCCTCGGCGCCGATGATCGTATAATCCATCCGGTCATTGCTGCCGAAGTTGCCGACATTGCAGTAGCCGCTATTGATCCCCATGCGCACGACAAACGGCTCTTCGGTGCCGTCGCCGCGCCATTTCGCCTTCAGTTCGCCAAGCCGGTGCTGCATGTCGATCGCCATTTTCAGACAGGCTTTCGCATCCTCCGCCGCCCCATTGGTTTCAGGATCGCCGAAGAAAACCAGCACGGCGTCGCCAATGAACTTGTCGAGCGTGCCGCCATGCTTCAGAGCGATCGCCGACATCTCGGTCAGGTATTCGTTGAGCATTTCCGTCAACGCCTCGGGCTGCAGGCGTTCGGTCGTCGCGGTAAAATCCTTGATGTCGGAGAAGAAGATCGTGAGCCGCTTGCGTTCGGTATGAACCACGACATCCTTCTGGCCGCTGAAAATCCCCTTGTAGATTTGTGGCGACAGGTAGCGGGAAATCTTCATCGATATGCTGGCCAGGAATTCGTTGGCGGATTCCAGATCGCGGTTGAAGCCCTGGATCAGCGTCGCCTGCCGTTGCTGCAGCAAAATCAACGCCATGCCGAGACCAGCTGAACAGAGAAAGTAAAGCAGCAGGTATTTGAAGGCGAAGACGTTGGCGGCGAAGGGCTGGCGGATGATGACCTCCTGAATGCCGCGAACGTCGCCGATCTTCCAGTCCCTCTTTGGGCTCTCCGGATGCGTGTTATGGCAGGCAACGCAGGCCTGAGCCATGAGCACCGGTGTGACCAGACGAAACGTATTGGTGAACCCGCTTCTCTTGATGTCGCTCAAGGTCTGTTTTGGATCGGCCCGCAGCGCGGCCAGGGACGCGGTCTCGAAACGGTCGAGATCATGCGGCGCTCGCTTGTTGAACGGCAGGTCGGAAACGAAGCGATAAGTGATGTTCGCCTGCTGTTGCTTGATCACATCTCCAAGCTCAAGAGAGAGCGTGGCGGGTATGGGGATCGCGCCAGGAATGGTGGCGTATTCGTGGGTGACCGGCGTGCCGCTATCCATTCCAGCCGCGTGTGCCGCCAGTATCCGGCCGACGACATTGGTCGCGTAGTAGGAGCGAATGCTTGTTATCAGCGAGCTCATGTCTTGAGCCTGCCGCTTCAGCGCGCTTTGCGACAGATTGCTCACATCCATCCACACGGCAAGCGGCAATCCGGCCAGCATCGCGATCACCACGGCGGTGATGAAGTAGCCGTTCTTCCTCGCAATCGAACCATGATCAGCATCGCCTGCCACGCACCACCTCGTTCTCAACACGGACCGTCCTGTTCCGGACGCGAACTTGAAAGACTGAATGCCATGAAGATGCAGTCGCGCGGAATCGGACGATCAGGCGGCGACGCACTGGAATAATTACACGGCGCCCGATCAGCGTCGAGCGAGACGGCAACGAAACCTTCGACTTAAGTGGGATCTGCAGCCATTTGCATTCCCGTATGCGAATTCCCATATATTTTGAAGGAAAATCAGGATTCGGCACTGCAAGCTGGCCAAAAGCGCACCGCAATTTACGGAAATCGAACCATAAGCTGTTGCTTTCTGCAACAAAACCCGGTTGCTTAAGAAATTCGACCGGTCGGGTTGATAGGGTGGATGCGGTACGTAAAACAAGACGGCTTGTGAAATGCCACGCTTGGCATCAGGTTCAAATGATGATCACGTTAGCGCGGTGGGGTCGGACCATTTTGAAAAAGCGATGAGTAAAGATCTCTTTCAAGTAAAGTTCTGGGGCGTTCGCGGCAGTATCCCGGTCTCCGGACCTGAATTCGATCGCTATGGTGGCAACACCTCATGCATCGAGATACGCTGTGGCGAACACCGTATGATCTTCGACGCGGGCTCCGGCGCGCGCGAGGCCGGGCTCTGCATGCTCAACGAGCAGGTCCGGGATGTCGACCTGTTCTTCAGCCACTGTCACTATGACCACATCATCGGGCTACCGTTCTTCAAGGCTATCTACTATCCGTCGATCGATCTGCGCATCTGGTCCGGCCATCTCGATGGCAAGATGACCACGCGCGAGATGATCGAGCAGTTCATCAGCCCGCCATGGTTCCCTGTGAAGACCGATATCTGTCAGGCGACGATGAGCTTCCGCGACTTTCGCGCCGGACAGATTCTGGAGCCGCATCCAGGCGTCAGGATCAAGACCTTCATGCTGAACCACCCCGGCGGGGCCATCGGCTATCGCGTCGAGTATCAGGGCCGCTCCATCGCGCTGGTCTACGACATCGAGCACACCCCCGGCACTCATGACCCCGTTGCGCTGGAAATGATGAAGGACGTCGATCTCGCCGTCTACGACTGCACCTACAACGAAGACGAAATGCAGCGTTTCAAGGGCTTCGGCCACTCGACGTGGGAGCATGGTATCGAGCTGGCGAAGATGGCGGGCACCAAGCAGTTCGCGCTCTTCCACCACGCGCCCTCGCGCACCGATGCGCAACTGGAAGACATGGAAAAGCAGGCACAGGCCGCCTTCCCGAGCTCGTTCGCGGCTCGGGATAACCAGGTTCTCGAACTCTAGGCTTCGACCAGCGCCGCCGCCGATTTCCAGGCGACGGCGGGATGGGCGCTCGTCTCGACCAGAAGATCGGAGAGGAATGCCCAGGCGGTCTCGTCATGCACGAGATGGTGCGTGAGAATGCCGATCGGCTCGGCATCATCATCGAAGCGGGCCCGCAGTTCCTTCACCACGTCAGCCACCAGCTCGTCATGCGGCCTGCCGCCACGGATGCCGTGCCAGTTCATGATGTCGACGTGGGTATTCAGCAGCCGTATTGGGCTTCCTGCCTTCGCCGCTCCGTAGACGGATAGAGTTTCGAGGCCAAGCGCCGGCAATTCCGCGATAAGCGCGCTGTTGATCCTGTTCCAGGGCGGCACCAGCATCGAGATGAAATGCGGGCCGAACAGCCGTTGCAGAATGGCAAAGCCGTCGCGCAACTCGCCAAGCACGATATCCGGCGCGCGATGGGCGCCGAGTTCCTGCTTCTTCTCGTCGGGTCCCGCGTGATTGGTGTGTGACCATCCATGCAAGGCCACCAGCACATGCCGCTCGTCAGCCAACCGCGCTGCCAGCGCCTCGCCCGTGGACGCCGGGATGACGGCGAGCGTCAACGGCGCGTTGGCGTCCTTGGTGATCTTCAGCAGCTGCTCCAACGCCGGCGTCGGCTCGATCGCATCGTCGTCGCGAAGCCAGAAGCGGGCGGTTTTGTCGGTAGCCTGCCACCGGTCGAGCTCAGCCCGCAATGGCGCCCAGATGTCGTCAGCCGTCATCATTGTTTTCCTATGTATCTGCATAAAATCTCGTCGATCGCCTTTGCCGCAATCGCAAGCGACCGTTCGCCCAGCACGAAGCGGCGGGCCGCGTTCGCCATCTCGGTGCGTTTCGAGGCATCGTCGAGCAATTCGCTGATCGCCGAAGCGTAGGCGGCGATATCCCCTTCAGCCGTCAGCAATCCGGTCAAGCCAGACTGGACGACTTCCGGAACGCCTGCCGTGTTCTGCGCGACCACAGGCAGACCAGCCGCCTGTGCCTCGAGATAGGCAAGCCCATAGGCCTCGCCGCAGCCCGGCCATGCGTAGATTCCCGATCTGCCAAGCTGGCGGGCTATATCGTCAGCGCCACGCTCTCCGAGCCAATCGATCCGCCCCGGCTCGAACGTTGAGAAGAGGCGTTCGACCTCACCACGCATCGGACCGCCACCCACAATCGCCAGCGTCCACGGCTTGTCCCTTATCGTGGTCAGCGCTTCGGCGAGCATCGCGTAGCTCTGCATCTTGTCGCCGGCGCGCATCATCGCGACGCTAATCAGCCGTGTCGGTTCCGGCACTGGCTGAATGTCTTCAAATGTCGCCGTGTCGATAAAGGGGGCAAGTGCGGCGATGCGCGCCTCGGGGATTGCCCTTTCGAGACCCTGTCGGTCGCGCCGCGTGAAGCCGATATTGACCGCTGCGTCTCTGACCATCGCGCCGATCCGCGCCTGATATGGCGACCAATCGGTCTGATCACGTTTGGGGGAATAAGACGCTTCCGCGGTGACAAGAGGAACGTCGAATTCCGCGCAGAGCACCGGCCCGAACGGATCCAGCGATTTGTAATAGGGATGATAGCAGAACCAAAGATCGGGCTTGTCTCCGCCCGACCACTTGGCCCGCAATCTCTGCAGCTCCAAGGCCGCTTCGCCTTCGACCTTTGCCGCCGCTTCCGGCGACGACGCGAAACTGCGGAACTCCGACGCGACGTCGACAGTATGGCCACCCATTTGCAAGGCGCGGATCAGCAGCTGCGCCATAAGCCGGTCGCCCGAGGGCACCGGATGGTTGGGCGACTTCAGCGGTGCGTAGAATGCTATGCGCATGTGGTCACGCACTTTGAGACGCAGTGTTCAAGACCGGCCCCTGTGCCCGCCGGGCGAAAGTTTGCTATGGTCTTCATCCTTACGGCTTGCTGACGAACATGTGACGTGCACGGACGGTCGAAAGGCGGCAATAAAACCTCAATTGCCCTATCACTAGTGCAAATGTGATTTGGGTTTCAAGAACGGTATTGAATGGCGAGCGGCGCAGTCAGCAGCATTTTTTCGGAACGCTCGATCAGGCGCGCGCGGCTCGGCTCCGGCCTTGTCATGTTCGCCTTCGCGTTCCTGCATTTCTCCAATCATGCGCTCGGCCTCATTTCCGTTTCAGCAGCCGAAGACGGCAGGCGGTTTTTCACCGCGCTGTGGAGAAATCCCGTCGGCACGCTGGCGCTCTACGGCGCGATCTTCACCCATATCGCGCTGGTCTTGCGCTCGATCTACATCCGCCGCAGCCTTGTCATGCCCAAGGGCGAGCTTGCCCAGATCATTCTCGGTCTGGCAATTCCCATCTTGTTGATCGACCACGTGATCGGCACGCGCGTCGTTCATGCGCTCTACGGCTACCGCGACAACTACGAAACGATCATGCGCACGCTGTGGATCACCGCACCCGGCAATGGGCTACGCCAGGTGGTCGCGCTCGTGTTCGTCTGGTTCCACGGCTGCATCGGCCTCCACTACTGGCTGCGTTATCGCAACTGGTACAACGACATCGCTGCGTCGCTGCTGGTCGTGGCCATTCTCGTGCCGGTTCTCGCCATTCTCGGCTTCATCGAGATGGGCCGCACCATTGCCGAACCAGCCTATGAGGGGATTGCAGATAACAGTCGTTACGAGTCCAATCTCAATTCGCGCTACATGAAGGACCCGGAAGCGATCGCGGAAGTCAGGATGATCCGCACCGGGCTTTACGGCTCGTTCGCCGGCGCCTTGTTTCTTGTCGTCGCGGCCAGAACGCACCGCCGATGGAGGGAACGCGTCGACCAGATCACGGTGCACTACCAGGGTGGTGAAGTGGTGCGCGTTCCACGCGGCTTCACGGTTCTTGAAGCAAGCCGGCTGGGTGGGATACCGCATTATTCCGTCTGTGGCGGCAAGGGCCAGTGCTCCACCTGCCGGGTGCAGGTGCTGAGCAATCTCGAGGCACTTCCTGCTCCAGACCGGATGGAGCAATCGACACTGAAACGGATCAACGCCGCACCCGATGTCCGACTTGCTTGCCAGTTGCGCCCGACACAGGACGTGACCGTGGTGCCGCTGCTGCTGCGCGCGACGGAGACCGCGCTTCCCGCCAACACGCAGGAGACAACGCCCGGCCGCGAGCGCGAGATCGCCGTCCTCTTCTGTGACATACGCGACTTCACGGCGCTCACCGAGGACCGCCTGCCCTTCGACATCGTCTTCCTGTTGAACCGCTATTTCGCGCTGGTCGGCAATGCGGTCGAGAAGGCCGGCGGCCGGGTCGACAAGTTTATCGGCGATGGCGCCATGGCGCTCTTCGGGATCGGCACCTCGCCCGAGGAGGCCTGTCGGCAAGCGCTGACGGCTGCGGCGTCGATCGCGCGCGACATCGAAAAGCTGAGCGACGAACTGTCGGACGAACTGTCCATGCCGCTGCGTATCGCTATCGGCATTCATACCGGCCCGGCGGTGGTGGGAACGCTGGGCTTCGGCCGCGCCCGCAGCACGACGGCAATCGGCGACATGGTGAACGTCGCCAGCCGCCTGGAGGCCGCCGCGAAGGAGTTCGAGGTCGCGCTTGTCGTCTCCGAACCGGTAGCGGCTCTCGCTGGCGCCGACATGGGCGGCATAGAAAGTCGTGAAATCAGCGTCAGAGGCCGTGCGTTGCCCTTGAAAGTCTATGTCATTCCGCGAGACAAGGCGATCGAACTGCTCGAAGGACAGACCTGATGCCCAGCCAACCGCGGCTGACCGCCAAATACTGGATGAAGCGCTGGCGCAAGATGCGCAACGCGATCGGCCGCAAGCTATTCGATACGCGCACCGGCCGCCGTGTCCTGATCGAAAGCATAGGACCGCGCGTGGTCTCGATGACCGTCGATGCCGGCGATCACCTGATGACCTTCTCGCCCGCCGATTACATCGGCCGCAAGGTGTTCCGCAAGGGCCATTTCGAGCGCGATCACGTCGATCGCTTGTTGACGATCCTGCGGCAGCGCGGTCTGTTGCACAGCGACAGCCATCTGCTGGAGATCGGCGGCAATATCGGCACGCAGACGGTCTATTTCGCGCTGAGTGGCGCCTATCGGCACATCGTCACGATCGAGCCGGACCCCCGCAATTTTCCGCTTCTGCAGCTCAATCTGCGGCAAAATCAGCTCGACAGTAGAGTGACGGCGGTCAATTACGCGGCCGGTGACACGTCGGGCGAGATCGATTTCTTCATGAATGCCAACAATCATGGCAAGAGCAGCGCGATCCGGCAAAGCGCCAGCGACACGAAGATCAGCGTCCCGGTCCGGCCGGTGACGGAAATCCTGGCCGATCTTTCGATCGACCCTGCCGCAATCGGCCTCGTCTGGATGGATATCGAGGGATATGAGCCCGTGGCGTGCCGGTCCATGGTGCCGCTGATGTCGCGACGCGTGCCGCTCTATATGGAGTTCACGCCGAGCTTTTATGGCCCCGCGCAGACAGGCGAGTTCATCGCCACGCTTGCCGGTTTCTACAATCGCTGCCTTGTCTTTTTCGAAGACGGGGAAAAGGAAATGGCCGTGAAAGACATGCCCCGCGACATCGATCAGTACGACGTGCCGTTCCTGCCCTAATCAGCGCCGGCGATAGAGGTAGTAGCGACCTTCCTTGATGCCTGGTGGAAGCGGCAGCGGCTCGAGCTCGGGCCGCTCGATCGGCAAACCACTGACGGCAATGCCGCCCGTTGCCAGAACGCCAACCATCAGTTGCGGCAGCCATGTCAGCGTCACCGCGTCGATCTCATCATGACCCGTGCCAATATCGGCATGCGCCAGAGCAGCGCCGATGCCGAGGAAGGCTTGGCCCGACTCGCGAATCTCGCCGGTTACCATGTTCTCGGCCGGCGGCGTCGAGGACGAATAGGAGCGTACATCGCGGTCGAAGGCGATGATGCGGCGATCGGGAAAGTGCTCGCGCAGATGATCGTAGGTGCGGCCATTGCCAAGCCCGAATTCGAGCACGGGGCCGTCAATCTTTTGAACCAGATCGACGATGGAATTAAGAATATCACGCTGGGCCGTCAAACGGCGAATGAAGCTGTCGAGGCGGCTCATTTGCAACTGTGTCCGTTCGTAGTTCTTGAGAGCGGATGTAGACACATCGCGCCTGTGAGATGGATGCATACCTGCTGTGGGCGCATTGCCGCAAAGGCTATACTTAGCGGTTTCGCAGCCACGCGTTGCAAGCATGGATGTTGGCGACAGAGCTAGCGGCAAAGGTCCGAGCGTGCAAGCCGACATGCGCCGGCATACGGCAAACTCACATGAAGGTTATCGTCTTCGTCGCCCGCGTGAAGAATTCGAATTGGCCAAGATCGGTCCGCACCGAAAATGCCATTGCCGCCGATCGGGCTGTCTGTTCTAACTCTCATATGAACGACATTTCCGATGACAGCTTCTTCGCCAGCGTGCCGGTCTTCGATCAATTCGAGGGCGTGACCGATACCAACAATTATCGCCGCCTGCCCGATGATTGGGTGTTGGCGGTTGCCGATATCGTCGGGTCGACGCAGGCGATCATGGATGGTCGCTACAAGGACGTGAACATGGCAGGCGCGAGCGTCATCTCCGCCGTGCTCAACGCGCTCGGCAAGGGCGACTATCCTTTCGTTTTCGGCGGCGACGGCGCAATCGTCGCCCTGCCCGGCTCGATGGCAACGGCGGCGAGAGAGGCCCTTGCCGCCGCCCAGCGATGGGCCGAGGAAGATCTGCAGCTGACACTGCGCATTGCTCTCGTCCCGATCGGCGACATCAGGCGCGAGGGATTGGACGTGCGCGTCGCGCGCTATTCGGCGAGCCCGTTCGTCAGCTACGCGATGTTTGCGGGCGGTGGCGGCAACTGGGCCGAGAGGCAGATGAAGGAAGGACGCTACGCCATCGAGCCGGCGCCGGCGGGCACGCGTCCTGATCTGACCGGTCTTTCCTGTCGCTGGAACCCGATCGAATCCCACAATGGCGAAATTGCCTCGATCATCGCGGTGCCGGGCGAGCGTGGCGTGACGCCGGAATTCAGGCAGCTGGTTAGCGACGTGGTCGCCATTTCCGCCGAACAGAGCCGCGACGCGCATCCGGTACCGGCCGACGGGCCCGCGCTTGGCTTTTCGCTGAAAGGTATCAACCGGGAGGTCCGGGCGACGGCGCCGCATGCGGGGCGGCTGCGGCAGCGAATTATCATCATGCTGCAGATCGCGCTCACCGTAATCCTGCACAAGCTGAACCTGAAGTTCGGCACCTTCGATGCGCGGCTCTACAAGCGCGACGTCGCGGGAAATTCCGACTTTCGCAAATTCGACGATGGCCTGAAGATGACGCTCGATATCGATGCGCATCGCCTCGGCCTGATCCGGGCGCTGCTTGAAAAGGCACAGGCCGACGGCATCGCGCGCTATGGCCTTCACAGCCAGACATCGGCACTGATGACCTGCTTCGTGCCGACGCCGCTATCGCGCGATCATATGCATTTCATCGATGGAGCGAGCGGCGGCTATGCTGTGGCCGCCAGCCAGATGACCGGCAAGACGCTGTAGATCGACGAAGTCACGCCTTGACGATGGTCTCGGCGGTAATCCCGAGCCGCGCGAAGACGTTGCGCGTGTCGACGATCAGCGCGCCGCTTTCGGCAAGGCGCTTGTAGTCGACGCCGTCGTGATCCGTTGCGATCAGGATCGCGTCGTACCCTGCAAGCACCTCGTCGGTGAGTTCAACGGACTGACGCCCCTTCAGCGCCTGGTACTCACGCGTGGATGGGATCTCCGGCACATGCGGATCGTGATAATCCGCGTGGCCACCACGTTCCTCGATCACCTCGATCAGCCGCAAGGACGGGCTCTCGCGAATGTCGGCCACATTTTTCTTGTAGGCGAGGCCGATCATGAGAACGCGCGAACGGCTGAGCGCCTTGCCGACACGGATATCCAGCGCTTCGGCGAGCTTGCCGACCACATAGCGCGGCATCGCTGAGTTGATTTCGCCGGCGAGCTCGATGAAACGCGTGGGAAGTTCGTATTCCCGCGACTTCCAGGTGAGGTAGAAGGGATCGATCGGGATGCAGTGACCGCCCAGCCCTGGTCCCGGATAGAACGGCATGTAGCCGAACGGCTTGGTCTTGGCCGCATCGATCACTTCCCAGACGTCGATACCCATCGCCGCGTAGACGGTCTTCAGCTCGTTGACGAGGGCGATATTGACCGACCGGAAGATGTTCTCCGTCAGCTTGACGGCTTCCGCGGTCGCATTCGACGACACCGGAACCACCGTCTTCACGGCAGCGCCATAGAAAGCCGACATCAGCGACAGAGCCTGGGCGCCGTCGCCGGCGACGACCTTGGGGATCGTGGCCGTATTGAAATGCTGGTTGCCGGGGTCCTCGCGTTCCGGCGAAAAGCCGACGAAGAAATCGGTTCCGGATTTCAGGCCGGTCTTCTCGAGGATGACCTTCACCACATCATCGGTGGTTCCAGGATATGTCGTCGATTCCAGCACGACGAGTTGGCCCTTGCGGAGATGCTCGCCGATCGTCCGCGATGTCGCTTCGACGAAGGACAAGTCCGGATCGCGGTGCTTGGTGAGCGGCGTCGGCACGCAGATAACGATCACGTCGCACTCGGCTAGGCCGGCAAATTCGGTCGTCGCGGCAAAGCGGCCGGCATCGATCTGAGCCTGCAGGTCGGCGCTGGTGACCGCATCGATATAGGAGCTGCGCGCATCGATGGCGACGATCTTCTTTGGATCGACATCGAAGCCGGTGACCGAGAAGCCGCTACGGGCGATCGCCATGGCGAGCGGCAAGCCGACATAGCCGAGGCCGATGATGCCGGCGCGCGCCGTGCGGGTCTCGATCTTGTTGGAAAGATCGTCGAATACAGAGGTGCTTTGCAAAGCGGGTCTCGCCTGAAACAGAAAGGAACTCTGATCTAGTGTAAGATCGCGGCGAATTAAACCCGCCAAACGGCATATTGGGCAACTGACGCGAACGTGAACACGCGGCGTCATCTGGCAGGCTGTTCGCCGCGGTGTTGCTAAAATGACTCGGCCTCCCGCAGACATTTGACGGAGCAGCGGAATTTGGTCCGCGCCCATTGTCTCGTGCGGATCGCGGACCTATCTAGGGTGTATAACCAACCATCAAAAGGCAGCTTATCCGGCCATATTCACCTGTGGCCTGACAGGTACCTCCGCCGCTGTGGCGGATCGTTGACACAATAATACTGCTCGTTCATCCTCATTTCGCCTGGCGCACATGGTGCGGCTGGACGATTATCCGACGTTTTTTCGGGGGTGACGCGCCTTATGAGGATATTAGCAGGCATGGGCGCGATCGATACTCGGGTTTCTTCAATTCTACTGGACCGTGTTGCCGAGTGGCTGACGAACTCGTCGCTGGCCGGCGACGATCTCGAAAACATCGTCCGCGGCTTTTGCGAGCGCATCGCGGCTGCCGGCCTTCCGATCGCGCGTGTCCACCTGACCTTTTCGATGCTGCATCCCCTGTACGATGCGCTGAGCTTCACCTGGCGGCGGGCAAGCGGGGTGACGATCGAAGGGTATCGCCATGCAGCCGGCCAGAAGCCTGATCGGTTCCTGCAGAGCCCGTATTACTATCTCCTCGACAACAATCTGCAGCATATACGACGCCATATCCCGGCCGATGGACCGGTGGAGTTTCCCGTGTTCGCCGATCTGCGCGCCGAGCGGATCACCGATTATCTCGCCTTCGTGCAGCCTTTCGGCGATGGCTCTGTGCAGGGCATGATGGGCTCGTGGTCGACCGACAGCCATTCCGGCTTTTCCGACGACATGATCGACGCCCTGTTGCGCATGCAGAACCACCTCGCCGTTGCAGCCAAGATGGCGGTGCTCGGCAAGCTCGCCAATAACATGCTGACCACCTATCTCGGCGGCGATGCGGGCAAGCGCGTGTTGAACGGCCAGATCCGCCGCGGCGATGGCGAAACCATCCGCGCCGCACTCGTGATGGGCGATATGCGCCAGTCGACGGTCTATGCCGAGAAGGAGGGCCGGCAGAATTACATCGATACGCTGAACCAGTTCTTCGATGCGATCGCGGCACCTTTCAACCGCAATGGTGGCGAGATCCTGAGCTTCATCGGCGACGGCTTTCTTGCCGTCTACCCGTGCGGCCGCCACAAGGATCCGTCGAAAATCGCCTGTCAGTCGGCCTTGTCTGCCGTTCACCAGGCGCAATCGCGGGTGGCCGAGCTCAACAGCGAGCGGCAGGCCAATGGCCTCGGCAAGATTTCCTACGGCATCGGTCTGCATGTCGGCAACGTCATGTTCGGCAATGTCGGCCTGAAGGACAGGCTGACATTTTCGGCCTTCGGCTCCGCTGTCAACGAGGTCCAGCGGCTGCAATCGCTGACCAAGAAATATTCGCGAGAGGTCGTCGCGAGCCAGGCCTTCGCCGGCTATTGCGGCGGAGAATGGACGACGCTGGGTGAGGAAAAGCTGCGCGGAGTGCGCCAGAAGATTACGGTGCTGCAGCCGCATGCGCCGGCCCCGCATCCGCATACCGAGCAGAGCTTCCACGACGTGCCCCAGGACGCCCTGTCGGAGGCAGAGCAGGTCATCCTCCTACACCGTGATGCGCGCAAGCATGCCAAGGCGCCAACGGCCGACAAGTTCATGCAGTAACCGCTTCGGCCAGACCGCCTGGGGATGGCCGGATAAAAATGCTGAAATGCCCCCAATTTCAATGTGTTCGTCATCAACTGGACACCCTGATTGCCGTACGCTAGTGTCTTCGTAACGGGAACGAAGAAAACTGGGGAATTTCATTGGTATGGCGTCCGCGTCCGATCTGCTGCGCATCGAAAATCTGGATATCTCCTTCTCGGTTTTCGGCGACAAACTGCGTGTCGTAAAGAACGCGAATTTGCGCATTTTGCCCGGCAAGGTGACGGCGCTGGTTGGCGAGTCCGGTTCGGGTAAGTCGGTCATCAGCCAGAGCATCATGGGTATCCTGCCCAACCCCGCGCAGGCATCGGGAAGCATTCTCTTCACCGACCCTCTTGATGGTAAAGCCACCGATATCCTGAAATATTCGCGCGACAGCGAAGAGATGCGCGATCTGCGCGGTCGACGTATGGCGACCATTTTCCAGGAGCCGATGACATCGCTGTCGCCACTGCACACGGTTGGCAACCAGATCAGCGAGTCGCTGCTGATCCATACGGACGCGACGAAGAAGGAAGCGCGGCAGAAGACGGAAGAGATGCTCGGCCTCGTCGGCTTCGCCAATCCCAAGCGCACGTTCGACATGTACCCCTTCGAGCTCTCGGGCGGCATGCGTCAACGCGCCATGATCGCCATGGCGCTCATCTGCAACCCAGCCCTGTTGATCGCCGACGAGCCGACCACCGCGCTCGACGTGACGATCCAGGCGCAGATCCTCGAATTGCTGCGCGATCTGCAGCACAAGCTCGGCATGGCGATGCTGCTGATCACCCACGATCTCGGCGTCGTCGCCAACATGGCCGACGAAGTCGTGGTGATCTATCATGGTGAGATCATGGAAGCCGGGCCGGTGGAATCGATCTTCCGCAATCCGCAGCACCCCTATCTCAAGGGCCTGATGGCCGCCGTTCCGCACTTCGACATGAAGGAAGGCGAGCGGCTGAAAGCGCTGCGCGACGTTCCGGTCAATCTCGAATCCCTCGTCGGCAAGAAGAAGGCCAAGGTGGCGGCCGAGGGACCGGAAGTGTTGTTGTCGGTCAATAATCTCACGAAGACCTTCAAGACACGCAACCGCGGCCTGTTCGGCATGCGCGATCACGCGGGCGTCCGCGCTGTCGATGATGTCAGCTTCGATATTCGTCGCGGCGAATGCCTCGGCCTCGTCGGTGAATCCGGCTGCGGCAAGACCACCGTCAGCAAGATCCTGATGCGGGCGATGGCGCCGGACAGCGGCTCGGTGATTTTCAACGACGGCAAGGATGTCGTCGATGTTCTGTCCGTCACAGGGGATGATCTGCAGGAGCTGCGCACCAATATCCAGATGGTCTTTCAGGACCCGGTGTCGTCGCTGTCCCCGCGCATGACTGTGCGCAACATCCTCTCCGAGCCGCTTGAGATCCACGATCGCGGCGACAGCGCGGAGCGCAATCGCAAGGTCGAGGCGCTGATGGGCGCGATCGGGCTGGATAAGCGCTATCTCAACCGCTACCCGCACAGCTTCTCCGGCGGCCAGCGCCAGCGGATCGGGATCGCGCGTGCGTTGGCACTCGGACCGAAGCTCATCATCCTCGACGAGCCCGTCTCGGCACTCGACGTTTCGGTCCAGGCGCAGATCCTCAATCTCCTGAAGGATCTTCAGAAGGAACTCGGGCTCACCTATCTGTTCATTTCGCACAATCTGGCCGTGGTCGATTACATGGCCGACCGTATCGCGGTGATGTGCAAGGGACGCATCGTCGAGATCGCGCCGCGCGAGATCATCCTGCGCGATCCCGTCCACCCCTACACCAAATCGCTCCTGGCAGCCGTCCCCTTCCCCGATCTCGACCGTCCGCTCGACTTCGAGGCGTTGCGCAAGAACGGCGCGGCCGACAAACAGAACTGGGGCGTGACCTTTACCGCCGAGCACGACGACGCATCGGAACTCGACTATGCCGATCTCGGCAACGGGCATTTCGTGCGCGCGCGAAAAGGCGCCGATGCTAGGGAGTTGCGCGCATGGTAACGCGTCGTGGTTTCATCGGTGGACTGGTTGGCGCGGCGATTTCGCCATCACTGGCGAAAGCAGTGGGAGATCGGGATATCGAGCCCGAATTCCTGCGCGACTGGCTGCGTGCAGATCGCATCCCGCCGATGGTGGAGCGCCTGCCGACCCATCCGAGGATCATCAACATGAAGGCCACCGGGCGGCAGCCCGGCGTTTACGGCGGCACCGTGCGCACCATCATCGGCAGCGCGAAAGACATCCGCTACATGACGGTCTACGGCTACTCCAGGCTGATCGGCTACGACACCAAGCTGCAGTTTCAGCCCGACATCCTGATGGGCTTCACCTCGGAAAACGACTCCGTCTTCACCTTCCATTTGCGCGAGGGACATCGCTGGTCCGACGGGTCACCGTTTACGGTGGATGATTTCCGCTACTGGTGGGAAGACGTCATCCTCAACAAGGACCTGACGCCGGGAGGCGGCGCGCTGGAGCTTCGCCCGCATGGCAACCTGCCGCGCTTCGAGGTGCTTGATCCGCTGACCGTGCGCTACACCTGGGATCGGCCGAACCCGAATTTCATGCCGGCGCTTGCCGGCCCGCTGCCGTTGGTCATCTACGGGCCGGGGCATTATCTGAAGCAATTCCACAAGAAGTATCAGGACGACTTTCGTCTGTCCGCGCTGATGAAGCAGAACCGGGTCAAGAAATGGGCCGATCTGCACATCAAGATGTCGCGCGCCTCGCGACCCGAGAATCCCGATCTGCCGTCGCTCGACCCCTGGGTCAACACGACGCCGCCGCCGGCCGAGCAGTTCGTCTTCGTGCGCAATCCGTTCTTCCATCGGATCGACGAGAACGGCGTGCAGCTGCCTTACATCGACCGGTTCATCATGGGTGTCAGCTCGTCCTCTATCATCGCCGCCAAGGCGGGCGCGGGTGAATCCGACCTGCAGGCCACCGGCGTCGACTTCAACGATTACACCTATCTCAAGGACGCCGAAAAGCGCTTCCCCGTGAAGGTCAATCTCTGGAAGCAGGTGCGTGGCTCGCGAGTGGCCTTGCTGCCAAACCTCAACTGCGCCGACGATGTCTGGCGCAAGCTTTTCCGCGAGACGAGCTTCCGGCGCGCGCTTTCGCTCGCGGTCGACAGGCACGAGATCAACATGGTGGCTTTCTACGGCCTCGGCAAACCGAGCGCCGACACCGTTCTGCCGGATAGTCCGCTGTTCAAGCAGGAATATGCCGACGCCTTCATCGCCCATGATCCTGATGAAGCCAACCGCCTGCTCGACGAACTGGGGCTGACCCAGCGCGACAGCGAAGACATCCGCCTGCTGCCGGATGGGCGCCGCGCCGAGATCACGGTGGAAACGGCCGGCGAGAGCAATCTCGATACCGACGTGCTCGAACTGGTGCGCGATCACTGGCGCGAGGTTGGCATTGCGCTCTACACCCGCACCTCGCAACGCGACGTCTTCCGTGACCGCGCCATGAGCGGACGCATCATGATGTCGATCTGGTTCGGCATCGACAATGGCGTGGCGACCGCCGACATGTCGCCCAGCCAGCTGGCGCCGACCATGGACGACCAGCTGCAATGGCCTCTCTGGGGAATGTATCATTTGTCAGCCGGGCAGGCCGGAACGGCGCCTGATCTGCCGGAAGCCGAACAGCTGGTCAGCTTGCTCAGCCATTGGGGCGCGACCTCTCACTTCGAGGAACGCCAGGCGATCTGGCACCAAATGCTGTCGCTCTACACGCAGCAGGTCTTCTCGATCGGATTGATCAACAGTACGCTGCAACCCATTCTGAAATCGGCGAAATTACAGAACGTGCCGGAGCAGGGCCTCTATGGCTTTGACCCGACATCCTATCTCGGCATCTACATGCCAGACACCTTCTGGTTCAAGGAGGCCTGAGCGATGTTGAGATATATCCTCTGGCGCATCGCCGCCATGGTGCCCACGCTGTTCATCATCTCGGCGCTGGTCTTCACCATCATCGAACTGCCGCCTGGCGACTTCTTCGAAAGCCAGATCGCCGAATTGCGCGCGCAGGGCGAGAACGCCAACCTGCAGGAGATCGAGGAACTCAGGAAACAGTACGGTTTCGACAAGCCGGCCGTGGTCCGCTATTTCTACTGGGTCGGCGGCATGCTGCATGGCGACTTCGGCTATTCGTTCGAATACCAACTCCCGGTCTCCGAAGTGGTGGGCGACCGGCTGTGGCTGACCATTCTGGTCTCTTTCGCCACTATCCTTTTGACCTGGCTGATCGCCTTCCCGATCGGCATCTATTCCGCCACCCATCAGTATAGCTGGGGCGACTATGGCCTGACGCTGTTCGGCCTGCTCGGAATCGCCATTCCGAACTTCATGCTGGCGCTGATCCTCATGTATTTCGCCAACATCTGGTTCGGGGTGTCGATCGGCCATTTGATGGACCAGAAATATCTCGCCGAGCCGATGAGCTGGGAGAAAGCCAGATCGATCCTCTCGCATCTGTGGATCCCCGTGATCATCGTCGGCACAGCGGGTACTGCTGGCATGATCCGACGACTTCGCGCCAATCTGCTCGATGAGATGCAGAAGCAATATGTCGTGACTGCGCGCGCCAAGGGCCTTCATCCGCTGCGCGCACTGCTCAAATATCCGCTGCGCATGGCGCTGAACTTCTTCGTCGCCGATATCGGCTCGATCCTGCCTTCGATCATATCGGGCGCGGAAATCGTCGCGATCGTGCTGTCGCTTGAGACCACCGGCCCGATGCTGATCAAGGCGCTGCAGAGCCAGGACATGTATCTCGCCGGCTCGTTCCTGATGTTTCTGGCCTTCCTGAATGTCATCGGCGTGCTGATATCGGACATCGCTCTCGGCTTCCTCGACCCGCGTATTCGCCTGCAAGGCAGGAGCACCAAATAATGTCGCCCTTGCCCCCACCCGGCGCACCGATGCCGCACTATGTCTCGACCGCGCCATTCGACCCGATGGCCACCGAAACGATGACGGCGGCGCAATCGCGCATCCACCTTGCTTCGCAAAAGCAGCTCATGTGGTGGAAATTCAAGCAGCACCGCCTGGCGCTGGCCTCGGCGATCTTCCTGATCGCCGTCTACCTGATGATCATCGTCGTGGAATTCGTGGCGCCCTATGGGCTGCACACCAAGAACGTCGATTTCATCCATT
This sequence comes from Rhizobium sp. FG113, assembly GCF_057809895.1. Classification (NCBI taxonomy): domain Bacteria; kingdom Pseudomonadati; phylum Pseudomonadota; class Alphaproteobacteria; order Hyphomicrobiales; family Rhizobiaceae; genus Rhizobium; species Rhizobium sp. FG113. The sequence goes on along the minus strand of NZ_JBMDKV010000001.1, from coordinate 555,877 downwards.
CGCCGCCGCAACGTGTGCACTTTTTCAATGACGGCAAGTTCGTCGGGCCGTTCGTCTATGGCCGCACCATGTCGCTGGATATGGATACGCTGCACCGGCTCTACAGCGACAAGCCTGATGATGTGCAGCCGATCCGCTTCTTCTGCCGCGGCGACGCCTACAAGTTCTGGGGCGTGTTCGATTCGAACCTGCATATGGTCTGCCCTGCCGAGGGCGGACAGATGTTTCTGCTCGGGACCGACCGTCTGGGACGCGACGTGCTTTCGCGCATTCTCTACGGTGCCCGCATCTCGCTGACGATCGGCCTGATCGGCATCTCGATCAGCTTCTGCCTCGGCATCGTCATCGGCGGCCTTGCGGGCTATCGTGGCGGCGTGTTCGACCTGATCGTGCAACGTCTGATCGAAGTGCTGCAATCGCTCCCGAGCCTGCCGCTATGGATGGCGCTGGCGGCGATCATGCCGGTGACGTGGAGCCCCCTCGTCATCTATTTCGGCATCACCATCATTCTCGGCATTATCGACTGGACCGGTCTGGCGCGCGCCGTGCGCTCCAAGCTGCTGGCATTGCGCGAGGAAGATTATGTGCAGGCTGCCCAGCTGATGGGCGCCAGCACTTCGCGCGTGATCGGGCGGCATCTCGTGCCGGGCTTCATGTCGCACCTGATCGCCTCGGCAACAATTTCCATTCCGAGCATGATCCTGGGCGAGACCGCGCTGAGCTTCCTCGGGCTTGGCCTGCGCCCGCCGATTACCAGCTGGGGCATTCTGCTGACGGAAGCCAAGAGCGTAAGTGTTATTGCGTTCTATCCGTGGTTGCTTTTCCCGATTATACCTGTGGTCTTGGTGATTTTGGCGTTCAACTTTCTGGGAGACGGGTTGCGCGATGCGGCTGATCCCTACAAATAACGGCCTGCGGCGATCCACCGTGATCCGTCGCAAGCGTCGTTGAAAGCGGCGGTGCTAGATGATGTATAGCCCGGAAGGAATGTCCATGGCCCGGCGCCTGGAAGACGCACGCATCCTCATGTATAGCCACGACACGTTCGGGCTCGGCCATCTGCGCCGCTGTCGCACTATTGCGCATGCCCTGGTCGAGGATTATCGCGGCCTGAACATCCTGATCATTTCAGGCGCGACGATCGCCGGTGCGTTCGACTATCGCGCCCGCGTCGACTTCGTGAAGGTCCCGAGCGTCATCAAGCTGCGCAACGGCGAATACACGTCGATGGCAAGCCATATCGATCTTCAGGATACGCTGAAGATGCGTGAATCGATCATCCGCCACACGGCCGAGACGTTCCAGCCCGACATCTTCATCGTAGACAAGGAGCCGATGGGACTGAAGGGCGAGGTCGAGGAGACGCTCAACTATCTGAAGGCGCGCGGCACGACACTGGTGCTCGGCCTGCGCGAGATCATGGACGCCCCTCACCTGCTCGACGCCGAGTGGAAGAAGAACGGCGTGATGCAGAAGATCGATCAATATTACGATTCGATCTGGGTCTATGGCCCGCCTGATTTCTACGACCCGCTTGTCGGCCTCGATGTGCCCGCCAGTGTTCGGCGCAAGATGGACTTCGTCGGCTTTCTGCAGCGCAGCGTTTCGGCCAACAAGACCTCGATCAATGCCCGCAGCGACGATTATATTCTCGTCACGACAGGCGGCGGCGGCGATGGCTCCGATCTGGTCCACGACGTAATGAATGCCTACGAGCAGGACCCAACCTTGCAGCAGAAAGCGCTGGTCGTGCTCGGCCCCTATATGCCTGCTGCCGAACGCACGACGCTGGTCCAGAAGGGGTCGAAGATCCCCTATATCCAGGTGATCGAGTTCGACAACAACATGGAAGAACTGATCGCGGGTGCTGCCGGCGTTGTGGCGATGGGCGGCTACAACACCTATTGCGAAATCCTCTCCTTCGACAAGCCGGCGCTGATCGTGCCCCGCGTCAAGCCGCGTGAGGAGCAGTTGTTGCGCGCGCAACGCGCCAGCGACCTCGGCCTCGTCGAGATGCTCCTGCCGGAAGCGTCGGCCGACGCCGCCGTCATGGCAGACGCGCTGAAGCGCCTGCCACACCGCCAGCCGCCCTCGATGAGCGGCTCCAACATGCGGCTTGAGGGCCTCAACCATATCTCCGAGACAGTCGGCAGCTGGCTCGACAACCGTGGCCGCCACCTTTCCGTCGTCGGCGCCGAGTGAAAGTCGTATCATTGCCGCCACGCCGGAAATTGCTTGTCGTCTTGAAGGGCTACCCACGCCTTTCGGAAACCTTCATCGCGCAGGAATTGCTGGGGCTAGAGAAGGCCGGGTTCGACCTGACCCTGATCTCCATGCGCCGCCCAACCGACAAGAAGCGCCATCCCGTCCATGACGAGATCAAGGCGCGGGTCGTCTACCTGCCGGAATATCTGCACGAAGAGCCGGTGCGTGTGCTGAAGGGGCTATTCGCCAGCTTAAGGAAGCCGGGCTTCGGCGCGCTGATGAAGCGCTTCTTCAAGGATCTGCCGCGAGATATCTCGCGCAATCGCTTTCGCCGGCTCGGCCAGGCCATGGTGCTCGCCCATGAATGGCCCGACGGCGGAGAGTGGTTGCACGCGCATTTCATCCACACGCCCGCCTCCGTCACAGAATATGCGAGCCTTTTGACCGGCGTGCCGTGGACTTGCTCGGCACATGCCAAGGACATCTGGACATCGCCCGACTGGGAGCTGACCGAAAAGCTTTCCAGCGCCCGCTGGGCCGTGACCTGCACCCGAAACGGCTACCAGCACATGCGCACGCTGACACCACGCAAGGATGCGGTGCATCTCAGCTATCACGGCCTCGATCTCGCGCGCTTCGGCCATTTCGCCGGCAAGCGATCCGGCCAGGATGGCAGCGACCCGACGAAACCCGTCTTTCTGCTCAGCGTCGGGCGCGCGGTGGAGAAGAAGGGCTACGACACCTTGCTGCGTGCGCTTGCGCTCCTGCCCAGCGATCTGAACTGGCGTTTCGAGCATATCGGCGGCGGTGATGAGCTGGCCAAGCTGAAGGCGCTGGCGAGCGAACTCAAGCTCTCCGAGCGCATCACCTGGAAGGGCGCGCTCGCCCAGGAAGAAGTCCTCGATCACTACCGCCGCGCCGACCTCTTCGCTCTCGCCTGCCGCATCGCGGCCAATGGCGATCGTGACGGATTGCCGAACGTTCTCGTCGAGGCATCCAGCCAGCGTCTGCCTTGTATCTCAACCTCGGTATCCGGCGTGCCGGAGCTGCTGGTTGATGGCGAAAATGGCCTGCTGGTCGAACCCGATAATCCCCAGGCGCTGGCGAAGGCGCTTGAGGCAGCCATTCGCGATCCCGTCTTGCGGCAAAGGTTGGGCGACGCCGCCGAGATGCGCGTGCGCAGCCACTTCGACTACAATGCCAGCATCGTTCAGCTCAGCCAGCTGTTCCAACAGGAGTGGCAGAAAGCATCATGAGCGCTCCGAAGGTTTTCTTTTACGTTCAGCACCTGCTCGGCATCGGCCACATCGCGCGCGCAAGCCGCATCGCCAATGCCCTGCAGAATGACGGCTTCGATGTCACCGTCGTGACCGGCGGCCTGCCCGTCGCGGGCTTCCCGGCGGCGAGCTTGAAGACGGTGGCATTGCCGCCGGTGGTGGCCAGCAACGCCGGCTTCTCCGGCCTCGCAGATGAACGCGGCATTGCGGTCGACCAGGATTTCCTCGACCGCCGCCGCGATCTGCTGCTGCAGGCGTTTCACGATGCGCGCCCCGACGTCGTCATTATCGAGGCTTTTCCGTTTGGGCGCAGGCAGATGCGTTTCGAGCTTCTGCCTTTGATCGAAGCGATCGAAACGTCGAACCCGCGACCGAAGCTGTTGAGCTCGGTGCGCGACATCTTGCAGGAGAACCGCAAGGCTGGGCGCGACGCCGAAACCGTCGGTCTGGTGCGGGCGCATTTCGATGGCGTGCTCGTTCACGGCGACCCCGATTTCGTCCGGCTCGAAGACACATTCCCGCTGACGGCGGATATCGCCGACAAGGTCTCCTACACCGGGATCGTTGCGCCGCCTCCGCCTGAGCAGGCATCGGAGACGTTCGACATCATCGCCTCCGCCGGCGGCGGCGCGGTTGGGATGGAGCTGTTGAACGCAGCCGGTGAAGCCGCGAAGATGCTGCCGATCGATCTGCGTTGGCTGCTGATCAGCGGCCCGAACCTGCCGGAGGCGGATTTCGCGGCGCTGTCGCAAGCGATCCCGTCCAATGTCACGCTCGTCCGGTTCCGAAAGGATTTCCCCTCGCTGCTTGGCGCCGCGCGCGTGTCCATTTCGCAGGCTGGCTACAACACAGTGGGCGACCTCATGCGGACCGATTGCCGGCCGATCCTGATCCCGTTCGTCGCGGGCGGGGAGACGGAGCAGACCGTCAGGGCCGAGCGCCTTGCCATGCTGGGATTGGCAGAGTTGCTGCCTGAAAAAGGGTTGACGGCGGATCATGTGGCGGCGGCGGTGAGTGCAGCACTTGCGGCCCCAAAGCGCACCACCAGCATTGATATCGACCTTGAAGGCGCGAGACGAACGGCCGAAATCATTCGCGCTATGCTCGCGTGAAACTCTCGCCCTTTATGAAAATCATGTGATATAAAACAGACTCTCGCGTGAATCGGTGTCCAGCAATACACGTCGCTTCGCGTTGTTTTTATTGAGCGATCCGGTAGCATGATCCTGTTCTCGGTACCACCGCCCTCTCGTGCAGGATTGATGTCTCAAATTTTCCAGACAATCGACGGTTAGCAATGGAAAAAAGCCTCGCGCGCTACATCTGGTCGAACACGCGGCTGCAGCAGCTTTGGATTCTGGCGGTCGTCGCGCTCTCTATGGTGCCCTACTTCCTGTCGTTCGACCTGCCCAAGCAGATCGTCAACGGACCTATTCAGGGCTCCGGCTTCGAGGGTGAAGGCGCCACGCAGACCTTCATGCATCTGTCCTACACGTTTCCGTTGATCGGAAAGGTGGAGATCTTCCAGGGCATCCAGCTCGGGCGCGAGCAGATGCTGATGGCGCTCAGCCTGGTTTTCCTGGCGCTCGTGGTGCTCAACGGTCTCTTCAAGTTTTACATCAACACCTACAAGGGCCGGCTCGGCGAGCGCATGCTGCGGCGTATCCGCTTTCAGCTGATCGACCGTGTTCTGCGCTTCCCGCCCAATCACTTCAAGCGCGTGAAGTCCGCTGAAATCGCCACCATGATCAAGGACGAAGTGGAGCCCATGGGCGGCTTCACCGGGGATGCCTTCGTCTCGCCCGCCCTACTCGGCGGCCAGGCGCTGACGGCCCTCGCCTTCATCATCGTGCAGAACTTCTGGCTGGGCATGATCGCGGCTGCGATCGTCGGTGTTCAGGCCGTCGTCATTCCCCGCATGCGCAAGCGACTGTTGGAACTCGGCCGCCAGCGCCAGCTGACGGCGCGCGAGCTTTCCGGCCGCGTCGGCGAGATCGTCGACGGCATCGGCACGATCCACGGCAACGACACATCGAACCTCGAACGTGCTGACATCGCCGCGCGCCTCGGTCTCATCTTCTCGATCCGCTACGATCTTTATCAGTGGAAGTTCCTGGTCAAGTTCTTGAACAACTTCCTGGCGCAGGTAACGCCGTTCCTGTTCTACGCGATCGGCGGTTATTTGGCGCTCCAAGGCCGGCTTGATATCGGGCAGCTGGTGGCCGTCATCAGCGCCTACAAGGATCTTCCGGGCCCGCTGAAGGAACTGATCGACTGGGACCAGATGCGCCAGGACGTGCAGGTCAAGTACCAGCAGGTCTACGAGCAGTTCAATGTCGAGCCGCTGATCGACGACAGCATCCACAAGGTCGCCATAGAAGATGTCGCGGCCTTGGCTGCACCGATCGTCGTGACCAACCTTGCCGTCAGCGACGACAGCGGCGCCAAGCTGATCGATCACGTCTCGGTCGAAATCAAGCCGAACGAGACGGTGGCTGTCGTTGGGCCCAATTCGAGCGGCGCGGAAGCATTTGCCGAGGCGCTCGGCCGCGTGGTCTGGCCCAACTCGGGCCGTATCACCATCGACGGAAAGGACCTGCTGGAACTGCCGGAATCGGTTTCGGGCCGCCGGATTTCCTATGCCTCGTCCGATCTCTACTTCTTCCAGGGAACGCTGCGCGACAACCTTCTTTATGGCCTGAAGCACGCGCCGCTGAAGGATCCCGAATACGACGAGCAGACGGCCCAGGAAGCGAAATGGCATGCCGCCGAAGCGATCAAGGCCGGCAACCCGACGCTCGATCCGAACAGCGACTGGGTGGACTACCGCGCGGCCGGCGCCACCGGTCCAGGCGATATCCTGACGGCCATGCGCCCGGCTCTCGACGCCGTGCTGATCACCGAGGACATTCTCGACCTCGCGCTGCGCTCGACTGTCGACACGCACGTCCACACCAAGCTTGCCGAACATATCGTCGATCTGCGCGCCGCGCTGCGCGAAAAGATGCAGCAGTCGGAACTCGGCAATATCGTCGTTCCCTTCGACTTCGATAGCTACAACGCGCAGGCGACCGTCGGCGAGAACCTGCTTTTTGGCTCCATGAAGCGGCCGATTATGAACAACAGGCGCCTGGCGGCGCATCCTTATTTCCAGACACTCTTCCGGGAAACGGGACTGAGCAACGACCTCTACGCCATGGGCCTGGAGATCGCCGAGAATGCGGTCGAACTCTTCCACGACCTGCCGCCGGACCACCCATTCTTCCAGCAGCTGACTTTCATGACGGCGGACGACATTCCGACCTATCAGGCGCTGTTGCAGAAGCTGAGCAGCCGGAAGTTCGACGACGCGACGCCGGAAGAGCGCTCGGCCATCATCCGCCTGAGCTTCGCCTATATCGAACCTCGCCACCGCTTCGGCCTCCTGACCGACGAGTTGACGGCCAAGATCGTCAGCGCGCGCAAGCAGTTCCATGAGAATATTCCGGATGATCTCGCCGCCGTCATCGAGCGCTACGACCCCGAGCACTTCATCTCGTCGGCGAGCCTGATGGATAATGTTCTGTTCGGCCGCATCGCCTACCAGCGCGCCGACGCGTCGGAAAGCATCCGGTCGATCATGGTCGGCCTCTTCGAAACGCTCGATCTCTTCGACGACGTCCTGTCGATCGGTCTTGAGTTCGACGTCGGCTCCGGCGGCAAGCGATTGACGATGGTTCAGCGCCAGAAGCTGAACCTGGCAAGAACGCTGCTCCGGCGTTCGGACTACATCATTCTCAACCGGCCGCTGTCGGCGCTGGACCAGCGCGTGCAGGACCAGATCACCAACAACCTCGTCAACGAGCTGCATCACGAGGGCGAGCGACCGGCGATCGTCTGGGTTCTTTCGAACGCCAGACTGGCCGCCCTTTTCGATCGGATCCTGCTTTTCGACCGAGGAAGCCTGGTCGAGGCCGGCAATTTTCCGGAACTTTCCGAACAGAACGGGATGTTCAAGGAACTGTTATCGTAATATTCTACAGGGGCTACAAAAGTGACGTCCTGCCAAAAAGGACGCACGTCATTCTAGCAAGCGTGCCACGAGCGCGCAGGGAGAAAATAAGCTCATGCTGCTTAGAGACGAAGTCGAGATGCTACGGCGCGTGCCGATCTTTTCACGGATTGCACCAGCCAAGCTCAAACTTTTGGCCTTCACCTCGGACCGCATGACATATAGCGCCGGTCAGGATCTGTTCCGGCAAGGCGACCCAGGGGACGCAGCCTATGTGGTGCTCTCGGGGACAGCCGACATTCTCGTTCGCTCTCCGGCCGGCGACATCAAGGTCGCCGATGTCGATCCCAATTCGATCGTCGGTGAGATCGCGATCCTCTGCGACGTCTCACGTACCGCAACCGTTCGCGCCACGTCGGCGCTTGAAGTGCTGCGGATCAGCAAGGAGCATTTCCTCAAGCTGTTGAGCGATTTTCCCGAGATGGCCGTCGAGATCATGCGCGTCCTCGCGGACCGCCTGAACCACACGACCGCCGAACTGACCGCCGCCCGCGCTGCAAAGAAGCCGGAGCCGGTGAACTAGGCCACCTCTTTCAGCCTATACGGAAACGCAAAAAGCCCGCCCGAACGTCAGTTCAGGCGGGCTTTCTTTGTTGCGCCAATCAATCAGTCACGCTGCTCGAGCGCGCGGCTGAAGGCCAGGGCGGCCAGCGTACAGATGGCACCCGACAGCAGGTAGTAGCCAACGAAGGTCAGGCCGAAGCGGCTGGACAGGCTGAGTGCCACGAGCGGCGCGAAGCCGGCGCCGACGAGCCACGCCAGGTCGGACGTGAACGCCGCGCCTGTGTAGCGGTATCCCCGGCCGAAGCGCGACGAGATGGAACCCGTGGCCTGGCCGAAGGACAGGCCGAGGACGCCGAAGCCGATGATCACGAAGGCATCGTGGCCATTCGACCCCGAGCCCAGCATGATCGGGCCGACGAAGCTGAAGATCGCAATCAGCACCGCGCAAACCGCGAGCTGCCCGCGCCGACCGATACGGTCGGCCATCAGGCCCGACGCGATGATCGCCAAGATGCCGACCATGGCACCGACGGTCTGCACCAGCATGAAGGCGCCGATCGGCTGGTCGCCGTAGAGGCTCATCCAGCCCAGCGGGAAGATCGTGACGAGGTGGAACATCGCGAAGCTTGCCAGCGGCACGAAGGCGCCGATCAGAATATCGCGACCGTGGATGCGCACGACATCGCGAATCGGGGCGGCTTCGAGCTCGTGCTGTTCCAGCGCCGTGCCGAATTCCGTCGTCATCACCAGGCGCAGCCGCGCGAAGAGCGCGACGACGTTGATGGCGAAAGCGACGAAGAACGGATAGCGCCAGCCCCAGCTGAGGAAGTCCTCCGACGACAGATTGGCGACGAAATAGCCGAACAGCAGGCTCGCCAGCGCAAAGCCGATGGGCGCGCCGAGCTGCGGGATCATCGCGTACCATCCGCGGTGATTCTTCGGCGCGTTCAGCGCCAGAAGTGACGCCAGGCCATCCCATGCGCCACCGAGCGCGAAGCCCTGCCCCAATCGGAACAGCGCCAGAAGCGCAATCGACCAGACGCCGATCTCATTGTAGCCCGGCAGAAACGCGATGGATGCCGTGGATCCACCGAGCAGGAAAAGGGCGATGGTGAGCTTTGTGCCGCGGCCATACAGGCGGTCGATCGTCATGAAGACCACCGAGCCAACGGGACGTGCCAAGAATGCAAGCGAAAAGATTGCAAAGGAATAAAGTGTTGCTGTCAACCTGTCCGGCGCGAACGGAAAGACAAGTTGCGGAAAGACCAGCACCGAGGCCAGCCCGTAGACGAAGAAATCAAAGAATTCGGATGTGCGTCCAATGACGACACCGATTGCAATGCTGCCCGGCGAAACCGGCTTATCAGCATGAATTTGTCTTGCGTCACGTTCCATCGACGTAGACGAAGGACCATAGTTAGTCACAGTAGCCATATTCAAAACGCCTCCCTCGTTAAGACGCTTGCGGCAAAGCGTCTCAGGTAAGATTTTGAACTAACTGTCGTGCTTATCAAGGGTGGAATGCAGAAATAGTTTATGACCGCCTTCGAAAATTAGCGCCGCGTGAAGAAATGTGCGCGTGAGCGCTAAAATAAGACCCTGAACGGTGGTCGAAGGGCCGTTCGGGGATATATAGTTGCACGAATGCGGCGGCGTGCAAAAAATGCCTCTTTTCGCCGCTTCAAGTTTTTGACATCGCACGCGCTCCGTCGTATCCCGCACTGCGGCAATTCTGCTGCGCTGCGACCAAACACCTCATGTTGCTACAAGTTATAGTGCTTTAGTCGTGGATCGGACGAAACAAAAAGAGCAATAACGACGTGCAAAAGCTGTCAAAGTTTTCCCGCCATCTCGTCATTCTGCCGCTGTTTTTCATGCTCGCAGGATGTAACCTGGTGGTCATGTCGCCTTCCGGCGATATCGCCATGCAACAGCGAGACCTGATCATCGTATCAGTCCTGCTGATGCTGTTGATCATCATCCCGGTGATTTGTCTGACGCTGTTCTTCGCCTGGCGCTACCGCCAGTCGAACACCTCCGCCACGTACGATCCGGAATGGCATCATTCCACGCGTCTCGAAGTGGTCATCTGGTCCGCTCCGCTCGCGATCATCATCGTGCTTGGTGCGATCACCTGGATCACCACGCACAAGCTCGATCCGTATCGTCCGCTCGACCGCATCGATGCGGAACGCACGATTCCCGCCGACGTAAAGCCCCTGACCGTCCAGGTCGTCGCTCTCGACTGGAAATGGCTGTTCTTCTACCCGGAACTGGGCATCGCAACCGTCAACGAACTGGCGGCTCCGGTCGACGTTCCGATCAACTTCGAGATCACCGCGTCGTCCGTGATGAACTCGTTCTATATCCCCGCACTCGCTGGCCAGATCTACGCGATGCCCGGCATGCAGACCAAGCTGCACGCTGTCATCAACAAGGAAGGCGTGTACGACGGTTTCTCCGCGAACTATAGCGGCGCCGGCTTCTCCCACATGCGCTTCAAGTTCCATGGCATGAACCAGCAGGGCTTCGAAAGCTGGGTGGCTCAGGTCAAGAACCAGGGCACCGCGCTGAACCGCGACGCCTATCTCAAGCTCGAACGTCCGAGCGAGCGCGAGCCGGTTCGCTACTTCGCCACCGCCGACAAGGATCTCTACACCGCGATCCTGAACATGTGCGCCACCCCCGGCAAAATGTGCATGAGCGAAATGATGCACATCGACATGATGGGCGGCGCCGGCAAGGAAAGCCACGAGAATCGCGACAAGCTGAAATTCGATGGTGAGCCGATCGACGGCATCCACCTTCCCGAACCAGCTGCCGCAGGCGATGCCCCCGCCCATGGCGCCGACAACATGGAAAACATGCCCGGCATGACCATGTCCGGTACGACCATGCAGCACGACGGCCATACCATGCCGTCGTCCGACGCGAGCGCGCCTGCTGCGACCAAATAATTCAACCTGGCGCTTTGCGTCTAAAAGACACCAATGAACGGGTTACTCCATGTTTTCCAATCCTGACCTTCTGAAGTTGATCTTCGGCCGGTTGACGATCGAGGCAATCCCCTATCACGAGCCAATTCTCGTCGCCACGTTCGGCGCGGTCGTGGTCGGCGGGATCGCGGTCCTCGGTCTCATCACCTACTTCAAACTCTGGACCTATCTCTGGAAAGAGTGGTTCACCAGCGTCGACCACAAGAAGATCGGCATCATGTATGTCATTCTTGCCCTGGTCATGCTGCTGCGCGGCTTTGCCGACGCCCTCATGATGCGTACCCAGCAGGCGATGGCCTTTAACGGCAATCCCGGCATTTTCCCGCCTCACCACTACGACCAGGTCTTCACGGCCCACGGCGTCATCATGATCTTCTTCATGGCCATGCCGTTCGTTACTGGTCTTATGAACCTCGTGGTTCCGCTTCAGATCGGCGCACGCGACGTCTCCTTCCCCTTCCTGAACAACTTCTCGTTCTGGATGACGACGGCCGGCGCGGTCCTGATCATGATGTCGCTGTTCGTCGGCGAGTTCGCTCGTACCGGCTGGCTGGCCTATCCGCCGCTCTCGGGCGTCGAATATAGCCCAGGCGTTGGTGTCGACTATTACATCTGGGGCCTGCAGGTCGCCGGTATCGGAACGACGTTGTCGGGTATCAACCTGATCGCGACGATCGTTAAGATGCGCGCGCCCGGCATGACCATGATGAAGATGCCCGTCTTCACCTGGACCTCGCTCTGCACCAACGTGCTGATCGTCGCCTCCTTCCCGATCCTGACCGCAACGCTCGCGCTGCTGTCGCTCGACCGCTACGCCGGCACGAACTTCTTCACCAACGACCTTGGTGGCAACCCGATGATGTATGTGAACCTCATCTGGATCTGGGGTCACCCGGAAGTTTACATCCTCGTGCTGCCTGCCTTCGGCATCTTCTCCGAAGTCGTCGCAACCTTCACCGGCAAGCGCCTGTTTGGTTACGCCTCGATGGTTTACGCCACCGTCGTCATCACCATCCTGTCGTACCTCGTCTGGCTGCACCACTTCTTCACCATGGGTTCGGGCGCAAGCGTGAACTCGTTCTTCGGCATCACCACGATGATCATTTCGATCCCGACAGGGGCGAAGATGTTCAACTGGCTGTTCACGATGTATCGCGGTCGTATTCGCTACGAAGTGCCGATGCTGTGGACGATCGGCTTCATGGTGACCTTCGTCATCGGCGGCATGACCGGCGTCATGCTGGCTATCCCGCCGGCCGACTTCGTGCTGCACAACTCGCTGTTCCTCATCGCCCACTTCCACAACGTCATCATCGGCGGCGTGGTGTTCGGTCTGATGGCCGGCGTGACCTACTGGTTCCCGAAGGCTTTCGGCTTCAAGCTCGATCCGTTCTGGGGCAAGATGTCCTTCTGGTTCTGGCTGGTCGGCTTCTACTTCGCCTTCATGCCGCTCTACGTTCTCGGCCTGATGGGCGTAACCCGCCGCATGTCGCAGTTCGAAGATCCGTCGCTGCAGATCTGGTTCATCATCGCTGCCTTCGGTGCCTTCCTCATCGCGCTCGGCATCGGTTCGTTCCTGATCCAGCTCGTCGTCAGCTTCCTGAAGCGCGAAGAGCTGCGTGACACGACCGGCGACCCGTGGGGTGCCCGCACGCTCGAGTGGTCGACCTCGTCGCCGCCTCCGGCCTACAACTTCGCGATGACGCCGATCGTTTACGATCATGACAGCTGGTACGACATGAAGGCTCGCGGCCACGTCCGTCCGACCGAAGGCTTCAAGCCGATCCACATGCCGAAGAACACCGGTACCGGTGTCATCCTCGGTGCTCTGAGCGTCGTCTTCGGCTTCGCGATGATCTGGTACATCTGGTGGCTGGTCGCGGCCTCCGCGCTTGCGATGCTCGTGGTCACCATTGGCCATACCTTCAACTACAAGCGTGACTTCTACATCCCTGTAGAGGAAGTCGTGGAAACGGAAGACAAGCGCACCAAGCTGCTTGCCGAGCAGGTGTAAGATCATGAGCAACTCTGCAATCGATACGGCTGAAAAGCCCGAATTCTACCTGACGGAAGAGCATCACCCGGAAAACAGCACCATGCTGGGTTTCTGGCTCTACCTGATGAGCGACTGCCTGATCTTCGCGATCCTGTTCGCCACCTACGCCGTTCTCGGCCGCAATTATGCGGCCGGCCCGTCGCCGGCAGATCTCTTCGATCTGCCGCTGGTGGCGATCAACACCTCCATGCTTCTCCTCTCCTCCATCACCTATGGCTTCGCCATGTTGCAGATGGAGCGGGCGAAGAAGGCTGAAACACTGTTCTGGCTCGCCGTCACCGGCGTGTTCGGCGCCGTGTTCATCGCGCTCGAACTCTACGAGTTCATCCACCTGATCCACGAAGGTGCGGGCCCGCAGCGTTCGGCGTTCCTCTCGGCCTTCTTCACGCTGGTCGGCACGCACGGTCTGCACGTCACCTTCGGCATCATCTGGCTGGTGACGCTGATGGTGCAGGTTTCGATGCACGGCCTGATCCCTGAGAACAAGCGTCGCCTGATGTGCCTTTCGATGTTCTGGCACTTCCTTGACGTGGTCTGGATCGGCGTCTTCTCGATTGTTTATCTTATGGGAGTACTCGGATGAGTTCGCACGCACCCGCACACGAGGATGCTCACGAAGCCCATCATGGGCACAGCCATGGGCATGAAGCAGCGCATGGCAGCTTCAAGAGCTACATGATCGGCTTCGTCCTGTCGGTCATCCTGACGGCCATTCCGTTCTGGCTCGTCATGGCCGGCGTCTTCGACAGCAAGGCTGTCACCGCTGCCCTGATCATGATTTTCGGCGTGATCCAGATCGTCGTTCACATGATCTTCTTCCTGCACATGAACTCTCGCTCCGAGGGTGGCTGGACGTTGCTGGCGCTGATCTTCACGATCTTGCTCGTGGTCATCGCACTCTCCGGCTCGCTCTGGGTCATGCATCATCTCAATACGAACATGATGCCGATGAATCCGGAAATGATGAAAAACATGCCCTGACAGGCACAATGGACGGGCGGCGGCAACGCCGCCCGTTACGGTTTAAGACCTTGACAAACTCCCCTGCAGACCAAGCCCCCAAACGCCGTTCGGCGATCGCGCTCACGATCTTCTGCGGCTTCCTCGTCGTCGTCCTTTGCGCGGTTTTCGCGCTTGGTGTCTGGCAGGTCGAACGCCGCGCCTGGAAACTGGATCTGATCGCCCGCGTCGATCAGCGCATCCATGCCGAACCGGTGGCTGCTCCCGCCCGCGCTGACTGGGGAAATATCACCAAAGAAAATGACGAATACCGCCGTGTAACGGCTGAAGGCACCTTGCAGAACGACAAAGAAAGCCTCGTCTACGCGGCAACGACGCTTGGCGCCGGCTATTGGGTGATCACGCCCCTGACGCTCGGCGACGGGACATCCGTGATGATCAACCGCGGCTTCGTGCCGACGGACAAGCGCGATGTAAACGCCCGCCTTGACGGCCAAGTTTCCGGCCCCGTCAAGATCACCGGCTTGCTCCGCCTCAACGAGCCGGGCGGCACCTTCATCAAATCGAACGACCCGGCAAACGACCGCTGGTACTCGCGCGACGTGGACGCGATGGCCGCCAAGCGTGGTGTCACCGATATCGCCCCCTACTTCATCGATGCCGATGCCACCGCCAATCCTAGTGGTTTTCCCGTTGGCGGCCTGACGCAGGTCAGCTTCCCCAACAACCATCTCCAGTATGCGCTGACCTGGTTCGCCCTCGCCGCGATGGTGGCCGGCCTGCTGGTCTTCGTCTTGCGCAGCGAGCTGCGCCGACGTCGATAACGGGTCGGGCCTTTGCGCCCCGGCGCCCCGGCGTTGCCCTGGGCGGTCGTACCCGTCATGATACGGCGATTCCATTTCGGACAATCCAGGCCGCATGATGCGCATATTTCTCGTTCGCCACGGCGAATCCCTCGGCAATCTTGATGAGCGGGCTTACGGCCAGTTCGGCGATCACAATGTCCCCCTGACTAGGTGGGGACACCGGCAGGCGATTGGCGCGGCCGAGGCGATAGCATCTCACCTTAGAACCTTGGCCGACGTTAGACAGCTGCAGATCTGGTATTCGCCGTTTCTGAGAACGCGCCAGACCAAGGACGCCCTGCTCAAGGTTCTGCCGGCTGATCTCATAGCCAAGGTTCGGGAAGACTATCTCTTGCGCGAGCAGGATTTCGGCCTTTTCACCGAGATCTATGACCACGCCGAGCAGAGGCAGAAGTTTCCCGACGAATTCGAGAAATGGGCGCGGCTGCGCAACAACAGCGGAAAGTTCTACGCGCGGCCGCCGGATGGCGAAAGCCGCGCCGATGTCGCGCAGCGCATGCGCCTGTTTATCCAGACGGCACTGCACGACGCCCGCGATGGCGACGACACCGTCATCATCGTCGGCCACGGCGTCACCAACCGGGCATTCGAGATGAATTTTCTGCAGCAACCGGTCGACTGGTTCGAGCGATCCTACAATCCTGGTAATGCCGACGTGACGCTGATCGAGGGATCACACGCGGCGGGATACGCGTCGACGCTGCTCCATCACGCCGCCGATCGCCGGCCGGGCGAGGAAAGTGAGATGCGGGAGGCCTATGGCGCCCATGTCACGATCGCGACGAAGCCCGATACTCCTGAAGGGAGTGGGACGTGATTTGCGCACATATGGGGCTTTGTTGTCTGCGATGGTCGACGTGACAACCTGTAGCGCGGAGCCCCGCTCCTGCGGCACCTGCACTTTGTGCTGTCGGCTGCCTGAGATCGATCAGCTCTCGAAGCCCGCGAATGCGCTGTGCGTGAACTGCGTCATGGACCAAGGCTGCCGCATCTACGACGATCGCCCGGATCTCTGCCGGGATTTTCTCTGCGCTTGGATGACGAACTCCATGCTCGGCCCCGAATGGGACCCTGTCGCCGCGAAGATGATGGTCTATGGCCAGGGCGATCAGCTCACGGTGCTCGTCGACCCCGACCACCCGCAAGCGTGGCGCCAGGAGCCATACGCCACCCAGCTAACCGCATGGGCAACGGAAGCAGCCGCGCGTGGCGGCTATATCATCGTCTTCGTCGGAGACGACGTCTACAAGGTCGCTCCGACCAATTAGCTACCACCAAAATGAAGCCTCAGTGTCCGACGCGCGACAGCACGTCCGCCTTCAGGAACCGCTCGACGATCAGCATGAAAACGAGCGATGGGATCAGTAGCAGCAGCGCCGTGATCGAGGCGATCTGGTAGTTGCCGCCAGAGGCCGTCGTGTAGAGCAGCAACGGCAGCATGTTCACGTCGGGCGCCCCGACGAAGTAGCTGCCGGTGAATTCGTCGAGGCTTTCTAGGAAGACGAAGATCGCGCTTGCCATCAAGCCGGGAGCGGCGAGCGGCAGCGTGATGTCGAAGAAGGTGCGCAAGGCCCCTGCCCCGGTCACGCGCGCGGCCTGCTCCAGTTCAGCATCGATCGCTGAAAAGGCCGCTGTGGCGATCCACACCGCGTAGACCAAGCCGTGCGAGACATGCACGAGGACCACGCCTGGGATCGTGCCATTGAGGCCGATCTCGTAGAAGATACGTGCGACATTCACGTAGACCGTGAGGTTCGGGAAGGCCTGCGGGATGAGGAAGGCGAGCAGGATTGCGCTGCGCAGCGGCAGCTTCAGCCGCGCCAGCGCATAGCCCGCCGGAATGGCGAGCAGCAGCGAGACAATGACAGTCAAGACCGCGACGACAAGCGAGTTGCGCAGCGAATCCAGCGCCCCGCCACGCGGCGCAAAGACCTTTACCCAGGAGCTGAAGCCGTATTCGAGCGGCAGGCTATGCGGAAAGTACCATTTCTCGGCGACCGTCCATAAGACCAGATTGGCGAGCGGGCCGAAGATGAAGAAGGCCATCAGTCCGAAGACGATGCCGCGCGGCACCCACCACAGCGCGGCGAGAGAAGCTCGCGATCGAGATATGGTCGTCATCACGCGCGCTCCTTCAGGCTTTGGCGGAGATAGATCCAGGCCACGGATGACGCCAGCACCAGCGAGACCAGGCCGAGCGCGTTGGCGACGCCATAGTCGCCATAGGCGTTGACGCGGAAAGCGATATCGGCGGTGAGCATGGTCGGCGATTGCGCGTTGATCATCAAAGGCACCGAAAGCACCGACATCATGGTGACGAAAGAGAGGATCAGACCGACGGTGAGCGTGACGGCGACCTGAGGGACGATGATCTCCAACAGCAGTCGTAATTTCGACGCGCCGAGATTGCGGGCCGCCTCGATTGTATCGCGATTGATGGATGCCATCGCACCGGCGACGAGCAACGCCACGAACGGTGTCTGCTTCCAGACGAAGGCTATGACGATGCCGCGCCAGTCGAGGAAGCTCACGGCATCGAGCGGGGTTATCAGGCCCAGGCTGACGGCGGTGTTGTTCATCATGCCGTTCTTCGAGAGAAAGGTGCGGAGAATCTGGCCGACGACGATGAACGGAATGAACATCGGCCAGCGATAGAGCCAACGCAGAATCGCGACGGCACGCGGATGTTCGCCAAGCGTCAGATAGCCGCCGATCGCGATCGAGCCGAGGCCGATCAGCACGGTCGAGAGACCGACGATGACAACGGTAAAGATGATGTCGCTGGTGTAGAGGTCGAAGGTCTTGACGAAATTGTCGAAGCCGAGCGCTCCCCCCTCCACCCTGAAGGCGCCTACCGCCGACATGATCAGCGGAAGAATGAACAGGGCTGCGATGACCGCCAGCGCGGGCAGGACAAGCAGGAGACCGAGTAGGCGTTTCGACATGTGACGACCTTGAGACGCGAGCGAGGCGGATGAGAGGAGGCGGTGACAAAGACCGGCGCCGCCGAGATGACGGCGACACCGTGTGCCACCTCTCATCCGGTCAATCGAACCGCCTCCCCCCGGGAGAGAAGGCGGTTCGCAGGCTTACTTTACGGACTTTTCGTAGGCTTCGAGGATCGCGGTATTGTAAGGCGCGATAGGGAAAGGCTTGCCGTTGTTGGCGAGATCGTCAGGCGTGATGTCGACGAAGAGCTTGTTCCAGGTCGCATCGTCGAGCTTCGGCTTGACGAAGTTGGCGTCGATACCCGGATACCAGTTGAAGCGCTTGACGATGCCTTCGGCCTGAACTTCCGGGCTGGTGGCGAGCGCGATGAACTTTTCGGCAAGCGCCTTGTGGCCCGACTTTTCAGGAACGACATAGTGCATCGGCTGGCCGGGCATACCCGGTGCCGGCAGCACCAGCTTCATTTCCGGCGGTAGCTGGCCATTGGCCTGCCAGCTGTAGAACATGTCGACCCAGACAGGGCCCATGGCAATTTCGCCACGGCTGAGAAGGTCGAGCGTGCCGGCGTTGCCAGGTGTCAGCGTCGCGTTCTTGGTGAAGTCGGCGAGGCTCTTGAAGGCGCCGTCCCACTTCGTGGTCTCTTCCTGCTTGAACGGACCCGTCATCAGGTTGTTGGCATCGCCGCCGCCGAAGGCATAAACCCAGCCCATGACGAAGGACACGCCCGAAGCGCCGCCCTTGATGCCGTTATAGCCGAACTGCTTCGGGTGGGCCTTTGCCCATTCCGCGAGTTCCGCGTAGCTCTTCGGCGGGTTCGGAACGAGTGCCGGGTTATAGGCGATTGCCGTCTGGCTGTTGAACATCGGCATGACGAAGCCATCGACATCCGAGCCGAGCGCGTTCTTCGCGTTGCCGCGCGTCACGAGCTTGCCGGTATCGATGTTGCCACGATACTTCTCGAGATAACCCTTCTGGACCATCGGGCCGGCGAACTTTTCGTGGACGACGGCAACGTCGACGTCCCAGACCTTGGCTTCGGCCGCTGCCTGCGCGTCGAAACGCTCCAGGATCTTCTGCGAGCCCGCATCACCGGGGCCGGTGCCGACGGCGCGAACAGTGTCGCCCGGATTGGCCTTCTCGAACAACGGTCCGAGATACTGGTTGATGTAGTCGACCATGTTCTGGTCGCCTGCGGTGGCGACCGTCAGCTCTTCGGCCTTTACCGGCAACGTCGCGAGAGCAACGGCGATAGCGGCATACGTCAATCTCTGCATCAGGCTTCTCCTTGTCATGAAAATGTGAGGTTCTGAAAGTCAGGCATCAAAAGGTCAGGCGTGGACTTTCCCGGGCGAAACCTGGGAAATGGCGTTTGCCGGCTCGGTGCTCGGCGAATTGAAGAGAAACAGAGCCTCGGCTGGCACATGAACGCGGACGCGCTCGCCCGGCTCGAATGCGCGGGTAGCGTCCGCCATGATCTCGCGGTCGCCGACACGAACGGCATGGCGCCAATGGCCACCTGGATAGCTCACGGCTGCGATCTCGCCATCGAGCGTAACGCCCGACCCGACAATCGCTGTCTCGGCAGCGAGGATTTGCGCCGCCTCCGGCCGGAAGCGCGCCTCGACGGTGCCTTGCACGAGGTCCCGCCCCATCAGAGCGACATGGCCTGCGGCATTCGTTGGGCCCGCGGCGATAACGAAGTCGTTGCCATCAGGCGCGCCGGTCAGCGAGATCACGTTCTCGGCGCCCATGAAGGCCGCGACGAAGGCCGAGGCCGGCCGGTTGTAGACGTCTTCAGGCGTGCCCTGCTGGGCGATCCGGCCGGCATTGAGGATCACGATCCTGTCGGCCATCACCATTGCTTCTTCGCGGTCATGCGTCACGTGCACGGCGGTGATGCCGAGGCGCTTCTGCAGCGCGCGCAACTCGTGGCGAACGCTGAGCCTTATGCGGGCGTCGAGATTGGAGAGCGGCTCGTCGAGCAGCAGAATCTCCGGATCGACCGCCAGAGCGCGTCCAAGCGCGACGCGCTGGCGCTGGCCGCCGGACAAGGCAGCCGGCTTTCGCGCGCCCAGCCCATCCAGCCCCAGGAGAGACTGCATGGCGGAGACCCGCTTGTCGATCTCGCTGCGCTGGACCTTCTTCAGCTTCAGACCGTAGCCGATGTTCTGCGCCACTGTCATATGCGGCCAGAGTGCGTAGGACTGAAAGACGAGCGCCATGCCGCGCTTGTCGGGCGGCAGGTGCGTCACCTCGCGATGGCGCACGGAGACTGATCCCGATGACGGCGTCACGAAGCCGGCCAGAACACGCAGCAGCGTCGTCTTTCCGCAGCCAGACGACCCCAGCAAGGCGACGAATTCCCCACGCTCGATATTGAGGTCTATGTCCTCCAGAACCTGGGTGTTGCCATATCTGCAGGCAACCGACCGCAATTCCAGAAACGCGCCTTGGCTCATCTTTCAACTCCCGTTGCACAGCTGTGCAATATGCCCAGGAGCTAGTTAGAATGTTTCCTTTACAGTTAGATGACGGTTGCCGCCTTCTGGCGATCCACTGCATCGAATGGATGATCCTTGCGCGGCTTTGGCCCTGATCTCAGGCACTAACAAGCAGCCGGTATGC
Organism: Rhizobium sp. FG113; assembly: GCF_057809895.1. Classification (NCBI taxonomy): domain Bacteria; kingdom Pseudomonadati; phylum Pseudomonadota; class Alphaproteobacteria; order Hyphomicrobiales; family Rhizobiaceae; genus Rhizobium; species Rhizobium sp. FG113. Next base: position 535,388 of record NZ_JBMDKV010000001.1, on the reverse strand, counting down.
GCAGTGACAATTCGATGACGAAAATGAAACGCGGTTGGAAAGCCGTGTTACGCCCACGACACATGATCGCTCTAAAGAGGCGCCGGAAGACGTCGCTGGCCTGAGCTTGGCCGGCGGCTTGGAACCGGAGAAGCGCCGTGAAGATCATCCATATCACCGATACACATCTGAGCCCCAACAAGCCGCATTTCAACGGCAACTGGGCGCCCTTGGTCCGCTGGATCGAAGAGACCGGCGCCGACCTGATCGTCCACACCGGCGATCTCAGTGTCGACGGCGCAGACAAGGACGAAGATCTGATCTTCTCCATGGATCTGATGCGCGAAGTGTCGATCCCCATGCTGATCGTTCCCGGCAATCACGACGTCGGCCACCTCCCTGGCTCCGCTCAGCCGGTCAATCCGGAGCGTCTGGCGCGCTGGCGTAATCTCGTCGGCCCCGACTATTGGGTCAAGGACATCGGCGAGTGGCGCATCATCGGTCTCAACAGCCTGCTGATGGGCTTCGAGGACGCGGAAGAGCAGGCGCAGTTCGACTGGCTGCAGAAGACGCTCGCCGAACGCGGCGACCGCCGTGTCGCGATCTTCGCGCACAAGCCGCTCTTCGTGGACGACGCCAATGAGGGCGACACCGGCTACTGGAGCGTGCGCCCGACGCAGCGCCGCAAGCTCTACGACCTGATCGCCGCCCACGACGTGGCGCTGTTCGGCAGCGGCCACCTGCATTGGACGTGGAAGGGCGAATTCGGCCAGACCTCCGTCGTCTGGGCGCCGCCAACGGCCTTCATCCTCGACACGATGGAACGTGAGATGCCGGGCGAGCGCCTGGTGGGTGCAGCCGTGCACGAGCTTGGAGACGACGTCACCACCGAACTGGTCGCCGTACCAGGGATGACCGCCTACTTCCTCGACGATGTCGTGGAAGAGGTCTATCCGCAGGCAGCGCCGAAGAAGCAGCGGGAGCGAGCGGAATGAGCGCGCTTTCCCTTCGCGGCATCACCAAGTCCTTTTCCGGCAACGCCATCCTCAAGGGCGTCAGCCTCGACGTCGAGCCGGGCGAGTTCATCGCGCTGGTGGGTCCATCGGGCTGCGGCAAGAGCACGCTGCTGCGCATCCTTGCCGGCCTCGACCATGCCGACCAAGGCCAGATCATCATCGGCGGCGAGGATATGTCAGCCATTGCGGCCGCCGATCGCAACATCGCGATGGTCTTCCAGTCCTACGCGCTCTATCCGCATCTGACGGCCGGCCAGAATATTGCCGTTCCGCTTGCCATGCGCCGCCTCTCCGGCGCGCAGCGCCTGCCATTCGTCGGCTCCATGCTTCCCGGCCAGCGGGCCATCAGCGCGGCGATCGCGCGTGATGTCGCCGAAATGGCGAAGTCACTGAAGATCGACCATCTGCTCGACCGAAAGCCCGGCCAGATGTCGGGCGGCCAGCGCCAGCGTGTGGCTCTGGCGCGTGCCATGGTGCGCCATCCGAGCGTGTTCCTGATGGACGAGCCGCTGTCCAACCTCGATGCGAACCTGCGCGTCCACGCCCGCGGCGAGATTGTCGAGCTGCATCGGCGCGCCGGCGTGCCGACGGTCTACGTTACCCACGACCAGGCCGAGGCCCTGTCGATGGCCGACCGCGTGGCCGTGATGATCGGCGGCAACCTGCTTCAGCTGGCAAGCCCGCAGGTCATTTACGATGACCCCGCGCATATCGAGGTTGCCCGCTTCGTCGGCCAGCCGCGCATCAATGTCGTGCCGGCGCTTGCCGAGAGCGGCATGGTGTCCTTCGGTGGTGTCAGGCTCGGCCTGCACACCCCGGTTTCGGCCCGCACTCCGGTGAGCCTGGCGATCCGCCCCGAATTCGTCCGATTGGCGGAGAACCGTCAGGATGGTCTCGCGGCCAAGGTCGAGCGCATCGAGTTCCTCGGCTCCGAGGTCATTTTATACTGCAAGCTCGATGCGATCGGCGAAATCATGATCGCCAAGCTCTCGCCGGCGGAGGCCAGCGGCGTCTCGGCAGGAATGCCCGTTGCTCTCTCGCTGTCGGCGGACAAGGCCATGGTCTTTGCCGAGGACGGCAGCCGCCTGAAGGCAAGCCCGATTACGATCGACGCGACGCTGGAGAAGGCTCATGGCTAGCATCGCCATGGACGCACCCGCGGCCCGCAAGACCACGGCAGCGCGCGAACGCAACGAAGCGCGCACCGCCTGGCTTCTGGCACTGCCCGCCATCATCCTGATCTTTGTTTTCGTGCTGCTGCCCGTGGTTGCCGTCGTTCTGCTCGGCTTCACCGATTTCGAGCTCGGGATGGGCAAGTTCCGTTTTGTCGGCTTCGAGAACTACGCGCACCTGATCAACGATCGCGCCTTCCGCAAGGCTTTGTGGAACACGACCTGCTACACGGCGATCGTGGCCCCTGTTTCGATCGTTCTCGGCCTGGTCGTCGCTCTGCTGATCGAAAGCGAGACCACCGCCCGCAGCTTCTTCCGCACGGTATACTTCCTGCCGGTGGCATCGCTGATCGTCGCCATGGCAACCGTCTGGCAATATCTCTTCCACCCGACCATCGGGCCGATCAACAGCCTGCTGGCGCTGGTCGGCATCCCCGGCCCGAACTGGCTGGCAGCCTCCAGCACCGTGCTCTACAGCCTGTCGATCATCGGTGTCTGGCAGTCCGTCGGCTTCAACATGGTGCTCTTCCTGGCCGGCCTCACCGCCATTCCGCGTGAGCTCTATGCGGCTGCCGAAGTCGATGGCGCCCGCTCGGCTTTCGATCGGTTCCGTCTGGTAACCTGGCCGATGCTCGGACCAACGACGCTGTTCGTCACGACGATCAGCATCATCAACTCGGTGAAGGTCTTCGAGACCGTCCAGACCCTGACCCAGGGCGGGCCGAACCATGCATCCGAAGTGCTGCTCTTCAGCATCTACCAGGAAGGCTTCGTCTATCTGCGCGTCGGTTATGCCTCGGCGATGACCGTGGTGTTCCTCGCCATCCTGATGGTGCTCACCTTCCTCCAGTACAATGTTCTCGACCGCCGGGTGCACTACTCATGAGCGTAAACACGATGACCGCCAACCGGTGGACCCTCGGCCGCGTCAGCCGCCTGGCGCTGCTCTCCTTCGGCGCGCTGCTGTTCCTCGCGCCCTATGTCTTCATGCTGTCGACGGCAGGCAAGGCGCAGAGCGAGATCTTCACCTCAGCCCTGTCGTTGATCCCGACGAACTTTTACTACGTTGCCAACTTCACCAAGGCGCTGACCCGCGTGCCGATGGGAACGCTTCTGTGGAACGGCGTGCTGGTCTGCGGGCTGATCTTTTTCTTCCAGGTGCTGATCGCCATTCCCTGCGCCTACGCCATGGCGAAGCTGAAGTTCCGGGCGGCGCGGCTGATGATGGTTCTCGTCATGCTCGGCCTGCTGGTGCCGATCCACGCGACCGCCCTGCCGCTCTATGTCGGCTTCAACAGCCTGTCGCTGCTCAACAGCTACACCGCGCTGGTGGCGCCGTTCTCGATCTCGGTCTTCGCGATCTTCATGTTCCTTCAGTTCTTCCGGTCGATGCCCGACGATCTGATCCATGCGGCGCGCCTGGACGGCATGTCGGAACTCGGGATTGTCGCGCGCGTCATCGTGCCGAATGCCTGGCCCGCCGTCACCGCCTTTTCGATCTTTTCGGTCGTCGCCCACTGGAACGACCTTTACTGGCCTCTCGTCGTCATCACCAAGCAGGATTACGCCACGCCGCCTCTCGGCCTGATGTACTTCCGCGCCGCCGAGGCCGGTGACGACTACGGCGCGCTGATGGCCGCCACCATGATCATCACCCTTCCCCTCGTCGCCGCATTCCTGCTCGCGCAGAAGCGCTTCGTCGAGGGTATCACCATGACCGGTCTCAAAGGTTGACCGGTCGCCCCAACCCAGGAGAACGAGCGATGAAACGTATCACCCAGCTTCTCGCCGCAGCGGCCATCTCGATGGCGACAACCGTGCCGGCTTTCGCCGAGACGACGCTGACGGTCCATTACCCGATGCCGGGCTTCTTCAAGGACGTGATGGACACGATCTCGAAGAAGTTCATGGAAGAAAACCCTGATATCAAGATCCAGTTCGCAAGCCCGTCCGCGACCTACGAAGAAGGCATCCAGACGATCCTTCGCCAGGTCGGCACGTCGGAAATGCCCGACCTGACCTTCATCGGCCTGAACCGCCTGCGCATGATCGACGAGCGCGATGTCGCCGTCGATCTTGGCCCGCTCGTCAAAAAAGACGGCAACATGGCCGAGCAGGGTTTCTCGGACACGATCCTGAAGCTCGCCCAGGTCAAGGGCAAGCAGATCGGCCTCGCCTTCGCGACCTCGACCCCGATCATGTACTACAACGCCGATCTCGTTAAGGCCGCCGGCGGCGACCCCGAGAACCCGCCGAAGACCTGGGACGAAGTCATCGCGCTCGGCGGTAAGATCAAGGCGCTCGGCAACGGCGTCGATGGCATCGACTTCCGCTGGCAGGGCGACGACTGGATGTTCTCGGCGCTGCTCTTCGGCGCCGGCGGCTCCATGCTCAGCGAGGACGAAAGCAAGGTCACCTTCAACGGTCCGGAAGGCCAGAAAGCCGGCGAAGTCATCGAGCGCATGGTCAAGGAAGGCGGCCTGCCCGTGTTCACCAAGTCTGCCGGCGAGCAGGCATTCGCGGCCGGCAAGGTCGGCTTCGAGTTCCAGACGACAGGCGCTCTGCGCAACACCATCAAGAATGTCGGCGACAAGTTCGACCTGCGCACGGCTCCGCTGCCGCTGCTCGACCCCGCCAAGGGCCACCTGCCGACCGGCGGCAACGCCGTCGTCATCCTGACGAAGGATGCCGCCAAGCAGGAAGCCGCCTGGAAGTTCGCCAAGTTCGCGGCCGGCCCTTACGGCGCCTCGGTTGTCGTACCGGGCACCGGCTACGTTCCGAACAACGAACTGGCCGCCAAGTCGCCTGACTATCTCGGTGATTTCTACGCCAAGAACCCGCTGTTCCAGGCCGGCCTGAAGCAGATGCCGCTGATGGTTCCGTGGTACGCCTTCCCGGGCTCCAACGGCGTTCGCGTCACCCAGACGATCGTCGACAACCTCTCGCGCATCGTCGACCAGTCTTCGGCGCCGAAAGAAGCACTCGACGACGCAGCCGCCGACGTCGAAGGCATGCTGCCACGCAGCTAAGCGCGACCGGATGGTCCTATCGAGCCGTCGCACCTCGTGCGGCGGCTCTTTCTATTTGGATGGTTTGTTCAGATCGCGCACGGTCCCGCCCTTGTGCAGCGAATAGGCGAGTTCGAGATGCCGGTCTGGCGCTGCGTTCTCGACCATATCGAGAAGCAGCGACGCCGCCGTCGTGCCCATACTGGCATCCGGCATGTTCATTGTCGTCAGGGGCGGATCGATCAGCCGGCCGATGACGATGCCGTCGAAGCCTGCCACCGACATGTCTCGCGGCACTGCCAGGCCCTCGCGACGCAGCGCTGCGATCACCCCCAGCGCCAGGAGGTCATTCGAGCCGATGATCGCGGTCGGGCGACCGTCCCGGATGGCGGTCAGGATGTCGATCTGGTCGTATTCCGAGACAAAGGAGATTTGCATGGCATCGATCGGTGGCTTCCCGACTTCCCGCAGCGCTTCGAGATAGCCCTGATAGCGGCGCGCGGCGCGGTCGGAAGCGGCGAAGCTGCCGGAGACGAACAAAATGCGCTCGTGGCCCATCTGCAGGAGGTAGCGCGTGAGGTCGCGGCCGGCCGCGAAATTGTCGACGGTGACGGCCGCCGGATGGCGCTCCGTCGGAAGATTGTGCAACAGCACAGTTGGCGGCAAATCGCCAAGCAGCGCCTGGCTGGTCAGGCCGTTGCATACAGTCAAGATCAATCCGGTCGGCCGTTCGCTCATCAAGCCCGACACGGCATCCGCTTCCTGCAGCGGATCATAATTGGATTGAGCGATCAGCACACTGTGACCGGCGCTCAGCATGCGGTTCTGGATACCCGACAGGGATGCGGCGAAGACAGGGTTTGTGAGGCTGGGCACCAGCACGCCGATGACGGGTCGCCGGCCGCCCTTGGCGGTGGCGCCGGGAGCGCGATAGCCGAGTTCGCCGGCCGCCTTGCGCACCTTGCCGACCATGGCGGGGCTGACTGGCCCGCTATGGTTCAGAACGCGGCTCGCCGTCGCCGTGGAGCAGCCCGCACGTTCAGCAACTTGGCGCAGTGTCGCCATGGATCGTTTTCCCGTGTTCTCGGACAGAGCCTCCCGCAGCCGGCTTTAGCAGGGATGGCGAACTACGCGCAAGAATACGCGCGGTTGCACCTTGTCTCATATGCCCGGCACGCGCCCCCACTAACCGGTCAGCCGAATTCACCCATCTCCTTGCCGATTGGCAAATTTGCGCACGTCTAAAGCCGGCATAGGTATAGAAAACCCGCGAAACGTCGCCTATACCGATCCGTGCATGCGCACCTCAGGGCGGGTACAACGGTAATGGCAACAACACAAACTTCGGGATCATTCCACGGGCGGGATCGGGGTGTCCGATGTCCCATCGGGGATGGCTTGCCATTCCCCGGCCGTTTACCCGAGGTGATACCCGATGACCGAACTCACACGATTGCGCTGCAGCACTGACATCCGTCTGCTGAAGCTGCCTGAATATCTGCATCTGATCGTCGACCGGCTGGCGAGCTTCGATGCCGCCGTCGTGCAGACCGATGACAGCGTGACCTTCGAATTCCCCTTCGCCAACGCGCGCTTCGACATGACGCCCGAGCGGCTGACGATGGAAGCCTCCTCGCCTAACGAAGAGGGCCTTCGCCGCGCCAAGGAACTACTCGGCGTCGCCGTCGAACTCTACGCGAAGAGCGAAAAGCCGCAATTCGTCTGGTCGGGCGATCTCGCCGGCGACACGACACTCTCGTCCTTCCGGCTCATGCGCGTCGAGCGCGCCTGGCAGGTCACGCCGGGCATGCGACGCGTGCGCCTGACGGGCAGCAATCTCGAGCGCTTCGACAATCCCAACAGCATGCACATCCGGATGTATTTTCCGACAGCCGATGTTCCCGAGCCGGTATGGCCGATCGCCGGACCGAACGGCCTGACATTCTGGCCGTCTGAGGAACGCAAGCCGGTCGCGCGCGTCTACACCATCCGCGAGATGGATGCGAAGGCAGGCTATATCGACGTTGATTTCGTCGTCCACGGCGATGGAGATGGCGCGCACGAAGGTGTGGGCTGCGCCTGGTCCATGCACGCCAGAGAAGGCGACGAGGTCGGCATCATGGGACCACTCGGTCGCCCGGTGAGGCCGGCGGACTGGTACATCATGGGATGCGACGAGACGGGTTTGCCAGCGCTGAGCCGTATCCTGGAGCGGCTGCCGGCCGATGCCCGTGGCCACGCCTTCGTGGAAGTCGCGAGGGCGACCGACGAGCAGCCGATCACACATCCCGAGGGTATCGAGCTTCGCTGGATCCACCGCAACGGCGTTCCCGGTGGCGAGCACGGCGAATTGGTCCGCGCGATCCGCGCCGTGGAGTGGCCAAAGGGCGTCTCAAGCTTCGGCTGGTTTGCCTCCGAGAACGAGGCCACCAAGGAGATTCGCGAATATTGGCGCGACACCCTGTCCTACGGGCGCGACCAGACGCTGGCTGCCGGCTATTGGAGGCGGGGCGTGACCGGACTGATGGCCGGTTGATTGCAGCGACCCCGCATGCCTTTATAGGGACAACGGTGACATGGTGAAGACATCCGACGCGTCCATCGCCGCCTCGGCGCATGATCGCAAGCGCAGGCCGAGGTGACATTCGGCTTGCGGAACGCCATATGTCTGCAGTAGGTCACGCTCTCAACCTTCGCGGCCGCGTATGTCGGTCGAACAGCGGCACGTGTCGACAAGGAGTGCTCGAATGAATGAAGCCCAGTTCATGGCACTATGCAAAAGCGGGAAATTCAAGGAAGCACTGGCGCTTGCCCTGGACGGCAAGGAAAAGGCGAAGTTTTCGCCGAGCCGCTTCGCAATCGATAAGAAGTCGGGCACGCCAATATTCTACCGCGGCAACAAACGCGTCGAGATCGGCGCCGATGGCGAGTGGGAACTGGCCAAAAACAACTGGCAGCCTGGCGGTCCACAGGACTGAAGTCCGCCATACCGTCATTTGAAAGCGGCACCTTATGTGCCGCCTCCCCTATTCTCGCTCAGGCAGCGCGGGCTGCGTTCAGCGGAATCTCGACGTCGATCTCAAGGATCGACATGTGCTCATCGCGGTCCATCTTCACGTGCACACGGTCGTTGTCGACCTGCACGTGCTTGGCGATGACAGCGAGGATTTCCTCGCGAAGAACAGTAATCAGATCGGAGCCGGTCGACGACCGCTCGTGAGCCAGGAGCACCTGCAGGCGCTCTCTGGCGGCCGGTGCGGTTCTCTGTTTTCCAAAAAGCCGAAAAATGCTCATGCGGCCTTCCTTCCAAAAATCTTGCCGAAGATACCGCGCTTCTCGCCCGGAACCGTCATTGCTACCTCTTCGCCAGCCAGGCGGCGTGCGGCGTCGAAGTAAGCCATGGCGGGCGCGCTCTTGCTGTCCGCGAGCGTGACCGGAGCGCCGATGTTGGAAGCACGCAGAACGTCCATGCTTTCAGGAATGATCCCGAGCAGCGGAATGGAGAGAATCTCCAGCACGTCGTCGACCTTGAGCATGTCGCCGCGCTCAGCGCGGTTCGCATCGTAGCGGGTGAGAAGGAGATGCTTCTCCATCCGCTCGCCGCGCTCGGCCTTGAGCGTCTTGGAATCGAGCAGGCCTATGATGCGGTCCGAGTCGCGAACCGACGAGACCTCTGGGTTGGTCACAACGACGGCAACGTCGGCATGGCGCATGGCAAGCGTCGCGCCGCGCTCGATACCAGCCGGGCTATCGCAAATGACCCAATCGAAATGGCGCTTCAGGTCGGCCATGACGCGCTCGACGCCCTCTGCCGTGAGATTGTCCTTGTCGCGGGTCTGCGAGGCGGGAAGGAGGAAGAGCGTTTCGAGGCGCTTGTCGCGGATCAGCGCCTGCGACAGCTTGGCGTCACCCTGGATGACGTTGATCAGGTCGTAGACGACCCGGCGCTCGGCGCCCATGACCAGGTCGAGGTTACGCAGCCCGACGTCGAAGTCGACCACGACGACCTTCTCGTTTCTTTGTGCAAGAGCCGCTCCAAGTGCCGCGGTGGAGGTTGTCTTTCCAACTCCGCCCTTGCCTGAAGTGACGACGATGACTTTCCCCATCTTTCTCTCCTAATATCTGGCCAACCTGGGCTCAGCTAAGTTTCTCGGCCTTGATCGCGTCGTCTTCCAGCCAGAGCTGGACTGCTTGTCCGCGAAGCCCCGGCTCCAGGTCTTCCGCCATTTTGTAAATGCCATCGATGGCAACCAGTTCAGCCTCGAGCCTGCGGCAGAAGATGCGCGCCGAGGCGTTACCCAGCGACCCCGCCATCGCCCGTCCGCGCAAGGCGCCGTAGACATGGATCGAACCGCCGGCGATCACTTCCGCGCCCGATGAAACCGACCCGATGATGGTCACGTCGCCTTCCGCGAAAATCACCGACTGCCCGGAGCGAACCGGCTCCCGGATAACCAGTGACTGCGGAGTTTGCCGCGTCTCGATTGCGTCAGGCTTGCGTGGCGCTTCGAGAACAGGTTCGTTCTGCGGCATTTCGAAATCGGAAACCGGACGCCCGCCCTTCAGCGCCGGCGGCATGCCTGGCCCGATCAGCGAAGGACGCCCACCTTCGATGCCCATGATGCTGACATTGCGCTCGCCGAGTGCTGCGATCAGCTCCTTCAATTGCGCGCGATCAACCTCCAGCTCGCTGATATCGAGCACGACGGGGCGACCTAGGAAGAAGCCGGCCGATCGCGCGGCCAGATCATCCAACCGCACCAGCCAGTCATCGAGCGGCAGGTCCGGCGATAGCATCACCGCCAGAAACGAGCGGCCCTTGATACGGATGGAGCGGGCGTCTGTTAGCAATTTGGTCATCTACGTTAAGAAATCGTTGAGAATTTATTAACGATGATTTGGTTAACAAAAGGTTAACGCCAAGGTCTCGACAGCGTGAAGCCGACATCGCTCGCGCGACATTTTCGAGACCGTGTCGGCATCCATTCGACACGCCGAGAACGCCCTGAAACTAGCTCCATTGGCACCGCCTGAGCCAACAAGAGGAACCAAAAGTCACGAAATTCAGGGCCGGAATTTCGCGGCCCAGTGGTTGCCTGAGGCATTGCGTTCTCACCAATTAAATTGACGCACACAGATTTTAAAGTTGACGCGCGCAAAGTTTAATGATGAATAGGCGACGTCGGTTGGCTCAGGAGGCGGCCAGATCCGGCGGTCCCAAGCACAGGCCTCGATACGTTTCCGGGAGGAAAAATTGACTATTTCTCGCATCGCAAAGTCGCTGCTCGTTTCCGCCGCCTTCACGCTCGCCGCTTTCTCCGCACAGGCTGAAGGCATTGGCGCATCGCTTCTCACGCAGCAGCACCCATTCTATAACGAGCTTGCAAAGGCGATCACCGCTGAAGCCAAGGCGAAGAATGTCTCCGTCGAGATCGCGATCGCCAATCAGGACCTGAACAAGCAGCTCGCCGACATCGAAGACTTCATCGTCAAGGGCGTTGACGTCATCATCATGTCGCCAGTCGACAGCAAGGGCGCGCTCGCAGCCGTCGCCCGCGCTGAGGCAGCCGGCATCAAGGTCATCACCGTCGACGTTCCGGTCGAAGGCGCCAAGGTTTCGTCCTACATCGGCACCGACAACTATGCCGGCGGCGTCAAGGCTGGCGAACTGATGGCCGAGCAGCTCGGCGGCAAGGGCAACGTCGCGATCATCGACTACCCGCTGGTCCAGTCGGTCGTGAACCGCGTCAACGGCTTCAAGGAAGCCATTGCCAAACACCCCGACATCAAGATCGTGTCGATCCAGACCGGCATCACCCGCGCCGAGGCTCTCGCCGTCGCGCAGAACATGCTGCAGGCAAACCCAGACATCAACGGCATTTTCGGCTTCGGCGACGACGCGGCTCTTGCTGCAGCCGTTGCAGTCAAGTCATCCGGCCTGACCGGCAAGGTCAAGGTTATCGGCTTTGACGGCATGCCTGAGGCGATCAAGGCTGTCGACAGCGATCCGGACATGGTTGGCGTGATCCAGCAGTTCCCGGACCAGATGGGCAAGCTCGCCGTCGATACCGCACTCGACATCAAGGCCGGCAAGGACGTGCCCGCCGAGCAGCCGATCGTTCCCGGCGTTTACGTCAAGAAGCAGTAAAGTCCTCCCAAGGCGCACTGTGCGAAGGTCCCAAGTATCGCACAGTGACCGCTCCTTCCGGCGGCCGGGTTCTTTTGAAGGGCTGGCCGCCGGAAAGCAGCGATATCCTCGCGACAAATCAGAGCGCCCACGCATCCGCCCGATGCCTGCGGCTCTTGGTGAAAGGTGACGCCATGGAAACCTCCGGCGACAACGCGATCCTCGAGATCAAGGACATTACGAAAGTCTTCGGCGCGGTGACCGCGTTGAAGAACATGCAGCTGAAGGTCCGCCCCGGCCGGGTTCATACGATCCTCGGCGAAAACGGCGCCGGCAAATCGACGCTGATGAAGATCCTCGCCGGCGTCTACCAGCCGACATCGGGCTCGATCCTTCTCGACGGCAAACCCTATGCGCCGGCCAATCCGCAGGATGCGGCGGCGGCGGGACTGACGATCGTCTTCCAGGAGCTCAGCCTCTGCAACAATCTGAGCGTCGCCGAGAACATTCTCGCGACCCGCGAGCCGACCAGGGCCGGCTTCATCAACGACAAGGCGCTGGTGCGCCAGGCGGCGGCGATCGTCTCCGATCTGAAACTGCCGATATCGGTTCAGGAGCGCGTCGGCGACCTGTCGATCGCCCAGCGCCAGCTGGTCGAGATCGCCAAGGGTCTGAGCATCGACGCCAAGGTCGTCATCCTCGACGAGCCGACATCCTCGCTCAGCGACAGCGAAGCCGAAATCCTGTTCGAGATCATCGCGCAGCTGAAGGCGCGCGGCGTGGCCGTGATCTACATCTCGCACCGCATGGAAGAGATCATGCGGCTCAGCGACGACATCACCGTCGTCCGCGATGGTAGCTACATCACCACCCGCGACAAGTCCGAAGCCACGATCGACGAGCTGATCGCCCTGATGGTCGGCCGCGACATGAACGAGATCTATCCACCGCGCGATGTGCCGGCTCCAGCGCTTACCGAAAAGCCGGTGCTGGCGGTGAGCGGGCTTTCCAGCCACGACGAGTTCGAGAACATCTCATTCGATGTGCGTCCCGGCGAGATTCTCGGCTTCTTCGGCCTGATCGGCTCCGGCCGTTCGGAGGTGATGAAGACGCTGTTCGGCATGACGCAGCCGACATCGGGCACCATCTCGATCGACGGCAGCGCGGTGACCATCACCTCCCCCGTCGATGCCATCAACCGTCGCATCGGCTTCGTCACCGAAAACCGCAAGGAAGAGGGGCTGGTGCTCAGCCACAGCGTCGAGAGCAACATCTCGATGGTGGCGCTAGACAACTATTCCAGCCCCTTCGGCTTCCTCAAGCGGCGCCACGAACGCGACGACGCGAAGGTGGAAGTCGGCCGGCTCGCCATCAAGACGGCGTCGCTCGAGACCTCGGCGGGATCGCTGTCCGGCGGCAACCAGCAGAAGATCGTGCTGGCCAAGTGGCTGCTGACCAAACCGAGGATCCTCATCCTCGACGAGCCGACACGCGGCGTCGATGTCGGTGCCAAATTTGAAATCTACAAGATCATCCGCCAGCTGGCGGCGGAAGGCACAGCAATCCTGCTGGTGTCCTCCGAACTCCCCGAAGTCATCGGCATGAGCGACCGCGCCGTCGTCATGAGCGAAGGGCGGGCGACCGCCATCGTTGCAGGCGATCAGATGACACCGGAGAAGATCATGAGCTTTGCTACGGGATTTGTATCATGAGCGACAAGAGCGCAGCCAATGCCGCATTCCGGCAGGTAATGAAGCAGTATGGCGGTATTTTCCTATCGCTGATCGTCCTTTGCGTGATCTTTTCGATCACCAATCAGCGGTTCATGTCCGTTGCCAACTTCCTGAACGTGCTGCAGCAGGTTTCGGTCATCGCGATCGCCGCCTTCGGCATGACCTGGGTCATCCTGCTTGGTGAGATCGACCTGTCGATCGGCTCGATCATCGCGGTTGCCGGCATGGTCGGCGCGCAGTGTTTCGCGTTCGGCATGGGCTTCGTTCCCGCGCTCGTCCTGACGCTCGCAGCCGGCGCGCTGTTGGGTCTCGCCAACGGCGTCCTGACGGCAAAGTTCCTGCTGCCGTCCTTCATCGTCACCGTGGCCACGATGGGTATTTATCGCGGCATGGTCAGCCTGCCGACGAACGGCGCGCCTGCCATGATCATGGAGCCGACCTGGACGGCCATCGGCACGCAGAGCTTCATCGGCATCCCGATCGTGATCTGGGTCGTCGCGGTACTCTTTCTCTTCAATCACATCCTGCTCAGCAAGACCAAGTTCGGCCGCCGCGCCTATCTGACCGGCGGCAACCGCGAGGCAGCGCTCTACTCCGGCATCAAGGTCGATCGCCTGAAGATCATCATCTTCATGATCTCGGGCATCATGGCGGCGATCAGCGGCATCCTGCTTTCCTCGCGTCTGTTCTCGGCCCAGACCAACGCCGGCATGAGCTACGAGCTCGACGCCATCGCGGCGGCCGTTCTCGGCGGCACGAGCCTTGCCGGCGGTGTCGGCACCATGATCGGCACGCTGATCGGCGCACTCATCATCGGCGTGCTCAACAACGGCATGAACATGCTGTCGGTGCCTTACTTCTACCAGCTGATCGTCAAGGGCCTCGTCATCCTCGTCGCCGTCTATCTCGACGTGCGCTCGAAACGCGCCAAGCAGTAAACTTCAAGAGCAAGCAGCCATGTCGAAAATCCTTACCATCGGCGAAATCCTGGTCGAAATCGTCGCCACCAATCGCGGCAACGGCTTTCGCGAAGCCGTGCCGCTGATCGGCCCCTTCCCTTCGGGCGCGCCAGCCATCTTCATCGATCAGGTCGGCAAGCTCGGCCAGGATTGCGCGATCATCTCGCGCGTCGGCGATGACGATTTCGGCTGGGTCAACATCAACCGCCTGACCGAGGACGGCGTCGATGTCTCCGGCATCGAGATTGTCCCGCAGGGCACGACCGGCAGCGCCTTCGTGCGCTATCGTGAGGACGGCAGCCGCGCTTTCGTCTTCAACATCCGCCACAGCGCATGCGGCGAGATCGAGCTGTCGGATGAGACGCTGGCGCTGATCGACGGCTGCACGCACATGCATGTCATGGGCACCGCTCTCTACGCCCCGAGCGTGGTGAAGAGCATCCTCACCGCCGTCGAACGCATCAAGGCCGCCGGCGGCACCGTGTCCTTCGACCCCAATCTGCGCCCTGAAATCCTTGACAGCCCCGGCATGCGCGAAGCGCTGCAGACCGTTCTCTCCGTCACCGATCTCTTCATGCCGAGCGGCGAGGAACTGTTCCTGTTCGCCGAGGCAAAGACGGAAAGGGAAGCCGTCGCCGAGCTGCTCGCCAAGGGCATCAAGGCCATCGTCATCAAGCGTGGCGAAAAGGGTTCCAGCTACTTCGACAAGACCACCCAGATCGATCTTGAGGGCTACAAGGTCGAGGAAGTCGACCCGACCGGCGCCGGCGACTGCTTCGGCGCGACCTTCGTCACCTTCTGGCTGAAGGGAATGCACCCGGCCGAAGCGCTGCGCTACGCCAACGCTTCCGGCGCCCGCGCCGTCACCAAGGCCGGCCCGATGGAAGGCGCATCCACCCAAGCCGAACTCGACGCCCTCATCAAAGCGCAAGGACAAGCCTGACATGCAGAAGAGCTACCTCACGGATATCGCACAATGGCGCCACGGCAACGGCGTGAAGGGTATTCCCTCGATCTGCTCGGCTCATCCTCTCGTCATCGAGGCGTCTATGCTGCATGCCCTGAAGCAGGATGCATGCCTGCTCGTCGAGGCCACCTGCAACCAGGTGAACCAGGATGGCGGCTATACTGGCATGACGCCCGCCGACTTCCGCGCCTTCGTGGAAAAGATCGCGGCCGAGACCGGATTCCCGCTTGAAAAGTTGATCCTCGGCGGCGACCACCTCGGCCCCAATCCATGGAAGAGCCTGCCCGCCAACGAGGCGATGGCCAAGGCCTGCGTCATGATTGAGGCTTTCGCCAAGGCCGGATTCACCAAGCTGCACCTCGACACCAGCATGGGCTGCGCCGGCGAGCCGGTTGCCCTGCCCGATGCGATCACCGCTGAGCGCGCAGCAAAGCTCGCCTCAGTGGCCGAGGCGGCGCTGAAGAGCTCTGATGGCATTAAGCCTGTTTACATCGTCGGTACGGAAGTGCCGATCCCGGGCGGCGCCATGGAAGAGCTCGAAGAGCTCGAGGTGACCAAGCCGGACGCCGCGCGCGAAACCATCGCCATCCACCGCAAGGCTTTCGAGGCCGCCGGCGTGTCGGACGCGTTCTCCCGTGTTGTCGGCGCCGTGGTCCAGCCGGGCGTGGAGTTCGGCAACGAGAACGTCATCCCCTACGCTCCTGAAAAGGCTGCGGCACTGAGCGGCACGCTCTCGGACATGCCTGGCATGGTCTTCGAGGCCCACTCCACCGATTACCAGACCCGCGACATGCTTCGGCAGCTGGTCATGGACGGCTTCGCCATCCTCAAGGTTGGCCCCGGCCTAACCTTTGCGCTGCGCGAGGCCTATTACGGGCTCGACCAGATCGCTGCGTTCCTGTTTCCAGACATGCGCAAGGAGACGCTGGTTGCCACCATCGAGCGCGTGCTGACCGCGGATCCGAAGAACTGGGACAAGTATTATCACGGCACGGACGCCGAAAGGCACATTCAGCGCCACTTCAGTTACAGTGACCGTATCCGCTACTACTGGCCGCAGCCGGAGATCGACGCGGCGGTGAAGGCGCTGTTTTCGTTGTTGGATGGCGTGCAGATTCCGGAAACCCTGATCAACCAGTATCTCACAGGCGCCTATGTCGGCGTACGCGACGGCAAGGTCAAGCCGGATGCCCGTTCGCTGGCGCTTGCGGCCGTCGACCGCGTATTGGAAGATTATTTCGAAGCCTGCCGCGCCTAACGGCGCGGCTTGCACCGGCGCAAAAGTTTTGATTGAACTGCGTCAAATATTTCAATCGATTAAAAAAAGCGGGTGGGACGCGCGTTTGTCAGACAGGCCGATCAAAACGATGGAGGACTTTTCCGAGTATGTCGGCCTATCGCGGCCGACGGTCTCGAAGTATTTCAACGACCCGAGCTCCGTGCGTCGCAAGACCCGCGACATCATCGAAGCCGCGCTCAAGGAGAGCGGCTTTCGCCCCAACCTCTTTGCCGTCAATCTCAATCGCCGGCGCAGCAACATCATCGGGATCATCATTCCCAACTCGACCGACCCGTTCTACATGGCGCTGACGCGGCGGGTCGAGCTCATCGCCAACGATGCCGGCTTCCTCGCCTTCGTGCTGTCGTCGGATGGCAATGCCCTGATGGAAGCTCGCGCCATCGAAACGCTGAAGTCGATGAACGTGGCGGGCGCCATCATCGCCCCGCTCGGCGTGCAATCGCACCACGAGACGCTGCTTGCGCTGTCGGCGTCGATACCGCTGATCTTCGTGGACTCACCACTGGATGACGTCTCGCCCTTCGTCGGCACCAACAACCGCCAGAGCTTCCAGCTGATCGTGGATTATCTGTGCCGATCCGGGGAGCCGCCATGCTATCTGGGGATGCCGTCGGTCAACACCAATGCTTCGACGCGTGAGACCGCCTATGTCGAGGCGATGACAGAACTGCGGATGGAGCCGATCGTGCTGCCGATCGAAAAAGCGGCAGGCTGGGACTTCGAAAAATTTGGCTATGACGAAACGAAGCGAATTCTTGAGGGTGGCGGCTTCCCGACCGCGACAGTTCTCTGCGCCAACGACCGTGTAGCATTCGGGGCCATCGCGGCGGCCTTTCAGGCGGGCGTTAAGATCGGCCGCACGCCCGATTGCAGCCTGCGCATTGCCGGCCACGACGACCACCCACTGTCACGCTATGCCTGCCCGCCGATTACGACCGTCGCGCAGAGCTACAACGACATCGGCCGCATCGCCATGCAATTGTTGCTGCAAAAACTGGACCAGGAGGCCGAGGGATCGGCATCGAGCGTGCCCGAGCAAGTCCTGCTGAACGCAGAGATCATCCTCAGACAATCCGCATAAACCAGCCGCCATTCGTTTCACGCGCTGGACATCTGCTCGAGCGGATCGGGGCGCCGATGCCGACGCCCCGAATGCAGTGACATCAGCGGGTGGCAATGACCATCTTGCAAAGGCTGACCAAGCTGGCTTCAAAGCCACCCGATCGCACGACGTCCTTGCAGCGCGTCTTTGCCTTCGCACGATCTCTGGCGGACATGTCGTTGATCATCGCAAGGCTGCGATCCCGTTCAGGGGTTACGCCGCTATCGCTGCTATCGTTGCTGCCCGTGCCGGTACCGGGGGTGCCAGGATCGACAGAACCCGGGCCGGAGGGGGGTGTCGTCGACGGGATGGCTAGGCTGATTTCGGCAAGTGTATTGTCACCCAGTCCGACATTGGCCATCGCGTTGGCGCTGGCAAGGCCCGTGCCGCCTACGGTGGCATCAACATCCGCATTCACACCGCCTGAACCGCCGATGCTTGCAGTGACACCGGTGTCGAGCAGCGGACCACTTGTCGAACCATTGCCACCGGAACCGGCGGTGTTTCCGCCGACCGCGACATTGGCGTTGACATCGGCAAGCGTATTATCGCCGGCGCCGACATTGGCAACCGCGCCCACGGCCGCGATGTTGGAGCCGCCCACCGTAGCGCCGACATCGGCATTCACACCATTTGTGCCGCCAACGCTGACAGTTGTGCCAAGATCGACCAATTCGGCGGGGTTACCACCGGTACCGGCAGCCTCGCCGCCAATCGCGACATTTGCATTGACGTCCGCGAGCGTGTTGTCTCCAGATCCGACATTTGCGAGCGCGTTCACGGTCGCAAGGTTAGAACCGCCGACCACCGCATCGACATCCGCGTTGACGCCGCCGGTTCCACCGATTGTTGCTGTGGTGCCGACGCCCAGGCCACCGGAAGAACCGCCGTTACCGCCGACAGAGGTGGCACTGTTGATGCCGCCGGAACCACCAACCGATGCGTTGACACCAAGACCGCCGCTAGAGTTGCCTCCGACATCCGCGTTGACGCCGCTGGCCCCGCCAACGGAAACATTCGCGAGGTTCGAGCCGCCGCCGACGGTGGCGTTGACCCCATTCGTGCCACCAATGGACACGTTCAGTCCGCCGCCGCTACCGTTGACGCTGATCCCGTTGGAGCCGCCAATATCAAAGGCTGCGGATGGCAGCGGAACGAGGACGCTGGCACAGCCTGCGGCCAATGCGGCAATAGTTGACTTCATGTACATCATTTTTCTCCTCCGTTATGTCCTGAAGAGGACTGTGCCTCGGGTCAAAAAAAGCGGAAGTGCGCACTTCGAGAGCGATGCGGTGAGACCGGCGTGGGGTCTACGACCGTTCATCAATCGTATATGAGTAAAGCTGCGAGCACGCGGTAGGTTCCTGACGTGTGCGGGGCAGCCAACGAAGCTGCCTAACGAAAGCTTAACGCCGCCCCGACATTGACAATAATACCCGCCCGGCAGATCGAACGGAGCCGGAAAGGCACGCGGCGCTGAGGAAAGGACTTTTCAATCCCGTAATAGTTTATGGATTTAATGTTCTTTCCTTTCCTCTTCCGATCTCCCATCCATTATGAACCTCAGCCTGGGAGAGCGAGATGGACACGATACCTTACCCAACGGATCGAATTCGGCAGCTGACGGCACGTTTGATAAGCGAGGAGGAGGCGATTGCGGCGGCGCACCAGTTAGCGCATCGTCTGCGGGAGAGAGCGGATACCGATCAAGCGCCAATATCGTTGCATGAAAAGTGCCAAGCATTGGCGCAATCCGGGCTTCTGGCGATAACGGTTCCGCCGGAATATGGCGGGATTGACGTCTCGAATACCATTCTTGCCAAAGTGATCGCGATCCTGACGGCCGCCGATGAGCACATTGGCGAGATCCCGCGTGACCATTTCTACATTCTCGAGGCATTGCGGACCGATGGTAGTGAAGAGCAGAAGAGCTTCTTCTTCCAGCGCACGCTGTCGG
This sequence comes from Rhizobium sp. FG113, assembly GCF_057809895.1. Lineage (NCBI taxonomy): Bacteria > Pseudomonadati > Pseudomonadota > Alphaproteobacteria > Hyphomicrobiales > Rhizobiaceae > Rhizobium > Rhizobium sp. FG113. Next base: position 516,068 of record NZ_JBMDKV010000001.1, on the reverse strand, counting down.
GCGACATCTTCGCCGGCAAGGAACGCGACGCCACCGCAAGCAGCACACTCGGCACACGGATCGAACGCGACGGCCTTGGTTATCGGATCAACGGTCGAGAATCCTGCTCCGCCGACTTGGCCTCGGCGAATTGGATCGCGATCTTCGCGCTGAATGAAGACGACAAGCTGAGCCTCGCCTTTGTGCCGCCCGGCGCCGCCGGCATCGAGAAAATCAGGAACATAAGCGGCAGCGCACCAAGCGATACCGCGATAATCAACAACACCTACGTTCAGGCCGATGCCGTCATTCCGCATTACAAAGGTTTTGAACGCCCGACGACGATCTGTCCCGCTGGCCAGATCATCGACGCCGGCATCCATCTCGGCATTGCGCGCGCGCGATTTGCCGAGACGATCGATGTGATCAAAGCACTTTCATACCCGTGGACCGTCCGAGGCAAGGCATCGGACGATCCGAAGACGATCGCCAGAGTGGGAGAAATTGCAATCAGGCTGGAGGCGGCAACGGCATTGGTCGAAAGCGCCGGCCTCAAGATCGATATCGCGCAGGTCGAGACAACGGGAGACAGCGTCCTTGCCGCAACGCTTGCCGCCGCCGCTGCTCAAGCCGTAACATCGGAGATCGCCGTCCAGACCTCTGATGCATTGCGTGAACTTACCGATCTGCTCTTTGCCAATGACGGCGCGGCAACCGATCGCGCTTGGCGTGACGGGTGTACGCATGCAGCGCATGATCCCACACGCCAGCGATACCACGCAGTCGGCAACTACCATCTCAACGGCGTGACACCACAAGCAAGTAGCGTCTTCTAGCGCACCACGCGGGAAGACGGGCGCGCTGGCGTCGCCGCTGGCATCTGAATTCGTCGAGGGCAGCAATCGACCACCCGGTCGATCGCTGCTTCACTCAATACGCCGCCTCGGAAAGGGCCAACGCGCTGGCGAGCGGAGACGGCTCGTTCGACATGGCATCGTAGATGCAGGGCGATGCGAGGACCGCCGCGATCATGATCGCGAAGACAGCTATCTTCATCATCACGTCTCCCCTGCCGCTTTCTCAGACCAATGTCAGCTCGACGGCGATATTGCCGCGCGTTGCCTTCGAGTAGGGGCATGTCTGGTGCGCATCCTCGACGATCGCGCGGGCGAGTTCGGGATCGATCCCCGGCAGGCTGATCGCCAGGCGCGCCTGCAGGAAATAGGCACCATCGGTGGTTCCGAGATCGACCTCGGCGTTGACCGCCGTTTCGGCTGGGAGCCTGAGCTGGCGCTTGCCGGCGGCCTTGGTCATCGCGCCGATGAAGCAGGCCGACCAGCCGGCCGCAAAGAGCTGCTCCGGATTGGTCCCCGGCTTGCCGCTGCCGGGAGGCGACAGGCGAATGTCGAGCTGCGCGTCATCGCTGCGGGCAGATCCCTCGCGACCGCCTGTGGTGTGGGTCTTGCCAGTGTAGAGAACGGTATCGATCTTTGTCATGGAACACTCCTTTGTTGCGTCGCTTTGTTTTGTCGCTTGGGCGACGTCCGGTGACGGGGAGTGTTTTGATGGATCAGCGTATCCGGCATGTTTCGGAAAATGCCGGAAGTGTATCAGAACGTAGGCAACGGCTTCGTCGACATTTGGGCGTGGGCTGGCTGCCACGAACTTTGTCATTTTGGTGTGAAACAAGGCGCAAGTGTCTCACCCGCGCCAGGTGCCTTCAAAGCCGTATCCGTTGATGCTACCCGGCACTATATTTGCCGCCCGTGGCACGTAGGCTTCGCGGAACGTGGCTGGGCTGTTCGTCACCGGCCTGATGTTAGACGACCGTCATTCATGCATGGGCGTCATAGGGTTATGCCGGTTCATTCGACTAATCGTAGGCATAAGACGTCGATATAGTTCGGCCTCCCGTGGAGTGCCGGTATCCCGGCTGAGCATGACATCGGTACGCGAATGCTGCCCATGGCGGGCATTGTCGCGACGTGACGAGAAGCATCATTCTAAAAGGCAGACCAGATATGACCCTTGCAATCAAAGCCGTAGGCACCCAAGCATCGGACCAACAGCTCGGCGTTATGAACATCGAACGTCGTGACTTGCGACCCGATGATGTGCAGTTCAACATTCTATATTGTGGAATCTGCCATTCCGATCTTCATCAGGTGAAGAACGACTTCGGCGCGAGCAGGTATCCGATGGTCCCTGGGCATGAAATCGTGGGACGTGTGACAGCCGTAGGCTCCGCGGTCACGTCGTTCAAGGTTGGAGATCTTGCAGCAGTCGGTTGCATCGTCGATTCCTGCGGCACATGCCCTGCTTGCCACCGTGACCTTGAAATGTTCTGCGAAGGTGTCGAGGGTACGACCTTGTCATATAATTCCCAGGACCGGGTTCTCGGCGGCATCACCTATGGCGGCTTCTCGCAAACATATGTCTGCAAGGAAAAGTATACTCTTCGGGTTCCCGAAAACCTTGATCTCGCAGCCGCCGCACCACTTCTATGCGCAGGCATCACCGTGTACTCACCGCTCAAGCACTGGGGCGCCGGAGCAGGGAAAGTCGTCGGGATCGTGGGTATTGGCGGGCTCGGCCACGTAGCGATACGCATAGCGAAGGCGATGGGTGCGCATGTGGTCGTATTTACGACGTCTCCGTCCAAGGTTGAGGATGCCAAGCGTCTTGGTGCTCACGAAGCCGTTCTCTCCACCGATCCGGAACAGATGAAGAAGTTCAGCTCCAAGATCGACATCCTCCTGGACACCGTCTCGGCCTCCCATGATGTCAACAGCTACCTGAATCTTCTGGCGATCGACGGCAACCTCGTTCTGGTCGGCTTGCCCGCAAAACCGCTCGAAATTGGCGCCTTCAACGTGGTCAAGGGGCGGCGCAGCTTCTCCGGTTCCAATATCGGCGGCATCGCCGAAACTCAGGAAATGTTGGACTTTTGCGCCGAGCATGGGATCGTCGCGGATATTGAACTGATCCGTGCGGACCAGATCAACGAGGCTTTCGAGCGCCTTGAGAAGAATGATGTTCGCTATCGGTTCGTTGTGGACATGTCGACGTTGAGCTAACGTCCGCGCGCTTAAGAGCCCCTCGTAGCAGCATTTTCCATGCTGCTACGAGGCTGAGTTACTGGCGTGGCGGCCGAGCTTGCCAACGACTGTGATGTTGAAAGACAAGATTGCAATCGTCACCGGCGGCGCCTCAAGCGACAGTAGCGGGGACCGGCCTTAGCGGAACCGGACCTCGGCCGCCAAACCGCCATCCACGCGGTTGTAGAGCCGCACCGAGCCGCCGATCGTTCCGGCCAGCTGCTGGGCGATCGCCAATCCAAGCCCCGTCCCGCCTGTATCACGGTTGCGTGATGTCTCGACCCTGAAGAAGGGCTGCATGGCGCTTTCCAGCATATCGTCGGGAATACCCGGTCCGCGATCCAAGACGGTGACGACGACATCGCCCTCCCCGCTCCGCTCGACGGCGATCTCGGCGCTACCGGCGAACTTCAGCGCATTGTCGATGAAATTCGTGAGAATGCGTCGCAGCGCATGCGGCTTGGTCGAGGCCGTGCCTTGAACGACGCCGAGCACGGTCACCGCCTTGCCGGTGTCCTGATAATCGTAGGCAATGCTGTCGATGAAAGAGGAGAGATCGATCCGCGAGTTTTTCTCGCCGCTGCCATGCGAGCTTCTCGCATAGGCAATGCCGTCCTGCACCAGCCGCTCGATTTCGCGTAGGTCGTTGACCAGCTTGTCCCTCTCCGGCGAATCATCGGCCATGTCGGCGCGTAGCCGCATGCGGGTGATGGGTGTCTGCAGGTCGTGCGAGATCGCGGCCAGAATCTGCACGCGCTCCTCCAGATAATGCGCGATCCGGTCGCGCATCGCGTTGAAGGCGCGGGCGGCGTGGGCGACTTCGCTCGGCCCCCGCTCGCTCATCGGCTCGCCCTTTTTTGCCGGATCGAGCGTGTCGGCGGCGGTGGCGAGCGCGCTCAGCGGGCGGATGGCCAGACGTACGGCAAACCAGGTGCATATAAGGAGAAGCGCCATCTGCGCGGCGAAGACGTAAGGCAGCCACTCCGCCAGCGGCATGACGCCGCGCGGCGTGACGTCGATCGTCAGCGGCGCACCATCGGACAGCGTCAGATGAGCCTGAAGCCTCTTACCGTCACCGGGGATGGATTCGACCTTGAGCGGAAATTTGTGCCCTGCCGCTTCCTCTATTCTTTCAGCGATCTCGGCGCCGCGGCCGGACATGTCGGAAACACCGGGCAAGCCGGGGCCGAGAACAAGGCGATAATTGCCGCGGCTCAGGCGATCGACCCAATCGGCCCGCTCATTGGCGGGCAGACGGTCGATGACGGCGATCGAGGTCGCCAGATCGCTTTCCAGCGTGCCCAGCATGACGGCTTTCGCCGACATGTAGCGTTCGGCAAAGAGGATGCTGAACGACAGGCCATAGGCGATTGCCAGTCCCGCAAACAGGATGAGAAAAAGCCGCGAGCGCAGCGAACCCGGCCACCAGCCTATGCGAGGGCGCGCCTCGCTCATGTCCTCGGCTCCGATATCTCCACCGGAACGGAGAAGACATAGCCTTCGGCGCGCACCGTCTTGATATAGGTCGGCTCGCGCGCATCGTCGCCCAGCCGCTGGCGTACGCGGCTCACCAGAAGGTCGATCGAGCGGTCGAACAACTCCGCATCGCGGCCCTGCGTCAGGTTGAGCAGCTGGTCGCGATTGAGCACGCGTTGGGGATGATCGATGAAGACACGGAGCAGCCGGTATTCGGCGCCGCTCAGGGCGATCTCGGTCCCCTCCTTGTCGAGCAGGTGGCGGCCGACGGTATCGAGACGCCAGTCACCGAAGGTCAGGAGCTGGCCGGCCTCGGTGATCTGCAGATTGGGCGGTAGCATGCGCGTCCGGCGCAACACCGCCTTGATCCGCGCCAGAAGCTCGCGCGCTGCGAAGGGCTTCGGAAGATAGTCGTCGGCGCCCATTTCGAGCCCGATGATCCGGTCCATCTCGTCGTCACGCGCCGTCAGCATGACCACGGGTATGGCCTTGTGCTTGCCAGCCCGGAGCTCGCGGCACAGCACGAGGCCGTCATCACCCGGCATCATGACGTCGAGCACGATCAGATCGACGGAATTGCCTTCGAGAAAGCTGCGCATCTGGCGGCCATCGGCGGCAACGGTCGTGCGCAGGCCGTTCTTCTTCAGGTAGCTCGATACGAGCTCGCGAATCTCACGATCGTCATCCACGATCAAAATATGGTCGATGTGCTCCATGTCTCGTCTTTCACACGATTCGCAGGCTTGAAGTGAGCCATTAGTTTCGCGTCGGCCACCGCGAGTAAAGCGCATTTCGCGCGGTGGCCGATCGCTTTAGAACGACGCGACGTCGATCACGGCCTGGGCAAAAGCCTCGGGCGCCTCCTGCGGCAGGTTGTGCCCGATGCCACCGGTTACGTTGCGATGCTCGTAGCGGCCCGAGAACTTGGCCTTGTAGGCCGACGGGTCGGGATGGGGCGCGCCATTGGCGTCGCCTTCCATGGTGATGGTAGGCACGGTGATGACGGGGCCCATGGCCAGCTTCTTTTCATAGGCATCGTACTTCGCTTCGCCTTCGACGATGCCGAGACGCCAGCGATAGTTATGGATGGTAATGTCGACGTGGTCGGGATTGTCAAAGGCGGGCGCCGAACGATCGAAAGTCGCGTCGTCGAACTTCCAGGTGGGCGACGCGGTTTCCCAGATCAGCCGCACGAAGTCGCGGGTATTGGCGGCATAGCCTGCACGGCCGCGCTCGGTGGCAAAATAGAACTGATACCACCAGGCAAGCTCGGCCTTGGGCGCGAGCGGCTTCTTGTTGATCTCCTGGCTACCGATCAAATAGCCGCTGACGGAGACAAGCGCCTTGCAGCGTTCCGGCCAGAGGGCTGCCATGATGTCGGCGGTGCGCGCACCCCAATCGTAGCCTGCCACAATCGCGCTCTCGATCTTGAGTGCATCCATCAGCGCGATCATGTCGGCTGCGAGCGCGGCTTGCTGGCCGTTGCGCGGCGTATCCTTGGAGAGGAAGGTGGTGGTGCCGTAACCGCGAAGATAGGGGACGATCACGCGGTATCCCGCATTGGCGAGGATCGGAGCGACGTCGACATAGCTGTAGATATCATAGGGCCAGCCATGCAGCAGCAGGACAGCGGGACCGTTCGCTGGGCCAGCCTCGGCGTAGCCGATATCGAGTACGCCGGCCTTGATCTGCTTCAGCGATTCAAACGACTGATGCCCGCCAACCTTCCTTGCAGGCGAAGCAGCAGCGGTCTGCGCGTTTGCCAGCGTTGCGGCGCCGAATTCGACGGCAGCGACGGTCATTGCGGCGATGCCGAAGAAGCGGCGGCGATCGAGGTTGATTGCGTTGGTCATGGGTCTCTCTCCTGTCCGTGTTGACTATGATCGCCATAAAGCCGGCCGCGTGTATCCCCGTTGTGTCGCCGGCGGGCGGTTATTGCATGCGACTGTAGCGACGGCCCGTCCGGATACATTGCGATACAATCGCCAAGCCCTTTCGCCGCCGATTGTTTCGCTCTGTAGCACCGCCCGCGATCACTACAGTTCGACACACTTCTCCTAGAGACCGGACACATGCCGGATACGTCGTCACAACAGATTGTCGTCACTGCTGATCGAGCCAGTCGCCCTTCAGCATCCGCACCTGGTTTCAAAGGAAACGACGATGACGCTTCTCATCATTGCCTATCTCGGAGGGGCGCTGACCATTCTCAGCCCCTGCATCCTGCCCATTCTCCCCTTCGTCTTCGCCCGTGCCGGCCAGCCGTTTGTCCGCAGCACATTGCCGATGCTGATCGGCATGGCCGCCACCTTCGCGGTTGTCGCGTCGCTTGCGGCCGTAGGCGGCAGCTGGGCGATCCACGCCAATGAATATGGTCGCCTCGCTGCCCTCACCCTGCTCGCCATCTTCGGCGTCAGCCTGCTCTCGCCGCGCGTAGCAAGCACCATCACACAGCCGGTCGTCGATTTCGGCAATCGGTTGATGAAGGCCTCCGGCAAGCCGGACGCAGCACCGACGGCGCTGAGCTCTTTGATCCTTGGTGTCGCGACCGGTCTCTTGTGGGCACCCTGCGCCGGCCCTATCCTTGGGCTCGTTCTGACGGGTGCCGCCCTGCAGGGCGCCAATCTGCAAACGACCTTCCTGCTCATCGCCTACGCAGCCGGTGCCGCCACTTCGCTTGCCGTGGCGCTGCTTGTTGGCGGCAAGGTGTTTGCCGGCATGAAGCGGTCGCTGGGTGTCAGCGAGCGTGTTCGCCAGGTACTCGGCGCAGCAGTCCTTGCCGGCGTCGCGGCAATCGCGCTCGGTGCCGATACCGGCCTTCTGGCGCGGCTGTCCTATGCCAGCACGACATCCTTCGAACAGGCAGTTCTCGACCGCTTCAACGCAAAGCGCGATCTGGTGGCACCCGCAGAGGTCGCGAGCAACGGAGCGATGACTGCCGCCGCCAGCAACGCACCGTTCAAGGCCAACCTGCCGGTCGAAGGCATTGCGCCATCGCTTGACGGTGCCGTCGAATGGCTGAACTCGCCACCGCTGACCTCCGAACAGCTACGTGGCAAGGTCGTTCTCGTCGATTTCTGGACCTACTCCTGCATCAACTGCATCCGCACCACGCCCTTCGTCCGGGCCTGGGCCGAGAAGTACAAGGATCAGGGTCTCGTCTTGATCGGCGTGCACGCCCCGGAGTTCGCCTTCGAGAAGAAGATCGACAATGTCCGCAAGGCCGTCGCCGACGCCAAGATCACCTACCCTGTCGCCATCGACAACGACTACAAGATCTGGCGCGCCTTCGAGAACAACTACTGGCCGGCCCACTACCTGATCGATGCCAAGGGCCAGATCCGCTACCACCACTTCGGCGAAGGCAACTATCGCCAGACCGAACAGGCGATCCAGGACCTGATCCGCGAAAACGGCAGCGCGAAGGTGACCGCCAGCACGGTAGCGCCGGATGCCAAGGGCGCGGAAGCAAGCCCTGACCCCAAGGACATCCGTTCCGGCGAGACCTACATCGGCTACGAACAAGCCACCAACTTCGCCTCTCCCGAGGGCCTCCGCAACGACGCCAGCAGAACCTATTCGGTCGGCGATCTCGGCCTCAACGAATGGGGCCTGTCGGGCGCCTGGACCATCGGCCGTGAGCAGGCAACGCTTGAGCAGGCGGATGGCGGCATCGCGTACCGGTTCAGCGCCCGCGACCTGCATCTCGTCCTCGGTCCGGATGCATCGGGAAAGCCCGTCCGCTTCCAGGTGACGATCGACGGCAAGGCGCCCGGTGCCAACCACGGCGCGGACACTGACGCCGATGGCAACGGCACCGTCACGTCAACCAGGCTTTACCAACTTGTCCGCCAGTCCGGCGACGTCGAGGCGCACAGCTTTCAGATCCGTTTTCTCGACCCCGGCGTCGAAGCCTACGCCTTCACCTTCGGCTGAACCTAACCCTCTACCCAACCTGAACATCGATCCAAAGGAGACACTTCCATGAGCCATCGCATCATCGCCACCCTCGCCCTTGCATTCGCCACCAGCGTTGTCGCCTACGCGGCCGAGGCTGCCGAGGTAAAGAACATCGTCATCGTTCACGGCGCGCTCGCCGATGGTTCCGGCTGGCGCAAGACCACCGATATCCTGGAGAAGCGCGGCTTCAACGTCACGATCGTGCAGGAGCCGATCACCTCGCTTGCCGATGACGTTGCCGCCACCAACCGCGTGCTTGATCTTCAGGATGGCCCGACCTTGCTTGTCGGCCACAGCTATGGCGGCATGGTCATCACCGAGGCCGGTCACAACGCACATGTCGCGGGCCTCGTCTATGTGGCGGCCTTCCAGCCGGACAAGGGAGAAAGCCTGCTGTCGCTGGCAAGCTCCAAACCGGCGGGCGGCATGAACATCCGCGAGACGAAGGATGGGCAGTATCTCTACCTCGACCCCGCCGCCTTCGCCAACGACTTCGCCGCCGACTTGCCCAAGGACGAAGCTGCTTTCCTCGCCAAGTCGCAGGTCTTCGCGGCAAAGCAGGCCTTCGCCGCCAAGATCGGCGATGATCCGGCCTGGAAGACGAAGAAGAGCTGGTCAGTGGTCGCAACCGACGACCGGTCGATCAATCCCGAGCTCGAGCGCGACATGGCAAAGCGCGCGGGAAGTGCCGTGACGGAGATCAAGGCAAGCCACGCGGTCTTCGCCTCGCAACCGGACAAGGTCGCGACCGTTATCGAAGCCGCCGCGCATGAGGCTGGGAAATAGAGACCGGGCCTTAGCCTATTGTCTGGACACAAAAGATAACGAGGGGAGCGCGAAGACAACGCGCTCCCCTCTCCCGTTCATCCAACCGCTGACGACAAGTTCACGGCCAAAAGCTCTTGACGCAGCGGCTGCGAGGAATAGTAAGGGCACTACCCAATAACCGTCGACGCCGCATTCTTGATTGTCTACGCCGACGTTTGCCTCGAAAGCCTCCTATGACACAAAGAACTTCGCATCGCGGACTGGTCGTTGTCGCGATCATGGCAAGCATGGCGATGATCGCCATCGAAGCGACGATCGTCTCGACGGCAATGCCGCAGATCGCAGCCCAGCTCGGCCAGATCAATCTCTATTCCTGGGTCTTCTCGTCCTTCCTTCTGACGCAGACCGCCACGACCGTGATCTTCGGCAAGCTCGCCGACATCTACGGCCGCAAGCCGATGCTGCTGGTCGGCATCGCGCTGTTCCTGCTGGCCTCCATACTCGCCGGTTTCGCATGGTCCATGCCCTCGATGATCGCGTTTCGCTTGTTGCAGGGTATCGGCGCCGGCGCCCTTCAGCCTGTCGCGATGACCGTGGTCGCCGATCTTTTCCCAGGCAACCAGCGTGGCAAAGTGCAAGGGTACCTCGCAAGCGTATGGGCGCTGTCTGCTGTTGTCGGGCCGCTTCTTGGCAGCATCATCATTCACAACCTCCCATGGGCCTGGATCTTCTGGATCAACATACCCGTCGGTCTTCTGGCGGCGCTGTGCTTCATCTTGTTCCTGCATGAGGAAAAGCGGCCGCGCGTCGTCTCCATCGACGTGCTCGGCGCCGCACTTTTCGCTGTCTCGATTTCCGCCTTAATGATCGCGCTCACCGAGGTGGAGACCGGCCTCTCCGGCTACACCATCGCCGCCTTCATCATCTTCCTTTTCGCGCTCGTCGCCTTCATCTGGCAGGAGCGTCGCGCCGAAGCGCCGATGGTCGCCCCTGACCTGTGGCTGAGGCGGCCGATCGCCTTCGCCAACCTGGCCGTCTTTTTCGCCAGCATGTCGATCATGGGCCTGACGACCTTCCTGCCGATGTATGTGCAGACCGTGCTCGACCGCTCGCCGCTCGTCGCAGGCTTTGCCCTGACCATGCTGCTGCTCGGCTGGCCCTGCGGCGCGACGATCGCGTCGCGTCAGTTTACCCGCTTCGGCCTGCGGCCGATCATGATTGTCGGCAGCCTGTTCATACCGGTTGGGACCTGCCTGCTCGTGCTCTTGGCACCCTCCAGCTCTCCCGTGCTGGCGGCTGCCGGCTCGCTCATCATGGGCTTCGGAATGGGCTTGCTGAATATCGGCGCCCTCATCCTGACCCAGGAGAGCGTGACGGCTTCCGACCGGGGCAGCGCCACCGCTTCCAACGTATTTTCGCGCAATCTCGGCAGCACGCTCGGTGCCGCTGTGCTGGGCGCGGTTCTGACCTATGGTCTGGCACACGCCAACAACGGGCAGGCGATCACGCCCGAGCAACTGCGGGCTCTGCTGAACGGCACCGGCGCAGCCCTTGGCGGCGGCGACGAGATCCGCCTGGCTTTGCAGCAGGCGCTTCACGCGACCTTCATGGTGATGATGCTGATCGCCGTGCTGATTGTTCCGGCCTGCCTGCTGGTGCCGCATCAGCTAGCACCTCAGGCGGCTCCGAAGAGCGCCTGATAGGGCCGCGCGCGACGCTTGGCCGGCAAGAACATGCGTCGCCTGGTTTGGCCTAAGACAAAAAAGATCGGCCATGAAACATGGCCGATCCGCAATCATGTCTGCGCGGCGCCGTCACTAGACGCCGCAAGCTCAAGATCAGAACTCTTCCCAATCATTATGAGCGACCGCAGCAGCGGCATTTCCACCCTTGAAGCTGGATGCCAGGCGCTGCGTCAACGCCCGCGCCTGCGATACCACCGGTCTCGACGTTTCGGTGGCAACCGAGGGCGATGTCCGCGCCGGCGAGCGAGCATGCTGGTCGAGCGTGAACTGACCAAGCAGCGCATTCAACGCGCTGGCTTCCTTGGCCAGGCTATGGCTCGCGGCATTGGTCTGTTCAACCATCGCCGCGTTCTGCTGCGTGCCTTGGTCCATGGTGTTGACCGCGGTATTGATCTCCTGAATGCCCGTCGACTGCTCGCGCGCGGCCTCGACGATAGCGCGGACATGCCGGGTAATTTCGGTCACTTCCGCTTCGATCTGGACAAGCGCCGTGCCGGTTTCTCCGACGAGATTGACACCGGTGCTGACCTGCGTTTCTGACGTGGTGATCAGGAACTTGATCTCCTTTGCCGCCTTGGCCGACCGCTGCGCGAGTTCGCGAACTTCCTGGGCAACGACAGCAAATCCCTTGCCGGCTTCGCCGGCACGCGCCGCCTCGACACCCGCGTTCAAGGCCAGCAAGTTCGTCTGGAACGCGATGTCGTCGATAACGCCGATGATGTTGCTGATCTCGCCGGATGATTTGGCGATCTCGTTCATGGCCGAGACGGCATTGCGTACAACGCCACCCGATTTTTCAGCACCAGACCGCGTGCGCTCGACGAGCACGCTTGCCTCTTCGGCGCGTTTGGTCGAATCGCGCACCGTTGTGGTGATCTGTTCCAGAGCCGCTGCGGTTTCCTCGAGGGAAGCGGCCTGCTGTTCAGTGCGGCGCGCGAGATCATCGGCGGCAGAGCGAATTTCCGCGGCGCCGGAATTGATGACACCGGCATTCTGGCCTACCGCCTGCAGGGCAGCCTGCAGCTTGTCGAGCGACAGGTTGTAGCTGTTGCGCAGAGAATCCAGGTGATCGACGAATGGCTTGGATATGCGATGAGAAACATCGCCGTCGGCAAGCCGGCTGAGGCCGAGCGCGAGCGCTTCGACAGCTTCGCGGGTATCGGCGGCGTCCTTCTCCTTGCCAGCTTCACGAGCCCGGCGCTCATGTTCCGACAGCGAGCGACCTTCATCGGCTTCGCGCTCAAGACGCGAGCGTTCGAGCGCGTTATCGCGGAAAACCGCGACCGCCGCGGCCATCTGGCCAACTTCGTCCTTGCGATCCAGGCCTGGGGTCTCGCTTGCCGTATCGCCGGATGCCAGCGTCCGCATGCGCTCGCGAAGACGATCGATCGGCGTGGTGATGCCGCGCGAGGCGACAAAGAGACCTAGGGCGACGATGGCAAGCAGGGCAACGCCAAGTGCCGACAGGCCGGTGATGATCGTGTGGTCGGTCGTTGCCTGGAGGTCGGCCGTTCCTTCTTCCATCATCTTGATCAACTGATCGTTGCCACCAGCAAACAGCGGCAGTATCGCCGTCAGCTGATTGCCGGCGCGGCGCATGACCACAACGGCTTCGTCACGCTTCCCTTCCCTGACCAGCGAAATGACCTGCTGACCCGTCGTGTCGAAGGCCGCGATAGCGGTCAGCATCGCCGCGGCCGGCTCAGCCCTCGATTCGACGAGGCGTCCGGTGGTTACGATGCGCTCCTTCATCAGAGCCAGGTTGTCGTTGTAGATCTTGATGGACGCCGCGAACTCGGGAGATGCGGGATCGTTGATCATCATCAGGCCCAGCTGGAATCCAAGCTGCAACAGCCCGCCGGTCGCCCTGGCATTGAGGGTCGCCGCCATGCTTTCATGCGACAGGAAGCTTGCATATCGGCTGTCCGCATTCTTGAATTGCGTGCTGACATAGGCAAGTCCGGCGATCGCGGTGATACCCATCAAGGCAATCACGGCGACAATTTTCGTGCGAATTTTAGCGTTTTGAAGAAAGCTCATGGCAAGGCCTGACGCGCGGCCGGATACTGTTCATCGCTTTACCGGCGGGCCCACGCATTCACGGGTCGACCAGGCATGCACGAACATCTACCGACATATGGAGGGGCATGGCAGCGCAACTCCACCGTCATGGCGAATAGCTCCTCCCAGAACTGCCGAGATCCATTCGTCATACAATTAACTTACAAAACCATTAAAATTGTCCGGATTGGCTGGCAACATGCTGATCTCGCCAATGTTTTTTCCTGGCGGGTTTGGCTGGGTGCGGCAACCAGAGCGCGATGGCGTTTCAGCGGCTAGGCCTTTAGCACCCCACCGGCTTTGACGATCGCTTCCGGCGTGTCGAGATCGAGACGCGCCGCCGCACCGATTTCCACACCGATGATGGGCATGCCGCATGTTTCGATAATCCCGCGTGCGCCCATATCACCTTCAAGGCGCAGAACCGCGTCTTTAAGGGAGTTCGGCAGAATGACGGGATTGCCGGGTTGGCCATCGGCGACGCAGCGGATGATCGCCTCTCCACGCGCGCTTTCAAATGTCTCGATCAACTGATTGATGTTCGCGATGGATATCCCGGGCATGTCACCCATCATGACGAGAATTCCATGCGCGCCGGAGGATTGCCTGGAAGCAAATCCGGCCTTGAGCGAACTCGCCATGCCCGAACTGTAGGCGGGATTTTCGATGATGTGAAGCGGCAGATCGTGCAGGGCGTTTCTGATCTCGACCTGGCGATGTCCGACCACAACGATAACGGCTGAAGCGTCGGAGGCCAACGCAGCCCGCGCGACGCGACGAATAAGGGGAACGCCATCAAATTCGGCCAGCAACTTGTGAGCGCCGCCTTCTCCCATCCGGCTGGCTCGTCCAGCGGCGAGCACCACGATAGCGACCGAAGGTTTCATCCTGTTTCCAATCTCCCAGATCGCGATCAGGCGAGACCTGCCAGTCCTCGTTCCTACAACGCGGTCAATATGTTAACACCGCCCGTTGGTAGTAGCCATGGGTCATCGGCGCAAGCACGATCAGTATGGCGTCAAAGTCTTGACGATCGGTCGAGCATAGCTCTCGCATGCTAATCAAGATATAACTTGACTAATAAAGTCATAAAATAATAGACGGAGGTCAATTCCAAGGGAGTGACCACCAATGCGCCTCACCGGCAAGATCCAAGCACTAGCAGCCGCCCTCTTCCTCTCGACCGCCTTGCCGGCTCTGGCCGATACCGTCACCATCAAGGACGTGACGGGCCGAAGCGTCGAAGTGAATACGCCCGTGAAGCATATGATTCTCGGCGAAGGCCGCCAGATCTACTTCCTCGCCGCGCTCGACAAGGAGAACCCCTTCGAACACGTGGTCGGCTGGCGCGACGATCTGCCGAAGGCGGATCCGGAATCCTACGACGCCTATCTCGCCAAGTATCCCGATATTGCCAAGCTGCCGACATTCGGCGGCATGAAGGATGGCACCTTCGATATCGAGCAGGCCGTGGCGCTGAAGCCCGACGTCATCCTTATGAACATCGACGCCAAGACCGCGACGGAAGAAGCAGGCTATATCGAAAAGCTCGGCAAGGTCGGCATTCCCCTCGTCTACGTGGATTTCCGCGAGAAGCCGATGGAAAACACCGAGCCCAGCATGCGCGTCATGGGCCAGCTGATGGGCAAGGAGGCGGTCGCCGAGGATTTCATCAAGTTCCGCGCCGACAGCATCAAGCGCGTGACCGATGTCATCGAGAAGAACAACCCGAAGAAGCCGGTGGTCTTCGTGGAACGTGCCGGTGGCTATTCGGATGATTGCTGCATGTCCTTCGGCAACGAGAATTTCGGCAAGATGGTCGAGATCGCCGGCGGCATCAACATGGCCAAGGAGATCATTCCCGGCACGTTCGGAACGGTCAATCCGGAGCAGGTGATCGCGTCCAACCCGGATCAGATCATCGTGACCGGTGGCAATTGGGACAAGTACGTTCCAGGCGGCGCCTGGGTCGGCGTCGGCTATGGCGCTGATCTAAAGGAAGCCCATCGCAAGCTCGAGGCACTGACCAAGCGTCCGGCCTTCACGGGCGTCAAGGCCGTTGCCGACGGCAATGTCCACGCCATCTGGCACCAATTCTACAACAACCCCTATCAGTTCGTCGCGATCCAGGAGATGGCGAAGTGGCTGCATCCCGATCTCTTCGCCGATCTCGATCCTGAAGCGACCTTCAAGGAACTACATGCCCGCTTCCTGCCTCTGGACTACAAGCAGGGTTACTTCGTCTCTCTGAAGGACATGTGAGCATGGCTGTCAGCGCCATCGAGACATCGACAACGGGGCGCGTGCAATATCGCGCCCTTGCCTTGCGCCGCATCCTGATCCTGCTCGCGCTCACCATCGCGCTGTGTTTCAGCATCGCGCTCGATATGGCGCTCGGACCGGCCAACTATTCGCTATCGGACGTGCTTTCCGCACTTGCCGACCCGAGTGCGGTGGCCGCGCAGCTGCGGGTGATCATCTGGGATATCCGCATGCCGATCGCCCTGATGGCGGTCACGGTCGGAGCATCCTTGTCGGTTGCCGGCGCGCAGATGCAGACCATCCTCTCCAATCCACTCGCGAGCCCGTTTACGCTGGGAATCTCGGCGGCGGCGAGTTTCGGCGCAGCACTGGCTTTGGTGGGCGGCGTTTCGCTGTTTCCCGGTGCCATCCAGTACATGGTGCCGCTCAACGCTTTCCTGATGGCAATGGCTGCGGCGCTCTTCATTCATTTCGCCTCGACGATGCGCGGCGTGAGCGTCGAGACCATCGTGCTGCTCGGCATCGCGCTGGTCTTCACCTTCAATGCGGCCCTGTCGCTGCTCGAATATCTGGCCTCCGAGCACGCGCTTGCCGCCGTGGTGTTCTGGACCATGGGGAGCCTCACCAAGGCGACATGGCCGAAGGTCTGGTTCACGGCCGGCGTTCTCGTCGTGACCGTTCCCCTATTCATGAAGGACGCCTGGGCGCTGACCGCACTCAGGCTCGGCGACGACAAGGCGGCCAGCATGGGCGTCAATGTGCGTCGGCTACGGCTGCAGACGATGATGATCGTCAGCCTGCTCGCCGCCATACCGGTCTCCTTCGTGGGAACGATCGGCTTCGTCGGACTGGTCGGTCCGCATATCGCACGCATGGTCGTCGGCGAGGATCAGCGCTTCTTCTTGCCGGGAGCCGTCATCTGCGGCGCGCTTCTTCTGTCCGTGACATCGGTGGTGAGCAAGATGCTCATTCCCGGCGCCATCCTGCCGATCGGCGTGATCACGGCGCTGGTAGGCGTGCCGTTCTTCTTCGTCCTCATTTTCAGCAACAGGAGACGCGCATGGTAGCGCTCGCGCTCAAAAACGTTGGCGCGACCTATGGTCGGGTCAAGGTTCTCCAGGATGTCGGGATCGACGATCTTCGCGGCGGCAGCGTCACCGCGATCATCGGCCCGAATGCGGCTGGAAAATCCACGCTATTCAAGCGCATCGCCTCGCTGATCAAGGGGCCGGGGCTGGTCGAACTCTCCGATACCGAAGCCGGCGCGCGAACGATCTGTTACATGCCGCAGGACACCGGCGCCAATGCCGTGCTGACGGTCTACGAGTCCGTCTTGCTGTCGGCAAAGCAGGGCAGCGGCTGGCGAGTGGCCGACGAGGAACTG
Source organism: Rhizobium sp. FG113 (assembly GCF_057809895.1). Classification (NCBI taxonomy): domain Bacteria; kingdom Pseudomonadati; phylum Pseudomonadota; class Alphaproteobacteria; order Hyphomicrobiales; family Rhizobiaceae; genus Rhizobium; species Rhizobium sp. FG113. Next base: position 499,335 of record NZ_JBMDKV010000001.1, on the reverse strand, counting down.
GCGGCGATAGACCGGCTCTTGAAGGCGCTGCGCATCGACGATCTCGCGTTTCGCGGGCTTGGCGAACTTTCCGGCGGCCAGCGCCAGCTGGTCTCACTTGCCCAGGCGCTCATCCGCAATCCGGAAGTCCTGCTGATGGACGAGCCGACCTCCGCACTCGATCTGGATCGGCAGGTGGAGGTCCTGGACTTCATCTCCGCCACCGCCAAGCGCGACGGCATGATCGTTCTCATCGCGCTTCACGATCTCAATCACGCGCTGCGCTATTGCGAGAACACCGTCGTTATCAGCAACGGCAAGATGGCGGCGAGCGGCAAGACCGGCGACGTGATCACCAAGACCATGCTGCGCGATATCTACAAGATCGACGCGCGGATCGAACACTGCTCGCAGGGAACGCCGCTCGTCATCGTCGACGGCGCCATCTGATCGCTTAGACTGTAGCCTGCGCTGCGCCAAACACCTTGGCGCGGCGTACCGTGACGAAGCCGCGATCCCCTGCCCGAACAGCACGCTCGGGCTCGACATCGAATTCCAGCTGCACGCCGCTCTCGGTGCTCGCCAGAATGCGCCGACCATCCGGCCTGTCGAGAACACGATCGACGCTGGCGCCGATGCCGGGGCCGTCTCCGGACCAATCGAGGTCGGCCGGGCGCGCATAGATCTCGCCGGTGCCATCAGCAATGCCGGGTGCCGCGACCGAGGCGCCGCCGGCATAGGCGACGCCGGAGCGGATTTCGGCCGGCAATACGTTTGCATCACCCAAGAATTTCATCACGAAAGCCGATTGCGGATCGCGGCAGACCTGCTCGGGCGTGCCCTCCTGAACGATCTTGCCGTCCTTCAGGATGACGACGCGGTCAGCGAGATCCAGCGCCTCTTCCTGGTCGTGGGTCACGAAGATGGTGGTGATCCCGAGCTCGTGGTGGATCTCGCGCAGCCAGCGGCGCAGATCGTGACGGACATTGGCGTCGAGCGCGCCAAACGGCTCGTCGAGAAGCAGCACCTTCGGATCGACCGAGAGTGCGCGGGCGAGCGCCACGCGCTGGCGCTGGCCGCCGGAGATTTGTGCCGGGAACCGGTCGCCCAGCCCCTCCAGCCGCACGAGACGCAGCAGTTCGCTGACGCGGGCTTCGATCGCGGCCTTGTCGCGCTTGACCTTTGAGACCTTCATGCCGAAGGCAATGTTTTCGGCGACCGTCATGTGCGGGAAGAGCGCGTAATGCTGGAAGACGAAGCCGACGCCGCGATCGCGCACCGGAATGTCGGTCGCATCCTGGTCGCCGAAGAATATCTGGCCGCCATCCGAATATTCGAGGCCGGCGACCATCCGCAGGATCGTGGTCTTGCCGGAACCCGATGGCCCCAGCAGCGCCAGAAGTTCGCCACTGCGGATATCCAGCGATACATCACGCACGGCACGGAACGTGTCGAAGGTTTTGACGACGTGGTCGAGGCGGATCTTCATGGGTTTTTCTCTGCTGGCTGGGCAACGAGGGTCGGGCGTGCGGCGGGCTTGGCGCTGCTGGAGCGGCGGCCGGCGCCCTGGCGCTCGAGCGCCACCTTGGCGATGATGGTGAAGATGGCGATGACCGCCAGGATCGAGGCGGCGGCAAAGGCGCCGGTTGCCTGATAATCGTGATAGAGCAGCTCGATGTGCAGCGGCAGCGTATTCGTCTGGCCGCGGATATTGCCCGAGACCACCGACACGGCGCCGAACTCGCCCATCACGCGCGCATTGCAAAGCACGACACCATAGAGCATCGCCCACTTGATGTTCGGCAGTGTGACCGAGAAGAACGTGCGCCAGCCGGACGCGCCGAGCGATGTTGCCGCTTCTTCGAGATCGCGCCCTTGCGCCTGCATCAGGGGGATGAGTTCGCGCGCGACGAATGGCGCGGTCACGAACATCGAGGCGAGAACGATGCCTGGAATGGCGAACAGGATCTTGATGTCATAGGCCTCGAGCGTCGGCCCGAAGATGCCTTGCAGCCCATAGACGAAGAGATAGGCAACGCCGGCGACGATGGGCGATACGGAGAACGGCACCTCGATCAGCACGAGCAGGAAGCGCTTGCCCCAGAAATCGAACTTGGTGATCGACCATGCAGCTGCGACGCCGAAGGCGGTGTTGATGGGCACGGCGATCAACGCGGTCAGCACCGTCAGCATGATCGCATGCAGCGTATCGGGATGGCTGATCGTGGCGCTATAGACCTGCCAGCCCTTGGCGAAGGCTTCGACGCCGATGATAACGAGCGGCGCGAGGATGAGGAACGCGCCGATGATAAGCACGAGGCTAATCAATGTGCGTCGGACGATCGGCTGATCGCCGACGCGCGGCGGTTTGCGGCGGGTGGGAATGCTGCTCATGATCAGTTCCTCACCGTATATCGCAGCGCCCGCGCCTGCATCCAGTTGGTCAGCGCCAGCATGAGGAAGGCTGTGAGCAGCAGGACAGAGGCGATCGCGGCGGCCGCCTGGTAGTCGTATTCCTCAAGCCGGATGAAGACGAGCAGTGCGGTGATCTCCGTCGACATCGGCTGGTTGCCGGCGATGAAGATGATGGCGCCGAACTCGCCAAGCGAGCGGGCGAAGGACAGAGACACGCCGGCAAGCAGCGCCGGCGTCAGCAGCGGCAGCATGACCTTGCGGAAGATCGTCCAGTCCGAACCGCCAAGCGACTGCGCCGCCTCTTCATAAGCCGGGTCGAGATCCTCCAAAACCGGCTGAACGGTGCGCACGATGAAAGGAAGGCTGGTGAAGCACATGGCGACCATGATGCCGATCGGCGTATAGGCGACCTTGATGCCGATACCTTCAAGCACCGAGCCGAACCAGCCATTCGCGGCAAACAGCGTCGTCAGCGCGATACCGGCCACTGCGGTCGGCAGCGCGAAAGGCAAATCGACCATAGCATCGACGAGGCGCCAGCCGGGGAAGCGATAGCGCGTCAGCACCCAGGCGAGCGCGAAGCCGAAAAACAGGTTGAAGATCGTGGCGCCGAGCGCCGAGAGCACCGTGACCCGATAGCTGGCGAGCGCGCGCGAGGATGACACGATGCGCCAGTAGTCCTCTGGCCCAAGGCTTGCAGCCTTGAACACCAGGGCGGCCAGAGGCAGGACGACGATAAGGCCGACATAGAGAAGGGTCACACCCAGCGACAGGCGTAATCCGGGCAGGACATTGCGTCTCAAGCGGTCATTCCCTGTTTCATAAGTCCTGCTCTGCAAGCACGATGACGAAAGCGGCCCGGCGGGCAAACGCCAGCCGGGCCAAGCGATGTGATATCTTGTTAGGGCTTACCGGCTGCCATAAAGCTTGTCGAGAATGCCGCCGGAAGCGAAGTGTTCCTTCTGGATCTTTTCCCAGCCGCCAAACGTATCGTCGACATTGACAAGGCGGATCGCCGGGAACTGGTCCTTGAACTCGCCGATCACCTTCTCATCGCGAACGCGATGGCCGAACTGCGCGGCAATCCGCTGGCCTTCCTCGGTGTAGAGGAAGTCGAGATAGGATTTCGCGAGCGCTTCGGAGCCATGCTTTGCGGCGACCTTGTCGACCACAGCGACGGGGAATTCGGCAAGCAGGCTGACCGACGGGATCACGCCCTGAACCTTGTCGGAGCCGTACTGCTTCTCGATGCCGCGTGTCTCGGCCTCGAAGGTGATCAGCACATCGCCGGTCTCGCGCTCGACGAAGGTCGTCGTGGAGGCGCGGCCACCGGTGTCGAAGACCGGCACGTTGTCGAAGATCTTGGTGATGTAGGCTTCGATCTTACCCTCGTCGTCCTTGTAGGCTTCCTTCGCCCAGGCATAGGCGGCGAGATAGGTGTAGCGCGCATTGCCCGATGTCTTCGGGTTCGGGAAAACCGCATGCACGTCGTCACGCGCCAGATCGCCCCAGTCCTTGATGTTCTTCGGGTTGCCGGCGCGCACCAGGAAGGATGGGAAGGAATAGAAGGGCGACGCGTTGTTCGGGAAGGCCTTTGCCCAATCCTTGGAGACGAAACCGTTCTTTGCCAGGAAATCGATATCCGTCGACTGGTTGAACGTCACGACGTCTGCCTCCAGCCCCTCGATGATCGAGCGCGCCTGCTTGGAGGTGCCGGCATGCGACTGGTCGATGGTCACACCGGGATGCTGCTTGATGAAGGCTTCGTTCTCCGAGGCGAAAAGCTCGCGCGAAACGTCGTAGGAAGCGTTTAGAAGCTTCTTCGGCTCTTCGGCATGGGCCTGAACGGAAAGGAGGGCGGCAAGCGCTGTGCCGAGAATCAGAAGGCGTTTCATCTATCGCTCCGGTGTTTTACTGTGCGGTGAAACTAATCGGACCGCCTCCAGATCGCGAGGAACCACCGCCCCCGCTTGCGGACAGGCTTAGAAATTCTGTCCTTTTTTCGCCATATTTCGCGGTGGTTTTGCTTCATGCGGCGCTACACTCTACTCGCGAAGCATTCCTAAGCCTCTGCCAACAAACCGCTTTCCCCGAGCCGGGAATTTGAGAGGGCCGAATAGAAATTACTGCGAAGTCTCGGCTCCTCAGTCCACGACATGGCCCTTGCGCTCGTCCAGGCTTTGGCGTATCACCCCGACATCACAGGGGTGCTCCGTAATGCCGGGGCTGAGATACGATCGCATGATCGTGGACCCTCAAGCTGATCTGGATAATGCCAGCGGAGCGAGGTAGAGCGATGTTTTCCGGCGCGCAGATTTCACTGTATCCCATGACCGACGATTTCGTCGGCGTCATCACCCATGCGCTTTCCGCGCTCGATCCCCATCGTGACAGGTTGCGGATCGAGACGGACGACATTTCGACGCTGATCATCGGCACTCCCGACGTCGTTTTCGCCGCCATGCGCGATCTGTTCGCGGCGGCCGCCAGCAGCGGCAAGCATTGCGTCTTGCACGCGACCATCTCGCGCGGTTGCCCCGGCGAGCCTGACGACCCGATCTGCCAGACGCCCGAACTGACCGGCCCCATGGCACCGCTCGACGAGCGCAAGGCCCGCGCGCACCAGGCGGTCAAGGACGCGCCTGTCATCGGTCAGGAAACGGCCGCGCAGTTTTCGCTCTATACACTCGGGATCGATGGCCACATGGACGAGATCTACGGCTGCATCGACTTCCTGAAGAATTCGGGCGTCTTCGAAAAATCGAAGAACTTCTGCACGAAGCTGCGCGGCGACACCGGCGCGGTGTTTTCGACCGTGCACGAAGCGCTGGTGCGCTTTGGCCCGCCAGCAGGCCATGTGACGATCGACCTTACCGTCTCGGCAAACAGCCCGTCCAAGCGCTAAGCGCCGCCCCACGCTCGCGCCCCAAACGGTTGCTCCCATGTCGACATCACGTCTGCCTTCGCGGCAGGTCGTTTCCGACCTGCACCATCATATCCGTACTGGTCTGAGCCAGGCTCTGCCGGCAATCGCGGCGGTCTGCCTTCTGGTGGCGGCTTGGGAGGCCTATGTTCGCCTGTCCGGCATCTCGCCCACGACCTTGCCCGCGCCGTCCCGCGTGCTTGCGCAGACCTTCCAGTCACGACAGGCGCTGTTCGACAACACGCTCCCGACCTTGCGGGCGACGCTCGCCGGTTTCGGCTGCTCGCTCGCGGCAGCCTTCATCCTGTCGGTGCTAATTGACTTCTGCCAGCCGCTTCGTCGGGCGCTGTTTCCCCTCTTCATCATCAGCCAGACGCTGCCGCTGGTCGCCATCGCGCCACTGATCGTTCTGTGGTTCGGCTTCGGCCTGACGCCGAAGATCCTGCTGGTCGCACTCGTCACCTTCTTCCCGATGCTGGTAGCGCTTTGCCAGGGCTATCAATCGACCGAAGACGAGTTGCAGCAACTGGTTGCCTCGATGGGTGCACCGCGCTGGAAGCAGTTCCTGCTCGCCCGGCTGCCATCCGCCCTGCCATTCTTCTTCGCCGGGCTGCGTATATCCATCACCTACGCCGTCGTCGGCGCGATCTTCGCGGAATATGCGGGTGCTGCCAAAGGGCTCGGCATCTACATGCTGAACGCCAAGAACAATTTCCGGCCCGATCTGGTGCTGGCCGCCGTGTTCGTCAGCGCCGTCCTCACTCTTACTCTATTCGGCCTCACCGTCATCGCCGAACACCTGGCCATGCCATGGGCAAGACGCGGAAAGGGAGGCGCCCGATGACCGTGCCGCGCCTGGAACTCGACCACATCACCTGCCGCTACGACGAAACGCCTGTTTTGTCGGACATCTCGCTGACGGTGAAGCCCGGCGAATTCGTCTCCATTCTCGGGCCTTCGGGCTCCGGCAAGTCAACGCTCTTCAAACTGCTGACCGGCGCGCGCAGGCCTGAGAGCGGCAGCATGCGCTTCGACGGCCAACCGCTTGACGGAACGATCCGCCCCTTCGCCTTCATGCCGCAGCGCGACGCGCTGATGCCGTGGCGGCGCATAATCGACAACACCACGCTTGGCCTTGAGGTCCAGGGCATGCGCCGCGCCGAGGCCCGCCGGCGGGTGCTGCCTTTGTTTTCCGAATTCGGCCTCGACGGCTTCGAACAGCACTATCCGGCGGCATTGTCCGGCGGCATGCGGCAACGGGCGGCACTGCTGCGCACCGTGGTGCAGCACAAGCCGATGCTCTTGCTCGACGAACCCTTCGGCGCGCTCGACGCATTGACGCGCGCAGGCATGCAGCGGTGGCTGGAGGAGATGTGGTCGCAGCACGACTGGACCGCGATGCTCGTCACTCATGATGTGCGCGAGGCGGTCTATCTCTCCGACCGCATCTATATCTTCTCGCCCCGCCCTGCCCGCGTCATCCGCGAGATCACCGTCGATCTGCCGCGCCCGCGCATATTGGACGGCGCGGCGCGCGCGCTTGCGGCCGAGATCGAGGCCGACATCCTCGACACTCTCTTCAATGCCCCTAACGACGCCACAACGACCAACCTGGAGGAACCACGATGAAAAACCCGATGCTGACCCGCCGCGCAGCCCTGGCTTCAGCCGCAGGGCTTGCGCTTACGCTGCCAATGTCGCCGCTTCTCTCGAAGTCGGCCTGCAGCGAGGAGAAGCGCCCCGTCAAGGTCGCCCTGGACTGGACACCGAATACCAACCACATCGGCCTGTTCGTGGCCCGCGACAAGGGATTTTACCGCGATGCGGGCCTCGACGTGGAGATCCTGCCCTATACGGACACCTCGGCCGGCACACTCGTCGCCAATCATGTCGCTGACTTCGGCATTGACGGCGCCATCGGCCTCATGACGCAGCGGACAGCCGGCGCCGATCTCATGGCGACCTATGCCATCGTCCAGACCGAGACCGGCCGTCTCGTCTTCAATGCCGATCGCGATGACATCCGCAGCCCCAGGGATCTTGACGGCAAGACCTATGGTGGCTTCGGCAGCGCCTGGGAGAACGCGCTGATCGGCTCGCTTATCCGCCATGATGGCGGCAAGGGCGAATTCGAGACCGTGACGCTCGGCACCTCCGCCTATCAGGCACTCGCCAACGGCAGTGTCGATTTCACGCTCGAGGTCTACACCTGGGAGGGCGTGCAGGCGGAACTCGAGGGTGTGAAGCAACGCGCCTTCCGCTACGCCGATTATGGCGTTCCGGACGAGCACACCACGCTGCTCGCCTCCAGCCAGGCATTTCTAGACGAGAAGCCGGAACTCGCCCGCGCCTTCCTGCAGGCGACGCGCAAGGGCTACGACTTCGCGGTCGATCACCCCGACGACGCGGTCGATCTGATGATCGCGGCCAATAGCGACGCGCTGACCAATCGTGCGCTTGTAGAGGCATCGCTGAAGGCGCTGATCGCGGGACACTATTTCCGCACAAACGACGGCATTACCGGTCGCATCGATCCGGCCAAGATGACGGCGATCGGCAACTATCTGTTCCAGGCGAAAATCCTGAAGGACGCCGACGGCAAGGCGCTTGAGGCAGCACCTGATTTCACCGGCTATTTCACGAACACGCCGCTCGACGCCGCCTGACAGCCGGCATGCCTGCACCATCCACGACACTCCTCCAATCGGTAGCCGGTTGGAGGAGTGCTTCCCGTGGCCGAGGCGATCAAGAGCACAAGGCCAAGCGAGTAGCCTAGCGTGCAGTTTGATTAAAGCTTTACCGAAAATTCATGATGTAGCGCCGATTGCTAGCGGGCGAATTATTTATACCATTACGGCGTTCTCGCCACTTTGATTTTCGGAGCTTTCATTTTGAAAAACCTAAGGATTTCACGCCAACTTTTTATGCTCGTGGGCCTGCTGCTCGTCATATTCTCGGGCATTGTATACATGCAGATCAGCACATTGCGTGATGCCATCTACACCGAACGTTTCGAAATGATGCGCTCGCAGGTCGAAAGCGCCATCAGTGTGCTCGACACCTTCTACCAGCAGGAGAAAGCCGGAACACTGACGCACGAAGCCGCACAACAGGCAGCCTTCAAGGTTGTCGAGAAGATGAAATACGAGCCTTCAGGCTATTTCGTCGGCTTCGACTACAATGTCGTCCAGATCTTCAAGGAAGGCTCCAAAAGCATCGGTCAGAACCAGTCCGGCACACAGGACAAGACCGGAAAATATATCTCCAAGGAGCAGGTTGATCGCGGTATCGCTGGCGGCGGCCGCACGATCTTCTACTGGCAGAAGCCCGGCCAGCCGGCTGATCAGCTCTTCCTCAAGGGCAATTATTCAAAAGCCTTCGAACCCTGGAAGGTCGTTGTTGCGACCGGCGTCTACATGGATGACGTGGAGGCGCAGATCTGGGATGCGACGATTGAAGTCGTTGGTCTCTGTCTCATCGCGCTGTTCATCGCCGTCGCCATGGCTTTCTACATCATTCGCAGCATTTCGCAGCCGCTGACTGCGATCCACGACGCGTTGGGCGCGGTTGCCAATGAGGATATCAGCAAGGTCATTCCGCACACCGACCTGCGCAACGAAGTCGGTATGATGGCGAAAGCCACCAAGTCGCTGCAGGAAAAGGTGCGCGATCGCCAGCAGATGACCATCCGGCAGGAAGAGCAGCAGCGCGAGCTCAATGCCGAGCGCCAGCGCAGCGTCGATGCGCAGTTGCTTGACGCCGAGCAGCAGGCGCATGTTGTCTCGACAATCGGAAGTTCGCTCGAGAGGCTGGCGAACGGCGACCTCACCGTCCGTTGCGATGATCTCGGCGCCAAATATGCCGGCCTGCGCGACAACTTCAACGATGCGCTCGCACGGCTTGAGCAGGCGATGTCGCGCGTCAGCCTGAAGGGCAACGACATTGCCGTCAGCAAGGAAGAAATTCGCCGCGCCTCCAACGAGCTCGCGCAGCGCACGGAACGCCAGGCCGCGAACCTCGAGGAAACCTCCGCGGCGCTCGACGAACTGACGGTTGCCGTCAGGCAGACCGCCGATGGCGCCCGCGAAGCGGCGCGGCGCGTCTCAAGCGTCAGCAGCGAAGCGCAGCAAAGCGACGCTGTCGTAAGCGAAGCGATCAACGCCATGAACGGGATCGAACAGTCCTCCGCCGAGATCACGAAGATCATCGGTGTCATCGACGAAATCGCCTTCCAGACGAACCTTCTGGCCCTCAATGCCGGCGTCGAAGCGGCCCGCGCAGGCGAAAGCGGCAAGGGTTTCGCGGTTGTCGCGCAGGAGGTTCGCGAACTCGCGCAGCGGTCCGCCGCGGCGGCGAAGGAAATCAAAGGCCAGATTTCCAGCTCCTCGACGCAGGTCGCGCATGGTGTGGATCTCGTCGGACGCGCCGGTGAAGCGCTGAAGAGGATTTCAAGCCAGATCGAAAGCGCCAACGAGATCGTCTCGAAGATCTCTCACAGTGCCCAGGAGCAGGACACAACGTTGCGTTCGATCTCGCAATCGATGAACCAGCTGGATACGGCAACGCAGCAGAATGCCGCGATGGCGGAAGAGACGACCGCATCCGCCGAGGTGCTCGCCAACGACACCGGCGATCTGCTCGATCTGATCCGGGGCTTCCGCATTGCTCAGAGGGATGGGGCGACGTCGCTTCACGACATGGGCCAGAAGATGCGGCTCGCAAGCTAACTCTCCGACGCGATCGAGTCGGCTCGATTATCGGAATAGATGTGGCGGCGTCTCCCCAGGCGTCGCCACATTTCGTTGTGCTCATAACCTTTGCCGGCGAGGAAGTTTGCAAGCAGGCCGTGAGGAAAATCGCGCACACCCCCGAGTCAAACTTGACTCTAGCAATCAAGATAAGTAAGCAATGCTGACGTAATCAAAGGTCAGCCATCGGCGGCCGTTACGCGGGTCCATTTCGACGATGACAGCACGCGCCTACAGCAAAGTGACGGTCCTCACGGCAGCGATTGAGCAGCCGGCCGCCACGCGTGCGTCCACGCATACCGCCAATAAAAAACGCCTTTAAATCGCCAGCGGAGGAGCGTGCCAGGTCACCTGCGGCTCCGCCTGCGGGACTGAAACGACACGCGCCAAGGCGCGACCAAAGGGAGACGGGCAGATGAGCGCACAAGACAGGGTCACGGGCCTTTACGACATCAGCGAAGACAAGAGCAGCTGTGGTGTCGGCTTCATCACCCGCAAGGACGGCGTTCAGACCCACGACGTGCTGAAGAGGGGGCACGAGGCGCTCTGTGCCGTCCCGCATCGCGGCGGCATGTCGGCGGAGGGCGTCGGCGATGGCGCCGGCATCTCGGTCGATCTCTCCCTCTCCTTCTTCCGCGGCCTCACCGGCAAGCCTGATCTCGCGACCGGTCGCTTCGGCGTCGGCAATTTCTTCCTGCCGAACAACCCGAATGAGCACCAGCGCGCGGCTGATATCATCGAGGCGGCGCTGGCCGATGAGGGGCTGCCCGTGCTTCTCGTCCGAGACGTGCCCGTTGACAATGATGCGATCCGCCCGATCGCTGTGCGCTACCAGCTGCCGATCCGCCAATGGGTGTTTGCCGCTCCCGACGCCGCGAGGACGCCGGCGGAGTTCGACTGGCGCATCCACAAGGCGCTGCTTGCGATCGAAGCCATTGCCTATACCGATCCGGCCTTGGCCGGCTTCTATCCGCTGTCGCTCAGCGCCCGCACGCAGGTCTTCAAGGGTCGGCTGAACTCCAACGAGGTGCTGCCCTACTTCCGCGACCTCGTGGACCCCGCGCACGAAATCCACACCATGTATTTCCACACGCGCTTTTCCACCAACACCGACCCGCACCCATCCATGGCCCAGCCCTTCCGGCTGATGGCGCACAATGGCGAACTGAACACCGACAAGAAGAACCGCCTCTCCGAGGCCGCGATCGCGCTTGCCCGCAACTCCGCGATCATCCGCCCGAAGGGCCAGTCCGACAGCTGCCGTCTCGACCAGACCCTGCAGAGCCGCGTCATAGAAGATGGCCTCGACCTCGTCACCGCCGTCGTCTCGATGATGCCGCCGGCCTGGGAGAACGACGAAACGCTGTCCGACGACGTCAGGGCGATGTTCGAATACTTCTCGCTTTACGAGGAGAAGAACGACGGCCCGGCTGCTCTGATCTTCGGCAACGGCACTATCGTCGGCGCAAGGCTCGACCGCCTCGGCCTACGGCCGCTGCGCACCGTCGAGACCTCCGATTATCTCTGCGTCATGTCGGAAGCGGGCCAGATCGCCTTTCCGCCCGAGAGCGTTCTCCGGCGCGGCCGGATCGAGGCCGGTGGCATGCTCTACTTCGACCACGCGGCCGGCCGATCCTTCTCGACATCGGAAGCGCTCGATATGCTCGCCGCACAGCGCGACTACCGGACGCTTCTCGCCGACGCCCGCATCCGCCTTGAGGACCTGCCAGACGTGCCGGCCGACCAGCAGGGATCCCCGCTGCGCTACAATGGCGACCTCGAGCGTCATCAGCGTTACGTCGCCTATTCCCATAATCAGGAAAGCTTCAAGTTCCTGATGGATCCGATGCTGGCGACGGGTGCCGAGAAGATCTCGGCAATGGGCTACGGCAATGCCATCAACGCCCTTTCCGACCAGGAAGGCGGCGTTGCCAAGTATTTCTCGCAGCGCTTCGCCCAGGTGACCAACCCGCCGCTCGACAGCATCCGCGAAGCCGACGGCATGACGCTTCGCGTCGCGCTTGGCGCCAAGCCGAACATCGGCACCAAGGCTGCCCGACAGATCGTCGTGCGCTCGCCGATCCTCACCCATCTCGACATGCTGAAGATCCGCGAGCAGAGCGAGACGCCGTTGCGCCGCTTCGAGATGCTCTATACGCCCGTCGCCGGCGATCCCAAGGCCAACGAGCTGGCGCTGGAGGCCGCGATCTTCAGGCTTTGCGACGCGGTGGAGGCCTTCGCCGCTGAAGAAGGCGGCATCGCCGTCGTCACCGATCGCCATGTGGCCCGCGACCGCGCGGCCCTGCCGATGATCATCGTCATCTCCGCGCTTAACCAGCGCCTGATCGAGACCGGCCTTCGCCTGCGGGTCTCCATCATCGCAGAGAGCGGCCAGATCTCCTCGTCTCATCATATTGCCGCAGCGCTTGGCTTCGGTGCTTCCGCCGTTTATCCGCTCGGCGTCCAGTTCCGGGCCGAGGAGAAGTTCGGTGTCGATGCCGACAAGGCGTTCAAGCGCTTTGCCAAGGCGGCGGAAAAGTCGCTGATGAAGACCATGGGCAAGGTGGGTCTCTGCACCGCCGAAAGCTATATCGCCGGCGAGTTCTTCGAGCCGAACTTCCTCGACACCAACGATCCGGTGCTGCACCGCTATTTCCCGAATGTGAAGACACCTGTTGGCGGCGTGAACTTCGCCGTCATTGCCCAGGCGGTGTGCGACTGGCACATGCGGGCGCTGACCGTCACCGGCGAAAGCGAAATCCCGCTGCTCGGCCTTTTCAAGGAGCGCGCTGAGGGCGCCGGTCACTCCTATGGAACGACCGCTGTCCGTGGCTTCGTCGACATGACCGAGGAGAAGATCGATTTCGAGCGGATGGCCGGCGAGACCGACCAATCGGAATTCTTCCGGCTTCTGCCGCTCAACCGTCTGGAAGATGCCTTCGGCCTCAACGACGCCGCCTATTACAGCACCAGCTTCGAGAAGCTGACGCCCGAGGCGATCGACCGCTTCGAGATCACGCCCGGCTACCGCGCCTTCGCGCGCATGATGATGGAAGAGCGCATGCGGCGCCCCGCGGCCTTGCGCGACGTGCTGGACCTGCCCGCCGATGTCAGCTTCTGCGGCAATGCTGAAGATTTCAAGCGCGAGATGGGACGGTTTTCCCGCAAGGGAAACAACGCCTTCATGGTGCGCGGCCTTGCCTGCGAGCGTGTTGGCGAGGACGAGTTCCGGCTGCGGCTGACGACCTCCGGTGGCAGCCAGCTGACGCTGCTTTCGGCGCTCGCACAGTCGCTCGTCATGCGCTTCGGAACCGACATTGTCGGCCACTGGCTGGAAGCAGGCGCTCTTGCTGTGCAGGCGAAGGGCGAGGCGCGCGACTATCTCTCGCTGCTGCGCACGGCACCTGCCAGCATCCCACTTTCCGAGGTTCAAAACGCAAGCGAGATCACGCCGCTGCTTGCCTCCGGCGCCATGAGCCACGGCGCGCTGGTGGCCGCTGCCCACGAAGCGGTCGCCCACGGCACCAATATGGCCGGTGGCATGTCGAACTCCGGCGAGGGCGGCGAACATCTCTCACGCTATGGCACGATCCGCGCGTCCAAGATCAAGCAGTTCGCCTCGGGCCGCTTCGGCATCTGGGCAGGCTATCTCGCCGATCCGATGCTGGAGGAGATCGAGATCAAGATCGGTCAGGGCGCCAAGCCCGGCGAAGGTGGCCAGCTCCCCTCGCCCAAGGTGACCGTCGAGATTGCGGCTGCCCGTGGCGGCACGCCCGGCGTCGAACTCGTCTCGCCGCCACCGCATCACGACACCTATTCGATCGAGGATCTCGCGCAGCTCATCCACGATGCGAAGGCGGCGCGCGTACGCGTTGTTGTCAAGCTCGTCTCGTCGGAAGGGATCGGCACGATCGCCGTCGGCGTCGCCAAGGCAGGCGCCGACGTCATCAATGTCGCCGGCAATACCGGCGGCACGGGTGCCGCCGCCGTAACCAGCCTGAAATACACGGGACGCGCCGCTGAAATCGGTATCGCGGAGGTTCACCAGGCGCTTTGCGCCAACGGCTTGCGCGATAAGGTCACGTTGCGTTGCTCGGGCGCGCACCAGACGGCAAGCGACGTCATCAAGTCAGCCCTGCTCGGTGGCGACAGCTTCGAATTCGGCACGACCGCACTGATGATGCTGAAGTGCGTCATGGCGAAGAACTGCAACATCAAGTGCCCGGCCGGGTTGACCACCAACCAGGAGGTCTTCAACGGCGATCCAAGGGCGCTTGCGCAATATCTGCTCAACATCGCCCACGAGACCCGCGAGCTTCTGGCATCGCTCGGCCTGCCGTCGCTGCGCCAGGCACGTGGGCGCTCCGACCTCCTTCATCTCCTCGATCACCCCTCAAGCGTCGGGCAGCTTGACCTCCGCGCGATGCTCGCGGTGGTCGAGGAGGTGAAGATTACCGACCCCGTCTATATGGAGAAGGATTACGTCGTCGATGACGGGTTCCTCGACCTCGTGCAGTCGGCGCTGATCGAGAATGGCAAAGCAACCGTCGAACTCGGCGGCAATCGCTTCCTCAACAATTGCAACAAGAGCGTCGGCGGACAGTTGGCGGTCGATATCGAGCGGATGCTGAACTACGAAATCGACGCGGCCACGGCAGCCACCCTGCCAGCGGTTCGCCAGGACGAGCGCGGCCGCCGCTTCCTTGAGCCCGGATCGGTCAACATCGCAACCTCCGGTTCGGCCGGGCAATCCTATGGCGCGTTCTGCAATGACGGCATGGTGCTCACCCATACCGGCACCTGCAATGACGGCGTCGGCAAGAGCGCCTGCGGCGGCACGATCGTCGTCAAGTCGCCGGGCGGCGGCTCCGACGAGGCCGGCGGCAATGTGCTGATCGGCAACTTCGCTCTCTTCGGCGCCACCGGTGGCCGCACCTTCGTGGAAGGCCAGGCTGGGGACCGTTTTGCCGTGCGCAATTCCGGCGCGACATCAGTTGTCGAGGGCGTCGGCGACTTCTGCTGCGAATACATGACAAATGGCGCTGTTCTCAATCTCGGAAGCTTCGGCAAGGGCTTCGGCAACGGCATGAGCGGCGGCTTCGTCTATCAGTACGATCCCTATGGCGATCTGCCGAAGAAGGTCAGCCACGACTCGATCCTGCTCGGCTCGATATCCGACGAAGGGGATGAAGCTGCGATCCATAGCCAAGCCGTGCACATGCTGCTCACCTGGCACCTGACCGCGACCGGCTCGTCCAAGGCGCGCTGGCTCCTGGAGAACTGGGAGAGCGAACGGCACAACTTCGTCTACGGCATGCCGCGGGCGCTGCTGCTCTATCAGGACAGCGATCAGATCCTGAAGGCCAAGCCGCGCAAGGAGCTGATCGAGGAACTCGCCTCGGCATTGGCTGCCCATCAGGTCCGTAAGTTCAAGCTGGCCTATCGCGACCGCAAGCCGGTGCTCAACGGCCGTGTGCCTGGTTACGGCGAGACCGATACGGACGAGATGTTCGCGCTGCTCAACAATTACACCGTGCTTTCCATGGCGCAGGGGCTGGCGATGGCGCGTGTGCCCAACGCACTCGGCCCCTCCGAGCCAGCCGTAGAGAAGGCTGTGCGCAACCTCATCCTGACGGAGGATTTCGCGCTGATGAGCAAGCTGATGCGGCACGCGCGCGACGCCATCGATAGCCACAGCGACGAACAGCTGGCGGTGATGATCGCCGCCAAGCGGCTCGCCGACTACAAGGAAGCGCTGGCGCGCCGCAACATCCTGTCGATGGACAGCCCCGGCACCTACGGCTGGATCATCCACCAGTACGCCCGCAACATCGACAGGATCGGCCGCCTGCCGAGCTTCGAGGAGCTGTTCGCCAAGCGCGCCGTCTCCGACCTGACGACATCTGCCAGAACCAGCCGAGTGTGACGATGAAAGTGCCCTATATCCCCGCAGACGCCCCCTTCAATGGCGACCAGCGCGCCTGGCTTTCCGGCTTCCTGGCTGGCCTCCACTCTCGCCTGGCGATCGATGGTGACGGCACTGCTGCCACAGCAACTGCGCCGCAGCAGCAGGCATCAAGCCCACTGCATATCCTCTATGGCACACAGACCGGCAATGCCGAGGGTGTCGCCATGGATGCGGCAACTGCTGCCCGCGCTGCCGGGATGCAGCCGGCAGTCGAGGCGCTCGACGATATCGACATGGCTCGCTTCGCGACCATGAAGCGGGTGATCGTGGTTGTCTCCACCTATGGCGAAGGCGAGATGCCTGATAATGCGCAGCTCTTCTGGGAGGCGCTTTCGGCGGACAACGCGCCGAGGCTGGAAGCCATGAACTTCGGCGTGCTGGCGCTCGGCGACACCGGTTATGATGGCTTCTGCCAGGCGGGCAAGCTGATCGACACCCGGCTGGAGCAACTCGGCGCCCAGCGGATGGCGAACCGCCTGGATTGCGACGTGGATTACGAGGATGCCGCATCGGCCTGGGTGGGCGAGACCCTGCCGGTCGCAGCAGCGATCGAAGGTGGAGCCACAGAGCCGGCCGCGCCGACCGAAGCGACAGCCTTGCCTGCCCGCGAGAAATCGCAATGGAACCGCAAGTCGCCTTATCCCTCGACCCTTGCCATCAACCGGTTGCTTTCGGGGATCCGATCCGCCAAGGAGATTCGGCATTTCGAGTTCGATCTCGGCGATAGCGGACTGGCCTATGAAGCGGGCGATGCCCTGGGTGTCATGCCGGTGAACAATACGGCACTTGTTTCGGCCATTCTGGAGCGCCTGGGCGCTGACGCGGACGCAGCCGTTGCCGGCCTCGCCCGGCCGCTGGGCCAGGAACTGACGACCAGCTTCGAGATTTCCACGCCGTCGCGTGAACTGATCGCGGAGATCGAACGGCGCGCCGGCCATGAAGAGCTCAGCCATATCCTGCGCCATGGCGACAAGGAAGCGCTGGAGAGCTGGCTGTGGGGCAAGGATAGTCTCGACCTCCTGCAATTGCTGCCCGAGAACGCGATGAGCGCCGCCGATTTTGTCGGCCTGCTGAAACCGCTGCAGCACCGCGCCTATTCGATCTCCTCGAGCCCGCTTGCGGCCGAAGGGCGCGTGCACCTGACCATTGCTAGCGTGCGCTACACCACCAACGGGCGCGAGCATGGCGGCGTTTGCTCGACCTATCTGGCGGATCGGGCGGAGGGTGACATGGCCGGCATTTTCGTGTCGCAGAACAAGGCATTCCGCGTGCCCCTAGATGATGCGGCCCCAGCCATCATGGTCGGCCCCGGCACCGGCATCGCGCCCTTTCGCGCCTTCCTGCAGGAGCGGCAGGCCCGCGGCGCCACGGGACGGAACTGGCTGTTCTTCGGCGACCAGCACCGGGCCGACGATTTCATCTATGAAGAGGAGTTGGCTGCGATGAGCAGCGCAGGGCTACTGACGCGGCTCGATCTGGCCTTTTCCCGCGACCAGCAGGAAAAGATTTACGTGCAGACCCGCATGCGCGAGAACGGCAAGGCGCTCTACGCCTGGCTGGAAGAAGGCGGGCATTTCTATGTTTGCGGCGATGCGACACGAATGGCGCGCGACGTGGACCAGGCCCTCCACGACATCATCGCTGTCCACGGCAGCCATTCGGCCGATGCTGCGACCAGCTATGTCAACGAGCTGAAGCGCCAGAAGCGCTACGTGCGCGACGTCTACTAGGGCCAGGACTGGCTGAGCCCGTCACAATCCCCAAATGCCATCGAGCGGTCGAGACATTCGGCCGCTCGAACGCGTTTATCACCCCGGACCATGTGCCGGGTAGGAAAGCGTGCGCGTTCGTGCTCTCCTGGCACTATCAGGTGTCATTTCGGGACGCTGATGGCTATAGTTTATTGGATATTAAGAACGTTGAACGAGACTCGCCTAGCCGTGACAGCGAAGCATGTAAATCGATGCAAGCAAGAATCGCTTGCATGAATGGCATGGCGGAAAACATGGAACATGAAGGTTTCGATTTACCGTTCCTCCTCAAGGAGATTGATATCCTTGCGGATGAACTCAGCAAGCTGCCCCCGTCGATGGACAGGACAGCGCTGGAACTTAGACTGGCACAGATGCGCCAGATCGTTGAACTGCGGCATACGCGCCGTGGCATGAAAAACCTCGATCCAAACTAACGGTTCGACTGTTATCATGTGGCACACTCGCCTGCCGCGGCTGCGGCAAGCGTCGACCCAGCCACCCACTCATGACCTGAGCGCGTTGTGGCCGTAGCGAGGATTGTGCTTCGATATTCCCGCCAAAGAGGCTAATAAGCGCGCAAGCGAATGAGAGGAATTGGCCATGGAACCGGAAACCGTAACGATCGACAACCGCAACGACTTCTCGCTTTGGGCGATCGAACGCGCCAAGCTGATCGTCAGCGAACAGGGCACGGCGCTTGCGCTTGCCGCGCGAGACATGGACGACACGGAGATCGGCCAGGCCGGCAATGCGCTCGGCCAGGCGATCGCCGACGCCATGCTCGAAGTATTCGACGGGCTGATGAACGGCGTTGCCGAGGAATAACGGGTTCACCGTTGCACCGTTGACCGAAAGATCGGCAAGAATTGCGCCCGATCTTCTTTGGGAACCTTTTCTGAGCTGAAGGGTTTTAACTGCGCAACGTTTTGAAATCCGCGTTGCTGGATCAGCAAGCCCAATGCAGTCCAACCAAAAGCCCGGTGCAGCCCCTCGCACCGGGTTTTTTCATGCGCGGCACCGGAGCGCCCACGCTTGATGCATAAAGAACATACTATATGTTAAGGGCGCGGTGGCAACGTTGCACGGCTGCCGCCAATCAAATGCGCTTCGAGGGGGTATAGAGCGTTGGACACGAGACCATGGATGATCCCTGTTCTGATCGCCTGCCGGCGCAGTGGCGCCGTTTATACGGTCACGAGTACCCGTGAAGCGCTCAAACTGCTTTTCACTGCATGGCCGGTCGCTGAAGGCAAGGCCTACTTTTCCGCCCTGGAAGTGTGCGACGGCGTGGCCATCGGCAAGGCGTCGCCGGAAGATGCCCGCCTCGCCTTCATCGCCGCGGCCGATGAGGCCAAGGTGCCGTACGACGTGGTGCCCGCCGCACCGGTTCCGCTTTAGGCAGAGTCGCCGCGCTCACTCCTCGACGCCTTCCTCGAACGTGTAGGACGCGCACATTTCGTCGGAGCTTTTCGGCGCATGCCGACCGTTGAACACCGCAATCGCGGACAAGCCATCGCCGGCGGACCAATTTGCGACATAGGTGACCGGACCGGAGCCGCAGAGACGATTGCCGTTCAGCAACTCGGGATCCGAAGGATCGGCGACGCGATAGACGGAAGCCGGCACGCGCTCGCCATCGACCATGAAGTGATCAGCAACCAGATTGGAGAACGAAAGCTCATCACCCGTTTCAAAGGTGATGCTGAAGTCGTCCATCGAGATGTCGCCGGTAACGGACATGGCGGTGTTGCTGACGGCCTTGTACGCGTCGGCCCATGACGGGCTCGCGGCCGACAGCACGGAAAGCGAAAGTAGAATACAGGATTTGAAGAAGCGCACGGTGACCTCGGGGGAAAAGGCGGGCACGGCAGAGCCGTGCCCGCGCGATATTATTCGGCTGCAGGTTTCAGGGAGCTGATGATCGCCTGCAGTTCAGGTCCATGCGCCTCCTGCGTTCCCTGCGAACCCCAATAGGTGATGACGAGGAGCTTGCCTGGTTTCGGCGAGAGCAGCGAGAGGCCGATGTTGACGGCGCCGTCATTGTCGGTGCCGGTCCAGTCGAAGTTGGTCATGTCCATGCCGTTGATCGGCTCATCGGACTTCTTCTGCGTCGAGCCATCGACCTTCACGCCGTTCTTTTGAAGAAAGGCAATGGCATCGTCGATGACCTTGTCCGTGCTCTTTTCGTCGGCGACGTCGATCGAGAGGTAAATGGCCGAGTCATCGGACGTCGCCTGAATCCCGGTTTCCGTTTCCTCGGGCTCCCAGCTATCCGGAATGGCGATCTGAGCGATGGGGGCGTCGCTCGGGAATGCAAGCGTCTTGGCCTGGCTGATGCCGGGTATGAGGGCGGCGAGGAGCGCCCCGACGAGAATCGTCTTCATGTAAGGTCCCTGGGGGTTAGAGAACATGTGTACGGGCGCATATTAGCGTTGCGGCGTTAAAAAGATCCGCACACCGCCATCGCACGTTCGCTCCGCCCCAGAAATGGTTCAGGCCTAAAAAAAGTTCGGGCCGGCGTGGACATCATGTCCGCGCCGGCCCGTTGTTCGAAAGACCGCTGTTACTCGCCGGGAACGATCGCCGGGTTGTTGCCGGGAGCCGCTTGCGGGCTATCCGCAGGCTTCGGCGCCTTCCAGGCGATCAGGCGGTAGAACATCGGGATGAAGAAGGTCGCGATGAACGTCGCCGCGAGCATGCCCCCGATAACGCCGGTTCCGATAGCGTGACGGCTGGCCGAGCCCGCGCCCGTGCTGATGGCCAGCGGCACGACACCCAGGATGAATGCCAGCGACGTCATGACGATCGGACGGAAACGCAGGCGGGCGGCTTCGATCGCAGCCTCGCCGGCCGACAGTCCCTCCTGGCGCTTCAGAACGGCAAACTCGACGATGAGGATGGCGTTCTTGGCGGCCAGACCGATCAGCGTGACCATGCCGATCTGGAAGTAGACGTCGTTGGTCAGCCCGCGCAGCATCGTTGCGAGCAGTGCACCGAACAGCGCGAACGGGATGGCCGTGATAACCGCCAGCGGCAGCGTCCACTTCTCGTACTGCGCGGCAAGGATGAGGAACACCATGATGATGCCGAAGAGCATCGCCTGCGTTCCCGCGCCACCCGTTGCCAGTTCCTGGTAGGCCGAACCTGTCCAGGCGATCTGGTAGCTTGCCGGAAGGGTCTCACTCGCGACCTCCTGCAATGCGCGGATGGCGTCACCCGAGGTGTAGCCAGGAGCCGGGTTGCCGGTGACCTTGGCCGAGTTGAACGCGTTGAAGCGTTCGACCTGGTCGGGGCCGATGATGCGCGTGACCTTCACCAGCGCATCCAGCGGGATCATGCTACCATTGTTCGAGCGGACGAAGACCTGACGGAGATCGTCTGGCGACTGCCGGAAAGCAGATTCCGACTGCAGATTGACCTGGTAGTTGCGGCCATAGAGCGTGAAGTCGTTGACATAGAGGCTACCGAACGTGGCCTGCATGGCATCGAACACCGTGTTGATCGGCACGTCGAGCGCCTTTGCCTTCTCGCGATCGAGATCCGCATGGTACTGCGGAACGCTGGCATCGAAAGTGGTGCGCACGGCGGTCAGTTCAGGGCGCTTCGAAGCCGCGGCCACGAGAGCATTCGCCTGTTCGGCAAGGTTCGCGATGCCGTTGCCGCCACGGTCCTGAACATAGGCTTCGAAACCACCCGTGGTGCTCAAGCCCTGGATCGGCGGCGGGTTGAAGGCGAGAACCATCCCATCCTTGATATCGCTATTGGCGCCGATGATCGGCCCCGCCATGTTACGGGCATCCAGCGCCGCGGTGGTGCGCTCCTTCCAGTCATCGAGAATGATGAAGGACACACCTGCGCTGCTCTTGATGCCGCCGGCGAGGATATCGTAGCCGGAGACCGCGAAGACGTCGTGAACGCCTTCAAGCTTCGAAGTGTTTTCGACCACCTGGTTCATGACTGCTTCGGTGCGCGGAAGCGCTGCTGCCGGCGGAAGTACGGCAACCTGCAGCACCCAGCCCTGGTCTTCGTTGGGAACGAGCGATCCCGGGAGGGTGTAGAAGAGGTAGGCGGTCGCGCCAAGCAGAGCGCCGACGAGGACGAGACCGATGGCGAAACGCTTGACGAAGAAGCGAACGCCCGCCGTATAGCCCGACGTCAGACGGTCAAAGGCGCGGTTGAACACGCGGAACGGCAGCGCCGGCTCATGATGACCCGGCTTCAGGATCAGCCCGCAGAGCGCCGGCGTCAACGTCAAGGCCACGATGCCGGACAGGATCACCGAGATGGCGATCGTGACGGCGAACTGCTTGTACATCTGACCCGCAAGCCCGCCCATGAAAGAGACCGGGATGAAGACCGAGCACAGCACGAGCACGATTGCGACAACCGGTCCCGTGACTTCGCCCATGGCCTTGATAGCCGCGTCCTTGGGCGGCAGCTTGTCTACCGTCATCAGGCGTTCGACGTTTTCCAGAACCACGATGGCGTCGTCCACGACGATACCGATCGCCAGCACCAGGCCGAATAGCGTCAGCAGGTTGATCGAAAAACCGAGCAGATACATGCCGGCGAAGGTACCAATGATCGAGATCGGAACCGCGATCACAGGGATAAGCGTTGCTCTCCAGTTCTGCAGGAACAGGAACACCACAATGACCACGAGGGCGATTGCTTCGAAGAAGGTGTGAATGACCTCTTCGATCGAGACCTGGATGAACTTCGTCGTATCGTAAGGAATGCGATAGTCGATACCGTCAGGGAACGACTTCTTCAGTTCAGCCAGGCGCGTCGAAAGCGCTTCCATCGTGTTCAAGGCATTGGCGCCCGGCTGCAGATAAACTGCGATCGGAACGGCCGGCGTGCCATTGAGGCTGCTCTGTACCGAATAGCTCTTGGTACCCAGCTCGATGCGAGCGACATCCTTCAGCCGCAGCGTCGCTGCATTGCTGGTCGAGCGCAGGATGATGTCACCAAAGGCTTCCGGGTCAGCCAGGCGACCCTGCGTGGAAACGCTGTAGGTAAAGGGCTGTCCGGTGGCGCTCGGCTGATCGCCGAAACGGCCGGCCGCGAACTGCGAGTTCTGCTCCTGGATGGCCGCCGACACGTCGCTCGGCGTCAGGCCGTACTGCGCCATCTTGTCTGGTCGAAGCCAGACGCGCATGGAATAGTCGATATCACCGAGCACGTTGACATCGCCGATGCCGGGAAGACGCTTGAGATCGTCGATGACGTTCAAGAGCGCGTAGTTGCCGACATAGGCGCGGTCATACTGCGTGTTGTTGGAGAACATCGCCACGAAAGCGAGAATGGAGTTCGAGCGCTTGGCGACAACGACACCCTGACGGGTCACTTCCTGTGGCAAGGTCGAAGTCGCACGCTGGACACGGTTGTTCACGTTGATCGCGGCCTGGTCGGGATCCGTGCCAAGCGCGAACGTCACCGTGATCTGCATGGTGCCGCTGTTGGAGTTCGTCGATTGCATGTAGAGCATGTTCTCGACGCCGTTGATCTGTTGCTCCAGCGGAGCGGCAACGGTCTGCGCGACAGTTTCCGCGCTGGCGCCGGGATAGTTCGCCGTAACGACGACCTGCGGCGGCACCAGTTCGGGATATTGCGCGATAGGCAGCGCCCGCAGGGCCAGAAGGCCCGCCAGAACGATGACAATGGAAATGACCGCCGCGAAGACCGGCCGGTCGATAAAGAACCTGTTACCCATCAGTTGGCCGCCGTCTCTTTCGTATCCTTGCCGGCATCGGCAGCAGCCGCTTCAGCCGTCGCGTTGACGGCCGAGCCCGGACGTACCTTGATGATGCCTTCTGTGATCAGCTGGTCGCCGGCATCGAGGCCCGAATTGATGATCCAGTTGCTGCCGACCTTCTGGCCGAGCGTTACCGCGTTGATCTTGGCCTTGCCGTCCTTGCCGACGGTATAGACGAACTGACCCTGCGGGCCCTGCATCAACGCTATCTCCGGGATGACGATCGCGTCATCGGCAGTCACGCCACTCACTGTCGCGCGTACAAACTGGCCCGGGATGAGCTGGCGATCGGGATTGTCGATGATCGCACGTGCCTGAATGGTGCCCGTATTGACGTCGACGGTGGCCGACGTGAAGTCGACAGATCCCTCGTGGTCATAGGTCGAGCCATCGCCAAACGTCAGCTTGACGCGCAGCTTCTGCTCCTGGCCCTTGCTCTTCATCAGATCGATGAGATGGCGGATTTCCCGTGCCTCGGAATCCGAGAAGGAGAAATTGACGTAAACCGGGTCCAGTTGGGTGATGTTGGTCAGCAGGCTGGAATCAGTGCTGATCAGGCTGCCTTCGGAAACCTGTTCAAGGCTCGTAATGCCGCCAATCGGCGCAGTCACCTTGGTGTAGCCGAGGTTGAGTTCGGCGGTCTTGACCTGGGCTTCGGCGGAAGCGACAGCCGCTTCGGCAAGTTCGCGCGCGGAAATCGCGTCGTCGCGACTCTTCTGGCTGCCGACATTCTGATCGAAGAGGCTGATGTTACGCTTTTCCTCGCGAATGCCCTGGCCGAGCTGGGCCTGAGCCTGCTTCAATCCGGCCTGCGCCTGCATCAGTGCCGCTTCATAGGGCGCAGGATCGATGAGAAACAGCACATCGCCGGCCTTGACCTGAGCGCCTTCGACGAAATTACGCTTCAGCAGGATACCGCTCACGCGAGCGCGCACTTCCGTCTGACGAAACGCCGAGATGCGAGCAGCATATTCATAGCTGAGCGGGACCGAGCTTGCGGCAACATTCACGGTTGTGACGGATGGAGGCGGTGGGGCCTCGGCCTGCTGGGCCATTGCCGCGGAAGACATGAATATCGATACAGCCGCTACAAGCACGCCGCTGCGAACGGTGGAAAAATGCCGCTGATTTTTATTTTGCACTTTTATTCGCCTTTACTTGGGCTCGATTCAACCGAGCAACCTTGGTTCCCTCCTCCCCTTGGCTCCTCCGCCAAGCTTTATTCCGTTGTGAAATTGGCGTGCGAGACCCCATCCACAAGCAACCAAACGAATTCCGTTAGTCGCTCGCCTGCCTCGAAGAACCTGCGCACGTCGATGAGGAAACAGCTGCCACTTCGCATCTGCTTCCGATTTTTCGTTTTTATATCCCGTATTTAACAGCCGACCGGAGCCGGAGCTCGGCCTTAGCATTTACGTAACAGCTCGGTCCGAACATGTTAAGATGCCGAAATCCGCATAAGGCCATGAAGCATGTTCATGAATGGCCTTCGATTGACCACAGGCACGGATAGCCCTGCGTGCTTCGCAGTCTAGAAAATAGAATTTTGGGCGGCCAGAAACCGCCCTAAAGTATCTTTTTGTCTTTGTTATTATCCGAGCCTAATTTAGTCGCCTCAACGTGCGGGAAGGCCGAGCCTTACGACCCGGATGGCGGCGTATCGACGCAAGCAACTTTTTGTGTTCGCGAACCCAATCGCCACTACCTCAATGATCCGTAAATTAACGATTGGTTAACCATATCCGTCGTTTAGAATGATTAACGGCCGTCTGGTCGTTGATTCGAAGTCCGGTTGCCAAAATTGCGCCGGATACGGGGAAATACGATTGCGGCGATCGGAAACATGGGTTTGCTAAGATTGATGGCCCTTGCGGGGTTGGCTGGTCTTGCTGCCGGCTGCACATCGACTGGAAATATCAGACAACCGAGCGCCGCTGAAACAATCGCGAGCGAGAAAGCGCTTGTCCTGCCGCCACCCGGTGGACCCTCCATCGTGAGCGTCGTCGAGCAGAAGCGCGGGAATGGCGTCGATCAGTCGATTTCGCTGTTCACCTCGTCCTCGGTTCCCGGCCAGAACTTTCTCAAGGTGCAGTTTCTCGGCGGGCGCGGCGAAAATCCGGGCGCCGGGAACTCCACCTACAAGATGGTCAACGAGAGCGCTATTGCGCGCGAGATGGCGACGGCCATCCCCGGTGTGCGGATGGCGCGCTCCGCGACGTTCCTGCAGAACAGCTATGGCCCCTTCGGCTATGCCTCCGGCACCAGCCACAACGGCGACACCTGTGTGTATGGCTGGCAGCAGATCCGCTCCAGCCGTTCGGACCAGACGCAGGCCCGCAATTTCGGCATGATCCAGGT
The DNA here is from genome assembly GCF_057809895.1 of Rhizobium sp. FG113. Lineage (NCBI taxonomy): Bacteria > Pseudomonadati > Pseudomonadota > Alphaproteobacteria > Hyphomicrobiales > Rhizobiaceae > Rhizobium > Rhizobium sp. FG113. The sequence continues at coordinate 473,432 of NZ_JBMDKV010000001.1, read as the reverse complement.
TCGCCTGCGCCTATGTGATGCGCGCGCAACCGAGCGCCAGTTGCTGGGCGTGATGTACGGATATACCGTCATCGGCACCTTCAACGGCGAGATCTGGAACCCCTACGGCACGATGCAAGGTGGCGACCCGACCGTCGGGCGTCCCGGAAACCCGATCTATCCCGACGAAGGCGGCTATCGCTCAACGCCGATGCCGATCGGCTACGAACCGGCCCCGACGCAGACTTTTTCGCGCCCAGCACCGGCGCGCCGCGCAGCGGTTCGCCCTGCCGTCACAGCGCCTGTGGCGCCGGCCTTGCCGCAAGCGATCGGCCCTCGCGTGCCGGGACCTGACCTTTCCGAAAACCTGCCGCAAGCTCCGATGGGTGCACCCGCTTTGCCCAATGCGCCCACCTACCAGCAAGCCCCGCAACAGACGATGACCGCGAGCGGCGTGAACGTGCCCTCGCCCGAATGCATCGGCAACACGGTGGCAAGTGCCGCCTGCCAGAGATGACGATCAGCTAGGCCGGCACCGGAAACGGTAACTGGCGCAATGCCTTTGAAGGAAAGCCGATGCATAAGGCCCGCAGCATCTTGATCTGGGCAGTGGTTGCGATCTGTGTGGTCGCGCTGGTGACCCTGCCGGTGAATTTGCAGGCACAGCTGATCGCCAGCATCACCGTGGTCGCGGTCATGGCGATCATCAAGGGGCTCAAGGGTGAAGGCACGTGGCGCCTGATCGCGCTCGCCTTCGGTACTGCGATCGTCATGCGCTATGTCTATTGGCGAACGACCAGCACCTTGCCCCCGGTGAACCAGCCTGAGAACTTCATTCCCGGCCTGCTGCTCTATCTCGCAGAAATGTACAGCGTCGCCATGCTGGCGCTCAGCCTCTTCATCGTCGCCACACCCTTGCCGCCACGTCCTTCGCGCGTGGGAAAGCTCCAGCGTTTCCCGCATGTCGACGTCTTCGTGCCGACCTATAACGAGGATTCCCACCTTCTCGCCAACACGCTCTCGGCCGCGAAAGCAATGGACTATCCAGCGGACAAGCTGACCGTCTGGCTGCTTGACGACGGCGGTACCGTGCAGAAGCGCAACTCGAACAAGCTGCTGGAGGCGCAGGCAGCCGTCGCGCGCCACAATGAACTGAAGCAGCTCTGCGAGGAAATCGGCGTCCGCTACCTCACGCGCGAGCGCAACGAGCACGCCAAGGCCGGCAATCTGAACAACGGCATGCAGCATTCGACCGGCGAGCTAATCGCGGTTTTCGATGCCGACCACGCACCTGCGCGCGACTTCCTGCTCGAGACTGTCGGCTATTTCGACGACGATCCGAAGCTTTTCCTAGTGCAGACGCCGCACTTCTTCATTAATCCCGATCCGCTGGAGCGCAATTTGCGCACCTTCGACAACATGCCGAGCGAGAACGAGATGTTCTACGGCATCATTCAGCGTGGGCTCGACAAGTGGAACGCGGCCTTCTTCTGCGGCTCTGCGGCGGTTTTGAGCCGCAAGGCGCTGGAATCGCAAAACGGTTTCAGCGGCATCAGCATCACCGAGGACTGCGAGACGGCACTTGCGCTGCACGGAAGCGGCTGGAACAGCATCTATGTCGACAAGCCGCTGATTGCCGGCCTGCAGCCTGCGACGTTCGCGAGCTTCATCGGCCAGCGCAGCCGCTGGGCGCAGGGCATGATGCAGATCCTCAGGTTCCGCTTCCCGCTGCTCAAGCGCGGGCTGACGATACCACAGCGCTTCTGCTACATGTCGTCCACGCTGTTCTGGCTGTTCCCCTTCCCGCGCACGGTCTTCCTGTTCGCTCCACTCTGCTACCTGTTCTTCGACCTCGAGATCTTCACCGCCTCCGGCGGCGAGTTCCTGGCCTATACGCTCGCCTACATGCTCGTGAACCTGATCATGCAGAACTACCTCTACGGTTCGTTCCGCTGGCCCTGGATCTCGGAACTCTACGAGTATGTGCAGACGGTCCATCTGCTGCCGGCGGTGATCTCCGTCATGCTCAATCCAAGAAAGCCGACCTTCAAGGTGACCGCCAAGGACGAGTCGATTGCCGTCAGCCGCCTGTCGGAAATCAGCCGTCCTTTCTTCGTCATCTTCGCGGTGCAGATCATCGCGCTAATCGTCACCATCTACCGCATCTATACCGAGCCTTATAAGGCCGACGTCACGCTCGTCGTCGGCGGCTGGAACCTGATCAACCTGATCATGGCGGGCTGCGCGCTAGGCGTCGTGTCGGAACGCGGCGAACGCGCCTCGTCGCGCCGCGTGCGCGTCAACCGTCGGGCGGAGTTCGGCATCAATGGCAAGTGGTACACAGCGTCGATCGAGGATGTATCGGTCCACGGCGCCCGCCTGCATGTGTTCGACAAGGAGTTGGAGCAGTCGCTGGTCGGCGTGGAAGGCGAAGTTCGTTTCCGTCCCTTCAGCGGCGCCGATCTCGAAACGCTACCGCTGGTGGTGCGCAACATCCAGCCGACGGACGGGCTGCTTGCCGTCGGCTGCCAGTATGTCCCGAAGAGCGCGCTGGATCACCGCCTGATCGCCGACCTGATGTTTGCGAACTCGGCACAGTGGACGCAATTCCAGGAAGGCCGTCGCCGCAACCCCGGCCTGATCCGCGGAACGATCTGGTTTGTCGGCCTTGCTTTTTACCAAACGAGCCGAGGTCTCGTCTATTTCTTCCGCAGCATGCGGCCGGAGCGTGAAGAGCAGCGGCAAGTCTCGAAGGTGAATGGCTGATGCGCAAGATCGCCACATCCCTGGGCTTCCTGCTTGCTGCCACGGCGCTGGCCTACGCGCAGACGTCGCCCTTCGACATGTCGGGCGAACGTCCGCCGGAGGCGATTCCCGCCGTGCCGCGCTTGACGCTTCCGGCGACGCCCCCTGCCTCCGCTCCAACAACAACGCCGGCGCCGGCAGTTGCAACACAGCCGCCCGCGACACCCGCACCCGCCGCCCCGCCGTCAGCCGTGACACCTCTGCAGCCTTTTGCCGTCACTCCCGCGACACCGAGCGCGCAACAACCAGCATCTCCGCCAGCGCAGGCTGACGCACCCGCCACGCAGCCAAGGCCAGCATCGCCGCCGCCAGCAGGGCAGGCTGCAACACCAGCAGCACAGCCGCCGCAGAAACCGGCAACCGCGACGGCTCCCGCTCCGCTACCTCCCGGCACATCGCGCCGCTACGTCGTGCCTTTCGCAAAGCTGGGGCTGGACGGCGAATATGACCGCAAGTCGTGGTCTGTCTACCTGACGCCGGAGCAGGCAGCGGCACAGGCAACCTTCAACTTCACCTACCAGAACGCCATCGTCGTCGCGCCGGAGAGCTCGCAATTCACGATCCTGATCAACAACAGGGTCATCGGAGAGCAGCCCGTCGGCTCGCCTGATGGAGCGTCCACCGTCTCCCTGAGCATCCCGCCGCGTCTGCTGCAGCCGGGGGCTAACCTGCTCACGATCGAAGCAAAGCAACGCCACCGCACCGATTGCACCGTGCAATCGACCTACGAGCTCTGGTCGGATATCGACCCCTCGCAGACCTATTTGACCTTCGTCGGCGAAGAGGCGGCGAAGTTCTCCAGCACCGACGCCATCCGCGCGATCGGCGTGGACGGCGCCGGCCAGACCGCGTTCAATTTCGTCGTGCCCGCGCTCGAGCAGCCGGGAACCACGAAGCCGCTCCTGAGGCTGGTGCAGGGTCTCTCGATCCTGAGCGGCATGCCGAACCAGACCATGTCGTTTACGAGTGGTTCCCTGCCCGCCTCGTCTCCTGGCCGGATGACGGTCGTGGTTGGCACGCCCAGCGAATTGCAGCCGCTGTTTGCCGTGCCGGTCGCCGCGCAGACGGCACCGCTCGCGACCTTCGCAACCGATCCACGCTCCGGCCAGACTGTTCTTTTGATTACGGGACCATCCTGGCCGGCCATAGCAACAGCCATCGAGACCATCGTCTCCACCACCGATCGTGCCGTTACGGTGCGCCGAGACGCGCTGGCCACGCAGCGGTGGACCGCGCCTGACGCGCCGCTTATCTTTTCAGACAGGACGATCGCCTTCTCACAGTTGGGTGTCAAATCGACCGAGTTCTCTGGCCGCCGCTTCCGTACGACCTTCAACATCGCTGTCCCGGCCGACTTTTACGCCAACGCCTATGGCGAGGCGACGGTGCTGCTCGACGCCGCCTATACGCAGACCGTGCTGCCGGGCAGCCATATCGATGTCTACGTCAACGGCAACATCGCCTCAACGCTACCAATCACCACGAAAGGCGGCGGCATCTATCGCCATCTGCCAATCCGCGTGACGATGCGACATTTCAAGCCCGGCTTGAATTCGGTATCCATCGAAACCATCCTGCAGACGGATGAGGACAATGTGTGCGTGCCGGGAACGGCTGCCGGCGCGGGACCGCGCTTCGCGCTGTTCGACACCAGCGAGTTTCACATGCCCGACTTCGCCCGGGTTGGCCAACGCCCCAATCTGGCAGCACTCGCCGGCACAGGTTACCCCTACAGCCGTGCCGCCTCCCCGACACCGCTCTTCATCGACCGCGTGGACCCCGACACGCTCTCCGCCACGGCAACCGTGCTCGGCCAGATGGCCTTGATGGCTGGTCGGCCGATCGACGTCGAACCCGCCGCTTCTCCGGGCGCGATCGGCGAACGCGACGCAATCTTCGTCGGCTCCATCTCGCAGATGCCGCAGGCGGTTCTCTCGCAGCTCAACATCGCGACGACCAGCCAGGCAACATGGCGGCCGCTCGCCGCGACGCAGACGACGCCCAGCGAGACCAACGTTATGTTCGACGAATGGCGCTCCAAGGTGAGCGGCGGCGTCTGGCAGGGCCAGATCACCTCCTTCCAGGAATGGCTGCGTCGCAACTTCGATATTTCGCTGAGCACGCTGCAATTCATACCCGGCGCCGAGCAGGTGTTTACGCCCTCCAACACGAACAGCTTCCTGATCGCCCAAGGCGCGAATACAGCAGGTAACGGCACCTGGACGATCGTGACGGCACCATCCGCGAAAGACCTCAGGGAAGGTGCTAATGCCATGACGTCACAGCTGAACTGGCCCGAGATCGAGGGCCACGTGACGACTTATTCGGCCGCGACCGGCAAGATCGATACCGTGCCGGTCAGCCGTTTTGATTTCATCGCGACGGAGAGCTGGACCTTCGCCAACTATCGACTGATCGCGGCGAACTGGCTCTCGACCAACGTCTTGTCCTACGCGGTGCTGCTCGTCGTCTTGTCGCTGCTGATCGGTGTTGCCACGGCTGGCATGCTTGGAAGACTGGGCCGCCGGCAATGAGGGGGTGGCTGACGATAATGGTGGCGGTGGCGCTCGCATCGCTGCTTGGCTTGCAGCAGCCCGCATCCGCGCAGACGGCGAAGATCGATGCCGCGTCGTGGAGTGCCTACAAGGCGAAGTTCCTCGACCCCACCGGTCGGATCATCGACAATGCGAACGGCAATATCAGCCATAGCGAGGGCCAGGGCTACGGCATGTGGCTCGCCTATCTCGCAAACGACCAGGCCGATTTCGAGCAGATCTGGTATTTTACCCGGACCGAGTTGCTGCTGCGCGACGACGGACTTGCCGTCTGGAAATGGGATCCATCGGCCAAGCCACATGTCACCGACGCCAACAACGCATCCGATGGCGACATGCTGATCGCCTATGCGCTGGCGCTGGCAGGCTCTGCCTGGAAGAACAACGACTACCTCGAAGCCGCCGCCAAGATCGCCAACGCGCTTTTGGCCAACGCCGTCGTCAAATCGGGCGGGCGCACGATCCTGCTTCCCGGTGTCGAGGGCTTCAACGCTCCCGGCCGCAAGGATGGCCCGGTCATCAACCCCTCCTACTGGATCTACGAGGCCATTCCCGTCATGGCGCTGCTCGCCCCTTCCGACGCGTGGGGTGCGCTAACCGAGGACGGATTGACGTTGCTGCGCACCATGCAGTTCGGACCACGCAAGCTGCCGGCAGATTGGGTGAGCCTTCACCGTCAGCCGCAACCGGCCGAGGGTTTCGATGCCGAGTTCGGCTACAACGCCATCCGCATTCCGCTCTATCTCGCCCGGGCGGGAGTTTCGGACAAGGAACTGCTCTTACGATTATCGTCGGGAATGACCGCCGGCAATGGTGCGCCGGCAACGATCAACCTGAAGGACGGCCAGCCGAAACAATCACTTGGTGACGCTGGTTATCGAATTGTTAACGATGTTGTGGCCTGTGTAGCACAAGGAACGAAGCTGCCCGCGTCGTCCCGGCAGTTCGCGCCATCGCTCTACTATCCATCGACCCTTCAACTCCTGGGGTTGGCCTTCGTCGCGGAGAAACATCCAGAGTGCCTTTGAAATCCTCGCTTGTCGCAGTGTCGGTCGCAGTGGTGGTGGCAGGTCTTGTCACCGCGCTGAAAGATCGCGCCGCCATTCAGGATATGCTCGGCCTCAACCAGCCCGCGGCGGCGCCTCAGCTGATGCTGATGGGCCGGATCAGTGGACCTGACGGTCCACCCAAGCAGCCGGCGGACATGCAGTCGATCGCCGAGCAGATACAGGCAACGGCAGGCGCGCAAGCCCCGATCAACGCGCAGCCGCAAGGCGAACCCGCCGCCCCGCAGCCAGACGCCGTCGCCCAAGCACAGCCGCAGCCGCAACAGCCGGCAGCGCAGAGACCAGCCTCCGCGCCTACGAACGCCCAGCCTGCGGCGCCAAAGGTCGACGAAAGCGCGCTTCGCTATTTCGCGAGCCGTGGCGACAAGGCGCGGTTGCAGGCCGAGATATCGCGCCTTCAGGCGCTCTATCCGAACTGGGTGCCTCCGGCGGATCCGCTCGCCGTTCCGCAAAGCGGCGACAAGCAGCTTGAGGCCATGTGGCAGCTCTATTCCGAGGGCCGCTACGCCGAACTTCGCAAGTCGATCGCCGACCGGCAGGCCGCCGAAGCCGGCTGGCAACCGCCGGCCGATCTGCTTGACCGCCTGGACGTCGCGGAAGCGCGTGCACGCCTGGTCAATGCCTCCGATCTGAAGCAGTACGCGACCGTCGTGCAGATCGGCGCGGCGACGCCAAGCCTGCTCACCTGCGCCGATATCGACGTGCTGTGGCGCGTGGCGGAAGCGTTCGCCCGCACGGATCGTATGCAGCGGGCGCAAGACGCCTATACCTACATTCTGAAGGCCTGCACCAATCCGCAGGAGCGTCTGGCGACCATGCAAAAGGCGTCCGGCCTGTTGCCATATGCGCCGATGCAGGTTCTCCTCGGGCTTGAGCGACCGGATGGAAACGGCGGTCGTGAATTCGACAGCATTCGCAACGACCTCGCGCGCAATTTCGTCGCCGCCGGCAATGCCAATCCCGACCTCGCCGTATCGCCCGACTACCTGACGCTGGTGCAGCGGCTGGCGGAGACACAAGGGCTCGCCTCCGACAATCTGCTGCTCGGCTGGTATCACCTGCGACGCGAGAATTACGCCGACGCGGAAAAGTGGTTCCGTGCCGCGCGCGCAAAGGAAGATTCCGCCAGCGCTTCGCAAGGCCTCGCCTTGGCGCTGATCGCGGAGAAGAAGGAACAGGAAGCCGAAGACGTCATGTACAAGTGGCGCGGCGATTCCAAGGATGCGACCGCGACCTATCTCGCCGCCACCGCCAACCTCATGGGGCTGCAGCCGCCGGCGAATATTCCCGAGGAGGTGCTGAGCCGCATCGCAACCGAAATCATCGCGCAGAAATACGTGCCGACAGCGCAGCAATTCGGCTGGTACGCGCGCTCGCTCAATCAGCCGCAGACGGCTGCGCGCTGGTTTGAAACGGCGCTGCGCTGGAAACCGGATGACGAACCCTCGGCATATGGTCTGGTGATCACGCGCGAGCAACTGAACGACCACCGGGGCGTCGCGGAAGTGCAGCGCCTGTGGGCCGGACGCTCGGCGCGCATCGCGCAACTCGGCGAAACCTCGGCCCTGACTCCGCAAGTGCGCACACCCCTTCCCGGACCCGGCCAGGCTCCACAGCTTCAGCAAGTCCAGCCGCAACAGGTCCAGGCGCCGCAGACGCAGACACAGACCTACCAGCCGCAGGTGATCGCTGAGCCCGCCCCCGTAATGGCTGCAGCCGCTCCGGCCCAGCGCCCCGTGCCGCGACAAGCAGAGGCGATTCAGCAGGCGTCGCGCCCCGCCCCTGCCACGCGTAGCGCGCGCCAGGTCCGCGGTTGTTCGACGACGGTCGATGCGCGGCTGCTCGATCCCCAAAGCGCGCTGACCCGTGGCTGGTGCCTGATGGACCTGAACCGTCCGATGGAGGCCGTCGAGGCGTTCGAGGCGGCACTCGCCAGCCCGACCCGCAAAGTCCGCGAGGACGCGGCCTATGGACAGAGCCTTGCCTATCTGCGCGCCGGGCTCTCCAACAATGCCGCTGTCGCCGCAACCAAGGCGCCGCAGACCCGGCAGCGAGCAGCGGAACTCCAGGTTTCCATCCTCGCCGATCGCGCTCTGGCCGCTTTCACCGCGAAGCGCTACCGCGAAGCGCTTGTCTATCTCGACCAGCGCGCGCAACTGCAGCAGGAACGCATCGACCTGATGGTTCTCAGGGGCTACAGCTACCTGAACCTGCAGATGTACGGAGACGCCGAGCGCATCTTCAATGCCGCCGCATCCGTCGGCAGCAAGGATGGATACCGTGGCCTCGCGGATCTGAAGGATGCGACGCATCCCGAAGGCAAACAATAAGCCCTGTAAATCCCGGTGATACACGTGGCGTATCTCCGCAGCCAATCCCTCGCAAAGCGTGCTCAAGCTGACCGCTCTTGACGTTCTTCTAAAAATAGAACATAACAAGAACAAATAGCGAGGTAAGCGTATGACAAGAACTGAGGAAGTCATAGCAAACGCATTGGCGGTCGTGGCCGCGTCGCGGGCGGAGCGAGAGCGCGATGCCGAACGCCGCCGCCGCGTCTTCGGCAAGATCGAAATCGGCCTGCCGCTCCCCAAGATCAAGGGGCAGCAACTCAGCCTGGATCTACACTGATCCGGGCTTGGAGGTCGGGTTTTCTCTTTCTGGACTGTTTCAATGTCGGGGCGGATCAGGTATCCCCGCTGGCAAGAAAACGAAGACGGGCGAGCACGTTTGTCCGTCACAGATGAGAAAGCTCGTCCATTGTCGGATACCACGCCTTCCTGCTTCGACCGCCCCTACTCCGCCTTCCTTTTTGACATGGATGGCACGATCCTGAGCTCCCTTCTCGCCGCCGAGCGCGTCTGGGGCGCATGGGCCGCACGGCAGGGGCTTGATGTCGAGGCATTCCTTCCGACCATGCACGGCGCGCGCGGCGTCGATACGATCGCCAAGCTTAACCTGCCGGGTGTTGATCCGGTCGCGGAAGCCGCCGCCATCACCGAAGCCGAGATCAATGACGTCGAAGGTGTTTTCGCGCTGCCTGGCGCTGCCGCATTTCTGGCCGCGCTGCCGACTGACCGCTGGGCGATCGTCACTTCGTCGCCGCTTCGGCTTGCGCATAAGCGCCTGGAAGCCGCGGGCCTGCCGATCCCGAAATTCATCGTGACTGCCGAGGATGTCGAGATCGGCAAGCCCAATCCACAATGCTACATCCTGGGCGCCGAACGCCTGGGCTTCAGCCCGAGCGAATGCCTGGTGTTCGAAGATGTTCAGGCGGGCATCCTGGCAGGCGAAGCCGCCGGCTCCGATGTTCTGGTCATCACGGCAACCCAGCACCACGATCTCGAAACTTCGCACCCGACGCTTCACTCCTACGAGGACGTCAAGGTTCGGATTTACGAGGACGGCAAGGTCGGCCTCGGTAAATAACAGCAGAAATGAAAATGCCCGCCGCGAGACCTGCGGCGGGCATCTGCTCTTCGGCTCGGGAGAGAGTGAGCCTTAGATGTTGGCAAGCAACTCGTTGATGCGCGACTCCATGTCGGTAAGGGCGGCGTCGACGTCCTTCTGACCGGTAATCGCGGCGCTCATTTCCTGGCCGATGATGTCCTGGATCGCGAACTGACGCTGGACGGTCGAGGGCAATGCGGTACCGAGCGTTGCGATCGAGGCGATCGTGTCGCGGTGCGGCAGCGCCTTGAACTCCTTGGAGTCGAGAACGGCCTTGACCGCCGGCAGGTGGCCGGTGCGCGACCAGTCGAAATCGTTGTCGTGGAAGAACTTCAGGAACTTGCCGATCGCGGCATTTTCCTCATCGGAGCGATCCTTGGTCGAGACGGCCCAGCTGTGGCCATCCGCATACTGCGCCTTCTTGCCGGCGAAGAGCTGCGGATACGGGTAGACGGCGTAGCCGCCCTTGTTGAGCGCAGTGCCCGCCGTCTCGGACGAGGCGTTGTAATCGCCGATCACCCAAGTGCCGTTCAGGTGCACGCCGCCTTCGCCAGCGAGGAAGGCATTGATGCTGGCGGCGTAGTCGAGATCCTTGACCGTGTCGCCATTGTCATAGATCGCCTTGTACATCTCGAGGACCTTCTTGGCCTCGGGCGTATTGATCTTCACCTGCTTCGGATCGGCGAAGAAGGCGGAATCCTGCTGGAAGAGATAGGTGTAGAGGTTGCGCGTGTAGAGCGCGACTTCGTTGGCGAGGTTCTGAACGAAGTAAGGCTTGCCGGTCTTTTCCTTGAACTGCTTGGCCTGCGCCAGAAGCTCTTCCGGGCTGGTCGGCAGCTTCGGCGTGCCGTCGGCGTTGACCAGTTCCGCCTTTTTGAAGAGGTCCATGTTGATGTGGTAGAGCATGGTCCAGTTGTCGATCGGCAGGCCGTAGATCTTGCCGTCTTTGGTCACGCCGCCGAGGCTGGCGTCGGTGAAATCGGTCGGCGCGACGCCGACGGACTTCAGCACGTCGTCGAGCGGCATAATCAGGCCCTTGCTCTGATAGTCCGCGAGAACCGACTGGTGGATGGTGACGATATCGGGCGGATCGCCGGCGGCAAACTGCGCGGTCAACTGGTCATACCCCGGCCATTCGACCGTGGTCACTGTAACGTGCACATCCGGATTGTCGGCGTTGAACTTATTGATCAGCGAGGTGATGATGCCGCACTCGCCGACCGCCTTGCTGACATCGGTGTTCTTGCCCCAATCGGCATCGCAGGCGCCGAAGAAGCGCTGCACCGTGAGCTCGGTCGCGGCGAATGCCGGCGACGCGCCGACGAGCGCGATCACGGACGCCGCCGCCAGCATGTATTTCCTCAAATGATGTGTCATGCCCTTCTCCTCCTCTTCGGGGCTTTGCCCCTTTGGCTGGCCTCCTCCCCGGAAGCCGGTTGCGACGTCATCGCGTCTAGCCTCAGCGCACGGCGGCGCCGGAGACTGCCGTCACGATGTATTTCTGGAAAAACAGGTAGAGAACGAGGATCGGCGCGCTGGCAAAGACCGCCTGCGACATCAGAAAGCCGAGGCCTTCCGACTGCGCGAAATTGGTCTGTGTCGAGGCGATGCCGACCGTCAGCGTATACATTTCCTTCTTGGTGCCCGAGATCAGCGGCCAGAAGTAATCGTTCCAAGCGCCGAGGAAGGTGAAGATGCCGAGCGTCGCCTGCGCCGGAACCGTCAGCGGCAGAAGCACTTTCCAGAAGATCTTGAAGCGGCTTGCATTGTCGAGCAGTGCCGCCTCGTCGAGCTCCTTCGGGATGGCGCGAAAATACTGCGTCATCAGGAACACGCCGAAGGGCGCCGACAGGCCGGGCAGGATCAGCCCGTGATAGGTATTGTGGAACTTCAGCCAGCTGAACAGCTGGTGACGGGCGATCAGCACCGCCTGCTCCGGAACCGCCAGCCCCAGCAGCACGATGATGAACAGCGTGTTGCGAAAGGGAAAGTTCAGCCGCGCGAAGCCGTAGCCTGCGAGCGACGAGAGCACGAGCGTGCCGATAGTGAGCCCGCCGGCGACGATCACGCTGTTCAGCACCCAGCGGAACACAGACGAGGTCGCCAAGATGTTGATATAGTTGTTGATCGTGTAAGGTGCGTTGAAGACGGAGTTCATATCCGCCATCAGTTCCTTGTTGTCCTTCAGCGACAGGCCGATCACCCACAGCACCGGTGCAAGCATCACCAGCGCGCAGAGGATGGCGAGGAAAAGGATCACGCGGTCGCCCAGCGAACGGCCGACCATATTGCCACCTGTTGCGACACTCATCCTTCTTCTCCCTTCCGACGCGAAATGACGTACTGCGCCATGGCAGCGATGAGGATCAGCATGAAGAGGATTTCGGAGGCGGCAGCGCCCAGCCCGAGATCCCATTTGGTGAAGGCCGCTTCGTAGATGTAGAAGACGATAGGCTTTGAGACGTTGTTCGGGCCGCCCATGGTCATCAGCTTGGCCTGGCCGAACAGCTGGAACTGCAGGACGATCTGAATGATCACGACGAGCGCGAAGGTGCGGCGGATCGACGGCAGCGTGATGTACCAGAGCGTGCGCCAGCGGCTGGCATTGTCGAGCGCCGCCGCCTCGTAGATATCACCCGGGATCTGCTGCAAAGCGGAGAGGAACAGCATCATCGGCAGACCGATGCACCACCAGATGGTTGCGATCGCGATGCCGATCATCGCCAGCTTCGGATCGGACAAAAACGCCGGCGGCGTGGCGCCGAACCAGCCGTAGATGGTGGCGAGCAGACCGAAATTGCCGATGAAAACGATACGCCAGATCAGCGTGACGATGGTGACCGACAGGACCGACGACGAGAAATAGATCGTGCGCAGCGCCGCAGCCGTCCGCGTCTTGCGGTTCAAGGCGAGCGCCAGCATCAGGCCGATGATGGCGAGCGCCGGCACCGTGAGCAGCACGAAGTAGAAGGTGTTGCCGATCGCCTGGATGAAGATCTTGTCGCGGAACAGCCTGAAGTAGTTGTCGATGCCCACGAAGCGGCCGACGCCGAAGGCATCCGCCTTGTGCAGACTGAGCCAGATGCCCCAGAACAGCGGCACGACGAGCAACGTGACGAAGAAAAAGAGATAGGGCAGAACGAAAATCGCATTGCGCCAGAGCGGCGCATTGATGTTCTGCACCTTCAGGCGCGCGGAAGCCTTGGCGAGCGTGGCGGTGGCGGACAGCGTTGTCTCAGCCATGCCCTGGCTCCTCATTGTGCCAGGCGCGGCCTTCGGCATCGAAAAGATGCGTTCTGCTGCCATCGAGCGTCAGCCCCACCTCGTCGCCGATCGCGACACGGCTGTTGCCGATGTCCTCGGCGACGACGACGCTGCCGTCCTTGAGCCTGGTATAGAGCAGCGTACGGTCGCCAAGGCGCTCAAGCACATCGACCTTGCCCGTCGTGGTGGCCGGAACGCCGTTTGCGAGCTTCACCGCCTCGGCGCGGATGCCGAGCGCATGGCTGCCGCCTTTGAGGCCGGCGGCGCGGATGGCGGTCTTGAGCTGCGTGCCATCAGGCAGGCTGGCGCTGACGAAGCCGTTTTCCTCGGAGATCCCAACGTCGAGAAAGTTCATCGTCGGCGAGCCGACGAAGGTGGCGACGAAGCGGCTGGCCGGGCGGGAGTAGATCTCCATCGGCGAGCCGATCTGCTCGATCTTGCGGTTGTTCATGACGACGATGCGATCGGCCAGCGTCATCGCCTCGATCTGGTCGTGGGTGACGAAAATCATCGTCGACTTTACGCGATTGCGAAGCTGCGCGAGTTCGACGCGAGTGCGCACGCGTAGCGCCGCATCAAGGTTCGATAGTGGCTCGTCGAAGAGGAATGCCTTCGGCTCCTTGACGATGGCGCGGCCGATCGCGACGCGCTGGCGCTGGCCGCCGGAGAGCTGGCCGGGCTTGCGCTCCAGAAGATGGCCGATCTCGAGCATGCGGGCAGCTTCCGCGACTCGCGCCGTGATCACATCTGTGGGGACCGCGATGTTGCGCAGCCCGAAGGCCATGTTGTCGGCAACGGTCATGTGCGGATAGAGCGCGTAGCTCTGGAACACCATGGCGATGTCGCGCTGGCCGGGTGGCAGCGTATCGATACGCTCGCCGTTGATCGAGATCGTGCCTTCATCGACACTCTCAAGCCCGGCGATCATCCTCAGAAGCGTGGACTTTCCGCAGCCGGACGGGCCGAGAAAGACCATGAACTCGTTGGCCTTGATCGACAGCGACAGGCCGTCGAGCACGGTCATCGAGCCGTAGCGCTTGCTGACATTGCTGATTTCGATATTGGCCGTCATCCGGCTGCTCCCAAGCTGCAGTCAGAATCCGAAAATCCGATATGAACACATGGCTGGCACGAAACGGCGCGAATGGCGCCTGCTCTAGCAAGCAGGCCGCCTTTCGTCCATGATGGTGCCAAAACAGAAGCGGTTGCTCCCATCTTCTCCTCCCAGTGGCACGTCAAATCTGGTGCGCTGACGTTAAATCATACAATTACGATGTCAACATATCTTCGATATGTATCAGTTATCGTGATTTAATGGATCAGGCCTGCAGCCGGATCACGCGGTAGGACAGTGGCGCGATCTTCGCCGTCAGCTTGCCATCGGCGAATACCGAACCGCTCGCCTTCACCGGCACCACATTGTCTGGCTTTTCGGCCGTGTTGGTGATGGTGAGATCCGAATGGGCGACGACCTGGTCGTCGATGACCTTGAGGTTGCCGAATTCGAGCAGGCTGGCGTCGAGATCGAGCGCTTCCGTGCCGTGGCGGTTGACGATGAAGAAGGTGACGGTCTTGGCGTCCTTGTCGTGGACGGCTGAGACGTCGAGATAGGGCACGCTGCCGACATCCTCGACCTCGTAAGCCGGGCTGTCGACCATCAGCTTGAGCGCCGTGCCGCGGCCATAGACCGAAGCGAAGTAGTAGGGATAGAAGATCGTCTGGCGCCATGCGGCACCGCCAGGCGTCGTCATGATCGGAGCGATGACGTTGACCAGCTGCGCCAGGCAGGCGATCTTCACGACATCGGCGCGGTTGATGAAGGTGTTCAGGATGCAGCCGACCTGCAGCACGTCCTCGAAATTGTAATCGTCCTCAAGCAGCGCCGGGGCATGCGGCCAGCCATTGGCGCCGGCGAGCGTCGCCTTGTCGCGCTCCTTGGAATGGTACCAGACGTTCCACTCATCGAAGGAGATGTAGACGTCCTTGGTCGAGCGCTTCTTCGCCTTGATATAGTCGATGACGCCGGCAACCGTGCCGATGTAGTTGTCGAGCTCGATGCTGCGGGCCAGATAATTGGCCGTGTTCTTGGCGCGGTTCTCGAAGTACATGTGCAGCGAGATGTAATCGACCTCGTTGTAGGTGTGATCGAGAACGGTCGCTTCCCATTCGGGATAGGTCGGCATGTGGGCGTTCGACGAACCGCAGACGACCAGCTCAAGCGAGCTGTCGAAGGCGCGCATCGCCTTGGCGGTTTCGTGCGCCAGGCGACCATATTCGTCGGCCGTCTTATGGCCGATCTGCCAGGGGCCGTCCATCTCGTTGCCGAGGCACCAGAGCTTGACGTCCCAAGGCTCGGAGCGGCCATTGGCGATGCGCTTGTCGCTCCATTCACTGCCGCCGGGATGATTGACATATTCGAGGAAGTTGCGGGCTTCATCGAGCCCGCGCGAGCCGAGGTTGACGGCCAGCATCATCTCGGTCTTGGCGGATACGCACCATTCTGCGAATTCGTGCATGCCGACCTGGTTGCTCTCCGAGGTGTGCCAGGCGAGATCAAGACGCGTCGGGCGGCTTTCCTTCGGGCCGATGCCGTCTTCCCAGTTATAGGCCGAGACGAAGTTACCGCCGGGGTAGCGCACGATCGGAACGTTGAGTTCCTTGACGAGATCGATCACGTCCTTGCGCATGCCGTTTTCGTCAGCGGTCGCATGGTCGGGTTCGTAGATACCGGTATAAACGGCGCGGCCCAGATGCTCGATGAACGAGCCGTACAGGCGCGGGTCGATGTCCGAGATCGTGTATTTGCTGTGCGCGGTGACCGCAGCCTTCATGATATCCTCCACTATATCATTTTTTGTGATCTATATCACAATTTGAGGTGAATAAAGCGGAAGCCTCGGCCGGGGTCAAGGGCAAAATTCAGAAAATCGGGTACAGTCTAGCGTGTTCTGATACGCAGCAGTATGTCTTGGTCGTAATTGCCGAAGCCACGGCCGAAAATATTGATGCCGCCAGGATGCTTGGCGTCATCGCGAACGCCGATGCGCAGGCGAATCGAATGATGCTCGTCGAGCTTCAGGTCCGAAAGCGCCACGTCGGAAATGCGCAATCCATCGACGAAAGCGCCCTCGTCATTGATGCGGAAGCTCTTCAGCTTGCCGTACTGCGAGCCCTTCAATTTCCACCAATCCGGCGTGAAAACCCCGCGTTTGTCGCCGAAATCGCCGGGAGACGTCCACGTTCCGATGTCGATGCCATTGACCGTGAGCGTGATATCGGAGGGCCAGTCGGCGCTGGTGCCGGGTACTTCCGAGCTCAGTTCCATGACGAACTCGATCTCGCGGATGCGGGTGTTGGTCAGTCTCGCATTGTTGGGAAACTGGTATTCAACATGCCCGCGCGTGAACCAAATCAGCGCCGTCTTCATGCGATCCGGATCAAGGAAGGTGTTGGGCACGTCGAGCAGGCCGATGATGCCATCCACCGAACAGAGACCGCAGGGCGCGGTCACATCGTAGCTGGTGTAGAGACCAAGCGGCATCGCCACTTCGATCGCATCCGGTTCGGTTTCCTTGATTTCATTCTTGAAGACGACGAGGATCTCGTCATAGACGCTGTGACAGACCTTCTGGTTGCCCTTGCGCGCCTTTTGGGTCTCGGTGCGGATCAGCCCCGCTTCCTCCAACATCTGCACATTGGTCGAGACGCTGGACTGCGGTAGCTCAAGGATATCAGCGATTTCGTTGACGTTGAGTGGCCCCTTTTCGTGCAGAAGCTTCAATACGGAAACCCTTGCCGGCGATGCCAGCCCCTTCAGAATGGGCATGCCCTCCTCGGGATCGACGACAAGAAAATTGCGGCTCATATGAATCCCGTTCGCGGAAGATGAAATGCGTATTGCTGTTGTATATCGAATATTTTGATTTATTCAATTGCCCGAATTGAAATCGCCTGCTTGTTCATGCGTTTCCATTCCCGGCTAATTTTACCGGCTGCGTTTCCGTCGTGGTCATGATCCCATGCTAAGAATGGATCATCGCAACATGGGGTCGCCGATCTTGAGAGCCACGTTCCGCACGACATTCCTGCTTCTGACCGCGCTGGCGCCAACGCTGGTGGCAGCCCAAGGCTGGCAGAACGACGGCCGGGGAACCTCCATCTGGAGCGTGGCGCCGTCCGAGGGACAGTGCAATGTCAGCCAGGCGAAGAACCTCGCGCGGCGTGCAGGCATCATCCGCACCGATGTCGTCTATCAGGACAACGACACGCTGACGCTCCGGGGACTGACGGAATGGGGCGAACGCCGAGACATCATTTTCGCCAATGTTCGTGGCTGCCCCGAGATCGGTTTCCAGGATGTGCTGCCGTTGAATCAACGTCAGCAACAGCCCCAGCCACAACCGCCGCCAGTTCAGAGACGCTGAAAAAGCCCCGCGGCTGAGCCGCGGGACTTCTTGAGGCCGTGACCGGGAGAGAGTTGGTCAGGCGGCCTGAACCTTGCGCGCGGTGCGCGCCCATGCCGGCAGCCAGTCGCCGTGCGCGGCCAGCAGTTCGTCAGTCATCGCCCAGATCTGGTCGAGGTCGAGTTCGGCCGCGGTATGCGGGTCCATCATCGCGGCGTGGTAGATGTGCTCGCGATTTTCAGTCATCAGCGCCTGAACCGTCAGTTCCTGCACATTGATGTTGGTGCGCATCAGCGCGGTCAGCTGCGGCGGCAGGTCGCCCACGAAGGTCGGCTGAATGCCGGATGCATCGACCAGGCACGGCACTTCGGCGGCGCAATTGTAGGGCAGCGAGGTGATGCAGCCATTGTTCCGGACGTTGCCGTAGATCACCGAGGGTTCGCCGGTCCAGACCGAGTTGATGATCGAGGACGCATATTCCTTTGATTGCTTGACCTCGATCTTGTCGGCCGAGCGATAGGCTTCCGCCTGGCCCTTCCAGCGCTCGATCTGCTCGATGCAGCGCTTCGGATATTCGTCGAGCGGGATGCCGAACTTTTCGATCAGGTCCTCGCGGCCTTCCTTGATGAAGTAGGGTGTGTACTCGGCGAAGTGCTCGGAGCTTTCGGTGACGAAATAGCCGAGGCGGGTCAGCATCTCGTAGCGCACCTTGTTCGGGCAACGCGGGTTCCAGCCCGGCTTCGGAGCGCGACCTTCACGGTAGGCGCGCACGAGATCGGGATAGAGATCCTTGTAGGAGCCGTCGGGCTGGCGATGCTCGAACTTCAGGTAGAAGGCCATGTGGTTGATGCCGGCCGAGCGGTAGCGGATATCCTCGTAGGGGATATCGAGATCGTGGGCGAGTTCCATCGCCGTGCCCTGCACCGAGTGGCAGAGGCCGACCTGCTTAATCGTCGGATACTTCTCGGCGATCGCCCAGGTGTTGATCGCCATCGGGTTGACGTATTGCAGCATGATCGCTTCCGGGCAGACCGCGAGCATGTCCTCGCAGATCTTCCAGAGGTGCGGCACGGTGCGCAGGCCGCGCATGATGCCGCCGACGCCGAGCGTATCGGCGATCGTCTGGCGCAGGCCGAACTTCTTCGGAATGTCGAAGTCGGTCACCGTACAGGGCTCATAGCCACCGATCTGGAAGGCCACGACCACGAAGTCGGCGCCTGTCAGCGCCTTGCGCTGGTCGGAATAGGTCTCGGCCTTGGCCTTGACACCCAGCGTCGAGATCAGCTTGTTGACGACGATGGCGCTTTCTTCCAGGCGCTGCGGATTGATGTCCATCAGGGCGATGGTCGCGCCCGACAGCGCGGGTCGTTGCAGCACGTCGCCGATAATGTTCTTCATGAAGACGGTGGAACCAGCTCCGATGAAGGTGATCTTGGGGTTTCTTGCCATAATATCCTCCGGCATTGGCAATCAGGCTACCTCGAAAGCGGCTTTGACGAGCCGTTCGGTGTAGGCGGTCTTGGGATTGGTGAGAACTTCGTTGACGGGTCCCTCTTCCATGATCTTGCCATGCTGCATGACAATCACCCGGTGGCAGAGGGCACGCACGACCTTGAGATCGTGCGAAATGAAGAGGTAGCTGAGGCCGCGCTCGTCCTGCAGCTTGCGCAAGAGCTCGATGATCTGCGCCTGAACCGAGAGGTCGAGCGCCGACGTCGGCTCGTCGAGCAGAATGAACTCCGGCTCGAGTGCGATCGCCCGCGCAATCGCGATACGCTGGCGCTGGCCGCCCGAGAATTCGTGTGGAAAGCGCGACAGGATATTGCCCGGCATGCCCGCCGCGATCAGCGCCTCGCGCACGCGGTCCAGCCGCTCGGCCTTGGTGGCGCCGAGCTTGTTGACCACAAGCCCTTCCTCGATGATCTGGCCGATCGTCATGCGCGGATTGAGCGATGAGAACGGATCCTGGAAGACGATCTGCATGCGCGAGCGCAGCGGCCGCATCTCGGTACGCGACTTGCCGTGGATCGGCTGGCGGTCGAAGTAGATCTCGCCATTGTCTGCGTCGTTCAACCGCAGCAGCGCCTGTCCGAAGGTCGTCTTGCCGGAGCCGGATTCACCGACGAGCCCGAGCGTCTCGTGCTTGCGCAACGTCAGCCCCAGGCTGTCGACGGCCACGAGCTCCTTGAGCTCCGGCTTGAAGAAGCTGCCGTGCCGCATCATGAAGGACACGCGCACGCCCTTGGCGTCGAGGATGACCTCAGAGCCCTCGGGCAGCGGGTTCGCCTGGCCGCGCGGCTCCGAACTCAAGAGATGCTTGGTGTAGCTGTGCTGCGGATTGGCGAAGAGCTTTTCCGTCGTGTTGTGCTCGCGCATCTCGCCGTGCTGCATCACGTAGACGTAGTCGGAGAACTGCCGGACGACGGTGAGGTCGTGGGTGATCAGGATCACCGCCATCCGCATTTCCTTCTGCAGGTTGCGGATGAGGTTGAGGATCTGCGCCTGGACTGTGACGTCGAGCGCGGTGGTCGGCTCGTCGGCGATCAAGACGTCGGGTTCGTTGGAGAGCGCCATGGCGATCATCACGCGCTGGCGTTGGCCGCCGGACAACTGGTGCGGATACTGTTTCAGGCGCGCTTCGGGATCAGGGATCTGCACCTGCTTCAGAAGTTCGAGCGCACGCGCTTCCGCCTGCTTCTTGCTCACCTTGCGATGCACGCGGATCGCTTCGACGATCTGGCTGCCGATCGTGTAGATCGGGTTCAGCGAGCTCATCGGCTCCTGGAAGATCATCGAGATGCGGTCGCCGCGCAGCTTGCGGCGCTCGCGCTCGGGATATTTCAGGATATTGGCGCCGTCATAGTCGACGGTCGATTTCGGCGCAACGACGCCGCGCTTCGACAAGAGCCCCATGACGGTGCGGGCCGTCACGGACTTGCCGGAGCCGGATTCGCCGACGATGGCGATGGTTTCCCCGCGGTAGAGCTGGAAGGAGATATCCTTCACCGCTTCCACGGTTCCATGCTCGACCTTGAAGTTGACGCCGATGTTGCGGGCGTCGATGACGGGGTTTTCCGTGTGCGCATCGTGATCGAAGCGGACGGGCGGGGCAAACGAGTTGACGAGTGCGAGAGCCATGTTCTTCACCTCAATCAATAGGGATCGACCGCGTCGCGCAGACCGTCGCCGAGCGCGTTGAACGCGAAGACGGTGACGAGCACGAAGCCGACGGGGGCGAGGATCCAGGGGTAGGTGCCGATCACCGAATAGTTGGCGGTGTCCTGCAGCATCAGCCCCCAGGAGATCAGCGGCGGCTTCACGGCAAAACCCAGGAAGCCGAGGAAGGATTCGAGCAGCACGACGCTCGGGATATGCAGCGTGACGGCAACGATGACGTGGCTCATCACGTTCGGGAAGATGTGCTGGAAGATGATGCGCCGGTCGGTGGCTCCGACGGCCATCGCCGCGCGCACATAGTCGATGCGGGCGAGCGCCAGCGTCTTGCCGCGCACTTCGCGCGACATCTGCGCCCAGCCGAGCGCCGACATGACGACGATGACGAAGGCGAGGAAGACATTGGTCGGCGCCGTCACGGGGATCAACGAGGTGAGCGCCAGATAGAGCGGCAGCTGCGGAAAGGCGAGCACGATCTCAACGAAGCGCTGCACCCAGGCATCGAACGAGCCGCCGAAATAGCCGGAGACCATGCCGACGGTCGTGCCGATGACGGTGACGATGAAGACGACCGTCAGCGCGATGGTGAGCGAGATGCGCGAGCCGATGATGGCGCGAGAGAGAACGTCGCGGCCGAACTTGTCGGTGCCGAGGAAGTGCACCGGCTGGCCATCGACGGAGCCGAAGAAGTGGCGGTCGGTCGGGATCAGGCCGAGAAGGTTGTACTCCGAGCCCTTAACGAAGAAGCCGAGTACGCGCGGATTGTCGTAATCGGGGCCGACGATCGGCTGGAAGGTGACCGGATCGAGCTCCTCGGATTCGCCGAGTGCATAGACGCGCGGCGGATAGGTGAGATTGCCGTCCTTGTCGTGGAAGCTCACCATCTGCGGCGGCGCGAAGCCGGTATCGGTGGCCTTGGGGTCCATCGGCGCGAAGAAATCGGCGAAGACGGCCATCAAGAGGAGCAGGCCGACGAGCACGAGACCCATCATGCCGGTCCAGGACCGGCGCAGGCGACGCCAGACCAGCGAAAGATAGCTTTCGTTGCCGTTATGCAGACCCTTGACGGTCTCTTCGTGCGGTGGCGGGGGAGCGGAATCGAAGGCGAGCATATCAGGCTCCTCCGTACTGGCGGACGCGCGGGTCCAGCATGGCAAGCAGCATGTCGGCGATGATGTTGCCGACGATCAGCGTCGCCGAAAGAACCATCATGAAGGTGGCGGTGACATAGACGTCGCCGACCGCCATCGACCCGACGATCGCGGGGCCGACCGTCGGCAGCGAGAAGATGATCGCCGTCTCGATTTCGCCGGTCAGCATATAAGGGAGCACGACGCCCTGGTACATGACGAGCGGGTGCAGCGCATTGGGCACCGCATGGCGCATCACGACCGCGCTGCCCGACAGCCCCTTGGCGCGGGCCGTCTCGACATATTGCGCGTTCAGCGTATCGAGCAGATTGCCGCGCATGACGCGCATGTTGTAGGCGAGGCCGCCGAAGGTGGCGATGGCGACGACCGGCCAGACGTGGCTGACGAGGTCGACGAATTTCGCCCAGGACCACGGCGCTCCGCCATATTGCGGCGAGAAGAAGCTGCCGATTTCCGAGACGTTGAAATGGAACACCATCAGGTAAACGATGATCAGCGCCATCAGAAAGCGCGGCACCGTCATGCCGAGGAAGGAGATGCCGGAGAGCAGGCTATCGATCCAGCTATACTGGCGGGTGGCCGCCCATATACCGAAGCCGATGCCGAGTATCGATGCGAATATGTGACAGACCAGCGCCAGAAGCAGCGTGCGCGGCAGGCGCTCGCCAACGACGTCGGCAACCGGCTTGTTGTAATACATGCTGTAGCCGAAATCACCCTGGGTGATGATGCCTTTGATCCAGGCGAAATATTGAATGACCATCGGCTGGTCGAGGCCATGCGCAACGCGGTAGGCCTGGGCCTGCGCTTCGGCGGCTTCGAAGGACGCACCGCTCTGGTTGATCAGCTGCGACCGTATGTAGTCGGCATAGTCGCCCGGCGGAGCCTGAATAATCGCGAAGGTCACGATGCTCAGGATGATCAGGACGGGGATGGCGGACGCTATGCGCACGAGCAGGAAGCGTAACATCGGGCTCGTTTCTCCTTGCTGCCAGTCGCGCCTTTCGGTGCGGCCGGCTTGTTGATCTTGCCCGGCCGCGCATCACGCGCGACCGGTCCGTTCGCTGGGAGGAGAACTTAGTTGATCGGGCCCTTTTCGCCGGGCTTGCCAGGCAGCTGCTCAGGGAACAGCTCGTACTTGCCCTGCTTGTCGGCAGCCACCCACAGGCGTTCGCGGATGACGGAATCTTCAGCCCAGTTGAACATGAAGATCGGCGTTCCCGCTGGCACGTTCGAGAAGCGCTTGTTGATGATCAGCGCACCCGGATACTCCGTGAGGCCAACCGTATCGACATTCTCGGTCGCGATCTTCTGGTACTGCTTCATCAGGGCGACGCGTTCGTCATTGTCCTGGCTCGTGCGGAACTTGTTGACGATGTCGACCAGCTGCTGCTCGTAAGGCATCAGATCGACCTTGTCGTCCTTGCCGGCGCGGTGCTGCCAGCTGGTGCGCGGTCCAACCGGAGCGAGCTGCTCGGTATTCTGCACCACGGAGGCCAGTTCCGTCGGGTTGCGCTGGATCAGCCAGTCGAAACGGCCGCCGTAATGGGCGTCGTCACGCTTCGGACCATCGAGGGCATTGAGAATGACCTTGATCCCGAGCTTTTCCATCTGCCCGACGACACCTTCCGCAAGGCTCTTGTCGGTGCTGTAGGTATTGTTGACGAGCAGCACGATCTCGAGGTTCTTGCCGCCTTCGGTGCCGGCGGGGAAGTTCACGAAGCCGTCGCCGTCGGTATCCTTCAACCCAACCTTTTCAAGCAGCGCCTTGGCACCCTGGAGGTCGAACGGATAATAGACCACTGAATTGCGATCATAGAAGCTCGTGCCCGAAGACAGGCCGCCTGGATAGATCGCTGTGAACGGACCCTTGACGAGCGAGTCGCCGATCGCCTTGCGATCGAGAGCCATGGTGACCGCCTTGCGGAAGTCCTCGTTGCGGTTCAGCTCGCGGATCGCCTGGCTGCGTCCATCCGGTTCGCCCCAGCCATTGGCTGAGAAGTTCATGCGCAGATTGTAGCCGATCAGGCGCGGGCCGAAGGCGAGACGGGCGGGTGCCGTCTTTTCGGCGGCTCGCTTCAGCGACGCCACGAAGTTTTCCGGCTGCTCGAGGTTCGAAATGTCGCCGGAGCCGGCAACGGCCTGCACGTCGCGGTCCGCCCAGGTGGAGAGCTTGTAGTGCAGCTCGTTGAGGTAAGGCAGCTGGTTGCCCTTCTCGTCCACCTTCCAGTAATAGGGGTTGCGGCGCATCACGATGATATCGTCGGGACGATACTCGACCGGCACCCAGCCACCCATGACAGGCATGTTCATGTACTCAGGCGGGAAGGCATTCTTGAACTGGTCGTAGGTGTTCTTCGAATATTTCGGATGCTGTGGCTTGAGGATATGCGACGGGCCCGGGCAGAAATTCGGATAGGCCATCGTGTAGAGATACTGCTTCGGGAACGCTTCCTTGAAGGTCCACTCGACGGTGTAGTCGCCGATCTTCTTCAGCGTGGTTCCCTCGCCGAAGGCCTCGGGCGAAGCGCCGCCGCCGAGCGGTGAGACGTTGGGATCGATGACTTCGTCTTCCCAGTAGAACATGATGTCGTCGGCATTGAAGGCAACGCCGTCAGACCACTTGGCGCCTTCGATCAGGTGCATGGTGAGCTTGTGGCCGTCCTCGGACCATTCCCAGCCCTTGGCGAGGTTCGGAAGCGGCTCGGTGTCCTTGGCTTCGACCTGGAAGAGCGGTGCGGTGCGCGTCAGGCATTCGGAAAGGCCGATGTCGATGCCGCCCCAGCCTTGTGTCTGGCCGGCGCCGTAGTTCCAGCCCTCAGGCCGGCCGCCGATGACATGGCGCAGCGTGTCGCCATAGACGCCGATGCCATCGACCATGTTGTCGGTCTTGAAGACCAGCGGCTCCTTGGGGAGACGGTCCTTGACCGGGGGAAGCTTGCCGGTATCGACAAAGTTCTTCTTCACCCAATCCGGCTCGTTATACGAGGGAAGCGCCTTGAACTCCTCGATGGAGTCTCTCGATACATAATTGATCTTGCCTTCCGCCGGAAACTGCGGCGGAACGGGCGGTGTCGTCGGCTCGGAGGCGTAGGCGCTCAAAGCCTGGACCGAGACGCTCAGCGCCAGTCCGGCCAGAATGCCAAGGTTGCGGTAATGTCTCATCGTCTCTCCCTTTTTGTATCGGGACGCTTGTCGGCTGCCCCGGTTCTCCTCAACGATCCGGAAACGGGCTTGCAGCGATGGCGTCCCCTCCTTGGAACCCCATCGCCACCCGTCCTCCGGGGAACTTACACGGCCTGCTTGAGCGCCGCCTTCTCGGCGCGGAGCTCATCGATCGAGCGGACGTTGCGGCGTGCCGCACCTGCCCATTCACGGGTCTTCACCGTCGACTTCGCCAGACGTTCCTTGGCGGCCGGAACCGCATCCGCATATTGCGGTAGCCAGCGCGCCTGGGCGACAACCATTTCATCGACCATCTGCCAGACCTCTTCCGGCGTCGCCACCGCGCCGACCAGCGGGTCGTGCAGGACGGCGAGCTTCAACAGGTCGATGTCGCCGCTGATGGCGGCATGGACCGACATGCGCTGGACGTTGATCGAGGCCATGCAGGTCGCGGCACACGCTTCCGGAATAGTGATGCCGGAGACCATGTTGATGCCGAAGCGATCGACGAATCCGGGCGATTCGATGATCGCATCCGATGGCAGATTGGTGATCACGCCGTTGTTCTTGAGGTTGAAGTGACCGCGGTAGACTCGGCCGGTTTCCAGCGCTTCTAGAATGTGGCTGGCGTGCTCGTTGGAGCGCTTGGCCGGATCGATCGGCTTTTCGGCCGACGCGAGGAACTGCGGGAACTCCGTTTCGAACCAGTTGCGGGTTTCGGTGGAGTGGCGCAGATAGCCGCCGGTCTCGCCGTGGATCCAGTCGGACATGTCGATCCACTTGGTGATTTCGTCAGGCCGCTTGCGGTACCAGGGCAGGTATTCCGACAGGTGGCCGTTGCTCTCCGTCGAATAGACGCCAAAGCGCTTCAGGACGTCGATGCGCAGCTTTTCCTGCTGCGAGAAGACAGGATGCGCCTCGAAGGCGGCAACCAGCTCGTCCTTGCCGATCTTGCGACCGTTGAGCTTCAGGTCGACGAACCACGTCTGGTGGTTGATGCCAGAGCAGATGTAGTCGAGCTCGGAGACAGACTTGGCGCCGAGCACTTCGGCGATCTGTTCGGCGCCGTGCTGGACACCGTGGCAGAGACCGACGGTATCGACCTTGCCGTATTCGATCGCGGCCCAGGTGTTCATCGCCATCGGGTTCGCGTAGTTCAGGAACTTGGCGCCCGGCTCGGCGACTTCGCGGATGTCCTTGCAGAAGTCGAGGATGACAGGGATGTTGCGCTGGCCGTAGAGAATGCCGCCGGCGCAGATCGTGTCACCGACGCACTGATCGATGCCGTATTTCAGCGGAATTCTGATATCGTCGGCATAGGCTTCGAGACCGCCGACGCGTACGCAGCTGATGATGTAGCGCGCGCCGGTCAGCGCTTCGCGGCGGTTGGTCGTCGCAGTCACCTTGGTCGGCAGTTTGTTCGATGCAACAATAGTGTCGAGGATCTGCTTGATCATCTGAAGATTGTGCTCGCTCATGTCGGTGAGCGCGAACTCGATGTCCCGGAATTCAGGAACGCACAGAATGTCGGTGAACAGCTTTTTCGTGAAGCCGACGCTGCCTGCGCCGATGATAGCGATTTTGAAACTCATGATCCTAGCCTCGATGCGATTAGAATGCCGGGATTGGATAACAGGAAGAAGAATAGGCCGCGGACTTGCGTCCGACGCCGAAAAAGGCCAGAAATCCGGCTTATTCTCCTCCCCGCCGCTACTCAAGCCCGGCGGTGTTCTCTCTCTTGGGGCGGATTATGCGTAAAAAATTCTGGGCCGCCAGAGAAGGATTATGCTTTCATGGGTAATTCTGTGCTGCAAGATTTGATCGACCGCGGACCGTCCATGCGCACGGTTTCGCTGCCGCGCGGCCGACAATCCCTGCACACCATGCCGACAAGCACCGGTTACGAGCTACGCGAGAATGCCACCTATGACTGGGACGGCCGCAAGCGCGGGCAGACGCCTTTTACCGTATTGCAGCATACGATCAGCGGCGCAGGCAATCTGCGCTATGAGAATCGCGAGTTGCGGGTGAAGGAAGGCGAGACCCTGCTTGTGCTGGTGCCGCACAATCACCGCTACTGGCTGGAGGATGGCGATCGCTGGGAGTTCTTCTGGATCTCGATGAACGGCGAGGAGGCGCTGCGCATCCACCGATCCATCCTCGCGGTCACCGGTCCCATCCTCAAGCTGCAGCCGCAGACGATCGAGCATCTTGCCGATTGCAGCCTGCGGCTGATCACCGGCGGCGAGACGCCGGGACTGGCATCGTCGATCGCTTATGAGGCGGCGATGGCGCTCTACGATGACGTGTTCGGTTCGCATCCGGTGTTCAGCGAGGAATACCGGACGATGCAGCACGTGATCGACTACATCACCGACAATCTGGAAAAACCGCTGCCGGTGGAGGACCTCGCTAGGGTAGCAGGCCTCAGCCGCGCGCACTTCTCGCGCATGTTCGCCGCCAACGAAGGCCTGCCGCCGGCCGAATACGTGCTGCAGAAGCGGCTGAAACGGGCCGTCAAGCTTCTGACGAAGACCGCGCACATGCCGGTCAAGGAGGTGGCGATCCGCTCCGGCTTCGAGGATGCCAACTACTTCTCCAAGGTCTTCCGCCGCGTCTATGGCACCAACCCCACGGAATTCCGCACCACAGGCATGTATGCCAGCGTCGGCAAGCCGCGCTGAAGGTCGGGCCGGACTAATCGGTGGGCTTTTCCGGCGCAGCACCGTGATCGGCGTCCGAGGGCGTCGGTGCTGATGGTAGCGGCCGCGAGCCTACATAATAAGCACATCCGCCGATCACCAAACCGACGAATAACGCCAGCCATATGCCCGGGCTCGCCGCCAGATAGAACACCACATAACCGCCGGCCATGCCGGTCAGCGCCATGGCCTTGGCACGCATCGATATCGCGCCCTGGTCACGCCACGCGCGCAATGTCGGGCCGAACGTCTTATGGTTCAGCACCCAGGCTTCGAGCCGTGGCGACGAGCGGGTGAAGCACCAGACGGCAAGGATCAGGAAGATCGTCGTCGGCATTAGCGGCAGCAGCGCACCGATGAAGGCAAGGACCAGCATCAATATGCCAAGGACGAAATATCCTGCACGCAGAGTATAGGCGGTGACGCGGCCGGGTTTCACAGACATCTTCCGGTTTATAGAGGGCTGGATATCCCTTTCACGACACTGTCGCGGAATGCAAGGGCATAGCCGTCTTTCCGGTACCCGGCACTATTCCGCCGCCTCTCGCAACGTCAACGGTTCGATATGGTGAAGCTGGTCGGCATTGGGGAACAGATTGTGCCGGAGACCGACCAACGCCATCAGGACCTTGCGCACCGCCGCCGATGACCTGACAGGCGCGCGAACGGTATCGATCGCAGCATCGACCGCCTGCAAAAGCGAAGAGGCTGGCTTCGTCTCGGCCCTGTGCCTTCTTTCCATATAGAAGGATGCAACCGCATCGAGGACCTCGTCAACGGCTGCGCGTTGATCGGCGAGAAGCAGACCCTTGTACCCCTGCAGATCGACGACGCTGGTGCCGACCCGCATGTCCTTCAGCATATCCGCCTGGATGACGGCGGAACCCTCCGCGATCGAGGCGAGACGCGGCGCCATCAGCGAGAGCCGATCCAGCATGGTATAAAGCAGGGCCTGGGGATCGCGCTTGTGCGACTTGCGCGCCACCGAAGCGATGTCCGTCCACGCCGCCTTCAAGAGCCTGCGCGCGCTCCAATCCGCACCAACCGAGCGAACCACGGCGGCAATGCCGATCGCCATCAGCGTTCCGAGGATGGTTGAGAGATTGGTGTTCAGGAAGGAGGCGAGATCGAAGCTCGGCCGCGATTGCAGTGTCAGCATGGTCGGGATGTTGGCGGACAAGGCCATGCCGAGCAGAAAGGTGGATGGCCGGGCGATCAGCACGCCGAGCGGCAGGAAGAGGAAACTCAGCGCCAGCACCAGCGAGGAAAATCCGGTGAGAACGGGCATGACCGCGAAGACGAAGACAAAACTCAAAACGACCGCCACCATGCTGAAGATAGTGAACTTTCGGATCATCGGCGTCGGGTTGTCCATCGCGGCGAAGAAGCAGATGAGAATGCCCGCGATGACGGGCGCGCCGGCGCCGCTGCTCCAGCCTGTCATGATCCAGAAGACCGTTCCAAGCACGATGGCTAGCGCCGCCGCGAAGCCGGAGAAGAGCGCCATGCCATAGTCTTTATGAGTCGGGCGCGTGGTTGCCTGCGCAAGACCGGACGAATGCATCTTCCGGGCGGATCGTGATCCCGAGGCAATATCCTGTCGCAAGCCTGCGCACTCATTCCAAATCTGCAAGAGGTCCCGCAGGCGAGCGACGAAGTCCAACAGGAGGAGATCCTGCCATCGGCTTGAGGATTTCGCTTCGGTCTCAAGCTCCTGAAGTGGCGCCACGAACTCGCTGAAGCGGTCCGCCGACATCGGCTCTTTCGTCCGCATCCACTCATCCGCATCGACGATGAGTTTCGCTACCGCGGATGTGTGCTCATAGCCCGTCCTCGCGAGCTCGGCATCCACATCAACAAGACCGGAAACCACGGGAAGCAGTGTGATCATCAGCCCCTGAAGTTCACGCGAAGCGCCGACGAGATCACTGTGGCTCGAGGTGTCGTAGGACACATGGGTCGTGAACATTCTGATGTCGGCGGCCTCGGCCGCAAGACGGCGGGAGGTGCGGACAAGCGTGGCGTCCTCGGGGCGTCTGTCGAGTGCTGCCGTTATCAGAACGGACGCATCTCTCAGCCAGGCATCAATACGCGCCGTCAGCACGGGCCCGGCATGGCGCGGGAAAACCACTCTGTTGATGATTGCCGCGCAGATGATGGCCACGAAAATCTCGATGACGCGCGAAGTGGTATAGGTGAAGACCGTCGCCGGATTGTCGACCAGCGGAAAGCTGGTGAGCGCTGTCGTATAGCCGGCGAGCATGAACCCGTAGCTGCGCGGCGTGCGGTCAAGAAGACTGATGGCAAGGCAGCCGGCGACCCATAGCGCGATCGCCAGGGTCAGCAATTCCGGCGCATTGACGAGATTGGGCACGAGCACGATGCTCATCGCGCCACCCGCCGCCGTGCCGACCAGACGGTAGACCGCCTTGGACGTGCTTGCGCCCGATAGCGGATGCGCGACGATATAGACGGTGGTGACAGCCCAATAGGGGTTAGGCAGGTCAAAGCACAAGGCGATGAACAGCGCCAGCATGGCTGCGATGAATGTCTTTATCGAGAAAACCATGTCCCACGTATCGGGGAGCCAGGTGAGCTTCTTGCTTGCCATGAAAAACCGGAAGGGAGCGCAGCCGCTCGTCATGAATTAGATCGCCTACGTACTATTTGCATACGAATGAAAATAAAACAATATGCTTTACTGCGCGACCGCGCGCCTTTAGCGCTCTTTCAACGAAGGCCGGCGCGGGGAGGACGAGCAGCATGACAAAGCAGACGAAACCCTTGAGCCGCAGAGCGGCGGTCACGTCCAGTATGCTGCAGGCGGGAAGCATCTGGAAGCGGATGGCGGAAAAGGCGCTGACCGAAGATGGAATTTCGGCGTCACGCGCCAACCTCCTGCTCCTTGTCAGCCGCTCAGGCGGCGGTGTTCGCCAAGTGCAGCTTGCCGACAGCCTGGGGCTTGCCAGCCAGTCGCTGGTTCGCCTGCTGGACGAACTGACCGCCAGCGGTCATATCGAGCGCAGGGACGATCCCGATGACAGGCGCGCCAAGACCATATGGCTGACGCGAGACGGACAGGAATTGGCCGATCGCGTCGAACGGCTCATCGCGTCATTGCGCGATCGAGTGCTTCGCAACGTCGAGGACGCGGACATCGAGGCCGCCTACCGCGTTCTCGATGCCATCGTACGGGCAAGCGGCGAAAATTCTACCGATGATTGAACGCAAGAAGAATTGATACAAAACCGTCACAAATAAAGAGCACGAAAATACCAATAACGAATACTCTCCTCAACTATTGCTGTCATTATTGCAACAGCAAGCGAATCAAATGAAAATTTCTAGTCAATACATCATTTTGAATACGCACATTTTATTTGCCTGAATATTTGGACTGCTATAAAAGACATTCCAAATAAAAAATACTACCCCGGAAACGCCCTTCAAGTTACCTGCAGCATGATGATGTCAGGATTGAAGAAGATGAAGGCCGCAACCACGAGTATCGATCCGAGGGACCGTAAGATACTATCTGTATCGCGTATCCTAGGTTATGCGTTCGCATTTATGCTGATCTTCATCATCGCGATGGCGATGATCCCCAACCAGTTCTTCATCGTCTCGACACGGGCGGTGATCAACGCACCGGTGCAGATGATCGCCTCGCCCATCTACGGCAGGGTGGACAAGATTTCTTTGCAGGTCGGCCAGGTGGTCAATCTCGGCGACGTCATGGCGACGGTTTCGAACCCGAACCAGGATCAGACATCGCTGACCGGGCTCAGGCTTGAGAAGCTGGATCTGACCGAAAAGCTCAACAACACGACGAGCGTGGCTGCCGAGCGCACAGAACAGCTGAACAAGGTCAAGTCGCAGATCGACAGCGTCAAGGCCGGCGTTTTGAGCGAGCTGTCGGCGGTGATCGTCAATTCCGAATTCAACGTGCAAAACTATCAGGCCCGCCTCGCCGAGCAGGACGCGCTGCTGCAGCGCCAGCAGACACTGCTGAAAAAGGGCCTGATCTCGGATACGAGCCTTGAGCCGCAGCGCCAGAAGCGCAATGCGGCCCAGGCCGAGCTCGATTCCGCCAAGGGCGAGCTGCGCCGCAACGAGATCGTCCAGTCGCTTGTCGGTCGCGACATCTATACCGGCGGTACCGTTGCCGCGAACCTGCTGACACTTGAGATGCAGCGCACGAAGCTCGCCGGCGACATCGCCGAGGACAATATCGAAATCAACCAGATGACCGAGCGCAAGCAGCAGGTCGAAAACCTGATCTCGCGCGAAGAAGGACGCCTCGGCAAGACCGGCGCGGCCGAAGTCACCGCCGAGCGCCACGGCCAGATCGTCAGCGTCGATGCATCTTTCGGCGATTTCGTCATGCAGGGCCAGCCGGTGGCAAAGTCTCTCGACTGCACCGAGGCTTTTGCGGCCGCCGTCTATCGAAGCCGCGATGTGACCGCGCTCGAGATCGGCACGCCGGCGATGGTCAACTTCCGCAGCCTGGGCGTCAAGCGCAGCGGGCACATCTATAAAATCGTCCGATACTTCAACTCCGGCCCCGAGAACCGCTATTTCGCGAAATTCCCCGAGGCCGAGGGGCATGAGGTCTATGTTCTCGTCAAGATCGACGAGCCGACTGCCCAGGACGGCAGTGTCGCTCAGCAGAACAACGACAAGTTCTTCGGATGCCACGTCGGCGAAGATGTCATCGTCTCTCTCGGCGAGACGATCACCTCACGTATCGCGCGGTACTCGATGGCTGTCGTTGCCGGGCTGACATCGCCGGCAAGCATTCTCTCGGCTTCCACATCGCTGGACAAGGGCACCGGCCCGCGACTGCCGGCCAACAAGACTGCGACACCCTGAAGAACCAAGCTGAACGTTTGTCTGCGTATCGCGAGGGGCGAAAATGAAGGGCATGAACTCGTCAATGCGTGAGGTTTGGCGCGCGGTGGTCGCATCGCTCCTTGCCACCTTACTGTTTGCGGCTGCAATCGACGCCGCGCGTGCCGATGATACAGCGAACAAGCAACTCGCTTGCTCGATGTGCGACGCGCTGGCAGCGAAGATGACGGGCGAGCCGGAGCAGCCCTTCGTCTTTCGCAGTTTCGAGCCGGCCAATGGCGGCTCGGCGCTGCATCCGTCGCTGGAAAACACCGGCTTCACCTACGACAACGCGCTTGCGATGATGGCGCTCTACGGCTGCCAGCGCACGGCCGAAGCCCGCCGTGTTGCCGATGCGCTGGTGGTCGCGCTCGAGACCGACCGCCACTACCACGACGGACGCCTGCGCAACGCCTATCGCTCGGGCGCGGTCATTCCCGGCAAGGAAGGCATGCTGCTTCCTGGCTATTGGAGCACGGCCAGCAATTCCTGGATCGAGGACGGCTACCAGGTCGGCACGGCCACCGGCAGCACGGCCTGGGGCGCGCTTGCCCTGCTGATGGCCTATGAGGAGACCAACCAGCAAGCCTATCTCGACTCCGCCCGCAAGATCATGGATTGGATCCACCGCAGCACGGCCGACCCGAAGAATGTCGGCTATCTCGGCGGATTCTTCGGCCATGAACCAACCCCGGAGCGGATGACCTGGAAATCGACGGAGCATAATCTCGACGTCTACGCCGCCGATAGCTGGCTCGCCCGGCTGGACGCGGGTGGCGACTGGACACACCAGGGCGACAGCGCGCTGCAGTTTCTCAAAGCCATGTGGAACGAGGCGGAGGGCCGCTTCTATATCGGGAGCGTGCCCGACGGCAACGCACCGAATGTGGGCATGTCGGGCCTTGATGCCGAACTCTGGCCATTGATCGCTGTTCCGGACTTCAAGTCCAAGGCCGATCGCGTGATGGAATGGACGGATCTCAACCACGGAGTGGAAGGCGGCTACGACTTCAACAACGACCGCGATGGTGTCTGGCTGGAAGGCACGGCGCAGGCGGCGCTCGTGCTTCGCGAGACCGGCCACCCCGAGAAGGCCGAGCCGCTTTTTGCCACCATCGCCAAGCAGCGCGAGCCCGGCGGCCTCGTCTACGCCACGGAAAACGAGCAGCTGACGACGGGCCTGCAGGTAGGGCCGAACTCGGCGCCCGGCGACTTCAAATACTACCGACTGCCGCATATCGGCGCGACCGGCTGGGCCGTTCTCGCCGCTCTCGACATCAACCCCTTCGTCGGCCGCAAGGGCCAAGCGACGGCCAGTAGCAAGGATGGTCCATGTCCCCCGAAGTAGTCACCTTGTCGGACTCGATTCTCTTCTCACTGCTGGCGATCGCCCTGATCGTGGGCTGCGCCTGGCTGCTGGACGCCAATCGCGGCAAGGACCGCGTCATTTTCGGCACGATCCTGGTCGTCATGCTCCTGAACTATCTGTATTTCCGCATCACCAAGACCCTGCCGGATTTTGAGTGGAGCGCCTACGCGGTCTGGCCCCGCTTCTATCTCGGCTTCGAAGTGGTCGTTATCTTCTACACGGTGCTTTCGATCGTCTTTTTCTTCAAGCGGACCGACCACAGCGGCGCGGCCGACGCCAGCGAAGCGCTCATCGCGCAGCATTCCCGCCACCCGGCCGTCGATGTCTTCATCTGCACCTACAACGAAGAGCTTTCCATTCTCGAGCGCACCATCCTGGCCGCCAAGGCGATCGACTACAGCAATTTCACGGTCTGGGTGCTGGATGACGGACGTCGCGACTGGCTCGAGGACTACTGCAACGAGGTCGGCGTGCGCTATCTGCGCCGAAACGACAATGTCGGCGCCAAGGGTGGCAATATCAACAATGCGGTCAGGCGCTCGGCCGAGGACACCAACGCGCCCTTCATCCTCATTCTCGATGCCGACTTCGCACCGCAGCGCGGCATTCTGAAAAGAACGGTGGGCCAGTTCATCGACACAGAAATCGGCCTGATCCAGACGCCGCAGTTCTATTACAACGCCGATCCCGTGCAGCATAATCTGCTGGCTTCGAAGGCGTGGGTCGACGACCAGCGTATTTTCTTCGACGTCATGCAGCCCTCCAAGGATGGATGGGGTGCTGCCTTCTGCGTCGGCACATCCTGTATTGTGCGCCGTGATGCGCTCGATCTGATCGGCGGCATGCCGCAGGAAACGGTGACGGAGGATATTCACCTCACCTACCGCCTGATGCAGAAGGGCCTGAAGACGCGCTGGCTCAACGAACGTCTCAGCGTTGGCCTCTCGGCCGAAAGCCTCTCGGGCTATATTACCCAGCGCTGCCGCTGGTGCCTGGGCACGATCCAGGTGGCACTGCTAAAGGACGGGCCGTTTCTCGGTCGCGGCTACACGTTGATGCAGCGGCTGCACTATTTCCACGGCCTGCTCTTCTGGTTCTGCCGGCCCTTCATCCTGCTGCTGATGGCAGCCCCCCTGCTCTTCTACTTCCTCGGCCTTCCCGCCATTCTGATGGAGCCGGAGGCGTTCTTCCTCTATGCGCTGCCGATGGTTGCCGGCATGTGGACGTTCCATTCCTGGGTTTCCGGACGGCGCAGCCTGCCTCTTTTCACCGAGGTGTCGCAGATGGTTTCGGCCATTCCGATCACCATCGCCCTCATTCACGCCCTCTTCCACCCCTTCGGCCGGCCATTCAAGGTCACGGCCAAGGGTGAGGATCGCGGACGCGTGGAGGTGCTCTACCCGATCGCCGCAACGTTCTTCGCCATCATCGTGCTGACCTTCATCGGCATGCTCAACGGACCGTTGCTCGGCACCTATAACGATCTCGACGGCTTCAGTGTCGCCTGGGGCATGGTCGTCATGGTCTACGCCTTCGTGTCAATGCTCGTCTGCATCGAACTCCCCCGCCCGCCCCTGGAAAAGCTGGAGCTTGCGCTCGCCCGCGAAGGCCAGGTCGCCGGCGGCGGAAAGGCGGCTCCCTGCATGATCGATACGATCTCGGTCGATACGGCCAAGATCACGATGCGCGAGGAGAGCGCGCTCAGCAAGATGCGCCTTGGCGACATCCTGATCTTCGCACCCTTCGACAGTTTCGACGTCGCCGGGCAGATCATCAGCATGGATCGGGCGAATTCGGGCCTGTCGCTCGCGATCGTCGCCATCAGGGACCGGCGCGACGATTACGAAATCAAGAAGGGCGCCGAGGACATCAGGCGCAAGATGGTCCAGCGCATGTTCAGCGAAATGCCGGAGGTTATGCCAGCGCGCGCCTATCCTGTACTCGCCGTTCAGGGGCTGATGCAGCGCATGTTCGCACGGCCCGCGGTACTGGTCGGCGACATCGAGCCCTATACGCTGAATGGACGCGAAGTGCCGCGCAAGTTTCACAAGCCGCGCTTCTTCTCGCCGAAGGTTCCGCTGCTGCAACTCGGCGGTGGCGCCACTCCGCCAGCGGCGGCCGAGTGACCCGGCCTTATTGACGCAAAGAAAAATGCCGGGCCTGCTGGAGGTCCGGCATCTCTGTCAGTGGTTAGCCGTTGGGCGAAGCGGTTCAGCGCCAGCCCAGGGCGGGCGCGACGTGCTTCAAGATCTGCTCGACCACATGCGCGTTGTAATCGACGCCCAGCTGATTGGGGACGGTCAGCAGCAAGGTGTCGGCCTCAGCGATCGCTTCATCCTTGGCCAGCTGCTTCACGAGCGCATCGGGCTCGGCGGCATAGCTGCGGCCGAAAATCGCCCGCGTCTTCTCGTCGATAAAGCCGATCTTGTCGTCGCCCTGCCCGCTGCCGCCGAAATAGGCCCGGTCGCGATCGTCCACCAGCGCGAAGATGCTGCGGCTCACCGATACGCGCGGCGTGCGCGTGTGGCCGGCTTCCTTCCAGGCTTCGCGGTAAGCGCGGATCTGAGCGGCCTGCTGCACATGGAAAGGCTCGCCGGTCTCATCGTCCTTCAGCGTCGAACTCTGCAGGTTCATGCCAAGCTTGGCCGCCCAGACGGCCGTGGCGTTGGAGCCCGAGCCCCACCAGATGCGTTCGCGCAGCCCCTCGGAGTGCGGCTCCAGACGCAGCATGCCGGGCGGATTGGGGAACATCGGGCGCGGGTTCGGCTGGGCGAAACCCTCGCCGCGCAGAACGTCGAGCAGGACTTCCGCATGGCGGCGGCCGATATCGGCATCGGACCCGCCCTCGGGC
The DNA here is from genome assembly GCF_057809895.1 of Rhizobium sp. FG113. NCBI lineage: Bacteria > Pseudomonadati > Pseudomonadota > Alphaproteobacteria > Hyphomicrobiales > Rhizobiaceae > Rhizobium > Rhizobium sp. FG113. The sequence goes on along the minus strand of NZ_JBMDKV010000001.1, from coordinate 436,610 downwards.
GGCTGATAACCAAAGTAACGCCAGCCGTCGATCACCTGCTCCGGCGAGCCGCGACTGATCCCGAGCTGCAGACGCCCGCCTGAGATCAGGTCTGCGGCGCCAGCATCCTCGGCCATATATAGAGGGTTCTCGTAGCGCATATCGATGACGCCGGTGCCGATCTCGATACGGCTGGTCTTGGCGCCGACGGCGGCAAGCAAGGGAAACGGCGATGCGAGCTGGCGGGCGAAGTGGTGAGCGCGGAAATAAGCACCGTCGGCCCCAAGCTCCTCAACAGCAACCGCAAGATCGATGGACTGGAGAAGCGCGTCGCCCGCCGAGCGTGTCCCGGATTGCGGCGACGGTGTCCAATGTCCGAACGAGAGGAAACCGATTTTCTTCATGATGTAGCACCGTGGAAGCGTGATTGACGAATTCGTGCTTCATCGCACAGTTCCGGCCGCGGATACAGCGGTCCGGGTGTGACCACAGTGTCAACGCTTCACCGCATCGAGCGTCAGTTTCCCGTCGATAAGTATGGCCCAGAATCGAAAAAGCCTGCCGCGGGAGGAGGTGCGGCAGGCTTTCGAAAAGAACCGAACAACAGCTGGGAGGAGGAGTGCTGTTGTTCCTCAGACGACCCTGGGAGGAGGAGTGGGGCGCCTGAACCACGAAGCTCTGCGGGAGGAGGTGCATCGCTTCGTTGAAATTGACTATATCCAATTCCTGTTCATTTTCTAGGCATCATTGTGCAGTGCAGCTATGCGCCCAGCGCATGGAATAAAATTCGACCTGTATGTGAGGTAATTTGCGGACCAAAACGCGGAAACGCCCGCTACGATCGAGCGGGCGTTTCCGGATTTGAATGTGTCTGCGAAAAGCTTAGAGCGCTACCGAAGCGCGGGCTACGGCGCGAATGTCGCCGCGGTCGTTCAGTTCGCGGTTGCTCATGCGGCCAAGTTCGGTGACGGTCTGACGGTACTTGCGCCAGTTGTTCAGGCTGCGTGCTACGTTCATGATGATCCCCTTTCCTGAGGTTCGCTTGACGTCAGCAACCGTGATTGGCTCCGGCGTCTTTTGATGTCGCTAATATAGGTGCTTCTTTCTGAGCAAAACAGCGACAATGCATCACGCCACCCATGCATGAAATGCAGAGGTTAACCTATCGGCGATAAAAGAGAGTTACGCCCTGAAGCGATCGAAGGCCGTCAGGCGCCGGATTGGCGGATCGGCGTCCGGCCAGCGATAGATATCCGACCGGAGAAAGGCGAGCTCATCCTCAAGCGCTTCCTCATCCACCTCGACCCACCAGGACTTCGGACGACCGTCGCTGCCGTCCGACCAGCGATAGCCGCGTGCCTTGAGATGATCCTTCATGTCGAAGGGGCTGTTTTCGGCATAGATGCGGATGCGCGCGTGCTGGCTGGCCGCATAGAGTTCCGAAAACGCGGTGCCGGCGCCCGCATTCTGGCAAAGCACTTCGAGCAATGCGAAACAATCGTCGACCGCGCGATGGCCATCGTGGAAATAACCCGCCTGCCCTACAAGGTAGCCAAGCTTCGTCCCCTCGAAACTACGGGCCGACCAGTCGATTTCCGCGTTGGAGCAGGCCCAGGCCTTGCCGGCGAAAATCTGCGAGAACGCCTCGCAGAACGGCCGGTCGAAGCCGGCATTGTGGGCGATGATCAGGTCGGCGGGTTCGATCAGGGCCTTCAGCGCCCCGAGATCGATTTCCTGGCCGGCGACCATCGCATCCGTGATGCCGGTCAGCTTGGTGATCTCTGACGGTATAGCCACCGTCGGCTGCTGCATGCCGCCATAAACACCGGTCACGTCGCCGATATTGCCATCGTGGTCGAAGCTGAACGCGATGACGCCGATCTCGATGATCTCATCCTTGCGATGGCTGAGACCGGTGGTTTCGGTATCGAGGATGACGCCACGGAGCGGAAAGCCGGGGCGCAGTGTTGCTGCGACGGCGCGTGGCTCAAGCTTCTTCAAGATCCGGTAGCGGCCTGTTTCAAGCAGGCAATCGACCATGCCCTGCTCGCTGACATCGCTTGGAGGCTGCCTCTTCAGCGATACCTTGCGCGCCGTTTGTCCGGAGGCCTGGCTTGCGCCGCCCGAGAACATGTCGAACTGTTCTGCCATTATCCCTGATCTCTGCCGTCGTCCCCGTTTCGCCGCTGCAGCGAACGAATCGAGTGGATATACCCGTAAAAACAATGGGGAAATCGAGCAGATCGGCAAGGATAATCGGCAAACGGAGACGGCCAGCGCCGGCAAAGCCCATATACGCTGTGGACAAAACGAGGGGAACGGCCGGCGCCTCAGCGCTGCAACGAAGCGGGAAACTACTCCGCGACGAGCCCGCTGCGCCTCAGAAGCGACAACAGAACCAGCGGGATCAGCGTCGTCAGGACGACGGTAACGAAGGCCATCGCCATGCCGAGACCGATCGATCCCTGTTCGAACTGCCGCCAGATGAAGACCGAAATCGTCTGCATGCCGACGGGCGCGACCAGGATCGACGCGACGAGTTCGCGGGTGGCGACCGCGAAGACGAGCAGCATCGCCGTGACCAGGCTCGGTGCGATCAACGGCAGCAGGATGCGGCGAAACGCGGTGAAGGCGCTGGCGCCACAGACGCGCGCGGCGGCTTCGAGATTGTCGCCGATCTGGTGCAGCGCCGCGGTGGTGTAGCGCATCGGCTGCGGCAGCAGGATGCAGCAATAGGCGAGAAGCAGAATAAGCGGCGTGTTGTAGGGCGTGATCGGCAGCACCGGCTGGTTCCACGCCAGGATGAGCCCGACGGCGACGACGACACCGGGCAAGGCGTTCGGCAGGGCCGTCAGGATATCGAGCATCATGCGTCCGCGGAACCGGGTTTTCGCCACTGCATAGGCCGAGACGGCGCCGAGGATGCCGGTCAGCAAGGCCGTTCCCAATCCGAGCGCGAAGCTGTTGCCGAGCGCCCGCAACGCGCCGGCGCTGTTATCGGCGATCGCAGCGAAATTGGAGAGGCCGAGGTTGCTAACAGCAAGGCCGCCGGAGATCGTGTTCGACAGCGCGGTCGCCAGGATCGCCAGAAGCGGAATCACCGTGGCAAGCGTCGTTACGAGGCCGAATAGCAGGAGAACCGGAATAGTCAGTACCCCAAGCGGGCGCTTGTCCTTGGCCTGCGGCTTGCCACCCGTCGTCACATAGGAGCGGCGGGCGAGGATCCACCGCTGCGCCATGAAGGCGGCGAGCGACAGGATCACCAGCATCAGCGAGAAGACGGCGGCGCCGGCAAGGTCAATCGGCCAGTCGGAAATGCGCAGATCGATCTCTGTCACCAGCACATCGAAACCAGACCGCCGCCCAAGTGCTGCCGGCGTACCATACTCCTCGATCGCCGCGGCGAAGACGAGGAGCAGACTGGCGGCCAGCCCCGGCGTGGAAAGCGGCAGCGTGATGCGCCAGAAGGCGCGCCAGGATGACGCGCCGAACACGCGGCCCACATCGGCATAGCGCGCTCCGACCGCTTCGATCGTGCGCGAGACCGCGAAATAGACCAACGGAAACGTGTTGAGCGCCATCACCGTCGTCATCCCAGCCAGGGAAAACAGGAAGGGGGCGAGGTGAATGCCGGTCAGCTGCTGCAGATACCCACGCGGCTGCAGCGTCATGATCCAGCCGAGCGTCGCGATATAGGGCGGGATCATGAAGGGAACGAGCAGCGCCACATCCCAGAAAATCGCAAAGGGCACCTTGAACAAGGCGCGAAAGACGGCAAGCGGCACGGCCAGCAATGCGGCCGCCAGCATGACGCAGATGCCGAGAATGACCGAATTGCCGCCCATCCGCAAAAGCTTGGGATCAGACAGCATCTCGGGAAGGTGCAGGAACGGGGCGGCGAGAGAACTCCGCCCCAGTTCAGGGAAAATCGCCTGGAGGACGATGAAGACGAACGGCACGGCCACGACGACAATCAAACCCGATGTCGCCACCCATGCTATCGGCCCGGTGCCGGCTGCGCCGTTCGCTTTCATGCTCTTCAGTCTCGATTATTCTTCAGTCTCAGTTGCCGGCAGCGAAGATCTTGCCGAATTCCTTCAGCGTCTCGTCACGCTTGCCGTAAACGGCAGCGGCGTCGATCTGCAGAACCTTGAGATCGGCAACCAGCGGACGGTTTGCCGGGATGTCGCTGCGGGCCGGCATCAGGTAGGTGGCGGCGACCAGCTTCTGGCCTTCGTCGGACAGCATGTAGTCGATGAACTGCTTGGCTTCATCCTGATGCTTCGACCAGTTGAGGATCATTGCCGGGCGCGGCGCGACAACGGTGCCGGAAGCCGGGAAGATGACGTCGATCGACTCGCCCTTTGCCTTGCCGGCGAGCGAGATGTAATCGACCGCGCCGAATACGGCGGCCTTTGCACCTTGGAGAACCGGGTTCAGCGCTTCGGCATTGGCGCCGGCGACAACGGCGCCGTTGGCATCGAGCTTGGTGAAAAGGTCCCAGCCCTGGCTACCAGCAAGCGCGGCCACCAGTTCGAAGCTGGCACCCGACTGCGCCGGATCCGGCAGGTTGACGAGGTCCTTGTATTCAGGCTTTGCGAGGTCGGCCCATTCGGTCGGCTTCGGCGTGTTGCTTGCCGGGTTCCAGGCGATGCCGAGCGCGGAAACACCCTGGGCAACAGCCGTTTCGGACTTGAGGAAATCAGGAACCTTGGCAGCGTTCGGGCTCGTATAGGAAACCAGCCAGCCGCGCTTGGTAAAATCGGTCGCCGTATCCCAAGATGCCGAAATCAGCACGTCGACGACAGGATTGGCGGCTTCGGCTTCGATGCGCGCCATGATCTTGCCGGTCGTTGCCTGGAACACCTCGACCTTGTGGCCGGTCTGCTTGGTGTAGCCGGCGGCAAGCTTCTCGATCAGGCTGCCGGGACCGGCAGAGTAGACGGTGATGTCAGCGTGGGCGACGCCTGCCGCAAGTACGCCAGCGATGAGGGCGAAGCCCGCACCAAGAAATGATCTGCTCATATGTGCCTCCATAAGTGTTTGATATGCTTCAGTTGCGCGTGAACCAGTGCATGTCCCCGCTATCGATGACGAGGTTGACCACCTCACCCGCGACAGCGCGCTGACGCGCCAGGAATGTGAGTTCGCTTGCTGCCGGCCGGGCGCCCAGCGCGACAGTGGTCAGATAGCCATCGCCACGAAACTGCGAGTGGACGACCTCGGCGGGGAAACCCTCCCCCGATGTCAGGCGCACGGCCTGAGACGGCAGCAACACATGGGTCGCGCCGGCGGGAGCATTGTCGTCCTTCAGGACGATACCGGTTTGGTTGAGACGCAGACCGCCCTCATCGCGGGCGACGGGCACGACACAGCCGAGGCGCAGGAATTCCGCGACTTCGGGCGTCGCCGGCGCGCTTACCAGCGTCTCGGGCGCCGCCATCTGCTCGATAACACCGCCGCGCATCACGGCAACCTGATCGGCCAGCGAAAACGCCTCGCTCTGATCATGGGTGACATAGATGGCGGTGAGGCCAAGATCCGACATCAAGGCGCCGATTTCGCGCACCATGGTCTCACGAAGCTCGCGGTCGAGGTTCGACATGGGTTCGTCGAAGAGGACGATTGCCGGCTCGGCGACGATGGCGCGGGCGATTGCAACGCGCTGCTGCTGCCCACCGGACATGTCGCTGATGCGCCGGGCGCCGAAGCCGCCAAGACCAACGCGTTCAAGTGCTGCCGCAACGCGCCGCTCGCAATCCTTCCGACCAACGCCGCGCATCTCCAGCGGAAAGGCAATATTGTCTGCTACACTCAAATGCGGCCAGAGCGCATAGTCCTGAAACACCATGCCGAGGCCACGCTTTTCCGGCGGCACGAACAGGCCACCGGCGGCATCGGCCACCACGCTTCCGTTAATCCTTACGCTGCCCTTGGTCGGCGCCAGCAGGCCGGCGACCAGCCGCAGAAGCGTGGTCTTGCCGCAACCGGACGGGCCGAGCAGCGCAAGAACCTTGCCCTTTTCAAGCGCAAGATCGACGTTATCAAGAACGGTGTTTGAGCCGAAATGCAGGCTGAGACCCGTCACCGACACGGCGGCTGGTTGTGCAGAAAAATTGGTTATCATGACTATCAACGGAAAGAAATTTAGCCGCTTATAGTCAGACGGAATGACACTTTCGTGACACAATTGTTAACGTGGGATGTATGACATCACAGAGTTGTGGCCCGGCAAACCGCTCGCATTCGGGCGGGCGGCCGAAATCGGCACGGCTTTGTTTCCGGCGGCGATTGATCTCACAGAGCGTGCGCGTGATTGCTATCGACCGCGATAGACGAACTCGCCAGGGATAGCCGCCGCATCCTTGTCGGCCTGCAATGTCAGCGCGTCGCGCAGCGGCGAGCGAATGCAGACGGGGTCGGTTGCGCTGGCATCGCCGGCAAGCGCCATTGCCTGGCAGCGGCAGCCGCCGAAATCGATCGCCTTGCGGTCGCAGCTGCGGCAAAGCTCCGGCATCCACTCTTCGCCACGATAAGCGTTGAAAGCCGAGCCGTGATACCAAATGTCGGACAGCGACTTCTCGCGAACATTGTCGAAGGTCAGCGAGGGGATCGTCTCCGCCGCGTGGCAGGGAAGAACCCGACCCGAAGGCGTGACGTTCAAACCGATCCGCCCCCAGCCGCCCATGCATGCCTTGGGATAGGACGAATGGTGGTCAGCCGGCACGTAGTCGATGACCAGAATACCCTCCAGGCGCTTGCGCGCTTCGATGACCGTCTTGTTTGCCCGCTCGACCTGTTCGCGCGTCGGCATGAGCGCGGCGCGGTTTCTTTCGGCCCAGCCGTGAAACTGCACGGTGGCGATCTCGATACGCCGAGCGCCGAGCTTCACAGCGAGATCGAGCATATCGTCCAGCTGGTCCATGTTCTGCTTGTGGCAGACGGCATTGACCGTGAGCGGTATGCCGCTTGCCTTGACCCAGGCGGCGACGGCCATCTTGCGGTCGTATCCGCCCTTGTAACCGCCGACGCGATCGGCGCTTGCGGGGTTCGTTCCCTGCAGCGAGAGTTGCACGTGGTCGAGGCCGGCATCGGCGAGCTCAAGCAGGCGCTTCTCGGTGAGGCCGACACCCGAGGTAATGAGATTGGTATAAAGGCCGGCCGCCGCACCGGCCGCCGTCAGCTCTACGAGATCGCGCCGCGAGGCTGGCTCCCCGCCGGAAAGATGCAGATGGAGCACGCCCATTTCGGCGGCCTGCTGGAAGACGCGGACCCATTCCTCGGTCGACAGCTCTTCCTTGATGCCCGTGAGCTCCAGCGGATTGGAGCAATAGGGGCAGGCAAGCGGACAGCGATGCGTGAGTTCGGCAAGCAGTGCCATTGGCGGCGGCGCTACTGAAGACAGCGGAGCGACCGTTTGCTTGACGACCCTTGCCTCGACGCCCATCACAGCACCTGCAGCATGCGACGATTGGCCAGTTCGCGGATGAATGCCAAGACATCGGTCGCGATCCGCTCGCGCGGCGCCTGGAATTCGGCGGCGAAGTCGTCGGCAATCGTGTCGAGATCGCGCTTGCCATCGAGCGCTTCGACGATTTTCACGGCGATCTCATCGACCGCCATCGCCAGTTCGGGTGCGAGCAGAACGGTCTGCCCGCGCACCGGATCGTGCCGCAAACGCACGCCACGGGCCAGCTTGACGACCATGCTGCCGTTTATCGCGACCGTGTCTTCGCTCATCACGCGATCTCCTCGAGCTCGCCGATCACGCCCTCGCGACCGTCCCAGCCACCCGGCGGGATCAGGCCCGGCGTAACATAGGCGAAATGTAGCGCATCGAGCTGCGCCCACAACACCTCGGTCTTGAACGTCAGTGCGGCGGCTGCCGCATCCTGCTTCTCCAACGTGTTCGCGTTGTCGAGCACATAGGCAAGGCCGAAGGCCACATCGACGGGCGCCTCGTTCAGACGCTGGCGGAAATAGGAGAGCGCCTGATCGTCGGCGAAGGCGTAATGCTCAAGCAGGCCGGCGATACGATCGGCATGGATCTTTGGCGCGAAAAGCTCCGTCAGCGATGAGGCAACGGCCTCAAGCAGCGGCTTCTCGCGGACGAAGTGAACATAGGCTTCGACGGCAAAGCGCGTGGCGGGCAGGATGCCGCGACCGGAAGCCACATAGTCAGGATCGAGGCCGACGGCTTCGGCCAACTTCAGCCAGCGTCGAATACCGCCACCTTCGGTGAGCCCGCCATCGTGATCCTCGATGCGCGAGCGCCAGGCGCGCCGCATGTCGGCATCCGTGAGGCGCGACATGAAGGCGGCGTCCTTCATCGGGATATGGCTCTGGTAGCAATAGCGGTTGATCACCCAGGCGCGGACTTGCGTCATGGTGCACTGGCCGCCATGCAGCATTTTGTGGAACGGGTGCTTGTCGTGGTAGCGATCCGCGCCGATTGCCATCAGCCGCGCTTCGAATGCCTGCCGGTCAGGTGCTTCAGTCAAAGTCGATCTCCATGCCGTCATGGCCAATCTGGAAGCCGCTCGCCTCGAGCATGTCGCGCTCGGGCCCGGCCCGCCAGATCGGATTGGTGTTGTTGATGTGGACGTAGATTTTCTTGGCGATATCGAGCTTCGACAGGGCCGCTAAGCTGCCATCCGGCCCACTGATCGCCATATGGCCCATGCGCTGCCCGGTCTTCTGGCCGACGCCAAGCGTGATCATCTCGTCGTCGGTGAACACGGTGCCATCGAAGAACAAGGCGTCGGCGCCGTCGATCCGTGCGATGAGGCCATCGTTGATATGGGCGCAGCCCGGAATGTAATACACACGCTTGCCCCCGCCGATCAGCTCGACGCCGACCGTCTGCTCGCCTTCGAGCTGAAGCTCGGGTTCGCCATTTTCCATGAACAGCGGCACCTTGCCGGGGACCGCGAAAAGCCGGGCCTCGACGCCCGGGAGCAGCGAAAACGGCTGCTCGAGCGTTATCGTGTGGCGCTTTACAAAGGCGGGATCAAGGGCGCGAAAGACGGGATTGTCGTCAATGATCTCGGCAATTGCCGCCGTTACGAAGATTTGCAGCGGCTGCTTTTCGCGCAGGATCAACAGGCCGGCCAGGTGGTCGATATCGCCATTGGTGATCAGCACGCTCTTGATCGGACTGTCGCGCAACGCCTTGGGATGCAGCGCGCTATTGTCGATGATCTGCTGCCTGATATCGGGAGAAGTGTTTAAAACCGCCCAGCTGTGGCCATCGAGACTGACGGCGAGCGATGATTGCGATTGTGGCCTGACACCGGATGCCGGATCGCGCGCAAGGCGGCAATTCTGGCAACCGCAATTCCATTGCGGAAGGCCGCCGCCCGCGGCGGCCCCAAGAACCAGACCGCGAAAGCCAGATGAATCTGTCACGCGCGGACCTCAAAAATTACAATACAAATTAAGTTTAGCCGACCTTAGAAAAGGATCGGTTCGTTGCCGTCGGCAGGAGCGTAACGGTTGATTTCCATACCGCAGCTGACTTCAATGAACTTAGGGGCGTGCCAAGACATGTGTGTCTCCATTCATGCTGGTTTATCTACAAGAGTTCACCTAGGCCCACTGATGCTGCACTGCAATAGCGTTTTCAGCATGGCTGCCCGCCCAATGTCGCAAGGCCATCACAATCGCGAGATCGGGCGGGCAAAGCGGCCAGATTAGGCGGCCGGGTCCCATTCAGGCGCCAGACCGTCGGGGCTGACGATGCGGCCGTCGGCCTGAGCAAGCGCGTGGATGCGCGCCATGTCTTCATCGCTCAGAGCGAAATCGAAGATCGCGGCGTTCTCGGCAGCGCGGGTCTCCGATACGGTCTTCGACAGCGTGACGAAGCCCTGCTGAACGATCCAGCGAAGCACGATCTGCGCGATCGAGCGGCCATGCGCGGCCGCGATGTCGCTGAGGACAGGATCGCTCAGAACCTTGCCATCGGCCATTGCGTAATAGGCGGTGAGTGACATGCCCAGCTCACGCGCCACCTCGATGACCGGACGCTGATCGAGATATGGGTGATACTCGACCTGGTTGTTGGCGAGCGGCCGTTCGCTCAGGCGCGCGGCATCCCTCATCAATGTCGTGTTGAAATTGGAGACGCCGATGTGGCGTGCCTTGCCTGCCTTGGCGACGTCGTTCAGCGAGGCGATCTGCTCTTCCAGGCTGACGGCGGTGTTCGGCCAGTGCAGCAGCAAGAGATCGACATAGTCGGTCTTGAGCTTCGCCAGGCTCTCATCGACAGAGGCCAGGAAAGCGCTGCGCTTGTAGTTCGCGACCCAGACCTTGGTGGTGAGAAAGATATCGGCGCGGGCGACACCCGACGACACGATCCCTTGGCCTACGGCGGCTTCGTTGCCATAAATCTGCGCGGTATCGACGTGGCGGTAGCCGGTCTTCAGCACATGAGAGACCATCCGCTCGGTATCGGCGGCTTCCATGCGGAACGTGCCGAATCCGAGCGCCGGGATGGATGCGCCATTGGCGTTGACGAGTTTCATGAGGATTTTCCTTTCCATCGTATCAGGCCGCGGAAGCGGCGGTCTTGGTTGAAGCAAGCGTGCGGCGGTCGAGCGAGCCGCTCCAGAGCGTGAGAACGAGAGCACCGACGACGAAGATGGCGCCGACCCATGGCGTCGCCCCAAGGCCGAGCGACGAGGCGACCACGAGGCCGCCGACCCAGGCGCCCGCCGCGATGCCGAGATTGAAGGCGGCGATGTTCAAGGCCGAGGCGACGTCGACCGCTGCCGGGCGAACCACGCCGGCGAGCTGCACGACATAGATTTGCAGGCCAGGCACGTTGGCGAAGGACAGGAAGCCGAGGGCGGCCAGCGTCGGGATCGTCAGCCATGGCGACACGGCGGTGAAGCTGAAGATGGCGAGCACTAAGGCCTGCGCGGTGAAGAGCCAGGCCAGAGCCTTGATCGGATCGCGGTTGGCTAGGCGCCCGCCGGCGATATTGCCGATGGCGATCGCGATGCCGTAGAGCACCAGGATCAGGCTGACGGCCGAGGCCTGGAAGCCAGTGACCTGCTCAAGGATAGAGGCCAGGAAGGTGAAGGTGACGAAAGTGCCACCGTAACCGAGAGCGGTCATGGCGAAGACGATCAGCAGACGGCCGCTGCCGAGAACCTTGACCTGCTCGCCGATCGTCGCCGCCGGCGCCTTCTTGAGGTTTGACGGCAGCAGGATACAGAGGCCCGCGAAGGCAATGACGCCGAGGCCGGCGACAGCCGCGAATGTCGCGCGCCAGCCGAAGGTCTGGCCGATGAGCGTGCCAAGCGGAACGCCGGTGACGATTGCGACCGTCAAGCCCATGAACATCATGGCGATCGCCGAGGCGCGCTTATTCTCGGGAACGAGGTCAGCGGCGATGGTCGAGCCGACCGAGAAGAAGACGCCGTGCGCGAAGGCGGAGAGAACGCGGGCGACCAGCAGCGGCGCATAGCCCGGGCTAAGTGCCGCCATCGTATTGCCGAGGATAAAGAGGGCCATGAGGCCGAGAAGCAGCAGCTTGCGATCGAGGCGACCGGTGAGCGCGGTCAGAATAGGCGCACCGAGGGTGACGCCGAGCGCGTAAACGCTGACGATCAGCCCGGCGAGCGGCAGGTCGATGTTGAGATCATTGGCGACGGTGGGCAAGAGCCCGACGATGACGAACTCCGTCGTGCCGATCGCGTAAGCCGCGACCGTTAAGGCAAAAAGGGCAAGGGGCATTGTGAATCCATCCAGTGACGATGCCGGACAAGCGGCGATTTGGGATGGCTGGAATATGGACCACTGACATTATCGCGATAAGCAGCTACATTTCCCCAATAGTTATGAATTGAATTCACAGGAGTAAGCAGTGGATAACACCGTCGGCGAGATGGAAGTCTTCGTGCATACGGCGAGGCTACAGAGCTTTTCGGCGGCCGGACGCCTGCTGCGCATGTCGCCTTCGGCGGTCAGCAAGCTCGTAAGCCGGCTGGAGGAACGCTTGAAGACCCGCCTGGTGGTCCGAACCACGCGCAGCCTGCAACTGACACCGGAGGGTGAGGTCTATCTCGAGCGCGCGCAGCGCATTCTCGAAGACATCAAGGAGGCCGAGCAGATCGTCTCGACAGGCGGCGAAGCTGCGCCGCGCGGACGGCTGCGGGTCAGCGCATCGGTCGCCTTCGGCGTTCGTCATGTCGTGCCGCTGGTGCCGGAGTTCCTGGCTCGATACCCAAACGTCCAGCTCGACCTTTCGCTGACCGACGGGATCATCGACATCGTCGAGGAGCGTGCCGATGTCGCGATCCGCTCGGGCAATCTCCGGGACACCTCGCTGAAAGCCCGCAAACTGATGGACAGCCGGCGCGTGGTCGTGGCGGCACCGAGCTATATCGAGCGCATGGGAAACCCCGAAAAGCCCGCCGATCTTGACCGGCACAACTGTATGACATTCAACTTCCGGCAGACTTGGGAGGAGTGGCCGTTTCGGGACCCCGCAACCGGGCAGACCTTCTCGAAAGCGGTCCACGGCAATGTCGAAGTGAACAACGGGCCGACCATTCGCAGTCTCTGCCTCGCGGGCGTCGGGCTGATCCGGGTAGGGACCTTTCACGTCCAGGAGCACATCGACGAAGGCCGTCTGGTGCCGGTGTTGGAAGCGTTCAATCCAGAGGATATCGAGCATATCCACGCCGTCTATCCCGGCCACCCACATCTCGCGAGCCGGATCCGGGCCCTGATCGACTTTCTCGCCGAAAGGATCTAGCTGCATACGTCAGCCGGCAAAATGAAAACGGCGCACCCGAGGCGCGCCGTTTCCAAGTTCGAATTCCGGGCTCGTATCTCAGAGACCGGTCGTCTTCATCAACTGCTCCGGATAACGCTCACCCTCGACCTGGATGGCGGCGGCAGCCGTCTCGATCTGCGCGAGATCGTCGGCGCTCAGTGCCACGTCGGCCGCACCGAGGTTTTCCTCAAGGCGATGCAGCTTGGTCGTGCCGGGGATCGGGACGATCCAGGGCTTCCGGGCCAGCAACCAAGCCAGTGCGATCTGCGCCGGCGTCGCCTTCTTGTCTTCGGCGATGCGCTTCAGAAGATCGATCAGCGCCTGGTTCTTCTCCATCGCCTCGGGCGTGAAGCGCGGCAGCATCTTGCGGAAATCGCCTTCGCCGATCTTCGTGTCCTTGTTCATGGCGCCGGTCAGAAAGCCCTTGCCGAGCGGGCTATAGGCCACCAGCGCGATGCCAAGCTCCTCGCAGGCTTCGAGAATGCCGTTGGTCTCCGGCCCGCGTGTCCACAGCGAGTATTCGTTCTGCAGCGCGGCGACAGGCTGCACCGCATGGGCGCGGCGGACCGTCTGTGCGCCCGGCTCGGACATGCCGAAGTGCTTCACCTTGCCTTCCGCGATCAGATCCTTGACCGTGCCGGCCACGTCCTCGATCGGCACGTTGGGGTCGACGCGGTGCTGGTAGAGCAGGTCGATGACATCGACCCCGAGGCGCTTCAGCGAACCTTCGGCCGCCTTGCGGATCTGCTCGGGGCGGCTGTTGACGCCGGCCATTTTGCCATCGACGATATTGAAGCCGAACTTCGTGGCGATCACCACCTGATCACGCATGGGCCGGAGCGCCTCGCCGACGATTTCTTCGTTGGTGTAGGGTCCATAGACCTCGGCGGTATCGAAGAACGTCACGCCGCGCTCGACTGCCTGGCGCACCAGCGTCACGCTCTCCTGGGTGCTCAGCGCATGGCTATAGCTGAAGTTCAGGCCCATGCATCCGAAGCCGAGAGCAGAGACCTCTAGTCCGCTTTTTCCAAGTATCCGCTTTTGCATTTTACGCTCCTTAAGGACGACCTTGGCCGTCTCACATCGGTATAAACAGGAAGTGCCTATGGCGCCTCGGAGCAGAGGTTGAGATGCATCGCTCATGGCTCAAGGCGCCAAATACTCCCGCGCGGTTAACGTAGCACCGGTGCTGGGATGGCATTAGATCACCATTTCTGCATGGAGTTATGTCTGCGGCTCATGAGTTGGCGAAATGACCGATGACCAGGCAAACAGCGCCGCCGTTGCCGTCCGGTCTTAGCCGACGCGCTCAGGGAGAGAAGAGGGTGCATTGATGAACCGGCGATTGCGCCTACATCAAGCATTATTGGCTGCTATCAGCGCGCGCCTTTCAGGGAAGGGGGTCGTCCATCATGAAGGGATCCAAGACCATTGTGCAAATGAGTGTCCGCGAACGGCAGGACATACTGGCGGCCGTTGCCGATGCGCTTGAGACCAGTGCCAAGGAGGCATTGATAGAAGGCAACGCCAGCTTCGCCGCGAGCTCGGGTAACCTGGCGCTGACCATTCGCGGCAGCGTGCATGGTCTCGCCAACACTGATCTCAAGGCCGCCGAATTCCTGCTGCAGCAAGCCATGACATTGATCGAGCAATTCCGATTCCGCGACCCGCATCGGCCCGAGACGCTGACGCTTCACTAAAGCCAGCATGGGACCCGAAGAGATATCCGCGATGTTCAGCGGCCATCATCAAACGTCTGCACGTACTGCCTCAGGTGCGCCAGCAGCATCCTTGCATAGCCCGGAAGCTGCATCTCGTTCCTGACGCAAACGTAGAGTTCGCGGTCCGCCCAGGGCTCCGCGATCGGCACGACCTTGAAATCCATGAAGTGCGCATAACGTCGCGCGGCGCTTTCGGGAATGATCGATACGCCAGCGCCCTGTTCGACAACGCGGCACGTTGCCTCAAATCCGGCAATCAGCATCCGGAAATGCGGCGTGCGCCCGAGCTCGTTCGCGTGACGCTCGAGAAACTGCATCAAGGCCGGATTGCCTTGCTGGCCAATCAGCTTGAAATCCAGGATGCGCGGAAACGGGACTGCATCGGATGGCACATCCAGGTCGCGCGGCGCGATCAGCACCAGCCGATCCGGAACGAAGCGAAAGCGCTCAAGCCCGGTCATATCCGCCGAGGAGGCAACGATGGCGATTTCGGCCTGCCCCTGTTTCAGCAGCTTCACGGCCTCAAGGCTCGGCTTGTCCTCAACGCTGACACTGATATCCGGGCTTGCTGCAAGGAAGGCGCCAAGCGCCTGCGGCAAATGTTCGGCAAGCATGTTGGTATTCGACAGCAACCGGACATGGCCGCTGCGACCATCCGCGAAGGCGTCGAGATCGGCCTCGATCCTGCGGGCATCGTCCAGGATCTGACGGGCATGGCTCGCCAGCATCTCGCCCGCCAAAGTGGGCTTGATCCCCCGCCCCGTTCGCTCGAAGAGCTCAAGATCGAAAGCCTCTTCCAGCCTCCTGAGGCGCGCGCTCACAGCCGCCACGA
This sequence comes from Rhizobium sp. FG113, assembly GCF_057809895.1. Classification (NCBI taxonomy): domain Bacteria; kingdom Pseudomonadati; phylum Pseudomonadota; class Alphaproteobacteria; order Hyphomicrobiales; family Rhizobiaceae; genus Rhizobium; species Rhizobium sp. FG113. The sequence goes on along the minus strand of NZ_JBMDKV010000001.1, from coordinate 421,294 downwards.
CGACATTGTTTCGCCTGGCGGCAGCGGTCAGACTACCCCCATCAACGGCAGCCAGGAACATACGCAAATCGATTAGGTCGAATTTCACTGCTGAGCTTTCATTTTCTGTGAAAACTGTTTGTATGACAAATTGATTTTCAAACGCAGCATAGCGCGGTTATGACGATTGCCAAGTCGCGAACGTGACAGATCGACGCATAAAGTCATATCCTCATTTAGAGTGAATTTGTAAAGCAACTTCAGTAGTTTGCCTTACTAACATTGGCTTTGAGCGGCGCTTGTCGCATTCAGCCTCGCGGCGACGTGGATTGGCTACGCTCGTGGGAGGTGATGCAAAGCCTGTTGTCGTTTATTCATGCTTGATGAAAGCACGTCGATAATGCATTTGCACACCGCTATCTCTCGACCCCAATTCAAACGCCTGCGATCAATCGCACTCTGTCTGTCCGCGCTGGTGTCGATCACCGGCGCAGCCTCGGCGCAAGATCAGACCGCGACGCAAAACGACCTGATTACGAGGGGACGTTACCTGGCGACCGCGGCAGACTGTGCCGCTTGCCACACCGCCCCGAACTCGGGACAGCCCTTTGCCGGCGGCTATGCGATCGAATCTCCGCTCGGCAAGATTTTCTCGACCAACATCACGCCATCCAAAACCGACGGCATCGGCACATATAGCGAAGAAGACTTCGCGCGCGCTGTTCGCGACGGCGTTGCAAAGGATGGCAGCCATCTTTATCCGGCGATGCCTTACACGGCCTACGCCAAGATTTCCGACGAGGACATCTCGGCGCTCTACGCCTATTTCATGCAGGACGTGAAGCCGATCGATCACGCGCCGGAAAAGACCGCGCTGCCGTTCCCGTTCAGCATCCGCGCCTCCATGTCCGTGTGGAATCTGCTCTTCCTCGACAAGGACCGCTTCCAGCCGGATGCATCCAAGTCCGCCGAGTGGAACCGCGGCGCCTATCTGGCCGAGGCTCTCGAGCACTGCAGCACCTGCCACACGCCGCGCAATCTCTTCATGGCGGAGAGCGGAAGCCAGGCGCTTTCGGGCGCCTCCATCGGCTCCTGGTTTGCACCGAACATCACCTCCGACAAGGTTGATGGCATCGGCGGCTGGTCCGACGACGAACTCGTTCAGTATCTGCGCACCGGCCACGTCGCCGGCAAGGCGCAGGCCGCCGGCCCGATGGCGGAAGCCATCGAACACAGCATGCAGCACCTGACCGAGGCCGACCTCAAGGCGCTCGTCGTCTACCTGAGGGACACGAAGCCGATCACGACGGGCGAAGCCACGCCGCGCTACGATGTCGGTGAGCCCTCCACGGCGGAACTCGATCTGCGCGGCCTGCCTGGCCAGGCGGTCACCGAGAAAGGCTTCCATATCTTCAGCGGTTCGTGTGCCGCCTGCCATCAGGTTGATGGCGAGGGCAACGACCACTATCCTTCGCTCTTCCATAACACCGCGACTGGCGGCGACAACCCGGACAACCTGATCGCAACGATCCTGTTCGGCCTGTCGCGCACGATCGACGGCGTACCGACATTCATGCCGGCCTTTGGCGAGAACGCCGCCTACACGGATCGGCTTTCCGACAAGGACGTCGCCGATGTCAGCAACTACGTGCTTGGTCATTTCGGCAACGGCAAGGTGACGGTCACTGCAGCAGATGTCTTGCGTGTTCGCGAGGGTGGAGAGAAGCCGGTGTTGGCCGCGGTCGCGCCGTTCATCGTGCCGGCAGTCGTCGTGGCGCTGATCCTTGTCGCGCTCGTCATCGCGCTGCTCGTTGCCCGCCGCAGGCGGCAGCCGGCCCACGCCTGATCGTTTCACCCTTTCTCCCAGTTCTGACTGCCTCATCGAGGATATCAGCGATGCCAATCGACCCGAACAATGCGGGCTCCATCGTGAGCCGTCCCCTCCACCGCCGAGACCTCCTGCGCGCCACCGTGGCCGTTGGAGGACTGGCAGTCCTCTCCTCTTTCACGACACCCGTATCGGCGTTCGCAGCCGACGACGATGTGCAGGGCTTTACCAAGCTCTCTGAATTCCTGACCGGCTATGAGCTCGACCCGGTGCTCGGCGGACGCTTCTTCGCAGCACTCTCCAAGCGCAGCGCGACGCTCAAGGCCGATATCGCCGCCTTGCAGCAGGCCGTGAGCCAATCGGGCGCCAAGGACATGGATGGCTTTCTCGCGACGAAGCCCGCCGAACCTGAGATGAAGACTTCCGCGAAGATCGTCTCCGCCTGGTATCTCGGCGTGGTCGGGGAACCGCAGGACGCGGAACTCATCACCTACGAGAAATCGCTCATGTACCGCCCGACCAAGGGCCTCCTTCCCACTCCGACCTACGGTCCCGGCCCGAACGCCTGGGGACCGAGGCCCGGCAGCAAGATCTGACAGGATAAAGACAATGGCAAACGACGCATATGATGCGGACCTGATCGTTATCGGATCAGGTGTCATGGGCGGCATCGTCGCCGCGCAGCTCGCCAAGGCCGGCAAGAAGGTGATCATTCTCGAAGCCGGCCCGCGTGTCGATCGCCGCGAGATCGTCGAGACCTTCCGCAACGCTCCGGTCAAGCTCTCGCTGGCAAACGCCAAGCTGCAGGGCGCGGGTTCCCCCTTCCCGAGCATGCCCTGGGCGCCGTCGACCTATGGCGACTACCTGCAATATGAAGGCCCGGTGAAATACAACACCTCCTACCTGCGCGTCGTCGGCGGCACAACCTGGCACTTCGGCTCGGCGCTCTGGCGCATGATCCCGAACGACTTCAAGATCCAGTCGCTTTACGGTCGCGGTCGCGACTGGCCGATCGGCTATGACGATCTCGAAGACTACTACAACAAGGCTGAGCTGGAGCTCGGCGTTACCGGCACGGACGGGCAGGACGAAAGCGGACAGGGCGGCCGACCGATGCCGCCGCGTTCCATGCCCTTCCCGATGAAGCAGCTGAATTCCAGCTACATGTTCACGACGCTGGCTGAGAAGCTCTCGGTCGGCGGCTTCAACCCGGTGCTCGAACCGCATGGCCGCGCCTCGCGTCCGTACGGCAACCGCCCGGTCTGCGCCGGCAACAACAACTGCAACCCGGTCTGTCCGATCGGCGCCAAGTACGACGGCTCGATGCATATCGACGAAGCCGAACGCCATGGCGCCAAGCTGCTGGACAACTCGCCTGTCTACAAGGTGGAAGCCGGCGACGACGGCAAGATCACCGCCGTCTGGTACAAGAAGCCCGACAATTCCGAGCATCGCCTGACGGCGCGCTACTTCGTGCTGGCCGCTTATGGCATCGAGTCCGCCAAGCTGCTGCTCATTTCTACCTCGGACAAATATCCGAACGGTATCGCCAACTCTTCGGATCAGGTCGGCCGTAACCTCATGGACCACACCGGCATCAGCATGAACATGCTGACAAAGGAGGACATGTGGCCGGGCGAAGGCCCGACCGAGCTGCTGGTCTATCTCAACCAGCGCGATGGCGCCTTCCGCAAGGATTACCCAAGCTACAAGATCAAGGTGCGCAACACGGTACCGACAGCCCAGATGACCGAAGGCTTCATCAGGAAGGGCATCATGGGCTCCAAGCTCGACGAGATGATCCGCCAGTATTCGGCTCGCTCGCTCAACTGGGCGATCGACTTCGAACCTCTGCCGCTCGCCGAAAACCGCGTCACGCCGTCGAAGACCAAGTTCGACGCGCTCGGCATCCCGGTTCCGGTCCTCTACTACTCCGTCACCGACTACTGGAACGCCGGTCGCGATCGTGGCCTGGAAGATCTGAACAAGATCGCCCAGCTGCTCGACGCCGAGGTTCTGTCGACCGACGTGAAGTGGCAGAACCGCCAGCACGTCATGGGCACCACCCGGATGGGCGACGATCCGAAGGACAGCGTCGTCGACCGCGATTGCCGCACCCATGATCACCCGAACATGTTCATCGCCGGCACCAGCGTCATGCCGTCGGCATCGTGCATGAACCCGACATTGACGGGTGCGGCACTCAGCGTGCGTATCGCCGAGCAGCTGATCAAGGAGATCTGATTTCAGCGCTCAAGAAGGTCTCGGCCGTACTGGTCGAGACTTTCCCGATCTCAAAACGAAAACAGCGACCGCCTCACAGGCCTGTCGCTGTTTTCGTATTCGCCGATGAAAGCGACGTCAGTCGCGATTGGTATAGAGCGCGCTGGAGCGCTCAAGGTGCTTCAAGATAGCAGCTTCCGCGCCATTCGCATCGTTGGCGGCGAGACAGTCGAGGATCTGCTCATGCTCAACCAGCGTGAACTTCTCCTTGCCGGTCCAGATCAGCATGTCCGTGTGATAGGCCTTCAGCCATGCCAGCATCGCCTCGCTGACGGCGACGAAGATCGGGTTGCCGGAGATCTGCGCGATACGCGTATGGAATTGCATGTCGGCGGCGATGAATTCTTCCGCGTTGCCAAGCGAGCGACGCTGCTCTTCGATGATATCGCGAAGATCAGTGATGTCTGCGGGCGTTGCCTTGACCGCCGCCTCGCGCGCCATGCCGCGTTCGAAGAAGATACGTGAGCTCTTGAGGTGATCGAGCGAGTCGGCGGATTGCGCCAGCATGATCTTCGCCGTCAGATCCACTTGGCGGAAAATCGATCTTGCGGTCAGCTGCAGAACCTTGGCGCGCTCCCCGTGCGAGATGTTGACCAAGCCCATATTGGCCAGCGACTGCATCGCCTCGCGGATCGCCGGCCTTCCAACCCCGAAGCGCTCCATAAGCACCCGCTCCGACGGCATTTCGTCGCCTGGCCGAAGCTCGCCCGAGGTGATCATTCTCTCCAGCCGATCAAAAACCTCATCGGATAGTTTGCGACGCACGATCTGTTCGATTGGCTGGTTCATGATGTCTCGCTGGCTCACAATATCCCTCCTTTATGCATGCTAGCGTCCCGGCACGAAAGGCCGTCGTCTAAAATCGGTCTGTGCTCTTTCAAAAAATTTTCATTGCAGAAATTGGAATACTCATTATACCAGTTCACGAGTTGACGCCATGGCAAACTTTTGGCCGCGGCAGGAGGAGCAACGAAACCTCATGATGATCACAGTTACCTACCGCATCGAAACGACCGGCAGCGTCGAGGCCATGGCCGCCAAGATCGCCAGCGATCAGTCGACCGGCACGTTCGTCCCCGTTCCCGGCGAGACGGAAGAGCTGAAGGCGCGCGTCGCGGCACGCGTCATCGCCATCCGTCACCTTCCCGATGCGGAATACCCGACCTGGCCTGAAGTCGCGCCCGGTAGCGGCCCCATCCACCGCGCCGATGCCGATATTGCCTTCCCGATGGACGCGATCGGCACCGATCTCTCCGCCCTGATGACGATCGCCATCGGCGGCGTATTCTCGATCAAGGGCATGAGCGGCATCCGCATCGTCGACATGAAGCTGCCCGAAGCCTTCGCCACAGCCCATCCCGGCCCACAGTTCGGCCTGCCCGGCAGCCGCAAGCTTACCGGCGTAGAAGGTCGGCCGATCATCGGCACTATCGTCAAGCCGGCGCTCGGCCTGCGTCCGCATGAGACGGCGGAACTCGTCGGCGAACTGATTGAGTCCGGCGTCGACTTCATCAAGGACGACGAAAAGCTGATGAGCCCGGCCTATTCGCCGCTCAAGGAGCGCGTCGCGGCCATCATGCCGAAGATCCTCGATCACGAGCAGAAGACCGGCAAGAAGGTTATGTACGCCTTCGGCATCTCGCATGCCGATCCCGACGAGATGATGCGCAATCACGATCTCGTCCTGAAGGCCGGCGGCAACTGCGCCGTGGTCAATATCAATTCGATCGGCTTCGGCGGGATGAGCTTCCTGCGCAAGCGCTCGGGCCTTGTTCTGCATGCGCACCGCAACGGCTGGGACATCCTGACCCGCGATCCGGGCGCTGGCCTCGATTTCAAGGTCTATCAGCAGTTCTGGCGCCTGCTCGGCGTCGACCAATTCCAGATCAACGGTATCCGCATCAAGTATTGGGAGCCGGACGACAGCTTCGTCGAATCCTTCAAGGCCGTGAGCACGCCGCTGTTCAGCAAGGCCGATTGCCCGTTGCCAGTCGCAGGCTCCGGCCAGTGGGGTGGCCAGGCGCCGGACACCTATAACCGCACCGGCCGTACCACCGACCTGCTCTATCTATGCGGCGGCGGTATCGTCAGCCATCCGGGCGGTCCAGCGGCCGGCGTTCGCGCCGTGCAGCAGGCCTGGCAGGCCGCGGTCGCCGACATCCCGCTCGACGAATACGCCAAGGATCACCCGGAACTCGCGGCCTCGATCGCGAAGTTCGGCGACGGCAAGGCAGCTTGAGACCATGACCAAACCTTTGCTTACCTATTACGGTGACGATTTCACCGGTTCCGCCGACGTCATGGAAGCGCTCGCTTCCAACGGCGTACCGACCGTGCTCTTTCTCGGCATCCCCAGCGCCGAGACCGCAAAGCGTTTCGCCGATTACCGCGCCTTTGGCATCGCCGGCACCAGCCGCAGCGAAACGCCGGAGTGGATGGATAAACATCTACCGGCGATCTTCGAATGGCTGAAGGCGCTCGATGCCGACATCTGCCACTACAAGGTCTGCTCGACCTTCGATTCCAGCCCTGATATCGGCAACATCGGCAAGGCGATCGAAATCGGCAAGGCGATCTATGGCCAGCCGGTAGTTCCTGTCGTCGTCGGCGCACCGCAGCTAAAGCGCTTCACCGCGTTCGGCAATCTCTTCGCCGCCTATCAAGATCGCTACTACCGCATCGACCGCCATCCCGTCATGAGCCGCCATCCGGTAACGCCGATGGCCGAAGCCGACCTGACACTGCATTTGGCGAAGCAGACGGCTCTGCCCGTAGCACTCGCCGATCTCGTCACCACCGCGGCCGCCGATGCCGACCAGCGCATCGACAAGACGATCGCGGACCTCGATGGCATCCTGCTGATCGACGTGGATAGCGCCCAGTCGCAGGCTCTCGCCGGCCGTCAGGTCTGGCGGGCCAAGCGCGACGGCGGTCTCTTCACTGCCGGCTCTTCCGGCGTCGAATACGCGCTGTTGCAGGCATGGAAGGCTGAGGGTCTGCTTGGCGAACCGACGACCTTCGCCGAGCCCGGCAAGGTCGACCGCCTCGCCGTCGTCTCCGGAAGCGTATCGCCCACCACCGAACGGCAGATCCGCAACGCTACTGAAAACGGTTTTGACGGCATCGCTGTCGATCCGCTCGATCTCGTCGGCGAGAGCGGTGATCGCGCCATCGACGCGGCTGTCGCCGAGGGCGTCCAGCGCCTGAAGGATGGCCGCAGCGTCATCCTGCACACGGCGCTTGGCTCATCGTCGGACAAGGGAACCGATATCGATCGTATTCCCGGATCCCGCCATCGCCTCGGCTCCGCTCTCGGCACGATCCTACGCCGGTTGATCGAGGCCGAAAAACTGCCCCGCGCGGTCATCGCCGGCGGTGACACATCGAGCCACGCGCTGCAGCAGTTGCGTGTGGACGCTCTGACGACCTTGCTGCCGCTGCCGCAGACCCCAGGCTCGCCGCTCTGCACCGCGCACGGCAACTACGCGCCGACCAACGGTCTGCAGATCGCGCTCAAGGGCGGCCAGGTCGGAACCGACGGCTATTTCGCACAGATCCGCGACGGACGGAGGGCTTAAGATGCGCTACTGGGTTGGCACCAGCTTCAAGATGAACAAGACGCTCGGCGAGGCTCTGTCCTTCGCCGAAAAGCTCGCGGCCGCCGATGGCGATCGTCACGCCGATATCCAGCGCTTCGTCATCCCGCCCTTCACGGCGGTGCGTGAAGCGAAGAAGGCTCTCGCCGACAGTTCGGTGAAGGTCGGCGCGCAGAACATGCATTGGGACGCGGCCGGCGCCTGGACTGGCGAGATCTCGGCCCCGATGCTGAAGGATTGCAACCTCGATATCGTCGAGCTCGGCCACTCCGAGCGTCGCGAACACTTCGGCGAGACCGACGAAACCGTCGGCCTGAAGGTCGAAAGCGCCGTCAACCACGGCCTGATCCCGCTGATCTGCATCGGCGAGACGCTTGCCGAGCGCAATGCCGGTGATGCCGACGCGGTGCTGAAGCGGCAGGTTGAGGGCGCGCTGGCGCGCGTCACTACATCAGGCAAGGACGCGGAAATTCTGCTTGCCTACGAACCGGTATGGGCGATCGGCGTGAACGGCATTCCGGCGACCGCCGATTATGCCGACGAACGCCACGCGCGCATCGCCGATGTGGCAGCGAAGGCGCTCGGTCGCGCGGTTCCGGTTCTCTACGGCGGTAGCGTCAATCCTCAGAATTGCGAGGAATTGATCACACAGCCGCACATCGATGGCCTGTTCATCGGCCGCTCTGCCTGGGCCGTCGAAGGCTATCTCGACATTCTGAAGCGCGTTGCCGCGGTCATCTGATCGCAGCGACCAATTCCACTCATCCAGCCCCCGAATGATTGAAAGGACACGGACCATGAAAATCGCCATCGGAGCGGATAGCGCCGGCAAGCCCTTGCTTGACGTGATCGCCGCCCACCTCGCCACCAAGGCGGGCCTTGAAGTGCACGATCTCAGCCAGGCCGGCTTCTATGCCGACCTGTCGCAGAACCTCGCGCAGACCATCGTCGACGGCCAGCATGAACGCGGCATCCTGATCTGCGGCACCGGCATCGGCGTTTCAATCTCGGCCAACAAGGTTCCCGGCATCCGCGCCGCGCTGACGCACGACACCTACTCGGCAGAGCGCGCAGCGAAATCCAACAATGCACAGATCATCACCATGGGCGCACGCGTGATCGGTCCGGAGCTTGCCAAGTTGATCGTCGACACCTGGCTCGCCTCCGAATTCGACCCTAAGGGCGCTTCGGCAGGCAACGTTGACGCCATCAACAGGCTCGACGCGGTTAAGTAATACTTATTCTGGGGTGGTGATTGACTCATCATACCAGCAACGTTAACAATTCCAGCAAAACACGAAGTGAGGAAACATGACTTCCATTGCTCTGTTCGGCGCCGGCGGCAAAATGGGCTACCGGCTTGCAAAGAACCTCAAGGGTTCGCGCTACGACGTTCGCCACGTCGAAATCAGCGATATCGGCAAGGCACGCCTGAAGGACGACCTCGGTCTTTCGACCGTTGACGTGGACGCAGCGCTTGACGGCGTCGACGTCGTCATCCTGGCCGTTCCGGATACGCATATCGGCAAGGTTGCCGCCGGCATCAACGACAAGCTCAAGGCCGGCACCATGGTTGTCGCGCTCGACGCTGCCGCGCCGTTCGCTGGACACTTCCCGGAGCGTCCTGACCTGACGTACTTCGTCACGCATCCATGCCATCCGCCGATCTTCAACGACGAAACCGACATGCAGGCCAAGAAGGACCACTTCGGCGGCCTCTTCGCCAAGCAGCACATCGTTTCGGCTCTGATGCAGGGTCCGGAAGAAGCCTACGCCGTCGGCGAAGAAATCGCCAAGACGATCTGGGCACCGGTCATGCGCTCGCACCGCGTCACCGTCGAACAGATGGCAATGCTGGAGCCGGGTCTCTCCGAGACCGTTGCCGCTTCGCTGCTCGTCGTCATGAAGCAGGCCATGGATGAGTGCGTCGCGCGCGGCGTTCCGGAAGAAGCTGCCCGCGACTTCCTGCTCGGCCACCTGAACGTTCTCGGCGCCGTCATCTTCGGCGAAGTCCAGGGCGTGTTCTCGGACGCTTGCAACAAGGCTATCGAATTCGGCATCCCCGCCCTGATGAAGGACGATTGGAAGCGCGTTTTCGAACCGCAGGAGATCGCTGACAGCATCAAGCGTATCACCTGATACCGATCCCGGGAGGGGGCAACCCCTCCCCTTTCACCGCCCTGCTGGGAACAGGGCTTCTTTTGGGAGGAAACCAATGAGACTGACACGTAGACTGACCGTCGCTGCCTTTGCCAGCGCGCTTGCATTTGGCGTTGCCATGCCCGCTTTTTCGGCGGACCTGATCGCCATCATCACCCCCGCACACGACAACCCGTTCTTCAAGGCTGAAGCCGTAGGTGCTGAAGCCAAGGCGAAGGAACTGGGCTATGAAGCGCTCGTCATGACCCATGACGACGACGCCAACAAGCAATCCCAGATGATCGACACCGCCATCGGTCGCGGTGCGAAAGCCATCATTCTCGACAACGCCGGCGCCGATGCGACCGTTGCCGCCGTCAAGAAGGCCAAGGACGCGGGCATTCCGTCCTTCCTCATCGACCGCGAAATCAACGCCACGGGCGTTGCCGCAGCACAGATCGTTTCCAACAACTACCAGGGCGCCCAGCTCGGCGCGCAGGAGTTCGTCAAGCTGATGGGCGAGAAGGGCAATTATGTCGAGCTCGTCGGCAAGGAATCCGACACCAATGCCGGTATCCGCTCGCAGGGCTATCATGACGTCATCGACGATTATCCGGATCTGAAGTCGGTCGCCAAGCAGTCGGCCAACTGGAGCCAGACGGAAGCCTACGCCAAGATGGAAACCATCCTGCAGGCAAACCCGGATATCCAGGGCGTCATCTCCGGCAACGACACGATGGCCATGGGCGCGATCGCCGCTCTCCAGGCTGCCGGCCGCAAGGACGTGATCGTCGTCGGCTTCGACGGCTCCAACGACGTCCGCGACTCCATCAAGTCCGGCGGAATCAAGGCCACCGTCCTGCAGCCCGCCTACGCACAGGCGCAGATGGCTGTCGAACAGGCCGACGCCTACATCAAGAACAAGACTCTTCCCAAGGAAGAGAAGCAGCTGATGGATTGCATTCTCATCAACGCCGACAACGCCTCCAAGCTCGAAACCTTCGCGATCGCCAAGTAACGACAGCTTGAGACCAATGGCGAAGGGCGCGATCATCCGCGCTCTTCGTTCTTTATCCTATTCCATAAGATTGGAGTTTCGTGGATGGCGAGGGTCAGAAGTGCGGTTGTAATCGCATTGCTTGCGATGGCACTGCCGGGCTGCAAAATCATCAAAACGCCGACGGCGGAAGAAAAGGCGGCGGAAACCGCCAAGAGCGCCTTCGATCCCGCGGCAAAGGTCGAGGCCATCTGGCAGTCGCAGGCAATTCCCTATCTGCAAAAGCGGGCCGGCGAGCTGAAGGACGTCGTGGCGCTTGCCGCGTCGAGCCCGGACCAGGCCGGCGAGAAATACGGCAATCCCCGCAAACAGGCGAGCGCGCCCTGGACCTATGCGGTCAAGCTCAGTGGCAAGGTCGTCGCTGCCGATACGGCATCGCGGGCGGCCACGATCGATGTGGACGCCGATGGCGACGGCAAGGCTGACGCCAAGGTGCAGATCGGCCCCGCCGTGCGCGGAACGGCGCTGCGCGATACGCTGGAATTCGTTAATTTCAACGAGTTCAAGAACCAGATCGAATGGGCGCAGTTCGGCAAGGCGTTCAACGAGAAGATCAACACCGCCCTCCTGGCGCCCCTACCGCGCGACGGCCTGACCGGCAAGACCGTCACGGTCACCGGCGCCTTCCCGCTGCCGGCATCCGGCCAGTTGCCGCTGGTGACCCCGGCCGAACTGACGGTGGGGCCGTAGCGATGAGCGAAACGATCGAACACGACGTTATCCTGCGCCTCGAAGAGGTGTCCAAGGTCTATTCCGGCATCGTCGCCGTCAAGCGCGCCGACCTCGAGCTCCGGCGTGGCGCGGTGAATGTGCTGGTGGGCGAAAACGGCGCTGGAAAATCGACGCTGATGAAGATCATCGCCGGCGTCGAGCGGCCAACCCTTGGACGTATCGTCCTCGATGGCGAAACGGTTTCCTTCGACAGTCCGGCGGACGCCCAGGCCCACGGCATCGGCATGATCTTCCAGGAGCTCAACCTCTTCGCCAACATGACGGTGGCCGAAAACATCTTCGCCACCCGCGAGATCACCCGCGGCATTCGCGGCATCGATCACAAGGCGCAGATCGAAAAGGCCAACGCCTTCCTGAAACGCCTGGATGCCGGCATCAATGCCGAGACCATGGTCGAGGACCTGCCGATCGGCCAGCAGCAGCTGGTCGAGATCGCCAAGGCGATGTCGCTCAACGCCCGCATCCTGATCATGGACGAGCCGACCTCCGCGCTTTCGGCGGCCGAGGTCGAAATCCTGTTCAAGGTCATCGCGGAATTGAAGGCGCAGGGTGTCGCCATCGTCTATATCTCGCACCGGCTGGAAGAGCTGATGCGGATCGGCGATTACATCACCGTGCTGCGCGACGGCCAGATCACCGGCCATGCGATGGTTCGCGACATCGACACCAAGTGGATCGTCCGCTCGATGATCGGCTCGGACGCCAAGGATTTCGCCAAAGCAGCCGACCATGAGCTCGGGCCGGAGGCCTTCCGCGCCGAGGAAATCAGCCTGCCGCGCAGAACCGGCGGGCTGGCCGTCGACCACGTCTCGCTTTCGGTGCGCGCAGGCGAGATCCTCGGCATCTACGGCCTGATGGGCGCTGGACGCAGCGAGTTCTTCGAATGCGTGATCGGCCGTCACAAGCACTCGACCGGCAAGATCTTCATCGACGGTCGGGAGGTGCGCGCGCAAGACACGACGGGGCGGATCAGGAAGGGGCTTGCCCTCATCCCCGAGGACCGTCAGCGCGAAGGACTGGTGCAGGTGCTCTCCATCGCCAGCAATCTGACGCTCGCCAGCCTCGATCACTTTACGCGGCTCTTTCATATCAAGGCCGGTGCCGAAAGGCAGGGCATCAACGATATGATCCGCGATCTCTCCATCAAGGCGCCGAACCCGGAATTCGAGGTCACCTCGATGTCCGGCGGCAACCAGCAGAAAGTGGTCATCGGTAAGGCACTGATGACCAATCCAAAGGTTCTGCTGATGGACGAGCCCAGCCGCGGCATCGACGTCGGCGCCAAGGCGGATGTGTTCCGCACCATGCGCAAACTGGCCGCCAAGGGCCTTGCAATATTGTTTTCAACCTCAGACCTTGAAGAGGTCATGGCCCTTTCCGACCGCATCGCCGTTCTCAGCAACGGCAAGCTGGTCGCCGTCTTCGACAGAAGCGAAGCAACGGAAGAGGCTATCATCGCGGCATCTGCCAAAGGTCACGGACACCAAGGAAAGCTCGCGTCATGACGGCGGACACCTCTTCCACATTCGGGGCCAAGCGGTCGAGCGGCTCCATTCTCCTCACGCTGATGAAGCTCAGAACCTTCATCGCCCTTTTTGCCGTGATCATCTTCTTCGCGATCTTCGCGCCGAATTTCACATCCACGGCCAACATGATCCTGATGTCGAAACACGTCGCGCTCAATGCCTTCTTGGCCATGGGCATGACCTTCGTCATCATCACAGGCGGCATAGACCTTTCAGTCGGCTCGATCGTCGGTCTGTGCGGCATGGTCGCCGGCGCTTTGATCCTCAACGGCGTGGAACTGCCGATCGGCTACACTATCTTCTTCAACATCTATGAGATCGTGCTGATCACGCTGGCCGTTGGCCTGGCAATCGGCCTGATCAACGGACTATTGATCACCAAGCTCAACGTCGCGCCGTTTATCGCCACGCTCGGCACGCTTTATATCGCACGCGGCCTCGCGCTGCTCTCCTCCGATGGCCAGACCTTCCCCAATCTCGTCGGCAAGCCGGAATACATGACGACGGGCTTCGACGTCTTTGGCGCCGGCCGCATGCTGGGCCTGCCGGTTTCGATCTGGATTCTGATCGTGCTCGCCCTAATTGCCGCCTACGTGGCGCGCTCGACGCCGATCGGCCGGCATATCTTCGCCGTCGGCGGCAACGAGCGTGCGGCGCGCATGTCCGGCATCCGGGTCGATGTGGTGAAGATCTTCGTCTACATGTTCTCGGGCCTGTGCGCGGCGATCGTCGGCCTCATCATCTCGTCCGAGCTGATGGCCTCGCATCCGGCCACCGGCGAAAGCTTCGAATTGAACGCGATCGCCGCGGCGGTGCTCGGCGGCACTTCGATGTCGGGCGGACGCGGCACGATCGGCGGCACGATTATCGGTGCCTTCGTCATCGGCATCCTGTCGGACGGACTTGTGATGATGGGCGTCTCGTCCTTCTGGCAGATGGTCATCAAGGGGCTGGTGATTATTATCGCGGTTGTGGTGGATCAGGCGCAGCGCCGTCTGCAACAGCGCGTGACTCTCATGCAAATGGCAAAGGCAGGATAAGCAATGACGGAATTGAATGGCGCACTCATCGGCTGCGGCTTTTTCGCGGTCAACCAGATGCATGCGTGGCAGGACGTTGCCGGGGCTTCGATCGTGGCGATCTGCGATCGCGACCCCGAGCGGCTGAAAATCGTCGGCGACCAGTTCGGCATCGACAGGCGCTATAGCGATGCGGCCCAGATGTTCGCCGATGGTGGCTTCGATTTCGTCGATATCGCCACCACCGTCCAGAGCCACCGCGCTCTGGTCGAGATGGCCGCCGCGCACAATGTACCGGCGATCTGCCAGAAGCCATTCGCAAAGACGCTCGATGACGCCAAGGCCATGGTCAAGGTTTGCGCCGATGCCGGGCTGCCGTTGATGGTACACGAAAACTTCCGTTGGCAGACGCCGATCCAGGCCGTGAAGAAGGCCCTGGAATCCGGCGCCATCGGCCAGCCTTTCTGGGGCCGCTTCTCGTTCCGTTCGGGCTACGACGTCTTCTCGGGCCAGCCCTATCTCGCGGAAGGCGAGCGTTTCATCATCGAAGATCTCGGCATCCATACGCTCGATATCGCTCGCTATATCCTGGGCGACGTGGCAGCGCTCAGCGCCCGCACGAAGCGGGTCAACCCGAAGATCAAGGGCGAGGACGTCGCCACGATCCTGCTCGACCACGAAAACGGCGCGACCTCGATCGTCGATGTCAGCTATGCCTCCAAGCTCTCGACCGAGCCCTTCCCCGAGACGCTGATCGAACTCGACGGCACCGAAGGCAGCATCCGCTTGGTCCAGGGCTACAAGCTCGAAGTGACCGGCAAGAACGGCACCGAGATTTCGGACGTGTCGCCCACGCTGCTCTCCTGGGCATCGCGCCCCTGGCACAATATCCAGGAAAGCGTCTACGCCATTCAGCAGCATTGGGCCGAGCGGCTGGCCGCCGGCGGCGAGACCTCGACCTCGGGCGCCGACAATCTCAAGACCTTCGCACTTGTCGAGGCCGCTTATGACAGCGCCGCCAGCGGCCAGACGGTCGACGTCAAGGCGATGCTGCGATGAGCACGTCGTCGGACAGCTTCCGGATCTACGGAACGCATGCGCTCGAGCAGAAGCCGGTCCGCCTCACCGCTGGCAGGCTGACTGCTGATCTGAGCGATGGCAATCTGCGCACGATCGCCTATGACGGCGTGGAAGTGCTGCGCGCCGTCTCCTATCTCGTGCGCGATCGCGACTGGGGCACCTACGCGCCCGAGATCGCCGACCTGACAATCGAGCAGGGAGACGATGCCTTTTCGGTCCGCTACACCGCCCGTTGCAAGGGGCCGGATGCGACCGAGCTGGCGATCGGTGTGCGCATCTCGGCGCAAGCTGGCTCGCCACTCGTTTTCGAGGCCGATGCGATCTCGAGCACGGGCTTTGAGACGAACCGCTGCGGCTTTTGCATTCTCCACCCGATCGTCGGCGTGGCCGGCACACCCGTCACCGTCGAACATGCCGACGGACAGCGCGTCGAGACCCGGTTCCCTGATCTGATCGAGCCGTGGCAGCCGTTCATGAACATGAGCGCGATCACCCATACCGTCATGACCAACGTGACCGCGCGGTGCGGCATGGAAGGCGACGTGTTCGAGGTGGAAGACCAGCGCAACTGGTCGGATGCCTCCTACAAGACCTATGTGCGCCCGCTCGCTTTGCCCTGGCCCTACCAGATCCCGGCGGGTGAAACGGTCAAGCAGCGCATCGTCCTCGATATCGCCGACAAGCGCCCCAAGCCATTGGCCGCGACGGCGAATGGGTATTCGCCGCTCACGACACTGACGCTCGGCGAGCGGCGTGGGCGGATGCCTGCGATCGGCGTGATCGTCACGCCGGAAGAGGCGGACGCCGTCGTCAAGGCGAGCGCCGTGCTCGCCGAGATCAAGCCGCAGGAACTGCTCTTCCACTTCGACCCGACAGCCGGACACGAGGCGGAAGCCTTCCACCGCTTCGCCGATGTGGTCAGACTTCATCCCGGCACATCGACGCTTGAGATCGCCCTGCCGTGCAAGCAGCCGCTCCTCGACGAGACCACGCTGATCGCAACGCAGATGCGCGATGTCGGCTTCAAGCCGGACGCGATCATCATCTCGCCATCGGTCGATCGCCAATCCACTCCGCCGGGCAGCAAGTGGCCGGAATGCCCGCCGCTCGAAGATGTCTACGAGGCCGCGCATGCGGCATTCCCCGATATCCGCATCGGCGGCGGCATGCTGAGCTACTTCACCGAGCTCAATCGCAAGCGTGTTCCTTCCGCGCCGCTCGCTTTCATCAGCCATTGCACCAACCCGATCGTCCATGCCGCCGACGACCTCAGCGTCATGCAGACATTGGAGGCCCTGCCCTTCATCACCCGATCGGTCCGCGCTATCTATGGCGACAAGCCCTATCGCATTGGTCCATCGACCATTCCCATGCGGCAGAATCCCTACGGAAGCCGAACGATGGACAATCCGAATGGCGGCCGGATACCGATGGCCAACACCGATCCGCGTCACAACGGGCTCTTCGCGCAAGCCTTCGCCATGGGCTATGTGTCGAAGGTACTGGACGCCGAGCTGGAATGCCTGACGCTGTCGGCTTTGACCGGAAGTTTCGGCCTCCTTGCCGGACAGAATGAGCGCTTCACCGCTGATGGACACCGCCCGCTCTTCAACGCTGTCAAGACACTCGCCGGTCTCGCCGGCACCGAGTGGCGGGAGTGCCTCTCTTCCAACCCATCGCGCGTTCTGGCGTTCGCGACAAAGACGGCGACGGCGTCGGCACTCTGGATCGTCAACATCACCGACCAAGACCAGGAGGTTGATCTCGGATCGCTGAGGCTCGCCGACGCGCTGATGGGCGGCGTGCTCACTCTTTCCCCATATCAGGCGACCTCTGTCGCGCTTTCGGATTGATCTTGCGTCTGGAAGGCGTAGCTATAGCCTTCCAGACGCAGCAATCGGGAGGACCAGCGTGAAGACCAAAAAGCTTATCAATGACGGCGGCGCGGCGGTCGACGAAATGCTAGAGGGCATCCTCGCGGCACATCCCGATCATCTCTACGCCATCGAAGGATCGCCGCGATCGATTGTTGCGAAAAACGGGCCTCGCGATGGCAAGGTGGGGCTGGTGATCGGCGGCGGCTCCGGCCATGAACCGAGTTTCCTAGGCTTCGTCGGCAAGGGACTGGCGGATGCTGCCGCTGTCGGCAATGTCTTTGCCTCGCCTCCGCCCGATCCGATCATCGAATGTGCAAATGCGGTCGATAAGGGCGCCGGTGTGCTCTTCATGTACGGCAACTACGCCGGTGACGTGATGAACTTCGACATGGCGGCGGAAATGCTTGCCATGGACGATATCGATGTGCGCACCGTGGTGACCACCGATGACGTCGCCTCCGCACCGCGCGACCAGAAAGAAAAGCGCCGTGGCGTGGCCGGCAACGTCTTCGTCTTCAAGGCGGCCGGTGCTGCCTGTGATCTGATGTACACGTTCGACGAGGTCGAGCGCGTCGCGCGCAAGGCCAACGACCACACCTTCACCATGGGCGTCGCCCTGTCCCCCTGCTCGCTGCCGCAGACATTGCGGCCGAATTTCGAGATTGGCGGCGACGAAATGGAAGTCGGCATGGGCATCCACGGCGAGCCTGGCGTCTCGCGCGAAACGCTGAGACCGGCCGACGCTGTCACCGACGAACTGATCGATGCGATCCTAAAAGATGCCAACATCGCGCCGGGAACCCGCGTGGCCGTTCTGATCAACTCGCTCGGCTCCACGCCGCTGATGGAACTCTACATCATCATGCGCCGGGTGAAGGCGCGGTTGGACGAGGCTGGCCTTATCATTCACACCTCGCTCGTCGGCAATTACTGTACCTCTCTTGAAATGGCTGGTGCATCAGTCACGCTCATGGCCCTCGATGACGAATTGCAGACGCTGATCGATCATCCGTGCGACTGCGCGATGTTTCGCAGTGGAAAGGCGATCTAATGGGTGACGTAGCCACCAAGGACCTTCAGCGCCTCTTCCAGGATATCGCCGACGTGATGACCGCCGAGCGAGACAATTTATGCCAGCTGGACGGCGTCATTGGCGACGCTGACCACGGGATCGCGATGGAGCTCGGCTTCACCGCTGCAGCCAAAGCGACCGACGCGCTTGACCCCGCCGCTACAGACCCCACCACGCTGTTCAACACGGCTGCCAAGGCGTTCCTAAATGCTGTCGGCGCCTCTTCCGGCCCGCTTTACGCGACCGCCTTCATGCGCGCCGGCGCAGCGGTGAAGGGCAAGGCTACTCTTAGCGATGAGGATCTGCTCGACGTCTTCGCCGCGCTGGCAAAAGGTATTCAGGACCGCGGCAAGGCCGAGATCGGCGAGAAGACGATGGTGGATGCCTGGGCACCGGCCGCCGCGGCTTGCGAAGAGGCCAGAGCACGCGGCGACAGCTTGCGGCAATGCCTTTCGCAGGCGTTGCAAGCGGCCGAACAGGGACGCGATGCGACCAAGGATATGGTTGCGAGCAAAGGGCGCTCGGCGCGGCTGGGCGAGCGGTCGCTCGGCCATATAGACCCCGGAGCGGCATCAGCCACCATGGTCATATCGAGCATCCGAAACACCCTATCGGCGGAATAAGGCATGCGCCGAACCGCCGTTTCGGCAATCAGGAAACGGGCGACGCTTCGTTGGTGATGCGTCCGTGTTGCCGCAACACGAGCGCCACCGCACCCATGACCGTGTCGTCATTGCCGCGGAAAGTGCCGACGACGAATCGAGGCCTGCGCTTTTCCGGCGAATGGGCGGGCGGCGCGACGGAGTGGCGGGCGAAACTTCGCTCGAGGCCATCGATGAAACTCTCCCCCACCTCCGCCAGCTTGCCGGCGATGATGAACAAGGGGGGATTGAGGATGGTGAAGGCGATCCCCATTCCCCAGCCCGCCATCTCGGCCGCGTCATCGACAAGCCGCGCATATCCTGGATCGCCATTGCGCGCGCGTTCGACAAACTGTTCGATGCTGACGGGCGCACCAAAAGATTGCTCGGCGTATCTCAGCAGCTGGAACCCACCGGCGAAGGTCTCCAGACAGCCGCGATTGCCACAGCGGCACAGCGGCCCGCGCGGATCGAGCGACATGTGGCCGAACTCGGCGGCATATCCATGAGCGCCGCGCTGCACCGTGCTGTCGATGACGATGGCGCCGCCGATGCCGAGATCGAACTTGAAGAGGACGAAATTCGTCTCCCCGACCGCGGCTCCCCAGGTCATTTCCGCAAGCGCGCCGCAATGGCTCTCGTTTTCGACATGGATCGGGCAACCGAGCTGCTCGGAAAACACATTGGCGATATTGGTGCCGCACCATGTCGGCAAGATCGAACCGTTGAGGATTTCACCGTCATAGGAGACGGGCGCGGAAATCGCCAAGCCCACGCCCAGTAGCTCGGACATATCCACACCGAGCAGAGCGCATTGCTGCTCAAGGCTCGCGCGCACGCATCTGGCGGCGTCATCAGGCGTATAGTCCGTATCCATCGCGAACCAGATGTCAGACAGCACGGTGTGCGCGAGGTCGCAGATCGCGATCCGAATTTCGCCGAGCCCGAGGAGCACGCCGGCGCAGCGACCCGCCGCCGGGTTCAGCGACAAGAGCTGCGACGGTCGCCCGAAGCCATTGCTCTTCGTGTCAACGTCCAGAACGACGCCACTGTCCTTCAACTCGGTGAGAAGCGTGGAGACGGTCGACCGCGCCAACCCCGTCGACTTCACCAGTTGCGTCGCGGTCGCCGACCCAATTGCCGCGATGGCGCGCACGATGCGCCCCGCCGGCGCGGTCTGATCCTCGAAAAGTTCCCTGATGCCAACCATTCATAGCTCCTCTCCATGAAATAGGCCTGACTCGCCACTCGGCGGCAACATATTTCTGATCAGAAAATAATCGCGCCTATTTCGTAAGCGATATCCGCCGTTTCGAAATATTAAGCCCGACTGTGGCCACTTATGCAATCGACTTTGTTCATTTACGAAATAAGTATTGACTCCAATCGGAATTTTCGAGAGTGTACACATTAGCGGAGAGGACCGCACAAGGGAGGGTTTAATGACGATCAAGACTACACTCATGGCCACGCTATCCGTGCTCGCGATCACTGCGACGAGCCTGAAGGCGGAAGACCTGACGCTCTGGACGCTGAACTTCGACAACAACGCCGCCAACGTCGCGCTCAAGAAGGTCGCAACCGACTTCGAAGCTGCAAATCCCGGCACCAAGGTTGAAATCGTTCAGCGCGCCATCGATGAGCACAAGACCGCGCTGCGTGTCGCGGCCGGCTCGAACAAAGGCCCCGACATCTACTTCAGCTGGGCAGGCCTTGGCCTGGGCGGCGAATATGTGAAGGCCGGCCTCTCGGCGCCGCTCGACAAGTATTACACCGAATACAAGTGGAACGATGAGCTGCTGCCGGCAGCCGCCGCATTCGCCGACCTCTATCCGGGTGGCAAGCACGGCGTTCCCTTCACCTTCAAGGGCGAAGCCGTCTATTACAACAAGAAGCTGTTCCAGCAGGCCGGCATCACCGAAGAGCCGAAGACCTATGAAGAATTTCTGGCCGACGCTGAAAAGCTGAAGGCCGCAGGCATTCCCGCTTTCACCTTCGGCGGATCGGTCAACTGGCATGTCATGCGCCTGATGGACGTCATCCTGGAAACGAAGTGCGGTGCCGAAAAGCACGACGCGCTGAAGGCCATGAAGGCGGATTGGTCCACGGAGCCTTGCGCCACCGACGCCTTCACCGAATTCGCCAAGTGGACGAAGGATTACACGCTGCAGCCTTTCATGGGCATCGACAACAAGCAGTCCTATAGCCTGTTCACGGCAGGACGCGCGGCGATGATGCTCGAAGGCGACTGGCTGGTCAGCCAGCTGGAAACCAGCGGCGCCAATCTGGACGACTACGGCATGTTCCCGTTCCCGACCAACACGCAGCGCCTCTACGGTTTTGCCGAGTATAACTACATCAGCACCAAGAGCCCGCATCCGGATCTCGCTGCGAAGTTCCTCGACTACTTCCTGTCGACCAAGGTCCAGCAGGATCTCGTCGGCCAGATCAGCTCGACATCGGTCAACAAGAATGTCCAGTACGCGAACCAGAAGCCGCTGGAAGCCGAATGGCTCGATGTCTTCAAGACCTACGGTAAGGTCTACATGAACGGCGACCAGGCCTTCCCGCTTGACGTTACGACCGAGTATTTCCGTGTGATCAACGACGTCGCCGCCGGCAACACCGAACCGGCCGATGCAGCAAAGCAGCTGCAGACGTTCATCGCCGGTCGCACCTAAGTCCTCCCAGGACATCGGTCGGTCCCGCATCCCGCTGGGACCGACCACCACTCAATCCAATGCCACTCGCCAGACACACGTCGCGCGGAGCAGATACCCATGTCATTGAAAAACCGAACACACGACCCGCGCTTCCAGGCGCTCCTGTTGCTCGCGCCTGCCATGGCGATCTACGCGGTCTTCGCGCTCTACCCGATGCTGAACGTCGTGGTCTTGAGCTTCCAGAAATGGAACGGGCTGGATCCGCAACGCCCATTCGTCGGCCTGGCGAACTACCAGTACATCTTCACGCGTGATCCGGTGTTCTGGGTCGCCTTCAAGAACACGGTCATCTGGACCATCATGTCGGTGGCCTTCCCGCCGATGGTCGGCCTGTTGCTGGCGCTGACGCTTAATCAGAAGATCTTCGGCCGCAACACGTTTCGCGCCATCTTCTATCTCCCCGTCATCATCGCGCCAATCGCGGTCGCGACGATGTGGAAGTGGATGTATGACCCCTTCTTCGGTCTGTTCAGCCAGCTCATGACCAACATGGGCCTGCAGATGTGGATCAAGGACTGGCTCGGCGACAAGAACATCGCGCTCTACTCGGTCTTCGTCGCCTATCTCTGGCAGTCGGTCGGCTTCTCGATGGTGCTGTTCCTGGCCGGCCTTCAGAACGTGTCGCAGACGCTGGTCGAAGCCGCCCGCATCGACGGCGCCGGCCGCTGGGCGATCTTCAAGCATGTGACCTTCCCGGCGCTGCGCACCACGATGACCATCGTCCTCGTTCTCTCGATCATCTCGTCGCTGAAGGCATTCGATATCGTCTACGGCCTCACCGGCGGCGGACCGGCGCAATCCACGCAGATGCTGGCGCTCTGGGCCTTCACGCAGGCGATGCAGATCTTCGACTTCGGTCGCGGCGCCGCCATCTCGGTCGTCCTGCTGCTGATCACCATCGCGATCGTCGTGCCGTACCTGCGCTGGACGCAGAAGCATGAGGACACCGAATAATGACGATGACATCATCAGGACCGATCTCTGTGTCTGAAACCATCACCACCACGAACAAGCCCGGCCGTGACCCCGTCCTGATCGGCCTGTGGATCGCGCTGATCATCGTCGCGCTTATCTGGTTCGCACCTTTCGTCTTCATCGTCTTCACATCGCTGAAGACGAAGGCGGCGGTGACAAGCACCGGCGCGTTCATGCCGCCGGTCGAGTTCGCCTTCGAGAACTATGCCAGTGCATGGAGCCGCGGCAACTTCGCCGAGTCGTTCATGAACAGCGTGATCATCACCGTCTTCAAGGTGCCGCTCGGCCTCGCCATGTCGGCGATGGCGGCCTACGCACTGGCGAAGATCAAGATGAAAGTGAGCAAGCTCCTGCTGCTCATCGTCGTCTTCGGAACCATGATCCCGTTCCAGGTGATGCTGGCGCCGCTCTTCACGCTCGTCAATTCGTTCGGCCTGATCGATACCTATCCCGGCGTCATCCTGCCCTATATCGCCTTTGGCGTTCCCTACCAGGTCTTCATCCTGCACGGCTTCTTCAAGGGCCTGCCGAAGGAGCTATCCGAGGCAGCACTGATCGACGGCGCTACCCACTTCACCATCTTCCGGCGCATCTTCCTGCCGGTCTGCCTGCCGGTTCTGGCCGCACTCCTCATCCTGGATTTCGTCTCAACCTGGAACGAATTTGCGATGGCGCTGGTGCTTCTTCAGGATCAGCACATGTGGACGCTGCCGCTCGGGCTGATGTCCTTCCAGGGCCAGTTCTCCAGCGATTACGGCCAGTTGAACGCCGCCATCGTCATGACGGTCCTGCCCGCCACGCTCGTCTATCTCATTTTCCAACGGTACTTCGTCTCCGGCCTCACCTCTGGTGCGGTCAAAGGCTGAGCGACCGAAATTTAAAGTCTTTCGAGGAGATCTTTCATGTCCATAGCAACAGTCGAAAAATGGGGTGTGTTCGAAGCGGCCTTCAACGGCCCGTCCGGCGGCAATCCCTATATCGACGTGAGCCTCGACGCCGTCTTCACCCACAAGAGCCGCGAAGTTCGCGTGCCGGGCTTTTATGATGGCGATGGCGTCTATCGCGTGCGCTTCATGCCCGATGTCGAAGGCGAGTGGTCTTTTCAGACGCGTTCGCAGACCGCCGAGCTCAACGGCAAGACCGGCGCATTCGTCGCCATCGCACCGTCTGCCGGCAACCATGGCCCGGTTCGCGTGCGCAACAAGTTCCATTTCGCCTATGCCGACGGCAAGCCGTTCCTCTCCTTCGGCACGACCTGCTATGCTTGGACGCACCAGCCGCTGGAGATGCAGGCGCAGACGCTCGAAACGCTGAAGACCGCAGGCTTCAACAAGATCCGCATGGGCATATTCCCCAAGGATTACCCCTATAACACCAACGAACCGCTCTACCCCTGTTTCGAAAACGGCGCCGACGGCAAGGAAGATTTTGATCGTCCGAACCCGGTCATGTTCCGCCATTTCGAACAGCAGGTCGCGGCCCTTTGCGAACTTGGCATCGAAGCCGACATCATCATGTTCCACCCCTACGATCGCTGGGGCTATGCCGACATGTCGGCCGAGCAGGACTTCCGGTATGTCGCCTATCTCGCGGCTCGCCTTGCCGCCTATCGTAACGTATGGTGGGCGCTCGCCAACGAATACGACTTCCTGCTAGACACCAAGCCGGTGGAGCAATGGGACCGCTATTTCCATATCCTGGAAGAGAACGATCCCTACCAGCACCTGAAGTCGATCCACAACGGCGAAGTGTCGATGAACTTCGATCATCGTAAGCCATGGGTTACACACACCTGCATTCAGAACCCCGATGTCAAGCTGACGCAGACCTGGCGCGACGCCTATGGCAAGCCCGTCGTCAACGACGAGCCGGAATATGAAGGCAACATCGTGCAGTGCTGGGGCAACCTGACGGCGCAGGAACTGGTGCACCGCTTCTGGATCACCGTGACGCGCGGCGGCTATGCCGGCCACGGCGAGACCTATTCGCACCCTGACGATCTGATCTGGTGGGCCAAGGGCGGCGAACTGCGCGGTGAAGCCTGGAAGCGCATCAGCTTCTTCCGTGGCCTCCTGGAGCAGGACGTGACACACGGCCTTGATCCCATGGGTGCTGTCGGCGAATGGCCGTGGACCCGCGTTTCCGGCGTGCGCGATGGCAGCACCGACCTGCGCTACATCTACCTCGGCGAGCATCAGCCCGTCGTCTGGTCCTCGGGCTTCCCGAAAGATGGCGACAACTATGAGGTCGACATCATCGACACGTGGAACATGACGATCACGCCCGCCAAGAAGGTGGAAGCGCCGATTCCGCACCCGACACGCCACGGCGCGATCGTGCGCGGCGGCAAGGCCGATGCCGCTTTCGGTGTCGAGCTGCCGGGCAAGCCATATCTGGCACTTCGCGTGCGCAGCGAGCGTTGAGCAGGTCTCACAGGGAGGAATTCTATGTCCGGATTGGCCATTAGAAACGTCAAGAAATCCTACGGTGCCGTCGACATCATTCACGGCGTGGACGTCGATATCGCCGATGGCGAGTTCGTCATTCTCGTTGGCCCGACCGGATGTGGAAAATCGACCCTGCTTAGGATGATCGCTGGGCTGGAGGAGATCACCGGCGGCGAGATTTCGATCGGCGGCCGCGTCGTCAACAATCTGCAGCCCAAGGATCGCGACATCGCGATGGTGTTCCAGAACTACGCGCTCTATCCGCAGATGACGGTAGCGCAGAACATGGGCTTCGCGCTGGAACTGGCCGGCGCGAAGAAGGCGGAGATCGACAAGAAGGTCGGCGAGGCCGCCGGGATCCTCGGCCTCCAGCCGCTGCTTGGCCGCAAACCGGCGCAGCTGTCCGGCGGCCAGCGCCAGCGCGTCGCCATGGGCCGCGCCATCGTGCGCGATCCAAAGGTGTTTCTCTTCGACGAGCCTCTCTCCAACCTCGACGCCAAACTGCGCGTCAAGATGCGCGCGGAAATCAAGGCTCTGCACCAGCGCCTGAAGACCACGATCGTTTACGTCACGCACGACCAGATCGAAGCCATGACCATGGCCGACAAGATCGTCGTGCTGCAGGGCGGCAAGGTCGAGCAGATCGGCACGCCGCTGGAGCTCTACGACCGGCCGCAGAATGTCTTCGTCGCGGGCTTCATGGGTTCGCCGGCGATGAACTTTCTCGAAGGCAAGTTGATGGGCGGCGACACACCGCGGCTGGTACTGCCATCAGGCCAGCAGGTCGAGCTCGCGCAGGGGACTGCAAACGCCGATGGCCGCGACGTCATCGTCGGCATTCGCCCTGAGGACCTCGCCTTCGCGCAAGACGGCGGCGTACCGGCGACAGTCAGCGTGGTCGAGCCGACTGGGTCTGAAACGCATGTCGCGCTCGAGGTCGAAGGCAAGGAGATCACCTGGGTCATGCGCGAACGCGCCGACCTGACGCCGGGCCAAGTCGTCAAGCTGTCGCTGAAATCGCCGAACGTGCATTTCTTCGACAAGGCCACGCAGCGCCGGATATAGACTGCAACGCGACGAACAAGATCTTGCATCCGTCGTCTAAGCGCGGTGGATGCAAGGCTTTGGCAGACAGTATTGCCTTCAAGGCAGGTATTGTCCCCATGGCACGGCTGGTAACCTTACCAGCTAACCAAGCAACGTACTTTCAGTTGCATGGCAGCACGAAGCAATGCCATCAAACGGACAGCGGTCCCAAACATCGTGGTCCGTGGGGTTACGGATCGGTAAACCCGTCCCTACGGGGCAGGGACGGGTCCATAACTTTCGATCATGCGATGAAATAGCTTTCAACGCCCGAAACCGGGCGTTGGCAGACGGCGGCTCAAGACGCCGTCTTGACCTGTGTTTCAGCCTGTTCGGCACGCATACCGGCACAAAATGCCGCCGTTCCGTTTGCCGAAAAGGCATGCGCACGCTTTTTGGCTGCCGTTTCGAGCAATTCGGCGAAAACGCCGAGGCTGATCCGATCGGCCCGCAGCATCTGGCGGATCATCGGATCCCTCAAGACTTCCGACATGGTCATGTCCTGCATGGCACACTCCTTTGTTGCAAGGAGGAATACTACGCGCATGTAACACCCAAATGTCGCCAGCGTGGCAGGATCAAGGCAAACGACACGTTGCAGTTGCTGGATGTCGCCGGTAGATAACCCGCCACACATAGCAGCGGAGCACTCTTTTAGTTGGCCGAACGTACCCCCGTCAGCTGACGGGAGCCGAGGCCCTGAGCGAGGCGATGTAGGCACGCCAGCCGCCATGCGATGTCACCTCGACGGCATTGGCGACGGCATGCGCTTCGCAGAGAAAGCCCGAAATACTGGCGCCATCATCAAGCGTGATTTTGCCGATCCCGAGCGGGGCCGGGATTTTCTGGACAAAGCGGCCAAAGCCGTCGGCGGGCAGCATCCAGACCTCGACCTCCAGCCCATTTCCTGCGAACCCCGGCTCGCGGATGAGGCCGGGCTTCGCGGGCACAGTACCGCTCAGCGCAAACAGCCTGTAATCGCCGGCCGTCCGGCAGGTCTTTACCAGCCGCCCGCCCAGCGTGGTGAGCTCGTGATTGAGCGGCATGCCGGTCAGATGCGCGCCGACCACGACGATCGGAATACCGGCGGGTGCGACTTCGATAGCCGGCGATTGCGGCAGCGCGGCCGACTTGTCCTTGCCCATCCCGCAGGGGGCCGCGCGATGCAGCGCGTCGGCAACGAGCGCCAGCGCGTCATCGGTGAACGCCCGCCCGACAAGCGTGACGCCGGCAGGCAGATGATCCGCGCTGTCGAAGCCGGCAGGAATGGCGATCGCGGCGCAATCGAGGAGGTTGACGAAGTTGGTGTACCGGCCAAACCGCCCATTGAGCTCCACCGGATTGGCGCGCATCTCTTCGACCTTGTAGGTCGTGGGCGATGTGGGAAGCAGCAGGATATCGACCTTCGCCCACTCCTCTTCGGTCGCCTGTTTCAGTTCCGCGAGACGATACTGACCGTTGAAGGCATCGACGGCAGTCTTGCCTCTCGCACCTTCGATGATCGACCGCACGGTTGGATCGAAATCGTCGGCGTTGGTGGCCAGGAACGCTTCGACGGCAGCGAGCCTCTCGGCAACCCATGGGCCATTGTAGAGCAATTCCGCCGCCTGGCGGAACGGCGCGTAGTCGAAGGTCACGATGTCGGCGCCAAGCGCCTTCGCCCGCTCGATTGCATGATCGTAGAGCCGCTCGACCTCGCGATCGCCGAAAAACTCACGTTCCGTTTCGCCGAGCACGCCGATCCGCAGACGATCGGTCGGCAGCGACACCTCGCGTGGGTGCCGCGAGAAGGCGTCCCCGCGATCGAAGCCCTGCAGGACCTTGCGAACGGCAACGCCATCGCCGACCGTTGCCGCAAACACCGTGACGCAATCCACGCTCTTGCAAGCGGGAACGACACCCGTATTCGGCACCAGCCCCGGCGTCGGCTTGATGCCGACAAGATTGTTGAAGGCCGCCGGTACGCGGCCGGAACCCGCGGTATCCGTCCCAAGACTGAATGCCGCCAAGCCTGACGCTACGGCCACGGCCGACCCCGAGCTGGAGCCGCCCGACACATAGTCGGCATCGAAGACCGAGCGCGGCGCACCGTGTGGCGAGCGCGTGCCGTTGAGACCTGTCGCGAACTGATCCAGATTGGTCTTTCCGATAAGGATCGCACCGGCTGCGAGCAACCGGGCGATGACGGTAGCGTCTTCATCAGGATCATAGGCATAGGCCGGGCATGCCGCCGTGGTCTGCAGGCCCTTCGCGTCGATATTGTCCTTGGCCGCGAAGGGGATGCCCCACAGCGGCAGGCTGTTGGCTTGAGGCGCCCGCGCCATCAGCGCCTTCGCCGCTTCGCGCAGCGCATCGTCTGTGACCTTGGTGATGAAGATCGCCGGATCAGTTGATGCGGCGCGCCTTGCGATCACCTCTTCGACCACATCGAGCGGCGTCGATCCAGACGCATAGGCGGCGCGCAACGTCGCGATATCGAGAATGGTTGGCAACATGTCAGATCTCCTCCAGCACAACGATAATATCACCCGCCTTTACGTTTCTTCCCGTTCCCGCGCGCAATTCGCGCACCCTGCCGGGGGCGTGGGCCGTGACGTTGATTTCCATTTTCATCGATTCAATGATGGCAAGCGTGTCGCCAGCGGCGACTGGCGTGCCGGGTTCGACCAGCAATTTCCAGATATTGCCGGGTACGGCGCTGGCAACGCCGAAGCAATCGGCGGGGATATCGCCATCCATGCTTTCGGCAGCACCCTCATCGGCCACGAACGTATCGAGCCCGGCTTCCTTCCAGCGATGGCGCTCGGCGTTGAACGCATCCTGCTGGCCGGCCTTGAAGTTGCCGATCGACGCCGCATTAGCCTGCAGCTCCCGTTCATATGCCGCGTAGGAGAATTCCGTCTCCTCGATCCTGATCGGGTATCCGCCGTGCGGAAAGGCGCTGCGCGCTTCCGTCAGCTCCTTGTGGTCAACAGGGAAGAACTTGATCTGATCGAAGAAGTTCAAGAGCCACGGCTTATCCTTGGCAAAGACCGGCGTCTGGCGCCAGGTGTTCCACACCTGGATCGTGCGGCCGAACAGCTGATAACCGCCCGGACCCTCCATGCCGTAGATGCACATGTACGCGCCACCGATGCCGACCGCGTTTTCCGGCGTCCAGGTCCGCGCCGGATTGTACTTGGTCGTGACCAGCCTGTGGCGTGGGTCGACCGGCGTCGCCACCGGCGCGCCGAGGTAGACGTCCCCGAGACCGAGCACCAAATAGTTGGCGTCGAAGACGACGTCGCGAACGGCCTGCTCGTCGGCCAGACCATTGATCCGGCGGATGAACTCGATGTTATCGGGGCACCACGGCGCATTCGGCCTGACGAGCTCCTGGTATTTACGCATGGCCAGTTCGGCATCCGGATCGTTCCAGGAGAGCGGCAGATGAACGATGCGGCTCGGCACCTTCACATCCTGGGCGGCGGGCAATGTCTTCTCGATCTCGCCAAGCAATCCCAACAGTCGCTTGCGGGTGATCGTCGTGCCATCATAGTGAATCTGAAGCGACCGGATGCCCGGCGTCAGATCGATGATCCCCGGCAGCCGGGACTGCGCGAGGGTCTCCATCAGCAGATGCACGCGAAGGCGAAGCGCGATATCAAGCGTCATCGGCCCGTATTCGACCAGCAGGTTGTCGTCCCCCTGGCGCCGATAGACAACGGAGACCGGCCCCTCATCGCTTGCGCCGACAATAGGCGAGCCGGCTTCGGCGCGTGGCCGGTGAACAGCGGGCGTCGCGATCGGATCGTCTGGACGTGCCACCGGCACGAAGCGAACGCGGTCGCCGGGCTTCAGCTGGCCCATCTTCCATTGTTCGTCGCGCGCGATGACGGCAGGGCAAACGAAGCCGCCGAGGCTCGGGCCATCAGGCCCGAGGATGATCGGCATGTCGCCGGTGAAGTCGATCGCGCCGATCGCGTATGCATTGTCATGCAGGTTCGACGGATGAAGCCCCGCCTCGCCCCCATCGGTGCGCGCCCATTTCGGCGTCGGTCCGATCAGGCGAACTCCCGTGCGGGCACTGTTGAAATGCACCTCGTAGGACGCCTGGAAAAGCTCGTCGATATCTCCATCCTGGAAGAAGTCGGGGGCCCCATGCGGACCATAGACGACACCGATCGTCCAATCGCTGGTCAAAACCGGCGCCTCGGCCTCAATTGCCTGCGAGACCGTATGCACTGCGCGCGCCAGGCGCAGCACATGGCCCGCCTTCAACGCTCCTGTCGCATTGCCGCCGAACTGGCCAAGGCCGAAGGTCGCGCGCGAGCCGAGGACGACGGGAGCGTCAAACCCGCCCGAGACGGCCAGATAAGAGCGCTGTCCCGCCCCCGATATGCTGCCGATCGACAGCACCGCGCCGGCCCCAACCGCAATTGCCTGGCCATGCGGCACCTCGACGCCATCAAGCATCATCGGCATTCTAGCGCCGGAGAGGGCGACCGTGACATCGCGAAAGAACTTCAGCGTCGGGCCCGATACGGTGAGCTCCAGCGCCGTCGTCGTTTCGTCGTTGCCAACAAGGCGGTTGGCATGGCGGAACGAACGCTCGTCCATCGGCCCGCTCGGCGGTACGCCGACATGCCAAAGCCCGAGCCGGCCCGGAAGCTCCTGCATGCTCGATTGCGCGCCGGGTGCGAGCACCTCAACGACATCCGGCACGAACTCGAGCGTGCGCAGCGCGGTCGTCGATACGTTGCCGCTTTCCAGCAACTCGGATTGCGCGATGACACGGAGATAATCGACATTGGTCTCGATGCCGTAGATCGAGGTCTCGTCGAGCGCCGCTTTCAGCTTCTCGATGGCCGCGGGCCGATCCTCGGCGGCGACGATGATCTTCGCGAGCATCGGATCATAAAAGGGGCTGACTTCGGTGCCCGTCTCGATCCAGCTATCGACGCGCGCCGTTTGCGGGAACTGCACCTGCGTCAGCAGACCGGCGCTCGGGCGGAAGCCGGCATGCGGCATCTCGGCGTAGACGCGCACCTCGATAGAAGCGCCCTGCGGCTTCAGATCGTTCGCGCGCGCCAGGATGTCTTCACCGGCCGCCTGCCGGATCATCCATTCGACGAGATCGATGCCATAGACTGCCTCGGTGACCGGATGCTCGACCTGCAGGCGCGTGTTGACCTCGAGGAAGTAGAACTCTTCGCGGGTCGGATCATAGATGAACTCGACCGTGCCGGCGGAGGCGTAGCATACCGAAGCGCCAAGCTCCGTTGCCGCGCGATGCAGGCGCTGGCGCACGCCATCGCTCAGTCCCGGGGCCGGCGTTTCCTCAAGCACCTTCTGATTGCGCCGCTGCAGCGAGCAATCCCGCTCGCCCAGCGCCACCACCCTACCCTTGCCATCGCCGAAGATTTGCACCTCGACATGGCGGGCATCGGCGACGAAGCGCTCGATGTAAACGCGCGCATCGCCGAAGCTTGCGGCAGCGGTGCGCTGCACGCTTTCGAACGATGCCTTGAGGCCTTCAGGATCGCCGCACAGCTGCATGCCGATGCCGCCGCCGCCTGCCGTGCTCTTCAGCATAACAGGGTAGCCTATCCGCTCGGCCGCCGCCAAAGCCTCGTCAGCGGACTTAAGCAACCCGCTGCCGGGGAGCAGCGGAACGCCGCTTTTCTCGGCAAGCTCGCGCGCCGTATGTTTGAGACCGAAGACGGAGAGATGTTCCGGCCGTGGGCCGATGAACGCGATGCCTTCATCGGCAAGCCGCTCGGCGAAGCCGATGTTTTCGGAGAGAAAGCCGTAGCCCGGATGCACTGCATCCGCGCCCGTCTCTCTGCAGGCGGCGATCACCGCGTCGACATTAAGGTAGCTATCGGTGGCCGGCGCCGGACCGAGGCGCACCGCCTCATCCGCCATCAGCGCCGGCATGGCGAAGCGGTCGGCATCGGAATAGACCGCTACCGAGGCAATGCCCATTTTTTGCAATGTGCGGATCACCCGGACGGCGATTTCGCCCCGGTTCGCAATCAGAACTTTCTTGAACATGGGTCAGCCCTCTGCGTCCCAGATCAAGACCCGGATCGGCGTCGGGTCGAAGCCGTTGCATGGGTTGTTGATCTGCGGGCAATTGGAGATGACGCAAAGCACGTCCATCTCCGCGACGAGTTCGACGTAGTCGCCGGGCGAAGAAATGCCGTCGACGATCGTCATCTCGCCATTCGGCTTGATCGGGACGTTCATGAAGAAATTGATGTTCGGCACGATGTCGCGCTTGCTCATGCCGTGCTTGGTCACTTCGAGCACGAAATTGTCGCGGCAGGCGTGGAGATACTTGGTCGCATGTCCGAAGCGAACGGTATTGCTCTCGCACGAGCAGGCGCCGGCGGAGGTATCATGGCGGCCGCAGCTATCGGCGGTCATGCGCAGCATCACGTTGCCTTCGCTCGACATCACCTTCGTGCCGACGCCGACATAGGCGGCACCCTGCGCGCGCATCGTGTCCTGATTGGAATAGCGTTCCGAGAAATCGTCGGCACGATAAAACAGCGTGTCGATCGCCTGCTGGCCGTAGCTGTCCTCGATGCGGATCGTCTGTCCTTTCCTGACGATGCCCGACCACGGCGCCTCGGCCGGGATGAAATGATCCTGCACGGCGTTATCGAGCGTGCGGGCATTGGATGTCTGAATAAAAATGCTCATGATCGCCCCTCCTTACGCCGATGCCATCGCGTTGTTTTCGAAGCCCCTAACGGCCTCAGCCGTCGCGGTGCGCGCCAGATCGTCGGGAGTAGGTGCTGCCGCGCGGAAGCGGGTGATCGTGACGGGCTGCGGCGCGTAGACCGGGCTCGGGTCCAACGGATGCGGGCAATTGGAGAAGCCGACGAGCATGTCCATCTCGGCGCGCAACTCGGTATAATCGCCGCTGTTGGAGCGCTTGGCGCGCCAGTGGAACCCGCCATTCTCGTCCAGGCTGACGGGTGCGAAGAGATTGATCATGCCGGGAATATCACGACGATCGAGCCCGAGCTTGCCCGTCAGAAGCACGAGATTGTCGCGGGTGTTGCGGGTCTTTTCGCCCGGATATTTCGCGGCGTTGGTTGCGGCCGTGGAGCCGCCCATCAGGCAATCGTGAGCGCCGGAGCTGTCTTCGGTGAGCGAAAACATCACGCGGCCCATATCGGAAAACAGCACGCGCCCTTTGCCGAGCGCCGTTGTCCATTGGACCTTCGCGGTATCGACCAGATTGAGCCGCTCGCTCGTATCATCGGCGTTCCAGGCAACTACGGCCACCGTTGAGCCACCCTCGCCCTGATCGACGCGAATGGCCTCGCCGCGCTTCAGCACGGTCGACCAGTACCAGCCACCCGGAATGACTTCCTGATGAATGACGGCGCTGCTCTCAAGCGCCGGCGCGGGTAGCGGGCTGGGCGTTGGGAGCGCCTTCGGCGCGAATTGCAGTCCTTTTTTCTGATGCTCTTCATAGCGGGCGCGGTTTGCCGCGATTTCTTCCGCAGAGCGGCTTACATGCATCATGCCTTATCTCCAGATGATGCCAGGTCGTCCTGGCGTTGCCCCGGAAATGCGATCGGGTCGTCCCGATCAGGGCTGAAAATGGATGGTGTACCCGCAAGGCGCGGGGGCCAGATCGAAATGTCGTTGGTGATCGACGCGCCGTAGCGCAGTTTCTCTTCCGGACGGTCGCGCCGCCGCTCGAAAGCAATGACGCGGCTGGCCAGCGTAAAGGCTTCGCGCATGTCGTGCGTGACCATGACGACGGTCATCTGTGTCTCGTTCCACAGCCGCTTCATCAGCGTATGGATTTCGGCGCGTATGCCGGGGTCGAGCGCGCCGAAGGGCTCGTCGAGCAACAGCACCTTGGGCTTCATGATCAATGCCTGCGCAAGCGCCAGGCGCTGCTGCATGCCGCCGGAGAGCTGCGACGGATACTTGCTCTCCGAGCCCGCCAGACCGACCTGCGCGATCAGATGCCGCGCTTCCTCCATCGCCTGCCTGCGCGCGGCGCCGAAAAGCTTGGCGCGATATCGGGCAGCGGTGAATTCCTTGCCCAGCATGACATTGCCGAGCACCGTCAGATGCGGAAACACGGAATAGCGCTGGAACACGACACCGCGATCCGGCCCCGGTTCAGCCGGCAACGGCTCGCCATCGAGCAGGATCGTTCCGCGCGTCGGCTGCTCCTGGCCAAGAAGCATGCGCAGGAAGGTCGTCTTGCCGCAGCCAGACGGGCCGACCAGCGCGACGAAGGCGCGCGATTGCACCGTCAGCGACACATCCTCGAGCACGATCTGGTCGCCATATTCCTTCCAGACCTTTTCAATCCTGAGCTCGCTCATGCCGGCTTCTCCAGCACGGACCAGGGGAAGACGGCGGCCGAGATGCGGTCGAGCACATAGTTCATCGCGACCGCCAAGATCGTGATCCAGATCACATAGGGGAAGATGATATCCATCGAGAGGTAGCGACGAACGAGGAAGATACGGTAGCCGAGGCCGGAATCCGACGAGATCGCTTCGGCGGCGATGAGAAACAGCCAGGCCGGACCGAGCTGCAGCCTGAGACAGGTGATCAGCCGTGGAAGCACCTGCGGCAGCACCACCCGCAAGGCGATCTGCCAGGATGAGCCGCCCAAGGTCTCCGCCTTGACGATCTGCTCGCGCGGCAGTTCGAGCGCCTTCAGCGCCAGGTCGCGGATCATCGTCGGCGCGACGCCGATGGCGATCAGCGTGATCTTCGACGTCTCGCCGAGCCCCATGACGATGAAGAGTATCGGCAGCAGGGCCAGAGGCGGCACCATCGATATCACCGCCACAAACGGCGCCAGCAGCGCCCTGAGATAGGGCAGCATGCCGATCAGCATGCCGACAACCAGTGCAATCACGGTCGAGATGCCAAGGCCTGACAGCAAGCGGATGAGGCTCGCCGATGTGTCCGACCAGAGCAGATACGCTCCCGTCCTCGGATCGGCGACGAAGGCCATGCGGTTGATCGCATCTCCAAGCACCGAGAGCGTGGGCAGAAGTTTGTCATTGGCGTTTTCCGCCAGCCGCGCCGCCGAGCCGAAGGCATAGGCGATCACCAGCAGCACGAACGGCAACAGCATCAGGGCGAGTTGCGCCCCTTTGGTCGGCCTCGTGTTTATCCAGCGCATGAAGATGCTCCGTTCACGTTAGACATCGAACCGGCGCGAGTTCCCGCGCCGGTGTCGGCATCGCTTAAAGCGCGCCGTCGGCGGCAGCCTTCATGTATGTTTCCGTGAAGCGAAGCTTGACGTTGCCTGCGTCGCCGAGAACCTTGCCATCGGGCATCTCGATGCCGATGACGTCGGCGGATGGCGCGCCATTGCCGAGCAGGCCCTTCTCGAACAGGAAGTTGCGCACGAGATCCATGGTCTTCGGCAGGTTCGGCGAAGCGGTGAAAGCCACGGCATCCGCCGCCTTGTCGAACAGACGAGTTACGGCCAGCTGCGCCTCGTATCCCTTGAGATCGGTACCGGACGCGGAGCCCATCGCCTCGCGCGCCGCCTTGCCTTCGGCGCTATCGGCGGTCATCAGGGCGGCCGTCTCGTACCAGATGCCGGCGAGTGCCTTGCCGAAATTCGGGTTGTCCTTGAGCACGCCGGTATTGGCGACCATGAGGTCGATGATTTCGCCCGGAATCTGCGAACTGTCGAACACCTTCTTGGCCGTCGGGTCTTCGAGAATGGTCGATACCAGCGGGTTCCAGGTCACGACAGCCGTCACTTCGGGCGTCTTGTAGGCGGCGACCATGTCGGCATCCGACGTATTGACCACCTTCACGTCGCGCTCCGTCAGCTTGATGCTCTCAAGCGCCCGCGCCATCAGGTAGTGCGAAACGGAGAACTCGACGAGATTGACGTTCTGTCCCTTGACGTCGGCGAGGCTCGCCTTGTCCTTGAGGATGACGGCGTCGTTGCCGTTCGAGAAGTCGCCGACGATGACGGCGGTGGTATCGACGCCGCCGGCCGCCGGAATGGACAGGCCGTCCATATTGGTCAGCGTGACCGCATCGAAGGCACCGGCCGTATACTGGTTCATCGACTCCACATAGTCGTTGAACTGCGTGACCTCGATCTTGATGCCGTATTTATCGGCCCATTTCTTGACGATGCCGTGGTCAGCGGCGTAGCCCCAGGGCATCCAGCCGACATAGATGGACCAGGCGACCTTGAAATCGGTCTTTTGCTCGGCTCGGGCGCCAGCGCCGAAGCCGAGTGCCAGCGCTGTCGAAAGTGCTGCGACTGAAATGATCTTCGAAAAAGTCTGCATTGAAATTCCCCTTTTGCGTATAGAAAAAGGGATTGGCACAGACCATCGCACCGCCAATCCCTTGGCTTACGAGGTCTCCCGGGCTTTTGTCCCGCCGTGCACCCGGTGGGATTTCTCCCCCAACCGGTGGCAGCTCTCGGACCAGTCACACATTTACGTGCCGGAACCCTAGCCACCAACTCTGCCCTTTCAAATGCAACATGCGTGCCAACTCGGAAAACGCGCCGTTTCCGCATGGCTTGCTCGCGCATGCCAAAAAAAGCGGCGGCAGAGGCGGTGATTTTAGGCAGCTGCACCGGGCTGGGATTTTTTGAGCGCGGCAGCTTGGCGGTTGAAAAGCTGAAAGCGATTGATAGTTCTGGCGCATGAGCAACGCGCATACCGATTCAGGCGACGCAGGCAGCATCGTCAAGAAACTCCGAAAACAACTGAACTGGCTGCAACGCGGCAGGGATATCCGCTCGCTTCAGCTGCAGGCTCTGCTTGCCTTTGTCGATCTCGCCATCCTGGCCTTCTTCCTGTTCGGGCCATATCTGCGGACCGGACCGTCTTATCTCATCATCGACTATATGATTGCCGTGTGGGTGGCGATCGAACTCATCGCCCAGGCCATCATCGCGGGAAGCGTAAAGGCCTTCGTGAAGCGGCCGATGAGTTGGATCGATCTCTTCATCTTGGCGACGCTGCTGCTTCCGGATCTCTTGTTCAACTTCACCTTCCTGCGGGCTATGCGGATCTGGGCGATCGGCAACAGCCCATTCCTGAAGGAGGGATTGCGGCGGCTCGGCTGCGCGCATCTGCTGGATGTCGTGCGAGCCTGCGTCAACCTCGTGGTCTTCCTCTTCATTGTCACCGGCTTCGTCTACACGACATTCTTCTACGGCCAGGGCGGCTGGGAAGGCTTCGTGGATGCCCTCTATTTCACCGTAGCGACGGTCACGACGACAGGCTTCGGCGACATCACCTTGCCCGGTGTCATGGGAAAACTGACATCGATCGTCACGATGATCGTCGGCATTTCGCTCTTCGTCCGCCTCGCGCAGGCGGTCGTGCGGCCCTACAAGGTCAACTTCCCCTGCCCGCAATGCGGCCTGCAGCGCCATGATGCCGACGCCGTGCATTGCAAGGCCTGCGGACATCTGCTGAACATCCCCGACGAAGGCCAGTAACCGCGACGCCATCAGCAAGACCGTTATATGTATAGATATGATCGCGGAAAGATGCTTTCCTCGGCGCAACATCGGAGGGATCACATGTCCGGACATTCATTCAATCTGAAGGGGCGGGTCGCCGTCGTCACCGGCGCCAGCCGCGGCCTTGGCCAGGCGATCGCCCTTGCGCTGGCGGACGCGGGCGCCGACCTCTGCATCACGGCGAGAGAGCTGGCGTCGCTGCAGGATACGAAGGCCAAGGTTGAAGGCCGGGGTGTGCTCTGCATTGCCATCGCGCAGGATGTCAGCGATCTCACTTCGATCGACGCCGCGCTGGAGCAGGCTTGCGCTTTGACCGGTAGGATCGACATTCTCGTCAACAATGCCGGCATCGAGCAGGTCGCGCCTTCGCTCGATGTGGACGAAGCGCTGTGGGACCGTATTGTCGGAACCAATCTCAAGGGCGCGTTTTTCTGGTCGCAGGCGGCGGCGAAGCGGATGTCCAAGCAGGAGACCGGCGGCAGCATCATCAATCTCTGCTCGCTCACGTCCTTTGTCGGCATTCCGACCGCCGTTCCCTACGGCTCATCCAAATCCGGCTTGCTCGGAATGACGCGTGCGCTCGCCGCCGAATGGGCTGAGGCCGGCATCCGCGTGAACGCGATCGCGCCCGGCTATTTCAGGACAGCGATGACCGACGGCTTCTATGAGGACGAGGACTGGCAGGCGCGCATGGTGGCAAGGATCCCGCAGCGCCGCTTTGGCGAAGCGGCCGATCTCGGGGGCGCCGTCGTGTTTCTCGCCAGCGATGCGGCCGGCTATATCACCGGCCATTGCCTGCCTGTTGACGGCGGTTTCTTGGCCTCCATCTGACGCATTCCTGTTGTCAGCTGCGGCGCGCAATTCTGGTCGTAAAGTGCGTTGACATGGCATGTATATACATGTTTCACTCGACCAAAATAATAAAGCGGAACATCAATCCTCGACCTGAGCCACTGGTTTGAGTAGACAGCCGATCGAACGGACATCGGCGGCGAAGCTGTGCCCATTGCTGGGCTTTCGCCGGCGCTTGCCCAAGACGCCAACAAGGTTACGTGCACAATGACTGAAGTCTCCTTTTACGAATATTCGAAGCTTTCTTCAGACGAGAAATCGGCCCTGCTTCGCCGGTCGGAGACCGACATTTCCGGCTTCATCGAGAAGGTAGGTCCGATCCTCGAGGCGGTTCGCACGGAAGGCGACCGGGCCGTTGCACGCTTCGGCCGCGAGCTTGACAAGGCAGACATGTCGGAAAGCTCGATCCAGGTGACCGAGGCCGAGTTCGATGCCGCCTTCAAGCTGGTCGAGGACGATGTCATCGAGGCGATCAAGTTCGGCATATCGAACATCCGCACCTTCCACGAAGAGCAGAAGCCCGAGGCCATGTGGCTGAAGGAAATTCGCCCGGGCGCATTCGCCGGTGACCGCTTCACGCCGATCCAGTCCGTCGCGCTCTACGTGCCGCGCGGAAAGGGCTCCTTCCCCTCGGTCACGATGATGACCTCGGTTCCGGCCGTGGTTGCCGGCGTGCCGAACCTTGCAATCGTCACCCCGCCGGCGCCGGATGGAAGCGTGGACGCTGCGACGCTGGTCGCGGCCCGTCTTGCTGGCGTCAACACCGTCTACAAGGTTGGCGGCGCACAGGCCGTTGCGGCCGTCGCCTATGGCACGGAAACAATCAAGCCGGCGCTGAAGATCGTCGGACCGGGCAGCCCGTGGGTCGTCGCCGCGAAGCGTCTTCTGTCGGGCGTGATCGACACCGGCCTGCCCGCCGGCCCCTCCGAAGCGATGATCTTCGCCGATGACACCGTGCATGGCGGGCTTGCAGCACTCGACCTCCTGATCGAAGCGGAGCACGGCCCGGATTCGTCCGCCTATCTCGTCACCCATAGCCGCCGCGTCGCTGAAGAAGCGATCGCAGCCCTTCCGGAGCATTGGGGCCGGATGACGGAACAGCGCGTCGGCTTCTCCAAGACAGTGCTGACCGGAAAGTGCGGCGGCATCGTGCTGACCTCTTCGATCGAGGAGAGCTACGCCTTCGTGAACGCCTATGCCCCCGAACACCTCGAAATTCTCTCGACAGACGCCTTTGCGCATCTCGGTCATATTACCGAGGCCGCCGAGATCCTGCTCGGACCACACACGCCTGTCAGCATCGGCAATTTCTGCCTGGGCCCGAACGCCGTTCTGCCGACCAGCCGGTGGGCGCGCACCTATGGCCCGCTTTCGGTGACCGACTTCGTCAAGCGCAGCTCGATCGGCTACGTCACGGCGCCTGCTTATCCCGAGTTTGCCGCGCATGCTCACAAGCTGGCGCTCTACGAAGGCTTCTCTTCGCACGCCAACGCCGTATCCGACGTGCGCGACGCCTACCTGAAGACGAAAGGCTGAGCCCTTGAAAGCGGTGCGCCTCCACGATGCTGGGGATTTGCGGGTCGAGACGATCGACCCTCCGTCGGCCCCACCCAGTGACTTCGTCAATGTGGAGGTCCGCGCCGCCGGCATCTGCGGCTCCGATCTGCACAACTACCGCACCGGCCAGTGGATCAGCAGACGCCCGTCGACGGCAGGCCACGAGTTTTGCGGCCGAGTGACCGATGTCGGCGAAGGTGTCGAAGATATCAAGGTCGGCGACTACGTGGCAGCCGACTCGCGCGTCTACTGCGGCACTTGCCCCGCCTGCATGTCCGGCCGCAGCAACATATGCGAGGCTCTGGGCTTTGTCGGCGAAGCATGCGACGGCGGGTTCGCCGAGCATGTTCAGCTGCCGGCAAAGCTGCTCTTCAAGCACGAGCCATCGCTGGCATCGAAGGTCGCGGCCATGGCCGAGCCACTGGCGGTGGCGCTACATGCGGTGAGACGCCTCAACGCAGCACAGAATGAAGCGGTTCTCGTCATAGGTTGCGGCACGATCGGCGGCTTGAGCGGCCTGCTGCTGTCTAAGCTCCACAAGGGCGAGCTTCTGTTTGCCGACACCAATGCAGAGCGCGCGGCGCTCGTCGCGCGCATCTGTGGCGGGACGGCGGTCACCCTGGACAAGGCCGCGATCGACAGCGCGCTGAATGGCGAACGGCTGCGCTATGCCATCGACGCGACAGGCAATATCCATGCGATTGCCGCCGGACTCGATCTACTTGCCGGTGGCGGCGCCTTGGCGCTTGTCGGCATCAGCCATGGCAAGCTGGACCTCGATCCGAATATCCTTGTCGAACGGGAAATATCGCTGGTCGGCTGCCACGCTTTCGCATCCGAGCTGCCGGAAGCAATCGCCCTGCTGCCTGAATTGGAGCCCGCCCTTATCGAGTTCAGCGAGGTCCTGACGTCGCTCGACGATGTCCCGGACGCCTATCAGCGGCTGCTTGAAGGCCGGAGCCAGAAACTGAAAACCATCGTCGAAATCGCGGATTGAGGTTCGCCACGCGATAGCCGTTCACGAGAACGAACTGGAGAGTTTGTCATTGAGTGCACTTTCGGATTCGGCATCGCCGCTCTACGAGAAGGTCAAGGACTTCGTGCTCGCCAACATCGGCAGCGGCAAGTGGGCGCAGAATGCCCGGCTGCCCTCCGAAAACGATCTCGTGAATTCGCTGGGCGTTTCCCGGATGACGGTCCATCGCGCGCTGCGCGAACTCACTTCGGAAGGCCATCTTCGCAGGGTGCAGGGCGTTGGCACCTTCGTCGCGCCGCCC
Source organism: Rhizobium sp. FG113 (assembly GCF_057809895.1). Taxonomy (NCBI): domain Bacteria; kingdom Pseudomonadati; phylum Pseudomonadota; class Alphaproteobacteria; order Hyphomicrobiales; family Rhizobiaceae; genus Rhizobium; species Rhizobium sp. FG113. Next base: position 380,057 of record NZ_JBMDKV010000001.1, on the reverse strand, counting down.
AAGGCGCAGTCGACGTTGATTGAAGTCAGCAATATCATCAATGAGATCCGTGATCGCGGCGGCAAGCATCGCGCCGGCGTCATCCTGCTAGAGCGCATCGAACATCCCGCGCGCGCCATTGTCCGTGCATTCGAGTTCGATCAGGTCAAGCCAGTCGATCACTCGCTCGTCGTGCATTTCGAAAATGACATTCCGGTGCAGCTGGAAGAGCGGTACGTGAACCCCGCTCTCGTCCCACACTATCTCGATCAGGACTTCACCTCGATCGCGACGCTGGAATATCTGCAGCGCTGTACGCCGCTGACGGAGGTGGAACACCTGATCAGCGCGGTGCCGGCCGGCCCGGAGCAGGCGCGGCTGTTGCAGATGCCCGAGCGCGACAGCTGCCTTGTTCTGCACCGCAAGACCTGGACCGGAGCCACGGTCGCGACCGTCAACACCTTCACCCATGTCGGCAGCCGTTACTCTCTCGGCAGCCGATATCGCCCAACCCACAAGCCTGCCTGACAACACGCATCAACACCCTATTTATTCGAGAAGCGCATTCCATGAGCCAGACCAACAGCCGAACCGCCATTATCCGCGATCACGCCAAGAAGCGCGATGGCGTGGCCGAGACACTTCTCGCCGAGCTGCTCTTCGATCTGTTCGAGCTCGAAGCGCGGAACCTCGCGATCAATTTCGACCAGTACAGCCTGAACTCGCTGAACGGCTTCTTCGAAAGCGGCGAGGAGAAATACTTCTTCAAATTCCACCAGGAGGAAGGCGAGGAGAAGATGGGCGGCGAGTATTACCGCGCGGATATCCTGACGCGCGCGGGGCTTCCCGTCGACCAGCCGGTGATGATGTCGACGTTGCCCGGTGAACAGATCCTCGTCTACAAGCGCCGCTTCGACCCCAGGTTCTCCGACGTCCTGCGCGCCATCGATCTCGAGCCGGATGCAGCCGCAGCCGCTGAGGCGGTGAATGCCGAACGCAAGCTCAGCGAGGCCGTTTTAAAGGTCTACCTGGAGACGCTGCAGCCGGTAACGCCGGAACAGGTGGCTGAGGAGCCCGTGCACCGGCTGTTTTCCGCCCGCCTCGTCAGCGAACCCGGCGCGACATTCCCAGGCGGGCGCTACGAGAGCTTCTACATCGGCAAGCGCTTCGCTTTTCCCGGCGTTTCGCTCGATTGGAGCGAATTCGCGGCAGCGCGCTTCGTCATCAACGGCATTGCCTATGAAAAGACGGTCGGCGAACTGTTTGACGATACGCACAGGCGGCTGGCGCCGCTTCGCCTCGCGGATGCCGGCGGTGTCACGGCCCATGGTGACGCCCACAACGCGAACGTCTGGTATCGCAAGAACGAGGACGGCGCGTCGCTCGCCTTCTTCGACCCAGCTTTCGCCGGCGAGCATATTCCGACGCTCCTTGCAGAGGTCAAAACCACCTTCCACAACATCTTCGCCCACCCGCTCTGGCTCTACGAGCCTGATCTTGCCGAGCAGAAATTCGAAGCCCGGACGCGCTATGAAAATGGCACGCTGCATGCCGATTTCGACTGGCAGCCGAGCCCGGTCCGTCAGGCGCTTCTCGACGTCAAGGCAACAGCACTTTGGAAGCCGTTGCTTACGGAGCTGAAGAGCCGTGCGCTGCTTCCAGCGGATTGGCGAACGGTAATCCGACTCGGGCTGTTCCTCTGCCCGACGCTGGTGATGAACCTTCGCGCCGGCGCGGCCACGCATAATCCGACGTCTTCGCTGATCGGCTTTTCAACGGCCGTCATGGTGGGCAGCGAGCCGACAGCGGGCGCGGATATCGTGACCCGGTTCCTCGACGCGATCGATCCGGAGCACGCCTAAGATGAGCGCTTCCAGCCATCACGAATTCGCCAAAACGCGACATCGGCGATTGCCGAAATCGACAGGCACATTCATAGAGGGGTAGAGGTTTTCTGACTTTGCGCGGCGTCAATTGGCGTTGTCGCGCAGATTCAGATTTACAAGTTCGGGCAAAGAAATGACTATACATAATGCTGTTCCGCCGACCGCCCAAAATATAGGCTGAACATACAAAACACACGAATGACGTCTCGGCTTCGAGCCTAGCGCACACATCATCGTAGAAAAGAGGGGTTACCATGACATACGCATCGATCAAGTCTCACATGTCACGCCTGGCCATCGTCGCCGGCGTTATCGGCGCTCTCACGCAGGCCGTCCCGGCCGCAGCAGCCGACATTCCCGCCAAGCCGGAAGCCGGTACCTTCAAGCTCGGCATCGAACCGTGGCTTGGCTACGGCCAGTGGCATGTCGCCGCCAGCAAGGATCTGTTCAAGAAGTCCGGTCTGGAAGAGGTTGAACTCGTCAACTTCACTGAAGACAAGGATCTGAACGCAGCGCTCGCCAGCGGCCAGCTGGACGCAGCTAATATCGCGACCCACACCGCGATGGGCATGGTCGCCGCCGGCCTGCCGGTGAAGATCGTCTCGCTCCTCGATTTCAGCCTGACGGCCGACGCCATTCTCGCCGGCAGCGACATCAACAGCGTCGCCGACCTGAAGGGCAAGAGCGTCGCCTATGAAGAAGGCACGACCAGCGACATCCTGCTGAACTACGCGCTCGCCGCCAACGGCATGACCATCGACGACATCACCCGTGTTCCGATGCCGGCAGCCGATGCGGGCTCCGCTCTGATCGCCGGCCGGGTTCCGGTTGCCGTGACCTACGAGCCCTACATCTCCACTGCACGCGCGCAGGACAAGGCCATCAAGCTTCTCTTCGAAGCCGGCAAGGATCCGGGCCTCGTGTCTGACGTGCTGGTTGTTCGCGAGGACGTTCTGAAGTCCAAGCCGGGCCAGGTTCTTGCCATGCTGAAGGCCTGGGACGCAGCGCTTGCCGACTACAAGGCCAACACCGCCGAGGACCGCGCGATAATCGCCAAGGCTGTTGGCGCATCGCCTGAAGATCTCGCAACCGCATTCGACGGCGTGCAGTATTACACGACCGCCGAAGCGTCCAAGGCCTTCGCCGGCGAGTTCAAGACCAAGACATTCGTCGATGTCTTGAAGGCCGCCAAGCTCGCCAAGATTCTGACCCAGGACGTGACCGCCGAACAGATGATCGACTCGTCCTTCGTCGACGCGGCCAACAAGTAACGCGCTTACCAAGACGGATCATCCATGTCGGCATCACAATCCTCGTCTGCCAGCACCGACACCCGCGCGTCCTCGCGCGCGGGTGTCGGGCGACCGCCCAGTGCATTCCGCATCGGTGATCCGCTCGGCGCAAAAACGTTCCTCCTGATCGCGGTGTGCGTCTTCGCGCTGCTGTTTGCCTTTTGGTGGGCGGCGACCGCGACCGGCTGGGTCAAGCCCATCTTCCTTCCGAGCCCGAGCGCTGTCTGGACCAAGATGGTGGAGCTGGCACTCGACGGGACGTTGCTGAACGATGCCGGCATCAGCATCTACAGAATGCTCGTCGGCTTCGCGCTAGCGTCCTTGATGGCGATCCCGATAGGCATCATGATCGGCTGCTACCGCACCTGGGAAGCGGCGATCGAACCGTTTATCGACTTCGTCCGCTACATGCCTGTCGTCGCCTTCGTGCCGCTGACGATCCTGTGGGCAGGAACCAGCGATATCCAGAAATTCGTCATCATCTGGATCGGCACGTTCTTCCAGCAGGTGCTGATGGTGATGGACAGCGTCAAGCGCGTACCGCCAGACTTCGTTGGGCTTGGGCGAACGCTCGGTCTGTCGGAGCCGAAGATCCTCTGGCGCATCGTCCTGCCGTCGTCGCTGCCGGGCATATGGGATACGCTCAGGATCAGCATGGGCTGGGCCTGGACCTGGCTTGTTCTGGCCGAACTTGTCGCGGCCACCTCGGGGCTTGGCTACCGCATCGTGGTGTCCCAGCGCTATTTCCAGACGCAGACGATCATCGGCTACATCCTGCTTCTTGGCATACTTGGTCTGATCACCGATCAGAGCATGAAGGCTCTCGAGCGTGTTTTCTTCCGTTATACGTCGAGACATTGATATGACTGAACCGAAACTCAAGATCCAATCGCTCAACAAGTGGTACGGATCGGGCAAGCGAAGCGTTCACGCCCTCAGCGACATCGATCTGGAACTTGCCGACAACGAGTTCGTGTCGCTGGTCGGCGCTTCCGGCTGCGGCAAGAGCACGCTTCTGTCGATCGTCGCCGGCCTGCAGAAATTCAACGACGGAGTGCTCCTGACCGATGGCGCGCCGATCGTCGGCCCCGGCCTCGACCGTGGCGTCGTCTTCCAGTCCTATACGCTGCTGCCCTGGCTGACCGCGCAGCAGAACGTCGAATTCGCGCTTCAGGCGGCAGGCCTGTCGTCCGCTGAGCGCAGAGAAGTCGCACGGCACCATATCAACCTGGTCAAGCTCGACCGTTTCGCAGATGCCTTTCCCTCGCAGCTGTCAGGCGGCATGAAGCAGCGCGTCGCTATCGCGCGCGCGCTGTCTTATAGACCGAAGATGCTGCTTATGGACGAGCCCTTTGGGGCGCTGGACGCTCTGACGCGCCATCAAATGCAGGAGTTGCTGACGCAGATCTGGGAAGAACATCGCCTGACGGTGTTGTTCGTCACCCATGACGTCGAAGAAGCCGTCTACCTCTCCGACCGCATCATTTCGATGAGCATCAATCCCGGCCGGATCAACGCTACCTTCCACGTCGGCCTGGCGCGCCCGCGACATCAGGACATGATCTCGACCTCGGACTTCATTTCCATTCAGAAGGAAGTGTTGGCGGCGATCCGCGCTGGTTCGCAACAGGAAGATGCGCTTTAAGCTCTGAACCGGCCAACGAGATTGAGCATGATACGGCCGACATCATTGTCTTCTCCCGGCGCCGGCAGCGCGCCGATCCACGCGACAGAGCTGGCGGAAAACACCAATCCGCCGGCCTCGTGCCGATAGATCGTCATATCCGATCGCCGCATTGCGGCCCGCTCGGCCTCACCATCGGCAAGCCAGAGATCGGGGCGCACCTGAAAGCTGTCGTCGAAACCATCCGCGACCGCCAGCCGAACGAGGTTGGCGGGCGTTTCCTCCGAGCGCAGCACCGCATCCACCTCGTATCCCGCCGCGCCGCCGAGCACCGTGCCGCTATCGCCGAAAGCCTCGCCGACGCCATCGAACAGCCATGCATATTCGGCGCCGTAACTCCCTTCCAGCCGGCGGTAGGGGCGTGACGGGCCGAAGCTCATGATCACATAGGTGACACCAACAAGCGCCTGGGGGTGGCGATTGCCGCGATCTTCCCAGTTTCCGCCCGGCTCGCCTGTCATCGAGAGGTGCATCTCGCCCGGCCGGCCGCTCCAGATATCGTTCTTTCCGCGCCGCAGTTCCATCTTGTCGCCGTCAAAGGCGACTACCCAGTAAAAGCCGTTGCCACCGAGATAGCCGAGGCTGCCGCCGGAACCGAGATAGCGATCCAGCCCGCTCATCATCGCGGACGACCAGTATTCCGGATGACTGCCCGTCAACGCCAGCCGATAGGGCGAGAGGCTGTCCGCACCATCGTCGTGAAGATCGCGATCGGTCAGCACATCGACCGCGATGCCATGGCGCGCGTAGAATTTCAGCAGTTGCAGATCGACAGAGAGCAGATGCGGAGAGTTCGACAGAGGGTAGTGATAGTCGTCCCTCAATGTCGCGCGCGGGCGCCGGCTCGAGGTCAGGCTGACGCCGCTGAGATCGCTGTGCGTGTCGTAGAGGCTGAGGAAATTGTTGTCGATCGCAAACAGGTGCGAGCGGTCGCTGCCATGCCAGGGGTAGCGATGCGGCGGCAGTTGTTCGTCAGCGTAGGCGAGATAGGTCGCGGTCGGCAGCAGGACCGCCACGTTCGATTGAGGCTTGCGTGGGCGGACGAAGAAAGGCAGCCTCTCCACGCCGCGATCGGTCCTTATCTCAAGCGCATAGACGCCGGATCGGGCATCCTCGGGGATGTGAACCGTCATATCCGCCGCCCAGTCGAAACCGCCGAAATCATCGTTGTGCAGGTGGATGGCATCGAAATGATCGGGGGCCAGACGGGGATCATGGATCTCGCCGGTAAAGCGCGGCGAGGCGACCGCAAAAGTCGGCGCATTGTGGAGAATGATCGCCGGACCGCCTTGCTGCACGGGCGGAATCTCGCTTGCCGGGCCGCGGGTGGGAAAGCGCCATTCCGTCTCGTGGTCGGCGCTGGTTAGCCGGATACGGCCGAGCCTGGCGTTCAAGGTCTGATGTGAACGATCCGAGACGCCGCCGATGCAGATCGGCCCGGTGATATCCGCCGCGACGCGCGGGATCGTGCATTCCGCTACGACCTGCTGGTCAGCACGCCTGACCCCGTAATCTACCGCGCTCGGCGAAACGGAAACGTCGAGCTGATACCATCGCTCGTTGCGGACTTCAGCGACGACGTGGCTTTCGCCCTCGACCACGGCAACCAGACTGCCATCCGGCTCCAGGTTCAAGAGCAGCGGACCGATCGCGATCACCGGCTTCGTTGTCTCGTTCCTGGTGAAGAGGATTTCGAGGGATAGTTCGTAGGCTTCAGACCGAAAAGCGGTAGCCGGGATCTCGGCCCAGGAGCCGAGCTCGTACTCGCGGATCGAAAGTTCGGAATGCCGTGCGATCTCCCATTCGACTGCCACCGCCTCGTCGCGATCAAGTGTGACGATCCTGACGCTTGCCTTTGGATCGACGCAGGAGAGAAAGGCACCCGTGGCGGAGCCTGCTTTCACGCTCCACGGCTCGATGAAACCAACCGCAGCCATTGCGTCGTGGTTCAATCGCTTTCGCATGCCGGCACCCCGCATTCTCAAAGTCGGGGCGGCAATCCGATAGCGACCCGGTTATCAGCGGGAATTTTGTCTATACATCTTCGTGCCGTCAACCGCTGCGCCGGCCGAGATATTCTTGCGATGCGTACCAAACCGACAGTTTCTGGCCTGTTAACGACGCGGGCAATGGGCTAAGAGCGCTTTGGTCGCATTCGTTTTCCCCGATGCGGTCGAAACTTCAGCCTCGCCCTTCGCGAGGCTTTTTCTTTGTCCGCCACCCATTCTTCAAAAGGTGGACAACCCGTTCAGCACATTGAACTTTTCATCCCCCTAATGCACGATATATGGAATGCGAGGGAGGTTCATATAATGCGTTCAGGATTGGGGACGATCACTATTGCCGATGACGGGCATAACGGCCATGTCGCCTACGAAATGACCGAGAAAGACGGCCTGTTGTTTGCCGGCGAAGAATTGCTGCAGCGCGCGAAGGCGGCAAAGAAGGTTGTCTTCCGGCCGCTTGCCGCTGCAACCGAACACCGTATCCGCATCGGAAGCGTCGATGCGAGTTGCGCCAATTTCCTCATCCTGACCTGAGCCGGCTGGACGCCGGCACAGGCGGGGTTATCAGAGTGCCGCGACTTTAATGGCCGGCGAAAGCAAGCTCAGCGAACTCATAGACGCGCGCGAAGGCGGCGTCCGCACCGGCGATAGCCGCCCGTTCCTCATCATCGCTCAGCTCGACGCTATCAAGCGCTGCCGTGAACGTACGCCAATGCAGGCCACGCCCTTCCGGCGCACCGGCGAGATGGCGCGCGCCCATGTTCTCGTCGAGGCCGAGCTTGGCCGCGTATTTCAACAGGAAGGCGGCGCCGAGATTGGAGCCTTCGATCACGTAGAGCCACCCGAGGGCTTCGCCGAGCGCGACCTTCTCTCCCCTGGCGAATATCGGTGCGCTATCCGTTTGCGGCATCGCGACGCCGAGATCGGCAAAATCCTGCTCGATCAGCGCCAGCCTCCGGCGCCCGGTGAGATCGGGAAGCAAAGCGTCGAGCTCTTCGTTGAAGAACAGGGCATCGAGATCCCGGTGAAACAGGTACTGCATGGTGACGAGGCGAGCGTAGCTCTCCCGGTCCGCGAAGGGATTGAGCTGCATGATGCGCTTGTCCAGGCGCTCATGCGCTGCATGCGTCGCGGCTTTCAGTCGCTTGGTGCGCGTGTCCTCGGTTACCGGCGAGATCTCAGTCGCAATCGACATACATTCAATCCTTCAATCAGTTTCGGCCTTCAAACGGGCCGTAGCGGATAAATCTATAACGGCATTATCGTCCATCCACCCCACAAGACCAAAGATCTCATGGAGACGGACCGAGCCATATCACGACGCCAGCATGGCCGCTTGATTCATGACAATAACCCTCATCTTTTTATGAGTGATGCATGGGGCATTGTCGACATAGAATATATTATTTGCTGCTTCATCGTTTTCCCTGATATGCAGCAAAAGACAAGAATTTGCAGCAGCCTTTGGAGGACGACAGTTGGCGGACGACACGGAGAAGCAGCCGGTACACAAGCGAGGCTACGGGGTCTCCACGGTCTATGAAACCCTGCGCAACGAGATCATCGAGCTCAAGCTGGCGCCCGGCAGCCCCGTTGATGAGCAGCAGCTTTCGGACCGTTTTGCGCTTTCGCGTACCCCTATCCGCGAGGCGCTGGTGCGGCTGGCGGCCGAGGGGCTGATCACCACGCTCACCAATCGCACAACAATCGTCTCCAACATCGACTTTCTCGGGCTGGGCGAGTTCTTCGATGCGCTGACGCTGATGTACCGCGTGACGACGCGGCTCGCGGCCGCCAATCATCAGGCATCCGACATCGACGGCATCCGGGCGCTGCAGTTGCAGTTTCAGACCGCCGTCGAGGCCCGCGACGTGCTGGGGATGATCGCCACCAACCGCGATTTCCACGTCGCCATCGCCGAGGCCGGCCGCAACCGCTATTACACGGATCTCTTCACGCGATTGCTCGACCAAGGCCGCAGGATCCTCAGGCTCTACTATTCGTCCTTCAACGACGTGCTGCCGCGCCAATATGTTGGCGAGCACGAGGACATGATCCAGGCGATCATCAATCGCGACATCGACGGCGCCGACAAGCTTGCCGCCGCCCATGCCGACCAGATCGTCAGCCAGATCCGCTCCTACATCACCGCCGACAACCGGCAGACGGCACGGCTGCCGCTCTAATTCTCGAAGCGATCCGCTCTTGTATTTTTATTGTCGACAAGAAGTCGGCATAGTGATAGATACGGTCTCGGCAAATGGGCGGAGCTTCGCGCTAGCCCTCGTTCGGCAATCAAAGAGGAAAAACAGATGGCTGATTCAGTTTTCAAAGGTTGCATCCCGGCGCTGATGACGCCATGCAATCCCGACCGCAGCCCGAATTTCGACGCGCTTGTGGAAAAGGGTAAGGAACTCGTCGCGGCCGGCATGTCGGGCGTCGTCTATTGCGGCTCGATGGGCGATTGGCCGCTTCTGACCGACGAACAGCGCCAGGAAGGCGTCAAGCGTCTGGCCGAAGCCGGTGTTCCTGTTGTCGTCGGCACCGGCGCGATCAACACGCAGTCGGCCGTCAGCCATGCCGCGCACGCCGCCAAGGTCGGCGCCAAGGGCCTGATGGTCATTCCGCGCGTCCTGTCGCGCGGCTCATCCGTCGCAGCACAGCGTGATCACTTCTCGGCCGTTCTTGCCGCCGGCAAGGACCTGCCCGCCGTCATCTACAACAGCCCCTACTACGGTTTCGCGACCCGCGCCGACCTGTTCTTCGACCTGCGCTCGCGCTTCTCCAACCTTGTCGGCTTCAAGGAGTTCGGCGGCAAGGCGGATATGACCTATGCGGCCGAAAACATCACCGCCGGCGATGACGCGCTGACCCTGATGGTCGGCGTCGACACCGGCGTCTACCACGGCTTCGTCAACTGCGGCGCCGGCGGCGCGATCACCGGCATCGGTAACGCGCTTCCCAAAGAAGTTCTGCACCTCGTCTCGCTCTGCGAAAAGGCCGCCAAGGGCGACGCCCAGGCACGCCGCGATGCGCGCGAACTGGAAGAAGCACTGATGGTGCTCTCGACCTACGACGAAGGCCCGGATCTCGTGCTGCACTACAAGTATCTCTTGGTGCTGAACGGCGACGATCGCTATTCGCTGCACTTCAACGAGAGCGACAAGCTCAGCGCCTCGCAGCGCCGCCATCTCGAGAAGCAGTACGAACTCTTCCGCAACTGGTACGCTTCGCGCTACCCGAAGGCTGCCTGAGCTTTACGACAACAGCATATACGCCGGCCAATCCTTTGGCCGGCGTAATTGTTATCTGGATCGGGCTACGTTTGACGCTTGGTTGCCCAGGCCCGCTCGACAGCCGATTTCAGCTCCGTCTCAGAATAGGGCTTCCTGAGCAGGAAGGCTTTGGTGGGCGCTCCCGCCGGCAGACTGTGTTCGCCCGTCGCGAACACGACGGCGACGTCGGCCTGCTGGCGAAGCACAGCAATGGCAAGGTCGATACCGTTGATATCGGGCAAGCCGATATCCGCGACCAGCACGTCGATCTCGTTAGCCTGCAGGAACTCCAGCGCCTCCGCGCCATCCGCCGCTTCCGTCACCTGATGCCCCAGATCGAGCAGCATTTCCGCCGTATTGGAACGGATCAGGAAATCGTCCTCGACCAGCAAAATGCGCGGACCCACCGCCGTAACGGGCTGATCGATCGGTGCCGCGTTGCGCGGCGAGGAGGCATGGCTGACCTGCTTCTGGTTCGCGATCACGTGGCGAAGCCGGCGTGCCAGCGCTTCTCTCGTATAGGGCTTGGACAGCAGCTCGACGCCCGGGTCGAGCCTTCCGCCGTGAACGATCGAGTTTTCCGTATAGCCTGACGTGAAGAGCACGGCGACACCGGGCAGCCGCTCCTTCGCACGCCGCGCCATCTCGCTGCTCTTCAGCGGTCCGGGCATGACGACGTCGGTGAAGATCACGTCGATCTGCATGCCGCTTTCGATGACATTAAGTCCGGCCTGCGCGTCCTTGGCGGTCAATACGCTATAGCCGAGATCGGACAGCGTCTCGACGACGATCGCGCGGACTTCCTCGTCATCCTCGACCACAAGCACCGTCTCCGTGCCGCCGACCACCGGCCCGCCATGCACGGTCACTTCACGGTCCTCGTCGGCGACGGAACGCGGCAGATAGATGCGCACCGTCGTTCCCTGATCCACTTCGCTGTAGATCTTCACATGTCCGCCCGACTGCTTGACGAAGCCATAGACCATGGACAGTCCGAGCCCGGTTCCCTTGCCCTCTGGCTTGGTCGAGAAGAACGGCTCGAACACCTTGTTCAAGATATCAGGCGACATGCCCGTGCCGGTATCGGTGACCGCGAGCATCACGTACTGGCCGGGCATGACCTCCTGATGGCTGCGCGCATATTCCTGGTCGAGCGCCGCGTTGCCCATCTCGATCGTCAGCTTGCCGGAACCGCTCATCGCGTCGCGCGCGTTGATCGCGAGGTTGAGCAGTGCGTTTTCCACCTGCGTGGGGTCGGCATAGGTGTTCCACAGCCCGCCACTGGTGATAACTTCGATCTCGACCGCTTCGCCCAGCGAACGCCGCAACAGATCGTCCATTCCGCCGATGAAGCGGGCGATATTGATCACCCGAGGTTCGAGCGCCTGCCGGCGGCCGAAAGCGAGCAGCTGGCTTGCGAGCTTCGCGCCGCGATTGACGCCGGCCAGCGCGTTCGCCAATCGGCGCTCCGCCCGCTCGTTGCCCATCAGATCCTTGGACAGGAGCTGCAGGTTGCCAGAGACAACCTGGAGGAGATTGTTGAAATCGTGGGCCACACCGCCCGTCAGCTGGCCGATCGCTTCCATCTTCTGCGCCTGCTGCAGCGCGCGCTCGGTCTGATGGCGCTCGGCGATTTCGGCCTCAACGCGCGCCTCGAGGCTTTCGTTGAGCTGTCGTAGCTGCTCTTCGGCCCGCACGCGGTGGCGCACCTGCCGTTCGAGGCTGGTGGCGTGTTCCTGAAGGCTGGCCTCGGCCTCGCGCTGTTCAGTGATATCGGTGTGAACGCCGACCCATTCTTCGATCTCGCCCGAAGCGTCGAAGATCGGAACGCCGCGAATGGCAAACGTCCTGTAGACGCCATCGGCGCGCCGAACCCTGTGCTCATGGACATAGGTCGCTTTCGCGGCAACCGCCGCCTTCCAGCTTTCGACCGAGCCATCCTGATCATCCGGGTGAACGGCATCCGCCCAGCCATAACCCTGGTAGCTCTCGAAGGGTTGCCCCGTCAGCGCCGACCATGCCGGCTGTTCGCCGAGCATGCGTCCGTCGGCGGCGTTCGTCCAGATCACCCCGTGAACGGCGTTCACCGCCGCGCGGAAGCGGCCGTTGCTCCGCTGCAGGGCGACTTCGGAACGTTTGCGATCCTCGATGTCGATCATCACCACGTAGATGCCTTCGACATCGCCGCCCGATGTTCGTCGGGGCACATAGCGTATCTCGACGTTACGGTCGGTTCCATCAGGCCGGACGATCGACGTGTCGGTGATGATGCGGTCGCCGGCCATCGCCTGCTCGACAAGCGGAAGACGTGTCTGGTAGCTCGCCTGGCCGATCACCTCGGACACATGCTTGCCGACGACATCGGCAGCATCCAGGCCGAACCATTCCATGTAGCCCTGGTTGGCAAAGCGGTAGATATGGCCGCGATCGATGAAACCGACGAGGATGGGGAGCGCATCCGTCAGCCGTTTCAGCTCCTCGCGGCTTTCCGCGAGCTCAGCCACCGCTTTCACCTTGTCGGTGTTTTCAAGCACGGTGCAGAGAACGCCGTTCACCTTGCCGTCGTCGTCGTAGATCGGCGTGTAGAACAGGTCGAAGACGACTTCCTCAGGCACGCCGTGGCGATGCAGGACCATCTTCTGGTCGCGGTAGGACTGGACCTCACCGCGAAAGCCGGCCTCGAGAATCTTGCTGTTCCAGTCCCAGATCTCCGGCCATATCCCGGGGACCGTCGCGCCAAGCGCGCGCGGATGATAATTGCCGGCAATTTCGACGTAGCCGTCGTTATAGATCATCACATGATCATCGCCCCACATCAGCACCTGCGGGATGGGCGAATTGACGATGGAATTGACCTTGATTCTCAGGTTCTGCGGCCACGCGCTGATCGGGCCAAGCGAGGTTGCCGCCCAATCGAAACGGCGAACAAGTTCTCCGGTCTCGCCGCCGCCGATGGGCCAATGGCCGGACGTGAACTGATAAGTCATAAAGCCACCAAATGAACCAGAAATTCTCTTGTTTCATAGGGGACAGGAATGGCCCTGTCCATGGCGCTGGGGCGAGAACAAACACCCCGGCAGACATAATATGCTGGCGCTGACACGTGCCGGAAAACCGCAAAATGTAGAAGCTGATATGACGGCCGCTGGAGTTGCACTTCGGTTGCCATAAGAAGAAAAAAGACATGCGGCGCGATCGCCGGCTTTTTGATTTAGGTTGACGCTGCTATGGGAGCATGATGTCGTCCGTTAGAACGAGGAAACAGGCGAGATGAGCGATAACGTCATCCAGTTCCGCAAGCCCGCGCCGCAGAAGACCCCGAAGCCGCCACGCCCATGGCTGCGCAAGCTGATCTCGATCGTCGTGGTGATCGCTGCCTTTGTCGCGGCCTGGATTTATTTCACACTGGCTGGCTGATCAGGCCGCCCGCAAGTCGCATTTAAGTTTCGACCGCACTAAACGACAACGGCTGGGGAGCGAAGCAAATCGCCCTCCAGCCGTAGTCGCAAGTACGGTCAGCTTACCACTTCTTAGCAAGCTTGAAGGTGAAGGTTCGCGCATCGCCGTAGCCGCAGGCGCCGTTGGTGCGGCAAGCCTCGACATATTCCTTGTCGAACAGGTTGGCGACGTTGAGCGATGCCGTCCAGTTTTCCTTTTCGTAGCGGATCGCCGCATCGAACACAGTCGATTCTGGGACCCGAAGCGTGTTGGCTTCATCCGCCCAGGAACGGCCCTTGTGGCGAACGCCGGCGCCGAGGCTGAGGCCCTCGAGCGGGCCATTCGTCACGGTGTAATCGACCCACATGGACGCTGTGTAGTCGGGAACGACATAAGGCGTCTTGCCGATCAGGCCGGGGTTCGGATCATTCTGGATGACGGTGACATCGGTTGCTGCGAAGGCGCCGAGCAGCTTCCAGTTATCGTCGATATTGACCTTGGCCTCAAGCTCGAAGCCCTTCGATTCCACTTCGCCGAGCTGGTCCGTCCACGGCGCGACCGGGATCGAAACAGAGTTGTTGCGCTTGTTGATGTGGAAGACGGAGGCGGTGAAGGACGCATCCATGAAGGTCGGCTCATACTTGATACCGGCTTCATACTGTTCGCCCTCTTCCGGCTTCAGCGGTCCGTGTCCGCCACGGCCGACGAGCGGGTTGAAGAAGGTCGCGGCGCTGACATAAGGCGTCAGGCCGTTGTCGAACTCGTAAGCGAGACCGGCGCGACCGCTCCAGGCGCCGTCGGATTTGTCGAAGCTCTTGGAAGCATCCAGGCGGTCGGTGAAGTCGGTGTTGACGTAATCGTAGCGGCCGTTGAGCGTTGCCAGCCAGCCATCGCCGAAATGGATTTGATCCTGAGCATAGACGCCCAGCTGGTTCATGGTGACGTCTTCGCTGTAAAGCGCTCCGGGCGTCGGCTGGGGCTGGCCATAGATCGGGTTCAGCACGTCAAGATTGCCGTTGTAGGGCTGGACCGGGTAGCCGGCGCCGAAGACGGAATTCTGCACGTTGTCGATGCGGTACAGCCGGTAATCAACACCAACCATCACCTTGTGCTCAGTGGCACCGAGGTCGAACGTGTTTTCAATCCGATTATCCCAGGCCAATGTATTGACCCCGGTGTCGCCCTCGAAGTTCAGGCGCTGGAGTTCCGTCTGGCTGGCATAGAGCGAGGGATAGACAAGGTACTCATATTTATCGAGATGGCCGTAGCGGGCATTCGATGAGTATTTCCAACCGCCTTCGAACTCGTGCTCGAATTCGTAGCCGATCATCTGCTGATCGTAACGTCCGGTATCCAAATCCGGCTCGCCGGGGAAGAAGCGGCGCGAAATCTTGCCGATACCCGGCCGGTCAACGACCGTGCCTTCGTAAGGCAGGAAGCCATTGCCCGTGTGAACCTGATCGAGACCACCGGCATAGGCCCAGACGGTCAGGCTCGTCGTATCATCCGGCGAGATGGTGAGCTGCGGCATGATGAAGCCGCGCAGGTCATGCGTGTAGTCGGTATAGCCATCACCGCCAGCGATCTTGCCGGTCAGGCGATAGGTCATCGTGTCGCTCGACCCGACCTTGTCGGAGACGTCGAAGCCGGTAAACGCGTTGCCGTTCGAGTTGATGCCGATCTCGGTGTAATATAGCGGATCGTCGGTCGGGCGTTTTCTAATCATGTCGATGATACCGCCGGCATTGGCGCCGCCGTAAAGAACCGAAGCCGGTCCCTTCAGGATATCGACGCGCTCCAGCATGAAGGGGTCGATCTGGAAGTTGCCGAAACCATAGGAAAACAGGTTGAGGCCATCGAGATAAACACCGCTCTGCCCGGCGTCGAAACCACGAATGTAGAACCAGTCGGTATCCGGATCGGTGCCGAAGGTCTGCGTGGCGACGCCCGCCGTGTAACGCAGGGCCTCATCGACCTTGTTGACGACAGCGCGATCATCTAGCTCCTGGCGACCGACGACGGAGACGGACTGCGGTATTTCGTTGATTGGGGTATCCGTCTTCGAGCCCGCCGTGCTCTTCTTGGCCACATAGCCCTTCACGGGGCCGGTCGCCTCGCTGGCGCCTTCGGCCGCCGAATTGCCTGCACCCTGGATAACAACCGGTTTCAGCTCGGTCGCATCCTGCGCCACCGCGAATGTGGCGCTCGCGCCGAAGATGGCGACTCCCGCCAAAAGCTTTGCCTTGAAGATCACTCGATCTGCTCTCGTACCCATATTTGTCGTCACCCTACTCACGCCACCGTCATCCCAACGGCCCGGCCAACATCACGAATAAGATGAGTGATTAACTCAATTTTAACGGCCCAGCTTGTCGCGATCCCGGACGAATTGAATGTTTTTGGGCAATTTTTCAACACGCAGCCAAACGCTCACATCGTGTGTCGTTCAGGCAACGCGCGCTTTCTTCCAGGTGGCGGGCGTCGTGCCGATGTTCTTGCGGAAGACGCGCGTGAAATGCGCCTGATCCGAGAAGCCGGTCTCGGCGGCGATGACCATGAGCGGCTGATCGCCGTGCAGCAGAAGCTCTTTGGCGCGCTCCAGCCGGGCGTTCATCTGCCACTGATGCGGCGCCATGCCGGTGGAGGCCTTGAAGGCGTGGCTGAAGTGGGATTGCGAGAGCCCGGCCAGCGTCGCAAGCTCCTCCAGCCGGATATTGCGCATGCAGTTGTCGGTGATGAAATCCGTTGCCTTGCGCAGCTGCCATGAAGCGAGCTTGCTGCGCTTGCGGACCTCGCTTTTCCCAAGCTTCATGACGTCGATGATCAGCGCCAGTGCCAGACCGTCGCCATAGAGATCGTGCAGCGGCGCCGGATTCATGCATTCGGCCGCGATCATGCGCGACAGCGTCAGCACGCGCTCGTCGGAAAACAGCAAGCGTGGGCTCGTCAGCCGATCGGGATCGAGCTCCTCCATCAATCGGCGCGCCACGATCTCGGCGTCGAAATGCAGATCGAGATGACGAAGAAACTGGACATTCTTCAGGTTAGCCCAGAGCTCCATTCCCGCAGGCACATAGGAAATCGGCTGGTTCTCGTCCTCTTCCGCGGCGCCCGCGCCTTTCGAGCTCAGCTTCATCGTCGATCGGCCGGCGCCATTCATATCGAGCAGGATGAAAAGCCTGGGATCATTGGACACATAATAGCCACCGGCATAAGGCGCGCATTCCACATCCCAAACATCCGCAACGATGCCATTCCAGGATCGCCTGTGAAGGCCACCGACGACGGAGAAGCCTTCGATCTTGTTTTGCATGCGGGGTTGAAATGTCATGGATGGCGCACTATACCTTCTTAGTAAACTCAAGTTTAAGGCAAGCGCTGATATAACGCAATCCTGCGCTGAAAAAGCCCCCATATTTTAGGGCATGCTGGCCGTACGACCTCGATCAGCCCTTGCGGATGGACCCGCGCCAGATCAGTTCGGCTTTCAAGCGGACAGAATGAGCTTCTTCCGGCTCTTCCTCATGGCCACCGGTGGCAAGCCACTTTACCGCCTGCGTGGCGATCGCAATGACCGGCTGCGCGAAAGTCGTGAGATTGAAGGACGACCACGACGCCTGCTCGATATCGTCGAAGCCGGCAACGCACAGCTGATCCGGGATCGACAGCCCGAACTGGTGGCGCGCGGCATCCATGAAACCGCAGGCGAGCAGATCGGTCGCGCAGAACACGCCATCCGGCCGCTCGGCGCGCGTCAGCATGCGCTGCGCCAGCACCCGGCCTGCCTCGTACCCCGTCGATCCATAGCGCTCGACGACGACCTCGAGACCAAGCTTCGTGGCGGCGGCGATAAAGCCGCGCTCGCGACCCATCAGGCTCGGAGTCCCCGCTTCGGAGTTCGCGAAGGCGAGCGTCTTGCACCCCGCGCGCACGAATGCAGTCGCGATCCTGCCGCCGGACTCATAGTCGTCGAGATTGATCTTCAACGGACCGGGCTGGTCGTCATCGCGGTTGATCAGCACAAGGCGCTGGCCGCTGCGCAGGCAAAGTTGGGTGATCGACTTGTCCGGTAGGCCGGAAAGAATGATCGACGCATCGGCCCGGTAGCGGATCGCCTGCTGCAACGCGCGGTCGACGCTGCCATCCGAACGATCGGTATTGACGAACATCGCGACCTTGCCGGCATTCTGCAACTGGATGGTCAGTTCCCGCAAAAGCGCCGAGCGATAGGGCGTCGCGACATCGGACACGATCAGGCACACGATGCCGCTCTCGTTGCGCATCAGGCCACGCGCCAGATGATTGACGTGATAGCCAAGCGCCTCGGCCGCCTCCAGCACGCGCCTGCGGGTATCAGCGGATACGCTGGCTCCGGGCGTGAAGGTTCGCGATACGGCGGAACGCGATACCCCTGCCCTCTCGGCAACTTCCTGCGCGCTGACGAATAATTTAGACGGCATGGCAATC
The DNA here is from genome assembly GCF_057809895.1 of Rhizobium sp. FG113. Lineage (NCBI taxonomy): Bacteria > Pseudomonadati > Pseudomonadota > Alphaproteobacteria > Hyphomicrobiales > Rhizobiaceae > Rhizobium > Rhizobium sp. FG113. The sequence continues at coordinate 362,030 of NZ_JBMDKV010000001.1, read as the reverse complement.
CTTTTGTTGCACGCACCTTTGCATCGAGTTGCACTTGCGTGCAATCCGTAACGACCTCAGCCAATATGAAGTTTTCATGACGAATATTGACATCGCGCGCGGCGAAGTGTTCGTTTTGCACGCGCTTGCAATAGTGCCCCAAGCGGCTTGCGAGCGCGACTTTCAGCGGCTGTATCCAGCCATCGTTTCCGATAAAGGACATGTTGCGATGACATTGCGCGTTATTCCAGGGCTTGAAGCACGTCTGGCCCTAGCCGAGGCCGTTGCCCGCGAGGCAGGCGCCGTGGCGCTCGACTATTTCAAGCGCCGCGACACGCTCGTGATCGAGACGAAGCGCGATCCCCAGGACGTCGTGTCGATCGCCGACCGGAAGGTCGAGAACCTGATCCGCGCGCGGTTCGCGGAAGCCTATCCCGGAGATGGCGTTCTCGGCGAAGAATATGGCCTGACACTAGGTACGTCGGGCTTCACCTGGGTAATCGATCCGATCGACGGCACCAGCCCCTTCGTCAACGGCATGCCGAACTGGTGCGTCTCGATCGGCCTGCTGCATGACGACGTGCCTGTCGTCGGCGTCATTGCCTCGCCTTGTCATGATGAGCTCTACGCCGCTGCCCTCGGCATGGGCGCCACCTTGAACGGCAAGAGGCTCGAGCTCAGCCCTGAACGCACTATCCGCAACGCGGTGACCGGCATCGGCGCGAACAGCCATGTTTCGCCAGCCACTGTCGCCAAGATGGTCGAGGAGCTGCTGGAAGCGGGCGGCAATTTCATTCGCAACGGCTCCGGCGCGCTCATGCTCGCCTATGTCGCCGCTGGCCGCCTCGTCGGATATTACGAGCCCTACATGCATGCCTGGGACTGCCTGGCCGGATATTGCCTTGTCAAGGAAGCCGGCGGCTGGTTCCATCCCTTCCCGACCAATGGGGAGGGATTGACCAAGGGTGCCAAGGTGCTCGCGGCGGGACCCGGCGCGATCGACGATCTCCGCAAAATCGCCGGCGTCTAGGTACGCTCGCCTCGGCGGCGGGCTTGAGAACAGGAGCGACATCGCGCCTCTCGTCCCGCGCGATTTTGCAACCTATATATATGTCAAAGAATGCCGGCGATCCGCGCCGGCTGAACGGAGACATGTATGAGCCGAGATCCGTACGAGCTTCTGGGCGTCAAGAAGGACGCTACGCAAAAAGAGATCCAGAGCGCGTTCCGCAAGCTCGCCAAGAAACTGCACCCCGACCTGAACCCCGGCGACAAGCAGGCCGAAGACCGTTTCAAGGAAATCTCCGCCGCTTACGAGATCGTCGGCGACGAGGACAAGCGCAAGCGCTTCGATAGAGGCGAGATCGACATGACCGGCGCCGAGCAGGCGCAGCGCAACTATTATCGCGACTACGCCTCACAGGCCGGCGCCGGCAGCCGCTACCAGAACAATGCCGGCTTCGCCGACTTCGGCGACAGCGACGACATATTCTCAAGCTTCTTCTCCGGGCGCGGACGCGGCGGCGGGCAGTTCCGTTCGCAGGGGCAGAACCGCCAATATTCGATGGAGGTCGATTTTCTCGACGCCATCAACGGCACCAAGACGCAGATACGCCTGCCGGATGGCCCGGCACTCGACTTGCAGATCCCGGCCGGAACCCGTGACGGCCAGACGCTGCGCCTGAAGGGCAAGGGTGAGCCGGGGATCGGCGGCGGCCCGCCAGGAGACGCGCTAGTGGAGATCCGCGTTCGTCCGCACAAATTCTATGTTCGCGATGGCGACGATATACGCATCGATCTGCCGATATCACTGCCCGAGGCGGTGCTCGGCGGCAAGGTACGTGTGCCGACGCCATCGGGCGCGGTCAATCTGACGCTGCCCGCGAATTCCAGCACCGGCAAGGTCTTGCGCTTGAAGGGCAAGGGCGCGCCGAAGCGCGGTGGCGGCGCCGGCGATATCTATGTGTCGCTGAAAGTCGTCTTGCCGGATGAGCCGGATCCGAAGCTTGCCGAATTCATGAGCGAGTGGACGCCGGCCAATCCGCAGAATCCGAGAAAAGGCATGGAGGAGTAGCCATGAATGATCTTGAATTCCGCCGAACCCTGAAGATCGACGTGACCGTGGTCGACGTGTGGATCGAGCAGGGCTGGCTGATCCCCGAAGCGCATGACGGCGACCGCGAGTTCCGTGACGACGATGTCGCGCGGGCGCGGCTGATCCTCGACCTCACCCGCGATATGGGCGTCAACGAAGCCGGCGTCGATCTGATCATGGATCTCGTCGACCAGATACACGGGCTGCGCGGCACTGTCCGCGACATGCTCGGCGCCATGGAGCAGCAGGACGACGACGTCCGCCGCCGGCTGCGCCACAAGCTTGACGCGCTTTCCACGCGAGCAGGCTGAGCGGCTCCGGCTTGCGGGCCACATAAGCGACCTGACAAGGGAAGGAGACCCGACTTGAGCAACGATCACGGCTCCCACGACGGCGATCATTCGCATCAACCCATCGACTGGCGCGAGCACGGCGTGAAGGTCATCCCGGGTAATGCGCTCGACCCTAATACAGCGCAGACCCCAGGCATGAACCGCGCGACGGCGATCAACAATGCCCGCGCCGGCGCTGAGAAGATCTGGGCCGGTAAGGTCACGATCCACGCCAACGCAAAGACCGGAGCGCATCATCATGGCGACCTTGAAAGCATCATCTATGTCGTGAAGGGCAAGGCGCGCATGCGCTGGGGCGACAATCTCGAATTTACCGCCGAGGCCGGGCCCGGCGATTTCATTTTCGTGCCGCCTTACGTGCCGCATCAAGAGATCAATGCGAGCCAAAACGAGACGCTGGAATGCGTGCTCGTTCGGTCCGGACAGGAGCCCGTGGTGGTCAATCTCGATATTGAACCGGTTGAAAAGCCTGAGGACGTTCGGTGGATCGATCCGATACACAAATAATCCACTCTCGGTAGTGTGCTAATGAAGAATTGATCAGCGACGGCATCCGAAATTCGCTTCGAATAATTCCTTGCCACCAGGAGCACCTGATATCGGCACCCGAGCACGAAAATCACGACAAAACGACAGCCGGATTCATGTTACTATCCGGCACCTTACGTCAAAGGCCTTGCACAGCAAGGCTTTTGGCTACCAGGCGCGAACAAATGCAGACCACAACAATAAGTTCAGCAGCTACTAATCCAATCCTCAATCCGGCGCGTACACCGTTTTGTTACCGCCCGGAAAAGACCTCAAAATGCCCTTTCTGGCGGATAGCATGGCCTTCGATGCTAATCTCAAATTCCGGCGAATTATCTACCGGAGGATGTATATAAGCCCCGTTTGGTCAAAATGAACTGGAATACTTACTTATGATTGCATTCGACGCCGCACAAATTTGCTGATGCAAGGGCTGTTTTCAGTTGAAAGTCAGGGTCTTCAGGCACATGAGTTGGCGGGAATAAAAATGGGCGGCACAATTGATCCGTTCAAATATCTTGGTAAGGTTGCCGCAGGGAATAATAAGCACGCCGCACTGGCGTTAGAAGGATAAGGCCATGAAAGAAGCACCGCATACCGTCGACGTCCATGTAGGCAAGACAATCCGCATCAAGCGCCTGATGCGCAAGGTTTCGCAGACCGAACTGGGTGATCGCGTCGGCGTCACGTTCCAGCAGATTCAGAAATACGAGAAGGGCTCGAACCGCGTTTCGGCAAGCATGCTGGTCGAAATCGCCGGTGCGCTCGATGTCGACGTCCGCTCATTCTTCGAAGATATTTCGGCCAACGCCAACGACAATCCTACCCCGAGCGACGAATTCGTCGTATCGCGCGACGGCGTGCTCCTGAACGCTGCCTTCCTGTCGATCAAGAACGAGCAGGTTCGCAAGAAGATCGTCAAGCTGGTGCAGGCAATTGCCGGCATGGAGCAGATCGAAAGCGAAGCCGCCGAATAAAGCGGCTTCGCGGATACCATCGCGATTAGTGGCGCTCCAGGACGACGAGGTTTTCTCGCGCGTCTTTCATTGCCACTTTCGTCTTGGTACCGATCAGCTTTTCCAGATTCACGTCCAGCTCACGCTCCGGGTCGATTCCATCCCAATCGATGACGACCTGCAGCAGAGCCATGTTCGTCAGATGCGTCAGGTTGTTCAACTTGAGCTTCTGCGCTTCGTCCTTGGCGGCCGACAGCAAGCGGAATATCCTCGCATATTCGCTTCCGCTTCCCTCGTCCATCGTCTGAATGTTCATCTCGTCCGCTCCGCCTCTCTGAGATGCCCCAAACACCACTTTGGGGCTCCAGTGCTTCCATCATTCAGGCGTGGCGTTATTAGAGCGTTACAGGCGTTACCGGGGTGCTGATTTCCGCATGCAGCAACTCCCAGTGTGACGTTGCCGCGAAGCCCCAGCTGCGCTTTCCAGCGGTGAATTTCACGCTTTCGAGGTAATCCAGAACCATACCGGCGTCGGCGCGCTTGCGCTCGATCTTATTCGCGCGAATCAAACGCACGATTTCCTTGGCGCGCGCGGCGTTGTCGAAGGCGCAACGTTCCACCGCCTTCGGGTAGGTCCGCTCGGAAAAATGCAGCGCCCGGCCCGCCAGCAGAAGCTTCTTGTATTCGCCCGACAGGAGCAGGCCCCGGCTATTCAGCGCGTCGATAGTCGGCTGATAATCGACCCACGGAACAGAGAGCGGCAGCCAACCCAGCTCGGCCGGCGCGTGAACCAGCGCAACCGCCTCATCGTCGATGAGCCGACCATCGGCGTAGTCGTCATAGATCGAGCCGATGCCGACCATGCCGAACGCCGAGCACTCGGCCGCCCTGAGCGCACCCATGCTGGCGCCGCCGGCGACGACGACGTTCTGCTCGAGCGCGAAGAGGATCTCCTTGTGCCAGACGGACGGCATCTCGCCGAAATAGCCATCGACGATGCCAATGGCGCGCGCGCCGTCACGCACCGCCTGCAGGATATCGCCCCGAGCGGCGGGCCCCCGAAACTCGATCGATGGATGCTCGGCCTGAAGTCTGTCGAGATCTCGGCCGAAGCTTGGTCCTGCGAAAATTACTCTCATGCCTGGGCTCCCTGCATGGCGCCGATCGCGCGCAAGCCAAGTTGGATGAATTCGCCGCTGACATCGACCTCAAGGCCGGGCACGATGACGCGGACGACGGAGACCGGAAGGCGCGGATGCGGGATCGGCACGGCAACGACCTGCTCGATACCGCGCGCGCGCAGCCGATCCAGAATATGACGGATGGTCTGCTGGATGCTGCGCTTGGCAGGCTCGGCAAAGCGCGGCGCGACCGGCGTCTCGTCGCAGAGCTCGATCAGCTGCTGCATCGGTCCGTCGCCATCGAGGCGCTGGTAGACGCGCGGCGAGAAATCGTCACGGCTGCCGGCGATCGCCGTCAACCGGCTCTGCGCCGCCTCGGTGATGGCGCGCAATGCTGCGCGGACCGGATCGGGATGACAACCGCAGCCGCCACAGACATTCGTCCAGCGCGCATCGACGCGGTCGCCGAGGTCGCCGGGAACGATGACGGCGAGGAAGCTCGGCACCCCGATATCGGTCGTCATGTCGAGCAGCAGCAGCCGCATGCCGGCGCGGGCGATGCGGTCGGTGATGATGTCGATGACGGGATCGCCGAAGCCGGCCGGATCGATGCGCGAGCCGCGCAGTTCATCGAAGGGGCGCAGCTGCGTCAGCGCCCATGCGTCGCGCTCGACCAGTTCGCACAGGCCGTGAAGCACGGCTTCGGCAGGGCGATTGCCCGATGCCAGGCCGTCGCTGGACTGCTCGAATCCGGAAGGGCGCGTGCCACGATGGTCGAGGCCGACAAGCGACCACGGCACGAAAACCGGCTGGTCGTTCATGATGTCGAGGCCTTCGCTCCAGGCGAGCGGGCCGGCATCGATATCCGACGGCACGCAGCGCGCAACGGAATCGAGATCGATCAGCGGCGCGCGCTCAGCCTTCATGCCGGCGAGCGTTGATATGACCAGATCATCCGGCTGCATCTCGGCAACGCGGGTTTCGACCGCTTCCATGGCAGCCGAGGTCATCGCGGCGTCCTCGTCGATGCCTTTGCCCTGGAAGACTGACAGCGTGTAGCTGTTCGGGCGGGTCGCGAAGGCGACCGGAATTTCAAGAAGATCGAGCGCCGTCAACAAGCCGACGCGCGTTATTCCAAGCTCGGCAAAGTGCGGCTTGATCGCCGCGAATGTCTGTCCAGGCGTCAGGGAGCGGTCGTGGTAGGCGCTGACGCCCGCCGCGGAAAGACTTAGATCCCCAGCCAGATCCGTGAGTGCTGCCTGAACAGACATTCGCAAAAACCTCAACGGAACTTCAGAGCGTGAACGATGTTCGCGGTCGCGTTGGTGTCGAGCTGAACGGCGTTCTGCTTCAGGACGGCCTGGGCAGCAGCGGAAAGGCGAACGGTGGACTTGATTGCGTTGGTCATTGTTTTCTCCTTTTGGTGGCAGCATTTGCTGCGAACAGGAGAGACTGTGAACGGCCGGCGTTATTCCGGTGTGACTGGAAATTTCGCTAATTAACGGCCAAAATCGCCATGTGTAGCACTTCAGGACAGGCCAGCCATCCTGAGTCCGTCTATCAGCTGGCGAGTATCGTCAGGGTTGCGATCCGGTACGAAACGCCAGACATCTTCCGTGCGAAAATCCGGAAAATTCTCGAGGACAACCGAGGCATAATGCGCTGCGGTGGCCTTATCGCCGTTCTTGGCATGCGCTGCAGCGAGCAGACGCGAGGTCGCCGGCCGGTCCTTGACGCGGTCAAGCACCTCGATCGCCTTGGCGTAATTTTCCTGGACGAAATGAATACCGCCCAGGTTCCAATAGTAGTAATCCGGCGGCAGCGGATTGAGCTTCAGCGCGGCGTGGCTGAGTTCCAGCGCCCGATCACTTTGCCCGTCGTGCAAAAGTGCATCCGCGTGGTCGGCCAGAATATCCGCGTCATTCGGATTGAGCATCTGCGCTTCGGCGAAGAAATCGAGGCTATCGGCAAAGCGGCGGCGATAGAGCGCGACGAAGCCGAGCTCGCGCATGGCTCGTCCGCTGTTCGGATCGCTGTCGCGCGCCTGCCATGCCGACCGATCGGCCTCTTCCAGAAGTGCGGTGTCCTTCATGCCGCGAACGAGCCATTCCATGCCCAACACGCGAGCCATTCCGGCATGGGCGGAGGAGAAGCGGTCATGTCTCGATAGCGCCGACTTGAACCATTTACGCGCCTACCGTAGATGCTGCAGATCAGTCTTCGATACGAGCCGCTTGCCCTCGAGATAGAGCCGATAGGCCGAAGGCGAGACATCATGCATCATATCCGTCAGCTCGCGCCGCTCGATCGTATCGGCGAGCGTCATGACGATGCGCCGCGCCAATTGGCCGAAGGACTGGTTGACCTTCTGCATGGCAAGCGGCAGGTCGATCGCCCAAAGCACTTCGGCGGTCGAGGTCTTGGTCAGCCTGCAGGTCGCGTAGATCTCGTCCTCGCGGCCGTGGATCGTCACATAGACGGTGTAATCGAAACGCAATTCCGGCGGCATGGGCTGCAGTTCGCCGCTGGCGAGGCTGCGGTTCAGAATCTCGACGCTCGTATGCGCCGCAATGACCTTGAAGCCACGCTGCTGGCTGAGGCCGATCGTGACATCCTCGAGCAAAGCTCTGCCGACACGCTGCAGCAGCGGCTCTGATAGCATCGTTTCCGGCGGAAGGATGAGCACGCGCGGCTGGCCAACCGGGTCGGCGGTCGCGGGCCTAACGGGGGCAGTTTCCGACACGGCAGGTGCCGCCGGTGCAATGATGCCGAGTTCCAGCGCGAGCGCCTGGGTTGCCGCATCCGGCTCGGCACCATACTCAGCCTTCAATTCGTTGCGGCAGCGGAAATAGGCTTGCCGCGCCGAGCCAAGATCGCCCGCCGTCGCATGCGCCTTCATCAGCGCGCGGCAGGCCGCCTCGTTCGCCGGATCCGTGGCCACAAGCAGCCCGGCTAGCAATACGGTATCGGCGAGCGTCAGCTTTTCGGGCGAATCAAGCAGCGTCATCAGATGCGCGTCGCGGCATTCGGCGATGCGGCGGCGCTCGATCGTGACCCACTCGTCCGCTTCCATCGTCGGCGCGCGGAACCCTTCGAGCAGCTCACCCTGAAGCAGGGCCCAATCGCTCCGCGCCAGCGGGTGCGTGGCATCGCGCAGCAGCAAGACATCAGTTGCCCAGTGCTCGGCATTGAGTGTGATGTGGGTGTTGGTGGCGGTGATCAGGCGGGGAAGGCCTTCCGGCACGCTGCGATCGATGCGGGCAAGGAGCTGCCGAAGGCTGCCGGCGCGCTGTTTCGACACATCGGACTGCCAGAGCATGCCCCGCAACGTCTCGCGCTCCATCGAGAACTGCGATGATGCAGCCACGAAGGCCAGGAGCGGATAGGCTTTTTCCGGAAGCACGATTTCGCCGTCATTGGCGAAAAGCGCGGGCTTTCCGAGCAAGCGAAGCAGGAGGCTGTGCTTAGCCACTGACACCAAGGGTAACTCGCGTTTGGATGATCCAACACAAGTATAGTGAAAAGAGACTATAACGCAAAAGGAATGCGGCCGTTCGGTTGAGTTTTTCAACCGTTAGACGATGGCGATCTCAAACAGGGTTTAGAAAAATCGAGATCGGCGGGAAGAAATCGCGACCATCGTCGCTCGCCGTGCCAATGCGAGGCACATCAGCCGTGATCCAAAAGAAATGGCGCCGGTCTTTCGACCAGCGCCATCACAATCAGTCAGGATTTGGCTTAAGCGGCAGCCGAAGCGAAACCAGCTGTCGGAACTTCCGAGATCGTCTTCAGAACCTGGGAAGCGATCTGGTAAGGGCAACCCTGCGAGTTCGGGCGGCGATCTTCCAGGTAACCCTTGTAGTCGTTCTTGACGAAGGAGTGCGGAACGCGGATCGAAGCGCCACGGTCTGCAACGCCGTAGGAGAACTTGTTCCACGGAGCAGTCTCGTGCTTGCCGGTCAGACGCTTGTCGTTGTCAGGACCGTAGACAGCGATATGAGCTTCCAGGTTCTTGTCGAACTGGGCCATCAGAGCTTCGAAGTAGGCCTTACCGCCAACTTCGCGCATGAACTTGGTCGAAAAGTTGCAGTGCATGCCCGAACCGTTCCAGTCAGTGTCGCCGAGCGGCTTGCAATGATACTCGATGTCGATCCCGTACTTTTCAGTCAGGCGCTGCAGCAGGTAGCGTGCCATCCAGATCTGGTCAGCTGCGCGCTTCGAGCCCTTGCCGAAAATCTGGAATTCCCACTGGCCCTTGGCCACTTCGGCGTTGATGCCTTCGTGGTTGATGCCGGCAGCGAGGCAGAGGTCGAGATGCTCTTCGACGATTTCGCGTGCGATCGAGCCAACATTCGAGTAGCCAACGCCGGTGTAATAAGGACCCTGCGGAGCCGGGTAGCCCTGCTCCGGGAAGCCGAGCGGACGGCCGTTTTCGTAGAAGAAGTATTCCTGCTCGAAGCCGAACCAAGCATCTTCGTCGTCGAGGATGGTTGCGCGGGCGTTGGAAGCATGCGGGGTAACGCCATCAGGCATCATGACTTCGCACATGACGAGTACGCCGTTGGTACGAGCCGGGTCCGGATAAACGGCGACGGGCTTCAGCACGCAATCGGAGCTGCGGCCTTCGGCCTGCATCGTGGAGGAGCCATCGAAGCCCCAGAGCGGCAGCTGCTCGAGCGTCGGGAATTCTGCAAATTCCTTGACCTGCGTCTTGCCACGAAGGTTCGGTACCGGGGTGTATCCATCGAGCCAGATGTACTCGAGCTTATACTTGGTCATTTGCGAGTCTCTCAAAACAAAGGTGTCAGCAGGTCCCAAGGACGCGGAGGCCGAGGCCGCCTTGCCCGTGGAGGGATGCCAAAGAGTATGCATGTAGCGTGCCAGTTCGCGACGAGGGGTGAAACGACCACGCGGAAGGGCGCCTTTAAAGTGCTGTTCAGGCAGGCACTCATCAATCGCAGCAGGCACTGAAGTGCCAGTGGACTCAAGCGGTTACGCTGCCTATTGATCGAACACTCCGCTGGAAAAAGATGAATAAGACGGCGGTCGATTTTTTCCGCACAGCGGCCACAATGATCATTTATTGTGCAATTGCATATTTTATGTATTCTGTGAATTTCTGATATAAAGCTGTTCAAATCGCGATTGCCCATGATTCAAACATTTGTTGCACTTTTTTCAATCAAATAGCGCATTCTCTGTGCAACTGTGTTATTGTCCCTCTTAACGCTTTAGGGCGGACTCAATTTGGAGGCATGACATGGTTACTGGTGTGCATCACGAGTCGGCAACGATTTACGCTTTCCCGACGAAGCGCTTCGCTTCATCGGCGCTTCGCCAGAAGGTTGACCTGGAAAAAGATCTGGAACCCTGCGTCTACGACAGCTGCTGGTACCACGAAGACGCCATGAAAGAGGAAGAAGCCTCGGCCCAGCCGCGCTTTACCCCGCGTTTCGTGGACTGACGCCATCTTGTCGGCGAGGCTTGGTGCGCGCTGTTTGCATCGGCATCTAACGTGATTGCATGCGGCTCCGCCTTGGCGGGGTTGCGTATATTGAGCGCACGCGTCATGACGGGCCTGCGAATTTAATTGCGGGCGAATATATGTCGGACAAAGAGGTAGCCATCATCGGCGGTGGGCCGGCGGGGCTTATGGCGGCGGAGATCCTGTCTTCAGCCGGGCATAGGGTCACGGTCTACGAGGCCATGCCGACGGTCGCTCGAAAATTCCTGCTCGCCGGAAAATCCGGTCTCAACATCACCCATTCCGAAGACTATCAACGCTTTGCGACGCGCTTCGGCAGCGCGAACGATCGGCTGCGCGATGGGCTCGACGCCTTTCGCCCTGACGACATCAGGCAATGGGCCGCCGATCTGGAGACCGAGACCTTCGTCGGGACCTCCGGACGCGTCTTCCCCGTGGCGATGAAGGCATCGCCTTTGTTGCGCGCGTGGATCAGGCGGCTGGACGCGCAGGGGGTTACAATCCGGACGCGGCACCGCTGGCAGGGCTTTTCCGACGGTGGCTATCTATTCCAGACGCCCGAAGGCGACCTCGTCGTGCAGCCCGATGCCACCCTGCTCGCACTCGGCGGCCAGAGCTGGCCGCGCCTTGGCTCGGACGGTCGCTGGGTCGATTGGTTGCGAAATGAGGCCATTGCGGTTCAAGATTTCCAACCGGCCAATTGCGGCTTCGATGTCAACTGGAGCGCGGTGTTTCGCGAGCGCTTCGCCGGCGCTGCGGTCAAGTCCGTGGTGGCGACCTCGCCGGCGGGATCGACGCAGGGAGAGTTCGTCGTCACCAAACACGGCATCGAGGGTAGCCTGGTCTACGCCCAGGCAGCCGCATTGCGAGACGCGCTGGCATCTGGACAGCCTGCCGAACTCATCGTCGACCTAATGCCCGGGCGGACGCTGGAGCGGATCGAGCGCGATCTCGCGAAGCAAGACGCCAAGACGAGCCTCGCCAACCGGCTGCGCAAAGGCGCCGGCCTCGATGGCGTGAAGGCGAACCTCGTTCGCGAATGCGGCGATGACGCCGATCTGCGCGACCCCGCTCGGCTGGCGCGGTTGATCAAGGCGCTGCGGATCCACGTCGTCGCCCCGCGCCCGATCACTGAAGCCATTTCATCGGCGGGCGGCGTCGCATGGGACGAGATCGACGAGCACTACATGCTGAAGCAGCGCCCCGGCCTGTTCGTCGCCGGTGAGATGATCGATTGGGAAGCCCCAACGGGTGGCTATCTGCTCACCGCGTGCTTCGCCACCGGTCGCGCCGCCGCGCGCGGAATTGCAGACTGGCTGCGGGCCTGATCAACCCGCGCTTCCAGTCACTTCTCCTTCCCTTGCATGCTCGTCTTCCGGCCGCTTGATCCGGAACCAGGCGAGATAGAGCGCGGGCAGGAAAAGCAGTGTCAGCACCGTGCCGACGATGATGCCGCCCATCATGGCGTAGGCCATCGGCCCCCAGAACACCTCGCGTGAAATCGGGATGAGCGCAAGGCTCGCCGCCGCCGCCGTCAGCAGGATCGGACGCATTCGATGCTGCGTCGCCTCCCGCACCGCATCCCAGGGATGATGCCCCTCTCGCCTGAGTTCCTCCACCTGCACGACAAGGATCACCGAGTTGCGGATCAGGATGCCGATAAGGGCAAGGATGCCGAGGATCGCCACGAAGCCCATCGGCGCGCCGCTCGACAGAAGCGCGATCACGACGCCGATCAGCGCCAGAGGCGCGACCGCGAAGACTAGAAACAGCCGAGAGAAGCTCTGAAGCTGGATCATCAGGATCGTCGCCATCGTAAACAGCATCATCGGCACCACGGCGGCGATCGGCGCCTGGCTTTTGGCGCTCTGCTCCACGCTGCCGCCCACCTCGACGGTAAAGCCTGTTGGCAGCTGGGCGGTGTAGGCATCGATATCCTTGGCCAGCTGATCGACAACCGTCGCCGGCTGCTTGTTGTCGATGACGGCGGCCTTGAGGGTAACGGTCGGCAGACGGTCGCGGCGCCAGATTCGTGGCGGCTCGGTCTCGTAGCGGAAATTCGCGATCGCCGCCAAGGGAACGGAGTTGCCATTGCTGGTACGCAGCTGCAGGTCGCGCAGCGTCTCGATCGACCGCCGCTCGGATGCCTGAGCGCGCGCAAGAACGGTGATCAGGTAGATATCATCGCGCACCTGCGTCACCGACGCACCACCAACGATGCCGTTCAACGCCGACGCGATATCCTCCGAGGTGACACCAAGCTGGCGCGCCTTGTCCTGGAGGACATCGACCTTCACGACACGCTGCGGCTCGTTCCAGTCGTAAACCACATCGCCAAGCGACCGGTTCTGACTCATCACCGCGCCGAGTTCCAGCGCGCGCTGGCGGACCTGTTCGATATCAGGACCGCTGAGGCGGTAGGCAACCGGGCGGCCGACCGGCGGACCGATGTCGAGCAGCTTCACATAGGCATCGGTGCCGACGAATGTCTTGGTAAGATACTCCTGAAGATCCACGCGAAGCTTGTCGCGCACTTCAAGGCTCTTGGTGATGATCACCACCTGGCCGAAAGACGGGCTCGCCGGCTGCACGTCGAAAGACAGAACGAAGCGTTGCGCGCCCTGCCCGACATAGGTGGACCAGCGCTCGATATCCGGATTGCCCTGCAGCTTCTCCTTCTCGAACTGCGCCATCTGCTTGTCGGTTTCGCTGATCGAGGCGTTGTTGGGCAGCGCAAAATCGACGATCAGCTCCAGTCGGTCGGACGATGGGAAGAATTGTTCCTGGACGAAGCGCATCCCGTAGACCGCGCAGGCAAAGGCGATGACCGTCGCCGCGATGGTGATCCAGCGGAAACGCATGCAGACATCGAGGATCTTCGCGAAGCCGTTTGCGAACCAACCGCTCTTCTCCTCATGCCGCTTCATCGTCTTGGGCAGGATGGTCACCCCGAGCAATGGCGCGAACACCACCGCCACGATCCACGACACGACCAGCGACACAGCAATGACCACGAAGAGCGAGAAGGTGAACTCGCCTGCCGCGCTGTTGTTGAGGCCGACCGGCATGAAGCTCGAGACGGTGACCAAGGTTCCCGTCAACATCGGGAAGGCGGTATGCGAGTAGACGTAGGTCGCAGCCTTGGTGATCGGATCGCCAGCCTCGAGCCGCGCGACCATCATTTCCACGGCGATCATGGCGTCATCGACAAGCAAGCCGAGCGCGATGATCAGCGCGCCAAGCGAGATGCGCTGCAGCGAGATGCCGTCATATTCCATGAAGACAAAGGTGATCGCCAAGGTCAGCGGGATCGCAAACGCGACGACCAGCCCCGCACGCCAGCCGAGACTGACGAAGCTCACCAGGAGCACGATAATGATCGCTTCCGCCAGCGCCCGCGTGAACCCCGACACCGCCTCCTCGACGATGACGGGCTGGTCGGCCACGAGATGCGGTTCGATGCCGATCGGCAGCGTCGCATGCACCTTGCGCAATTCGGTCTGCAGCGCCTTGCCGAACTCGAGCAGATTGGCGCCCTGCTTCATGCCGATGGCGAGTGCGATTGCCGGCATGCCGTTGACCCGAAAGAGCGCGGTGGGTGGATCGGTGTAGCCGCGCGTGATCGTCGCGATATCGCTCAGCCGGAAGAAGCGGTTGTTCACCTGCAGATTGACGCTGCGCAGGCTGTCTTCCGAGGTGAACTGGCCGCTGACCCGCAGACTGACGCGTTCGCCCTGTGCCTGCAGCACACCCGATGGCGTGATGGCGTTCTGCGATTGCAACGTGTTGAGCACATCCGCCTGGCTGATGCCGAGGGCTGCGAGCTGGCGGGTCGAGAATTCGAGGAAGATCACCTCATCCTGCGCACCGACCAGATCGACCTTCCCGACATTCGGGACAGTCAGGATGCTGCGGCGCACGCTCTCGACATAATCCCGCAGCTGGCGCTGCGTGAACCCATCGGCAGTGAAGGCGTAGATGTTGCCGAAAACGTCGCCGAAGCGATCGTTGAAGGTCGGCGTCTGCACGCCCGAGGGGAATTGCCCCTCGATATCGCTGATCATGTTGCGAACGTCGACCCAAATCCCCGGCACGTCGCGCGCCTTGGTCGAATCCTTGAGGTAGACGAACACCGTCGTCTGGCCCGCGATCGTCAGCGAGTTGGTATAGTCGAGCGAGTCCAGCTCCTCGAGCTTGCGCTCGATGCGCTCGGTGACCTGCCGCGTCGTCTCCTCGGCGGAAGCGCCGGGCCACTGCGTGGAGATCGTCATCGTCTTGATGGTGAAGTTTGGATCTTCCTCGCGCCCGAGGTTCATGTAGGAGAAAATCCCCAGCAGCGCGAAGACGATCATGAAGTACCAGATCATCGACCGGTGTTCGAGCGCCCAGTCGGAGAGGTTGAACTTGTTCATGAGCGCGCCCCACCCTCGACCTTGATCTTCTGCCCCTCTTTCAGGCTATGGACGCCGGCGATGACGACGCGCGTCCCCGGCTCCAGACCCGAGACGACCTCCGGATGCGCCGACGTCTTGTCGCGTAGCTTCACCTCCTGCGATCGAACGGTTTCGGCCTTCTCATCCACGATCCACACCAGCGTCTTGCCGTCCTGATTGAGGACTGCCGAAGCCGGCAGGAACAGCTTTTTGATATCGCGAGCCTGCCGGATGGCCGTGATCGTTGTTCCTATCCTGAAGGCGTCGGGCGGGTTCTGCAGCGCGATCTTGACGCGGCGCGTGCGGGTCGCGGCATCGGCGGCCGGCGCCACCTCGCGCACGACACCCGCCGATGTGATCGACGGATTGATCTGCAGCAGGATGGAATAGGCATCCCCTATCGCGGGGATCAGTTCGCCCTCGGGAATGTCGATGACCGCATCACGCTCACCTGGCATGGCGACGGTCAGCACGGATTCGCCGGCCGATACCACCTGCCCCACCTCGACGGAGGTGGCGGTTACGACCCCGTCGAAGGTCGCGAGAAGCTGCGCGTAGGAAAGATCCTCGTTCGACTTGTCGAGCGCGGTCTGTGCCTGCACCACGGCCGATTGCGCGGTCTGGGTTGCCTGCACGCTGCTCTCAAGGCTGGACTTGGTACCCGTTCCGCCTTGGAAAATCGCGCGGGCGCGCTCCTCGGAGGACCTTGCATTGGCGAGCTGCGCCTGCGCATTGGCAAGCTCAGCCTGCGCCGATCTCACCGCAAGCTCCAGCGAGGTGGGTTCAAGTGACGCCAGGAGCTCGCCCTTCGTCACGACATCGCCCGCATTCACATCGCGCGCCACCATAAGGCCGCCGACGCGAAAGCCGAGGGGCGTCTCCGTCTTCGGCGCAACCGTTCCGGCGAAGCTCGGCGTCGGCAGGTTCGAGAGCTCGATGATGCTCGACAGGACTGGCCGTATCGGGGGAGCGGTCTCCTTTTCTTCGCTGCATGCGCTGAGCGCGATGATCATCGGGATAACAAGAAGCTTCGGGATAGAAGACCGCCGCATCAGCTCTGCCCTCCTTCGACCGTCACCTTCTGTCCCGGCCGCAGCATCTTGCCTCCATCGGTAACGACCATTTCGCCGACATCGAGCCCGCCCGATATGATCACGCGGCCGGTCTCGTAGGTCGCGACCTTGACCGGCTTCAGGCTAACGGTTTCATCCTTCTGATCAATCACCCAGACCGCCGGTTTGCCGTCGATGGCAAACAATGCCGTCCAGGGCAGGATGATCATCTTCGTCGGTGCCGATTGAGCGAAGCCCGTCACCGGCGCGCCCAGCGTCATCCTCGCAGGCGTCTCCTCAAGCGTGATCTTGACGCGCACGGTGCCAGTGGAGGTATCGATCGTCGGCGAGATTTCGCTGACCTTGCCGAAGGCAGTGACACTGGGATCGCTGACCAGCGCAATCTCGACCCTCGGTGTATCGGGTTTCGACTGCAGCAGCGTCTCGTAGATGTAAAACACCGCGTCGCGCGGCCCGTCCTGCGCCAGGGTGAACGCCGTCTGCGCCGCCTGCATCACCTGACCGACCTCGACGTTACGGGCGGTAATGATGCCATCGGCATCCGTCTTCAGCTCGGTGTAGCCGAGCGCATCCTGGGTCGTGCCGAGCTGTGCCTTCGCGTTATCGAGCGAACCTTTTGATGTATCGAGGGCCGTTGCCGCCTGATCATAGGATTCCTTGGAGATCGAACCGCTGGCGAGCAGCGTCTTGCGCCGCTCGAACTCCGAGGTTGCCTGCTCGACATCGGCCTGCGCGGCGACGAGCGCTGCCTGCGCGGCCTCGACATCGGCCTTCTGCTGCTGCGGATCCACCCTCGCGATCACCTGTCCGGCGGTCACATGCGCGCCGACATCGGCGGTCCACTCGGTGACCTTGCCGCTGACGCGGAACGAAAGGTTGGATTCGATATGCGCGGCGATCTCGCCGGTGAGTTTGATGCTGTAGCGGAAATCCTGAAGCGCGACAGGCTCGGCACGCACGGGAATGGTCAGTTCGGCGGGCTCGCCGCCCTCTCTTTGGCAGGATACGAACGAAAGGCATAAAAGAAGCAGGCTGAACGTCTTGATGTGCATCTTAGGAGTTCCCCCGAATTCCAAAACTGACACAAGCTGAGTAGGCCTTAAAGGCGCTGCGGACCCGTCGGCGGATGGCCTAAGGCTACAGCATGAAATCACTCCTAAAAATCTTATCTCCGCCGCGAACGCGCGGGTATAGACATCATGCCGTCACTGCTTCACGAAAAGGCGGTATGCGTTCGATATCAGCTGAACGCAACTCGCCCATGAAGCAAGTCGAGTGTAGCGCACTTCCGCAAAGATGCAATTAAGCGCAGGTTTTCGCTACCAAAGCGCGACCAAACATCGCGGGGACACGCCCATGGCATAAACCTCGTCTACTTGCGCGGCTGGAAGGTGTGCTCGGCGCCCGGAAACCGGCCGGCGCGGACGTCTTCGGCATAGGTCTCCACCGCTTGCGACACGAGCGGACCCAGCTCGGCGAAGCGCTTGACGAAGCGCGGCTTGAAATCGCTGAACAGGCCCAGCATGTCATCCGACACCAGCACCTGGCCATCGCAGGCGACCGACGCACCGATGCCGATAGTGGGGATAGACAGAGATGCCGTGATCTCGCGCGCCAGTGGCTCGACCGTTCCCTCGATGACGACGGCAAAGGCGCCGGCATCGGCGACCGCCGCCGCATCGCGGCGGATCTTCGTCGCCTCCTGCTCGGAATGCCCCAGCGAGCGGAAACCGCCCGCCGTGTTGACCAGCTGCGGCATCAGGCCAACATGAGCGAAGACTGGCACGCCGCGCGATGTCAGGAAAGCGATTGTCTCGGCCATCTCTTCGCCACCCTCGAGCTTGACCCCGTCGCAGCCCGTTTCCTGCAGGATGCGGACAGCGTTTCGGTAGGCCTGCTCCTTGGATTCCTGGTAGCTGCCGAACGGCAGATCGACGATGACGCAGGCATGCGACACGCCGCGCATGACGGCGCGGCCATGGGCAATCATCATGTCGAGCGTGACGCCGACCGTCGTCTCCATGCCGTAAAGCACCATGCCCAGGGAATCGCCGACCAAAAGCAGATCGCAATGCGGGTCCAGCAGGCGCGCGATGGGTGTCGTGTAAGCGGTGAGGCAGACGACGCGACTTCCTCCCTTCATCGAGCGGATCGAGGCCGTGGTCAGTCGCTTCTGCTTGCCCTGCGCGCTCATCAGGCGGCCCTCGACTGTGCCGTCAGGCCGATGACGCGGTTATCAAGCAGCCGCGTGCTGCCTACGCGCACGAAAAGCGCCACGAGCGCCGGCGCCGATTGCAGCGAGGTCAGCGGTTCGAGCGTCTCGGGATGCCTGACGGCGACAACCTCCGCACTCGCGAGCGGTTCGGATGCGACAAATCGGGTCAATGCGGCTTCCAGTTCCACGGGATCATCGCAGCCCTCGGCATAGAGCCGGGCCGCTTCGTCGAGCGTCCGCGGCACGATGACGGCAGCGGCGCGCTCCGTCTCGCTCAGATAGACATTTCGAGAAGAGCAGGCCAGGCCATCGGCTTCGCGCACCGTCGGCACCGCGACCACGTCGACCGGCTGCGCGAGATCCTCGACCATCCGCTTGATCAGCACCACCTGCTGATAATCCTTCTCGCCGAAATAGGCAGCATGCGGCTGGACGATATTGAAGAGCTTGGTGACGACAGTGGCGACACCGGCAAAATGGCCCGGACGGACCTCGCCCTCCAGCTGCCGGCCAATCTCCGGCACATCGACAACCGTCAGCATTGGGCGCGGATACATGTCCGTCACCTCGGGCGCGAACAGAAAGTCGACGCCGGCATTCTTGAGAAGCGCAGAATCCCGCTCGAGATCGCGCGGATAACGCGCCAGATCCTCGTTGGCGCCGAACTGCAGCGGATTGACGAAAATCGACACCACGGTCACGTCGTTTTCAGCCTTGGCGCGTGAGACAAGCTCCATGTGACCGATATGCAGAAAGCCCATGGTCGGCACCAGGCCGATCTTCTTGCCCTCACGCCGATAGATCTCCAGGCACGCCCTAAGATCCGCTATCGATTTGATAATACGCACGAAACCGTCCTCCGAAGCTCTCCGCCAGCGGGGCTGGCGCAAGAAGGTGGCGGATAGAACTCGATTTGACTGACAGCGTCAACGCAAGCGGCGCCATTATATCGATTAAGCTTCATTGCGACATGCGATTTTCCTATTGCTTTGATTTGCGCGCGGAAAACGACGTGGCAAGCAGGTGCGTCAAATCAAACTGTGGACAGACGGTGGATGCCTTCAGGCAATCCGGGCCTTCACGCAAACTTATGCATTCTTTTGTCCAAACTCTGCCCCAGTGATGGTAGAAGAACGGCATTGATAGACGAATGCCCTTCACGGGTGTCACGACGATGTCCGACAGCAGCGGAGGGACAGTGACCAATCCATACGAGATTCTCGGTGTCCGCAGGGACGCGAGCGATGACCAGATCAAGTCGGCCTACCGCAGGCGCGCGAAGACGACGCATCCGGATTCCGGTGGCGATCCCAGTGCCTTCGGGCGGGTGCAGAAGGCCTATGAACTGCTGCTCGATCCCGTTCGCCGCAAGGTGTTCGACGATACCGGCTATGACGTCGAACTCGCCGATCCCGTCGATCTGCAGGCGCTGATCGTTATCGAGAAGCTCGTCAATGAATTGACGCTGGACGAGCGCGAGCCCGGCACCTTCGATCCGCTCGCGCGCATGCGCGACGATCTCTCCGAGGACATGCGCAAGGCGCGCTTTTCCAAGCGGGAACTCGAGCGCCACGCCGCGCGTATCGAGCATCACCTGGAACGACTGGAAAAGCGGCCTTCGACCGATATTCTCGGCTCGATGCTGCGCGCCCGCGTCAAGGCGATCGCCTCTGCGATCAGCGAAACGGAGGCCAAGATCAAGGCCAGCGAGCGCGCCTGCGAGATGCTTTACGACTATGCCTATGAAGTGGACGTCAGCGAAAACGAAGACGGCCTCCTCACAGAAGAGGAAGCCGCTCCAACCATTGCCGCGCCACGGCGCGAAGATCGGCCGCTTTGGGTCGTGCCTGCCGCAGCCCAGGAGGGCTGAGGCAGGGGTTCAACTACATAGATCTCAGGCTGCGCGCTGTTCGGTGCCCTGAATAGCTGCAAGCTTCCAGTCGGTGCCGGATTTACGCACGAAGGTCCAGACCTCGGTGCTCTCGGTCGGCGAGCGCGTGTCGCCGCTCACCACCCGGCCGCCATCGCGCTCGATGACAGCATCGATGGACTGATAGCGCATCGCAAGCGTCGCGTAGTCGGAACCATCTTCACGCCAGGCTTCAGCGACATCGCCCTGCAGCAGCTTGACGTCGCTGACCTGGTTGCGAACACCGTTGGTGGCGTTTTCGCCCAGTTCCTCGGCGAGATAGGACATCGCTTCCGGCGTCGTCAGCTTGCGTAGCGTGCCGTAATCTTCAGCACCGTAAGCGGTCTGAACCTCGGTCAGGAGCTGCTCGAACCGGTCGAGGTCATCAGGCTTGATGCCGATTTCATCGCTCGGCTGATCGTTGCGCGGCTGCTGCGGGGCGGCATTAGAGCCGCCGAGGCCAAAGCCGGCTGCACCCGAACCGATGCTCGGGATACGGAAGGACGAGTTGCCGTTCGATGCCATCGGGCTGACGCCGCTCGGACGCGCCGAGCCATAGGCCGGCTGCTGGCCGCGATTGGCGAAGAAGCGGACAGCGAGCATGATGGCGCCGGCGATCAGAGCGAACTGCAAGAGCATGCCGAGGAAACCGAAGCCGCCGCCGAACCCGTGGCCGAGCAGCATGCCGAGCAAGCCTCCGGCAACCAGGCCGCCGATCATCGAACGGCCGAAGCCGCCAAACAGGCCACCACGCTGCTGAGCACCACCGAAAGCCGGCTGCGTCGCGGCGCCAGGCGCGTTGGTTTCAGGGCGCTGGCTCATCGAACGATCCATCGGAGCGGCAAGGGCCGGCGCGGTGCGGGTGACCGGTGGCGCCTGGAACGTGCGTGTACCGCGGCTGCCGAAACCGGAGCCTCCTGCCCGCCGCGCATCCGCATCCCCGATGGACGCAAATACGGTAACGCCTGTCAGGGCGGCGATCGCCGCAACCTTGGCAAAACGTGAAACGGCACGAGGCATCTAAAGTCTCCCATATGGCAACAGTTGAGTTTCGACCCCTTATATAGGTTTCTTTTTCCGCGTTTTAAGCTTTGCGTTGAATCTGGTTCAATTGTTCGTGTGTTGGCCTACTGGCAGACGTCGACCCACGTCGCTTTCGTCAGCTCCGCCAGGCGATCCGTTGCGATCCTGACGGCCGAATTCGTCGATCCCGCGGCGGGCACCACCACGTCGAATTGCTTGAGGGAGACGTCGCAATAAATGCGCAACGGCGACGGAAGCCCGAACGGGCAGACGCCGCCAACAGGATGGCTGGTCGCCTCGACGACCTCTTCGGCATTCAGCAGCCGCGCCTTGGTGCCGAACGTGTCCTTGAACTTGCGATTGTCCAGCCGCGCCAGACCGCCAGCAACCACCAGGATCGGCGCGTCATCTAGCCGCAGGCAGATCGTCTTGGCGATCTGCGCGGGATCGACGCCATGCGCCTCGGCCGCCTGCGCGACGGTCGCCGAGCTCATTTCGGTTTCGATGATGTCGATATCGGGAGCGGATTCGCTAAGGAACGCACGGACGGTCTCTAGGCTCATGGGCAACAATCATCCTTGATGTAGGTATTTGAAATCGTGCGTGTCACGTGAGCTCGGTCTGCGGCGGCCTTTGCGTGCTGGTCTCGATCAACCGCACATCGTTCTCAAGACAGAACTGCCGCACGGATGGAACCGGGCAGCGATCGGTAATGAAGGTGTGCACCTGGGAAAGCTGGGCAATTCTGACCGGCGCCGTGCGCTCGAACTTGGTGGAATCGGCGACAAGGATGACATGGCGCGCATTGGCGATGATCGCCTGCGCCACCTTCACCTCGCGGAAATCATAATCGAGAAGCGCGCCGTCTTCATCCAGCGCGGAGGCGCCGATCACGGCATAATCCACCTTGAATTGCCGGATGAAATCGACCGCCGCCTCGCCGACGATGCCGCCATCGGCGCTGCGCACGACGCCGCCGGCAATCACCACCTCGATGGCCGGCAACAGCCTCAGCCGGTTGGCGACGTTGATGTTGTTGGTGATCACCATGAGCTCATGGTGATTGATGAGGGCCTCGCCGACCGCCTCGGTCGTCGTGCCGATATTGATGAACAACGACGCATTGTTGGGAATGAGGCTTGCTGCGGCCAGGCCGATGGCCTGCTTTTCGCTTGAGGCGATCTGGCGTCGCGCCTCGTATTTGACGTTCTCGGTGCCGCTCGGGAAGACCGCGCCACCATGCACCCGGGTCAGGATCTGAGCGTCGCAGATGTCGTTGAGATCCTTGCGAATGGTCTGCGGCGTCACGGAGAAATGCGCTGCCAGATCCTCGACGAATATCCGGCCTTTCGACTTGGCCATATCGACGATTTCGGTTTGACGGTCGCTCAGGAACATTGTGCGAGTGCTTTCGCTTCAGTTTCGTTTTCTGCCCGAATATCCATAACAGAGCCGAAGCCGCCACGCAAAATGCGGTGATGACTTTCATTTATGACAAAAATTCGCGGCTCGGGTCACTTTACTGTGTATCGACGCGCCGGTGGTGCCGGGCTAGTGAAGCGCCGCGTCCCAGCCCTGCGGCGGACCACGCAATGCCTCCCAAGGCTCTTCCGCGATCGGCGGCTTGTCCGAGGACAAGCACGGCCGATCGCGGTCGAAATTCCCCCTCAAAACCACCCGGATACCAGCCCGGAGAAGAGCATCAGGCCTGAGGTAGACGCCGGCTCAGCGAGCACGAAATATACTTCGTATCACATCATTAAACTCTTGTAATAAATGACGAAAACGTAACAATTACCTTATCTATATTTAATTTGAAAATACAGTTCTGCCGGCAGATATGTATCTCACGCGTCTACTACTGGTGAAAGCCATCACGCGATCGAGCAACACATCCAAAGGACAGACATCATGTCAAACATCCTCAATCGCCGCCGGTCAGCAGCCCTTCTCGGCGCGGCAATCATCGTTGGCGCGGCCTCGCTGCCCTATGCGTTCGAAACGTCATCGGCCGTAGCGTCGCCGGCGTCGGTCGCCACCTCCCCCAACGGCAGCGGTTCGTTTGCCGATGTCGTCGATGCCGACAAGCCCGCGGTCGTGACCATCGTCACGACGATGAAGGCATCGGGCGCCGACGACGGCACCGACAATTCCGAGATGCAGCAGCAGTTCAAGCAGTTCTTCGAGCAGCAGGGCATTCCGGTCCCGCATCAGGCACCGCAATCGGGTGAGCATGCGCAGGCCCTCGGCTCCGGCTTCATTGTCAGCCCGGACGGCTACATCGTCACCAACAACCACGTCATCGCCAACGCCACCGATATCAAGGTGACGCTCGACGACGGCACGGAACTGCCCGGCAAGCTGATCGGCGCCGACGCCAAGGCCGATCTGGCCGTGGTGAAGATCGAGGCTCCGAAGGCCCTGCCGACGATCGCCTGGGGCGATTCCGGAAAGCTCAAGCTCGGCGACCAGATTCTGGCGATCGGCAACCCCTTCGGCATCGGCACGACCGTGACGGCCGGCATCGTCTCGGCACGCGGCAGGGATCTGCACAGCGGCCCTTATGACGACTTCATCCAGATCGATGCGCCGATCAACCATGGCAATTCGGGTGGCCCGCTCGTCGATCGCGACGGTCATGTCGTCGGCATCAACACCGCCATCTATTCGCCGAACGGCGGCAGCGTCGGCGTCGGCTTCGCGATCCCATCCGATGAAGCCAAGACGATCGTCGCCAAGCTGCAGAAGAACGGCTCCATCGAGCACGGCTATCTCGGCGTTCAGATCCAGGGCGTTACACAGGATGTCGCCGATGCGATCGGCCTTGCCAAGCCGCAAGGCGCGCTGGTCGCCGACGTCTCGGAAGGCTCGCCCGCTGCCAAGGCCGGCCTCAAGGCCGGTGACGTTGTCACCAACGTCGGAAGCGACAGCGTGACATCGCCGAAGGATCTCTCGCGCCTCGTGGCCGACCTCTCGCCCGGCGACAAGCAGACCGTAACGGTCTGGCGCGGCGGCAAGAGCGTCGAGCTCAAGGTTGCGATCGGCGGTGGCGACGATGGACAGCAGCTCGCAAGCGCCGGCGGTACTGAAAAGCATGCGCAGAGCGGACCGAGGATCGGCGTCGCACTGGCCGACCTCACCCCCGATATCCGCGCGCAGCTTGGCCTGTCGCAGAAAGTCGAAGGCGCTGTCATCGCCAACGTGGCGCCAGACAAGCCTGCGGCGAAGGCCGGCCTGCAGACCGGCGACATCATCCTGTCGGTGAACGACAAGACCGTTCATGACGCGAGTGAAGCTAAGAACGCGGTGGCGGATGCAGCAAAGACCGAGAAGAAGTCCGTGCTGCTCCTCGTACAGCGAGGCGGCAACAAGACCTTCGTGGCTGTTCCCTTCGCTGCGGCCTAGCGTTCGGAAGGACCGGCGTCACCACACGCCGGTCCTTTTATTCATTGATATGATCATCATAAGCCGCGCGGCCTCCCGCCCGGCTTATTGCACGCCGAAGACACCCACGAAGTTCTTCATGCGCTCAGTCGCCAGCTCCGGCTTATCGAGCACATTTGCCTTGTCGGCCAGGCGGAAGATATCCGCGTAATGATTGACGCCGCGTGCCGATTGCATGCCGGCGGGCAGGCTGAAGTGGTTCTGGTGGCCGTTCAGCCACGCCAGGAAGACCACGCCCGCCTTGTAATATTGCGTCGGCGCCTCGAAGATCTTGCGCGAAAGCGGCACCGTCGGCTCGATCACCGAGCGGAACGTCGTGGTATCGCCCGCAGCCAGCGACGCAAGCGCCTTCGAAGCTGATGGCGCCACGGCATCGAAAATGCCGAGAAGCGCGTGGCTGTAGCGCTTGCCATCACCCTCTATCAGTTCCGCATAATTGAAGTCGTCACCGGTGAAGCACATCACGCCCTCGGGCAGCCGGTCGCGAAGCTGCACTTCCTTGGCGTTATCGAGCAACGAGATCTTGATGCCTTCGACCTTGCTCCGGTTTTCCTTGATGATATCAAGCGCGCACGCAAGCGCCGGCTCGAAATCAGCGCTTCCCCAATAGCCGGCAAGGTTGGGATCGAACATGTCGCCCAACCAGTGCAGGACGACCTTGTCCTTCGCCTGCGAGAGAATGCGGCTATAGACCTTGATGTAATCGTCGGGCGATTTGGCGACGCGAGCAAGCGCGCGGCTCGCCATCATGATGGCGCGACCACCGTTCTTCTCCACAAATTCGATCTGCGTCTCGTAGGCGTTGATCACGTCATCCAGCGAGCGTGCATCGGCGGCCGCGAGATGGTCCGTGCCGGCACCGCAGGCAAGATCGGCACCTTCGACATGGCGCGCCTCTTCGAGCGAACGGCGAATGAGCTCCTGCGCGCCCGCCCAATCGAGCCCCATCCCGCGCTGCGAGGTGTCCATGGCTTCGGCGATCTTGAAACCCAGGCTCCAGAGATGGCGCCTGAAAGCGATCGTCGTATCCCAGTCGATCGCCGGCTTGCCCCAGGGGTCCAAATCTCGGCGCGGATCGGAGACGACGTGGGCCGCGGCATAGGCAATCCGATTGAATACCGGTGGCTTGGACGGCCGCTCGATCGGTGTTCCGACAAGGCGATATTCGCGAACGGCACCATCGGCGTCAGGCAGATTCAAGGTCAAGCTCATGGGGTCCTCCTCAAGATGTGGACAATGCAATAATTTGGATCGTTCCAAATTGCAAGCCTGTTTTCGACATCAAAAGCAAGGCGTCACTTACCGCTTTCGACACGAAAGTCAGTGAAGAAATTGATTGTTTTGCACTGTTTTGCACCGCAACAGATGCTTTCCGGTGAATTCGCCCACAGACACCGGCGCCGTCCGATTAACTCCGCTTGACAAAGTTGGAACGTTCCAATTATTAACAGTGAAAATTGGCGCAGACCAAGGGAGGACATTCATGGGCAAGGGACGGGTCACCGTCATCGACATCGCGAAGGCTGCCGGCGTTTCCAAGTCGACAGTTTCGCTGGTGCTGCAAGCCTCGCCCCTGGTGAATGAGAGCACCCGTACGAAGGTCAACGCCGTGATGCGGGAGCTGGGCTATGTGTATAATCGCGGCGCGGCGAACCTTCGCCAGGCGAATGCGCGCTCGAAGATCATCGGCATCGTCGTCAACGACCTGACCAACAGCTTCTTTGCCGAACTCGCCGTGGGCGTCGACACGGTGGTGCAGTCGGCCGGCTTCGTCCAATTCCTGTCGAACACCAGCGAGAGCATCGATCGCCAGCGCGAGGTCATCGCCTCGATGCGCGAGCATGGCGTCTCGGGCCTGATCATCTCGCCGGCGCGCGGCACCGAAGCTATCGACCTGAAGCCGCTTGTCATGGCCGGCATTCCCGTCGTGCTCGTCGTCCGCAACATTCCCGGCGCCAAGGTGTCGTCGCTCGTCTCCGACAACCATGCCGGTACCTTTGCCGCCGTCGAACATTTGGCCGCACTCGGCCACAGCCGTATTGCCTTCGTGGGCGGCTTTCCCGACACGGCCGTCTTCGACGAACGCCTGAGCGGCTATCGCGACGCCATGTCGAAAACCGGCACCGGCTTTCGCGAGGAGCTGGTCGTCTCGTCCGCACCATCTCGCGCGGGCGGCGTCGATGCGCTTGCCCGCGCCATGGCCATGCCCGAGCCGCCGACGGCCGCCGTCTGCTTCAACGATGCGGTTGCCTTCGGCGTCTGTGACGGGCTGAGAGCGCGCCGCATCGAACCCGGCAAGGACTTCGCCGTCGTCGGCTTCGACGATGTGATCGAGGCGAAGACCACGGTGCCGGCACTGACCACCATCTCGGTCGATCCGCAGGGGATTGGCCAACGCGCAGCACAGATGCTGCTGAAGCAAATCAACGCCGGAAAACCGGAAGCGGAATCGGCCGTGAGCTCGGTGCGCCTGATCGTGCGCGAAAGCTGCGGCGCCGCGATGAACAAGCCTGGGAGGAGAATGGCATGACGGTTCGTTGGGGTCTCATCGGCGCGAGTACGATCGCGCGCGAATGGGTGATCGGGGCAATTCGCGCCACTGGCGGCGAGGTCGTCTCCGTCATGAGCACCAGCCCGGAGCGCGCCCGCTCCTATGCCACCGAGAACAATATCGGCAAGCATGTCTCCGATCTCGACACTCTGCTCTCCGACCCCGAGATCGATGCCGTCTATATCTCGACCACCAACGAGTTGCACTGCGCCCAGGCAATCGCCGCAGCGCGCGCGGGCAAGCACATCCTCTGCGAGAAGCCGCTGGCCCTGTCGCTCGACGATGCCCACGCGATGGCCAAGGCTGCCGATGAGGCGGGCGTGGTTCTCGCCACCAACCACCACCTGCGCAACGCCTCGACCCATACTGCAATGCGTGATGCGATCGCAGCCGGCAAGATCGGAAAGCCGCTCTCTGCGCGCGTGTTCCACGCCGTTTACCTGCCTCCGCATCTGCAGGCCTGGCGGCTCGACAAGCCGCAGGCTGGCGGCGGCGTCATTCTCGACATCACCGTCCATGACACGGACACGCTGCGCTACGTGCTTGGACGAAACCCGGTCGAGGTGATCGCGTTCTCGCAGGCGGGCGGCATGGGCAAGGAAGGTCTGGAGGACGCCGTGATGGGCGTCATGCGCTTCGAAGACGGCATCATCGCGCAGTTCCACGACGGCTTCACCACGAAATACGCCGAGACCGGTCTGGAGGTGCACGGCACCGAGGGCTCACTGATCGGCCGCAATGTGATGACCCAGCGACCGGATGGCACGGTGACCTTGCGGACTGCCGAAGGCGAACAGTCCCTGCCTGTCACCGGCGGCAATCTCTACGAGACCGCACTCACTGCGTTCCATGGCGCCGTCGCGGGCAATGGCAAGCCATCGGCAACGGCCAAGGATGGCATATGGTCGCTGGCGACAGGCCTGGCGGTCGCGCAAGCCGCGCGCACGGGTGCTGCAGTGCCGGTCAAGACAGGACTTTGACAGAGATGAACAAGCATATCACCCCATCGCAAGCCGCTGACCTGATCCCCGACGGCGCCGTCGTTTCGGTCTCCTCGTCCAGCGGCCTCGGCTGCCCCGATCTGATGCTGAAAGCCATCGGCGAACGTTTCGAGGCCACCGGCCATCCGCGCGACATCACCACGCTGCACCCGATCGCCGCCGGCGACATGAGCGGGATCAAGGGCATCGATCACATCGCCCGAAAGGGCTTGCTGAAGCGGATCATCGGCGGCTCCTACCCTTCCGGCCCGTCGACCGCCGAACCTCCGCTGATTTGGCAGATGATATCAGGCAACGAAATCCCGGCCTACAACATACCGTCCGGCGTGATGTTCGACATGCATCGCGAGGCGGCCGCCAAGCGACCCGGCGTTCTGACGAAAGTCGGAATGGACACGTTCGTGGACCCGAAGCGCCAGGGCTGCGCGATGAACGCCGCCGCTCAGGAAACGCCCGTGGTCAAGCGCGTCTCCTTCGAGGGAGACGACTGGCTGTATTTCCCGGCGATCACGCCCGATGTCACGATCGTCAGGGCGACGACGGCCGACGAGCATGGCAACCTGACCTATGAGCACGAGGGCGCCTATCTCGGCGGGCTCGATCAGGCGCTTGCGGCCCGCAACAATGGCGGCATCGTCATCGCGCAGGTCAAGCGCATCACCAAGCAGGGCTCGCTGAAGCCGCATGACGTGCGCGTGCCGGGCATGCTGGTGGACTACGTCATCGTCGATCCCGAACAGAAGCAGACGACACAGACGCTCTACGACCCGGCGATCTCAGGCGAGATCTTCCGCCCGCTCGATACGTTCCGTGTGCCCGAATTCAATATCCAGAAGGTGATCGCGCGTCGCGTCGCGCAGGAGCTTCAGGCCAACAGCTGCGTCAACCTCGGCTTCGGCATCTCGGCGAATGTGCCGCGTATCCTGATGGAAGAGGGTCAGCACGGGGCCGTCACCTGGGTGATCGAGCAAGGTGCGGTCGGTGGGGTTCCGCTGCTCGACTTCGCCTTCGGCTGCGCCTCCAACGCTGACGCGTACATGCCATCGCCCTACCAGTTCACCTATTTCCAGGGCGGTGGTTTCGATGCATCGCTCCTCTCCTTCCTCGAGATCGGCCGGGATGGCTCGGTCAACGTCTCCAAGCTCTCCTTCCGCCCGCATGTAACGGCCGGTGCCGGCGGCTTCGTCGATATCACCGCACGCGCCCGCAAGATCGTCTTCTCCGGCATGTTCAATGCAGGCGCCAAGCTCGGCATCGCCGATGGCAAGCTTGTGATCGAGAAGGAAGGCAAGCTGAAGAAGCTGGTCAACGAGGTCGAACACGTGACCTTCTCCGGCCGCCGGGCGATCGAGCAGGGGCAGGATATTACCTACGTCACCGAGCGCTGCGTGATGAAGCTCACCGCCGACGGTATCGTGCTGACCGAAATCGCGCCCGGCATCGACCTGCAGACGCATATTCTGGATCAATCGGAATTCCCGCTGATGGTCGCCAAGGACCTAAAGGTGATGGACGCCAGGCTGTTTGCGGAAGAGCCCATCGGATTGTCGCTGCCGGTGAAAGGCGCGCGTGTTCTGGAGGGCACCTTCCATGACTAGCGGAACAGTGCGCGTCGATATCGACGGCTCACTTGCCATCATGACCGTATCGCGGCCCGAGAAGCTGAACGCGCTCGACCTCGATATGCTGAAGGCCCTTTCGGAAGCCGCCGACGCAGTGGAAGCCAATCCGGATGTGCATGTCGCCATCCTCACTGGTGACGGCAAGGCCTTTTCGGCCGGCGGAGACATCAAGGCCTGGGGGCATATGGCGCCGCAGGAGTTCGGGCATGCCTGGGTGCGTTACGGCCATCGCGTTTTCGAGCGGCTCGCCACGCTTCGCGTTCCCCTGATCGCGGCGCTGAACGGCCATGCGCTCGGTGGCGGGCTGGAGCTTGCGGGCCTTGCCGACATCAGGATCGCCGAAGAGCAGATCAAGATCGGCCTTCCGGAAACAGGCCTTGGAATGATCCCCGGCTGGTCGGGCACACAGCGTCTCGTCAAGCGGTTCGGCGCACAGATCGTCCGCCGCATGGCGCTGGGCGGCGAAATCTTCACCGCCGAGGAAGCCCGCCAGTTCGGCGTGGTCGACATAGTCGTCGCCACGGGTACAGCTGTCGATGCGGCAAAAGACTACGCACGCCGCGTCGCGACGCGCGGACCCGCCGCACTCGAGATCACCAAGCTGATGATCGCGTCGGCCAATGGCGAAGATAACGGCACCGCGGTTGAGGCGCTCGGCTCGATCCTGGTCGCCAAAACCGGCGACCTCAAGGAAGGCGTGACCGCATTCAGCGAGAAACGCCCGGCACAGTTCAAGGGAGAATGGTAATGACGGTTCTGGTCACCCCGAAGGCGCTTGCCAATCAGACGGTTCGCGACTTCAAGATGCTGATCGACGGCAAATGGATTTCCGGCAATGCCGCGCCGATCGAGCGTGTCGCGCCAAGCCATGGCGTCGTCGTCAGCCGCTTTCAGACTGGTTCCAAGGCCGACGCCGAGCGTGCGATTGCCGCAGCCCGCAAGGCGTTCGACACCGGCCCTTGGCCGCGCATGACGGCATCGGAGCGCTCCGCCATCCTGCTCAAGGCCGCCGACCTCATTGCCGCCAGGGCCGATGAACTCGCCTATCTCGATGCAATCGAGGCCGGCAAGCCGATCTCTCAGGTCAAGGGCGAGATCGCAGGATCGGTCGACATCTGGCGCTATGCCGCAGCCCTTGCCCGCGATCTGCATGGCGAAAGCTACAACACGCTCGGCGACGGAACGTTGGGTGTCGTGCTGCGCGAAGCGATCGGTGTCGTCTCGATCATCACGCCCTGGAATTTCCCGTTCCTGATCGTCGGCCAGAAGCTGCCATTCGCGCTCGCGGCAGGCTGCACCTGCGTGGTCAAGCCATCGGAACTGACATCGGGCTCGACGGTCATGCTCGGTGAAATCCTGCAAGAAGCCGGCGTTCCCGATGGCGCCGTCAATATCGTGACCGGCACGGGCGCCGAAGTCGGCGCGATCATGACGTTGCATCCCGACGTCGACATGGTTTCGTTCACCGGCTCGACCGGCGTTGGTAAGCTGACGATGACCAATGCGGCGCAAACGCTGAAGAAGGTTTCGCTGGAGCTCGGCGGCAAGAACCCGCAGGTCGTGTTCCCGGATGCCGACCTCGACGCCTTTATCGACGCGGCCGTGTTCGGCGCATATTTCAACGCCGGCGAATGCTGCAATGCAGGCTCCCGTCTGATCCTTCACAAGTCCATCGCCAGCGATGTGGTGGCGCGCGTGGCGGCGCTCGCCAAGCATGTGAAGGTCGGCGATCCCCTCGACCCGACCACGCAGGTCGGCGCGATCATCACGCCGCAGCATTTCGACAAGATCGCCGGCTACGTCGCGGCGGCAAAGAGCGCCGGCGCCGAAGTCGCCCATGGCGGTGGCGCACTTGATCTGGGCATGGGCCAGTTCATGGCACCGACTATTCTCTCTCAGGTTACGCCGGGGATGACGGTCGCGCGCGAGGAGGTGTTCGGCCCCGTTCTTTCCGTCCTCACCTTCGAGACCACCGAGGAGGCGATCGAAATCGCCAACTCCATCGATTACGGCCTCTCGGCCGGCGTCTGGAGCAAGGATTTCGATACATGCCTGACAATCGGGCGTAGAGTACGCGCGGGAACCGTCTGGATGAACACATTCATGGACGGCGCATCGGAGCTGCCGTTCGGGGGATACAAGCAGTCCGGCCTCGGACGCGAACTCGGCCGCCATGCGGTGGAGGATTACACCGAGACGAAGACGCTCAACATGCATATCGGCAGCCGCACCAACTGGTGGATGCCCAGGAGCTGAGGACCGGCGGGGAGCCGGTCTACAGAAACCACGCTCGAGGAGGGCGGGGGATACGGAACGAGAATGGGTCTCGTTTCGCGAACTTGAAAACGGGAGGTTTTCAAATGCGCAGATTTCTAACGGCGACCGCCGTGGTCGCATTGGCAGTTGGTGCTGTGGGCGGTTTGGCCCGCGCTGCCGACGTCAAGGAAGTGCAGATGCTGCATTGGTGGACGTCGGGTGGCGAAGCCGCCGCGCTCAACGTGCTGAAGGGCGACCTGGCGAAGGAAGGCTACGCGTGGAAAGACGTGCCCGTCGCCGGCGGTGGCGGCGACGCCGCGATGACCGCGCTGAAGGCGATGGTTGCGGCAGGCACTTACCCGACCGCTTCGCAGATGCTCGGCTACACCGTTCTCGACTACGCGCAGGCTGGTGTGATGGGCGATCTCACCGAAACCGCGAAGAAGGAAGGCTGGGACAAGTCTGTTCCGGCAGCGCTGCAGAAGTTCTCCGTCTATGACGGCAAGTGGGTCGCGGCTCCCGTCAACGTTCACTCCGTCAACTGGCTGTGGATCAACAAGGCCGTGATGGACAAGATCGGCGGCACGCAGCCGAAGACGTTCGAAGACCTCGTTGCCCTGCTCGACAAGGCGAAGGCTGCAGGCGTCACGCCGCTCGCTCTCGGTGGTCAGAACTGGCAGGAAGCCACCATGTTCGACAGCGTCGTACTGTCGACCGGCGGACCGGAGTTCTACAAGAAGGCCTTCAACGAACTCGATGAGGAGTCGCTGAAGTCCGACACGATGAAGAAGTCGTTCGACAACCTTGCCACGCTGATCAAGTATGTCGATCCGAACTTCTCCGGCCGTGACTGGAACCTTGCGACCGCCATGGTCATCAAGGGTGATGCGCTGGTGCAGGTCATGGGTGACTGGGCAAAGGGCGAATTCGTTGCCGCCAAAAAGACCCCTGACACCGACTTCCTTTGCTACCGCTTCCCGGGCACCGACGGCAGCGTGATCTACAACTCCGACATGTTCGGCATGTTCAACGTTCCCGACGATCGCAAGGCCGCCCAGGTGGCGCTTGCGACGGCAACGCTGTCGAAGAGCTTCCAGTCGGCCTTCAACGTCGTCAAGGGCTCGGTTCCCGCCCGTACCGACGTCCCGGATACCGACTTCGACGCCTGCGGCAAGAAGGGTATCGCCGACCTGAAGGCAGCCAACGAAGGCGGCACGCTGTTCGGCTCGCTGGCACAAGGCTATGGCGCGCCTCCGGCTGTTGCCAACGCCTACAAGGACGTCGTCTCGAAGTTCGTTCACGGCCAGATCAAGACCTCCGACCAGGCCGTCGAGGAACTCGTGAAGGCAATCGACGACGCCAAGTAATCGGCTCCAAGCATGGTCTTCCCCGCCTCAGCTGGCGGGGAAGATGTCGACTGCCAACGTCACCCTTGGGAGGGGGATGAATGTTATGAGCACTATCGCTACCACCAAACCAGAAGTCACAGCGCAGCGCGGAACCTCGTTTTCCCTGCGCGGCTGGCTGCAGGACGCGCTGCCGAAAATCGTGCTCGCGCCGAGCTTCGCCATCACGCTGGTCTTCGTCTACGGTTTCATCCTCTGGACGGTCTATCTGTCCTTCACCAATTCAAAGACCTTTCCGTCCTACGCGCTGACCGGGCCTCGCGCCTATCAACGGCTCTGGCGCTGGACCTTCGAAAGCGATCCGCCGTCGTCCTGGTACACGTCGATCACCAATATGGGGATCTTCGGCTTCCTCTATATCGCGATCTGCCTCGGGCTCGGGCTGCTGCTTGCCATCCTGCTCGACCAGAAGATCCGCGGTGAAGGCATTCTGCGTCCGATCTTCCTCTATCCGATGGCCCTCTCCTTCATCGTCACCGGCGTCGCCTGGAAATGGTTCCTCGATCCGGGCCTTGGGCTGGAACAGACGCTCCACCATTTCGGCTGGACGAGCTTTCACTTCGACTGGATCAAGAACAAGGACTTCGTGATCTACACCGTCGTCATCGCCGGCGTCTGGCAGGCTTCGGGCTTCGTCATGGCAATGTTCCTGGCGGGCCTTCGCGGCATCGACAGCGAGATCATGAAGGCGGCGCAGATCGATGGCGCCTCGACGGTGCAGCTCTACCGCCGCATCATCATTCCGCTTCTGAGACCCGTCTTCCTCTCGGCCTTCATCGTGCTCGCGCACATGGCGATCAAGTCCTACGACCTTGTAGTCGCGCTGACCTCCGGCGGCCCCGGCGGCTCGGCCTGGCTGCCGTCCAACTTCATGTACGAATACACCTTCAAGCGCAACGAAATGGCCGTGGGCTCGGCCAGCGCCGTGATCATGCTGATGACCATCTCGGCGATCATCATTCCCTATCTCTATTCGGAACTGCGGGAGAAATCGCGATGAGCACGATCACATCGGATGCCTCCAGCATGGCACGCATGCGGATGCTCAACCGCATCTTCATCTACGGCGTACTGGCGATCTTCGCGATCATCTACCTGATGCCGCTTTTCGTCATGCTGGTCACCTCGTTCAAGACGATGGACGAGATCCAGGGCGGCAACATGTTGTCGCTACCGGCGGCGCCGACCTTCGAGCCATGGATCAAGGCCTGGGGCGAGACCTGCGTCGGCCTCACCTGCGCCGGCATCAAGGGTTACTTCTGGAACTCGATCAAGATGGTGGTGCCCGCCGTCGCGATCTCGACCATCCTCGGCGCGTTGAACGGCTACGTGCTGACAAAGTGGCGCTTCCCCGGCCATACACTGGTCTTCGGGCTGATGCTCTTTGCCTGCTTCATTCCGTTCCAGTCGGTGCTGCTGCCGATGGCGACCATTCTCGGTAGCCTCGGTCGCTTTGGCAACATGCTCACCAACGATATCGGCATGTCGCTCGGCTTCGGCAATCCGACCGTCAACCTCGTCATCGTCCACGTCGTCTACGGTCTCGGCTTCACGACGCTGTTCTTCCGCAACTACTACGAGGCATTCCCGACGGAACTGGTGCGCGCGGCGCAGGTGGATGGCGCGAGCTTCTTCCAGATCTTCCGCCGCATCATGCTGCCGAACTCGCTGCCGATCATCGTCGTGACCGTCATCTACCAGTTCACCAACATCTGGAACGACTTCCTGTTCGCATCCGCTTATGCGGGAACCGGCGAGTCCATGCCGATGACGGTGGCGCTGAACAACGTCGTCAACACCTCGACCGGTGTGGTCGAATACAATGTCAACATGGCCGCCGCGATGATCGCCGCCATGCCCACGCTTCTCGTTTACATCCTCGCCGGCCGCTACTTCGTTCGCGGTCTGATGGCGGGCGCGGTCAAAGGATAATCCCATGGCTTTTCTCGAAATCTCAAGCCTCAGAAAGCGCTTCGGCGCACTGGAAATCCTCAAGGGCATCGATCTTGAGCTGGAAAAGGGCGGCTTCCTGGTGCTGGTCGGTCCGTCCGGCTGCGGCAAGTCCACGCTGCTCAACACCATCGCCGGGCTGGAAGCCATCACCGAGGGCGACATCAGCGTCGATGGCCGCAGCATCTCGGATCTGCATCCATCCAAACGCGACATCGCCATGGTGTTCCAGAGCTACGCGCTCTATCCGAACATGACAGTCGCCGGAAACATCTCCTTCGGCATGGAGATGCGCGGCGTGCCGGCCGACGAGCGCAAGGCGGCGATCGACAAGGTCGCCAAGGTGCTGCAGATCGGCCATCTGCTGGACCGCAAGCCGAGCCAGCTTTCGGGTGGCCAGCGGCAACGCGTCGCCATGGGCCGGGCGCTGGTGCGCGATCCCAAGCTCTTCCTGTTCGACGAGCCGCTCTCCAACCTCGATGCCAAGCTACGCGTCGACATGCGCATCGAGATCAAGCGCCTGCACCAGGCGACCGGCAAGACGATCGTCTATGTCACCCACGACCAGATCGAGGCGATGACGCTGGCAACCAAGATCGCCGTGATGAAGGACGGCGAGGTGCAGCAGTTCGGCACGCCGGCCGAAATCTACAACAACCCCGCCAACATGTTCGTCGCCGACTTCATGGGTTCTCCGGCCATGAACCTGCTCTCCGGCACCATCGAACAGGGCGCGACGGGCCTCTCTGTCTCGCTCGCCCGCCCCAGCGGCGAGCCGATCCGCTTGCCGATCGCGCCGGGCCGCGAAGCGCTGCAGGCGCATGCCGGCCGGCAGATCGTCTTCGGCATCCGGCCGGAAGCGCTGACCGACCCCGACGGCGCCGACCGCAACGCGCGTACACTTGCGGAAGGCGATTGCCTGATCGACGTGGTCGAGCCGGCCGGGTCCGACACCTTCGCGGTGACGAAACTTGGCGGCAAGGAGGTCGTCGCCCGCCTGCGCGCCGATGCCCGCATTCAGCCCGGCCAGAACGCGCGATTGGCATTCAACCTCGACAAGGTGGTCTTCTTCGACCCGCAGAGCCAGGCGCGTATCGCGTGATCTGACGGCGGGACAGCAACATGAACAGAACACCTGATATCGTCATCATCGGCTCGGGCATCGGTGGCGCGACCGTCGCTGCCGGGCTCGCGCCTACCGGAGCCGAGATCCTCATCCTCGAAGCCGGCGAACGGATCGCCGACCACCCCGTCAACCGCGACCAGCGGGCGATCTTCCAGCGCGGCCATTTCCGCCCGAAGGAGACCTGGTACGAGGCTGATGGCACCGGCTTCAATCCCGGCAACTACTACAATGTCGGCGGCAATTCGAAATTCTTCGGCGCCGTGCTCTCGCGCTACCGCCGCGAGGATTTCGAGGAAATCCATCACCGCGAAGGCGTCTCGCCCGCATGGCCGTTTCCCTATGAGGAGCTGGAGCCTTGGTATGGCCGCGCCGAGAAGCTGTACCGGGTGCGGGGCGCGCTCGGCGACGATCCGACGGAGCCCTCTCACT
Source organism: Rhizobium sp. FG113 (assembly GCF_057809895.1). Classification (NCBI taxonomy): domain Bacteria; kingdom Pseudomonadati; phylum Pseudomonadota; class Alphaproteobacteria; order Hyphomicrobiales; family Rhizobiaceae; genus Rhizobium; species Rhizobium sp. FG113. The sequence goes on along the minus strand of NZ_JBMDKV010000001.1, from coordinate 325,075 downwards.
CGACACCCTATGATTACCCGCCGGTACGCGAGGAACCCGCCATCGCCGACGTCAGGGCGCGGCTGAAGGCAAAGGGTCTGCACCCTTTCTCTCTCCCCCTGGGTGTCGATATCGACAAGTGGCTGGCCAAGGCGCAGACCCCATGGGACGCGCATCCGAACTCCGATGACGGCAAGATGGATGCGGAAACGGCGGCCCTGTCGCAAGCGCTGAAACACGACAATGTCCGCCTTCAGACTGGATCTCGCGTCATCAAGCTGGAAGCGGATGCGGACGGCCTCATCTCTGGCGTCACCTACCACCAGGGCGGCGAAACCCGCACACTTCATCCAAAGCTCGTGATCCTGAGCGCCGGCGCCGTCCAGTCAGCGGTTCTGTTGTTGCGCTCGGCAAGTAAACGGTTTCCCGAGGGGCTCGCCAATTCGTCGGGCCAGGTCGGGCGCAACTTCATGAACCATAACTCCTCGGCCGTGATCGGCGTCTCGCCCCGATATCGCAACACTTCGATCTACCAGAAGACATTTGCCTTCAACGATTTCTATCTGTCCGATGGCAATGGCGGACCGCCGCTCGGCAATGTCCAACTGCTCGGCCGCATCTCCGGCCAGGTATTGAAGGGATCGCTGCCGAATGTCCCGGAATGGCTGCTCAATCGGATCACCGGCCATGCGATCGACTTTTACGCGATGAGCGAAGACGTTCCCAATCCGGAAAGCCGGGTGATGGTCGATGGCGACCGCATCGTCTTGAAATGGCATCGTACCAATTGGGATGCCCACCTTTCGCTCGTCTCCAAGCTCAAGGACATCCTGAAGTCGATCGGCTTTCCGCTGGTGCTCAGCCGGCCCTTCGACAAGCGCACGCCCTCGCACCAGTGCGGGACCATCAGGATCGGCCGCGACCCGGCGTCGGCTCCCCTCGACATCTATTGCCGCGCCTTCGATCACCAGAACCTCTTCGTCGTCGATGCAAGCTTCCTGCCGACCTCGGCGGCCGTCAACCCGGCCCTGACGGTGGCGAGCCAGGCATTGCGTGTCGCCGACCACATCGCATCAAAGGATTTGAGAGCATGACGACGCATTCGGACAAGCCCGTCGCCGTGGTCACCGGCGGCCGTCGCGGCATCGGGCTCGGCATTGCCGGAGCGCTAGCCAAATCAGGCTTCAATGTCGTGATAACAGGCGTCGGCGCAGCGGAGACCGCGGACGAGACCGTCGCGCAGCTGAAGCAACACGGCGGCGACGCGATCTACCTGCAGGCAGATATCTCGGCTGTCGAAAAGCACGAGGAAACGGTTCACGCGATCCTGCAGGCGTTCGGGCGCATCGATTGCCTGGTCAACAACGCCGGCATGGCGGCCGTGGTCAGGGGCGATTTCCTTGGACTGACGCCTGACAATTTCGACACGATCATGGCCACGAACCTGCGCGGCACCGTGTTCTTCACCCAGGCGGTGGTGAAGGCGATGCTAGTCTCCGGCGACAAGCCGCACCCGCGCTCGATCATCAACATCACCTCGGTATCGGCCGAGGCGAGTTCGCCGGAGCGCCTGGACTATTGCATCAGCAAGGCGGGTCTTGCCGCCTTCTCGCAAGGTCTAGCGCTGCGCCTGGCGGAATCGGGCATTTCCGTCTTCGAACTCCGACCGGGCATCATCCGCACCGACATGACGGCAGGGGTAACCTCGAAATACGACGCGCTGATCGAAGGCGGCCTCGTGCCGATGAAGCGCTGGGGCGAGGCCGACGACATCGGCCGGATTTGCTCGGCCCTCGCCTCAGGCGCCTTCGCCTTTGCGACCGGCACCGTCATCGATGCCGATGGCGGCCTTTCCATTCCCCGCTTGTGACAGGATAGAACCAATGGGCTTTGACTATATCATAACGGGCGCGGGTCCCGCCGGCTGCGTGCTCGCCAGCAGGCTGAGCGAAGATCCAGAGGTCAGCGTGCTGCTTCTGGAAGCTGGTGGCGGCGACTGGAATCCGCTGTTCCACATGCCGGCCGGCTTTGCCAAGATGACCAAGGGCGTGGCCAGCTGGGGATGGGAAACCGTCCCGCAGAAACACATGAAAGGCCGGGTGCTGCGCTATACGCAGGCAAAGGTGATCGGCGGCGGCTCGTCCATCAATGCCCAGCTCTACACCCGGGGCAATGCCGCCGATTATGATCTCTGGGCCAGCGAGGATGGCTGCGAGGGCTGGGACTACCGCTCGATCCTGCCCTACTTCAAGCGCGCCGAGGACAATCAGCGCTTCGCCGACGACTACCACGCCTATGGCGGACCGCTCGGTGTCTCGATGCCTGTCTCCGCGCTGCCGATCTGCGACGCCTATATCCGCGCCGGCCAGGAGCTCGGCATTCCCTACAATCACGACTTCAACGGCAAGCAGCAGGCGGGCGTCGGCTTCTACCAGCTGACCCAGCGCAACCGCCGCCGCTCATCCGCATCACTCGCCTATCTCTCGCCCATCAAGGGCCGAAAGAACCTGACGATCCGCACCGGCGCCCGGGTGAGCAGGATCGTGATCGAGGGAACGCGGGCCGTCGGCGTCGAAGTCGTGACGGACAAGGGCTCCGAGGTGATCCGCGCCGAGCGCGAAGTGCTGGTGTCATCAGGCGCGATCGGCTCGCCGAAGCTCCTGCTGCAATCCGGCATCGGCCCGGCCGACCATCTGACATCGGTCGGCGTCAAGGTTCACCACGATCTCCCAGGCGTCGGCGGCAACCTGCAGGACCACCTCGACCTTTTCGTCATTTGCGAATGCACCGGCGACCACACCTATGACGGCGTCGCCAAATTGCACCGGACCGTCTGGGCGGGGCTGGAATACATTCTCTTCCGCACGGGTCCGGTTGCCTCCTCGCTCTTCGAGACGGGCGGCTTCTGGTACGCGGACCCGAATGCGCGTTCCCCCGATATCCAGTTCCACCTCGGCCTCGGTTCCGGCATCGAGGCGGGCGTGGAGCGGCTGAGGAACGCCGGCGTGACACTGAATTCCGCCTATCTCCACCCACACTCGCGCGGCACCGTCAGGCTCAAATCATCCGATCCGGCGGCGGCACCGCTGATCGATCCGAACTATTGGTCCGACCCGCATGACCGGACGATGTCGCTGGAAGGCCTGAAGATCGCGCGCGAAATCATGCAGCAGGCGGCGCTGAAGCCCTTCGTGCTGGCCGAGCGGCTTCCCGGGCCCAAGGTGATGACCGACGACGAGCTCTTCGATTATGGCTGCGCCAACGCCAAGACCGACCACCATCCCGTCGGCACCTGCAAGATGGGCACGGGCGCCGACGCGGTGGTCGGGCTCGATCTCAAGGTGCACGGACTGGAAGGGCTGCGCGTCTGCGATTCCTCCGTCATGCCGCGTGTTCCCTCCTGCAACACCAACGCGCCGACGATCATGGTGGGCGAGAAGGGCTCGGACATCATTCGCGGCAAGCTGCCGCTTCCCGGCGCGATCTTCGAGCACGAGCGCAACGACACACGGCCGCGCGCAAGGGCGGGCATCCGGTGAAGTCGATTACGAAGCGCTGGGCAGCCTGACCAGCGCTTCCTTCAGGCCAACGCCGCTGACACCTGTTCTCGTCATGTCGGCGATGAGGCTAGCGATAGTCTTCGCCGCCTGCTCCATCGACAGACCACCCTCGCGCATGTTCGAGACGCAGTTGCGCCGGGAATCCGGCGTGCCGACGGATGGCTCGTAGGTGATATAGGCGCCGAGACTGTCGGCCGCCGAGAGACCGGGCCTCTCTCCGATCAGCACGATTGTCATCCGCGCCCCGAGAATTTCGCCGACCTCGTCGGCAAGCGCCACCCGCGCCTGCCGCGCGACGGCGACCGGGCCGATCGACAAGCCGGCTAAGCGCAACAGGCCCGAAAGCTCGCGCACGAGCGCGACCGCATTGATATCGACCGCACTCGACGAGAGGCCGTCGGCAATGGTGATAACGACGTCGCAGCCTTTCGCGTCAGACGGCAGAGCATGCAGCCGCTCGACCGAAGCGTGCGACAACTTGCGGCCAAGATCGGGCCGGCGCAGGTAGCTGCCGCGATCCTCGGCCATGCTCTCCACCGAGACGACATCCAGCCCAAGCGCCGTGAGATCGTTCTTCAGCCTGTTCTCGTCGACGGTCGACCATACCGCTTCGCGGGCCCGTGCGTGATCGAGCAGGAAGGCCAGCTGCGCCTTGGTCGGCGCGCCGGATCCGAAGCGCCCCAGTGCGACGCGCGCATCGGTCATCTCGGCGAGATCGACGGTGGCCGGCTGGTAATCGGCTCTGAGTTCGGTGGCGGTGAATTTAGACAAGAGCAGCCCTCGACAGGTAATCGGTCAGCATGGCGGGAGCACCGGATAGCGCGCCTGCATCATTGGTCAGCCCCACGTCGCGCAGCCACGTCTCGAACTCCGGCGCCGGTGGGCGGCCGAGGGTCTCGCGGCAGAAGACGGCGTCGTGGTGAGACAGCGACTGGTAGTTCAGCATGATGTCGTCGGCACCGGGTACGGTGATGACGAAATTGACGTTTGCCGCGCAGAGCAGCGTCAGCAGCGTGTCCATGTCTTCCTGGTCGGCATCGGCGTGGTTGGTGTAGCAAACGTCGACACCCATCGGCAGGCCGAGCAGCTTGCCGCAGAAATGATCCTCGATACCGGCGCGGATGATCTGTTTCCCGTTGAAGAGATATTCCGGCCCGATGAAGCCGACGACAGTGTTGACCAACAGCGGATCGAACTCGCGCGCGACGGCGTAGGCTCTGGTTTCCATCGTCTGCTGGTCGACGCCGAAATGCGCGTCGGCCGAGAGTGCTGCTCCCTGCCCGGTTTCGAAGTACATCAGATTGGCGCCCGGCATGCCGCGCTTCAGCGATCGTCCGGCATCCTGCGCCTCCTTCAGCAGCGCGAGATCGATGCCGAAGCCTTCATTGGCCTTCTGCGATCCCGCGACCGACTGGAACATCAGATCAACCGGCGCCCGCGCCTCGACGGCGCGAATGGCGGTGGTAACATGGCCGAGACAGCATGTCTGGGTGGGGATGGCGAGGCGCTCGCGGATCTCGTCGAGCAGCGAGACGATCCGCACATAGTCCTCGACACTGTCAGTCGCCGGATTGACGCCGATGACGGCGTCGCCGGAGCCCATCAATAGACCGTCGATCGCCGAAGCGGCAATGCCGCGGCTGTCGTCGGTCGGATGGTTCGGCTGGTTGCGGGTCGACAAGCGGCCGGTCAGGCCCAGCGTGTTGCGAAAGCGCGTGACGACCTGCCGTTTGGCGGCGACGGCGATCAGATCCTGCAGCCGCATGATTTTCGAAACGGCTGCCAGCATCTCCGGCGTGATGCCATAGGTGATCGCTTCGAGCGTCTGCTGGTCTGTTTCCGGCTTCAGCAACCACTCGCGAAACTCGCCTACAGTGAACGAACTGATCGGCGCGAAGGCTTGCGCGTCGAATTGCTTCGCGATCAGCGCCGAGACCTCGTCGCTCTCGGACGGAATGACCTCTTCAGCCAAAAACGCCTTCAGCGGCAGATCTGCAAGCGCCATCTGCGCGGCCAAGCGCTCGACCGGTCCGCTAGCCGCGATGCCGGCGAGCTGATCGCCGGAGCGTTCCGGCGTCGCTTTTGCGAGGAGGTCCTTGAGATCGCGAAAGCCGAAGCGCGTTCGTTCGATCGTCGTGCTGTATGCCATTGCGGGAGTCCTAGCGTTCAAGGGTGTCAGCTCATCCCGATCCGATCGGGCTGACTGACAGGCGTATTCCTCCCTTGAGACTGCCGGCGCTCGGCCTTTCGAGACGGTGATCCGGCCTCCCGTGCCGATCACCGCAAGCATGAGCGCCATGCCGTTATCCGCAGATGACCTCGTCTAGCCGATCACGTCAACATGCTGTGATGGCAACAGGCTGCAAAATTCGCAATTCAGCTATTCCTAGTCTTGCGAAACGCCACCGGATTTGGCGACGAGAATGAAGCGCCGATAGACCAGTGTCCTGAGCTTGTTGCGCAGATTGGCGCCACGCCGCTGCGCTCTGGCGATCGGACTGTGGGACGTGATTTCGAAGCTCACGAAGCCGGCTTGCTTCAGTTGTGGGATGAGATCATCCGGCCGCAGCCCGGCGCCGAAGGGGAGCGCCGACATGATCGCCGAATGGCGCTCGCTCATCGCGCCATCATAGTGCCGGTCCGCGCCGCAGAAACGATCGATCCGGCGGATGAGCCATGCAGCGGCGCTTCCAAGGCGCGTTGGCTTTGCCCAATCGCCGTCGAATACCAGAAGCGTGCCACCCGGCTTCAAGACCCGATGCCACTCGCCGAATGCCTTTGCGGGATCGGTCAGCGTCCAGACCAGATGGCGGCAGATGATGGCGTCGTAGCAGCCATCCGGCTCCATCGAGTTTTCCGCGTCCGCCAGCACGAAGCGCAACCGTTCCTTGCCTGCATGCTTCGCCTTGGCGATCGACAGCATGGCCTCGGAGAAATCCAGCGCGGTCACATCGTGGCCGAGATCGTGGATCACCGCCGTGACCTCACCAGTGCCGCAGGCAAGTTCCAGAACGCGCAAAGGCGTCGGCCGCAGATGGTCGCGCATCGGCTGCTGCCAGGCGTCAAATTCCGGACCGCGCGGTATTCTGTGGCCGAAGGCAAGATCGAATGTCTGCGAGCGCTTGGACCAATAGTCCCGGATCTCTTCCTTCAAATCGAAATTGGTTTGTCTGATGGACATCGGACCTCAAGAAATACAGCCAAGGAAATGGATATGCTGCCGACCATGATGCGGCGAGCGCTCGATATGGGCGCGCACCCCGAACACATCGGCGATCAGGCCTTCGGTCAATACCTCGTCCGCCGGTCCGACCGCAACAAGCCGACCCTGGCTAAGCACAGCAATCCTGTCGCAAAACATGGCGGCGAGGTTCAGATCATGCAGCGCGACGATGCTGGTGATCGGCAGCTTGGCAACCAGCGACAGGATTTCGAGCTGATGCTGAATGTCGAGATGGTTGGTCGGCTCGTCGAGAAGAAGCTCGGTCGGCGTCTGCGCCAGCGCGCGGGCGATATGCACCCGCTGCCGCTCGCCGCCCGACAGCGTATGCCAGAGCTGCCGCGCCTTCCCAACCATGCCCACCTGCCGCAACGCGTTCTCGACCGCCTCTTCATCATTGGCGCTCCACGGCGCCAGCGGACCGCGATGCGGCGTGCGCCCGAGACGGACGACCTCGGTGACCGTCACCTGCGTCTCGGTCGTGGCCTGCTGTTCGACAAAGGCGACGCGCCGGGCGATATCGCGGCGCGCCAGCGTATCGATGCCGGTATCGCCGAGCGCGATGACGCCGCTCTTCACCTTTCGCAGCCCGCCGATCAACCGCAGCAGGCTGGACTTTCCCGAACCGTTCGGCCCGATCAGGCCGAGCGTCTGGCCGGTGGGAACCTCAAGGCTGACACCCTTGACGACAAGCACGCCTGACGTTGCCCAATGCACATCGCTGATGGAAATGCTCATGCGGGCCGCCTCGCCTTGTAGAGAATGAGCGCGAATGCCGGCGCACCGAAGAGCGCGGTGACGACGCCGATCGGCAACACCTGCTGCGGGATGATGACGCGCGAGACGATATCGGCGACCACCATGAAGATGGCGCCGGATATCGCCGTTGCCGGCAACAGGCGCCCATGCCCCGGCCCGACCACGAAACGCGCCGCATGCGGAATGACCAGACCGACAAAGCCGATCGAGCCGACGATGCTGACCATCGTCGCTGTAAGAAGGGCCGTGAGCGCGAGCAGCACGATCCTGATACCGGCAACGGGAATGCCAAGCGCTGCGGCCGCATCGGTGCCGAAGGTGAAGGCGTCGAGCGCACGGGCATAGAGCATGCAGACGAGAAAGCCGGCGATGGCCACGGGAGCGGCAAGATAGACATCCGGCCAGCGCACACCGGACAGGCTGCCGAGAAGCCAGAACATGACGCCGCGCGCCTGCTCGGCATTGGCCGATGTCGTGACAATATAGGATGTCAGCGCGTTGAAGAGCTGCGAACCGGCGACACCCGCGAGAATGATACGGTCCGTGCCGCCACCCGAGCCCGCCGCGAGCAACGACACCAGCAGGAACGCCGCGACTGCGCCGACGAAGGCGCCGGCCGAAAGCGTCAGGACGCCATAGCCGAAGCCGAGGATCATGACCGCGACAGCCCCGGTGGAGGCGCCGGCCGAGATGCCGAGCACATAAGGCTCGGCCAGCGGATTGCGCAGCAACGCCTGCAGCACCGCGCCGCATAGGGCCAAAGCCGCTCCGGCGCTGGCGGCGACGAGGGCGCGGCTCAGGCGGTAATCCCAGATGATGCCTTCATGGATGCGGCTGAGTTCAAAGCCGGTGCCGAACACACGGTTCGCCACGGCCTTCGCTGTCGTGTCGACAGGAATGGAGATCTCGCCGATGGACACGGCGAGACTGATGACAAAGCCCAATGCCACGATGGCAAGGACGAAGAGCACGAGCAGCGCTCTCCATCCACGGTGGGCTATCGACGCGTGCCTCACTTGGAAAGACCGAAGGACTTGATGCCGGCGGCGAGGCGTTCCAGGCCGTCGATGGTGCGGATCGTCGGGTTCATCGACTGCGCATCCATCTCGACGAAATGCCTGTTCTTGACGGCATCGAGCTGGCTGGTGACCGGGTCCTTTTCAAGGAAATCGATCTTCACCTTCGGATCGTCCGCGGCATAGCGGCGGCGGTCCATGGTGGCGATGACGATGACGGCGGGATTGGCCTGCGCGATGGTTTCCCAGCCGACCAGCGGCCACTCTTCCTCGGTGCTGACGACGTTGCGGGCGCCGAGCGTCTTCAGAATATAGGCCGGAGCGCTGTTCTTGCCGGCGATAAAGGCATCGCCCTGCACTTCCTTGCTGGAAAACCAGAAGGCAACGGGCAGATCCTTCGCCGACCCGCCAAGCGATGCCACGGCATCCGCTTCACGCTTCTTCAAGTCCGCGATCAGGGCCGCGCCGCGATCCTGGATGTCGTAGATCTCCGCCAACTCGGCGATCTCCTGATAGATCAGCTCCATGGTGAAGAGCTCGCTGCGCACACCGTCGCCGCCATCCGTGTTGACCTTCGCGACGCAATCGGCCGGCGAGACATAGGTCTTGATGCCGAGACCGGCGAACTGCTCGCGCTTGCCGACCGACCCTTGCGTGCCGACATGCCATTCGAACTCGGCCGCAACCAAGTCCGGCTCCTGGCCGACGACGGATTCGAAACTCGGATCATTGTCGGCGAGCCGCTTAATCTTCTGGTTGACATCGGCATAGGTGGGCAGCACCGGCCCGACCCAGACCGCCGTCCGCACTATCTTGTCGGCAAGGCCGAGCGAGTAGAGAATTTCGGTCATGCCCTGGCCGATCGACACCGTCTTCTTCGGCGCGCTATCGAATGTCACTTGCTGACCGCAATTGGTGATCGTCAGCGGGTAGGTCGTTGCCGCTGCATGGGCGGCGGGGAGAAAGGTGGTGAAAACGCAAGCCGTCGCGATCGAAAGCAGCGCGGTTCGCAGGATGATGCGGTTCATATTGGTCCTCATGTATGGCTGAAGCCCGCAGCCGACTGGCCGTGGCTGTGAAACTCGAAGCGGGGACCGCTGCGGATGATGCAGGACGAAACAGCAAAGCGCTCGCCTGACATCATGCGGCGGCGAACGCTAGCGCGGGATCACGGACATGAGATTTGCGGAGGGGAATAAAGCGGGACCGCGCCAGCGGTTGACGTCAAAAACCATCATATGATGCTCCTCTCCGGACAACCCCGTCCGGGATGGTGGACACTGTTTTGACGGCAGGTCTCCTGGCTTGCGAATATGCACCTGACATCTGCCTTCCCACGAAAAGCTTCGCAGTGGCATGGCGTTCGAGACGAACACCACAAGGACATCAGGCAATCCGCTTACAGTTGCGGGGGCAGCCACGGTCTTGGCCCCATTCGGGTCATCCGCACCGTGTTCCCTATTAATCCCGTCGGAAGTCATCCCTTCGGGAACCATCGAGGCTGACTTAGGCGATCCGGCGCCAAGACGTCAAGCCGTGACGAACCGACATTTGGCGCGCCTAGGGATTGGCTCGGAGATAGGCGATCAAGTCGGTGATCTCCGACGTCGTCCAGAGGCCGCCGAAGCTCATCTTCGTTCCCGGCACTTTCTTCTTGGGGCTGGATAGAAATTCCGACAGCGCCGCCTCATCCCAGACAAGCCCACCGGCGCCCGCCGCCTTCATCGCGTCTGAATATCTGTAATCAGGCAAGCTTCCGGCCGGACGACCGACGACACCCTTCAGATGCGGGCCGAAGCCGTTGCGATCGGAATCGACCGTGTGACAGGAAACGCACAGTCTGAACACCCGCCGCCCGTGCTCGAGGTCCTCCGCGGATGCCGCGGATGTCATGACGAGCAGGCTGGCGATCGAACAGATCGACGGAAGGACTGAGCGCTTTTTCATGTGTCGATGGCCTTGGCTGTTGTTTGCCAGATACATCGTACCGTTTTTACACGGCGCGATCCGCGAACAACATTGCTTACCCAACAAAGCACATATGCGCCCAGACCAGACTGGTGCGACATGGGAGCACAGCTCCCATGTCGCTTGGCTTCTTACTGCGCGGTCTTGATCTTGGTGACCTCTTCGGCGCTCAATTCGCCGACCGTCGTCACCTCGCCATTGCTGATCTTCCACAGGCGGAAGGGACCGGTGATGTCGCCATACGTGTCGAAGCTGACAGGACCGATGACACCCTCATACTTCACCGGCTTGCCATCCTTGATGAGCTGCAACGCCTTGGCGAACTCTTCCTTGCCAGCATGAATAGGCGTGCCACCCTCGGCAACGACCTCAGGCATGGCTGCCTTGATGGCTGCCGCATCGGCCTTGCCGGCCTTGGCGATCGCCAGCGCCACGATTGCACCGGCGTCATAAGAGCGGTCGGCGGCCGGGGCCGAAGGCGAGATGCCGCCGGAGAAGGCCTCGTAATTGCCGTTGAAATATTCGGTGGACGCCGTCGGGCTGGTGCCCGAGGAGGTGCCGTAGGCGTTCTCCAGATACTGCGCGCCGACGCTCTCGATGAAGTCCTTGGAGTTCATGCCGTCGTTCAACAGGAACGTCTGCTTGCCACCACCGGAGACCCAGGCGCGGGCGATGGTGGCACCATCGACGGGGGTGCTGACGAGATAGAGCGCATCGGGATCGCCAGCCATGGCGGCGCTGGCTTCGGACGCGTAGCTCGACTGCTTCTCGTTATAGGGCGTCGTCGAGGTGATCGTGCCGCCGAGCTTCTGATAGGCGGTCGCGAACTCCTTGACCATGTTCACGCCGAAGTCGTTGTTGACGTTGATGATCGCGATCTTCTTCAGGCCCTGATCCATCGCGAATTTCGCGGCCGCCGTGCCTTGCAGCGCATCCGAGGTGATGGTCCGGAAGAAGACGCCGTTGGTCTTGCCGCTGCGGCCAAGCTCGGTCAGTGTGGGCGAAGAGGATGCGGGCGAGACCTGCACGACGCCGGCCGGCGCCGTCACCGATGTCAGGATCGGGATCGAGACGGACGAGATGATGCCGCCGATGATGACGGGCACCTTCTTGATGTTGACGAGCTGGGTCGCCTGATCGACGGCGACGTTGCCCTGGCTCTGGCTGTCGCGCGTGTCGGCAACGATCTTGCAACCATTGACGCCACCGGCGTCGTTGATATCCCGGAAAGCCATCTCGACGGACTTCGCGCCCGCCTGGCCATATTCACCGGCCGGGCCGGTGAGTTCCATGACGAGGCCGACGGTGATGTCGCAATCGGCCGCGAATGTCGGCGCCGTGGACGCCGCAAGGGCAGCAACCATGGCGGAAAGCAGGAATGTCGTTCTCATTTTTGTTCCCCTTTGTTGAGATTGTACTTCATGATGCTGCCGTGGCGGCCTTCCCTGTCCCGCTCCAGCGTATAGACGTCGCCGTCGAGCGGCTTTGATTGCGCAAGGATCGCATCGACCTCGGCTCTATCCGTTTCGCTGAGCGCGATATCGGCGATGGCGAGATTGGACTTCAGATGCTCCCTGTTGCGGGCGCCGACGATGACGGCCGCGACGCCTGGCTTGGTCAGCATGGCGGCGCTTGCGATGGTGGCGATATCGGTGTCGTGCCGGTCGGCGATCCCGCGCAGCGTCGACAGCAGCGCCTGGAACAGATCCCAGCCGCCGAAGTCGTCGATGATCAGCTTATACTTCGTCAGAGAGCGGTTTTCGAGCGGATGCTCCGGCTCCTTTTGGCCGAGCCAGCGATCACCAAGGAAGCCGCCGGCCACGGTGCCGTAGCAGAACAGCGCGAAGTTCTTCTCCTGAGCAAGCGCCACCATGCGCTTTTCCGGGCGCCGGTCGAGCAGCGAATATTGCAGCTGCAGCGAGGTGAAGGGCACGCCCGAGCCGATGATCGCCTCGATATGATCGGTATCGAAGTTGGTGCCGCTGATCTTGCTGATCTTGCCGGCCTCATGCAGCTCCTTCAGCCAGCCCGCCGTCTCCAGCCAGCCCTCGATATCATAGGCCCACCAGTGGAACTGCACGAGATCGAGGCAATCGAGGTTTAGGCGCTTACGCGAGGTATCGATGACGCCTTCGACATAAGCCTTGCTGATGTTTGGCAGGACCGTGAGATCGGGCACGAACTTGGTGTGGACGCGGATGCGCGACAGCGCCTCGGCGCCACGCAGGTTCTTGTAGGCGACGCGGAAACGGCCGATCAGCTCTTCGACACCGGTATAGATGTCGGCGCAGTCGAAGGTGGTGATCCCGGCATCGGCGAATGCGATCATGTCCTCGATGGCGCTGTCGCCATCGATCGCGCCGTGCCCGCCGGCCAGCTGCCAGCCGCCGCGAATGACGCGGGAGATTTCGTAACCGGGGGCGATGGTGATGCGCTGCATATCTTTCGGCCTATTCGTCATTCAAGGGGACCGCCGTGGTGGCGGCATGGCTGAAACGGCGGATACCCGTGCGGGTGATCCTCAGCCGTGTCGAGCAATTGGGGTCAGGGCAAGCGATGTCGGCGTCCGTCGTCATCCAGTCGTTACGATCCGTCGGGCGCTGCTTGGCCGCGAGCAGCGGCAGCACGGAGGAGAGCGAGTAGATTGAGATCCCCTGCCCTTCCGGCAGCTGCAGCATTTCGCCCTTGAGCTCGAAATGATCGCCGGGTTTCGCGCCGCAATAGACCGCGCCGCCCTCTGGAATGATCACGTCGACCCTGAGATCAAACAGGTCGAAGCCGTCGTCGATTGGTTCAGCCATGATGGCCTCCCGAGGCGTTGCCTTCAGGATCAACATCCAGCCGCCCACGGATGAGATCGAAGGAGCGGCTGATGTCGTTGGAGAGCGATTGCATCGCGGCCTCGACATCGCGCTTTTCGAGCGCATCGATCAGCGCCCAGTGATGATTGGTGGCGGCGAGGCCGCCCTGTTCGTCATGAATATGCGCGGCTTTGCGGATGATCGCGCCCGATTGCAGCCACAGGCTTTCGACGATCGGGATCAGCACCTGCGAGCGCGCCGCATGATAGATGTGGAAATGGAACTGCTGGTTCAGCGCCGAGGTCACATGGCCGATATCCTTGCCATGTTGCTCGAAAGCGAGATCGCAATCGACATTGATCTGCTTCAGCACCGCGAAATCGTCATCCGTCAGATTGGGCAGCGCCAGCGCCACCATCCGCCCCTCGATCAGGATGCGGGCACGGGCGAGATCGTCGAGACGTTCGCGGGTGATCAGCGGCACGCGCACCGAGCGATTGGGCAGCGATTCCAGCGCCTGTTCGGACACGAGACGGCCAAGCGCCTCGCGCACCGGCATGGTGCTGGTCTGCAGCCGTTCAGCCAGATCGACGATGCGCAGCACGTCGCCGGCATCGAACATGCCGTTGATCAGTGAGTTGCGCAGCTGAGCGTAGACGCGGTCCTGCAGCGTTTCGCGTCCGACCGGCGACAGCGCGTCGTCGCGATCGGCCGGCTTGCTCGCATAGGCTCCTGCAGAGGGGACTACCATCGAGCCTGCTCCGTGGAACGCTGCTTTTTTCGGTTGCTTTTCACCATGGGGTGAAGTTTGATCAAACATCACCAATCAAATCAAGAGACTTCTTTTCTCCATGCCTTTGCCAGTGCCAGACGCCCCACCGAAAGCGGCAGACCCCGCCAGTGCCGTGATCGACGCGCATGATCTGGTGAAGTCGTTTCAGGGCAATGTGGCTGTCGGCGGCATGTCGCTCAGGCTCGGCGAAGGCGAAATGGTCGGCCTTATCGGCCCGAATGGCGCCGGCAAGACGACGCTGTTCAACCTGATCGCCGGAAGCCTGAAGCCGACGTCGGGCGAGATCTGGATCGGCGGTCGCGAGGTCTCGCAAGAGAGCCCGGAACAGAGAATTGGCCGCGGCGTCGGCCGCACCTTCCAGATCCCGAAGCCGTTTCTCGAGATGACCGTGCTTGAAAACGTGCTCGTCGGCGCGCAGGGGCAGAACGGCGAACGGCTGTTTGCCAACTTCCTCCGCTTCGGTCATGTCAGACAACAAGAGCGTCTGGCGATCGAGAAGGCGCGCGCGCTGCTGGAGTTCGTCACCTTGTCGGGCCTCGAAGGACAACCTGCCAAGGTTCTCTCAGGCGGACAGCGCAAGCTGCTGGAGTTGGCGCGCATCCTGATGGCCGATCCGCAGGCGATCTTGCTCGACGAACCGGCTGCCGGCGTCAACCCGGCGCTGCTCGAAACGATCATAGAGCGCGTGTTGGAGCTCAATGCGCAGGGCAAGTCGATCCTGCTGATCGAGCACAATATGGATATGGTGTCGCGGCTCTGCACCCGCGTCGTCGCCATGGCGCTCGGCAAGCCGCTGGCCGAGGGTACGCCTGCCGACGTCGCCTCCAATCCGGATGTCATCGAAGCCTATCTCGGAGCGGCCGCATGACCGCGCCGGCGCTGGAAACCCGCGCGCTGGTCGCCGGATACGAACCCGATCTGCCGATCGTGCGCGGCGTCGATCTCTTGGTGGCACCGGGCGAGCTTCTGGTCCTGCTCGGGCCGAACGGGGCCGGGAAATCGACCTTCGTCAAGGCGATCGCCGGCGTGGTGCCGATCCACTCGGGGAGCGTCCTGCTCGGCGAGCGGGAGATCACCCGCGTCGCGTCCCACCGCAAGATCGGTGAAGGCCTCGCCTTCGTGCCGCAGACGGAAAACATCTTCGCGACGCTGACCATTCACGAAAACCTGCAGCTTGCCGCAGCCGTCCTGCCGAAGGCGCAGCGGTCAGACAGGATCGCCGCGCTCTATCGTCGTTTCCCCGATCTCGCCAGCAAGCCTTCGCGCCTCGCCGGCGCGCTATCGGGCGGACAGCGGCAGATGCTGGCGGTCGCCCGCGCGCTGATCGTCGATCCCTCCGTGCTCATCCTCGACGAGCCCTCCGCCGGTCTTTCGCCGAAGATCGTCGGCGAGGTGTTTTCGATGTTGAAAGAGATCAACGCCGGCGGTGTCACCGTCATTCTCGTCGAGCAGAATGTCAAGGCAGCGCTCGCAATCGCCAGCCGCGCCGTCATCCTGGTCGAAGGCAGGATCAGGCACGAGGGCGAGGCCTCTTCACTGCTCGGCGATCCGCTGATCGCCAAGCTCTATCTCGGCACCACCAAGCAGGCGTCGGAGGCACCATGAACCCGCAATTTCTCATGGACGGTCTGGTTGCCGGCGCGATGATCGGCCTTGGCGCCATCGGCGTCACGCTCACCTATTCGATCCTGCGCTTCGCCAATTTCGCGCATGGCGAGATGCTTTCCTGGGGCGCCTATCTGGCGCTCGCCGTCAGCGGCGGCCTCGGCCTCCTGTCCACGTCGCTGACGAAGCCGATCGGCCCCTTCTCGTTCGGCTGGTCGCTGCCGCTTGCGGCCGTTGTCGCGATCCTGCTCACGGGTCTGCTGGCGCTTGCGATGGATGCGGCGCTGTTCGGGCGCCTGCGGGCGCGCGGCGGCGCGATCATCATCCTCGTCATGGCGAGCTTCGGCGCCTCGCTTGCGCTTCGCAGCCTGCTCGAATTCATCTTCACCTCCAAGCCCGCCTATTACACCAAGGCGCTGCAGATCGCCGTGAAGATCGGCGGCGGCCTGCGCGCCACGCCCGATCAGCTCCTGTCGCTCGGCCTGTCATTGGTCGCGGTCGTCGCCATCCACCTGCTGATGACCCGCACCGATATCGGCCGCTCGATGCGGGCGGTCAGTGAAAATCCGGCTCTCGCGGGCATTGCGGGCGTCGACGTGCGCCGCGTGATCCGCGTCGTCTGGTTCGTCGGCGCTGCCCTTGCCTGCATCGCCGGCATCATGACCGGGCTTCTGGTACAGATCCGCCCCTATCTCGGCCATGACCTGCTGCTGCCGCTGTTTGCCGCCGCGATCCTCGGCGGGATCGGCAGCGTTCCCGGCGCGATGATCGCTGGATTGATCGTCGGCCTGTCGGAGGCCGCGGCCGTTCAGATCGTCGGCGCCGAATGGCGGGCGGCTGTTTCCTTCGTCATCCTTGTGGCGGTCCTGCTTCTTCGCCCGCGCGGCCTTTTCGGGAGAGCGGCATGAGCCTTGATCTGATCGCCTACGCCGCCTTCTTCCTCACGATGGCGCTCACCTATGCCATCATGTGCCTCGGGCTCAATGTGCAGTGGGGCCAGACCGGCCTCTTCAACGTCGGCATCGCCGCCTTCGTCGCGATCGGCGCTTATGTATCGGCGCTTTTGACGACGCCCGATGCGCCCGGCCGCTTCGGCGGCTTCGACATGCCGATCGCCATCGGCTGGCTCGGCGGCGCACTGTTTGCCGGCCTTGCCGCCTGGCTGGTCGGCGCGCTGACCATCCGGCTGCGCTCCGATTATCTCGCCATCGCCACCTTCGGCGTTGCGGTCACGGTACAGCTCTGCGTGCTCAACCTGCAGCCCCTGACCGGCGGCGCCTTCGGCATCGGCTTCATTCCGCGCCCCTTCGGCAGCCTTGCCGCCGATCCGCTGGAATTTTCCCTTTCCAATCTCGCTTTGATGACGGCCGTCGTGCTGGCGCTCTATCTGGCGCTCCAGCATCTCGCCAAGAGCCCCTGGGGCCGCGTGCTGCGCGCGATCCGCGAGGATGAGAGCGCGGCGCAGGCACTCGGCAAGCGGCCGATCCGCTTTCGCCTGCAGGCCTTCACCATCGGCGGCGCCATCATGGGGCTGGCGGGTGCCGCGCAAGGACATTTCATCGGCTTTATCGCGCCCGACAACTATCTGCCGATCCTGACCTTCCAGGTCTGGGCGATGCTGATCGTCGGCGGCTCTGGCAACAATCGCGGCGCTATCCTCGGCGCGGTGTTGGTCTGGGGTCTTTGGGCGCTGTCAGCCGCCGCCGTCTCCGCATTCGTGCCGCCCGAACAGCAGGCGCGCGCGGCATCGCTACAGATCGTCATGATCGGCGTCGGGCTCTGCCTCATCCTGCTCCTGCGCCCCCGCGGCATTCTCGGCGCTTCCAACGCGCTGGCCTCGCTGACGGGCAAACGCAAACAGACATCCAGGGAATAGAAACATGTCCACCACGCCCCCACGCACAGCGCTCACCAAGGATCTCTCCATCAGCCGCATCGTCTGCGGTCTCTGGCAGGTTGCCGACATCGAGAAGAACGGCACGGTGATCGATGCCGACAAGGGCGCCGATGTGCTGCAGGCCTATGCGCGTGATGGTTTCGACACGTTCGACATGGCCGATCACTACGGTTCGGCGGAACTGATCACGGGTCGACTGCTCTCGCGCTATCAGAATGGCCAGCGGCCCGTCGCCTTCACCAAATGGTGCCCGGAGCCGGGACCGATGACGGCTGACGTCGTGCGTCGCGGCGTTGAGGAGCGGCTGACGCGGCTTGGTGTCGACAAGGTCGATCTCCTGCAATTCCACTGGTGGAGCTTCGAGCATCCGGCATGGCTCGATGCCCTGCACGAGATGCAGCGCCTGCGCGAAGAAGGTCTCATCGGTGCGCTCGGCCTCACCAATTTCGACGCCGGACATCTGGCGCTGGCGCTCGCAGACGGCATCGAGATCGCCAGTAATCAGGTCTCGTTCTCGCTGGTAGACCGCCGGGCTGCGGGTGCGCTCTCGGCGCTCTGCGCCGAAAGCGGCGTCAAGCTTCTCGCCTATGGGACGCTCTGCGGCGGCTTCCTCTCCGAGAAATGGCTGGGCCAGCCCGAGCCGGAATCGATCGTCGATTGGAGCCGCTCGAAATACAAGCGCTTCATCGACACCGCCGGCGGCTGGGAGGCCTTCCAGGGCATTCTCAGCGCCGCCCAAACCATCGCGGCCAAGCATGGCGTGTCGATCTCCAACATCGCGAGCCGCTGGGTTCTGGAACACGAGGCCGTCGCTGCCACGATCGTCGGCGCGCGCATCGGCGAGAACGAGCATCGCGGCGACAATCTGAACGTCTTCTCCTTTGCGCTCGACGAAGAGGATCACGCCGCGCTGAACGCCGCCTTCGCCAACACGCAACCCATCCCCGGCGACTGCGGCGACGAATATCGAAAGCCGCCGTTCCTTACCGCATCCGGCGATCTCAGCCACCATCTGGATGCCATTCCATCCATTTACACCGCCCAGCCGATGCCCGGTCGTCCGGGCCGGTCGCGCGTCTCATCCGGCAGCATCTGGGAGCCGATCGCCGGCTATAGCCGCGCCGTAAGGGTAGGGGATCGCATACTTGTTTCCGGCACGACCGCGACGCACGGCACGAACCGCTGCGTCGCATCAGGCGACGCCGGCGCACAAGCGACCTACATCCTCGACAAGATCGCCGCCTCCATCTCGGCGCTCGGCGGCAAGATGGAAGACGTCGTCAGAACGCGCATCTATCTGCGCGATGCCAATCAGTGGGAGCCGGTGTCGCGCGCGCACGGACGCGTCTTCGCTGATGTTCTGCCCGCCAACACGCTGATCGAGGTCGGCAATCTGGTCGGCGATTACGAGGTCGAGATCGAGGCGGAAGCGATCTGCGATTGATGGGCGAGAAAGCACGGAGGCCCGTCGCAGGTGTCCGCGATGGGCCTTTGCTGTGGGAACTTACGCCGCCGAGCCCAGCGCGGGGCGAACCAGACGATCGCCCTCATCCGGCGCCGGCGGTTCGGCCGCGTTCAGATAGAACCGTGCAGGCGCCGTCAGCGAGAACCAGAGGCACGCGCCGAGCATGAAATAAGCGCTCGTGACATCGTCGACCGGCTTGGCGAGCGGCAAGACCAGCGCGCCAACGAGTACCGCGAGCCTGAGAGCCCACTCGTTTTCGCGCTTCTGCAAGGCGGTCGCTCGCAGCGCCTTGTAGTCTTTCAAATCATAATCGGCCGATGCCGCGTTCGCCTTATAGAGCTTCAGCACCGATGGCAGCGCGAGCATGACGAGGGCAGCCTCGCTCAGCCACAGCGCTTCGCCTGCCAAGCACTGCATGGCTGCGATCAGCAGAAACGCGACGGAGAGAAGGTTCCAGACCGGTTCGAGAAGATCAGGTCGCTGGCCGGTGTGGCCGTGCCAGAGTTTCATGACCGTTGCGGCGCCCTGCAGCAGCGGTTCATCAATATAACGATTTATCCAGTTCATGCGCTCGCCCAAGACGCGTTGCCGACGATTTCTCATCAGCAAAAGAATGGGTCGGCATCATGGCGTTGGCATCATGTTTGCGCAGATCGCACAAGATTCGACGCACGCGATGCCGGCAGGCATCACGCACGTCGAAAACTCAAATCAATCCCGCTCAAACGGTTATCGGCAACGCGCCTCGTAGGTGCGGCCATAGCGGTCGCGATAGACGCAGTAGCCGCGACGTTCCTGTGATTGGCCGATCAAGGCACCGACCGCACCACCGGCAACAGCACCGACGGCCGCGCCGCCCCAGCTATTGGTGGCCACGCCGCCAATGACAGCGCCGGTCCCCGCACCGATCGCCGTGCCTTGTTCGGTCGCGGTGCACGACGCAAGACTACCCGCCACCGCGGTTACCAACAGAATAGCTCTGATCATGATTTTACTCCTCGGCTCATCCTTTACCGTGAAGTAAACAATTGAAATGGCTTTTCGTTCCCTGATTGCTTTCAGGTGAGGCGACCATGCCGATACCGGACCACGGAATACGGTGCGCCATGACGGAACAAGTCACGCCTTCGAGCGTTACGGCCACGTCAAATACCAAGCGGGGCGCCGGACAGCAGAATGACAGAATTTCAACCCATCGCCGATCGACTGAAGGCGTCCAAGGCAACCGAGTTCCTGAAACGCGCAACCCGCAAAGCAGAAGCTTCTCTTCCCGCCTTGCCCGGCGGCATCATTCGCCAGAGACGCAACGCCTGGCAAGTGGGCAAGGTCGAGAAGGCCGCTTTCCTGATCGACGGCGCCGCCTATTTCCTGGCGCTCGATCAAGCGCTTCGCAAGGCGGTTCATACGATCTGGATCGTCGGCTGGGACTTCAACCCGGATATCAGGCTTAGGCCGCATCAAAGCTCCGAAACGCTTGGCGAACTTCTCCTGTCGCTCGCCGATGAGAAGCCGGACCTTCGTATCCGTATACTGGTCTGGGGCATGGGGCCGATCTATTCCGGCAAATCGCTGCGCCTCTTCCGCGAGAGCGAGTTCTCAGCCCATCCGCAGATCAGCATGCGTTTCGATCTGCGCCACCCGATCCGCGGATGCCATCACCAGAAGCTCGTCTCGATCGACGACAGCCTGGCTTTCCTCGGCGGCATCGATCTGACCGCCAGACGGTGGGACGAGCCGGACCACAAAATGAGCAATACGCTGCGGAAATCGCCGGATGGCACGCCTTATGACCCCGTACACGACATGCAGTCGATGGTATCGGGCGACGCGGCCCGGCTGATTGGCGATGTTGCCCGCAGGCGATGGAAGCGCGCCACGGGCGAGCGCCCGGAGCCTGCTCCGGCAGGCGGCGCATCATGGCCCACAGGCGTCAGCGCCGACGTTGCGGACGCAACCGCCGCAATCGCGCTGACGGAGCCCGGGCTTATCGGCAAGCGCGGCCACTATGAGGCCTTCCGGCTGACGCGCGATGCGATAAAGGCCGCGCGACGGTTGATTTACATCGAGACGCAGTATCTCGCTTCCTTCGGCGTCGCGCGCACCATCGCCAAGCGGTTGAAGGAGAGCGATGGGCCGGAAATCACCGTGCTCGTCACCAAGAGCTCTCACGGCTTTCTCGAGAAGTTGACGATGGGCAACAACCGGGACAGGCTGATCCGCCGGTTGAAGCGCATCGACCACTATGATCGGCTGCGGGTCATGTACGCCGTCGTTCCCGACAGGCAGGGCGGCGAGAAGGAGCTGGTCATTCACTCCAAGCTGCTGATCGTCGACGACCATTTCATCCGCATCGGCTCCTCCAACCTCAACAACCGCTCCGAGGGGCTGGATACGGAATGCGATCTGGCGATCGAAGCGTCCACCGATGCGCATCGTTTGGCCATTTCGACGCTGCGCTACCGGCTGCTCGCCGAGCATCTGGAGACGACGCCCGAGATCGTAGGCGAGACCGAGCGCAGCATGCGGTCGCTGAATGCCGCAGTGGACGCGCTGAATGTCGGCAAGCGCGGGCTGAGGCACTTCGCGATCGATGTCTCGAAAGGCGAGACGTCGCCGCTGACGGGCACCACGCTCGTCGACCCGCGACGTCCCTACTGGCCGCTACAGAAGCTGCGCCTGCGCGTCGGACGGCTGGCCGCCGCGATCTTCTGACGCGGCTTTGCCGCGCTTGCGCAGCACCACCTCGCTGATCGCGAAGACGGGAATGCCGATCAACAGCGGCACAATGAAATAGATCACGCGGAACGCCACGAGCGCGCCGATCGACGCAGCACCCGGCAGGACATGGCTGACAGTTGCCTCAAGCACGCCGAGGCCACCCGGAACATGGGTGACGAGGATGGCGATGTTGGCGAGCACGAAGGCCGTCGCCGTCTGCACGAAGCTGACATCACCCTGGGCCGCCAGCATCTGGTGAAGGCAAGCGGCGACAAAGATAAAGTTCAGCGTACCGATGACGACCTGACCGATCGCAAGCTCGAGACGCGGCATCTCGAAGCTCCACTTCCACAGGCGCAGCGGCGCGCGCACGGTGGCAGCGAGAAGGACATAGGCGGCCGGGACGGCGAGACAAGCGAGGCCCAGGATGAACAGGCCCTCGGCGCTCATGGCGAGCAGGTTGGCCGCATCGCTTGGATTGATCAGCAGCGCCAACCCGGCAAGAACCGAGAGCCCGATGCCCACAGTGACACCGCAGAACAGGATAACCTTCGCCACTGCCTCGGCGCTCAGGCCCCACCGCGCATAGTAGCGATAGCGAACAGCACCGCTGCTCAAGGCGGCCACGCCGAGATTATGGCCGATGGAAAGGCCGGTGAAGGAGGCAATCGCCGCCTTCGGATAGCTCAGCGGCTTTCCGGCATAGCGCAACCCCATCCAATCGAAGCCGGTCAGGCAGAGATAGGAGAGTGCGGCGAAGCCCAGGCCGGACAGCAGCCGTGAGACGGGGATGGCGGCGATCGAGCGTGTGATCTCATCAATCGAGTAGCGACTGAAGACCTTGTAAAGGAGATAGGCCGCGAGCAGCAGTCCGAGAACCAGGGTTGCATTGATGAGGACACGCTTCGCCGACATGAAGATTCCATTCCGATTGATCTTTCAGTAATGGAACGAAACAGGATGAAATCGGGTTCCCTGTCGATGAGCGCATCGACAGACACTTCGCATCAGGCTGAGCAGCAGGAACTGAGAATCCTCACCTACAATGTGCATAGCTGCATCGGCACTGACCGGCTGCTCGACCCTGGCAGGGTCGCCGACGTGATCGCGCAATCGGGTGCCGACATCATCGCGCTTCAAGAGCTCGATGTCGGCCGCAAGCGAACCGGCGGCATCGACCAGGCGCATATGATCGCAACGCTTTTGAAGATGGAGGCCCATTTTCACCCGGCGCTGCATGTTCAGGAGGAAAAATACGGCGATGCAATACTGACCGCTCTGCCGACACGGCTGATGAAGGCCGGTCCCCTGCCCTCGGTCGGCGAGACAAGGGGGGCGATCTGGACGCAGGTGGATGCCGGCGGACGGAAGCTCAACGTGCTCAACACCCATCTCGGCCTCCGTAACATAGACCGCATCAAGCAGGTGCGGACGCTGCTCTCGGACGAGTGGATCGGGAGCCCGGATTTTCACGCGGCACCATCTATCATCTGCGGCGACCTCAATGCGCGACCATCATCGCCGGCCTACAGGATGCTGGGCGGCCAGTTTCGTGACGCTCAGCTCAGCGCGGCGGAACGGCCGAGGTCGACTTTTCCGTCGCGATTTCCGCTGCTGCGGATCGATCATGTGTTTCTATCGCAAGACCTCAAAGTCAGCGCCGCCAACGTCATTTCCACCCCCTTGGCAAAGCGCGCCTCCGATCACCTGCCGTTGCTGATCACGCTGAAATTCTGACTGCCTTAAAGGCCTCAGGAAATTGCGGGGGAACAAAAGGTGCGTTAGCGCTGTTGCTGTGTCGCGATCCCACCAGAGGCGACAGATGCACATACCGACATCGACCTACAGGCTGCAATTTCGCGATGGCATGACCTTCGACACCGCCATCGAGTTCATCCCCTATCTGAAATCGCTCGGCATCAGCCATCTCTATGCCTCGCCGATCTTTACCGCCACCTCGGGATCGACGCATGGCTATGACGTCAGCGATTGCAACGAGATCGAGCCGGCGATAGGCGGACGCGAGGGTTTCAAGCGCCTCAGCGCCACCTTGAAAGCCGCCGGCCTCGGCCTGATCCTCGATATCGTGCCGAACCACATGGCCGCCGCGACCGAAAATGCCTGGTGGGCCGATGTTCTGAAGTTCGGCGCGGACAGCAAATATGCCGGCCACTTTGATATCGACTGGAGCCAGCGGCTGACGCTGCCGATCCTCGGAAAGAGCTTCGATGAGGCGCTCGCCGACGGCGAGTTCGAATTGCAGCGCGATCCGCGAACCGGCGACTGGTCGCTCGCCTATTTCGACACCCGATTGCCGCTCAATCCGGATAGCACCGAACGGATATCCGGAGACCTCAAGGATCGATCGCTGATATCGACCATCCACGATCAGCAAGCCTGGCGGCTGATATTCTGGCAGGATGCGGCGAAGACGCTGAGCTATCGGCGCTTCTTCGAGGTCACCGGGCTGGTCGGGCTGCGGGTCGAGGACGAGCACGTCTTTGCCGACAGTCATGCCCTGGTGCTCGAGCTTATACGCGCCGGCCACGTGCAGGGGCTGCGGCTCGATCACATAGATGGGCTCGCCGATCCCTCTGCCTATCTCGACCGCCTGAATGAGGCCGTTGGCCCCGAGATCTATATCGTCGCCGAGAAGATCGTCGGGCATGGCGAGACACTGCCCGCCGAATGGCCGATCGAGGGCACGACCGGATATGAGTTCATCTCGGCGCTCAGCAATCTCTTCATCGATCCCGATGGCATGCGCGAACTTAGCCATGCCTATGCCAATCTCTCGCCGGATGCGGCCGATTTCGCCGCCGGCCTGCGCCAGGCCAAGCTGCTGATGATCGAGCGCAACTTCAAAGGCGAGACAAGCCGACTGGTGGCGATCGCGCATTCGCTTCTGGCCGATACGGATGAACAGCGGATTGCATCCGCGATCAAGGAACTGCTCATCGCGTTTCCCTTTTATCGCACCTATGGCCGTGCGGGTAAATTGCCGGAAAGCGATCGAAGTCTCATTGAGCAGGCCCTTGGCGAAGCCGCGCGGCAAACCGGAGACCGCGATGCGCTGGACGCCGTAGCGGGGCTCCTCGATGGCGGCCCTCGCGCCGAAGAGTTCCAGCGACGCTTCCAGCAATTGAGTGGCCCGATCATGGCCAAGGCCATGGAAGACACGCTGTTTTATCGCCACAACCTGCTGCTTGGCGCCAACGAAGTCGGCGGCGAGCCGGACAGGCCGGTGGGCGGTGTCGATGCATTTCACGATTTGATGCAGCAAAGGGCAAAACAGCAGCCACACGGCCTGTCGGCCACCTCCACCCACGACACCAAGCGCGGCGAGGATGCCCGCGCCCGCCTTTACGTGCTGAGCGAGGAACCTGATGTATGGAGGCTCGGGGTGGAGCGCTGGCGGGACATGAACCGCAACCACCTGACCGAGTTGCCGGCGGGCCTGACGCCCGACGCCAATGTCGAATGGATGCTCTACCAGGCATTGGCCGGCATATGGCCGGAGGAGTTTCGCGATGGCGCTGCCGCAGGCCTGACGGATCGTTTCGTCGCCTATGCCGAGAAGGCGGTGCGCGAGGCAAAGCTCGTGACGGACTGGAACGCGCCGCATGAGCAATACGAGGCAGCGGTCAAAAGCTACGCGGCGGCGCTCACCGCATCCTCCAGCCTGACCTTCCACGAGGACTTCGCCGAAACGCTCCGGCCGGTGATGGCCGCAGGCTACCTGAACAGCCTGTCGCAGACGCTGATCAAGCTGACGGCCCCTGGTGTGCCCGATATCTATCAGGGCTCGGAAGCTTGCGACTTCAGCCTCGTCGACCCCGACAACCGGCGCCCGATCGACATCAAGGAACTCGCCCGCCTGCTGGCAACGCGGGACCCGATTTCGGAGCTCACCGTTCCAACCCTCAAACAGCGCATCATCAGCATTGGCCTCAACCTGCGCAAACGCCTGCCTGCCCTGTTTGCCGCGGGAGATTATGTGCCGCTGTCGGTGAGAGGCAGCCGCAGCCGCCATGTCGTCGCATACGCTCGGCTGCTGGGCCATGCGTTCACCATCACGGTGACCCCGCGCATGATGATGGGGCAGCTGGAGCCTGGAAGGCTTTATGCCAGTCCCGAATTCTGGGGCGACACCGCCATCGTCTTGCCTGCGGAATTAGAGGGCCCGAAACATGATCTTCTGACGGAGCGATCGATCGACGCTGCGACATCTGTTCCCGTCGCGCAGTTGCTGGGAACGCAACCGGTCGCGCTTCTACAGGGCAAATAATCAGCCGAAGACGACCGATGAGACATCCGCGACAAACTGCCTTCCAACCGCCGCGAACTTTTCGGCCCCGGCTGCGTTGAGTGCAGCCAATCATATTTGTCGAAAGGCCTCACGTGACTGACTTGCAATTCGGACCCGTCATTTCCGACAGGGGTGTCACCTTCCGCCTTTGGGCGCCTCTTATCGACAACATCCGCTTGAAGCTGGAAGACCATGAGCCGCTACCCATGCGTCAGCTTGCGGACGGGTGGCACGAGCTGGAGGTTGTGGGCATCGGCGCCGCGCTTTACCGGTTTGTTCTGCCTGATGGATTACAGGTGCCCGACCCGGCCTCGCGCTTTCAGCCGCACGACGTGCATGGGTTCAGCGAGGTCGAAGATCTCGCGAACTATGATTGGAAGGAAGAAGCCTGGCGCGGGCGCCCATGGGAAGAGACCGTACTCTACGAATTGCATATCGGCACCTTCACCGAGGAGGGCACCTTTCTCGCGGCGATCGGGCGCCTCGATCACCTCGCACGGCTGGGCGTGACGGCGATCCAGATAATGCCGGTTTCCGATTTTCCGGGACGTTACGGCTGGGGCTATGACGGCGTGCTGCCCTATGCGCCCGACAGCAGCTACGGCAGGCCCGAGCATTTGATGGCGCTGGTGGATGCTGCCCACGAACGCGGGATCTCGGTCTTCCTTGACGTCGTCTACAATCACTTCGGCCCCGATGGCAATTATCTGCCCCTCTATGCGCCTGTCTTCACCGACCGGCATAAGACACCGTGGGGCAAAGGCATCGATTACGATGGCGCGATGGCGCGGCCGATGCGCGAATTCGTCATCCAGAATGCTATCTACTGGATCACCGTCTTCAGGCTCGACGGGCTGCGGCTGGATGCCGTTCACGCCATCAATGACGACAGCGAGGAACATCTGCTGCCGGAACTCGCACGGCGCGTGCGCGCAGCCGCCGGCGATCGCCATGTTCACCTGATTGTCGAGAACGAGGAAAACGACAGCGATCTCCTGAAGCGCACGAGCGATGACGAAACAGGTCTGTTCACGGCACAATGGAACGACGACATCCACCACACGCTGCATGTCGCCGCCACCGGAGAGCATTTCGGCTATTACGCCGATTACGCTGATGATAGCGAAGCGCTCGCCCGGTCGCTCGCGGAGGGATTTGTCTTTCAGGGCCAGCACATGCCCTATCGCGGCGAAAGCAGGGGCAAGAGCACCAACGAATTGCCACCTACGGCCTTCGTCTCCTTCATCCAGAACCATGATCAGATCGGCAACCGCGCGATGGGCGACCGGATCATCGCCGCGCAACCGGTTCATGTCTCGAAAGCAATGGCCGCCGTCTATCTACTCGCACCGCAAATACCGATGTTGTTCATGGGCGAGGAATGGGGTGCGCGGGATGCGTTCCCCTATTTCTGCGACCTCAATGAAGCGCTGAACGAGATGGTACGAAACGGACGCCGCGAGGAGCTCTCGCGTCTGCCGGGCTTCGACACGGATGATCTGCTGGACCCGACCGCGCCATCGACATTCGAGATGGCAAAGCTCGATTGGTCCAATCTCACCGAGCCCGAAGGCGCCGACATGCATGATTTTTACACCTCGCTGCTTGCGACCCGCCACCAGAAGATCGTTCCGCTTCTGGCCGGGATGCGCCGCGGCGACATCGTCGCCGAATCCGGCTTCACGGCAGTCGCGGTCGATTGGCCGTTGGCGAGCGGCGGCCGGTTGTGTCTCAGAGCGAACCTCGGGAACGAGACGGCTACGATCACCCCTACAGCGGACGACGCCCAGGTCCTCTTCAACCTGGGTTCCCCGTCTCCCGGAAACCTCTCGCCGTGGTCGGTTTACTGGAGCGTTCGCCGCGAGTGACAATACCTCGTCACGCTATCCATCGGCGCGAAAGAGCGTCGGTTCAAGACACCGACTTCAGCCACCCCAACACACGGGCCTCCTCCGCATCCATCCACTTCAAGAGCCGCTTGCTTCGTGTTGGCCTCGTGCGCAGCAACTGGCCCAATCTGCCGGCCTTGAACTCGTCGAACACGGCGGGATGGATATAGGACGAGCGACAGACCGCGCGCGTATTGACGAGCATGGCCGCAATGGCGTCGATCACTTCGTTCATCTGTCGCGCGACTGCGGCCTCGGTCGCGGCGACTTCCAAAGGCGTGAAGGCAGTGACGGCCGCACAGGTCGCGCCCCATGTCCGAAACTGGCGGGAACTGAATTCGGCGCCCGATACCTCCCGGATATACTCGTTGACGTCCTGCGACGATATTTGCCGACGGGTCCCGTCCTCGCAGACATACTGGAACAATTGCTGCCCCGGCAATTCCTGCAGGCTGCGGACAACACGCGCAATGCGCCGGTCCGTATGCACCAGATTCCACTCCTTGCCGGATTTTCCCTTGAAGCGGAACTTCACCTTGGAGCCGTCGATCTTGACGTGCCGCCGCCGCAGGGTCGTGAGGCCGAAAGAACCGTTATCCTCTGCATATGCGGCATTTCCGATGCGGATATAGAGGTTGTCGAGCATCCAGACGATGGTGGCCAAGGCCTTGTCCATCGTCGGCGCGCGGCCCCGCAGATCGGCATCGACACGCTGGCGTATATCCGGCAGGCGTTCTCCGAACTCCAATAGTTGGTCGAACTTGGCGCGTGCGCGCTCTAAATGCCATTCCGGATGATAGCGATACTGCCTGCGTCCACGCGCATCGATGCCGATCGCCTGCAGGTGCGAGAGAGGATTGGGCGATATGCGAACGTCGACATAGGCGGGCGGGATCGCCAGTGCGTTCAGCCGTGAAATTTCCGCGCTATCCGTGATCCTGCGCCCATCGGGAGCATAATAGAGAAAGCCATTTTTTCCCGCCTTGCGCGTGATGCCGCTCTCGATATCCGTGGTGTAAACCAGTCGAGACGACGCTAAGGCTGCGACGGTGATTTCCGGTTGATTGATCGCTTGGTCCATGTCGCAGAAACACCCCGACAGAGGATTCAGTTCCCGCCGCAAGTTCAAAGGGTTGGGCGGATTGTCGCCGCTCCTTTCGGGTGATGCATCTGGCCACTATTCGCATTGTTCGATGGCGGCTGAATGCCCGCGGCGGCGATCTTCAAATCGTTATATGCGAAGCAACGCAAACACATCGGCACAGATATTCAAATAAAATCCAGATATAACACTTCCCACTAAGTAATCAAAACGAAGTACAAACCGCTTTTCTGCGTACCACTGATTGCCGTCGTTTCCTGCAGCGCGAAAAATGGCACCATGGCCACTCGTTTGGGGATGGGTGGCAGATGATTAAAATACGCGGTCGCAATAACAGTTATCTCAGTGCGTTCGGTGGCGCCACGGCAGTGTATACCGCAGCCCAGAACTGGAGCATTGGCGCCGCACCCACCGCTTCCGATGCCACCAGCGGCCAGCCGAGCACAGCGGCCGCGGCATTCCAAGTATCCGCAGGCGTCGCCGCGACCAGCACGGCAGCCGTACTCAGTTCCGCCAGCGATGCCGCGTCAACCTCGGTTTCGCAAACCGCAGCGCTTATCGACACCCCCACGACCACAGTTTCGACGACCGAGCCGCGGACGGTCTTGCCGGTCGACGCGGCGCCGATCACCCCTCGCCTGGTAACAGCAGGCTCCAGCATCGTTCTTCCGGACAGCAGCACCAGTGCGTCATCGGTCGACGCACCCTCGTCCATTGACGCTGCAACAGCCGCCGTTTCGGCGACCCTGCGGGTCGCTTCGGCGGCAGCGGCATCGACGGCCGTGGCGTCGGCGGAGAGCGCGAGCGAGCCCACCGCGACGGCAACCGCGCTGGTAGCGCCGGCGGCCGCAGCGGTTGCCGCCACGCCGAACAAGATCGCCCTTGAGAACATGCAGCAGGGCACAGCGCGCAGCGAGTGGACGCTCGATGGAGACGGCAACGGCACCATTCAGGGCTTTGCGACGGAAATCAGCACCAACATCGGGCAGACCGTCGATTTCAAGATCGCGACGGATTCGACGCATTACCGCATCGATATCTATCGCATGGGCTATTATGGCGGCGATGGCGCCCGCAAGGTCGCCTCGATCGACAAATCGCTGACGACGGCGCAGATCCAACCGCACCCGATCGTCGACATGTCGCTTGGGCTGATCGACTGTGGCAACTGGTCGGTATCGGCCAGCTGGGAGATCCCAGCGGACGCTGTCTCCGGCGTCTACTTCGCAAAGCTCGTGCGCGAGGATGGCGTCGAGGACGCGGGCATCATTCCGTTTATCGTGCGGGACGACGCCTCGACCAGCGACATCGTCTTCCAGACATCGGACACGACGTGGCAGGCCTATAACGCATGGGGCGGCGCCAGCCTCTATTACGGCGAAGTGCCGGTCGATCCGGCCGACATGATCGGTTATCTGCCGCCGAACTGCAGCTGTGGCCTGACCGCGATCGGCCGTGCCTCGGCCGTCAGCTACAACCGTCCGATCATCACCAATACCAGCCCGATCGGCGGCACTCACGATTACATCTTTGGCGTCGAAGCCTCGGCGATCTCCTGGCTGGAGCAGAACGGCTACGACGTCTCCTACATCTCAGGCGTCGATTCCGCACGAAGCGGTAGCCTGCTTCTGAACCACGACGCCTTCCTCTCCGTCGGCCACGACGAATACTGGTCGGCCGAGCAGCGCGCCAACGTGGAAGCGGCGCGCGACAGCGGCGTCAACCTGGCCTTCTGGAGCGGCAACGAGGTCTATTGGAAGATCCGTTGGGAAACCAGCATCGACGGCAACGGCACGCCTTATCGCACGATGGTCTGCTACAAGGAGACCTGGGGCACCAGCAGCGATCCGAGCAATATCGGCACCGGCACCTGGCGCGATCCGCGCTATGCCGATCCGGGCCAGGAACCGGAAAATTCGCTGACGGGCACGATGTTCACCGTGGACAGCTACCGGCAGGACACGATCACCATCCCTTACGACTATTCGAACCTGCGCTTCTGGCGCAACACCGATGTCGCCAACCTGCAGCCGGGTGAAACCTACAGCCTGGTGCAGAACCTTCTCGGCTACGAGTGGGACTCCGATGTGGAGAACGGCTTCCGGCCGGCCGGCCTGATCAACCTGTCTCTCTCCAGCGTGTCCGTGGACACGTATCTGCGGGACTACGGAACGACCGTCGGCAGCGCCATCGCTACGCACAGCCTGACCATGTATCGCGCCGAAAGCGGCGCGCTGGTCTTCGGCGCCGGAAC
This sequence comes from Rhizobium sp. FG113, assembly GCF_057809895.1. Classification (NCBI taxonomy): domain Bacteria; kingdom Pseudomonadati; phylum Pseudomonadota; class Alphaproteobacteria; order Hyphomicrobiales; family Rhizobiaceae; genus Rhizobium; species Rhizobium sp. FG113. Next base: position 293,740 of record NZ_JBMDKV010000001.1, on the reverse strand, counting down.
GGTCTTCTGGTCATGGGGCCTCAATGCCGACCATGAGGGTCCGGCCACGCCGACCGATCCGAATGTCCAACAGGCCATGGTCAACATGTTCGCCGACATGGGCATCCAGCCGACGACGCTGGACGCCAGCCTGGTGCTCGCCACGCAATCGACCGACACCCTCAAACCGACGTCAACGATCACGTCGCCGACGCTCGGCGGCAGCTTCCTCGAAGGTCAGCATGTCACCGTGACTGGAACCGCGATCGATTTCGGCGGTGGCATCATTGCCGGCGTCGAGGTCTCGACCGATGGCGGGCAGCACTGGTTCAAGGCGACCGGCCGCGAAAACTGGAGCTACAACTGGGTTGTCCAGGCAAGCGGCACTTACACGATCATGTCGCGCGCAGTCGATGATAGCGTCAATCTGGAGACGCCATCGGCCGGCACCCAGGTAACCGTGTCACTGCCGCAGACGCAAGGTCTCTGGACGCTTGCATCGAAGCCGACGACCGAAACGGCTATCGACCGTGATCCAGTCGAGCTGGGCGTCCGCTTTCAGTCCACCACAGGCGGCTTCGTTCAGGGAATCCGCTTCTACAAGGGCTTCTACAATGTCGGCGAACATGTCGTCAGCCTCTGGAACGCCGACGGAACGCTGCTCGCAACAGGCATTTCCACGAATGAATCGCTTTCGGGCTGGCAGACCGTCATGTTCTCGATCCCCGTGCAGATCACGGCGGGAACGACATATACCGCCTCTTACCACAGCAACGGCTACTTCTCAGTCACCGAGAACTATTTCGGATCGACGTACAGCAGCGGACTGTTGAAGACCGTCGATGGCGGCGGCGTCTTTGCCTACAGCTCCAACTCCATCTTCCCGAACCTCAGCCCCGGCGGCTCGAACTACTGGGTGGACGTCGTATTTGACGCTGGTGCCAACACCGCCCCGGTCGCGCATGACGACGGCGGCTTCACGATCGGGCGCAACGGTGCGCTTACCGTCTCCATCGCGGCACTCATCGCGAACGACACGGATGCGAATGGCGATGCTCTGACGATAACCGCTGTCGGGAATGCCGTGAACGGGACGGTAGCCCTAAACACCCAGGCCGGTACGGTGACTTTCACACCGACCGCTGGATACAGCGGCCCAGCGACATTTAGCTACACGCTGTCGGACGGACGCAATGGCACCAGCCAAGGCAATGTCAGCCTGACGGTTCAGGAGGCCCCGGCAGGGGTCGGGCTGTTTACCGCTGGCGAAGGACCAACCGGTTCGGCAATTCACGACGCGATGCCAGTGGAACTCGGGATGAAGTTCGTCTCGTCGGCCAGTGGCACTATAACAGGTATCAGCTTCTACAAGGCCGACGGTGACACGGGCGCCCATACAGGATCCATCTGGACCGCGGACGGGCAGCTGGTGGGAAGCGTAACCTTCACCAATGAATCGCTGAGCGGCTGGCAAACCGCGACGTTCGGCAGCGCGATCCAGATTACTGCCGGCGTCACCTATATCGCATCCTATCATACGACCGGCTCCTACGTCGCAACCACCAACTATTTCGCGACCGACCACACAAACGGCGTGCTGACGGGGCTTTCGAGTGCTGCAAGCGGCGGCAATGGCCTCTATGCCTATGGTGCGAACCCGCTTTTCCCGACCTCCAGCTATCAGGCGTCCAATTACTGGGTCGATATCGTCTTCAACCAGTCGACGGTCAGCAATACGGCACCGGTCGCGGCAAACGACAACGGGCTCCAAGCCTATTCAAACACGGCTCTATCGATTGCCGCTGCTACGCTTCTTGCAAACGATACGGACGCGGATGGGGATGCGCTTTCGATAACGGGCGTGAGCGGGGCGACGAACGGTACCGCTACCTTCAATAGTCAGACGAACTCCGTCATCTTTACCGCGGCGAGCGGCTATGTCGGCGCCGCAAGCTTCACCTACACGATCTCGGACGGGCATGGCGGCACCGCGTCGGCGCAGGTCAACCTGACGGTCAGCCAGCCAACCACTCCGCCAACGACATCAAGCCTGTTTTCCTCGTCTCAAACGCCGACCATCGCGGCCGATAGCGATCCAAGTTCGGTCGAACTCGGCGTCAGGTTCGTTGCGTCCGCTGGCGGGCAAATCACGGCTATTCGCTATTACAAGAGCGCTCAAGACACCGGCACCCATGTCGGCTCGCTCTGGAGCAGCACGGGCGCCCTCCTCGCCTCCGCGGTCTTTACCAACGAGACGGCAAGCGGATGGCAGACGGTCACGCTCAATGCACCGATCACCATCACCGCAGGCACGACCTACGTCGCAAGCTATCATTCGAACGGCTACTACGCCGCCACGCCGAACTATTTCACGGCCGACTATTCGAATGGCGGCCTGACTGTGCCGAGCGGCAGCAACGGCGTTTATGCTTATGGTTCCACAAGCCTGTTCCCAACGGCTAGCTACAACGCGACCAACTACTGGGTCGACGTGGTCTACCAGAGCGGTGCACAGGCCGTGGCGAACACGGCGCCGGTCGCGGTGAACGACACAGGCTTCCAAACGACGACAGGCGCCGCTTTGACGATCCAGGCATCGGCGCTGCTTGCCAACGACACGGATGCCGATGGCAACACGCTGTCTGTCACCAGCGTCAGCAACGCCGTGAACGGCACCGTCGCCTTCAACAGCCAGACGAACGCCATCACGTTCACCCCGACGGCAGGCTATTCGGGTTCGGCGAGCTTCTCTTACGCGATTTCAGACGGCGCAGGCGGAACGGCGTCGGCGCAGGTGTCGCTATCAGTCAATCCGCAATCGACGACACCCACACAAAGCGTCTTTGCCGCAAACGCGACGCCGTCGGTTGTTTCGGTCAACGACAATTCGCCCGTCAATCTCGGGATGAAGTTCCAGGCCGATGCTGCAGGCTGGATCACCGGCATCAGCTTTTACAAGGGCGCCACGAACACCGGCACGCACACCGGCTATCTCTGGACCGCGACCGGCGATCTGCTTGCCAGCGCGACCTTCACCAATGAAAGCGCCAGCGGTTGGCAATCCGTCACGCTGTCGGACCAGGTGGTGGTCTCCGCAAACACGACCTACGTCGTGTCCTACAGCACCAACGGCAACTACTCGGCGACCGCCAACTACTTCGACAACAGCGTATCCAATGGCAATCTCGAGGCAATGTCATCTGCTCTAAGCAGCGGCAATGGCGTCTATGCCTATGGCGCGGCCGGGCTGTTCCCGACCAGCACCTACAACAACACCAACTACTATGTCGACGTGGCCTTCCGGCCGCAGTTGGCGGCTTAGGGATCAACATGGAACGGGGCGCGAACGAAAACAGGCTTCCGGTCACGGTTTTGGCGGGCTTCCTCGGCGCCGGCAAAACCACCCTGCTCAACCATGTCCTGCGCAATCGCGAGGGACGTCGCGTGGCGGTCATCGTCAACGACATGAGCGAGGTCAACATCGACGCCGATCTCGTTCGCGGCGGCGACGCCAACCTCTCGCGCACCAACGAGACGCTGGTGGAGCTCAGCAATGGCTGCATCTGCTGCACGCTGCGCGACGACCTGTTGACGGAGGTCCGGCGGCTCGCCGCCGAGGGCCGCTTCGACTACCTGCTGATCGAAGGCACCGGCATTGCCGAGCCGCTGCCGATCGCCGCCACTTTCTCGTTTCGCGACGAAAACGGCGCGGCACTCTGCGATATCGCCCGGCTGGACACGATGGTGTCGGTTGTCGATGCGGCCAATCTCCTGGCTGACTTTTCCAGCACGGATTTCCTTAGTGATCGTGGCGAGGTGCGCGATGCGGAGGACAACCGCTCGCTGATCGACCTCTTGGTCGACCAGATCGAATTTGCCGACATCATCGTGATCAACAAGATCTCGGAGGTCGATGCGGCAACGCGCATGATGATCCGGCAGATCGTGGCGTCGCTGAACCCGGACGCGCGCGTGGTCGAGACGGATTTCGGTGACCTGCCGCTCGGCTCGATCCTCGATACGCGCCTCTTCAGCGAAGCCAAGTCCGCCCGCCATCCGCTGTGGCACAAGGAGCTCTACGGTTGGGGCGACCATGTTCCGGAGACGGAGGAATATGGCATTTCAAGTTTCGTTTATCGCGCGCGCCGGCCGTTCGATCCGGTGAAGCTGGAGCGTTTCCTTGCCATGGAATGGCCGGGCCTGATCCGCGCGAAGGGCCATTTCTGGCTCGCGACGCGCCCCTCGGAAATCGGCCAGCTGTCGATCGCCGGCGTTCAGCGCCAGATCACCGCCAAGGGTTACTGGTGGGCGACGGTGCCGAAGGCGCAATGGCCGCGCTACCCGCAATTTCGGCAGCTGCTCGACAAGCACTGGAACGAGACCTGGGGCGACCGTCGGCAGGAGCTCGTCTTCATCGGCGCGGGGCTTGACCAGGATGCCGTCTGCGCGGCGCTCGACGACTGCCTTGTCGGCAACGAGACCAACTTCGATCAGCACTTGGCACAGGGCATGCACGATCCCTTTCCAGCATGGCAGCACGGCCATGCGTGACACTTTCTGAAACAACCAAACCAGAGGGCACACAATGAGCAGCGAACTTTATTCCGATGGCATCGGCGAAATCACGGTAACCGGATCGATCGTCAGGATCGACCTGATGTCGCTTTCGGCGACCGAGCGCGACGCCAGCAACAACCCGAAGCCTGAATTCCGCCAGCGCATCATCATGCCGGTCGAGGCATTCGCGAACGCGGTGGATCTGATGCAGAAGGCGCTTGGCGGCCTCGTCGAGGCGGGTGCCGTTCGCCGCATCAGCGACATGCAGGCTCCAGCGGCGGATGCGGCTCAGTCGCAGAACGCTTCTCCGAATTTCAACTAAACGCTATCGGTATCCGGGTGGGCCACGCGTATGTTTTTGCACACCAATCTCCACTGTCTCGCTCTCGTCGCGCGTCACCACGGCGTCGATCTCTCGCCTGAGCGCCTGCAGCATGACTATGCCGTGGGTGAGGAACCTGTCGCCGTGCGCCAGCTTCTGCGCATGGCAAAAGACTCCGGGCTGAAGGCCAAGCATTTGACGCTGACCTGGCCATCGCTCTTCCAGCTGGGCAACGCCTATCCCATTCTTGCCGAGCTTGAGAACGGCAACTGGGTAGTGGTGGCCGGCGCGGTCGATGGCGAGGAAAAGCAGGTTCGCGTGCTCGACCCCTTGGCGACCCGACCCGAATTCATACTGCTCAACGAAGAGCAGTTCACCAAGTCTTGGCGCGGCTCCGTCGTCCTGATGAAGCGCAGCCACCGCATGAGCGACGACGACCAGCCATTCGGCTTCCGCTGGTTCATTCCTGAGGTCATCAAGCAGCGCAGCTTCTTTCGCGATGTCGCGCTCGCCGCCTTCGTGCTCTACGGCCTCGGGCTGACGACGCCGATGTTCTTCCAGCTGGTCATCGACAAGGTGCTGGTGCACCAAAGCTATGCCACGCTGACGGTGCTGACGATCGGCATCGCCGTCGCCCTGATCTTCGACGCGACCTTCAGCTTCCTCAGGCGCTATCTGCTGCTTTACGCGACAAACCGGATCGACATCCGCATCGCCACCCGCACCTTCGGCCACCTGCTCAATCTTCCGATCGCGCTGTTCGAGCAGGCCTCCGCCGGCGTCATCGTCAAGCATATGCAGCAGACCGGGCGCATCCGCGAATTCCTGACCGGCCGCCTGTTCCTGACGCTTCTCGACGGGCTGTCGCTGTTGGTCTTTATCCCGATCCTGCTTCTCTATAGCGTCAAGCTCACCTTCGTCGTGCTCGGCTTCGCCGCTCTCGTCGGTCTCGTGGTGATGCTGCTCGTCGGCCCGTTTCAGCGGCGCCTGCAGGCGCTCTACAAGGCTGAAGGAGATCGACAGGCACTTCTAGTCGAGACCGTGCACGGCATGCGCACCGTCAAATCGCTCGCGCTCGAGCCGCGCCAGCGCAAGGTCTGGGACGACCATTCCGCCCAGGCGATCTCGGTGCGTTTCCGCGTCGACAAGATATCGACAGTTGCCCAGTCGCTGACCGGTCTTCTGGAAAAGCTGATGGGCGTGGCAATCATCGGGCTCGGCGCGCTCGACGTCTTCAACGGCTCGATGACGGTCGGTGCACTCGTCGCCTTCAACATGCTGGCCGGCCGCGTCTCCGGACCGCTGGTGCAGATCGTCACCATGGTGCATGAGTACCAGGAAGTCGCGCTCTCCGTTCGCATGCTCGGAGAGATCATGAACCAGCGTCCGGAACAGTTCGGCCGCGGCCGCGGCATCCGTCCGCAGCTTCGCGGTCGCATCGATTTCGACAAGGTCACCTTCCGCTATGCGCCGGATGGCGCGCCGGCGCTCGACGACGTCACCTTCAGCATTCCGGAGGGGTCCGTTTTCGGCGTCGTCGGCAAGAGCGGTTCCGGCAAGACGACGATCACCCGGCTGATCCAGGGGCTGTATCAAAGCCAGCAAGGCCTGGTGCGCGTCGATGGCTATGACAGCCGCGAGATCGACCTCGTGCATCTGAGAACCAGCATCGGCGTCGTGCTGCAGGATAACTTCTTGTTCAAAGGCACCGTTCGCGAAAACATCGCGGCCGCAAAGCCGGATGCCAGCATCGAGGAGATCGTCGAAGTCGCGCGCATCGCCGGCGCCGAGGAGTTCATCGAGCGCCTGCCGCGCGGCTTCGAGACGATACTCGAGGAGAATGCATCCAACCTCTCCGGCGGACAAAAGCAGCGGTTGGCCATCGCGCGCGCCCTGATCACCGATCCCAAGCTGCTGATCTTCGATGAGGCGACCAGCGCCCTCGACCCCGACAGCGAAGCGATCATCCGGCAGAATCTCAGCCAGATCGCGGCCGGACGGACGGTGATCATCGTCTCGCATCGGCTCTCCACGCTTGTCGACGCCGACGCCATTCTCGTGGTCGAACGCGGCAAGATCGCCGATATCGGCCGCCACGATCAGCTGGTCACGCGCTGCATGACCTATCGTCACCTTTGGTCGCAGCAGATGAGGCAGGTAGCATGAACGCGCACGCTGGAAAGCCAAACCTTCCCGTTCCCGTCGGACCACACGACAATCAGCTAGCCTCGCGCGGCGGGTTCTCGCCCGTCATCTCCGAGTTCCAATCGGATGCCGTCGAACTCGAGGAGCGAGCTCCGCCACGTGTCGCACGCATGACGCTCTACTGCGTCACCGCGTTGATCCTCTCGGCGATCGTATGGGCCTCGGTCTCGTCGATCGACGAAGTGGTGATTGCACCCGGCAAGCTCGTGACCACGCAGCCGACGATCGTCGTCCAGCCGCTCGAAACCTCGATCGTTAGAACGATCAACGTGAAGGCCGGCGATCTCGTGCATACCGGCCAGACGCTCGCAACGCTGGACGCGACCTTCAGCCAGGCGGACGTGGATCAATTGACCGCGAAATTCGCCGCGCTCGACGCTCAGGTGAAGCGCATCGAAGCGGAACTCTCCGGCGTCGATTACTCGTCCATCGCCGGCGCCACGCAAAACGAAATCTTGCAGGCACAGCTCTTCGGGCAGCGCCGCGCGTTCTACACGGCGCAGCTCCAGAACTTCCAGCAGCAGCTCGCAGGCCAGGCCTCGACGATTGCCGCAAGCAAGGCGCAACAGGCCGTTCTGGTCGACCGCCGCGAAAACCTTTCGCGGATCGAGGCCACCCGCGAGCGTCTCTATGACCGCGAAAGCGGATCGCTGATCACGCTGCTCGCCTCCCGCGACGCCCGGCTCGATGTCGAGGCAAGCCTGTCGATGGTCAAGGGTCGCGCCGATGAAGCCGAGCACGCCTATGCGAAGCTCGAAGCCGACCGCCAAGCCTTCATCGAGGACTTCCGTCGCGCCTCGATGGAGCAGCTCGTCGATCTCAGAAGCCAGCGCGACACCGCTGGCGAAGAGCTGAAGAAGATGGAACTGCGCCGCAACATGGTCGTCTTGACCGCGCCGGCGGATGCCGTGGTGCTCGATCTCGCCCAGCGCTCCGTTGGCTCCGTCGTCAAGGAAGCCGAGCCGATCGTGACGCTGGTTCCCCTGAACGTCCCGCTCGAAGCCGAGGTCTCCGTCAATTCGCGCGACATCGGCCGGATCGAAACGGACACGAAGGCACGCATCAAGTTCGACGCCTATCCGTTCCAGAAGTACGGCACGGCATCAGGCACCGTCCGAACGATCAGCCGCGACACCTTCACCCCAACCCAACAAGACGCCGCCGCCACCCAATCCAACCAGCCCTTCTTCAAAGCCCGCGTCCTGCTCGCCGACAAGAGCCTTGGAACAGACAAGGACCCTGTGCGGCTTCTTCCGGGCATGGCGGTCTCGGCCGAGATCATGGTCGGACAGCGGACGGTGATCTCGTATTTCCTGTATCCGCTGCTGAAGGGCTTGGACACCGCGATCCGGGAGCCTTGATTGAGCATGGGCTCCTTGCTCCGGGGGGACCGCTACGGGCAGACACTCACCTAAGCATAAAAATGCGACCCCATTCGCTTCGAAGGCGAGATGGGGTCGCATTGCAATGAAATTCGTCGAAAGCTGATTTGGAGGGCTGGCTTGGTAAGCGGCGCCCAAGGCGTCTAGCGGGCCTCTAGCACCTTACCATCATCCCATACATTGCCGCTCCAGACATTTCCTTCGCCACCCGCGCTGAAAGAGGTTGTGGGGCCGTAGGCCGCGCACTTTCCATTCTTCCCGCGCTGCCAAACGTTATCCGTCACAACGATGAAGGTCGGGTTGGTGCCGAACGGTTTTCCCGGATTGTATCCGAATGACGTACAAAAGCCTCCAGGCGTCTCGAGGAAGAGGTTTCGTTCGAAGGTGAAGCGGCTTAGCTCTGAAAAATCGCCATAAATCTGAGCGTCGCCAGAACATCCCCCACCATCGACATCTTCGACGTCGCAGCCAATGGTGTTGTGTCGAAGCGTCACGTCGCCGCCGCCATTGGACAGAAACCCTCCAAGGTGCTGTGGCTGCCCCGGCTGGAGATACTGGCCGTGCAGCCAGGAGTCCTCGACCAGGCAGTTGGGTGTACACTGAATACTCGATTGGCCACCCCTGACCTCGGAACGACGGACCGTTACATACGAGAAGCCAATCGCCGGTCCCATCCATTTGCCGCCGTCAACCAGACTGTCTTCGATCGTCAGCGATGCGCCCGTCATATCGACATCGACATGCATGGTTTTGCTGCGCGTGATCCGAACTGCCGCGGCTTTGATGATCAAAGGGCATTCGACGATCTTTGCATCGATCACGGTATTGGGCTCGGTAATCTCGCATGGACCATCGTATGGGGTAAGCACCGTACCTTTTGGTACGCCGGTGTTATCGGGGCCTGGAAACGTGCTCAGATCGACAGGCACCGGCTCGGCCGCTCGCGCGGGCTCCACACCTATCGACAGACCAACCATAAGCGGAACAATGGTGGCTAAGATCGTCGCCCCTCGCACACTCGCGCACGCCGGCCTGCCATGTTTTTCCATTGTCATGTGACACCGCTCCATCGCGAAAATAGTCTGACTTTACGGGAATTGCTATCTCGGCGTCAGCGCACGCGTCATGTGTGCGCCATCCTTGATTTCCAGGTGCCGACAATCTGCATGATCTTCCGCGACGCGCGTTTCGGGTTCCTGATCGCTTCTTTCGCGGGGCGCAATATGTCCCGGTAGTTTCCGTACTTGTTGACGGGAATTTCCGATATTTCCTGCCAGAGAGATGCGATCGCCTTCGAATATATAGTGCCCTTGCGTCGCACTTCGGGCGGCAGGGACAGCATATCCGTGTAGTTCTCCCTCGAGATCATCGGGTGGATCTCGCAATGCCTTGGCTTGACATAGGAATCGCAGAAGCCCCATGCGCTCATCCGAAGTTCGAGGTAGGCGAGATCCAGAATAAAGAAGCTGTCGAAGTGCGATATGGGCGCAAGCCATTCCTCCACCGCGCTCACGACATCAGCGCTTGGCGGTAGCTTGAGCCGGTTGACCAATCCCTTGGCGTCTATGACCGTGTTGTGCTCCGCATTGAGCCACAGAAAGCCGCGCCCGACCTCTCCGCCCAACCCGCCGATGAAATATTGCCCCTCAAGCGGCTTCACGCTCGGATGCATCTTCACATTGTTTCCACCTACGCAATGGCCGGCCCTCAGACGCCATAGGTCAGCCTCGGCCGAAGTCGCCTCCCGATAAGGGAGAACCTTGTGCTGGAGGCCGACCAGCCGCGCCAGTCGCGTCGCGCAGGCGACATCGATGTCTGCGGTCGGCGCGGCAACGGTTACGAAGGACAGGTCACGAATCATGTCGCGCGAGCATGCCAGCAGGAGACGGGAATCATTGCCAGCGGTAAGCGCAACACTCGTTTTTCCGGCCTTTGCCAGGATCGCCGTCGTTTCGCTGATCCGCTTGCAGATCCGCAGGCAGGCGGCCGTCGGGTCTTTCGCGGTCTCGATCGCGGCCAGCGGCCAATGCCGATTTACGGTCCAGTTCTCCAAATCAAGATAATGATTGCAGAGCAGACGCGAGATTCCCTCATGCGCGGTCAGCCCGGCGGTAAACCAGCCGGCATTGTCGACATCGAGCGTTTTGTAGAGTTTGCCGCGGAACCGCGCTTCATATGAAGCAGGATCGAGGAGAGCCGCGGCCGTGGCACCTGCAAGCTTTCGTTCCCGGTCGTAGACAACCGAGAGCGTGCCGTTTGCATCCAGATAGATGCGGTGCGCGTCGCAGGCGCTCACTACGAACAGGAAGCTGCCCGCCAAACGATAGATGTCGCGCTCGATCACGGCATCGAGATGCTGGCGGTTCTCCAGGGCGCTGCCAAGCGAATACCGATCGTCGATGATCATACCGCGCTCAAGATCGATGGCGGTTCCGAGCAGCAAACCGACCTCTCGACCTGTCGCATCCGCGACCCGAACTACCCGGGTCTGCTTGGCAATGTTGAGGAAGACGCCGTCCAGTTGCCACTGCCGCCAGCCCTGCGGGCACGGCTGAAAGGCGGTCGAGATGATAAACTGTCCATCAAGCTTGTCATATCCGGGCGGCATCGGCGATTTCCTTGCTCAGGATTGCACGGCCGGCTAGGCCAGCGGCTTCAAACCTACAATCGGAAGATTATCCGATATATTTAAAGTCTGTAAGCAGGTCATTATTCGTCTATTTGGACGAGGCAAAAGTATATCGTAAGGATTAGTCGCGATCGGGCGTCACTTTGGTTATTGTTGCCGTCGGCCACATCACTCAAATCGATCTGGCGCCGAACAACGATGGACCAGCGTTAATCTCGCGGGCCCGATCCGGATAGAGCGATGTCTAGGTACAGATCAGCCAGTATGCGGCAACCTCACGGTTTCGAAGCGGGAAATGACGTCGCAACGGATCAGCCGCCGGTTGCGGAGCGACGTGAACGCGGCAATGAGCGACAAGGCCTGAGCGCAACAAGCCATCTGCCCGTCGCCGTCAAGCTGTTTCTAATCGGGCTGCTTATCCCCTGGATCATACCGCTGGGGCCGCTGAATCTCTCTGTCTATCGCATCGTGCTGCTGTTCACACTGCTGCCAAGCGTTGCAATGCTGGCGCAGGGCAAAGTCGGTCCAGTCAGGCCGGCGGATGTTGGCCTCCTGCTGTACAGCGTCTGGCTGACAATAGCGCTCGGCGTGGCACACGGATTGGGTGTGGCAGCCCAATCGGGCGGGATGATGCTTGTCGATGGAATGGGCGCCTATCTGCTGGCGCGTTGCTACATCCGCAACATCGACGAATTTCGCGGCATGATCGTCTTCGTCGTAAAGCTACTCGCATGCTTGGCGCCGTTCGCCCTGTACGAGTGGTTGACGGGCCAGAAGCCTCTGCTCGTTTCATTCGGCATGATATTTCCAACTGTCGAGATAACGAAAATGGTTCCGCGCATGGGCCTCTGGCGTGTGCAGGGGCCTTTCAGCCATTCCATCCTGTTTGGCGTGTTTTGCGGCAGCATGTTTGCGCTTACCGCTCTTGCGTCAAGTGACAAGCCGTCCACACGCCGGCTCCTGGCGTGCCTTGTTTGCGGAACCGCGATCATGTCGATGTCGTCGGCTCCGATCGCCGGTATTTTCTGCCAGTTGGCCCTGCTCGCCTGGGACAAGGTGCTCGGCACCTTTCAAGCGAGATGGAAGCTGCTGTGGGGGTTTGCTCTCGCCGGCTACCTCGTGATCGAGTTCGGATCCAACCAGACACCGATTCAGTTCTACATCTCACACTTCACCTTTGATCAGCAGACGGGCTGGTACCGCATCTGGATCTGGAATTATGGCTCCGCTTCCGTAGACAACAATCCGATATTTGGCATTGGCATGGGCGACTGGGTGCGGCCAAGCTGGATGGGCAGCGAGAGCGTCGACAATTTCTGGCTTCTTACGGCCATGCGATATGGGCTTCCGGCCTTCATATTGCTCTCATTGTCTTTGCTATCCTTGTGGGGGGTGATCGCGCTGCGAAAAGGCCTCGACCAACGCCACAATGCATGCCGCACAGCCTATCTTATCTGCATGGCCACCTTTGTGTTCGTCGGCTCGACAGTTCACTTCTGGGGTGCCACCTATGCCTGGCTTTTCTTCCTCGCCGGTGCAGGCGTGTGGCTGCTGGATACCAAGTCCACCGCCAGCAGCAACGAGCCAAAAGCGCGGTCGCCACGCGGCCGTATCGTTCGCCAGCCACGACTATAGGCCGGCCGCACAGCCTTCGTTGAGAGCGGGCACCCGCGAACTTAAGCCAAAGGATGAGACTTCATCCGAGAGACCGGGCTCGGCCTCTTACCATTCGCCCGTCCGGCGCCATTTCCAACGGGAGTATCGGCTCTTCAAACCGCGAACGAGGCGCTCGAGGATGAATCGCGGGTGCCGTCTGACTTTGTCGGCGCCCATCTCCATGCGCCGTTCCAGGCCATCCCAACCGGAAATGTCTTTCGTATCTCCGACCAAAGAACGCGCCAAATCCCGGAAGTTTGACACCTTACTCGCGCTCGGATGACCGCGATCATAAAGGCGCGTTGCCAGCTCAACCGCCTGGGCGGCCATCGCGGCCTTGGCGTGTCGGTGAAATTGCACGGACTGATCCATCTCGCCAACGCTCCCGCCAAAAAGCGCCTCGAATGCGTCGCGTCGCTCGGTCAGGTCGCGGAGATCGTCAACCTTCGTCGCTGAAAGGCTGTTGGGATGCTCCCGATGCCACGCCTGATCCGCGCCTCGGATATAGGCAACATCACAGAAGGCAGCCACTCGAAACCACATCTCCATGTCATGCGTGTGCGGCAAGGGCAGTTGGCCGCCCACGAGGTCCACAACCGACTTGCGCATGAGAACCTCAGGCGAGGTGATCACATTGAACGCTGATTTGCAGCGGGCCTCGAGCCATTCCTTTCCGGGCCATATCGTCCATGCTCGCGCTCGGGCCCGATGTTTAGGAGTGGCGGCGCTGAAATGAACTGGCCGCCCATAGACAAGCCCAACGCTGGGAAATCGCTGCATGACGGCAATCGCGCGTCGAAGCGATCCCGGCGTCAGCAGATCGTCGGCATCGAGGCGGACAAGGAACTCCCCGCGTGCAAGTGCAAGCCCGTCGTTGAAGGTTTTCACAGGCCCGGCATTGTCACGATGGGCGAGGACAGTAATCCGGGAATCGGATGCCGCGAGCTCATTCGCAACCGATAGGCTGGCGTCGGTCGACTTGTCGTCCACGATGATGACATCGACGATCGCGCCCTCTTGCGACAAAGCACTGCGGACGGCGTCGGGAAGAAAGCGCGCATAATTATAGCAGGGAATGACGACACTCACCGTCGCTTCCTTGACCTCGCTTTGGGGCCTGACTGTCAGTTTGTGGGCCACAGTCGTTGCCTCAGCCCGTTTCACGGCCTTTGTCATGCGATCCGAAATGTCATTCCCGAGTGCAAGGCAGATGGATCTCGTCACGTCGATTTCGCTTCCGTTTAAACGCATAGCCGAAAATAAATAAAGTTGAGTTGAAAATAAACGAGATCGTTTTGATAGCCGATAAGGCGCTCCTATACCTCAAAAGACCACTGCATTACCTATTGATTCCAACAGAACATTAGATAATTTTTCCAGTAACTATCAGATCGACGAGTAAAGACATGGTCACGGTACAAGTAACAATCCCATGTTACAATTACGGAAAATACCTGGAAGAATGCGTGGAAAGCGTTCTCAGCCAGGCGGATGTCAATGTCGAGGTATTGATTATCGATGATTGCTCGCCCGACAACACGCCCGAGGTCTGCCGGAAGCTGAGCCAGGACAGCCGTGTGAGGGTCATTCGCCACGAGGTGAACAAGGGGCATATCGCAACCTACAACGAGGGCATATCCCAGATCACTGGCGATTACTTTGTCTTGCTGTCGGCCGATGATCTTTTGACGCCTGGCGCCTTGTCACGCGCTACAGCATTGATGGAAGCAAACCCGAACATTGGAATGACGTACGGTCAGGCGATCTCGTTCAACTCCCAGCAACGCCCCGATGCCCGGACACTTCAGACAGGGACATCGATCTGGCCGGGGGCAAAATGGATACGGCAGGTCTGTGAGTCGGGTAAGAACTTTCTCGTCTGTCCGGAGGCGGTTGTTCGCGCGAGCATCCAGAAGAGAATCGGCGGCTACGATCCGACACTTCCGCATTCTGGCGACATGGAAATGTGGATGCGCATCGCTTCGATCTCCGATATCGGGCGTGTGAACGGTACCGACCAGGCCTACTACCGGACACATGCGCAAAGCATGCAGCGGACGATCCACGCGGGATTCCTGTTCGATCTGATCGGCCGGCGCGAGGCCATGCGATCGACCTTCGAAAAAGAAGGGGCGGACTTGGCGGAGCGCGATGAGCTGCATACTCTTGGCAAACGTGCGCTTGCATTCACCGCAATCCAGCACGCACGCAACCTGTGTGAATTCCCGGTCGCCGATGACGCCAGCCCGACGGAGTACCGCGAGTTCGCCGTAGCACTCTATCCGAATGTGGTTCGAACGCGTCGATACCGCGCGCTCATGGCCGCTCAGGCACCGCATCGCGGTCCCTTGCAAAAGTCATTGTCCCACTACGAGGGCCGGTTGCGCAGGTTCGCGGAAACCGAGATCTTCAACCGCGTTGAATACCATTGGTCCCGCAGGACAGGCGTATATTTCCCGCGTTGTTACCTTTGACGCGCTGTCCGCTGCGCCGCGGACAGACTTGATGACGAGCCACCGCTGTCTTTTTCCAATTCATACGCTCCAGCCGGCAGGCCCGTTCCGGTCGCGGATCATCGCGCCGGCGTCTTGGAGACGGGAATCTTTATAGCTTTTTTATTTATGGCGTCGGGCTTCAATCTCGATCGTTTATGCGGATCGGCCGCATAACAGTACCGCGGAACATCGTCTTCCGTCGGCACGAGGTCCCATGTGGCTCTCGCCGTTTCAAAACAGCTGGAAGGAAATGTGACCGATGATGGACATCGTTCTGATCGGCACCGCCGTGATCTTTTTCGCGCTCTGCTTCGCCTACGTCAAGGCATGCGACACGCTCTGAACCGAGGATCTTCGCCATGATTGTCGACTACATCCTAAGCGGTGCGGTGACGGTATTTCTGACCGTTTATCTCACCTACGCCCTCATTCGCCCGGAGCGCTTCTGACGAAAGCCGCCCGCACTGAAAGTTTCGTCTCATGACCCTCATTGGATGGTTACAAATCCTGCTGTATTGCGGGATCATCATTGCGCTCGTCAAACCACTCGGTGGCTACATGACCCGTGTCTTCACAGGCGAGCGCACGTTCCTTTCTCCAGTCCTCGCCCCCGTTGAGCGGGGACTTTATCGCATCGCGGGCACCAGCGAGCGCGAAGAGCAACATTGGACGTCCTACGCATTTGCCCTGCTGATGTTCAATCTGCTTGGGACGTTCGTTCTCTACCTTCTGCTGCGTTTCCAAGGTATTTTGCCCCTTAATCCGGCGGGCATGCCAGCCGTTGGGTCGGAACTCTCCTTCAACACCGCCACAAGCTTTGTCTCAAACACCAATTGGCAGAATTACGGCGGCGAGAGCACCATGTCCTACCTGACCCAGATGATGGGTCTTACCGTGCAGAACTTCGTTTCGGCGGCCACAGGCATGGCGATTGCCGTCGCGCTGATCCGCGCCTTTGCGCGTGCTTCGGGCAGGGCGATCGGCAATTTCTGGGTCGATATGACCCGCGCCACGCTCTACGTCCTGCTGCCGGTCTGCATCGTTCTGACGCTAGTGTATGTCTATCTCGGTGTCCCGCAGACGCTTGGCGCCTATGTCAACGCAACCACTCTCGAAGGTGCCTCACAGACGATCGCGGTGGGGCCTGTCGCTTCACAGCTGGCTATCAAGATGCTCGGCACCAACGGCGGCGGATTCTTCAACGCCAACTCAGCCCACCCGTTCGAGAATCCGGATAATTTTTCGAACATGCTGCAGATGGTTTCGATCTTCGCAATCGGCGCCGCGTTTACGAATGTCTTCGGCCGCATGGTTGGCAATCAGCGCCAGGGTTGGGCCATTCTCGCCGCCATGGGGCTCCTCTTCCTCGTCGGCGTCGGCGTGACCTATTGGGCGGAAACCGCGGGAAATCCGCTCATGCACGCCTTCGGCCTGGGTGGCGGCAACATGGAAGGCAAAGAGGTGCGTTTCGGCATCGCCATGTCCTCGCTTTTCGCGGTTATCACAACGGCAGCGTCCTGTGGCGCGGTCAACGCCATGCACGGCAGCTTCACGGCTCTTGGTGGTCTCATCCCGCTGATCAACATGCAGCTTGGTGAGGTGATTGTCGGCGGCGTCGGTGCCGGCTTCTATGGCATCGTCCTGTTCATCATCGTCGCCGTCTTTGTTGCGGGCCTCATGGTTGGCCGCACGCCGGAATATCTCGGCAAGAAGATCGAGGCGAAGGAAATGAAAATGGCCGTGCTCGCCATCCTATGCCTGCCGCTGGCCATGCTCGTATTCACCGCGATCTCCAGCGTGCTGCCGTCCGCGGTCGCATCAGTCGGAACCGCCGGGCCGCATGGCTTCTCCGAGATCCTCTATGCCTATACGTCGGCTGCGGCAAACAACGGCTCGGCATTTGGCGGGCTCACCGGAAACACGCCCTGGTACAATATCACGCTCGGCCTGGGCATGCTGATGGGCCGCTTCCTGGTCATCATCCCGGCTCTGGCAATCGCGGGGTCGCTGATCTCCAAGAAAACCGTGCCGGCATCGGCGGGAACATTCCCGACAGACGGCCCCCTCTTCGTCGGCATGCTCGTCGGTACGATCATCATCGTTGGTGGCCTGACCTTCCTCCCTGCCCTGGCGCTTGGGCCAGTCGTCGAGCACCTGACAATGATTTCCGGGAAAACCTTCTAGGGCCACCCCATGATCCTGCGTCACGAGCGACGAAAATCAGCATCACGCCACGGAAGCCCGGGGCGTGAGCGACCGCCGGAGACAAGAGGAACCGACATCATCCTCATCATGATGGCGTCCGTTCTGGTGCTCGCCTGCACGCTCAAAATTCTCGTTGGCTGATCGGCAGCGTCCGATCCCATTGTTCTCCTATCGAAAGCTGGAGTCTCTCTTATGAGCCAGTCAAAATCCGCGAGTATTCTGGATACTCGCATCCTCGTTCCAGCCGTGGGCGCCTCCTTCAGGAAGCTCGATCCACGCACGCTTGCGCGCAATCCGGTGATGTTCGTCGTCGCCACGGTCTCCGTTTTGACGACCACACTCTTTCTCCGCGACCTGGTTCTGGGGCGCGGCAATCTCGGCTTTTCGTTCCAGATCAACCTGTGGCTCTGGTTCACCGTGCTCTTTGCCAACTTCGCCGAGGCGGTCGCGGAAGGCCGCGGCAAGGCGCAGGCGGATTCCCTGAGACGGTCCCGAACGGAAACGCAGGCCAAGCTCTTGGCCGACGGCAGCCGTACCAGCTACAAGATGGTTCCGGGCACCAGCCTGAAGGTCGGCGATATCGTCCTGGTTGAGGCCGGCGACATCATACCGTCCGATGGCGAAGTGATCGAAGGCGTGGCCTCCGTGAACGAGGCAGCAATTACGGGCGAGTCCGCTCCCGTTATCCGCGAATCCGGCGGCGACCGATCGGCCGTTACCGGCGGCACGCAGGTTCTCTCCGACGAAATTCGCGTGCGTATCACGGCAGCATCCGGCTCGACCTTCATCGACCGTATGATCGCGCTGGTCGAAGGCGCGCAGCGACAGAAGACACCGAACGAGATCGCGCTCAACATCCTGCTCGCCGGCATGACGCTGATCTTCGTGCTTGCTACGGCAACGATCCCGAGCTTTGCCGCCTACGCCGGCGGCTCGATACCAATCATTGTACTCGTCGCGCTGTTCGTGACGCTGATCCCGACGACCATAGGCGCGCTGCTTTCTGCGATCGGAATTGCGGGCATGGACCGTCTGGTGCGCTTCAACGTGCTTGCCATGTCCGGCCGCGCCGTGGAGGCGGCGGGAGATATCGACACGCTCCTTCTCGACAAGACGGGCACGATCACGCTTGGCAACCGACAGGCAACCGCCTTCCATCCCGTACGTGGCATCAGCGAACAGGAACTTGCCGATGCCGCACAGCTTGCCTCGCTTGCCGATGAGACACCGGAAGGTCGCTCGATCGTGGTACTCGCCAAGGAGAAATATGCGATCCGTGGCCGCGACATGAGCAGCTTGAAGGCAACGTTCGTGCCGTTCACCGCGCAGACCCGTATGAGTGGCGTCGATCTCGACGGATCGTCCATCCGCAAGGGTGCGGTCGATTCCATGCTCGCCTATGTCAGCAGCTACCCTGCTTCCGCCGCAGGCAGTGCCGCCGTTGCGCTGCACATCGACGATGCCGCCGCGCGCGAACTCAAGACGATCGCCGACGAAGTGGCAAAAAGCGGTGGAACACCGCTCGCCGTTGCCCGTGACGGCCGGCTGCTGGGCATTGTTCAGCTGAAGGACATCGTCAAGGGCGGCATCCGCGAGCGTTTCGCCGAATTGCGCCGTATGGGTATCCGTACGGTGATGATAACTGGTGACAACCCGCTGACCGCTGCGGCTATTGCCGCGGAAGCCGGCGTCGACGACTTTCTGGCTCAGGCCACCCCAGAGATGAAGCTGGCGCTGATGCGCGAGGAACAGGCGAAGGGCAAACTGGTCGCCATGTGCGGCGACGGCACCAATGACGCGCCCGCGCTTGCCCAGGCTGACGTCGGGGTCGCGATGAATACCGGCACAGTCGCCGCTCGAGAGGCCGGCAACATGGTCGATCTCGATAGCGACCCGACGAAACTCATCGAGATCGTGGAAATCGGCAAGCAGCTGCTGATGACACGCGGCGCGCTGACGACCTTCTCGATCGCCAACGACATTGCGAAATACTTTGCGATCATTCCCGCGATGTTCCTGACATTCTACCCGCAGCTCGGCGTCTTGAACATCATGGGGTTGTCGACCCCGCAAAGCGCGATCCTGTCGGCGATCATCTTCAACGCCCTGATCATCATCGCGTTGATTCCATTGTCGCTGAAAGGCGTGCGCTATCGCCCGATCGGCGCCGGCGCGCTGCTCTCGCGCAATCTTCTCATCTACGGTCTCGGCGGCATCATCGTACCGTTCATCGGCATCAAGGCAATCGACGTGATCGTCGCGGCGCTCGGCCTGGCGTAGCGCCCGGACCGAACGTCGACCTTCCCAACCATTGACCTACCAGGAGTTCACGACAATGTTGAACCAACTTCGCCCCGCAATCGTCCTGATCGTCGCGACCACCGCGATTACCGGCCTTGTCTACCCGCTTGCGATGACCGGCGCGGCTCAAGCCCTCTTCCCGGCGCAGGCCAACGGCAGTCTGCTTGAAAAGAACGGCACGGTCGTGGGCTCTAGGCTGATCGGGCAAGCCTTCACCAGCGACCGGTATTTTCATGGGCGCCCCTCGGCGGCTGGCGATGGCTATAATGCCTCCGCCTCCAGCGGCTCCAACCTTGGACCGACCAGCCAGAAGCTTATCGATCGCGTGAAAGCCGACTACGATGCCGCGAAAGCGACCAATCCCGACGCACAGGTTCCCGTCGATCTCGTCACCGCATCCGGCAGCGGGCTCGACCCGCATATCTCGCCGGAGGCCGCCTATTTCCAGGTAGGGCGCGTAGCCAAGGCTCGAGGCCTCGACGAGCCGAGGGTGAAGCGCATCGTCGATGCCGCCATCCAGACGCGCGAGATCGGCCTTCTGGGCGAACCCACCGTAAACGTGCTGGAACTCAACATGGCTCTGGACGCAACAACAGTTCAGTAAAGCACGTGTACTTCTACCGTATCATGGTCGAATTCTCGGCATCGACCAGCAACAACAGCGCCGGCACAATTGCAAAACATGGGATTGGGCGGATTGCCCAATCCATCATCACAGGCTCAATGGTGCCGTATGCCGATCTTCAAGATCACCGCGTCTCGACATTAAGTGCTCGACGAAATGCCTCGTCTACGGCCTCGCCTGCCACATCCCAGGACGTCGAATGAACGCTCTCCGCCGCCTGCCGCGACGCTGACCCGAAATCCGGCATCGTCACGACCGCATGCAATGCATCCGCAAGAGCATGCGGCGAAAGCGGCGCATAGCGAACATGGGCGTTATCGAGTACGATCCGGTTGTGATCGGCATCATTGACAACGGGAATGCACCCGCAGGCGAGCATTTCGTGCGGAACAAGCGAAACGTTTGTAAGCGACAACGTCAGGCCCGCGAAGCAACTGTTATAGATATCGCCGAGTTTGTCAGGAGAGACGAGCCCGTGATTGGTGTACTTGAAGGGGAGTACGCCAAGATCCTCACCGAAGAGGTGAAGCTCAATATTGGGGCAACGTCTGGCGAAGAGTTCGAGCGCGAGCAGGCCCAGTTCGACAGCGCGACGCGGCGTACCGGCGCGCGCGTAAAAAGCCACTCCGTTCCGCTTCGAAGATGGGTTGAAGCGGTAGCGACTGGTGTCGCAGCCAAAGGGAAACCAGTCCGAAGCCATGCCAAAGTCGTCAGCCAGCTTCTCGGTTAGCCAGCGACCCGCCGTAATCCCGTGAAAGCCCATCCGATAGGTGCTTTCCGCAAGCACGCTATTGGTCCCCACGGGATAGAATGAGGGCTCGTAATCCTGGACGAAATAGAAGCGCTTTCCGGCTGTCTTCATGTTGAACATGGCATATGCAGACGGCCAATGGGTCGCCACGACGGCATGCGCGTCTTTTACATCAGGGCCAAACTTGTCAATCTCGCACGTAACGCCGTAACTCGAACGCGCAATACTTTCATAGTATTTCTGGTCCCCACCATAGGGATCGTAGAAATAGACGCGATTGTCATACCCTATGCGTTGAAGATAGTTCACCATGCGAAATATTGTCGTATGACCGCCCGACCCAGGCCCGGCGGGCCCGACGATCCAATTGATTGTGATCGGCGCGCCATCTTCAACCGCCGGAACGGCGAATGTCGCCGGTCGGGTGAAGTCAGCGTTCAACACATCCTCGGGGAAGACATGCCAGGTAAAGCCTTTAGGCTTTATCCAGTCGGACAGCTTTGATCTCGCGCGCATGGCCAAGGTGCTCCAGCCGTCGCGCAACATGATGTGACCGATTTGCCGTCCTCGGCGATCAAGCTGGAGGCCAATGCCTTTCAACGTTGCAACCGTGCGCGTCGACAGGCCATTGGACCTGCTGTTTGCCCCTACCAGAATTTTCGTCAGCAAAAGCTCCACCCTCTCGTATGCGGGCGCTGCGCATGGCTGCCCATTCATCGCGAAACACGGCAACCGTATTTGCAGAGGCGCCATATTGTTCGCAAATATAGCTGCCGAAATTACTTTCGCAACTCAGTATGACGAGGCAATATTTCTAAAATAAATACGCCTTTCGATTAGCCGTATACCGCATTTTGATTCCTTTACTCTCCCGGTGAAAAGCTTTCTCTTGAGTAACGAAAGTCATCGGCCCGCGCTGTTTGTCGTGAGTTAAAGCCGGCGTTGTATTGAGTGGAGTGAGGACATCAGAGCATGATTGCTTCGAGTGTAAAGCTGGGTGACGACGTCGTCATTCATCACCCGGATCTTGTAAATCTCTATGGCTGCTCGATTGGCACCGGTACCCGTGTCGGCACCTTCGTCGAGATCCAGAAAAACGCCGTCATCGGTGAAAACTGCAAGATCTCCAGCCACTCTTTCGTTTGCGAGGGCGTGACGATCGAGGATGGGGTGTTCATCGGCCATGGCGTCATGTTCACCAATGATCTTCAGCCGAGGGCTGTCAATCTCGATGGTTCCCTTCAGTCGGACGCCGATTGGGCGGTCGTCCCCACGCTTGTGAAACGTTACGCCTCGATCGGCAGCAACGCGACCATCGTCGCCGGCATCACGATCGGCGAAGGCGCGCAGATCGGCGCCGGCGCGGTCGTGACCAAGGATGTTCCGGCATACGCAATTGCAGCAGGCGTTCCCGCGCGGGTCATTGGCCGCGCCAAGGACGCTCCAGTCGAAATTCTGTCATCTGGGAGGGCACGATGATCGGTATTGCCGTCGTCGGTTATGGCTATTGGGGACCCAATCTGGTCCGAAATTTCGCGGAAACGCCAGGCGCACAGCTCTTGTGGGTCTGCGATCTTAAAAAGGACCGGTTGGGCGCCGTGCAGATGCGCTATCCGACCGTCCAGATCACCGATGATTTCGACGAGGTCCTGCGCGATCCCCGCGTCGACGCGATCGCGATCGCCACACCCGTGTTCGCCCATTACAAGCTCGCCATGCAGGCTATGATGGCCGGCAAACATGTGTTCGTTGAAAAGCCGATGGCTTCGACCTCGGAAGAGGCGCGGCGCATGGTGGAAGAAGCCAACCGCCGGGGTCTGATCCTCGCGGTCGATCACACCTTCATCCACACCGGCGCCGTGCGCAAGATGCGGGAGATTATCGAGACCGGTCTCGGCGACGTCTATTATTACGACTCCGTGCGCGTCAATCTCGGCCTCTTCCAGCACGACGTGAGCGTTGTCTGGGATCTGGCGGTTCACGACCTCTCGATCATGGACTATGTGCTGCCGGAAAAGCCGGTCGCGGTGTCGGCCACCGGCATGGGACATGTGGCCGGCGAGCCCGAGAATATCGCGTATCTGACGCTGTTTTTCGAAAGTAAGCTGATCGCCCATATTCACGTAAACTGGCTGGCGCCGGTGAAGGTTCGCCGCACGCTGATCGGCGGCAGCAACAAGATGATCGTCTATGACGATCTCGAGCCCAGCGAAAAGATCAAGGTCTACGACAAGGGCATCACGCTGAACGGCAATGCCGAGCAGAACGGCGACAAGGTGTACGAGATGCGCGTCGGCTACCGCACCGGCGACATGTATGCACCGCAGCTCGACATGACGGAAGCCCTCGGCCGCGAACTGAAGCAGTTCGTCGACTGCGTCGCCAACAACACGCAGCCGCTCGCCGATGGCCACGCCGGCCTGCGCGTGGTGCGCATCCTCGAAGCCGCGACGCAATCGCTCGCCCAGCGCGGCCGTGTGATCGAACTCGAACAGGCAAGGCTGATAGCATGATCCCGTTGCTCGACCTGAAGGCTCAATACGCGTCGATCAAGGACGATGTCGATGCCGCGGTTCTCCGCGTGCTTGCCTCCGGCCACTATGTGCTCGGCGAGGAAGTCGCGCGCTTCGAAGAGGAATTCGCCCGCTATTGCGACACGAAGCACGCGATCGCCGTCAACACCGGCACCAGCGCCCTGCACCTGTCTCTGCTCGCAGCCGGCGTCGGGCCTGAGGACGAGGTCGTCACGGTATCCCTGACCTTCGTCGCGACGACGGCGGCCATCTGCTACACGGGCGCCCGGCCGGTTTTCGTCGATGTGGAGCCTGTAACGCTCACCATGGACCCTGCGAAGCTGGAAGCGGCGATCACCCGGAAGACGAAGGCGATCGTTCCGGTTCATCTCTACGGCCAGATGGCCGATATGGACGCCATTCAGGCGATCGCCGACAAATACGGCCTGCCCGTCATCGAGGATGCATGCCAGGCGCATGGCGCAGAATACAAGGGCAGACGCGCCGGCAGCATCGGCCTTTCCGGCAGCTTCAGCTTCTATCCGGGCAAGAACCTCGGCGCCTGCGGCGAAGGCGGCATCATCGTCACCAATGACGACGAGCAGGCCAAGGCGATGCGCATGCTGCGCGATTGGGGCCAGGAGAAGCGCTATCACCACGTGATGAAGGGCTACAACTACCGTATGGACGAGATTCAGGGCGCGATCCTCAGGATCAAGCTTAGGCATCTCGAAGACTGGACCGAAGCCCGCCGCACGCGCGCCGCGCGATATTCGGCGCTGCTCGCCGGATCGAGAAGCGTCCAAGCGCCGGTTGCCGCAAGCGACCGCCGCCATGTCTATCACGTCTACGCGGTGCGCACCCCTGATCGCGATCACCTGCAGCAGGCGTTGCGCGACGAAGGTATCCATACAGGTTTGCACTATCCCGTGCCGGTTCACCTACAGGAAGCGCATGCCGATCTCGGCTATCAGGTCGGCGATTTCCCGGTTTCGGAGGCGGCGGCGCGCGAAGTGCTTTCGCTGCCGATCTATCCGGAGCTGACGATGCGCCAGGTCGAAGAGGTCGTTGCCGCGGTGGAGCAGGACGCCTATGTCAGCTGACCCAGCCCCCCTCGTCAGGCTTGTCCAATCGGTACACGGCCTGAAGGAAAACGCTACTGATCCGCTCTATCAGAGCGAGCTTGCCAAAGAACTGCGCCAGACCTATGGGCTGGCGGGGCTCGTGGAACTCTACGCGCGCTTCGCCAATGGTGATGGCTTCGTCGACGCGTTCATGCGCAAGGTGATCTGGAACAGCTTCACGCGCTCCTGCGGCTCGGGCCTGCAGGTCGGCAGCGGCGTCGGATTCAAGCATCCGGAAACCTTCGAAATCGGCAACGGTGTCTTTATCGGCGCCCAGGCCTATATCCAGGGCCGTTTCGATGGAACTTGCAAGATCGGCGACAATACGTGGATCGGCCCGCAGGCCTATTTCGACGCCCGCAATCTCATTCTTGAGGAATGCGTCGGCTGGGGGCCGGGCGCCAAGGTTCTTGGCTCCAGCCATACGGCACTTCCGGTCGATGTGCCGATCATCCGCACCGATCTTGAAATCAAGCCGGTGCGCATCGGCGCCTGGGCCGATATCGGCACCAACGCCACCATCCTGCCGGGCGTTACCGTCGGCAAGGGCGCGATTGTAGGCGCCGGCGCGGTGGTCGTGGCGGATGTGGAGCCGTTCTCGGTCGTTGCTGGCGTGCCGGCGAAATTCATCCGGTGGCGCGAAGACTCCGATCCCTCAACTGTAAAAAGCGTGGAGTAGTCATGAAGAACCAGCGAATTCTGATCACCGGCGGCGCGGGCCTCATTGGCTCGCATATCGCGGACCTCGTTGCGCTGGAAGAGCCCCGCGAGATCGTCATCATCGACAACTTCGGGCGTGGCCGCCGGGAAAATCTGGCCGAGGCGATCAAGGCAGCACCCGTCACGATCATCGAGGGCGATATCCGCGACCGCAAGCTGCTGAAGGAAACATTCGCCGGTATCGACACCGTGTTCCATCAGGCGGCCATCCGCATCACGCAATGCGCCGAAGAGCCGCGTCTGGCCTTCGATGTTCTGGCCGGCGGCACCTTCGATGTGCTCGAGGCGGCCGTGGAGGCAAAGGTTTCCAAGGTTGTCGCGGCATCGTCCGCCTCCGTGCTCGGCCTTGCCGAGAGCTTCCCGACCACCGAGG
Source organism: Rhizobium sp. FG113 (assembly GCF_057809895.1). NCBI lineage: Bacteria > Pseudomonadati > Pseudomonadota > Alphaproteobacteria > Hyphomicrobiales > Rhizobiaceae > Rhizobium > Rhizobium sp. FG113. Next base: position 267,903 of record NZ_JBMDKV010000001.1, on the reverse strand, counting down.
ATCACCACCCCTATAACAACCGCACGATCTACGGTGCCGCCAAGGCCTTCAACGAGGGGCTGCTCAGAAGTTTCGCCGAGATGTACGGGCTGCGCTACGTCGCGCTTCGCTACTTCAACGTTTACGGGCCGCGCATGGATGTGCATGGCGTCTATACCGAGGTGCTGATCCGCTGGATGGAGCGCATCGCCAATGGCCTGCCGCCCATCATTCATGGTGATGGCCTGTCCACCATGGACTTCGTGCATGTCCACGATATCGCACGGGTGAACCTGCTTGCTGCGAAATCTGATGTGACCGACGAAGTGTTCAATGTGGCGAGCGGCGAAGAAACCAGCCTGCGCGATCTCGCGGAACTGCTGATGAAGGTCATGGGCGCGTCGATGGACGTGCAGTACGGGCCGGCGCGCAAGGTCAATGCCGTTCCCCGTCGCCTTGCTTCGACGGTGAAGGCCGAGAGCATGCTCGGCTTCAAATCCGAAATCAGCATGGAAGAAGGCCTGCGCGATCTCGTCGCCTGGTGGCGGCATGAGAAGATGCTGAGCACCGGAGAAGCGGCATGAGTCAAATTCCTGTCGCAAAACCTGTTCTCGACGGACAGGAAGTCGAGGCGGTTCGCCGCGTCATCCTGTCGGGCTGGGTCACGCAGGGCCCTGAGGTCGCCGCCTTCGAACGCGAGTTCGCAGATTTCGTCGGCGCCTCGCATGCCTGCGCGGTCTCCAACTGCACGACGGCGCTGCACCTGGCACTCCTTGCCGTCGGCGTCGAAGCCGGCGACGAGGTCATCACCGTCAGCCATTCCTTTATCGCGACCGCGAATGCGATCCGCTATTGCAACGCGACGCCTGTTTTCGTCGACATCGAGACCGATGGGTTCAATATCGACCCCGAGCTGATCGAGGCGGCGATCACGCCGCGCACGAAGGCGATCATCTGCGTGCACCAACTCGGCATGCCGTGCGATTTGAGCCGCATCGTCGCGATCGCGGAGCGGCATTCGATCCCCGTTATCGAGGACGCTGCCTGCGCAACGGGCAGCGAGATCCTGTGGAAGGGGCGCTGGGAGAAGATCGGCAAGCCGCATGGCGATATCGCCTGCTTCTCCTTCCACCCGCGCAAGGTGGTGACCACGGGCGACGGCGGCATGCTGACGACCGCGAACCCGGAGTATGACCGCAAGTTCCGCCTCTGGCGCCAGCACAGCATGAGCGTCACCGACAGCGTGCGCCATGGTTCCAAACAGGTTATCTACGAAAGCTACCCGGAAGTCGGTTTCAACTACCGGATGACGGACATGCAGGCCGCGGTCGGCCGAGAGCAGCTGAAACGGCTGCCTGACATCGTCGCCAAGCGGCGTGCGTTGGCGGCCGGCTACACGCAGGCGCTCGAAAAGCTGGACGGTATGCGCGCTCCCTTCGAGCCGGATTGGGCACGGAGCAACTGGCAGAGCTATTGCATGACACTGCCTGATCATCTTGACCAGCAGGAGTTCATGCAGGGGCTGCTCGATCAGGGCATTTCGACGCGACGTGGAATCATGAACAGCCATCTTGAGCCGGCCTACGCGGCAGAGACTTCGCACCGGGTCTCGGGCGATCTGCAGAACAGCGTCAACGCCCAGAACCGGACGGTCATTCTGCCGCTGTTCGTGCAGATGACCGACGCCGAACTCGGCGAGGTCGCGGACGCCATCGCGGGCAGCCTGGCGTCTTCCACACCCGCGATCGCCAAGGCCGGCTGACCGCCACCCTGGACATGGGAACGGCGAGGCAGCGGCGCAGCGCCATGCCTTACGCTCAAGGCGTTCCCGATGTGGCAGGAATCCCGAAACACAATCAATCGAGGCAGAAGAGCGCCCAACGGCAGGAACGGCCGCCAGCAAAATATCTCTTATAGGTTGTCCATATCGGGACATTCGCGCGACTTTCCGCACGCTATGTTACCTACCGCTATTTGAGTAGCTGTGAACCTATTCGGCTGAGTTTATCGCGGATGAAGTTGGTGTACGATGGTTAACAGCAATCAGGAATAGATAGGTGTAACCCAAAAGACGGAGAGCATTATGTCATCGATGGACCCGGAAGAAACACCCTCTAACCGCGCACGCCGACATTTTCTCGGTGTTGCGGCGGCTACCAGCGCAAGAGTTGCCGGAATCGCTGTTGCGACCATGGCAATCGCCTCTTCGCCCGCGAAAGCAATGGGACGTAATTGGGGCGGCGGTCGCGGCGGCGGACATGGCGGTGGAGGTTATTCCGGCGGCGGCGGTGGTGGTGGCCATTCCGGCGGCGGACACTCGGGTGGTGGTGACGGCGGGGCGAAGTGCCTGCTGCGCGGCACCTTGATTGCAACACCATCGGGCGAAGTCGCGATCGAGGATCTGCGCCTTGGCGATCTCGTCGAAACGATCTCGGGCGAAGCCAAGCCAATCCGCTGGATCGGCCGCCAAACGTTTCGTAAGAGCGTCGCGTCCTGGCACCCGACCGTCATGCCGGTGCGCATCTCGAAGGGCGCGCTTGATGACGGAATGCCGAGCCAGGATCTCTACATCTCTGCCGGCCACGCGCTTTATGTCGATGGCGCTCTCGTCCGCGTCAAGGATCTGATCAACGGCAGCTCGATTGTCTTGGCCCTGCCGGATGGCAGGGAAACGGTCGAATACTATAACGTGCTGCTCGACAGCCATGACGTAGTGATCGCCGATGGCACGCCGGTAGAGACATTCCAGCTTCGCGGCAGCGACTACGAGAGCTTCGATAATTTTGTCGAACTCGAAAAGCTCTATCCGGTCGAGCGCCGGCCCCGCATGGCGCCTTACGCGCCTGTGGTCGGCGAAGAAAGCGGACGGCAGCATCTGAAAGCTCTGCTGTTGCTCAGCGTTTCGCCTATCGTTCCGCTGCGTGATCCGTTCAAGACCGTTTCGCGGCGCATTTCGAGCCGCGCTGGCGAACTGGTGGGCTGATAGCAGCCGGCTGACAACTCATGCTCTTCATTGCGGATTGGCGCGGTCCTGCGCCAATCCGTTTTTATGTGATCACACATTATTAGCGGCTTGGCGCTCGCTCGGCTGGGACCAACAGGTACCGGCCGCTTTTGTATGGCATTCTCATGCCTCAGCGATCAGCGAGGAGCATCTTGCGGCGTCGGACACCGCTTATAGCGCTATGGCAACATCCTATGCTTGGGTATAGTGCAGTGCGGCATCGACAGGTGTTATGCTGGCTGGACCGAGTGTGGAGAAACAGGAATATGGCGAAGAAGCGCCCCGAGGGAATTGAGAAATACGACGCACCGGCCGGCGGATGGGGCGCCTTGCGCGCGGTCGCCAAGACGCTTGCCCACCAACAGGTCGTCGCTCAAGGAACGGCAACGCTCCTGAAGGCCAACAAGCCCGAGGGCTTCGATTGTCCCGGTTGCGCGTGGCCGGATCCCAAGCACACCTCGTCCTTCGAGTTCTGCGAAAACGGCGCCAAGGCCATCACATGGGAATCCACCGCAAAGCGTGTCGACCCGAGCTTTTTCGCAGAGCATACGGTGTCTGAATTGTGGGAATGGACCGACCACGAGCTCGAGGACGAAGGCCGCCTGACGCATCCTATGATCTACAACGCCGAGACCGATCGCTACGAGGTGATCGAATGGGACGATGCCTTCGCGCGCATCGGCGCCGAGCTCAACCGGCTGGACGACCCGCATCACGCGGAGTTTTATACATCCGGGCGCGCGTCCAACGAGGCCGCTTTTCTCTATCAGCTACTGGTGCGCGCTTATGGCACCAACAATTTTCCCGACTGCTCGAACATGTGCCACGAGGCAACCAGCGTCGGCCTGCCGAAGTCGATCGGCGTCGGCAAGGGCACGGTTCTCCTTGAGGATTTCGACCACACGGATGCGATCTTCAGCTTCGGCCACAATCCGGGCACCAACCATCCGCGCATGATGGCGACGCTGCATGAGGCGTCGCGGCGCGGCGTGCCGATCATCGTCTTCAATCCGCTGAAGGAGCGCGCGCTCGAGAAATTCGCCTCGCCGCAGGACCCCGTCGAAATGGCGACGCTGTCGTCGACGCGGATTGCCTCGGCCTATCATCAGGTCCGCACCGGCGGTGATCTCGCGGCACTCAAGGGCTTGATGAAGTGCGTATTCGAGATCGATGATGCCGATCTCGCCGCCGGCGGCCCCGGTGTCCTCGACCGCGCCTTCATCGCCGAGCACACGACCGGCCTCGAGGCGCTGCGCGAGGATATCGACTACACCAGCTGGGACAGCATCGTCACCGTATCCGGCTTGACGCGGGAGGCGCTGAAGAGTGCTGCCGAGGTCTACGTGAAGGCCAAGAGCGTCATCCTTTGCTACGGCATGGGCATCACCCAGCACAGCAACGGCACGGGTAATGTGCAGCAACTCGCCAATCTGTTGATGCTGCGCGGCAATATCGGCCGCCCCGGCGCCGGCATCTGCCCGCTGCGCGGTCATTCCAACGTTCAGGGCGACCGGACGGTCGGCATCACCGAGATCCCGAACAAGGCGCTGATCGACGGAATGGAGCGGGCCTTTGGCTTCCGCCCGACCGACCTGAAGGGACACAACGCGATCGAATCCGTCGAAGCGATCATGGAGGGCACCTCGAAGGCGCTGATCTGCCTCGGCGGCAATCTGGCGGTCGCCATGTCCGACACCGAGGTCACCTTCGAAGCCATGCGCAAGCTGGACCTCGCGGTACACATCACCACCAAGCTCAACCGCTCGCATCTGCTGATCGCCAAGACCTCGATCATTCTTCCGTGTCTTGGCCGCACCGATCTCGACACCCAGGCGACGGGTCCGCAATCGGTGACCGTCGAGGATTCCATGTCGATGGTGCATGCGTCGCGCGGCTTCCTGAACCCGCCGAGCGAGATGCTGAAATCCGAACCCGCCATCGTCGCCGGCATTGCGAAAACGACGCTTGGGGATCGCTATGGCATCGATTGGGATGGCATGGTCGCCGATTACGACAGGATCCGCGACAAGATCGAAATCGTCTTTCCCGATTTCTTCGACTTCAACAAGCGTGTGCGGGTTCGCGGCGGCTTCCGGCTGGACGTGCCGGCCTCCGAGCGTCGCTGGAAGACGGAGAGCGGCAAGGCGAATTTCCTCATCGGCCGTGGCCTGCATGAGGACCCGCTGGTGAAGAACCCTGACGCACTCGTGCTGACAACGCTGCGCAGCCACGACCAGTACAACACCACGATCTACGGCATGGACGATCGCTACCGCGGCGTTTTCGGCCGCCGCGACGTCATTTTCATGAACAAGGATGATCTGGCGAAACGCGGATTGGCGGATGGCGACATCATCAATGTCGTCTCCCTGCCGTCGGCGGACGGAAAGTCGCGCAGCGCGCACGGCCTGACCGCGATCGAGTACAATATCCCGAAAGGATCGATCGCCGGCTATTACCCTGAGATGAACGCGCTGATCGCGCTCTCGGCCTACGACCGTACTTCGGGCACACCAGCCTACAAGGGCGTCCCGGTGACGGTCATTGGCGCGACCGCGTAGCAGTCACGATGTGTGTTTCGGGCCTCGTCAAAACGAGGCCCGAAACGAATTGATCAGGCTGCGCGCTTCAGCGCGTCGCCGATAATCGAGACGATCGTCTCGATCTGATCCTTTTCGATGATCAACGGCGGCGAGAGCGCGATGGTGTCGCCGGTGACGCGGATTAGCAGCCCCTTCTTGAAGCAATCAACGAAGACGTCATAGGCGCGGGCGCCGATCGCACCCTCGCGCGACGAGAGCTCGATGGCGCCGACCAGGCCGAGGTTGCGGATGTCGACGACGTTCGGCAGGCCCTTCAGCGAGTGAAGCGCTTCCTGCCAGGTTTCCGTGAGACCGGCGCCGCGCGTCAGCAGGCCTTCTTCTTCGTAGACCTCAAGCGTGGCGATGCCGGCGGCGCTGGCAACCGGGTGACCGGAATAGGTGTAGCCATGGAAGAGCTCGATGGCATTCTCAGGGCCGGTCATCATCGCGTCATAGACCTTGCGGCTTGCAAACACCGCGCCCATCGGGATCGCGCCGTTGGTCAGACCCTTGGCCGTGGTGACGAGATCGGGCACGACGCCGAAGTAATCGGTCGCGAATGGCGTACCGAGACGGCCAAAGCCGGTGATGACTTCGTCGAAGATCAGCAGGATGCCGTATTTGTCGGCGATCGCACGCAGGCGGTCGAGATAGCCCTTGGGCGGCAGGATAACGCCGGCGGAGCCGGACATCGGCTCGACGATGACAGCCGCGATGGTTTCGGCGCCATGCAGCGCGACCAGACGTTCCAGATCTTCGGCAAGCTCGATGCCATGGGCCGGGAGGCCCTTGCTGAAGGCATTGCGCTCGACGTCCAGCGTATGGCGCATGTGATCGGCCGGGATCTGCGGGAAGACGCGGCGGTTGTTGACGAGACCGCCAACGGAGATGCCGCCGAAGCCGACGCCGTGATAGCCCTTCTCACGACCGATGATGCGGGTGCGGGTGCCCTGCCCGATGGCGCGCTGATAGGCGATGGCAATCTTCAGCGCGGTATCGACGGATTCAGAACCGGAACCGGTGAAGAATACGCGATCAAGCTGCGCGCTCGGACCACCGGGGGCGATCTTGACAAGGCGCTCGGCGAAATCGAAAGCAATCTGATGGCCCATCTGGAAGGTGGGGGCGAAATCCATGGTCATCAGCTGACGCTCGACCGCCTCGGCGATCCGCTTGCGGCCGTGGCCGGCATTCACGCACCAAAGACCGGCGGTACCATCCAGCACCTTATTACCGTCGACATCGGTATAATACATGCCTTCTGCCGAGGCGAGCAGACGCGGGGCCGCCTTGAACTGGCGGTTGGCCGTGAACGGCATCCAGAAGTTATCGAGCGACGGGCTGTTTGCTTTGCTGATCTGGTCCATGAGGTCTCTCCGGAATGGTGATGATGAAGTGATCGGCCAATTCAGATTCTCGAACAAGCCCTTTTCTCGCTGTTTTCAACCCCTTGAAAATCATGGCTTCCCAAATCGAATGTTGTTATATTTCGAACACTCGAAACCTTGGAAACACCATGTCCGTCGATATCGGCCAGCGCCTGCGCCATTTGCGCACGCTTTATAATCTTTCGCAACGCGAACTGGCGAAGCGGGCGGGCGTCACCAACTCCACCATTTCGCTGATCGAATCCAATTCATCCAACCCATCGGTGGGCGCCTTGAAGCGCATTCTCGATGGAATCCCGATTGGCCTGGCCGAGTTCTTCGCCTTCGAACCGCAGAAATCGCGCAAGGCGTTTTACGCTGCCGAGGAGCTGGTCGAGATCGGCAAGGGGCCGATTTCCTATCGGCAGATCGGCGAGAGCCTGTTCGGTCGACAGCTGCAGATCCTCAAGGAATGCTACCAGCCGGGCGCCGACACCGGCAAGGTCATGCTGGTTCATGAAGGCGAGGAAGGCGGCATCGTGCTTTCGGGCCGCATGGAGGTGACTGTCGAAGACGAGCGCCGCATCCTGGGCCCCGGCGACGCCTATTATTTCGAGAGCCGGCGCCCGCATCGCTTTCGCTGCGTCGGACCGGTCCCATGCGAGGTGATCAGCGCCTGCACGCCACCGACATTCTGAGGGCGCGCCACCCCAGGGCCACGCCCCGAGCCCCCAAACCTAAGTATAGTGTGGCCGATCTTCATGTCTGGCTATGGTTGCTTCGCTGCAAAGATGCGGGCACAACGTGCAGGGACGAGCACGCCCGCATTTTAAGCGACAGGATGAGGGAGGCTCCGCGAAATGACCCAGCTCTGGAGACATACCGTGAGTGACACGCGACGAGCGACCGTGGTGCAGCCTGTATCCCCCATGGTGCTGATCGTCGACGACGACATTTCCGTGCGCGAGGCGCTTGTCGATCTCTTTCAGTCGGTCCGGATCGATGTGTCCGCTTTCGACAGCCCCGCAGCGCTTCTTGCCGGCGCGGATCTGAAGCGACCCGGATGCATCTTGCTCGACGTTCGTCTCCCGGGGCTAAGCGGCCTCGATTTCCAGGGGCAGCTGGAGCGCATGGGAAGCAAGCTCCCGATCGTGTTCATGAGCGGTTTCGGCGACATTCCAATGAGCGTGCGGGCGATGAAGGCCGGCGCGGTGGATTTTCTCGTCAAGCCGTTTCGCGATCAGGATCTGCTCGATGCCGTCTCCACGGCGATCGAGCGCGACGCGGTGCAACGCCGCGACAATGCCGAGGGCGATGCCGTGGTCACCCTGGCCGAGACGCTGACCCCACGCGAGCGCGAGGTGATGATGGCGGTCAGCAAGGGGCTGATGAACAAGCAGATCGCCTATGATCTCGGGATCAGCGAGATCACCGTCAAGCTCCATCGCGGCAACGTCATGCGCAAGATGGAGGTTCGCTCGGTCGCCGACCTCGTGCGCAAGGTCGAGCTTCTGGCCACGCGCCAGCCGTAACAACTGACATCGACAGCCCGCTTCCGGTTGACTTGACGGCTGGAGCAGGACTAGCTGCGCGCGATCAAGCCGCGACTTGATTGCTGACATGGCGGTGCAGGTGCGCCGGCAAGCCAGCAGATCGATATCAAGAGGAATAGCCATGTCGGCCACCGCCCGCCCCGCCCCGATTTCCGAAACCGAACGCCGCGAGCGGCTTTCGACGCTGCGCAACCGCATGGGTGCCGCCGGCGTGGACGCCGTGCTCCTCGGCTCGACGGAGAGCCTGCGCTATTTCACCGGCCTTGTCTGGCACCAGAGCGAGCGGCTGGTCGGCGCGCTGATCACTCAGGCGGACCTCTTCTACATCGTGCCTGGCTTCGAGCGCAGCCGCGTGGACAGCCTGCCGAAACTCGACGGCGCGATCGTGACCTGGGAGGAAGACGAAAACAGCGCCGAGACCGTGGCCGGCCTGCTCACGGCGAAGGCCCGCGTTGCGCTCGACGACGCCTTGCCACTGTTCGTCTACCACGCGCTTGCCAAAGCACTCGGCGCGGAACGTCTTGTCGATGGCGCCCGCCTGATCCGCGATATCCGCCTGCGCAAGTCCGTGGCCGAAATCGGCATCATCCAGTACGCGATGAACCTGACGCTGGAAGTTCACCGCCGCGCGCATGCCTTTATCAAGCCCGGCGTCCTGGCTTCGGATGTCGTGCGCTATATCGACGAACAGCACCGCGCGCTTGGTGCTGCGGGCGGATCGAGCTTCTGCATCGTCTCCTTCGGCGAAGCGACCTCGCTGCCGCATGGCGCTGACGGCGAGCAGACCTATGCGGCCGGCGATGTCATTCTGGTCGACACCGGATGCCGTATCGACGGCTATCATTCCGATCTGACGCGCACCTATGTTCTGGACGAGCCGGATGCGGATTTTGCCCGCGCCTGGGCGATCGAGCGCGAGGCGCAGCAGGCCGTTTTCGACGCGGCCAAGCTCGGCGCCGCCTGCTCGAGCCTGGATGACGCGGCCCGCGCGGTTATGGTTCGCCATGGCCTTGGGCCTGATTACGCGCTGCCCGGTCTGCCGCACAGGGCCGGCCACGGTCTCGGCCTGGAAATCCACGAGGAGCCCTATATCGTGCGCGGCAACCAGATGGCGCTTGAGACTGGCATGTGCTTCTCGAACGAACCGATGATCGTTTTCCCCGGCCGTTACGGAATCCGTCTCGAAGATCATATCCACATGACCGAGACAGGCGCGGCATGGTTCACGCAGCCGGGCAAGAGCCCGACCGAACCGTTTGCGTGAGATGCACGACATCGCCTGACTGAGCTGTCGGGCGCCGGACAGAATGGAAACGAGAGGCCGCTGCCCGCACAGCGGCCTCTCGTCGTTTTACGATGACCGGCCGGCAGCCCCCTGTTCCAAGCGGCATTTGCTGATAAGTCTTGCTCCCAGGGAATGGAGGAGGACGTGATGAGCCGCAATATTGTTCTAGTGGACCCTTTGCCACGAACGCTCGATCTGATCATGAAGCCGGATGTTCGCCGCCGGCTGGAAAATCTCGGTGAGCTGGTGATTTCCGAAGATCGGCAGATGCCGGCTGAGCAGGTCGACGCATTGCTTCCCGAGACGGTGCTGATCTTCGGGCAGACGGACATGCCGCGCGAGCGGTTGGACCGGGCGCCGAAGCTGAAGGCGATCGTCAACGTCGAATCCAATTTCATGCCGAATATCGACTACCAAGCCTGCGTGGAACGCGGCATCTGGGTGATCACCCCGGCATCGGCCTTCGCATCGCCCGTGGCTGAGGCAGCGCTCGGCATGGCGCTCGATCTTGCCCGCGGCATTACCCGGGCCGACCGCGACTTCCGTGCGGGAACCGAACAATATGGGCTGGCCGGCAACGACGGCGTCTTCCGCTTCGCGGGCGCGCCGGTCGGGATCATCGGCTTCGGCGATCTCGGCAGGCAGTTGCGTGATCTGATCCGCCCGTTCAAGAACATGGTGCGCGTGTTCGACCCATGGCTACCCAAAGAGATCATCGAGCGGCTGGATTGCATGCCATCGAGCCTGGACGAGACATTGAGCGAGAGCCAGGTGGTTTTCGTCTTCGCCAGCGTGACCAGCGAGAACGAGGGCTTCATCGGCCGTCGCGAGTTTCAGCTGATGAAGCCGGGCGCCGCCTTTCTGCTGATGAGCCGCGCGGCGGTGGTCGATTTTCCCGCGATGCTGGAAGCGGTGAAATCCGGCCACATCATCGCCGCGACCGACGTCTTTCCGGAAGAGCCCGCCGCGGCTGACGACCCCGTGCGCGAGTTGCCGGGCTTGCTGCTCTCGGCGCACCGTACCGGCGGCACGCGCGATGCCTTCTACGAACTCGGCACGATGGCCGTCGCCGATGCCGAACTCATCATGAAAGGCCTGCCGCCGCAGCTTTGCCGGCGCGCTGATCCGGCAACGGCGAGCCGCTTGCGCTCGAAGCCTGTGTCGGTGTCCTGAGATAGTCTTGGGATAGAGCAGAAAATAAAAAAGCCTGTCGCGGGAGGAGGTGCGACAGGCTTTTTAAAACAAATGAACAGCAGCTGGGAGGAGGAGTGCTACTGTTCGCGCAAGTCCCTCTGGGAGGAGGAGTGAGGCACTTGCAAGGTCGAAGCTCTGCGGGAGGAGGATGCATCGCTTCGATGGATATGTATATACACACCCCCGCGCCTAAACGGTAGGCAAGTTTGCGCAGGGCAGCCATGCGCCATGCGCTTGGCGCGGAGCTCTCAAGATGGCAGTCGGAGCACGAAGCCCCTGTACTGATCGACCGATCCGGCTATAGAACCAGCTGTCACGCGGAAATGCTGGTGAAAGGCGACACGGAATGCTGCGCTGGGGAATTCTCGGAACGAGCTTCATCTCAAACACGGTGGCAGAGGCCATCAATGGCAGCGACGGATCGGTGATCGGTGCGGTCTTCGGTCGCGATCCCGAGCGCCTCGCAGCCTTTGCCGGCCGCTACGGTATCTCGGTCAGGCATTCGAACATTGATGCGATCGTCGACGATCCCGATATCGACGTGATCTACGTTGGTCTACCCAACAACGTGCACCACGACGCCGTCATCAAGGCGGCGGCGCGCGGCAAGCCGGTGCTGTCGGAGAAATCGCTGACCACGACGATGGAAGAGGCGCATGCGCTTGCCGCCGCTGTCGAGCAGGCCGATATCTTCTTTCTCGAAGGGCTGATGTATCTCAGCCATCCCGTGATCGCCGAGCTCGGCAATATCATCCGGTCCGGCCGTCTCGGCACCATACGCTCGATCTCGGGCGCCTATGCCGCGGATATCTGGCGGGTCGTCAATCCCGCGGGCGGCGGAACGCTCTATAATCTCGGCTGCTACCCGGCCTCGCTGATGCACTACGTCATTCAGACGGCCTTCGGCGCCGACGCCTTCGCGGATCGCGTGATCTCGGGACATGGCAACCGGTCGAGCCACGACGGCAACATCTGTGACGCGGCGCTCACCGCCCGCTTCGGCTCGGGCGTTTTGGCGACGCTGCAATCGACGGACAGCTACGGCATGGCGTTCGATTTCACGGTGCGCGGCGACCGCGCCTCGGTCCGCTTCCTCACCAATCCGTGGCTGCCCGTTGCCGGCGACAATCTGCTGGAGATTGAGGAATACGGCCTGCCGATAGAGCGCATCGTCGTCCCGTCGGACCACGACGCCTTCGGCCATCAGGTTCGCCTCGTGGAAGACTGCCTGCGGAAGGGGCTGAAGCAGGCGCCGCGCCCCTCGCCGCGCCTTTCCGATTCGATCGAGATCATGCAGCTATTGACGGAGTGGGAGCGATGCTGCCAGGCCTAAGCGGTGGGCCGGCTTGAGAAAGAGATCGATCCGGTTATATAAAATCATCATGATAACGTCAGCACAGATACGTGGCGCCCGCGCGATGCTCGGCCTCCAGCAAGCCGAATTGGCCGACGCCGCCGGCATCTCCGTAGCGGATCTCGACCATATCGAGCGCGGGGCCGAAAGCGCTGACAGCACGCGTCTCGCCGTCAGGCAGGCGCTCGAAGCCTCAGGCATCATCTTCGAATCGGACGGAGAATTGATATCAGGCGGGCCGGGCGTGCGGCTGGCGCAATCGGCGGGCAAGTCGTTCGACACCGTCGAGACGGAAGTTGTTCAATATCCGGAATTCATGAAGAACGACGCACCTCCCGGTGCCGGCGGGTGAAGTTGAGGTTGGTGAAATGAGCTACGACTTTCATGTCGGCCAGAAGGTCGTGTGCATCGATGACACGTTCAAGCATGTCAGCATCGACCAGGGCATTCGCAAGGGCGAAATCTACACGCTGCGCTGGGTCGGCGAATACACGCACTATATCGACGGTACCTTCTTCGGCGTGAAGCTTGAGGAACTGCATCGCGGCAACGATGACGGTCCGGAGGGCTACGGAGCCGCCGACATGCCATTTCGCGCCACGCGCTTCCGCCCGCTGGTCAAGGACAAGATCTCATCTCTGCGCAAGCTGCTTGCGCCAACACCCGATGCGCCGGTGGAGCCGAAGGTGAAGGTCAAGAAGAAGGAAGAGGTCTGAGCTTGAGATGCGCAACGGCGCGACTCATCGGACTTAACCATCAATTTGAGGACAATTCTTGAACAGCGTTTCCGATCTCATCGCCTCCGCAAAGACCGTTCATGCGCGCTATTTGGCGGGCCGCATGGAACGTGAAACGGTCCGGGAGTGGGTCATCCGGCTTGGCTCCTATCCACAGCCGCACGGCGACCGGGTGCGTGAGGCAGCCGAGTGGTTTCGCGCCGCACAGGCCGATCCGGTTCCGCTTGAGGTCAAGCTTGTCGACCTCGATCGGCTTTCCGCAATCGTTTCAGGCTGACCGAAATAGGTAGTCTTCGCGCAAAACGAACCCATAAATGGCGCTTGAACTTCCCAGAAGTTGCGTTACACTCAACTTACATAATTCGTCTCTGACGGCTGACCACGGAGGTACTGGCAGTCGTTGTCGAGACGGGTCGAGGAAGGTCGGTGCGGTTTCGCCCCGGCCTTTTTCTTTGCGGAATGGCTGAAAACGTGTGCAGTGGAGGCCGGCGAGGCGGCCGCAATAGCTATCGCGCCGCTCTGCTCGTCCTTGGCGGGTTCCAGGCGACAGCCTGATTGCGACCGTCGCGCTTGGCCTGGTAAAGGCCCTGATCGGCCTCAAGAATAAGCTCGGCGGCGCTTATCTGCTGCTTCCAGTTGGATTTGGCCGAAATGCCGATGCTGGCCGTCACCACGCCATATTCGCTGCCGGTGTGAGCGATCGCCCGCGCAAGCAGGGTGCTGCGGAATTGCTCCGCCAAGGCCAGCGCCTTGGTCTCATCGGTATCGGGCAATAGAACCACGAATTCCTCGCCGCCGAACCGCGCCAGCACGTCCTGGGGACGGTTCATTGTTCGGCGCAGGCAATCGGCGATTGCCTTCAGGCACGCGTCGCCCTCGGGATGGCCGTAGGTGTCGTTATAGGCCTTGAAGCGGTCCACATCGATCATCAGCACCGCCATTGGCGTTCGTTCAAGGCGGCTTCGCTCGACCGCAACCGACATCGCGTGGTCGAAGGCCCGGCGGTTGAGCAGCCCGGTCAGTGCGTCGGTCTCTGCGAGGCTCTTCATCTGCTCGGCGACTGTCCTGAGCGCGAATTCGGCCTGCTTCATCGTCGTGATGTCTGAGACCGCAACAAGCGCCATGCCATTGTCGGCGACGCGGGTGCGAAGGCTCAGCCAACGTCCGTCATAGAGTTCGAGCTGCTCGTCCTTGTCGAAGAACAGCGCGGCCGAGGCTTCCGATAACCATTCATCGGTGATCTCCTGCCGGAAGTCCCGCCGCTCGTTCGATTCAACGACCTTTTTCAGGATCTCGCGAATATTCGCTCCGGGCACCCGCACCTCACCCGAAAGCGGAAACAGCGCGGCATATTGCGTGTTGCTGAACACAAGCGTGCCGGTTCGATCGAACATCGCGAAACCATCCGACATGCCGGCCATGGCGAGCGACAGCAGATCCTTGCTCTCGCGCAGTTCCTGCTCGATCTTCCGTTCCTCAGTCACATCGCGCGTCGCGCCCGCAAGCCCGATGACAGTGCCGGTCCGATCCCTTAGCGGCACTTTCGATGTCGAATAGCAACGATCGCGGCCGCCTTCGCTCAGATACTCGATCTTGTCCAACTGCGACTGCCCGCTCTCCATCAGGGCCTGCTCTTCGGCATAGAGCATCTCCGCGCGGCGTTGCGTCGCCAGTTGGAAATCGGACGCGCCGACCATGGCCGCCGGTGACGGGTAGTGGTGGTGCTCGGCAACGTTCTTGTTGACGATGACGAACTTGCCTTCGCGGTTCTTCACGTAATGAAAGTCGGGCGTCTGTGTCAGCGCCGCCGACAGGATATCGCGGTCATGCGCCATTCTTTCGAACTGGATCAGAACGAAGGCGGCGATCATGATGCTGAGGAAATTGAGAACCGTGATCGGGAACCCGACGAGCTCAACGGCGCGTGCATTGGCCTGCGATGTCAGCACCGACATGACCACCAGCAGCGTGGCCGATACCGCGATACCAAGCACGGCCGCATCGGCCAGCCTGACCTTGCGCCTTCTCACGATCAGGTAGCCGCAGAGCCCGACCATGCCCACGACGCATATGCTGATCACGCCGTCGACCGCACCCGCTCCGCCCTCAGAAAGGCGAAACACCGAGGCGATCACGATCGTCAGGAGCACGGAGAAGGGGCCACCAAACAGGGCCGAAACCGCCACCAGCGTATAGCGGAGATCGACGAAAACGCCTTGATCCAGCGGCACCGCCAGCATCATCGAACAAATCGCACCAAGACCCATGGCGATGCCGAACGCCTGGTTGCGCCGGCGCTCGGACAGGGCACGCGTATGATAATAGGCGTGCGACCACAGCGATATTGCTAGCGCGGTGATGGCGAGGTTTCCGAGCAGTATCTGCCAAGTTGCGTTCATCGATGGTCGGGTCTGGAACTCAGGACAATAGAGAACCCAACTACATCAATTTTCTTTCCGTCCCTTTAATCCGCAACGGCAGCTTCTCGCCTCGGCGGCAAGCTCATCCGGCTGCCGCTAGAGGGCTCAAGGACACGGCGCAGCGTCGCCGCAGTCGGTATCATTGCCCGCGCAGGGCACTCCAGAGCCGGTCGCTTTGCGATCCATGAATGTTCGCCTCGGCCAACATTTGGCTGGAGAACAGCGCCCCCGGCCCAAGATCGGCGCGCCGGTCCCTGACATGATCGAGCACGGTTCCCGTCTGCAGGTCGATCCTCAGCGTGTCGCTCACCGTACCGTCGCGCGAGGTGCCCCACACGCGGATGTCGATCGAGACGGCACCGACAGGCGGACGGCCGATTATCATGCCGCCATGCGTCACCGTCATCCAGTCCGGCAGAGCGCGACCGTCGGACAGCGTCACGCTGAAGCTCGTCTTGTCCGTCTGGCTGCCATAGGCGGGCAGGATATAGAGGAAGTTCTCGTTGAAGATCGTATCGACTGTGAACCAGGTGCTATCGTCACCCGATCCGGCGATGTGGATATTCGATCCGCCCTTGAAGAAGCCGATGTGGATGTCGTCGAGACGGCGCCCGCTTTCGATCCATTCGGAGATCTGACGCACGGCATGCAGCACCGCGCCATGGCGCGGCAGCGAGCCGATGCCGTTCAGAGGCTGCGCGGCGTTGACGACTGCGTCGATCGGGCCATCCACCGTGATGTCATCCGATATGGCGCCTAGATCGTCCATGATCTCCTTCGATGCGCCACCAATCTCCTCGGTCTCGTCACCGAAATCAGGCGCGCCCGGATCGTTCGCATCGACGGGGAACACGACCGGCGGATCCCTTTCGAGCGGCGGACGTTCGCCGGGCGGTGTTTCCGGTGTTGTCGGCGGCACGGCAGCGCCAACGGCAATGGTCACCGTGTAGGTCGATGTCGCGTCGCCGTCGGAGACCGTGAAGGTGAAGCTGTCGCCACCTTCATAGCCGGCTGCCGGCGTGTAGCTGTAGCTGCCATCCGGATTGACGGTGACAACGCCGTGGGCTGCGGCCGATCCCAACTGGTAGGTGATCGGCGATCCCTCGACATCGAAGGCCGGCGGCAAGGTGCCCGTAACGGTCTGGTCGCGTCCGACCGCGATCGCGGTGCCGGACCCGACAGGCGCGTCGTTGACGGGGGTGACCGTGACGAACACGCGGTAGACGACTGTCGCCCGGCCATCGCTCACCGAATAGCTGAACTGGTCCGTGCCGTTGAAATTGCCGTTCGGCGTGAAGACATAGCGGCCGTCCGCCGTGATCGTGACGACGCCGTGGGCAGGTCCGGCGGCAACCGCGTAGCTCAGCGGATCGCCATCGGGATCGGTGGCGACGGGAAGCGTGCCGGTAAACGTCGTATCCTCGGCAATCGTCAGCGTCGTGTCGCTGCCGACGGGTGCGCCATTCGCCGCGCCGACGGAGACCGTGACGGTATAGACCGAGGTCGCCGTGCCGTCGGACACCGTATAGGTGAACTGGTCGGCACCGCTGAATCCAGCGTCCGGCTGGTAGCTGTAGTTGCCGTTCGGATCGATCGTGACCGTGCCGTGGACCGGATTGGCGCCGAGACCATAGGTGACCGGCGCGCCCTCGACATCGAAGGCCGGTGGCAGGGTGCCGGTCGTGACCGTTCCCTCCTGCACCGAGATCGACGTATCCGACCCGACAGGCGCATCATTGACGGCGGTGACTGTCACGGTCACGCGATAGATGTTGGTGACCGTACCATCGCTCACCGAGTAACTGAAGCTGTCGGTGCCGTTGAAGTTGCCGTTGGGTGTGTAGCTATAGGTCCCGTCGGCATTGATGCTGACCGTGCCGTGACCGGCAGCGGCCGCCAGGCCATAGGTGATAGCATCGCCATCGGCGTCGGATGCCGTCGGCAACCGCCCGGTGAAGCTCGTGTCCTCTGCGAGCGAAATAGCGGTATCCGATCCGACGGGGGCGTCATTGACGGGCGTGACCGTAACGAACACGCGGTAGACCACCGTCGCCCGGCCATCGCTGACCGAGTAGCTGAACTGATCGCTGCCGTTGAAATTGCGGTCGGGCGTGAAGGAATATTGCCCGTTTGCCGAAACCGTCACGACACCATGCGCCGGTCCGGCGGCAAGGCCGTAGGTCAGCGCGTCGCCATCCGCGTCGGTCGCGACCGGCAGCTGGCCGGTAAACGGCGTATCCTCGGAAACGGTGAGCGTCGTGTCCTGGCCGGAAGGCGCGCTGTTGACGGCACCAACCGATACGGTGACGGTGTAGATCGATACCGCCGTGCCGTCGGAGACGGTGTAAGTGAACTGATCGCTGCCGCTGAAGCCGCTATTGGGCTGATAGGAATAGCTGCCGTTCGCTCCGATCACCACGGTGCCGTGCGCGGCCTGCGCGCCCAGTCCATAGGTGACCGGGCTTCCCTCGATATCGTAAGCCGGCGGCAGATTGCCGGTCGCGACCGTGCCCTGCTGCGCCGAAATCGACGTATCGGACCCGATGGGCGCATCGTTGACGGCGCTGACGGTGACCGAGACGCGGTAGACGTTGGTCGCCGTTCCGTCGCTGACGGAATAGCTGAAGCTGTCGGTGCCGTTGAAATTGCTGTCCGGGATATAGCTGTATGTCCCGTTGGCATTGATGCTGACGGTCCCGTGGCTTGCCGCGCCGGCGAGAGCGTAGGTGACCGCATCGCCATCGGGATCGACGGCCGGCGGAAGCTGGCCCGAGAAGGGCGTATCCTCGGCAAGCGAGATGGCCGTGTCGGCGCCGACCGGCGCGTCGTTCACACCCTGGACGTCGATGGTGACGGTATAGGTCACCGTCACGGTTCCATCGAACAAGGTGTAGGTGAACTGGTCAGGCCCGGCATAGTTTGCCTGCGGCACATAGCTGAAGGTGCCGTCGGGATTGACGGTAACGGCCCCATGGGCCGCCGGCGTGCCAAGGCCATAGACGACCGTGTCGCCATCCGCATCGGAGGCTGAGGGAAGCGAGCCGGTAAAGCTTGTATCCTCGGAGATGCTGATTGCCAGATCCGAGCCCGTCGGCGCATCGTTTTCGGCACCGACATTCACCGTCACCGTGTAGACGGACAGCACAGTGCCATCGGAAACGGCGTAGGTGAACGTGTCCGTCCCCGAGAAATTGGCGGCGGGGATATAGGTGTAGCTGCCATCTGTTGCCACGGTGGCCACGCCGTGGCTCGGCCCGTTCTGCAGCAGATAGGTCAGCGGATCGCCATCGACATCGACGGCGCGGGGCAGCGTTCCCGACGCAGAGCCGTCTTCATCGACGGAGATCGAGACGTTGCTGCCAACCGGCGCGTCGTTGACCGCGGTCACCGTGATCGCGACCGTGTAGGTCGAGACCGCCTGGCCATCGGTCACCTGATAGGTGAAGCTGTCGGCGCCGTTATAGTCGGCTGCCGGCACGTATCGGTAGGTTCCGTCGGGATTGACGGTCACCGAACCATGCATCGGCTGCGTGCCGACGGCATAGCGAACCGGATCGCCATCCACATCGCTGGCGGCCGGCAGCACGCCGTCGAAGGGCACGTCCTCCGAGACGGTGATCGCGGTGTTCGATCCGACCGGGGCGTCATTGACAGGCGTCACTGTGATCGAGACCGTATAGGTCGACTGATCGATGCCGTCGGAAACCGTGTAGGTGAAGCTGTCGGTGCCGTTGTAGTTGGCATTCGGCCGATAGGTGTAGGTGCCGTCGGTGTTGACGGTGACCGTGCCGTGCGCGGCAGGCGCGCCCAGCCCATAGGTCAGTGGATCGCCATCCGGATCGGTCGCAAGCGGCAGCGTTCCGCTGGCAAGGCCGTCTTCGGCAACGGTGATCGCGGCATTGGAGCCGCTCGGCGGATCATTGACCGCGCCTACGGTGACATTGACCACGTAGGTCGTGGAATCCCTGCCATCCGAGACGCTGAAGCTGAAACTGTCGGAGCCGTTGTAGCCGGGCGCCGGCGTGTAGCTGTAGCTGCCGTCGGAGTTGATGACCACGGTACCGTTGGATGCCTGCGTGGCGAGCCCGTAAGTGATCGGGTCGCCATCGGCGTCGGTAGCCGGTGGCAGCTGGCCGGTGACGGTTTCGTCCTCCTCGGTGGAGATCGAGGTTCCCGAGCTCACAGGCGCATCGTTGACCGCGATCACGGTAATCGAGATCGTGTAGGTTGATGTCGCCTGGCCGTCGGAGACGGTGTAGGTGAAGCTGTCGGAACCGTTGTAGTTCGCGGCCGGCACGTAGCTGTAGGTGCCGTCGGAGTTGACCGTCACCGTGCCGTGCGCCGCCTGCCCGCCAAGCCCGTAGGTCAGGCTGGGGCTGTCCACGTCGGTCGCCACCGGCAGCTGGCCGTTCAGCGTCTGGTCCTCTGCCACCGTCGCCGTCGCATCCGCACCAACGGGCGCGTCGTTAACAGGCGTTACCGTCACCGCGATCGTGACGGTGGTGACACCGCCCTGCCCGTCGCTGACGCTGATGTCGAAGCTATCGGTGCCGTTGAAATCGGTGTTGGGCGAGTAGAGGTAGCGCCCGGCGGCATCGATGACGACGGTGCCGTTGCGTGGGCCTGTTGCGACCGCATAAGTCAGCGGGTCTCCATCCGGATCGGTGGCGGCCACCACGCCGGAAACCGGCACGTCTTCGCGCGTCTGGATCATCGAGCCGGTCGCGACAGGCGCATCATTGACTGGAGCGAGAATGATCGTCGCCCGGTCGGTATCGGTCTGAACGCCGCCGGCGCCGCTATTGCCGCCGTCGCTGGTGACCATGGTCAGCGTCACGGGCGCATTCGAATTCAAGAGCGGATGATAGACCGGGGCCGATGCACCAGCGAGGTAGGCGTTGATATCGCCGAGCGTGCCGGTGAGCGTAATCGCGCCCGAACCGTTGCCGGTCACGGCCACATTGCCGCCGGCGGCAGCCGTCAGCGTGCCGGCATCGACCGAGAGCGTCACGGTCATCGTGCCCGATCCGGCATCGACATCCGAGATCGACAGGCCGGCAAGCGGCAGCGCCGTATCCTCGGTGCCGTTGAAGGTCGCCGGCAGGCCGTTGACAGGTGCGTCGTTGACACCCGTCACCGTGCCGGTGACCGTGCCTTGCACGCTCAGGGTTCCGTCGGAGACCGTGTAGGTGAAGCTGGCATTGCCAGCGAAATCGGGCGCCGCCGCAAATGTCAGCGTACCATCGGAATTCAGCGTCACCGTTCCGGACACGAGCGCAACGCTGCCGCCGACGCTGATCGGCTGACCGTTGATCTCCGTTATCGTCAGCGTATCGCCATCGGGATCGCTGTCGTTCGCCAAAACCGGAATGACCACCTGGCCATCCTCGGCGACGGTGAAGTTGTCGTTGACGACAACAGGCGCGTCGTTGACCGGATTAATGGTGATCGTGACGGTTGCCGTATCGGTGCCGCCATTTCCGTCGTCGATGCGGTAGACGAAGCTGTCGGTGCCGTTGAACCCTGCGGTCGGCGTGTAGGTGAAGGTGCCATCGGGATTGAGCACGAGAGCGCCATGCGCGGTATTCGTCACCAGGGAAACGGTGAGCGGATCATTATCGGGATCGGTGTCGGGGCCATTGCCGTTGGCGTCGAGAACCGAGCCGCTCAGCTGGCCACCTTCGTCCATCGTGAAGGCATCGTTGACCGCATCCGGTATCGGATTGGTCACCGTCCAAGCGAAGCTGCGAACCGCTTCGCCGCCGAGGCTGTCTCTCGCCGTAATCGTGACGTTATAAACCGCGCTACCAGTCGTGCCGGAGGCGTTCGGGAGGATGTTGCCGGTGATTTCGCCGGTCTGGGTGTTGTAGCCGAGACCCGGCGGTAGGCCGGTGATATCGAAGGTCAGAGGATCGCCATCGACATCGGTGAATTGGGCACCAACCGGCAGCACGATCGCCGCACCATCGAGACTTGCCTGCGGCGGCAAGGCCGGCGCATTCGGCGCGTCGTTGAGGCCGGTGACGGTGACCGTCAGCGTCGCGGTAGCGACGCCGCCATGGCCATCGGAGATCGTGTAGCTCACGGATGTCGTCGCGGTCGCACCGGCGGCAAGCCCGTCGAAGTCGGTGCCGGGGTCGAACGTATAGGAGCCGTCGGCGGCGATCAGGAAGCTACCGCCGCCCTGGCCGGTAATTGCGACCCCGACATTGCCGGTGGCCGCACCGACGCCGACAACGGTCAGCGTGTCGCCATCCGGATCGCTGTCGGCACCCGGTCCGCCGACGATCACATTGCCTGAGATCGCGGTATTCTCGGTGGTCGCGGCGGCATCGTCGACGGCGACAGGTGGATCGTTGACCGCGCCGACCGTGATCGTGATCGTTGCCGTAGCGGTGGCGCCGCTGGGATCCCTGACGACCACGACAAAGCTGTCGGTGCCGTTGAAATTGGGATTGGGGATGTAGCTGTAGGTGCCGTCGGGGTTGACGACGGCGGTCCCGCTCGCGGCTGCGGTCTGAAGACCATAGACCAGCGTGGCCGGCGCGTCGTCGATGTCGGTTGCAACGATCTGGCCCGTCGCCGTACCGTCTTCGTTCATCGACACCGCGACATCCTGCAGAACCGGCGCATCGTTGACCGGGTTGACGGTCACGGTCACCGTATGCGTCACGACAGCAGTGCCATCAGAAATCGTATAGGTGAAGCTGTCGCTGCCGTTGAAGTTCGCGGTCGGCGTATAGACGTAGGCGCCGGTCGGGTCGATCGTGACGCTGCCATGCGCCGGCTGGCTGCCGACGCCATAGGTCAGCGGATCGCCATCGACATCGGTCGCCGCCGGCAGCCGGCCGCTGAGGGCCGTGTCCTCGGACGTTGTGACCGCGACGTCGGAGCCCACAGGGAGATCGTTGGCGCCCGATACCGTCACCGTGAAGGTCGCGGTCGATGTGCCGCCCTGGCCGTCGGATATGGTGTAGTTGACGCTGGTGGTGCGCTGTTCGCCGGCCTTTAGATTGTCGAAATCGGTGCCCGGCACGAATGTGTAGCTGCCATCGGTGCCGATCACGAACCGCCCGCCCGCCGAGCCTGCGATCGACGCACCGACATTGCCGGCAACACCGTTGACGGCGCTGACCACGATCGTGTCGCCATCCGGATCGCTATCCGCGCCATTGCCATTGTCGGCGAAGACCGAGCCGGCGATATCAGCGTTCTCGCCGGTGCTGGCGGCGTCGTCGCGGGCGATGGGCGCCGGGTTGGTGACTGTAATGACAAAGGTCTGGTTCGCCGAGCTCGTGCCATCGCTGGCGGACACCGTGACCGAGTAAGCGCCGCCGTTGAGCTGCGATGCGTCGCGGTCGACCGTCCCGGTGATGACGCCCTGCGACGAGATCGAGAGACCTGTCGGCAGGCCCGTCGCGGTGAAGCTCAGGCTGGGCGTATCGATATCGCTGAAGTTGCCCGAGACATCGAAGCTGATGGTCTGCGCATCCTGATAGGCCTGATTGGCGATCGGCGTACCCACAGGTGCGTCGTCGACCGGCGTGACGGTGACGGCCATGGTGTAGGTGACCGTCGAGCGACCATCGGAAACGCTATAGGTGAAGCTGTCGCTGCCGTTGAAATTGGCTGGTGGCGTGTAGCGATAGCTGCCGTCGGCGCTGATGGTGACCACGCCATTGGCGGGCGGCGTGGCGATGGCATAAGTCAGCGCGTCGCCATCGGGATCTGTCGCGATGGGCAAGGAGCCGGTCGCAACCGTATCCTCGCCGGTCTGGAAGCTCCCATCACTTCCGATCGGCGCGTCGTTGACGCCGACGACGGTGACCGACAGCGTGGCGTTCGCCGTGCCGCCGTGGCCGTCCGATACCGCGTAGGTGACCGAGGTAAGCCGTGTTTCGCCGGCCTTGAGGCTCTGGAAATCGGCGCCGGGATCGAAGCGATAGCTGCCGTCGGCGTTGATCACGAAGCTGCCGCCCGTCGAGCCGGCAACCGCAGCACCGGGCGCGCCGGCACCCACCGCCGTGACGACGAGCGCGTCGCCGTCAGCGTCTGTATCGTTGCCCAGCACGCCGGGCACGGCGCCGACAATGGCGGTGTCCTCATCCGTGGTCGCCGTATCATCGACGGCAACGGGCGCGTCGTTGACGGCACCGATCGAGATCGTCGCGACCGCCGCGGCCGAGGTCGCGCCGCCATCGTCGGTCACCGTGATCGAGACGGTGCGATCCCCCGTGGTCGGGTTGTCGCTTCTGTTTTCATATTGAATGGCGCGCAGCAGGGCGCTGGTCGCCGCGTTGCCCATCGTACCACCGGCCGCATTGGTGATGGCAAGCGCATTGGCACCGTCATAGCTGAAGCGGAAGGTCGTGCCGCCGAAGATGATCGTGCCGGTGTTGGCCGTACCGTAGACGATATCGACGGAGCCGTTCAGGTGGATGATCTCGGAGCCGGCATTGGCAAAGCCGCCAAGCGCGACGTTCAGCGACGTGATGCCGTTCTCGACATCGAACACGGTTGCATCGCCGCTGGCGATCGCGACCGGTGCATCGCCCTCGTTGAACGAGACGGTGAGATCGACGCCGGCGCCGGCGCCGTTGAGATCGACGACGCCGACATCGTTGACCGCCGCGACGGTAATGACGATCGATGCTTCCGCAAATCCGCCATTGCCGTCACTGATGCGGTAGGTCAGAGGGACCGTGCCGTTGAAATCGGCCGTTGGCGTGAAGGTCAGCGATCCATCGCCGTTGAGACGGATGATGCCGCCCGCAACGGCAACCGTGCCATTGGTGGCAATCGGCTGGCCGTCGATCGCAACGATCGTCAGCGGATCACCGTCGGGATCGACATCCACACCACCGCCGGCCGTGCCGACGCCGGTAATCGGGTTGAAGGTAACGGCTGTATCTTCATTGGTCGCGACCGCGTCATTGGCGGCGATCGGCGCCGGGTTGCTGACGGAGAAGACGAACTGCGTCGAGACCTGGCCGCCATGGCCATCGTCGGCGGATACCACGACAGTGTATGGGCTGCCGGCCGATGCATTGGCATCCAGCGTGCCGCTGATGAGACCGGTCGCGGGGTCGAAGCCGAGGCCGGGCGGCAGGCCGTTGACAGAGATCGCCAGCGTGTCGCCATCGACATCGCTGAAGAAGCCTCTGACATCGAAGCTGACGGCAGAGCCATCGGCCTGCGCGCGATCGGGGATCGGGGTCGCCACGGGCGCATCGTTGACGGGATCGACCGTGACCGTCACCGTCGCCGTGTCGCTGCCGCCATTGCCATCGTTGATCGTGTAGGTGAAGGAAGCGGTTCCGGCGTAGTTGGCGGCAGGCGTGAAGCGCAGCACCTGCGCGCCGTTAACAAGCACGAGCTGCACCGAGCCGTTGGAGATCGGCACGGCCGCGCCATCGACACTCAGGTTGACGCCGTTGACGAGAACGATGCTCTTGGCATCGCCGTCGGTATCGACATCGTTGGCGAGCACATCGATATCGACAGGCTGGTCCTCCTGCGTCCTTGCCGTGTCGTTCATCGCGTCGGGCGCGATGTTGCGGATGACATAGGTGAAATCGGATTCGGCAGTGAGACCACCGTCGTCGGTTGCGATGACCTTGACCAGGTAATTGGACAGGCCCATCGGGCCGGATGCGCCCGCGCTGATCCGACCGCTGATGATGCCGGTCGCAGGATCGAAGGTCAGGCCCGGTGGCAGGCCTTGAACGTCGTACGTCAGTACGCCGCCCTCGGGATCGGCGAAATAGCTCGAAATGTCGAAGCTGATCGTGTCGCCGTCATTGCGTTCCATGTCGGCGATCGGGGTTTCGATCGGCGCGTCATTCTGGGCGCCCACCGTGATCGTCAGCACGCCGGTGCTGAGGCCTCCCTGGCCGTCGGTCACGCGGTAGACCACCGTGTCGATGCCGTTGAAGTCTTTTGCAGGCGTATAGTTCAGCGTTCCGTCGATGTTGACCGTCACCGTGCCGTGGCCGGCCTGCGGCGGGAAATCGGGATCGATCGTCAGCACGTCGCCATCAGGGTCGGTATCGTTTCCAAGCACGTTGATGTTGAGAAGCGGCACGTCCTCGGTGGTGGTCGCGGTATCGTTGACGGCGGTCGGAGCCGGATTGGTGACGGTAAGATCAAAGGTTGTCCTGAACGTGCCGCCCTGGCCGTCGCTTGCCAGCACTTCCACCGTATAGGTCGGGCCACCCGACGACGCGTCGGCCGCGATCTTGCCGGTGATAACCCCATTCGCGTCCATCGACAGGCCTGCCGGCAGGCCGGATGCCGTAAAGGTCAGCGTATCGCCGTCGACGTCGCTGAAGAAATCGCTGACGTCGATCGGCTTTCCATCGAGCGACTGGCCATCGGCGAGTGTCACCGCGGGAATGGGCGTTGCCGTCGGATTGTCGTTCACGCCGGTGACCGTGACGGTGATCGTCGCCGTATCGCTTTCGCCATCGGCATCCGTCACGCGGTAGGTGACCGACGTCGTGCGGGTCTCGCCGGCGCCAAGATCGGCGAAATCCGTGCCCGGATTGAAGGTATAGACCCCCGTGGCGCTGACGGTGAAGGTACCGCCGTTCGAACCGGCGACCGCCTGGCCGACGCTTGCCGCCTGGCCGTTGATCCGGTCGATGGTCAGGGCGTCGCCATCGGGGTCGGTATCATTGGTCAGCGCATTGCCGCCACCGCTGGCGTTTTGCCCGACCGACAGAGAATCGCTGAACGCCTTGGGCGGGAAGTTGCTGATGATCCAGGTGATCGTGCGCGAGATCGTGCCGCCCTGCCCGTCCGATACGTTGATCGTTGCGACATAGGGCTCGGGGCGAGACGCGTTGTTGGGAAGCGAACCCGAGATCACGCCGGTCGCGGCATCGATCTGCAGGCCGGGCGGGAGATCGGTCGCGGCATAGCTCAACGTATCGCCATCGCGATCGGAGAAATAGATACCGGCGTCGAAGGAGACGGTCTGGCCGTCGCTGTCCATCTGGGCCGGAAGCGGGCCGCTGACATCGGGCGCATCGTTGACGGCATTAATCGTGATCGTAACCGTCGCCGTCGAGACGCCGCCCTGCCCGTCGGAGATGGTGTAGATGATCGTGTCGGTGCCGTTGAAATCGGCGGCCGGGACATAGGTGATCGAACCGTTCGCCGCGAAGGTCAGCGAGCCGTGGCCGGCCGAGGCGGCGATCAGGCTCAGCGTATCGCCATCCGGATCGATGTCCGCGCCGGCGTTGCCGCTCGCCGTCCCCGCGCCGGTGATGACGTTGAACGTCGCGGATTGATCCTCGTTGATCGCGAGATTGTCGTTAACGGCGGTCGGGCCCGGATTGGTCACCTGGAGCTCGAAGGTCTGGGATACGGACGCGCCAGTGCCATTCGGCCCGTCATGCGCCGTGACCGTGATCTGGTAGAAACCGCCGGCGCCGCCCTGGCTGGCGTTGTGATCGATCGTGCCGAAGATGAGGCCGGTTGCCTGGTCGAAGCTCAAACCGGCAGGCAGGCCCGTGATCGTGTAGTTCAGCGTATCGCCGTCGGGATCGTCGAAGAAATCCGAGACGCGATAGATCAGCTGCTGGCCATCGGCACGAACGCGATCCGGTATCGGGTTGGTCCCCTCGGGCGCGTCGTTCTGCGGGATGATCGTGATCGTCACCGTCGCGGTATCAACGCCGCCATTGCCGTCGTCGATCGAGTAGCTGAAGCTTTCCTGGCCGTTATAGTTCGCGTTCGGCGTGAAGCGCAGCACCGGCCGGTCGGTCGGGCCGGCGACCAGTTGAACCGTGCCGTTCGTCGTCGCGACTGCCGGGCCGTTCAACTGCAGCACCACATTGTTGACGCGGATGACTTCGTCATTGTCGCCATCCGGATCGCCGTCATTGGCGAGCACGTCGATATCGACCGGCGTGTCCTCGTTGGTCGTCGCGAAATCGTCGCGCGCGATCGGCGGCAGGTTGAGG
Organism: Rhizobium sp. FG113; assembly: GCF_057809895.1. Taxonomy (NCBI): domain Bacteria; kingdom Pseudomonadati; phylum Pseudomonadota; class Alphaproteobacteria; order Hyphomicrobiales; family Rhizobiaceae; genus Rhizobium; species Rhizobium sp. FG113. The sequence continues at coordinate 240,459 of NZ_JBMDKV010000001.1, read as the reverse complement.
ACGGTGTAGTGGAAGGTGACCGAGGTCGTGCCGCCCTTCCCGTCCGATGCCGTGACCGTCACCGTATAGACGGCTTCGCCGGTCGGGCCCGAAGCTTCCGGCGCAATGCGACCGGAGACCAGGCCGGTGGCCGGATCGATGGTGAGCCCTGCGGGCAGGCCGCTTGCGGCATAGGTGAGCGGATCGCCATCGGCATCCGAGAAGAAGGAGGAGATATCGAGGCTGTCGGTATCGCCGTCGTTTCTCGTGCGGTCGGCGATGGGCTGGCCGACCGGCGCGTCGTTGACCGCGAGCACGGTGACGGTAACTGTCGCGGTCGCCGTTCCGCCGTTTCCGTCGGAGATCGTATAGGTGATCGTATCGGTGCCATTGAAGTTGGCGTTCGGCTGATAGGTGATCTGGCCACCGGAGCCGAGCGTCACCGTGCCGTTGGCGGCGCTGGCCGCCGTGACCGTCAGCGGATCTCCATCGGGATCACTATCAGGTACGCCGCCGCTCGCCGAACCGTCGAGCACGTTGAAGGTGAGCGGCGTATCCTCGGTCGCGGTGACCGCATCGTTGACGGCGACCGGCGGCGGGTTGCTGACCGAGAAGGAGAAGCTCTGGCTGGCCGTGCCGCCATGGCCGTCATTGACGCTGATGGTCACCGTGTAGACGCCATTGCCCGTTGGTCCGCCGACGCTCGCCTGGCGATCGATCGTTCCGGTCACCACACCGGCGGCGTTGATCGACAGACCGACCGGCAGGCCGCTTGCGGAATAGGTCAGCGTGTCGTTGTCGGCATCCGTAAAGAAGCCGGCGACATCGAAGGTAACGGCGGCGCCATCTGCGCCCGATCGGGCCGGAAGTGGAGAACCGACCGGCACATCGTTGACGCTCGCGACATTGACCGTGACTGTATACTCGTTGCTGCCGCCCTTGCCGTCGCTGACGACATAGGTGAACCGGTCGGTCCCGTTGAAATTAGCCGATGGCGTATAGCTGTAGGTGCCGTTTGGATTGACGACAACGGTGCCATGCGCCGGCGTGGTGCTGCCGGCGGCATAGGTGATCGCATCGCCGTCCGCATCGGTCGCGGTGGGCAGGGTGCTCGAGATAACGCCATCTTCATCTACGGAGACGGTGGTGTCGGAGGCGACGGGCGCGTCGTTGACCGGCGTGACCGTACCATTGACCGTGGCCGTCGCGGTACCGCCGTTGCCGTCTGAAATAGTGTAGGTGAAGGATGGGGTGCCGTTGTAGTTGGCAGCCGGCGTAAAGGTCAGCGTGCCATTCGCATTGAGCCTGACGCTGCCGCCGGTGATCGCCACGGACCCGCCGGACGCAATCGCGGTGCCGTTGATCTCGGTCACATTGAGCGCATCGCCATCCACGTCGCTGTCGTTGCCGCGGACATCGAAGGTCACGGCCGTATCTTCAGGCGTCGTGAAGCTGTCGTTGACGGCAACCGGCGCGTCGTTCACCGGCGTCACGCTGCCGCTGACGGTGGCGGTCGCGGTGCCGCCATTGCCGTCGGAGATGGTGTAGGTGAAGCTCGGGCTGCCGTTGAAATTCGCTGTCGGCGTGAAGGTCAGCGTGCCGTTGGCGTTCAGCCGCACTGTGCCACCGGTAACGTTTACCACCCCGCCGGCCGCGATATTGGCGCCGTTGATTGCGGTCACGGTGAGCGTGTCGCCGTCGATATCGCTGTCATTGCCAAGCACATCGAAGGTGACGGCCGTATCCTCTGCCGTCGTGAAGCTATCGGCCACAGCGACGGGGATGTCGTTGACCGGCGTTACCGTGCCGCTGACGGTTGCCGTCGCTGTACCGCCGTTGCCGTCGGAGACGGTGTAGGTGAAGCTGGGGCTGCCGTTGAAATTCGCCGTGGGCGTGAAGGTCAGCGTGCCGTTGGCGTTCAGCGTGATGCTGCCGCCGGTGATGGCCACGGCATTGCCGACGGTGATGCCGGTGCCGTTGATCTCCGTGATCGTCAGCGCGTCGCCATCCGGATCGCTGTCATTGGTAAGAACGGCGATGGTGACGGGCTGGTCTTCCGGTGTCGTGAAGCTGTCGTTCTGGGCGACCGGCGGATCCTGGACGGGGTTGACCGTACCGTTGACGGTTGCCGTCGCTGTGCCGCCATGGCCGTCGGAGATGGTGTAGCTGAAGCTCGGATTGCCGTTGTAGTTGGCCAATGGCGTAAAGGTCAGCGTGCCATCCGCGTTGAGCCGGACGCTGCCGCCGGTGACGGCGACCGAGCCGCCGGAGGCGATGTTCGAACCGTTGATCTGGATCACGGCAAGCGCATCGCCATCAACGTCGCTGTCGTTGGCGCGCACATCGAAGGTGACCGCCGTATCCTCGTTGGTCGTGAAGCTGTCGTTGGCGGCGACCGGTGGGTCCTGAACCGGGTTGACGGTGCCGGTGACAGTTGCCGTCGCCGTGCCGCCCTGGCCGTCGGAGATCGTGTAGGTGAAAGTCGGCCTGCCGTTGTAATCGGCCGTTGGCGTGAAGGTCAGCCGGCCATCGGCATTGAGCGTGACCACCCCGCCGGTGACGGCCACCGAGCCGCCGGTGACGATCGCCGTGCCATTGATCGCAGTAACACTCAGCGTGCCGCCATCGACATCGCTGTCGTTGGCGCGGACGTCGAAGGTAACGGACGTATCCTCGTTGGTGGTGAAGCTGTCGGCCACTGCGACCGGCGCATCGTTCAGGCCGGTGACCGTGACGGTCACGGTTGCCGTCGAGAAGCCGCCCTGGCCGTCGGTGATTGTATAGGTGACGGTCGTAACCCGCGTTGCGCCGGCGGCGAGATCGTCGAAGGCGGTGCCGGGATTGAAGGCGTAGGTGCCATCGGCGTTGATCGTGAAGGTACCGCCGTTCGAGCCGGCCACGGCCTGGCCGACACCGGCGCCGCTACCGCCGACCGCGGAGACGGAAATCGGGTCGCCATCGGGATCTGAATCGACACCGTTGCCATTGTTGGCGAAGACGGAGCCCGTGAGCGGGGAGTTCTCGGTGGTAGCCAGATTGTCGGCGGCGGCCACTGGCGGCGGGTTGAGAACGGCCCAGGTGAAGCTGCGGCTCGCCGTAGCACCACTGCCGTCGGTCGCCGTCACCGTGACGGCATAGGGACCGTTGACGCTGGCGCTGCGGTTGATGGTGCCGGAGATGACACCGGTGGTGGCGTTGATCGTCAGGCCCGGAGGAAGGCCGGTCGCGGCGAAGGTCAGCGTGTCGCCGGTATCGGGATCGCTGAAGTTGCCGCCGACATTGAGCGTCACCGCCTGGGCATCGTTGCCGGTCTGATTGGCGATCGGCGTCGAGATCGGCGCATCGTTGACACCTGTGACCGTCACCGTGACCGTCGCGGTCGAGAAGCCGCCATGGCCGTCGGACAGCTGATAGGTAACGCTGGAGGTGCGGCTCTGGCCGGCCGGAAGGTCGGCAAAGGCCGTGCCCGGATTGAACACCGCCGCGCCGTTGGCGCCGATCGTGAACGTGCCGCCGTTCGAACCTGTAATGGCAAGCCCGACATTGCCGGCGACGCCGTTAATGGCCGAGACCTGCAGCACGTCGCCGTCGACGTCGGTGTCGTTGGCGAGCACGTTGAGGCTCGTGCTGACGCCGGCATTGGTCTGCGCGGTATCGTTGACACCGACAGGCGCGTCGTTGACCGAGTTGACGGTGACGCTGACCAGATATTGGACCGTGGCGGTGCCGTCGGTGACGCTGTAGGTGAAGCTGTCGGTGCCGTTGAAATTGGCTGACGGTGTGTAGGTATAGGTGCCGTTGGGGTTGACCACTACGGTGCCGTGCGACGGCGCGATCGACCCGGCGCCGTAGGTCAGGCTGTCGCCGTCGACATCGGTCGCGACAGGCAGCGTGCCGGAGAAAGCCGTATCCTCGTTGGTGGTGATCGCGGTATCGGAACCGACAGGCGCGTCGTTGACCGGCGCCACTGATATCGTCGCCGTATCGGTGTCAGACAAGGCGCCGCCGCTGCCTGTGTTGCCATTGTCGTTGGTCACCATCGTCAGCGTCACCGCGCCATTGGCGTTGGCGGCGGGGTTGAACACCGGGCGGGTGCCAGCTGCGGCGAGGAAGCCGTTGATGTTGGAGAGTGTGCCGGTCAGCACCAAGGTGCCCGATCCGGAGCCGCTGACGGTGACGCCGGAGCCGCCGGTGGCGGCGAGCGTGCCGGAATTGACGCTCAGTGCGACCCGGATCGAACCCGAGCCGGCATCGACATCGGCGACCTGCAGGCCGGCCAGCGACAGCGCCGTGTCCTCGTTAGTCCCAAAGCTCGCCGGCAGCGTGTTGACCGGCGCGTCGTTGACGGCCGTGACGTTGAAGGTGAAGCTGTTCGGGCTCTGGTCGGTATCCTGGCCGCCATTCGCCGTGCCGCCATTGTCGCGGACTTGGAAGGTGAAGGAGGCGAGTGCCGTGCCGTTGGCATTGGCTGCCGGCGTGAAGGTGAGGTTGCCGAGATTGGCGGCGGAGATGACCTGGCCGGCGGTGACGGCGGTGCCGCCGAGCGAAAGAACGCCGTTTGTCGGCAGCGTGGTAATGACGACGGCGGCGAGGCTGTTGGCCGGGCTGTCGTTGGGATCGGTGAAGCCGAAGCTCGCAGCCGAGAAGGTGTAGACGCTGTCCTCGTTGATGGTGACGGTATTGTCGGTGCCGGCAGGCGCATCGTTGACTGCCGTGATCGCGATCGTCGCCGTATCGATATCGACGAGCGAGGGGCCGCCGGTGTTGCCGTTGTCGTTGGTGGTCATCGTCAGCGTGACGCTGGCGGTGGAATTGACAGCAGGCGTAAAGCTCGGACGTGTCGCGCCGGCGAGATAGGCGTTGATGTCGGTCAGGGTGCCGGACAGCGTCAGAGCCGATGATCCGGAACCGCTCACCGAGACACCGCCGGCGCCGAGCGCCGAAAGCACGCCGGAATTGACCGACAGCGTCACCGTCATCGTGCCGGAGCCGGCGTCCTGGTCACTGATCTGCAGGCCGGCGAGGCCGAGGGACGTGTCCTCGATTGCGGTGAAGGAGGGCGGCAGCGTGTTGACAGGTGGCGTATTCACCGAGGCGACGGCGACGGTGACCTGCGCGGTCTCAGTCACCCCGCCGGACGTGACGGTGTAGGTGAAGGTCGTCACGCCGTTATAATCAAGCGTCGGGGTGAAGATCAGCTGGCTGGAGGCATTCAGCCGCACCGTGCCGTTGGCGACAGTGACAGCCGCACCGCCTGCGGTGATCGCGGTGCCGTTGACGGCGGTGATCGCCCGACCCGGGTTCTCGAAGCTGTCGTTTGCGAGCACGGAGATGACGGCGGGCACGTCTTCATCGGTCGACACGGAATCGTTGGCGATGTCGGCGACCGGGGTGATGGTCACCGGGATGTTGCTGGTGGCGCTGAGCGAACCGTCGGAGGTCTGCACCGAGATCTGCGCCGAGCCGTTATAATCGGCAACCGGCGCATAGCTTGCGCCCGCGAGCGCCGTATTGATTGCCGCCGTGGTGCCGGTGAAGATCATCGTCTGGTCGGCCGTGCCATCGCCCGCGCTGACCGACAGGCCCGAAGTACCAGACAGCGAGAAGGAGCCGTTGCTGACGGTGACCGTCACCGTCAGCGTCCCATTGTCGACATCGGAGACGACGATCGCATTGCCGGCGGAGGACGAGAAGACGATGGAGGTGTCTTCCGCCGTCGTCTGTGCCGTCGGCACGGTGTTGACCGGCGCATCGTTGACCGGATTGACCACGATGGTCACCGTCGCGGTTTCCGTTACGCCGCCGGAAGTGACCGTATAGGTGAAGCTCGTCGTGCCGTTGAAATTGGCGGCCGGCGTGTACGTGATCGTGCCATCGGCGGCGAAGGTGACGGTGCCCTGGCCGGCCGGAGGCTGCGTGACCGATGTGATCGCCCTGCCCGCATTCTCGAAATTGTCGGCCGAGGCGCCGTTCGTACCCGTGATGGCGTTGAAGGTGATGGCGGTGTCTTCGTTGGTCGTCAGGTTGTCGGCGACGATATCGGCGACCGGGGTGATTGTTATCGCCACCGTATCGGTGTCGGTCAAAGAGCCATCCGTCGTGACGACAGTCAGCTGCGCCGTGCCGTTGTAGTCGGCGGTGGCGGTATAGGTGAGGCCGGCCAACGCAGCATTGATCTGCGCGGCCGTGCCGGACAGCCGGACCGATGATGTGCCGTTGTTGGCGATCGTCGCGCCGGTTCCCGTCGTCACGTTGGCAATGCCGTTGGTGACCGTCACCGTCGTGGTCAGCACGTCGCCATCGACATCGGCAACCGACACGCCCGATACTGAAAGCGGCGTATCCTCGGCAACGGTCTGCGCGCCCGGAACGGTATTCACCGGCGCATCGTTGACCGGCACGATGGTCACGTTGACCGTCGCGGTCTCGGTTACGCCGCCCGAGGTGACCGTATAGGTGAAGCTGGTGCTGCCGTTGACGTTGGCCGAGGGCGTGAAGGTCAGCGTGCCATCGGCATTGAGGCGGACCGTGCCGCTGGTGACGTTGACGACGCCGTTCGCAACGATGGCAGAGCCGTTGATCGCCGTGATCGTGTGGCCGGCGTTTTCGAAGCTGTCATTGGCATCAACGGCGATGACGACCGCCGTGTCCTCGTTGGTCGTGGCCGTATCGTTGGCGATATCAGCGACGGCAGTTATCGCGATTGTCTGCGTATCGGTGTCTGTGAGCTGGCCGTCGCTGCTGGTCATCGTCAGCGTCACGCTGCCGTTGAAATCAGCGACCGGCGCGTAACTCGGCCGCGCGGTGCTGGCCAGATAGGCGTTGATGCTCGTGAGCGTGCCCGACAGCGTGATGGTGGCGGTGCCGGAGCCGGTGATTGTCACACCCGAGCCGCTTGCAGCCGTCAGCACGCCAGAGCCGACGGACAGCGTCACCGTCGCCGTGCCCGAACCGATATCGGGATCGGCCACGGAGAGGCCGGTCAGCGATAGCGTACCATCCTCGTTCATCGTCCAGCCGCCCGATGGCAGCGTGTTGACGGGCGGATCGTTGACGGGCGTGACCGCGACCGTTGCCACGGCCGTGTTCGACGATGCGGCACCGTCGGATACGGTGACGTTGATCGAGCGGGTCACCGCACCCGGATCGTCGGAGGTCGAGGCATAGCGGATCTGGCCGAGCGCCATCTGGTAGGCTGCCTTTGTTGCCGAGCCGGTCAAGGTTAGCGTGTAGGTCGAGGCGTTGTAGCTCGCGGTGATGCCAGATGGCAGCGTGCCGGTAACCGACAGCACGTCGCCGGCCTGGCCATTGGAGATGACGATTGTCGCCGATGCCATGTTGGCGTTGTCGACGTCGGCGACGAGAACGCCGGTGTTGACGATGGCGACGCCTGCGGCGTTTTCCGTATAGCTGGTCGCGTAGCCGGTGCCGGCAGCGGATGTGTCGAGGTCGAGCGTCGGCGCGTCGTTGACGGCGATGACGGTGATCGTTGCCGTATCCACGTCGGTCAGCGCACCACCCGAGCCGGTGTTGCCGCCGTCGTTCGTCGCCATCGTCAGCGTGACCGCGCCGTTGAAATCGGCCACCGGCGTGTAGACCGGCCGCGCGGTGCTGGCGAGATAGGCGTTGATGCTGGCAAGCGTGCCTGACAGCGTCAGCGACGAGGTGCCGGAGCCGCTGATCGTCACACCCGATCCGGACACGGCGGTCAGCTGTCCGGAATTGACGCCGAGCACGACGGTCATCGTGCCGCTGCCGGCATCGACATCCGAGATCGCAAGCCCGGTTAGCGCAAGGGCCGTATCCTCGTTGACCGACCAGCCGCCGGCCGGCAGCGTGTTGACGGGTGCGTCGTTGACGGGATCGATGGTGATGGTGCGCGTGTCGATATCGGTAAGCGCGCCGCCGGAGCCGGTATTGCCGCCGTCGTTGGTCGTCATCGTCAGCGTCACCGAGCCGCTGGCATTGGCGGCCGGGTTGAACTGCGGAGCGGCGGCGGACGCCAGATAGGCGTTGATCGCCGAAAGCGTGCCCGACAGGGTCAGCGACGCCGATCCCGATCCGGAAATGGTGACGCCAGCACCCGAGATCGCAGAAACCGTGCCGCCGGAGACAGCGAGCGTCACCGTCATCGTGCCGGTGCCGGCGTCGACGTCGGAAATCGACAGCCCGGAGAGCGCGATCGCAGTGTCCTCGCTGGTGCTCCAGCCGGATGCCGGCAGGCTATTCACCGGCGCATCGTTGACAGCGCTGACATTGACCGTGACCGTCGCCGTCTCAGTGACCCCGCCCGCGGTGACCGTGTAGGTGAAGGTCGTTTGTCCGTTGAAGTTCGCGGACGGCGTATAGACCAGCGTTCCGTCGGCGGCGAAGGTGACGCTGCCCTGCCCGGGCGGCGGCTGCGTGACCGACGTGATGGCGCGACCGGGGTCCTTGAAGGTATCGGCGGTGGCGCCGTTGGTTCCGGTGATGACGTTGAAGGTGATCGCCGTGTCTTCAGCCGTCGCCACCGTATCCGGCGTGATATCGGCAACGGGCGTGACCGTGATCGCGACATTGTCCGTATCCGTCAGCGAACCGTCGGACGTGGAGACGACGAGCGTGTCCGAGCCGTTATAATCCGCGCGGCCGGTGTAGCGGAGCGAGGCGAGCACGCTGTTGACCTGCGCAAGCGTGCCCGAGACGGTGACAGAGGCCGTGCCGTTGCCGGTGACCGTTCCCGCAATCACCGAGGGCGACAGCGTGCCGTTCGCGACCGACAGGGTGACGGTCACCGAGCCGCTGTCGACATCGCTGACGGAAATGCCCGAGATCGCCGTCTGCACGTCCTCGTTCAGCGTGACTGACGTCGGCACCGTATTCACCGGCGCGTCGTTGACGGCGATGACGTTGACGGTGGCGACCGCGACGTTGGAATTGGCGGCACCGTCGTTGACGGTGACGTTGATGGTGCGCGGCGTGGTGGATGGATTCTCCGAGCTCGACAGGAAGCGGATTTGCTGCAGGGCCGTCTCGTAGCTGGCGCGCGAGGCCGAACCGCTGAGCGTCAGGGTGAAGGTCGTGGAATTGTAGCTCGCGGTGATGCCCGCGGGCAGCGTGCCGGCTACGGCCAGAAGGTCGCCCGCTTGGCCATTGGTGATGACCGCGGACAGCGAGGCCATGTTGGCGCTGTCGATGTCGGTGATCACGCCATCGGTATCGGCAATCGCAACGCCGGCGTCGTTTTCCGTGTAGGTCGTTGTGAAGCCGGTGCCGGCGCCCGATGCGTCGAGATCGAGGATCGGCGCATCGTTGACAGGCGTGATGTTGATGACGGCGGTATCGGTATCGGTGAGCGGGCCGCCGGTACCGAAATTGCCGAGGTCGCTTGTCGTCATCGTCACCGTGACGCTGCCATTCGCATCGGCCACCGGCACGTAGACGGGAGCTGCGCTCGATGCCAGATAGGCGTTGAGATTGGCGAGCGTGCCGGTCAGCACCAGCGTGCCGGTGCCCGAGCCGGAGACAGTGACGGAGCCGCCGGCCGTGGCGGTCAAGACGCCTGTCGGAACCTGCAGCCGGACGGTCATCGAGCCCGTGCCGGCATCCAGATCGGCGATCGACAGGCCAGTCAACGCGACGCTGGTATCCTCGTTGGTCGTCCAGCTCACAGGCAGCGTGTTGACCGGCGCATCGTTGACGGCGGTGATCGCAACGGCGGTGACGGCCGTGTTGGAATTGGCAGCGCCGTCATTGACGGTGACGCTGATATTGCGCGATGCGGCGGCGCCGTTCAGCGTCGGGTTGTCGGAGCTCGAGGTGTAGAGCACCTGGCGCAGGGCGGCCTCGTAATTGGCCTTGGTGGCCGAGCCCGTCAGCGTGAGGGTGAAGGTGGTGGCGTTGTAGCTGGCGGTGATCCCCGCTGGCAGGGTGCCGGTGACCGTAAGGAGGTCGCCGGCCTGGCCGTTGGTGATCACGATCGCGGCCGAGGCCATGTTCGTATTGTCGACGTCGATGACACTGCTGTTGGTGTTCGAGATCGCAACACCGGTGCCGTTTTCCGTGTAACCGACCGAATAGCCGGTTCCAGTGGTCGAGCCGTCGAGATCGAGCACGGGCGCGTCGTTGACTGGGTTGATGATGATGTTGCGCGTATCGACATCCGTGAGCGCGCCGCCCGTGCCGGTGTTGCCGTTGTCGTTGGTCGTCATGGTCAGCACGACGGTACCGTTGGCATCGGCGACCGGAACGTAAACGGGCGCGGAAGCCGAGGCGAGATAGGCGTTGATATTGGCGAGTGTGCCGGTCAGCACCACCGTGCCGGTTCCCGATCCCGACACGCCGACGCTGCCGCCGGCCGTTGCCGTGATCGTGCCGGAGGCGACGCTCAGCGTGACCGTCATCGAGCCCGTGCCGGCGTCAAGGTCGGTGACCGAAAGACCCGACAGCGCCAGGCTGGTGTCTTCGTTGGTCGTCCAGCTGGCAGGCAGGTTGTTGACCGGCGCATCGTTGACGGCGACGACCGCGATGGTGGAGGTGGCGACGGCCGACGACAGGCCGCCATCATTGACGGTGACATTGATGACACGCGCGGTCGTGCTCGGGTTGTCGCCGGTGTTGGAGAAGGTGATGGCCTTGATCGCGGTGGCGTAGCTCGCCTTGGTGGCCGAGCCCGTCAGCGTAACGGTGACCTGCCCGGCAACGGAGGTATCGACCGATCCGGTGATGCCGCTCGGCAGGGTGCCGACGGTCAGCACATCGCCGGCCTGCGCGTTGGTGAGGACGATGGTCGCCGAGCGCATGTTGGTGCTGTCGAGATCGCGCACGTCAGTCGCCGTGCTGCCGATCGATACGCCGGCGCCGTTTTCCGTGTAGGTCGTCGTATAGTTGACGCCGGCCACCGTATCGACATTGCGGAAGGCGCTGACATTGTCGATGAAGATGTCATCCGTGCTCGGTGTCAGAAGACCGCCCGCTGCGGAATAGCTGAAGACGAGGTCGCCAGTGGCGACCACCGTTGAGGGCAGGTTGATGGTGACGGCGGTTCGGCCCCAGGCCGTCGTGCCGGCGGCCGATGCGGCGACCGTGGACGGTGATCCGGTCGCACCGTTGAAATAGGTGATCGTGGCGGTATTCGGCGTGCCGTTCAGCGTGCCCGTGGTGATGCGCGCATAGAGCACGCCGCCGATCGTGACATCCACGGTTGCCGGCGTGTTGTTATCGTTGGAGATACCGAGCAACAGATCGTTGCTCCAGCCCACATCGAATGTCAGCTGCGCTGCACCAGACGGCGCAAGGCCATCGGTCCAGCCTGACACGTTCGCTTGTGTCAGCGTGCCGGTTCCGCCGTTGAGCGTCCAGGCAAAGCCGCCGTTGGCCTGCGCGCCCGCGGTGCCGCCGACCGTCCAGCCTGTGGTCCCCGGCGTGCCGCCATTGGTGATGATCTGCGTCGGCGTCGTGCCGGAATTGAGGTCGACGATGGGTGCCTGGGCATAATAGCCGAAGTCGGCCGCGAGGTTGGCGGCGCCGATCGTGGCGAGCGCAAGCGATTGGGTCGTGCTTCCCGTCGTAAGCGTCGCCGTACCAAGCACACCGTTCGCGTCGGTGACGCGCACGATGTACTGGCCGGGGAGAACGCCGGTGAAGAGATAGTTGCCGTTGGCGTCTGTCGTATCCGTCGCCAGAATGCGTTCGCCGGTGCTTACCAGGCCGTCGCCGTTGACGTCATCGATCAGTTGTACCGTGACACCGCCGATGCCGCCATCGCCGGTGTTGAAGGTGCCGCTCTTGTCGTTGTCGGCGAAGATCTTGTCGCCGATCGTCCCCGTCGGCGGCGTCCAGCGCGCAGCGTCGGAGATATTGGTGAGCGCGGTCGTGCCATTGGTCGTGATCGTCACGGCCGATCCGATGGCAACACCCGTGACCGGGTTGATCTGGCGAATATCGGTGCCGACGATATAGGTGTTGCCATTGATGTCACCACCACCCTGCGCACCAGTGCCGCCCGTGGCATTGGTGATGCTGTCGATAATCGCGCCGGTAGTCAGATTGTAGCGGGTAATGCCAAGCGTGGTGATGCTAAGCAGCGTGTTGTTGGTCGCATCGATCGCGAAGTCGCCCCAATCGTTCGCTGCAGTGATCTGCGCGCCGAATGCCGTCGCTCCGGCCATGGTGCGGCCATTGTTGCTGAAGGTGATGCGGTAAATCTGGTCGTTGCTGCCGGAAACGTTCTCGACGCCGAGATAGAGGCCGCCGTTGTAGAATGTCGCGGCGCCGCCGCCGACGCCGGTCGTGCCCGTAACAATATTGGTCGCGGCACCCGTGGTCAGATCGGAATCGACTAGGATATGGGTGTTGTTGATGTAGTCATAGGCAAACAGAGCCCTGTTGCCTGAAACGGCGTTGCTATCGGTGTAGTAGATCAGGCCATTTGACTGATCGGCTGCCAGCGAGTTGATGGTGTCCGACATGGTGATGCCGCCGACGCTTCCCGGCACCGTCGTAATCATCGTCGCCTTGCCGGTCAGAACATCGACGCTGTAGATCGAGCGCCCGGCCGAAACCAACAGCGCCCCATTGCCGTTTGACGCGGCGATGTTCAGCGTATCGGCGTAATCCGCATGGCTCTTGTCCGTGCCGATGAGGTCGGAGGCGATATCGCCATCGTGGTATTCGAGATCCCAATTGCCACCGAGGGCCGCACTTCCCGTCGGGTCAGTCGAGGCGGCGACGTCGGCGCCGGTGAGGTAGCCGAGCATCTTGACGGCGTTCGTGCCCGTTTCACCCTCGGCGAAATTGCAGCCGTAGACGAGAATATCGGCATTATCGGTCAAGAAGCCGCGTATCGACGTCAGGTCGGCGGCGTAATCCGTCGCCATCGTCGTTGCCGTCAGCGACGCCGAGCCGAGCTGCAGGAAACCTTCCTTGCCGTGCGAGATGATGTGGATCGCCTCGACATCGTGCATGGACGAAAGCGTCTCGGCGAGTTCGTGAACACCGTTCTCGTTTGGATCGACCACGATGATCTTGAAATTGTCGCCCAGGTCTTTGACCAGCGCCTGGTAATCGGGCACGGAGGAATCGATCACCACCACCTGACGCGGCTGTGCGACGGCTGATGTCTCGGGTGCTGCCGAGGCGGCCTGGTGTTCGGCAAGTGCAGCGACCAGCGCATCATGACCATCGCTGGCGCCGTCGTGCTGCGCGGTCTCGGCGGAGCCGTGATCCCCTTGATCCTGGTTAGCTTTTTCCTGGGATTTTTCCACGGTCGCCGCGCCGGCAGCGTCGAATGCGATGCGTTGTTCCAACTCCATCAACATCGAGCCGTATTTCGGCTTGGCATTCCTACCCCGCATCTTTTCGACGCGGTCAGGGGCGGGGCGAACGTAGCGTTCGTTCATGGGGTTTCCTCCACGACAGATCGTTTTCGTTTGGCCGGGTGCCCGTACTATCCCGGCATGTCAGCGATGTTAGTCATCCTCAGAACCGACTCCCAATGTCGGCTTTTTCAACCGTAGTGAGCAGAGAATTAACAAATTCCTAATTTTCCGCACAAGCAATTAGTTTGTACTAAATCAACCATGACAGGAGCTTGCGGCCGTATCCATCCGAGACATCATTTAGCACACACCAATAAAGAATGCTCTGAAAAATTGTGTTTTGTTAAGTCTTGATTAACCATGTTAGCAAAGACTGAAGGCAATCAGGCGGCAGTTTCGCATTCAAAGTACTCGTCATGATTGTGTATTTTACACCCTTGCAATTGCATTTCCGCAGACTTCGCCCATGTCAGACACCGTTGTCTGCGGTACAGGTTCGAGGAATGAATGAATGAAAATCCCCGTATTTCTGGTCGTTTCCGTCAGTTTGATCGCGAGCGGATGCACAGTTACGCCGAAACCGTTACCCCCTGAGGCACATGCAAATTTCGGTAAGGAGAGGCTTGCCCTTGCCACCGCCAATCAGGAGCCCATTTCAGACAAGGTAGACTTGTACGAGGCCATGGCGAGGGCCTTGAAGTACAACCTCGATACGAAGGTAGAGGTCATGCAGGCGGCGCTGAAATTACGGGAGGCGGATCTGGTGAGCTATTCCGCACTGCCTAAGATTGTAGCCGGCGCAGGGTATGCCGGCCGCAGCGAAGCCGACCCCACCGAGGCATCTACCCGCGATGATAGTATTGTCACAGCCGATCTAACATCCTCCTGGAACATCCTCGATTTCGGCCTCTCCTATGTGCGCGCCAAGCAGGCGACCGACGAAGTGCTGGTTCAGGATGAGATGAAGCGGCGGATGGTCAACAAGGTCATCGAGGATGTTCGCACGGCCTATTGGCGCGCGGTGAGCTACCAGCGTCTCGTCGGCCGCATGCGCGCGCTGGAAGGCCGCGTCGCTCGCGCGCTCAAGGATACCCGCAATCTTTCGTCCAACGGCGAAACGTCGCCGCTGGTAGCGCTGACGTATGAGCGCGAACTGATCGAGGTCAAGCGCGAGGTGGAGCTGCTGGAAGGCGAACTGCTGGTCGCCAAGACGCAGCTTTCCGCTCTGATGAACGTGAAACCCGGCACGGAATTCACGCTCGAGGTTCCCAAGCGCCGCGATACGCAGCTGAAGATCAGCTACACCTCGCAGGAGATGTTCAATATCGCTGCGACCAACCGCCCGGAGATGCGCGAAATCTCCTACCGGCTGCGGATCAACGAGCGCGAGGTGGATGCGGCACTGCTCGACCTGCTGCCCGGCATCAACCTTTACGCTGGCCCGAATTACGACTCCAACGACTATATCGCCACCAACGACTGGGTGTCGTGGGGCGCCAAGGTCAGCTTCAATCTGATGAAGCTCGCGACCCTGCCGGCGGTCAACAAGAAGATCGAGGCCGAAAAGCAGATGCTGGATACGCGGTCGCTTTCGGTCGCGATGGCGGTGATGACGCAGGTCCATATCAGCCGCGCGCGCTATGCCCACCTGAAGCATTCCTATTCGACGGCGGCCGCTCTCTCTAACGTCTCACACCGGATCCTGACCCAGGTGCGCACCGAGACGGACGCGCAGAAGACCAGCGAGCAGATGCTGATCCGCGAGGAGATGAACGCGCTGCTGGCGGATGCGAAGCTCGATATGGCCTATGCCGACCTGCAGAACGCCTATGCGAACATCTACGCATCGCTCGGCATCGATCCGTTCCCGCAGACACTGCGCACCACCCAGCCCGTGAAAGAAATGGCTGGCGAGTTGCGTGACATGTGGCTGGAGCGCGGTGAATTGAAGACAGACCTCGTTGCGGCCAAATAACCGCCGGCATGGGAGACCGTGATGAAGCACATAGCGGCATCCGTTCTGATGATACAGCTCTTGGCAGGTGGCGCAGCTTACGCCGCCGGCAATGATGCGGTGGATGCCACGGCATCGCTGGAAGGGCTGCGCGGCATCGTTCGCGCCGCCGATGAAGCCTCGATATCGAGCGATCTCGGCTTTGCCATCGCCACCCTGCCCTTCAAGGAAGGCGAGAGCTTCAACAAGGGCGACATCCTCGCCACCTTCGAATGCGGAGATATCCAGGCCCAGCTCAAATCCGCCGAGGCGGCGCTGGCGGCTGCCCAGATCGCCGTTGCCAATGACGAACGCCTGGCACGCTCGAATGCCGCCGGCAAGTTCGAGGTCGACATATCGCGCGCCAAGGCCAACCAGGCCGCGGGCGAGGCAGACGCCTATCGCAGCAAGCTTGGGCGCTGCACGATAAGAGCGCCCTTCGACGGCCGGATCGGCGCCATGCCCTCCCACGCGCATGAAACCCCCGAACCGAGCCGCCCGATCATGCATATCGTCGCCAGCAACGACCTGCTTGTCGACGTGCTGGTACCTTCCGTCTGGCTGCGCTGGTTGCGCGAAGGCGAAGAATTTTCGTTGAGCGTCGACGAGACGGCCAAGACCCTGCCGGTCGATATTATCCGCATCGGCGCGACCGTCGATCCGGTCAGCCAGACGGTGAAGGTGACCGGGCGTTTTTCCGGCCAGGCCTCCGGCGTCCTGCCGGGGATGAGCGGCCCCACAGTGTTCAAAGTCCCGAGTGAGTAGGCTTACGCAGATGCAAGGTGTCGAAAAGCCAGTCAACGATCCCATCAAGCTTCAGCCACCGGCAGCGGCCGCCGCCCAGCACGCCTACGAACTGTTGCTCAGGATCGAAGCCGATGCGCGCCGTGTCGAAAGCGTCGGCGAACTGCGCTTCCTCATCGCCAACGAGACGATGAAGCTCACCAAGGCCAGGCAGATCTTCGTGCTATCGGTATCCAAGGGCGTCTTCAAGGTCGAGACGGTGTCCTCGATCGGCGCGGTGGACAGAAACGCGCCACGCATCCGCTTCGTCGAGGGCGTCATCAGGCAGCTGTCGCGCGAGGCAGGGCTGGCAAAGATCAAGGCCTTTACCCTTCCCGCCTATTGTCCGCCCGGCGAGATCGAGCAGGACAGCTATCCCTTCCGCTTCATGGCCTGGGTGCCATTTCAATTACGCGACGGCCATATCTTCGCGGGCATGCTTTTGGCGCGCGAAACGCCATGGCCGGAGGCGGATCTGCTACTGGCCGAAAGGTTGGCCGAGACCTATTCCCACGCGTGGCGGGCGCTGAGCGGACCAAGACGCCTGAAGCGCAATCTGCCGATCAAGCCGCTGATCGGCACCGCCGCCTTGCTGGCAATAGCGGCGATGTTCATCCCCGTCCACATGACGGTGCTGGCGCCGAGCGAGGTGGTTCCGGTGGCGCCGGAGATCGTCGCGGCACCGCTCGATGGCGCGATCGAGGAGATTCTCGTCAATCCGAACGCAAGCGTGGTCAAGGGGCAGCCCCTCTTCAGGCTGGCCGATACAGCCCTTCGAAACGAGCTGCGCGTCGCCGAACAGGACGTGAAGGTGGCGCAGGCGAAGCTGATGCAGATCAGCCAGCGCGCCATCGCCGACCCGGAAGCCCGGCGCGATCTGGCGGTGACCCGAAGCGAATTGAGCGTCGCATCGGCCAAGCGCGATTACGCGGCCGACATGCTGGCGCGCACCAGCGTGAAGGCTGAAACCGACGGCGTGGTCATCTTCACCGACAAGCGCGACTGGATCGGCCGGCCAGTATCGATCGGCGAGCGGGTGATGGAAGTGGCCGACCCCAAGCGCGTTCAGCTGCGGATCGACGTGCCGGTGGCAGACGCGATCGCGGTCGAGAACGGCGCTGCGGTCAGCGCCTTTCTGGATGCCGATCCGCTGCATCCGGTCGCGGCGAAAACGCTATCGTCCTCCTTCGATCCGCAGATGATCGAGGGCAACATTCTGGCCTATCGCATCTATGCCGGATTTGACGCCGTGCCCGAGCGTGGCCTTCGTCTCGGTATTCGCGGGACGTCGCAGATCTTCGGCGAGAAGGTGCCGCTGGCCTACTATCTGTTCCGGCGGCCGATTGCCGCGATCAGGCAGCGGCTGGGTCTATGAGCGTATCACCCTCGCCCGATCTCCGGCTGCCGCCCTTGCGCGAGGATCTGCAGATCGTGCGCGGCGGCACCAGCCTGTCGGGCGAGCCGGTCTGGATCGTGCTTGATCCAGTCCGCAACCGCTTCTTCCGCATCACCTTCGAGATGTTCCAGCTGCTGACGCTCTGGAACTTCGCCCGCTCGCTGCGCGGTCTGATCCAGGCCGTGCAGGCGCAGTTCGGACGGCTTCCCGAGCAGGAGGAGATCTATGCCGCGATGCGGATGCTGGAGACGAGCTTTTTCGTGACCGAGCCGGCATCCGCGACCTGGCGCGCGCTTCATGCCAGCGCGACACGCCGCCATTCGCTCTTCATGCGGCTGATCCACAATTACCTCTTCTTCCGCATTCCGCTGGTCAGGCCGGATCGCTTTATCCGAAAGACCGCGCCTTACATTACGGGGCTTTTCAGCCCGGCCTTCCATGCTTTTACCATATGCGCCGCCATTCTCGGCCTCTATCTGGTGTCCCGGCAGTGGGATGCCTTCACCGGCACGTTTCCCTATATCTTCACGCTTGAGGGCATCGTTGTCTCGGTAATCTCGGTCGGCTTCATCAAGTCGATGCACGAGTTGGGCCACGCCTATGTCGCGCACCGTCACGGCTGCCGCGTTCCCACCATGGGTATCGCCTTCATGGTGCTGGTGCCGCTGCTCTATACCGACGTCAGCGATGCATGGCGGCTGAAGTCGCGTTTCGATCGGCTGAAGATCGACACGGCAGGCGTGCTGACCGAGATGCATATCGCCGTCTTTGCGCTGCTTCTCTGGGTGTTCCTGCCGGATGGCCCGTTTCGATCCGCGGCTTTCGTCCTTGCGGCGACCGGCTGGGTGCTCAGCCTCATCGTCAACCTCAATCCCTTCATGCGCTTCGACGGCTATTACATCTTCGCCGATCTCCTCGGTGTCGAGAACTTGCAGCCGCGCGCTTTCCGGCATCTGCGTTGGCGGATCCGCCATCTACTGTTCAACACCGGCGAGGAAAGGCCCGATCGCTTCGGTCCGAAACTCGACGTGATCGTGACGCTCTATGCGATCGCCACGACGATCTACCGGCTGTTTCTCTATTTCGGCATCGCGCTCCTCGTCTATCACTTCACCATCAAGATCGTGGGCGTGATGCTGTTTGCCGTCGAGATCGGCTTTTTCATCCTTAGGCCGATCCTGTCCGAACTCCGGGAGTGGTGGACCATGCGCCATGACATCATCACGAGCAGACGCAGCTATCTGTCGCTGGCGATCTTCCTTGCCATCGTCGCATTGCTCTCGCTGCCGATCTTCAAGAGCGTCTCGGCCCCGGCGGCGCTTTATCCCAACGAGTTCACGCGGCTTTTCCCGATGGAGCCGGGAAAGATAGAGGCGATCGGGATCAAGCGCGGCGACGTTGTGAAGAAGAACGACGTCCTGTTTTCCATCGTCCGCCCCGAGCTGCAGCAGGAACTTCGCACCACGGAAATCGAGGCCGAACTGACGCGCTACCGACTGGCGCGCGTGCTGGCCGATCCGCAAAACCTCGTCGACCGCGGCATCCTTCAATCGCAACTGGCCGCACTTGAGGCCAAGCGTGACGGGCTTGCGCGCCGGCAGGCATCGCTGATCGTTCGCGCACCGTTCGATGGCACCGTGATCGACATCGATCCGCAGGTTCATCTCGGCCGCTGGATCAGCCGCAAGGACCAGCTCGCGACCATCGCCGGCGCATCCGGCATGGCGGCACGCGGCTTCGTGTCCGGCGGCGACCGCGGCCGCCTGGAAGTCGGCGCGACGGGCCACTTCATCCCCGACGATCTCACGCAGTCATCGCTGCCCGTGCAGCTCACCTCCATCGCCTCGGCGGGCGCCTCGGAGATCGATATTCCGCAGCTGACATCCGAATATCACGGCGAGATCGCAGTTCACCCGCAGAACGCCCATGAACGTCTGCGCCTCAGCCCTGTTTCGGCACAGTATGCGATTACCGCCGAGGTATCCGGCAAGGCTTTGTCGGAGACCGTCAGGGGCGTGGTTGTACTGAACGGCAAAGGCGAAAGTATTGCCGGCCGCGTCTGGCGTCAGGTTGTAAAAGTTCTGGTCCGCGAGGCCGGCGCCTGACGTTTTCGTAACAACTATGAAACCATAGGCCGCACGCTACCCTTGAATAGCTTACTAAGGATAGTATTTTGGATGATGAGGAATCGACTGAAAGGATGCGAAAATGCGCCTCTTCAAGAGAAGAACAAGTCATCATGGTCTGTGGCAACGCGACAACGCGGGTCGCGCCTTTGCGAGCCACGGACGCTTTCGGCTGACGATCAATGGCGCGGATGAACGCTGGTTCTATCGTGTAACAGATATGCGCGGTGAACTGCCCGCCGTCGACAGCAGCCCGTTTCCGAGCGAGCAGGCAACGCTGAGGGCCGCGCAGGCCGAGCTTGAGGAAAATGCCGACCAGCTTCCGGCGCCGGCGGAATACTAACGCTGCAAGTAGACACCACATCAATGTTGGTTGTCAGCCTTTGGCACCGGTGGCGGTTTTCGCCTTCACCAGATGGCTATCTGTCTTCCCCAGCCAGATCATGGCCAGCCGGTCACCGGTCTGCTTTGCCAGATACATGTAGTTGTCCGCACGCTTCACGAAGGAAGCCGCGTCGTCCTCCGGCTGCAGCAGGGTGACGCCCATCGCAGCACCCAGTTCGACAACCACGCCTTCGACGGCGATCGGCTTGAAGATGCGATCCACCGCATCCTTGAGCGTGAGCTCGACGTCGTTCAGATGCGAGGGATCGACCTCCAGAAGAACGACGAACTCGTCGCCGCCGATGCGCGCGATGAAATCGTTGGCACGAAAGCTGTCGCGGAAGCGGCTGGCGATGATCCTCAGCACCTCGTCGCCGGCGGCGTGTCCCATCGTGTCGTTCACAGCCTTGAAGCCGTTGAAATCGATGAATGCCAGCGCCAGGAGCTTGTCGGTATCGTCGCGCCGCTCCAGGTGCTCGGCCAGAACCTCATCGAAACAGGCGCGATTGGGCAGGCCCGAGAGCGCATCGGTGCGCGCCGAAGCGCGGAGCGCAAGCTCGATCTCGTGCTGATGGCGAACACGCGCGGAGACGTCGAGAATGACTTCGACATCGAAGGATACACCATCGATGACCGTGCGCTGCGCGGAGATAAGCGTCGGCAGGATCGTTCCGTCGGCATGACGGATATCGACTTCCTCCAGCACATAGCCCCCGTCTTCGGCGAGCATGCGATGGCGCCGATCTCGCGCCGGGCTGCTGATCGCGGCCCCTTCCGAAATCAGCGTTCTGCCACTGATATCCTCCCATTTCAGGCCCGTAAGCCTGAGATAGGCGTCGTTCACTTTAAGGTAACTGGATGTCTCGGTGTCGCTGGTCGACACGGCCATGGCGATCGGTGCGAACTCGAACATTCGCATCAATATCGAAGTCAGGATCTCTGGTGGAAGTATCTCTTCGTCGGCCATACACGTGATCGCAACAGGTATGGCAGGTTGTGTAACAGACGAAAGTTAAGCTCTTCTGACTTAAAACGCTAATTTACCAAACACATGGCAACGATGCATTCCCGGGTTCCGCGCGCGATAAAATCGGAGCCGCCGCTTTGCAACCGGTGTGATTGCACCTATCTTGCGTCATCATCGTCAACGAACAAGGGCTCCTGTGTTTCTCGAAATTGGAATTGTGGTCTTGCTCACCATCCTGAATGGTGTGCTCGCCATGTCGGAATTGGCTGTCGTGTCTTCCAGGCCCGCCCGCCTCAAAGTTCTCGCCGATCACGGAAGCAGAGGAGCCGCACAAGCCATCAAACTTGCCGAAAACCCCGGCAGGTTCCTGTCGACCGTGCAGATCGGCATCACGCTCGTCGGCGTCCTCTCCGGCGCCTTTTCGGGCGCCACGCTCGGTAGCCGCCTGACGGCATGGCTGCAGCTTCAGGGCATGTCGCCGACAGTGGCCGATGCAGTGGGTGTCGGTACCGTGGTCATCGCCATCACCTACCTGTCGCTGATCGTCGGCGAACTCGTGCCGAAGCAGATCGCGCTGCGCGAACCGGAAGCCGTCGCGGCCAAGGTCGCGCCCGCCATGGCGGTCCTGTCGAAGATGGCGCTGCCGCTCGTCTGGCTGCTCGATGCATCCGGTAAGCTCGTCCTCAAGCTCTTGGGGCAATCCGGCAAGGGCGGCGACAATGTCTCCGATGAGGAGATCAAGACGGTTCTCGCAGAAGCGCAATCGGCGGGCGTTATCGAGAGCGAAGAATCCGCCATGATATCAGGCGTGATGCGGCTTGCCGACCGCACCGCGCGTGCACTGATGACACCGCGCCGCGATGTCGAGATCATCGACGTGGACGACAGCCTCGACGAAATCCGCGCCCAGCTGCACAACACCAAGCGCTCGCGCTTGCCGGTCAGAAAGGGCAGCTCGGACGAGGTTCTCGGCGTGCTGGCGGTCAAGGATTTCTACGACGCGATGTCCGTTCAGGGCACCGCCGACCTGAAGGCGATCACGCAGGACGTGCCGATCGTCTCGGATCTCTCCAACGCAATCAGCGTCATCCAGGCGATCCGCACGTCGCCCGTGCACATGGTGCTTGTCTTCGACGAGTATGGACATTTCGAAGGCGTCATTTCCTCCGGCGACATCATGGAAGCGATCATGGGCGCGCTGCAGGATGGCCCGATCGACGAACAGGCGATCGCTCGCCGCGACGACGGGTCCTATCTCGTTTCCGGCTGGACGCCGATCGACGAGTTCGCGGAATTCATGAGCCTGAAGCTTGGCGACGATCTCGAATACCAGACCGTCGCGGGTCTCGTTCTCGAGGAGCTGAAGCACCTTCCGGTGCTTGGCGAAAGCTTTACCAAGGATGGCTGGCGCTTCGAAGTCATCGACCTCGACGGGCGACGGATCGACAAGATTCTGGTCAGTTCGCTGGACACGCGCCAGACGGCAGACGTCGAGTAATCAGGTTGGAAGACATGTCGCGAGCGGTATCCGGTCAGGATATCCGCTCGCGGCGCAATGCCTATCTCAGCGCTTCATGTCAGGGCAGACATACGGCACCTTGGAGACGCTGTAGCGGTGCTCGACCGTATCCTTCCCTGCTTTCACGCTCAGTGTCAGCTGGCTCGGCGACACCGATTTCACCTTCGCGGTGATTTTGGCGCCATCCTCGTCCCAGGTAACGGTATCGTGAGAGGTGCGGCTCCATTTGCGGAGCGCGTAGGTTTCCCAGCAGGAATCCATCAGCAGGCTGCCATCGGCCATGAACACCATCATCACGCCGGGAAGGCCGGATTGCGATTTCGTCTCGATCCACGCCCGGCCGACAAGCGGGTCGGCGGCCGGCGTCTGAGCCGCCGCGATCGGCGCCACCATCGTTGCCATCGTTCCCGCCGCAATTGCCAACGTCTTGTATAGATTATTCAATTCTCGCTCCTCCATTCTGGAATCATGTCCCAAGAGATAAGGATCGAAGCGACAGGATTGTGACCGTCGAGCGATTTTCTTGCGGTCATGTCGCTTTGCGGGACGCTCGACAACCGGCCACCCGGATGCGCGCGCCTTCCCCACCTTCCGCGCCGCGCTCGATCCGCCGAACGCCCAAGCAGCGAGTCCAAGGATGGCCCAACTGTCCCGATAATCCATTCCTCATAAACGATACGTTAGGGATCTGTTGACCATAATCGACTGCAAAGCGACCTCGCCGATCGCAAGCATCCGGCCATCGCACCCTTCAACAATGACGGAAGTCGTGTTCGTGTACCATGCAGTCTTTTCCGTTCCCGTGACCACGCTGGCCCTGGCTGTGTCGCTTGCAGCGCATCGCATGGTCTTGATCGCTCTGGTCATATTCGCGGCCATGGCCGGCGCCGCACAGGCGGCCGCCGACGACCGCGCGCTGAAACTCTATTTCACCCACACGGGAGAGCGGGCGACGATCGTCTTCAAGCGCAACGGCAAGTTCGATCCGAAGGGCCTGGCGCAAATCAACCGCTTCCTGCGCGACTGGCGCCGCAACGAGCCGACCAAGATGGATCCGCGCCTGCTCGATTTGGTGTGGGAAGTCTATCAGCGCAGTGGTGCCAAGCAACCCATCCACGTCGTCTCCGCCTATCGCTCGCCCGCTACGAACAACATGCTGCGCACCCGCTCGCGCACCACAGGCGTCGCCAAGAAGAGCCAGCACATGCTGGGTAAGGCGATGGACTTCTACATTCCGGGCGTGAAGCTTGCCACCTTGCGTGGCCTTGCCATGCAGATGCAGGTGGGCGGCGTCGGCTATTATCCGACCTCGGGCTCGCCCTTCGTGCATCTCGATGTCGGCAATGTTCGCGCCTGGCCGCGCATGTCGCGCCTGGAATTGGCGCGGCTTTTCCCAAGCGGCCGCACGCTGCATCTGCCGGCTGACGGCCGTGCATTGCCCGGTTATGAGCTGGCGCTCGCCGACCAGAAGAAGCGCAACCGCCCTGTCGCGATCGAGACCATCCGCACGCCTGAGAGCGATGATGACGAAGGCGCTCCGGCACCCTCCCGCGCTCTCGTAACCGCGATGCTGCCGGTGCCGCAGACACGCGCCGAACGCGGCCTCGAGCTTCAGCTTGCACGGCCGACGCCGCGCGCCGACAATACCGATAGCAAGGTTCCCGACCTCGCCTCCCTCACCGTGCCACTGCCAACCTTCAGGCCGGCGCTCGATGAAACCACCACGGCAAGCGTTCCCACGCCCGCCGCTCCTGTTTTGCTCGCCACCGCCGTCACCGGCAAGGGATCGGCGGGGCAGCTTCTCTTTGCCCGTCACGCAGGCGGCTCGCTTGCCGGCGGGGCGGCAAAGCGTCCTGATATGACCGCGGTCGCTCCTCGGGAACCGCAGGTCGTATCGGCAGGCGTCGGCGCCATGTCCGGCAAGGCGCTGGTCGCTTGGGCCTTGCAGCCACCGGGTATGAAGATCGAGATGACCGCGCCGCGGCCATCGGGCATGCGCCTGACGACGCTCGAAGATGTCGGTCCAGCAATGGATAGCGACACCGACGAATTTGCCGAAGAGGAATTCGATGAGGACCGCTTCGCTCTCGACGGCTAGAACAAGCCTTCTGTTGCGGTCCCAGCCAACGGTCAGTATTGCGTGAAATCGCCGGTTTCCGATTGCAGCAACGTCAGCGGGTAACGGGCCGGATGGTGTACGAGCGCGGTCATGTTGACCGGCCGATTGCGATCGTCAAAAGCGATCTGGTCGACCGTCAGCACTGCCGCCGGCGGCGCAAGCTGCAGCAATCGCGCCTCGTCTTCGCCGGCCAGACGGGCGCTCAGCGTCGTCTGCCCACGTTTCGGAAATATGCCGTAGCGCTGGCGCAGCTCTTCATAGAGCGAGCGGTTGGCGATGCCCCAATCGAGATCGAGCAGCCCCGGCACACGCCCGGCCGGAATCCAGTCGGTCTGGATCACAGCCGGAATATTGTCGAGCAGACGAAGGCGCGATAGCACCACGACCTCCGCGCCGGGCGCGAGGAAGAGCGGCCTGCTGACTTCGAGCGGCGCCCGCACGAGGCTTGCCTCGATCAACTGGTGACCCGGCGTGCGGCCATTGGCCAGCGCAATGCTGGTGAAGCTCTTCAACACCTGCAGCTCGAAGCCGCCGCCGCGTTCCGTGACATAGAGCCCCTTGCCCGGCTGGCTATGAACCACCCCCTGCTGGATGAGTTCGCGCACCGCGTGGCGAATGGTGATCCGGCTCACATCATAGAGATCGACGAGTTCGCGCTCGGAGGGCAGCTTGCCGCGCAAAGGCAGACGCCCGTCGCTGATCGCCGCCAGCAGCGCCTCATACACCTGCTTGTGCAGCGGCCGGGGGTCGTCGCGATCGATGACGCCGCGTGTTGCGATCAATGTATCCTCGGTTTCGAGCGTCTTCAAATTCGATTTTCCCTGGGCCTTGGCCGCCTTTGCCAATGTCATCTTCAACGCAATTCTCTCGAAAGTCCATATTGACATAACTGGTCATAACCAGTCCTATTATCGCAAGGAGCCAGAAGAGCCCCGACGATGCCGTGCATTATCACAATCAAGGGAACCCATCATGCTTAAGAAGAGCCTTGCCGCCCTCGCGTTCTCCGCCGCCCTCTGGAGCGGAACGGCCCACGCTGAGACGATTTCCGTATTTTGCGCGCCGACGGAATTCGAGCTGTGCACCAATGTCGCCAATGCCTGGAAGGAGAAGACGGGCAATGAAGCGAAGATCAACAAGATGCCGGCGCTGCTCGATGACGCCATCCCGATCTATCAGCAGCTGATTGCCGCGAAATCCACCGATATCGACGTGCTGTTCCTCGACGTCATCTGGCTCGGCATGTTCAAGAACGGCCTCCTTGACCTGAAGACCGTCATCCCGCAGGCAGATCAGGACAAGCACTTCGCCTCCACGCTCAATGCCGCCAAGCTCGACGGCAATCTGGTCGCGATGCCTGCCTACATGGACGTTGGCCTGATGTTCTACCGCAAGGATCTGCTCGAGAAATACGGCAAGCAGCCGCCGAAGACCTGGGATGAGCTGGCCGCGACCGCCAAGGAAATCCAGGACAAGGAGCGCGCCGACGGCAAGGGCGACATGTGGGGCTATGCCTGGCAGGCCAAGAGCTATGAAGGCCTGACCTGCGACGCGATCGAACTCGTTGCATCGAACGGCGGCGGCACGATCATCTCCGACGACGGCAAGGTCACGATCGACAACCCGAAGGCCGCCGAAGCCATCGAAAAAGCCAAGGGCTGGATCGGCTCGATCAGCCCCGAGGGCACGCTGAACTACGACGAGGAAGCCTCGCGCGCCGTCTTCGAATCCGGCAACGCCGTGTTCCACCGCAACTGGCCCTATGTCTGGGGCACGTCGCACAAGGAAGGCAGCGCCGTTGTCGACAAGGTCGGCGTCATGCCGCTGCCCGTCGGCACGGAAGGCCAGAAGTCGAGCGGATGCCTCGGCCCGATGTATTACGGCGTCTCGAAGTACAGCGCCAAGGCTGACGTCGCGGCCGATTTCGTGAACTTCATCACCGGCCCCGACATGCAGAAGAAGCGCGCGCTTCAGGATGCGGTCAATCCGTCGATCCCGGCGCTCTACACGGACCCGGACGTGCTGGCGAAGATCCCCTTCCTCAAGGACAACCAGCAGGCCTTCGCCGATAGCGCCGTGCGTCCCTCGGGCTATACCGGCACCAGCTACAACCGCGTGTCGCAGGCTTTCTATCGCTCTGTCCACGACATGCTGTCTGGTGGCGGCGATATCAAGTCTGGCCTGACCTCGCTCGCCGGGCGGTTGGAAAAGCTCAAGGAAAGCCGTTGAGCCTCGACTGAACGCACGGGGGCAGGCCCACGCGTGGTCTGCCCTCGTCTCGCGCATCGCAAATCGCCGCCATCAAGGGGGCGAACCTTTTATCGTGATCAAGTCCGGGTGAAAAATGGCATCGGTTTCGCTTGAATCCGTTTCGAAGAATTTTGGGACGCACACCGTCATTCAAGGCGTCGACCTCAGGATCAACGACGGCGAGTTCGTCGTCTTCGTCGGCCCTTCCGGCTGCGGCAAGTCAACGCTTCTGCGCATCGTTGCGGGGCTTGTCGCCGCATCCAAGGGTGTCGTGACGATCGGCGGCGAGGACGTGACCGATGTCCCGGCCTCACGACGCGGCGTCGCCTTCGTCTTCCAGTCCTATGCGCTCTATCCGCATATGAGCGTCGCCCGCAACATCGGCTTCGCGCTGGAAACACTGGGCATGGCCAAGGACGCCATCAGCCAGAAGGTCTCGTCGGTGGCACGCATGCTCAAGGTCGACCACCTGATGGATCGCCGGCCGCGCGAACTTTCCGGCGGCCAGCGCCAGCGCGTGGCGATCGGCCGGGCACTGGTGCGCCAGCCGGAAATCTTCCTGTTCGACGAGCCGCTGTCGAATCTCGATTCCGATCTCAGAATGGAAATGCGCATGGAGATCGCCAAGCTCCATGATGACCTGAAGACGACGATGATCTACGTCACCCATGATCAATCCGAAGCGATGACACTCGCCGACCGGATCGTCGTTTTGAACCACGGCCGCATCGAGCAGGTGGGAACGCCGCAGGAGCTCTACCACGCCCCCGATAACCGCTTTGTCGCAAGCTTCATCGGCAGCCCCCGGATGAACTTCCTGGCCGTCTCGCCGAAGACAGGCGCAGATGCCGGCACGATCGTTGGGCCCGGCAATCTATCGATCGCCATGGTCGCCAACAATCCGGCTGGCCCGATCGCCGAGATCGGCATCCGACCGGAAGGACTACGCCTGGTCGGCGCGAACGAAGGTCGCATCACCTGCACGCTGGAGCGCGTGGAGGACCTCGGCCACGAGCATTTCGCCTATTGCCGGATCACCGACGACACCGTCTGGGTGATCCGTGTCGCGAGAGCACCGGCGCATGATCTCATCGGTCATCCTGTCGGCCTGGATTTCACTGATACCGCCGTCTTCGCCTTTACGGCCGACGGCAAGCGCGTTCTGCTCAGCCAGCCGGCCAGCGGACAGGTGAGCCAACCATGAGCGCCAAACTTGCCCGCCGCGATTACCGGGCCGCATGGCTGTTTCTGGTTCCCGTCATCGCCGTT
Organism: Rhizobium sp. FG113; assembly: GCF_057809895.1. Lineage (NCBI taxonomy): Bacteria > Pseudomonadati > Pseudomonadota > Alphaproteobacteria > Hyphomicrobiales > Rhizobiaceae > Rhizobium > Rhizobium sp. FG113. Next base: position 212,376 of record NZ_JBMDKV010000001.1, on the reverse strand, counting down.
ATCCTCTTGGTCGCCGTCTGGCCGCTGAGCCGGACCTTCTTCTTCTCCTTCACCGACGCCTATCTCGACGACCCCTCCGTCTATTCCATGGTCGGTCTCGACAACTTCATGGAGGTCATCAACGATCACAGCTGGTGGGTTGCGGTGAAGAACACGCTCGTGTTTACCGTCATCTCGGTCGCGATCGAGACGGCGCTCGGGCTTGCGATCGCCCTGCTGCTCAACGAGATGATCCCGGGCCGCGGCCTAGCGCGCGCCGCCATTCTGGTGCCCTGGGCCATTCCCGTCGTCGTCGCCACCAAGATCTGGGAGTGGATGCTCAACGACCAGTTCGGCGTGATCAACAAGATCCTCACGGGGCTCGGCGTGGTCGATCACGGTATCGCCTGGACGGCCAGCAGCTCGCTGATCATGGGCGTCGTCATTTTCATCGACGTGTGGATGACCACGCCTTTCATGGTGCTGCTCATCCTCGCCGGCCTGCAGCTGATTTCTCCGGAGATCTTCGAGGCCGCCGAAGTGGACGGCATTCCCGCCTGGAAGCGCTTCTGGTCGATCACCCTTCCGATGCTGCGCCCGGCAATCGGCGTCGCCGTTCTCTTCCGCGTGCTCGACGCGCTCAGAATGTTCGACCTTGCTTATGTCCTGGCGGCGAGCAACGAGAACGTCATGACCGTATCGATCTACGCCCGCGACCGGCTGATCAGCTTCCAGGAGCTCGGCGTCGGTTCGGCAGCGTCGACCTGGGTCTTCCTGCTCGTGGCGCTGGTCGCAATCATCATCATCGGGGTTCTTCGCCTCGACAAAGCGGCGGGGACCTGATCGATGGCCAATGCAATCGCACAGAAGGCGCTGCGCAAGCCCGCCGGCTACTATCGCATGAGACGGCGCGTCGTGCGCGGTCTGCAGATCTTCGCGCTGCTGCTCGTGCTCGTCTATACGCTGTTCCCATACTACTGGGCCTTCGTCTCCTCGACGAAGCAGGGTGCCGCACTCTATCGCTCGGCCCTGATGCCGGCGCTGGATTTCACTTACTACCGGCAGCTGATCGACAACCCGGTCTTCATGGGGTCGCTGCTCAACTCGGCCTATGTCGCGATATCGACGACTTTCCTGTCGCTGATCATCGGGCTGTCGGCCGCCTATGCGCTCGGCCGCATCGAGTTTCCGCAGCGGCGCGCGATCCTGATGATCGTCCTGATGATCTCGATCTTCCCGCAAGTGGTCGTGCTCTCGGGCATGTTCGAGCTGATCAACTGGCTGGGGCTCTTCAATCGCCCGAGCGCGCTGATCCTCACCTATCTACTGTCGACCGTACCCTTCACGACGTGGATTCTCACCACCTTCATCCGTGAGTTCCCACGGGAACTGGAAGAGGCCGCCATCATCGACGGCTGCTCCCATTTCCGCATCCTGATGAAGGTGCTCCTGCCGCTGATGGGACCGTCGCTCGCCAGTACCGGCATTCTCGCCTTCATCCTCGCCTGGAACGAGTTCCTGTTCGCGCTGACATTCACGCTGACCGACGAGAACCGCACCGTGCCGGTGGCGATCGGCCTGATCGCGGGCACAAGCCGCTACGAATATCCGTTCGGGCAGATCATGGCGGCCTCGATTACCGTCACGCTCCCCCTCATCGCCGTCGTGCTTATCTTCCAGCGGCGGATCGTGGCGGGCCTTACCGCCGGCGCCGTCAAAGGCTGACAGATACAAGGATCAAGACCATGGACATGCTTGTGAAGCTCTACGAGCTGAAGCGCGACCCAGCACTCGACAGCCGCATGACGTCGCAAGGGGTCACCATCCGCCGCGTGCTGGTGCCGGAGCTGCCGGCGCTGACATCGTGGATCGAACCGCGCTTCGGCGCCGGCTGGGCGGCTGAGGCGACCGCCGCCACCATGCGCCAGCCGACCACCTGCTTCATCGCCATCCAAGCGGGGGAGCTCATCGGCTTTGCCTGCCACGAGGCGACCGCCAAGGGGTTCTTCGGCCCCACCGGCGTCGATCAGGCGGCCCGAGGCAAGGGTGTCGGGCACGCCCTTCTTCTCGAAACGCTGCTCGACATGCACGCGCAGGGCTATCCCTATGGCGTGATCGGCGGCGCCGGGCCGATGGATTTCTACCGCAAGAGCGTCGGCGCGATCCCGATCGAGGGCTCCGATCCGGGTATTTATCGAGGCATGCTGTCGCTCGCTCACCCGAGCGAAATCTCCTCATAAAGGACACGATTTCGGACGCGTCAGCGCCGTATTTCAGCCTTTGATTTCAAAAATACCTGCTGTACCGGCGCAGCTCTGCTTCGCCGGTACAGCAGGCGTTGTGGCCGGTTTCGACGGTGCCGGCGACCGGTGCGTCTGTCACAAAAATTGATTTTAAGATGGACAATTTTTGTATATCGCCCTATATACGCAGCTAAGGAGCACAGTGCTCTATCGAAAATGACAGTATCAAAGTTCGAATACGTGACCTTTTGTCATATCGGATAGATATTTTCGATATAATATATTTTCCTCGGACGAATTTGACTTATGAATTGTCGATTTGTCTCAGCAACACAACGGATAATACATCCTGATCCAGAAGATATTCTGCAGATCGTGGACGTATGCGAATAAAGGAGAATGCCTGGCCTCTCGAGCTCGGCGCCAAGATTATATGAATGCTGCAACTGAAACAGACGCGCCGACATCATCGGCTTCGACCAAGATCAGTCTCAACAACATCTACAAAGTTTTCGGCGAACACCCGAAGAAAGCCCTGGCGCTACTGCGCGCAGGCAAGTCAAAATCCGAGATCCATGCAGCAACGGGCTGCTCGATCGGCGTAAACGACGCCAGTTTCGATATTCGCGCCGGCGAGATCTTCGTCATCATGGGCCTGTCGGGCTCCGGCAAATCAACGCTGCTGCGCCTCCTCAATCGGCTGATCGAACCCACATCCGGCTCAATCAAGATCGATGGCCGCGATATCACCGACATGTCGCGCAGTGAGCTGATCGCGCTTCGCCGCCGCGATATCAGCATGGTCTTCCAGTCCTTCGCGCTACTTCCCAACCGCACCGTTCTCAGCAACGCCGCCTTCGGTCTTGAGGTCGCAGGCGTCGGCGAAGCCGAGCGTCGCGAGAAGGCATTGGCCGCGCTGAAGGCCGTCGGCCTCGACGGCTATGCCGACAGCCGCCCGGATCAGCTTTCCGGCGGCATGAAGCAGCGTGTCGGTCTTGCCCGCGCGCTCGCCAGCGAGCCCACAATTCTCCTGATGGACGAGGCTTTCTCTGCGCTCGACCCGCTGATCCGCACAGAAATGCAAGATGAGCTCGTTCGCCTGCAGTCCGAGCACAGCCGCACCATCGTCTTCGTCAGCCACGATCTCGACGAGGCGATGCGGATCGGCGATCGCATCTGCATCATGCAGAACGGCAATGTCGTGCAGATCGGCACGCCCGACGAGATCGTCACCAAGCCGGCCAACGACTACGTCCGCTCCTTCTTCCGCAATGTCGATGTCGCGCATGTCTTCAAGGCCGGCGATGTCGCTCGCAAGTCGCAGGTCACGATCATCGAGCGCGAAGGCGTTTCGGCCGCGGCAGCACTCGAGCGGATGAAGAACTACGACCGCGAGTACGCAATCATCCTCGGCCGCGACAAGACCTATCACGGCATGATCAGCCAGACATCGCTGATCGAAAAGATCAGGGCGAAGACGGCCGACCCCTATCGCGGCGCCTTCCTGCCCGAGATCGAGGCCATTCCGGCCGACGAGCCGCTGTCGAACGTTCTTGGCAAGGTGGCGGCCAGCCCATGGCCGGTTCCCGTCATTGACGGCGGCAAGCGCTATCTCGGCTCCATCAGCAAATCCGCGCTGCTCGAAACGCTCGACCGCGCCGGCTGATCACAAACACATCGGATAAATCATGAACTTCGATATCGGAAACGGCATCGACGCTGCCGTCAATTATGTGCTCGACAACTTCTCACCCGTGCTTGATTTCATCGCGGCCACGATCGGCTTCGTGACATCAGGCATCCAGAACGCTCTGCTCGCCATCCCCATGCCCGTTGGCATCGCGATCTTTGTGATCCTCTCGCTCTGGCGCGTCGGCATCGGCTTTGCGGTGTTCACCGCGCTCGGCCTGCTGCTCGTCAACCACATCGAGCTCTGGGGCCCGATGATGGAGACCCTGTCGCTGGTCATCGCCGCGACGCTGATCGCCATGCTCATCGGTCTGCCGCTCGGCATCGCCATGGCCCGCAAGGATTCCGTCGCCGCGGTCGTACGCCCGGTCCTCGACCTGATGCAGACGATGCCTGCTTTCGTCTACCTGATACCCGCCGCGATGTTCTTCGGCCTCGGCGCTGTGCCGGGCGCGATCGCGACGGTCATCTTCTCGATGCCGCCGGTGGTTCGCCTCACCAACCTTGGCATCCGCCAGGTGGATGGCGAGTTCATCGAGGCGGGCAATGCCTTCGGCTGCACGGCGACCCAGCTCCTGTTCAAGGTGCAGCTTCCGAACGCCCTGCCCTCGATCATGGCGGGCATCAACCAGACGATCATGCTGTCGCTGTCGATGGTCGTGATCGCCTCGATGATCGGCGCCGGCGGCATCGGCAACACGGTTCTGACCGGCATCCAGCGCCTCGACGTCGGCACCGGTTTCGAGGGCGGCATCGCCGTCGTCATCCTCGCCGTCATTCTCGACCGCATCACCCAGAGCCTGGGTAAGCCGCGCGCCGCATTCTGGCAGGGCTTCTTGCGCAAAAGCGAAAGCGAAGAGCTGAAGCCGGCGACGGCCTGATCTCCAGCAACTCATCATGGCAGGCCGCGGCCTGCCAAATGCGAACCTTCAAAAAAGGAGCACTCATGTTCAAAACACTCGCAACTCTCGGCCTTGCCGCCGCTCTCGTCAGCGGCGCGGTCACCTCGACCATGGCGCAGGACGCCAAGCCGGTGAAGATCGGTTGGGCCGCCTGGTCCGACGCCGAATTCGTAACCAAGCTCGCCGCCAAGGTGATCGAAACGAAGCTGAACCAGAAGGTGGAGCTCGTGCAGGCCGACGTCGCGCCGCTCTACCAGGGTGTCGCGCGCGGCGATCTCGACACGATGATGATGGCCTGGCTGCCGCAGACCCATGCCGACTACTATGCCAAGGTCAAGGACAAGGTCGAGACGCTCGGCACGGTCTATGACGGCGCCAAGCTCGGCTGGGTGGTTCCCGATTACATTCCTGCCGACCAGATCGGCTCGATCGAGGACCTGAAGAAGGAAGACGTGCAGAAGAAGCTCTCCGGCACCATCCAGGGCATCGATCCGGGCGCCGGCCTCACGCGTCTCTCTGAAAAGGCGGTGAAGGATTACGGGCTCGACGGCTACAAGCTGCAGATCTCCAGCGAAGCCGGCATGCTGACGACGGTCGACCGCGCGATGCGCGGCGAGAAGTGGTTCGTGGCCACCGCCTGGAGCCCGCACTGGATGTTCGGCAAGCACAAGCTGCGCTACATCGATGACCCGAAGAAGTCGCTCGGCGAAGCCGAACATGTCGATATCCTCGCCCGCAAGGACTTCAAGTCCGACAATCCCAAGGTTGCCGCCTTCCTGTCGCGCATGAACCTGCCGATCCCCGATCTCGAAGCGGCGATGTTTGCCGCTCAGGAAACGTCATACGACCAGGCCGTGGATAAATATATCCAGGACCATCCCGACCAGGTGAAGAGCTGGATCGGCGACGAAGGCTGATCGCATTCTCGCGCCTCGCCCGATTTTTGGCGGGGCGCGACCCTTCGACCGAACAGGAGCGATGAATGTATATCGACCGCCTGCAACCGACCGACGCCGAAGACGATACGATGGGTGGGCGCATGTCGCTCGCCCGCGACGCGGTGAAGCTCTCCATCGAAGCCGCCGCGAGCAACCTAGGCATCACGCCGGACATCTGGGCATCGTGGGAAAATGATCGCGCGGCACCTGCCGCCGGCAATCTGGAAACGATCGCCGACACGCTTGAGGTCAGCCTCGCATGGCTGCTGCGCGGCCACGGGGCGGGACCCACATGGCCGGTTGCGAACGATAACGCGCATCGGCCAAGCTGAACGGAAAGCCGCTATGCGGCCGACCGATCACCGCACACAGACACAAGGAAATGACAATGGATACGAAAGCGATCACCGCCGAACTGGCACAGCATGTCCCTGTTACCTCCACGCTGGAGAACGTCATCGAGGACGTCGCACCTGTCGATCTCGCAGACATGCATACGCTCTATTCCGACATGGGCTGGCTGATTGCCGAGCGGTTCTCGACGCTTGAGGACAAGCAGCGGGTATTCGAGCTGATCGAGCTCGGCATGCGCAACGGCGACGGAAGGCTGAAGGACGCCGTCTCCACCGGACTGATCGAGGCGATGATCTCACGCACGGGCGCCCAGCCGGCGAGATGGCGCCAGATATCGGCCGAGCTCGGCCCGCTGTCGTCCGCCTACGTCAGGCAGTAATCGAACTAGCCGGCCGTGCGATTTTCAATGCACGGCTGGCAGTTTGGGTTTGCGTGGGGGCGCAGACCTGTCATACGAAGACGCGCAAGCAAACAGACGCAGGACCTCCCCCATCATGCCAAGCTCCCTCATGCCCGTTTTCGACGGCCACAACGACGTATTGCTCCGGCTCCAGCATTCGGGCATCGCGCAGCCGGCCAAAGCGTTTATCGAGGGAGAGGCGACCGGGCATATCGATCTTCCCAGGGCGCGCGCCGGCGGCCTAGCCGGCGGGCTCTGCGCCATCTACATCCCCTCGCCCAGCATGGGGAGGGACGCCAATGGCGACTTCCTGACGCCCGCGCAGCCGGAATCGCTGAACCGCACCCTGGCGATGGCCCGCATTCTCTTCGACATCGAAGCGCAGCGCGCCGGCGGGCTGAAAGTCTGCCGCACGGCGGCCGATATCCGCAAGTCGATCGAAACCGGCGCCTTCGCAGCCGTGATGCATATCGAGGGCGCCGAAGCGATCGCCGCCGATCTCGATGCGCTCTATGTGCTGCATCAGACCGGACTTCGCACGCTTGGACCAGTGTGGAGCCGGCCGAACATCTTTGCCTACGGCGTTCCGTTCCGCTTCCCGTCATCGCCCGATATCGGCCCCGGACTGACCGACACCGGCAAGGATCTGATCCGCGCCTGCAACGAGCTCAATATCATGGTCGACCTCTCGCATATGAACGAGCAGGGCTTCTGGGATATTGCCAAGCTCTCGAACGCACCGCTCGTCGCCTCGCACTCCAACGTTCACCAGATCAGCCCGCACAGCCGCAACCTCACCGACCGTCAGCTCGACGCCATCCGCGACACGGGCGGTCTCGTCGGCATCAATTTCGGCGTGCTCTTCCTGCGCGATGACGGCACGCGCAACGCCGACACCAGCCTCGACCTCCTGGTGCGCCACGCCGCCTATATCGCCGATCGCATCGGCATCGACCACGTCGCGCTGGGCTCGGATTTCGATGGCACGACGATCCCGGCAGCGATGAAGGATGCGACCGGTCTTCCTCTGTTGATCGACGCGTTCCGCGCCGGCGGCTTCGATGAGGAGGCGCTGGTCAAGATCACCCACGCCAATTGGATCAACGTGCTCGAGCGCACTTGGGGCGGCTGAGCCGATGCCAACCGCAGCATAAACCGCCGAAAACCACGGACTATTTGGAGACGTGTTCCGGCTTCCCCCTGGTCTTCGTGGAAGCGAAGTCCTCAAGCTGCTTTTCGGTCATCGAATCCACCATCTCGCGGGATGCGCCCTTGAGCTTGCTCTTCGGCGTTTCGCCGCGCTTGGCGGACAAGGCTGCACCGGCAGCCTTCTGTTGCGCTTTCGATTTTGCGGGCATGATCGTCTTCTCCCTTTCCTCCTGAACTCATGGCGACAGCGAAGGTTCCTGCGAAGGCGCGCGCAGTCACTCCAACCGCACGATAGAGTTTCTCGATCGCCGATCCTTTCCTTTTCGAAAGAGAGATTTATCTAACGCTCTGTGACTAAAAGATTTTTCAACGGAGTGGGATCCAAATGGCTGCATCTATACTGATCGGAATACTGATAACCTTCCTGGTCATCATCCTTGTCTTGTACCTTGTCGCCCGCCTGCCGATCGATGCCAGAGCCAAGCAGATCGTGCAGATCATCGTCATCATCATCGGCATCATTTCGCTTTTGAAATATCTGGCGGTTTTCTAACGCCGGGGCTCGATCGATGGAGGGATCGCATTGAGCCTGATCCGTGGCAAAAGCACCGAGAAGACGAAGGCCAGCTTTCCGGAGCTGTTCTTCGATCTCGTCTTCGTCTTCGCGCTCATCCAGCTGTCGCACACACTGGTCGAGGACTTCAGCTCGACGACGCTGGCGGAATCGATCCTGCTGATCCTGGCGATCTGGTGGCTGTGGGTTTACACCACCTGGATCACCAACCTGCTCGACACCGACAAGGAAGCGGTGCGGCTGCTGCTTTTCGCGCTGATGTTCGGCGGCATATTGCTGGCGATCGCGTTGCCCGAGGCCTTCAAGCATCAGGGACCGGCATTCGCGGCGCTATACTGCGCCATGCAGCTCGTGCGCTCGGTTTTCATGCTCTACGCCTACAGCGGCGTCGACCGGCCCTCATACCTCACCTTCGTGCGCATCACCGTCTGGGTGATCGCTTCCAGCGTCTTCTGGATGATCGGCGGCTTCGCCAGCCTTGAGGCGCGCGTCGCCTTCTGGGCCGTCGCGCTTTTGATCGAATACGTCTCGCCTTTGGCGCGCTACTGGGTGCCTGGATTGGGGAGTTCCCCGCGTGAAACGCTTGACATATCGGGCGAGCACATGGCCGAGCGCTGCGCGCTCTTCGTCATTCTATGCCTCGGCGAGACCATTCTGACGACGGGCAGGACTGCCGCGGAGCACATGCAGTCGAACCTGTCGGTCATGGTGTTCTGCAGCGCGTTTTTGACGACGGGCTTCATGTGGTGGATCTATTTCCACCACGGCCAACAGAAGGCCGCCGACAAGGCAGAGGCGACCTCAGCGCCCGAAACCGTGGCCCACGGTCTTTTCACCTACGGGCACCTGCCGATCGTCGCCGGCATCATCCTGACCGCCGTCGGCGAGGATTTCAGCCTGTCGCATCCCGAAGAGCATAGCAGCCTTAAGACCACGCTCGCCATTCTCGGCGGACCGGGATTGTTCCTGATTGGAAATATCTGGCTGAAATTGACAGCCGCGCGCAAGCTGCCGCTCTCTCACATCGCCGGGCTCGTCATCCTGCTCGCAACCGCCGTTCTTCTGCCGGTGCAGCAGAATTTCACGATACAGATGGTGAGCACCGTCACGCTGCTGCTCGTCGCGCTGTGGGAATATCTGGCATTGCGAAAGGCGAACGCGACCACCGCGTGAGCCGCATGATTCACTCATCGGCGAGCTACATCCGGATCGCCGAAATGACGACCCGGATGCGACCAAACCGAAGCTTAACCAGCAGCGCCGATCTTGTCCTGCGTCTTCGTGTCGAAGTCGCTGGCGTCGTGACGTTCCCACAGCTGGCTCGATGGTTCGCCGGAGAGACGGTTGACCATGCGCCCGCGCTGAACCGGCTTGCGCTCGCCGATCTGATCGGCCCAGCGCTGGATATTCTTGTATTCCTGAACCTGCAGGAACTCCGCCGCTTCGTAGATCCAGCCCTTCACCAGCCCGCCGTACCAGGGCCAGACGGCCATGTCGGCGATGGTATATTCGGCACCGCCGAGATATTCGCTCTCGGCAAGACGACGATCGAGCACGTCGAGCTGGCGCTTGGCCTCCATCGCGAAGCGGTCGATCGCATATTCGATCTTGGTCGGCGCGTAGGCATAGAAGTGGCCGAAGCCGCCGCCGAGATAGGGCGCGCTGCCCATCTGCCAGAACAGCCAGGAGAAGCATTCCGCGCGCGCCGCCGGCTCCGTCGGCAGGAAGGCCTGAAACTTTTCGGCGAGGTAGGTGAGGATCGAGCCGGATTCGAAAACGCGGATCGGCTTGGCACCGCTGCGGTCGACCAGCGCCGGGATCTTGGAGTTCGGATTGGCCTCGACAAAGCCGCTGCCGAACTGATCGCCATCGCCGATCCTGATCAGCCAGGCATCATATTCGGCACCGCTGTGGCCGGCGGCGAGAAGCTCTTCGAGCATAATCGTCACCTTGACGCCATTCGGCGTGCCGAGCGAATAAAGCTGCAAAGGATGGCGCCCGACCGGCAGTTCCTTCTCATGCGTCGCGCCGGCGATCGGCCGATTGATGTTGGCGAAACGCCCGCCGCTGTCCTTGTTCCAGGTCCAGATCTTTGGCGGCGTATACTCAGTCGAATTGGCCATGCTTTGTCTCCAGTGGTGGCGTCTTCATGCGATACGCAACCCGTCTCGATTGCGCTGAATGCGGATAGGTTAGTGTCAGATCTTTCGCCCGACCTCGGCGATCATTTCGAAGGATTGGAGGCGCGCACTGTGATCATAAACGTCGGACACGATCATCAGTTCGTCGGCGCCGGTTTCCTCGATCAGCTTCTCCAGGCCGGCGCGGACCGTTTCCGGCGAGCCGATGATCGAGCGGGCGAGCATCTGCTGGGCCTGCGCCTTCTCCATCGGCGACCAATAGGTCTCGATATCGTCGATGGGCGGCTGGCTCAGCCCGCGCGTGCCGCGAAACATGTCGGTGAAAGACATCTGCTGTGTTGTCGCAAGCCGGCGCGCCTCGGCATCGGTTTCGGCGGCGATCACGTTGACGCCGACCATGGCGTAGGGCTGCGACTGCTGCTCGGACGGCTTGAAGCGGGTGCGATAGATCTGCAGCGCCTGGAGAAGAAGTTCCGGCGCGAAATGGGAGGCGAAGGCATAGGGCAGACCGAGTTCGGCCGCGAGCATGGCGCCGAAATTACTGGAGCCCAGAATCCAGAGCGGCACTTCGGTGCCGGCGGCGGGCACCGCCTGTATCCGCTGGTTCGGGCCGGCGGGTGCCAGAAATGCCTGCAGCTCAAGCACATCCTGCGGGAACTGGTCGGCCGACTCTGGCGAGCGGCGCAACGCGCGAAGCGTCATCTGGTCGGTTCCAGGCGCGCGGCCGAGGCCGAGATCGATGCGATCGGGAAACAGGCGCGCCAGCGTGCCGAACTGTTCGGCGATGACATAGGGAGAATGGTTCGGCAACATGATGCCGCCGGCGCCGACCCGGATCGTCTTTGTGCCCGCCGCGAGATGGGCGAGAACAACAGATGTCGCGGCACTCGCGATCCCGATCATGTTGTGGTGTTCGGCAACCCAGATGCGCCGGTAACCCCACTCTTCCGCATGCGCGGCCAGATCGCGCGCGTTGTCGAGGGCGCCACGAGCGTCCGTCTCCTCCGTCACGCGAACAAGTTCGAGGATGGAAAGAGCGGCCATGGCAATACCTTTGTAATCAACAAGTGGAGGCAACCGCTGAAGACGGCCGCCCTAATCGAAAGGTATATGGAGTCCGCGACGCGCCCGAACAATGGTTGGGACGTCCGCTTTTTTTGAGATCGGGCATCGCTCGGGCCGATGAGCCCCACCTAGGTGGCGGTCTTGCGGTTCCAGCGCCCGCTCATCTTCGCAGCACTGCCGCCGAATGTCAGGCCGAGCATGATCGCCGCCCTATAGAGACGGATGAGAACGACGACGACGAAGGCGAGCGCCCGCGAGCGCAGGCCCGCTATGCGATCCGAGCGGATGATGGAGAAGAGGCTTGCTGCCGGCGAGAGCGCCACGGCGAGCGTGCGCGCGACCCAGCGCAGACGCCAGGCCGACTTCGCCTGGATGCGCACGAAATCATGCGCGGTGTGCCGATCCCATTTCTGTGCGAGTTCGGCAAAGGTCTTGCGGGCGGGATGATAGACAATCATGCCTGGGCAGTAATTTGTGCGATAGCCCTGACGAAGCGCACGCTGCCCCCAGTCGCGGTCCTCGGCGACTTCGATGCCGCCGAAGCGGCCGACGGCCGAAAAGACCTCGGCGCGCATGGCCAGATTGCCGGTTCCGGTAAAGCCCTGCTTGGCGATGTATTCCTTCATTCGGTAGGCGAACACGCTCTCATAGGCTTCGAGCATCGTCAGATGATCGGCGTCCTCATAAGCGATGCGCACATCACCGCCCAGGATGGAGCGCTCGGGATCGGTCGAGAATTGCCGCTCGATCTCTGCAAGCCAGGCCTTGCCCGCGAGGCAATCGGCATCGATGAAGGCCAGTATCTCGCCGCTGGCATGCGCTACACCCCGGTTGCGCGCCGGCCCCGGCCCCGGAATGGGTTCCGAGAGCAGGGTGACAGAGGCGAAGGCGGCGCAGGTCTCGACCGGCAGCACCTTCGAGCCATTGTCGACCACGATGATCTCGACTGCCTGCTTCATGCCGGTTTGCCCGGCGAGTGACGCAAGGCAGGCGCTGAGCGCCTGCGGCTGGTCAAGATGCGGGATAATGACGCTGATCATTGACGTCCAATCTGTGGTCGAACAGGGTTCGGTAGGCGTCGAGATAGCGGTGCGCCTCGGCCGTCCAGCGGAAGCTGCGCTCGGCAACGGCGCGACCGAGCATACCCATCTCCTCACGCCGCTCGGGGTCGTCCACGAGCGAGACGATGCCTTCGGCGAGCGCGCGCGGCGAATGCTCGGCGACAATCATCGCTGCATTGCCCGCGTCGTTCGTCGCCTGGCGCAGATTGAACTGCACGATCGGCAGGCCGAGCATCATGTATTCGAACACCTTGTTCATCGACAGCTTGTCGTTGAAGTCGTTCGGCGGGTCGGGAATGATTCCGACATTGAGCGCCGAAAGGTGCGCGAGCAGTGACGGCCCGCTGAGATAGCCGGTGAAGCGCAGCCGGTCGCCGAGCTGCCTTTCGGCGGCGAGCGCCTTCAGGCGGCCGAACTCCGGCCCGTCGCCGATAATCAGGCAATTGATATCGTCGCGCTTCTGCACGTGAACGATGTCGTGCATGGCCTCGACCAGCGTATCCACGCCATCCTGCGCGCCCATGATGCCGATATAGCCGATCAGGTGCTTGCCGGGAACGACCAGCGATTGCTCCGCTTCCGTCAGCCTGAAACGCGAGGCTTCGGGATAGCTTTTGACCACGACCACCTTGTCGGGAGACATGCCGCCGCGCGCCACCGCTATATCGCGGAAGGTCTCGTTGGTGGCGATGCTGACATCGGCAACGCGGAAGGTCTGGCGCTCGAAGAACTGCACCAACCTGTAGAAGAAGTCCTTGCGGCCGAACTTGCTGACATAGAGCTCGGGGCTCAGATCATGATGGTCGAACACAAAGTAGGTGCCGAACAGGATCTTGTGCACCAGAGCCACGAGAAACATCAGGTCCGGCGGATTACAGGCCTGGATCGCATCGATGCGCTGGCGGCGGCGAACGCGGAACGACAGATAGAGCTGGTTGATCAGCGCCGTCGCGTATTCCCTGAAGTAGCCGGCGGCCGTGTCGGCCTCGCGCAGCGGATGGCGATAGATATGAATGCCGTTTATCACCTCATAGGCCTCGTTGTGGCCCTTGCCCATCGGGCAGATGACGGAGACTTCATAACCCGCGTCGTTGAGCGCCTGCGCTTCCTGCCAGACGCGACGATCGAACGGAACCGGAAGGTTCTCGACCAAGATTAGAACGTGTTGATTCATAGAAATGGTGGCCTCCCATACGCGTCTGGTGAACACGCTGAGCCACGACCATACGGTCTCGCTACCGTAACTCTCTAGTTAGCTAACAGGATAATCGATAGACCTTTTGTGTAACTACCGCTCAATCTTAAGAGAGGCTATGAACACTTCAGTAATACTTGCATCAATGCTTTCAAGCATAGTGTCTCGAGTGGTTGCAAAGGAAGTGGCGGGCTGTGTCAAACACTGTTTTGAAAGCGACGGACGGGAACGTCGTGATATGCCCGATCACCGCAGGCGACATCGCCTCGGTCGCGGACTTCCTGCACGCGGAATTGAACAGTAGGCTCTCCCCCGCCTTATGGGCCTCCTCGATCCGTCCCTCATGGCAAACCACGGCACCGAACCACGGCTTCATGCTTGTGTGTGACGGTCGCGTTGTCGGCGCGCAGGTCGCCTTCTATTCGGAGCGCCGCGTCGGCGATCTCATGGAAAATGTCTGCAATCTCTCCGCCTGGTGCGTGCACGAAAGCTATCGTTCGCACGGCCTGAGGCTGCTCCGGGCTATACTTGGCCAGCAGGGCTATACTTTCACCGATCTTTCGCCGAGCGGCAACGTCGTTCCCCTGAACCGACGCCTCAACTTCAGCGACCTGGATACCGCCGCCGCACTGATCGTCAATTTACCGATGCCACGTATCGGGACCGGCATCCGCATCACCTCCGATCGGAAGGCTATCGAGGCAAGCCTCGACGGGCGCGATCTGGAGATCTACCGCGACCACGCCAATGCGCCCGCCGCCCACCACATCGTGGTGACGCGCGGCCGGCAGCGTTGCTACGTGATCTTCCGCAGGGACCGTCGCAAGCAGCTGCCGCTGTTCGCATCGATCCTCTATGTCGGCGATCCCACGCTGTTCCAGGACGCCGCGCAGCAGGTCTACGGCTACCTGCTGACCCACTTCGGCATCCCGATGACACTGTTGGAAAACAGGCTCGGCATTACCCGCCCGCGCTTGTCGATCGCCCTTCGCTCGCCGCGGCCGAAGATGTTTCGAAGCAGCCGGCTGGGGGCCGATCAGGTCGATTATCTCTACAGCGAACTCACGTGCGTGCCTTGGTAGTAGGAGAGTAGGTACACATGCAATCGGCAATCAAGATCAACCTGTCCCACCTCGTCCTCCAGGCCGCGCAGAAGCATGGCGACCTGCCCGCGCTAACATACAAGAACGAAACCGTAAGCTACGCCGAGCTGTGGAGACGGGTCTGCGGCTTTGCCACCGCCATTCGCGAGCTCGGCGTGCAGCGAAGCGACCGCGTGGCCGTGCTGCTGGAAAAGCGGATGGAGACCGTGGTCTCGATCTTTGGCACGACGGCGGCGGGCTGCGTTACCGTTCCGGTCAATCCGCTGCTGCGGCCGCCGCAGGTCGCCTATATCCTCGCGGACTGCAATGTCCGCGTCCTCGTGACATCGCATGATCGGTTGCTGCAGCTGCAGGAGCATATCGCCGATCATCCCGCACTTGAGCATATCGTGCTCGTCGATCAGGTCTCCGGCGATATTCAGGGGTTCGACATCAGGAAGGTCAGCCTGCATGGCTGGGCTCCGTCATTTTCTCAGGAGAAGGAAAACGCGCCACCCATCGTCGCCGTCGATTACGACATGGCGGCCATTCTCTATACATCGGGAAGCACGGGAAAGCCGAAGGGCGTCGTTCTCAGCCATCGCAACATGATCGTCGGCGCCGAGAGCGTCAGCCACTATCTGAAGAACGGCCCTCATGACACCATCCTGTCGGTGCTCCCGCTGAGCTTCGACGCCGGCCTGAGCCAGCTGACGACCGCGTTCAATTCCGGCGCGCATGTCGTCCTGATGAACTACCTGCTGCCCGGCGACGTCATCCGCCTCTGCGAAAAGCACAAGGTGACGGGCATTACCGGCGTGCCGCCCTTCTGGATCCAGGTGGCAGCACTCGACTGGCCGACGGAGACCGCCGCGCGCCTTCGCTATTTCGCCAACACCGGCGGCCGCATGCCGAAGGCGACGCTCGATCGGCTGCGCAGTTTGTTTCCCCGCGCCCTGCCCTATCTGATGTATGGCCTCACCGAAGCGTTCCGCTCGACCTATCTCGACCCGTCCGAGATCGACCGCCGGCCGGATTCGATCGGCAAGGCGATCCCCAACGCCGAGATCCTCGTGGTCCGGCCCGATGGTTCGCGTTGCGATCCGGGTGAACATGGCGAACTCGTCCATCGCGGCCCGCTGGTCTCCATGGGTTATTGGAACGACCCTGCCCGCACCGCCGAGCGTTTCCGCCCGGTGCCGGGCAGCGAGGCGAGTTGGCGCGCGCCTGAGCTCGCCGTCTTCTCGGGCGACACCGTCGTTGCCGACGAGGAAGGCTTCCTATTCTTCGTCGGTCGGCGCGACGAGATGATCAAGACATCGGGCTACCGGGTCAGCCCCACCGAGATCGAGGAAGTGGCCTATGCCACCGGTCTCACCAAGGACGCCGTCGCGCTTGGCGTGGAAGACGGAGCGCTCGGCCAGCGGATCGTGCTGGTCGCAAGCCCCATCGCCAGTTCGCTCGATGTCAGCGCCCTGTTGACCGCATTCCGCCGGACCCTGCCGCAATACATGGTTCCGTCGCAGGTGGTCGAAATGAGCGCCATTCCAACCAATCCGAACGGCAAGTTCGATCGGGTTCTATTGAGGGAGCAATTAGGTTCGTGAGTTCGCACCCTTCCATTTCCATGTTCGAGCCGGTCGGAACCTGTATGGCCGTGGGCGGCATTCCGTTGGACCGCCTGGCCGAACGCGTCGGATCGACGCCGTTCTTCGCCTATGATCGAGCCCTGATAACCTCGCGCATCGGCTATCTCCGCTCCATTCTGCCCGCCGACGTCAAGCTCAGCTACGCGGTGAAGGCCAACCCGATGGCGGCCGTCGTCCAGCATCTCGCCGACCTCGTCGACGCATTCGACGTCGCCTCGGCATACGAGATGAAAACGGCGCTGGACACGCCGGTGCAGGCAAACAACATCAGCTTCGCCGGTCCGGGTAAGACGACGGCTGAGCTGACGCAGGCGGTTGCCGCCGGTGTGACGATCGAGATGGAGTCGGCCAACGAGGCAGCCCGGGTCGCAGACATCGGCCACAGGCTCGGCATCCGGCCGCGCGTGGCTCTGCGCGTCAATCCGGATTTCCAGGTCAAGGGCTCCGGCATGCGCATGGGCGGCGGGCCGCAACAGTTCGGCATCGATGTCGAGCAGGTCCCGGATCTTCTCAGAACGCTTCGTGTCGCCGATCTCGACCTCCTCGGCTTCCACGTCTTCGCCGGCTCGCAGAACCTGCATGCCGACATCCTTTGCGAGGCGCTGACGCGCAATGTCGCGCTGCTGATGCGGCTTGCGCAACAATCGCCGTGGCCGGTTCGCTATCTGAACCTCGGCGGGGGCTTCGGTATTCCCTATTCCGAGAAGGATCAGCCGCTCGATCTGGTGCCCGTCGGCGCCAAGCTAAAGGAGCTGATCGAAGGCGAAATCCGGCCACAGCTGCCCGATGCGCGCGTAACGATCGAGCTCGGCCGATACATCGTCGGCGAGTCCGGCGTCTACGTCACGCGCGTGGTCGATCGCAAGGTCTCGCGCGGGCGCACCTATCTGGTCGTCGACGGGGGAATGCATCATCAGCTGGCGGCATCGGGCAATCTCGGCCAGGTCATCCGCCGCAACTATCCTGTCGTCATCGGCAACCGGATGCAGGAGAGCGAGCGCGAAGCGGTGTCCGTCGTCGGCTGCCTGTGCACGCCGCTCGATCTGCTCGCCGACAACGTGATGCTGCCGCCGGCCGAGATCGGCGACCTGGTCGTCATCTTCCAGGCCGGCGCCTATGGCCTGACCGCCAGCCCGACGGCGTTCCTCGGGCATCCGATGCCGGTGGAAGTTCTTGTCTGATTTGATTTCAACCGGCGGGTAGCCGGCAACATTAAGAGGGGTATCATGAATTCGTCTACCTTCGAGGCCGTCAAGGACGTCATCATCGAAACGCTCGGGATCGAAGACCGGGACCGGATCGAGACCGCGTCAACGCCGCTGCTTGGCAACATCCCGGAGCTCGATTCCTTCGCCGTACTGAGCCTCGCGGCCGCGCTCGAAGAACGTTTCGGCTTCCAGATCGACGACAGCGATTTCACCGGCGAGGTGTTCGAAACCGTGGGGTCTCTGGCACAGTTCGTCGATCGCAGCCTTGTGGATCGCAAGCAGCTTCACTAGCAACCGTGGCTTCGCGGCCAATCAACGGTGGGGGATAAAGTGGCAGTCATGGAACGAGATCGTACGATCACGCGCGATACGGGAGGCGCCTCCCCGGCGCTCTCCGTCATTATCGTCACCTATAACAGCGCGCAAGCGCTGCCGCCGTTGCTCGATTCGATCCCGGCGGGTCTTGCCGGCATCGATCGCTTCGAGGTCCTGATCGTCGATAACGAATCCAAGGATGGATCGGCGGAGCTGGCCGAGGCGCATCCGGTTTCGCCGACCGTGATCCGCATGGGCTACAATGCAGGCTATGCCGCCGCCATCAACGCGGCAGCAGCACGGGCGCATCCGGGATCGCACCTGCTCATCCTCAATCCGGATTTGCGCCTCTATCCCGACGCAGCGCGGCCGCTGGTGGAGCGCGCAGAAAAGACTTCGACCGGCGTCGTCGTGCCGCTCAACTACACCGAAGAGGGGCGGGTCGATCCGACGCTCCGGCGCGAACCGTCGATCATGACGGCCTGGGCCGATGCCCTGCTCGGAGGTACACTCGCCATGCGCGTTGGTCTCGGAGAAGTCATCGGCGGCACGGCGCGCTACGGCCGCAGCGGCACCGTGGAATGGGCAACGGGATCGGCGCTGCTGGTATCCTCGCGGGTACGGGAGCTGATCGGCGCGTGGGACGAATCCTTCTTCCTCTACAGCGAGGAAGTCGATTATCTCCGGCGCGTCCGCGAGGCCGGGTTCGAGGTGGTGTTCGAGCCGCGCTCGCAGGTCATGCATGAAAGCGGCGGCAGCGGCCGCAATGCGCGCCTCTTCGCCCTGATGACCGCCAATCGCATCCGCTACTACGGCCGCCACCACAATGCCCTGCAGACATCGATCTTCAGGCTGGGCATCGCGCTCGGCCAGGCAATCCGCTGCTGGCGAGGAGCGGCGCACCGGGCGGCGCTGTCGAGCGCGCTAATGCCGCTGAAGTCGCCGACCGAATTCATGGCGATCCGCCGGAGTTGAGAATGGCAAGGACGGCGCTCCGGATCATCAACTTCCACGGCATCGGCGAGCCTGAACGGCCACTGGAACCGGGCGAAGCACCCTATTGGCTGAGCACCGCGCGGTTCAACGACATGCTTGATCGCATCGCCCATCATCCCGAGCGCGACGCCCTGGCGATCACCTTCGACGACAGCAACACATCCGATCTCACGATCGCAGCACCTGCCCTCGCCAAGCGTGGCCTGACGGCGCAGTTCTTCGTGCTGACCGGCCGGATCGGCGAGCCGGGGTCGCTCGGTAAGGCTGATATCAATGCGCTTGTTGACATGGGCATGCCGATCGGCAGCCACGGCATCGCCCACCGCGACTGGTCGAGCCTTGCCCCGGCCGAACTCGACGAGGAATTGAAGACGTCGAAGAGCGTGCTGGAAGATGCGTGCGGTTTCGAGATCACGGACGCGTCCATCCCCTTCGGCCGATACAATGCCGCAGTTCTATCGCGGCTGCGGAGCGCGGGATACAAATCCGCCTATTCCAGCGACAAAGGGAGCGCCGATTCCGCTGCGTTCCTTCAGGCCCGAACCTCGGTTCGATCCGACACGACGGATGATGCGCTGAGCGACGCGCTATCGGGAGACATGCCCGCGATGAGCCGACTGCGGAGAGCGGCCCGCATGCAGCTGAAGCAATGGGTCTGACTCTCTAGCGCGGCCCCCAGCAGTCAGGATTGCGCCGAGGCCCGCACCGCCGCTTCGGCTCCCATCACGCCATTGAGGTTGGCGGCACCCTCGGCTCTTACCCGTGGCAAGCTCGCCGGATATTCCCGCTGCACGAAGTCGATGATCTTCTCGCGCATCTCGCAGCGCAGGTCGAAGGTCTTCGGTGCATTGGAGGCTGAGACGAGGATGCGGATTTCCATGACGTTTTCTCGGAAATCGGTGACCTGCACGGCGACCACGCGCTTGTCCCAGAGCTTGGAGGCGGCGGCTATTTCCTCGACTTTCGTGCGGATGACGGAGACGGGCACAGAATAGTCGAGATAGATCATGACGGTCCCGATCAGCGCCGAACTCTCCCGCGTCCAGTTCTGGAACGGGTTCTCGATGAAATAGCTGAGCGGCAGGATCAGCCTTCGCCAATCCCAGAGCTTGACCACCACGTAGGTCGACGTGATCTCCTCCACATTGCCCCACTCGCCCTCGACGATCAGCGCATCGTCGATGCGGATCGGCTGGGTGATCGCAAGCTGTATGCCGGCGAAGACATTCTTCAGCACCGGCTGCAAGGCAAGGCCGAGCACGATGCCGGCAACGCCCGCCGAGGCGAGCAGGCTCACGCCATATTGCTGCACGGCCGGAAAGGTCATCAGCCCCGCCGCGATCGTGATGGCAACGATCATGAAGGCGGCGATGCGCTCGCCGATGCGCGATTGCGTGACGTGCGTGCGGGCGAGCAGATTGTCTTCGGCGTCGAGCTTGAAGCGGCGCAGATAGACCGTCATCCAGATGTGCAACGTGGTCTTGCTGATCCAGCCGACGACAGCGATGAAGCCAAGCAGCAGAATGTGGCGGATGAGCTCGGCCTGCGGCGTCGTCAGCGGCGCGATGGTGGCGCCGAGCGAGAGCGTCAGGGTGAGGATGCTCAGCCGAAGCGGCCGGCGACCGCGCGACACCAGCGACCGCCAGAATAGATCCCGCGTTTCGACCACGCGGCTCAGAAAGCGAAAAGCGAGGCGATGGATCATCAGGCCTACGGCCAGCGCGGCGACCAGCACGCCAATGCTGACCAGCCAAGCAGGCAACCATGCGGTCGCCTCCTGAAAGTCGAGAATGAAGCGTTCCATACGACATCAGCTAGAGTGCAATGCAGCATGGGAAAGACCGGTGGCGAAAATCAGGCTTTTCGTGACCGGCCGTGCTTGCCGGAAACATCGCGCCCCAAGCGGACGCGCCCTGGCCTCAACGTTAAGTCAGAGCCAGCGAAACCGCGCCCTGCCGCGTCGATCGATGCGGTGAAGCGCGATCGGCGTGGATCTGCCGCTGATCGTATCTAGCAGGCGGATGCTCTGTTTTCCGGCAACGAGCGCGAGGAATCGCGGGCATCCGCGGATCGTTCCGCCGTTGTCGTTCTCGGTAAAGATGCAGGGCACGGAAAGAGCCGTCCCATACACGTTCATTCGTCCACTCTTTGGCATGCGCAAATCCTATCGCTTTGCGTCGCCGTGTAGTGGAGCCGTGATTCCTTCATATGACAATTGCGTGATAATTTTGGACATGTGTGAAATTGCCGGCGCCGCGCATTTTCGCGGTCGCTGATAGTGCCCGCGCGAAGGCGTAGGACGACACCAGCTGCGGGCAAGGCCCGCCACTTATCTTCTTCGCGGCAGCGGGCACGGCCCCTGTTTGGGGAGAGACCACCTGCAATTTCAGGTTCAGACAAGCCACACAACCTACCTTCGGCTCTTAGCTGCGCGGGCTTGGGTGACCGTTTCCTCATTCAGACCTTGGGCCGGAAGCCGCCTGCCGTTCGCTATCGGGGTTTCGACCTGGCTTTTTATTGACGCCATTTGAACATTTGGGATTGATGAGCATGACGACGGTTGCATCCACGCTGACGATAACGCAGATCAGATCCCTTTCGTCCGCGGCGGTCGCAGCATGGACAACCGACGACATCGCGTCGCTGTCCACCGCCCAGGTCAAGGCTCTATCGTCCTCTCAGATCGCAGCGCTCGATGTCGAGGACGTCGAGGCGATGAACTCGCAGCAACTCAGCGCGATTGCCAAGACCTCCATCGTCGGCTTCAGCTTCGATCAGCTGCACGCGCTCAACAAATATGCCATCGAGAGCCTCACATCCGTCCAGGTCTCGGCCCTCACCACGTCGCAGCTGGGCGCCTTGACGACCGAGCAATCGGAAGCGCTGACCCCGAACCAGATCAAGGCGCTTTCCACCGCACAGCTCGCGGCACTCAGCCCCGAGGACATCGCAACCTTCTCGACCGCCGATATCGCCGCCATCACCAAGGCCATTCAGGGTCTCGGTACGGCGGCACTCGCGGCCCTGTCTCCCGATCAGATCGCGGCCTTGAACACAAGCGCCGTCGCGTCGCTCACGAGCAGCCAGGTCGGTGCATTGAGCGCCGATCAGGTCGAAGCGTTTTCGCCGTCGCAGATGGCGGCGATGACCTCCTCGCAGCTGGCAGCACTCGGGCCTGATGACATCGCCATGCTGTCGCTCGAAGACATTGCGGCGATCAACACCAAGGCCATGAAGCGCCTGAACCTGTCTGCCCTGTCGCCCGACCAGATCGCGGCGATGACGACGGCCCAGGCGAACACGCTGACGACGGCGCAGCTCGCCTCGCTCGATGTCGGACAGATCGAAGCGCTCTCGCCGGGCCATATCGCCGCGCTCAGCTCCAGCGCGTTGGCGAGCCTCACAGCCGGACAGATCGAGGCGCTCAGCCCCGAGCAAATCGAAGCCTTCACGCCGCAGCAGGTGAAGGCACTCAGCTCCGACCAATTTGCCGTCCTCAACCCCGATGGCATTGCGGCGTTCTCGGTCGCCGATATCGCAGCCATCAGCAGCAGGGCAATCGCCGGCATCAGCCCCGATTCCATCGCGGCGCTGTCGACCGCGCAGATCGCCGCCCTCGGCACCGGTTCGATTGCCAGCCTGACGACCGGGCAGCTCGGGGCTTTGAACGACGAACAATTCCGGGCGCTGTCCTCGGTACAGGTAAAGGCGCTGAGCTCCGGGCAGCTCGCAGCGCTCGACGCCGCCGATATCGAAGCCTTCTCGACAGCCGCCATCGCCGCGATTTCCAGCCGCGCCATGTCGGGCCTGAGCACGGATGCGATCGGCGCGCTGTCGTCGGCCCAGATCGCCGCCATGTCCACCAGCCTGATCGCAAATCTCACCGGCAGCCAGCTTGAAGCCTTGAGCGCCGACCAGATCGCGTCATTCTCGACCAGCCAGATCACCTCGCTCGGCGCACAGATCGCTGGCTTCAGCACCGGGCAGCTGGAAGGTCTCTCGACCGGCAAGATCGCGGCGCTGAGCACGGCCGCAATCGCCAGCCTGACGACCGACCAGATCGACGCGCTGAGCGTGGAGCAGGCCGAGGCCCTGACGCCCGCGCAGGTCAAGGCACTAAGCGCGGCGCAGATCGCGGCCTTCGGTGCCGACGATATCGCAGCCTTCTCGACAGCCGATATCGCCGCGATAACCAGCAAGGGCTTTACCGGGCTCAGCATGGATTCGCTCTCCACCGCGCAGATCGCGGCGCTGTCCACCGCCCAGATCGCGAATCTCGGAACGGACCAGCTGGCCGCCCTGACCACCGACCAGACCGAAGCGCTGTCGCCGACACAGGTGAAGGCGCTGAGTTCGGTTCAGCTCGCCGTGTTCGACGCAGAGCACCTCGCGACCTTCTCCACCGACGATATCGCCGCGATTACCAGCAGAGCCGTTGCCGGCCTGACCACCGATATCATCTCGACCTTCTCCACCGCCCAGATCGCGGCGTTGAACTCGACGACGATCCCGCGGCTTACAAGCATGCAGATCGCAGCACTTAGCACCGATCAGGTCGAGGCGCTGACGTCGGCACAGGTCGCGTCGCTGACCTCCGTACAGCTCGCCGCGATCGATGCCGATCATATGGCGACCTTCTCGACGGCCGATATCGCCGCGATCACCAGCAAAGCGATCCCCGGTCTCAGCACCGATATCATCGCAACCTTTTCCACCGGCCAGATTGCCTCGCTGACGACGGCGCAGGTGAGCGCACTGAAGACGACGCAGCTCGCGGTTTTGAGCACCAGCCAGGTCGAGGCATTCACTCCGGCGCAGGTGGCATGGCTGAGTTCGCTGCAGCTCTCGGCGCTCGGCGAAGACGGGATCGCAACCTTCTCGACGGCCGATATCGCGGCGCTCTCCAGCAAGGCGGTCCCCGGCCTCAACGTGTCCAGCCTGTCACCGGGCCAGATCGGAGCCTTCACGACCGCCCAGATCAGCGTGCTGAAGACGCTACAGATCTCCACGCTCGGCACAGACCAGATCGCGGCCCTCTCCGCCGCCCAGATCGCCGCCTTGAGCACCACGTCGATCGCCAGCCTGACGACCGACCAGATCAACGCCCTTAGCTCGGCGCAGGTCGAGGCTCTCTTGCCGCTCCAGGTGATGTCACTGACTTCGCTGCAGCTTGGCGCGCTGGACGCCAGCGATATCGCGACCTTCTCGACTGCCGATATCGCCGCGATCACCAACAAGGCCCTCCCGGGCCTCAGCACGGATGTACTCGCAACGCTTTCCACCGCCCAGATCGCGGCCATGAGCACGAGCGCGGTCGCAAGCCTGACGAGCGACCAGATCGGCGCTCTCAGCACAGCGCAGGTCGAAGCGCTATCGCCGGCGCAGGTGAAGGTTATGAGCTCGGCGCAGATGGCGGCGCTCGGCGCAGATGACATCGCGACCTTCTCAACCGCCGATATCGCCGCTATCACCAACAAGGCCATCTCGGGCCTCAGCGGCGACGCTATCGAAGGACTGACGAACGATCAGATCGCAGCGCTCAACACCAGCGCCATCGCCAGCCTCACCAGCCTGCAGATCGGCGCGATGAGCACATCGCAGATCGAGACGCTGTCGCCCGTGCAGGTGGCGGCGCTGACGTCCCTTCAGTTCTCCGCGCTTTCTGCCGAGGACATCGCGACCTTCTCGACCGCTGATATCGCGGCAATCACCAACAAGGGCCTGCCCGGACTCGGCACCGATGCGGTTGCGGGCCTGACCACCGCGCAGATCGCCTTGCTGAGCACGAGTGCTTTGGCCAGTCTCACGAGTGGGCAGGTCGCAGCACTCGGAACGGACCAGATCGCTAAGCTTTCGACCGCACAGGTGAAGGCGCTGACATCGGCGCAGGTCGCGGCACTCGGCGACAACGTCGCCATTCTCTCGACCGGCCAGATCGCCGTCCTGACGCCATCGGGCATTACGGGCCTGACATCCGATCAGATCGACGCGCTGAGCAGCGCGCAGCTTGGCGCGCTTAGCACCAGTCAGATCGCCGCGATGACCACCAAGCAGGTGGCGGGGCTCAGCACGGGCGACATGGCCGGACTGACCACACAGCAGCTGGCCGCCATGAGCTCGTCCGGCGTCTCCGGCCTGTCGACCAGCCAGGTCGCGGCCCTCAGCAACACACAAATCCTGGCGCTGTCGACCAAGCAGATGGCGGCACTCAGCTCCTCTCAGATCGGCGCGCTGCGCACGGACGACATCGCGGCACTCTCGACAGCGCAGATCGCTGCTCTCTCGGTTGCCGGCATCACCGGACTGACCTCGCAGCAGCTGGCGGCACTTTCGACCGCGCAGGCGGAGGCGCTCACCAGCAACCAGGTCGGAACGCTGAATTCCAGCCAGCTATCGGTCCTCGGACCGGATGATGTCGTGACCTTCTCCACCAAGGATATCGCCGCGATCACATCAAGCGCGCTCGGCGGAATGTCGACGGACACGATCCGGGCCCTGACGACGGCCCAGATCGCCGCGCTGAGCAAAAATGCGATTGCAGGCCTCACCACCCAGCAGCTTGCGGCGCTCAGCACCGCCCAGGCGGAAGCGCTCACCAGCAGCCAGATCAGCGGTCTGAGCTCCTCGCAGCTCGCCGCCCTCACCGCCGATGACATCGCGACCTTCTCAACCAAGGATATGGCCGCCATCGGCTCCGGCGCCATCGCCGGCCTGTCGACCGGCACGATCGCAGCACTTTCCGCCAGCCAGATCGCCGCGCTGAACACAGCGGCCATCACGGGAATGACGACCGGCCAGATCGCAGCACTGCGCACCGATCAGGTGGAGGCGTTGACGTCAGCGCAGATCGGAGCGCTGAGCTCAAAGCAGACCGCGGCTCTCAGCACCGACGATATCGCTATCCTGTCGGCGAAGAACATTGCCGCGATCAACTCCGGCGCCATCGCCGGCCTGTCGGCAGCCGCCCTCGCGACGCTGACGACAAGCCAGATCGCGGCACTCAGCACCGCTGGCATCGCCGGCCTGACCGTCGATCTCATCAGCGCGCTCAGCAGCGACCAGATCGGAGCGCTGACCACGAGCCAGATCGCAGCCTTGAGCTCGCGGCAGATCGGAGCGCTTGGCACCGACGACCTCGCATCGCTGACGACCGCCCAGGTCGCGGCATTGAGCACGGCCGGCTTGCCCGGTCTCAGCAGCGACCAGATCGCGGCATTGAGCACCGATCAGACTGAGGCCCTGACCAGCCTGCAGGTCGGCGCCTTGAACTCAAGGCAGATTGCAGCCCTGGGCACGGACGATCTCTCGCACTTTTCCACCGCCGATATCGCCGCCATCGGCTCGGGCGCCATCCTTGGCCTTTCGACTGGCGCGATCAGCGCGCTGTCGACGGCTCAGATCGTCGCCGTGAGCTCGGCCGGAATTTCGGGTCTGTCCAGCGGCCAGATGGCCGCGCTCGGCTCCAACCAGGTGGAGGTGCTCACGACCGCGCAGATCGGCGCTCTCAGCTCCAAGCAGGTCGGGGCGCTTGCCACCGACCGTATCGCGGCGCTTTCGATCGACCAGATCGCGGCCTTGGGCACGGCAGGGATCGCGGGCCTGACCAGCGATCAGATCGGCGCGCTCAGCGTGCGCCAGGTCGAGGCGTTCACCAGCGTTCAGGTGGGCGCGCTGAACTCGAAGCAGATCGCCGCACTTGGAACGGATGATCTCGACAGTTTCAGCACCGCCGATATGGCCGCGATCACCTCCAGCGCGATCGCAGGGATTTCGACATCGGCGATCGCCTCGCTCTCGGGCGACCAGATCTCTGCCCTCAGCCCCACTGGCATTGCCGGCCTCACCAGCGACCAGATCGGAGCGCTGCGCACCAACCAGGTGGAAGCACTGACGACCGCTCAGGTTGGTGCGCTGACCTCCAAGCAGATCGCGGCGCTGAACACGGCCGACATCGGCGCGTTTTCGCCGGAACAGATCGCGGCACTGAGCACGGCTGGCATAGCAGGGCTTTCGACCGGCCAGCTCGTCGCACTGCACAGCGACCAGATGGAGGCGCTGACCAGCATACAGATCGGCGCGCTCTCCTCACGACAGGTCGCGGTTCTGACGCCTGGCAATCTTGACGGCTTCACAACGGCCGAGATCGCGGCGATCAGTTCGTCGGCAATTTCCGGACTGTCGACCGCAGCCCTTGCCTCGCTCTCGCCAAGCCAAATCGCGGCGTTGAGCACCGCAGGCATTGCCGGCCTCAGCACGGACCAGATCGCGGCTCTCAGCGTCGACCAGGCCGAAGCGCTGACCAGCACGCAGATCGGCGTGCTGAGCTCCAAGCAGATCGCCGCACTCGGCACGGATGACCTCGACAGCTTCACCACCGCCGAAATCGCGGCGATCAGCTCGGCCGCCATCTCCGGATTGTCGCCGACGACGATCGCCTCGCTATCGGCCGAACAGATCGGCGCGCTGAGCACGGCGGGTATTGCCGGTCTCTCCACCGCCCAGATCGCGGCCCTGAGCACAAGCCAGGTCGAGATGCTGTCGACAGGCCAGATCGGCGCGCTGGGCTCGGCCCAGGTCGCGGCGCTCAGCACCGGCGATATCGCCGTGCTCTCGGTCGAGCAGGTGGCGGCGCTGAGCGCGCAGGGGATCGCCGGTCTCGGCAGCGCCCAGGCTGGCGCGCTGAATATCGATCAGATGGAAAGACTGTCGACAAGCCAGATCGCGGCGCTCGGTTCGGATGCGCTGAAGGGACTGACCTCGTCGAGCCTCGACGCGCTGACGCCCGCCAAGCTCGCGGCGATCAGCTCCGGCGCCATGAAGGGGCTGTCGACGGGCTTCATCGCGTCACTCTCCACCGAGGAGATCGCGGCTTTCGGCAGCTCCGGGGTTTCCGGCCTGACCAGCGATCAGATCCACGCACTGAGCACGGATCAGTTCAGCACCTTCTCCACCAACCAGATCGCGGCTCTGAGCTCGACCGGGCTTGCCGGCTTGACGACCGACCAGCTGCAGACGCTGTCGACCGAAGAGTTCGCGGCGATTACGCCGACCTCGATCAAGGGACTGACGACAGCGCTGTTCTCAACCCTGCCGTCGAACGACATCGCTGCGCTGACAACGGGTCAGGTGGCGGCGCTCAGCTACAGCCAGGTCGTGGCCATGAGCTCGGCGCAGATCGGAATGCTGTCGACCACCCAGATCGGTGCGCTCAATGTGGTTCAGGCCGCGGCCCTTGGTCCGGATGATCTCGCAGGTTTCTCGCCCGAGAGCATCATCGCACTCAGCTCCAGCGCGGTTTCGGGCCTGAGCACGAGAGCGCTCAGCGCGCTGACGGTGAGCCAGGCCGAAGCCTTTACGCCGGCGCAGATCAACGCGATGACCTCAGCCCAGGTGCAGGCGCTGACCAACGGCCCGCTCTCTGGCGCAAGCGCCGCCGCTGCGACCACGACGACGGCCACCACGCCGCCGGAGACAGCGACCTCGGCCGCAACGGCATCGGACACGAGTGAGCAGGCGCAGGTTGCGTCGGTGATCATGTCCTATCTGGAATAGGGTCGGCACGGCTCGAATGCGACTGCAGGCGCGGCGTTACTCGATGCTGCGCCGCCTGATTTCTTACCGGAGCACCGCCACCGAGTAGGCGGCAGCGCTGTGGATCAGCCGCGATACCGCAATGCGTCCACGAGGACAGCAAAGGCGGCGGATGGTTGGCGGCGGCTCGGGTAATAGAGATGATAGCCGGCAAATGGCGGGCACCAGTCCTCCAGCACGCGCACAAGCCTGCCGTCAGCGAGATGCTCGGCCACCATATCCTCCATCACGAAGCAAAGGCCGAAGCCGGCGACAGCCGCACGAACGATCATGCGGACATTGTTGAAGGTAAGCTGGCCATCGACGCGAACCCTGACCTCGCGCCCGTCCTTTTCCAGCTCCCATGTATAAAGCCCTCCCGCGCTTAACAGGCGCAGATTTATACAGGTGTGGTCGGCAAGATCCTGCGGCAGGACCGGCTTGGTCTTGCCTTCGAAATAGGCTGGTGACGCAACCACGGCCATGCGCAAGGCGGGACCGATGCGCGTCGCGATCATGTCCTTCGCCAGCGCTTCTCCCAGCCGGACGCCCGCGTCGAACCGTTCGGTGACGATATCGATCAGGCCGGAATCAATGCTGAGCTCGACGTGAATGTCGGGATAATCGACGAGCATTCGTTCGAGCGTCGGCCAGAGCACGGTGTTGGCCGCATGCTCGGAGGTCGTGATGCGGATCGTTCCGGCCGGCCTTTCGCGCAGTTCGCTCAGCGAACCGAGCTCCGTGGCAATGCTATCCAGCGCGGGCCGCAACGTACCAAGCAGGCGCTCGCCTGCTTCCGTCGGCGCAAGGCTCCGTGTCGTGCGCGTGAGAAGCCGGACGCCTAACCTTGTCTCCAAACGCCTGATCGTGTGGCTGAGCGCCGATTGCGAGGTACCAAGCTTGGCTGCGGCGCGCGTAAAGCTTTGCTCTTCCGCCACCATCAGGAAAGCATTCAGATCGACCAACTCTTCGCGCTGCATTCATGAACCCCGGACATAACTCCACCGACGTATAGCGCCGATCTCGCCGATTGTCTCGCTCGCTGAAAAGCAACCGGATAGCAGGGGAAGAACGAAGCGCTGGGTGGTATTTCGCTTGACGAGAAATTCGATGCTCCGCACGATCCAGCACAGAGCCGCCGGCGACCGTTGGGACATGACCGGAATTGATCGATGCGTTATTTTAGAGTTCATATTTACCGAGCCGTTTCATGCCCGGCTTGCCGCCAAGAGAACCACCTAGGCAATGTAGATGACCGAAGATCCTGATGTCGTAGTCGTTGGCGCCGGCGCCGCTGGCACAGGCGCTGCCCGCGGTCTCGTCGAAGCCGGGTTGAAGGTCCTGGTTCTGGAAGCCCTACCCCGGACCGGTGGCCGCGCCTTTACACAACAAGCGGCAGGCAGTGTCGTCGATCTCGGCTGCGGCTGGCTGCACTCCGCCGACAGAAATCCCTGGGTCGGCTTGGCTGGCGAGATCGGCTTTGATGTCGATCGCGGACCGTCCGCCTGGGGCGATCAGTTCCGTGATCTGGGTTTTACCCAATCCGAACGAGATGATGCGTATCTGGCGTTTGAACGTTGGACCGAGCGTGTTGCGACCAATCCTCCTCGCTCCGACGTCGCCGCCGACGCGATCGATCCGGCGGACGGGTGGACAAGTTATCTGCAAGCGCTGAGCGGCTACATCAGCGGAGACGAACTCGCGCGCATTTCCTGCAAGGACTACGCCGCCTACGACGAGGCCTCGACCGATCTCAACTGGCGTGTGCCCGCGGGCTACGGCACGCTTGTCAGCGCCGCAATGCCTGGTGAGGCGATCGTCAGTCTGTCCACGCCCGTTGAGGCCATCACGCTTGACGGGCGGCGCATCGAGGTCAAGACAGCTTCAGGGACAGTGCGCGCCAAAGCGGTGATCGTCACGACATCCACCAACGTATTGGCAGGAGATTCAATCCGCTGGCCATCCGCCTTGGACCCCTGGCGGCAGGCGGCGCAGCGTCTGCCTCTCGGCTGGAACGAGAAACTGTTTTTCGAAATCACGGGATCGGCGCCCTTCGAGGATGAGACCCACCTCATCGGCGATCCCCGGGATGCATCGACCGGCAGCTACTATATTCGGCCGTTCGGCCAGCCCGTGATCGAGTGCTACCTGGGCGGTGCGGGCGCGCGCCTCGTGGCAGCAGAAGGCCATGAGGCTGTATTCGCCCGCGCGACGGATCAGCTCGTGCGTCTCTTCGGCGGCGACATCAGGCGTAATCTTCGTCCGCTCATAGCGTCGGATTGGGCAAGAACGGCTTCGATCGGAGGTGCGTATAGCCACGCCCTGCCCGGCCAGGCCGACGCCCGTATCGCGCTTGCCAAACCCTTCGACGAGCGCGTTTTTTTCGCAGGCGAGGCCACCCACACGACCGATTTCTCGACCGCACACGGTGCGCTTCAAAGCGGGCAACGCGCGGCGCGCGAAGTCATCGCAGCGCTTACTGCCATCCACTCGTAGCGTTACGGGCCTACTCGATACCAACGGGCGCGGCATCGTTTGCCCGCATGCAGGTGGCCGACATCGGAGACGTGCCGATCGACACCCTGACACACGGGCGAGCAGCGAGAATTCGCGGGAAGCACGGCGATTCACCGGTTTGAAACCTGTTCGTGCGACAAGGACGGTTCAAGGGCAACGCCCTGAAGGCCAAGCCGTGTTGCACTGAGGTACGGAAAAATGAGACCGTTCGCCGTTCTTTCCGCGAGAGTTGTTCTTGCTGCCGCTCTCTTCAGCGCCGGCGCTCCGCTGGTTGCCAACGGCACCGAGGAATGGATCGGATCATCCCGCCAATGGTCGATCGGCTATGTCCATAATGGCGGCGAGCCCTATTGCGCGCTGGTTTGGGACAGCATGACGGGAAAGACCGTCGAATTCCGCGAAAGCCTCAAGGATGCCTCCTGGATCATCAAGAACGATGCATGGTCGCTCCCGGAGCACCTCTCCACACAAGTTTCGGTAACAGGCAAGAGCAACAGCATGGAGGTGCCCGCCATCGGCGCCGACAGCAAGAGCCTGCGTGTCTGGAGCCTGCCTGGGAATTCTAACGCGGGCGGTGTTCAGGGTATCATTCGCGCCGCACTCAGCGGAATGGCTGACATCAACGTCTCGTTCCAGGGCAATGAGCCCGACTGGGTCATTCCGACATCGCGAATCTATCCCATGCATGCCACCTATGCCGGCTGCATCGAGCGGCTGTCGAACAAGAAACCGGTGAAGATCGAAAGCGCCACGACGAACCCGTTCTGAAACTTTGAGCGCCGGAATCCGGAATGCTTTTCCAGCGCAGAATCCGAGCCCGCGACACCCTCGCCGCTCGTTATTCATCCGTCTAAAATAGCACTTGCCACCATGCAGCCGCTGGCGATATATCCAGCGCAGGGTTGGAGACGTTAAGGTGCTGTCTCCCTCCGTCGGTGCCTGACGCGTGAATCTTCGAACCACGTAGGACGAGCCTGATGGACTTTTGCAGATTTCCCGGATTGACGCCGAACGCGCCGCTTTTCGTAGATCATGGTTCGCCTGCCTGCATGCGCTCGAAACTGCCACTTTTCGCCTGCTGTCGTTAAGACAGCTAACCGAACGGCGGACGAGCGCGGCGAGCATTTCGCGTTGCAGGCTTTCCATTTTCGTTTGCCGGATATGCAATGAGGCTATTCAATGGATAAATCACCGAACCCACCGGCGCTGTTAGGTCGCCTGTGGCTGGTATTGCTCGGCGTGATCGTCACGCTCGCCGGGCTGTTTTTCGCGATCGGCGGCGGCAAGCTCGTCTCGCTGGGCGGCAGCTGGTACTTCCTGCTCGCCGGCATCGGACTGGTCATCGCAGGCCTGCTCATCATCCGGCGCAAGCCGCTGGGCGCCCTGCTCTTCGGGCTCATCTTCGTGCTCTCGGCCATCTGGGCGATCTGGGACGCCGGCTTTGAGTTCTGGCCGCTGATCTCGCGACTGCTGGCGATTGCCGTCGGCTCCATCGTCGTTGCGCTCTCCTTCCCGCTGCTGCGTCGCTCGGCTGGCCGCACGCCCGCTTACGGCGCTTCGTTCGGCCTTGCTCTGATCCTCGCGATCGGCACCGGCGCAGCCTTCTACGGCATGTTCATCCCGCATCCGCCGGTCGTGGCCAGCGGCGCCGGCCCGGCCCGCACGCCGGTCGATCCAGCCCGCGAGCAGAAGAACTGGGAAGCCTACGGTAACACCTCGGGCGGCAGCCGCTTCGCCGCACTCGACCAGATCAACGTCGACAACGTCAACGATCTGAAGGTTGCGTGGGAATACCACACCGGCGACACGCCGATCAGCCCCGGCGCCAACGGCGCGGAAGACCAGGAAACCCCGCTGCAGGTCGGCGACCGCGTGTTCGTGTGCACCCCGCACAACAACGTCATCTCGATCGACGCCGATACCGGCAAGGAAATCTGGAAGGCCGAGATCAACGCCAAGTCGTCCGTCTGGATGCGTTGCCGCGGCCTCGCTTACTTCGATGCGACGCGCGCGCTCGAACAGCCTTCGGCACCGAACTCCACGCCGGTTACCGCGGTTAACGTCGCACCCGGCGCGCTTTGCGAACGCCGCATCCTGATGAACACGATCACCGCCGAGCTGATCGCGCTCGACGCCGACACCGGCGCATTCTGCCCTGACTTCGGCACCAACGGCCGCGTCGACCTCAAGGTCGGCATGGGCCAGGCGGCTGATCCGAGCTACGTGCTCACCTCGGCGCCGACGCTTGCCGGCACCACCGTCGTTGTCGGCGGCCGCGTTGCAGATAACGTCAGCACCGACATGCCTGGCGGCGTCATGCGCGGCTTCGATGTCGTGACCGGCCAGCTGCGTTGGGCATTCGACCCGGGCAACCCGAACATCACGCTCCTGCCGCCTCCGGGCGAAAGCTACACGCGTTCGACCCCGAACGTCTGGGCGTCGATGTCCTATGATCCGGCTTCCAACACCGTCTTCATGCCTGTTGGCAGCCCGTCGGTCGACCTTTACGGCGCGACCCGCACCGACCTCGACCACAAGTACGGCGCCTCTATGCTGGCGCTGGACGCCACCACCGGCCGTGAGAAGTGGGTCTACCAGACCGTTCACAACGATCTGTGGGACTTCGACGTTCCGATGCAGCCTTCGTTCATCGACTTCCCGAAGGCCGATGGCACGACGGTTCCGGCTCTGGTGTTCGGCACCAAGGCGGGCCAGCTCTACGTGCTCGACCGCGCAACCGGTCAGCCGCTGACCAAGGTCGACGATGTCCCGGTGAAGCCGGGCAACATCCCGAACGAGCCGTACTCGCCCACGCAGAAGCTCTCTGTCGGCATGCCGCAGATCGGTGCCAAGACGCTGACCGAAAGCGACATGTGGGGTGCGACGCCGTTCGACCAGCTGCTGTGCCGCATCGCCTTCAAGGGCATGCGCTACGATGGCGTCTACACGGTTCCGGGCACCGACCTCGCGCTCAACTTCCCGGGCTCGCTGGGTGGCATGAACTGGGGCGGCCTTTCGACCGACCCGAATTCCAACTACATCTTCGTCAACGACATGCGCCTCGGCCTGTGGATACAGATGAAGGAAGCCGCACCGACCAAGGCCGTCAACAGCGGTGGTGAGTCCGTCAACACCGGCATGGGCCTCGTGCCGATGAAGGGGACGCCTTACGCGGTCGACAAGAACCGCTTCCTGTCGGCGCTCGGCATTCCCTGCCAGGCTCCGCCGTTCGGCAGCCTGACGGCGATCGACATGAAGACGCAAAAGATTGCCTGGCAGGTTCCTGTCGGCACCGTCGAAGATACCGGCCCGCTCGGTATCAAGATGGGTCTGCCGATCCCGATCGGCATGCCGACGCTCGGCGGCACGCTCGCCACCCAGGGCGGCCTGATCTTCATCGCCGGTACGCAGGACTTCTACCTGCGCGCCTTCAGCACGGCGACCGGCAAGGAAGTCTGGAAAGCCCGTCTGCCCGTCGGCAGCCAGGGCGGCCCGATGACCTACAAGTCGCCGAAGACAGGCAAGCAGTACGTCATCATCTCGGCCGGCGGCGCACGCCAGTCGGATATCCGTGGCGACTACGTCATCGCCTACGCTCTGCCGAACTAAACGTCAGCGCAAAGCAACAGAAAGGGGCCGTTCAGCGGCCCCTTTTTTGTGCATGAACGAGATTTGTCACATATCGTGCAAAAAAGAGTGAAAACCTATCTGCGCCCTTGGCGATCTGCCACGTCGGCTGCATAATGTGAGTCTGACGAGTATCGCGGCTATCGGCTACAGACTGTCCCGAACTTCGTAAGCGCATTGTAATAAAATAGTCTGACGCGTTCTATCTCGCGAGCCGACACGTAGCGATCCCGTCCTCATTCAACCGGCCGCGGGAGAGCAAAGATGCAGAAGAGCGAAAGCGACGTATTCGATCTGTTTTCGGAGATCTATACGAACGCCGCGCAAGAAGAGCTAAGTCTCCAGGAATACCTCCTGGCCTGCCGTGATGACAAACGACTATATGCCACCGCGCAGGAACGCATGGTGGAAGCCATTGGCGAACCTAAACTAATCGACACCAGCGCCGATGAGCGATTAGGCCGCATATTCTCCAACCGCACCGTCAAGATTTATCCCGCCTTCGCCGATTTCTATGGAATGGAAGACACGATCGAGCGGATCGTCGGCTATTTCAGATATGCCGCGCAAGGTCTCGAAGAGCGCAAGCAGATCCTCTATCTCCTCGGTCCCGTAGGCGGCGGCAAGTCGTCTCTCGCCGAACGGCTGAAGAAGCTGATGGAGCGCTTCCCGATCTACACGCTGGCGATCGACGGACAGGTGAGCCCGGTCTTCGAATCACCACTCGGTCTCTTCCAGCCCGAGCGCATGTCCGATCTCCTGGAAGACAAATATGGAATTGCCAGACGCCGTCTCACCGGGCTGATTTCTCCCTGGGCCACCAAGCGGCTCGACGAGATCGGCGGCGATATCTCGCGCTTCAGCGTCGTCAAGCTGATGCCATCCAGGCTTCGCCAGATCGCCATCGCCAAGACCGAACCGGGTGACGAAAACAATCAGGACGTCTCGGCGCTGGTCGGCAAGGTCGATATCCGCCAGCTGGAGAACTACAGCCAGGCCGACCCCGATGCCTATTCCTACAGCGGCGGCCTCAACCGCACGACGCAGGGGTTGCTCGAATTCGTCGAAATGTTCAAGGCGCCAATCAAGGTACTGCACCCGCTGCTGACGGCAACGCAGGAGGGCAGCTATAACGGCACCGAGAACTTCGGCGCCTTCCCCTATCAGGGCATTGTCGTCGCCCACTCCAACGAATCCGAGTGGCAGCAGTTCAAGAACAACCGCAACAACGAGGCCTTCCTCGACCGTATCCTCGTGGTGAAGGTGCCCTATTGCCTGCGCGTGACCGAGGAACGGCAGATCTATGAGAAGCTGCTGCGCGAAAGCGAACTCGCCAAGAGCGCCTGCGCGCCGGAGGTTCTCGAAAATCTGAGCCGCTTTACGGTGGCGACACGCCTGATCCGGCATGAGAACTCGCCGCTCTACACCAAAATGCGCGTCTACGACGGCGAGAACCTGAAGGACACCGATCCCAAGGCGAAGTCCGTACAGGAATATCGCGATGTCGCCGGCGTCGACGAGGGCATGAACGGCATCAGCACCCGTTTCGCCTTCAAGGTACTCTCGGAGACCTTCAACTATGACACCAAGGAAGTCGCCGCCGATCCCGTGCACCTGATGTATATCCTCGAGCAGGCAATCAAGCGCGAGCAGTTTCCGAAGGAAATGGAGGCCAGTTACCTCGACTTCATCAAATCGGAGATCGCCACCCGCTATGCCGAGTTCATCGGTCACGAGATCCAGAAGGCCTATCTGGAATCCTACAGCGAATATGGCCAAAACCTCTTCGACCGCTACATATCCTATGCGGATGCCTGGCTGGAGGACCAGGATTTCAAGGATGCCGATACCGGCCAGATTCTGAACCGCGAAATCCTGGACAGCGAGCTGTCGCAGATCGAAAAGCCTGCCGGCATCGCCAATCCCAAGGATTTCCGCAACGAAGTGGTGAAGTTCACGCTGCGGGCAAGGGCGCGCAATGGCGGCCGCAATCCGGCATGGACGAGCTACGAGAAACTGCGCGAGGTGATCGAAAAGCGGATGTTCGGTCAGGTCGAGGATCTGCTGCCCGTCATCAGCTTCGGTTCCAAGAAGGACAGCTCGACCGAGAAGCAGCATGACGAATTCGTTCAGCGTATGATCGAGCGTGGCTATACCGCGCGCCAGGTCCGCCGACTGGTCGATTGGTACATGCGGGTGAACAAGGCCGGTTGACGATGCCAAAACCGGAGCCAAAGCGAGGGATTGGCGCATGCCGAATTTCATCGACCGCCGGCTTAACCCGAAGGACAAGAGCCTCGGCAACCGGCAACGATTCCTGAAACGCGCCCGCGACGAGCTGAAGCGGGCGATCAAGGATCAGATCAAATCCGACAAGATAGCGGATGTCGACACCGCCCATGGTGTTCCGATGCCGGCGCGCGGCGCCGGTGAGCCGAGCTTCCGCCCCTCCTCCACATCGGGCAACCGGGAACATGTGCTGCCGGGAAACAAGGAGTTTTCCGCGGGCGACCGGATTTCGAAGCCCGATGGCGGCGCGGGCGGCGGTGGCGGACATGGCGCGGGCGGCGGCGGAAGTGATGACGACTTTCAGTTCATCCTGTCGCGCGAGGAGGTGCTCGATCTCTTTTTCGAGGACCTCGAACTTCCCGATCTGGTGAAATTGAGCCTCAAGGAAACAGTAACATTCAAGCCGCAACGCGTCGGCTTCACCACCTCGGGTTCTCCCACCAACATCAATATCGGCCGCACCATGCGCAACAGCTTCGGCCGGCGCATGGCCTTGCAGCGGCCGAGCGAGCGGCAGGTGAAGCTCATCACCGACGAGATCGCTGCGCTCGAAGCAGAGACGCCGCTCTCGACCGAGACCCGCCGCAAACTGACAGCCCTGCGCGACGAGCTGACGACTCTGGAGCGCCGCCGCCGGCGGATTTCCTATGTCGATCCCGTCGACGTCCGCTTCAACCGCTTCGAGCGCCAGCCGGTGCCGAACGCCAATGCCGTGATGTTCTGCCTGATGGACGTCTCGGCCTCGATGGGCGAGCGCGAGAAAGATCTCGCGAAGCGCTTCTTCGTGCTGCTGCACCTCTTTCTCAAGCGCAGATACGGCCGGATCGACATCATCTTCATCCGGCACACCGATGAGGCGCATGAGGTCGACGAGGAGACGTTCTTCTACAGCAAGCAGAGCGGCGGCACGGTGGTCTCCACGGCACTCGAGGAGATGCAGCGGATCATCGAGGCACGGTACCCAGCCGACATGTGGAACATCTACGCGGCCCAGGCTTCCGACGGCGACAACAGCAGCGGCGATTCCGAGCGTTGTGCGGCACTCCTGCGCGGCGACCTGATGCGGCTTTGCCAGTATTACGCCTATGTCGAGATCATCGACGAACGGGAGACCGAAATATTCGGCGCCACCGACAACGGCACCTCGCTATGGCGCGCCTACCGCACCGTCGATGGCGAGATCCCCAACTTCCACATGGCCCGCATCGCAAGACCAGGCAATATCTACCCGGTCTTTCGCAAGCTCTTCAGCCGCAAAGCCGGCGCGCGTACGCATAACTGAGGAAAGACCGATATGGCGAAGCGAGCGGAGAGTTCCGAGCTGCTGTTTGAAGGCTCCGACTGGAATTTCGGAACACTATCGATCGTCCACGACGCCATCCAGGATATAGCGATCGGCGAGATGGGGCTCGACATCTATCCGAACCAGCTGGAGATTATCTCGTCGGAACAGATGCTCGACGCCTACTCCTCTGTCGGAATGCCGCTAATGTACCAGCACTGGTCCTTCGGCAAGCGCTTCATCTACGAGGACAGTCTCTATCGCAAGGGCCACCGGGGGCTCGCCTACGAGATCGTCATCAACTCCAACCCCTGCATCGCCTATCTGATGGAGGAGAACACGATGGCCATGCAGACGCTGGTCATTGCGCACGCCTCCTTCGGCCACAACCACTTCTTCAAGAACAACTATCTGTTCCGCCAATGGACAGATGCTGGCGCCATTCTCGGCTACATGGACTTCGCCAAGAAATATATCGCCAAGTGCGAGGAGCGACACGGTACCGAGGCGGTCGAGGCGATCCTCGATTCCGCCCATGCGCTGATGGACAACGGCGTCTTCCGCTACCGCCGCCCTCCCCGCCTCTCCTCCGAGAAGGTGCGCGAGCGAGCACGTGAGCGACTGGAATATGAAGAGCAGACCTACAGCGACCTCTGGCGCACCCTGCCCTCTTCCGTCGATAGCCGTGATCCGCACGAGGCGGAGCGTAATGCCTCTGAACGCAAGAAAGCGCTCAATCTGCCGGAGGAGAACCTCCTCTACTTCATTGAGAAGCACAGTCTGATCCTGGAGCCATGGCAGCGCGAGATTCTCAGGATCGTGCGCATCATCGCCCAATATTTCTACCCGCAGCGGCAGACCAAGGTGATGAACGAGGGGTGCGCGACCTATGTGCACTACACGATCATCAATCGCCTGTTCGATCAGGGCAAGATCAGCGAAGGCAACATGCTGGAGCTCTTGAGCAGCCACTCCAACGTCGTCTTCCAGCCAGGCTTCGATGATCCCCGCTTCTCGGGCATCAACCCCTATGCGCTCGGCTTCGCGATGATGCAGGATATCGAACGCATCTGCACCAATCCGACCGACGAGGACCGGAACTGGTTCCCCTCCATGGCCGGCAACAACGACCCGATGGGGACTTTGCGCGACGCATGGGCGAACCACCGCGATGAATCCTTCATCCTGCAATATCTGAGCCCAGCCGTGATCCGCAAATTCCGGCTCTTCCGGCTGTCCGACATGGCGGCCGACAAGTTCTGCGAGGTCTCCTCAATCCACAACGAGCGCGGCTACGCGGAAATCCGCTCGGCTCTCGCCCGCAGCTACGACGTCAGCGCCAGGCAACCCGATATCCAGGTCGTCGACGTCGATCTCCTCGGCGACCGCCGGCTTCGGCTGAAGCACACGGTCAATGACGGCCTTCTTCTCGAAGAAACCAGCCGCAACGAAACCCTCACCCATATCCGTCATCTCTGGGGATACGAGGTCAGCCTCTCCGGCGTCGATGGCGCGAGCGGCAACGTGCTCTACGATCATTCGACGGGATAAGCGTCCTGACGAGCGTCAGAACCCGAGACGCCCTCCCATCAGCTTTGCAGCGCTACAGGTCCTCCATTGC
The DNA here is from genome assembly GCF_057809895.1 of Rhizobium sp. FG113. Classification (NCBI taxonomy): domain Bacteria; kingdom Pseudomonadati; phylum Pseudomonadota; class Alphaproteobacteria; order Hyphomicrobiales; family Rhizobiaceae; genus Rhizobium; species Rhizobium sp. FG113. The sequence continues at coordinate 172,530 of NZ_JBMDKV010000001.1, read as the reverse complement.
TTCTGACGAGCGACATCAGCATCGGTCCGATCGCGAACTCACCCTTCTCCGTACGCCGCGTCAGGTCTCGCAAGTAGCCGCCCGCCGAGTTGATCTTGGTGGCGCGCTGGAGAATGCAGGCGATGACAGTCGCGGCGTTGTCGTAGCCCATGATGGTGCAGGCGTCGTGATAAGCCGACGGTGTGACCCCCAGCATCGATTTGACGACGGATGCGGCACTGATGAGATCCCGCCAGCTGCGGATGCCACCACCAGGGCCGTAGGCCGCGATATCGGGGCATGCCTGCAGTACGAGGCCGAGCGGGAAGGATTTCAGTTCTGATCCCCGGTTATCCCCAGCCTTCGAAATGATCGTCGCAGCTCTGTCATCGGAGCCGACCATGTTAGGTTCAGGCAAAGACGGAATGGATACGGAGACAGATGTCCGAGAAGACGCGGTGTGTGCATCCTCCCGATCTTGCTCGACCTTATGCCCATCCGCGTGTTGCCGGTTCGCGATTTGAGCAGGCGCTTCAGAATCAAGAATAGATTCGGAATTGGAATTCTGTATGTGGCGCTCATTTTGATAGGGATTGGCGCTCAAATTTTGCAATTTTATTTGTAGATCCAGATGGTTAAGCACTTTCAGGCGCAAACGTTCGATCAGATCGCAAACAACCTCCAGCTCGGTGGTCGTTGGAGCGCGCGGAACGCTTTCGACGATGTCGCGAAACTCGTTGAAAGTCTGAGCCCATTCGCCCGGAACCTGGTCGGCGATCGCGGCTTCGATCAGCTTGGCGATATCGCGGCGAAACAGGCTGATCTGTTCGCGCAAATGCTGAACATACAATTTCTCCGCCACGACCTTTGCCGCGAGATGCTCGATCTCCTCGGCACGTGCAAGCAAAGGCGCAAGCGAAAAGCCGAACGCATCGCGAATGGAGCCGGAGCGATCCTTGCGCGCATAACGCTTTCCGTTCGGGCTGTCCTTGCGGGTCAAAAGACCGGCATCGACAAGCGCCGCCAGATGACGCCGGATGGTCTGTTCGGCCATCCCATGAGAGCGCAGGGACAGCTGGGCATTGGAGGGAAACACCACCAGCCCGCTTTCTTCCGACAGTTCGTTTTGCGGATAGAAGCTCAGAAGCGCGTTCAAAACGGCGAGCGCACGATCCGTCACGCCGAGCAAGGGCTTGGCCTCGCACAGGGAACGGTAGAGCTTCCACTTATCGATCGAATATCCCGGCTTGATCTGCTGGGCTCTGACCTGATTTGCGAGCATGCCAAGCGACATCGCTCGCCGCCCAAAGGGCGTCGTTACAAATTGGCCTTCCATCACCATCACCTTTTCCAAGGCAAAAGAAGTTCGTCCACCAAAACGGTGCCAAAGATGCTTGACAGTGATTCGAGGAAGTGCGATTCTCTAGCTGCTAAACCAATGAGAAGAGCTTCCGCGACGGCAACGTCCGGGGGCTTTTTTCTTTTGCGGCGTTATCCTTTGCTCTTGTTGTCTACGGACTGCAGGAATTCGCCGTGAAGCGTCTCCATGCGATCATTCAGAAAATCGACGAAACTGGTCGGCACTGCCTTGGTGAAGCTGATGCGCGGACCTGATTTCGGGTAGCTGACGGTTGCCAGAAGAAAGCCGTTCGCACGGATCTCGGCTGTCTGCGGTGTCTCTGTAACGGCAGGCTTGGCGGCAGCGGTCTTGAGGGCCGCAAGTGCCAAGGCGAAGCGATCGGTCTCCGAGCTGCGCTTGACCTCCGATAGAGCCTCTTCCACGCATTCGGCGGCATCAGGACGCGCCACGAAGATATCGACGAACTCGATCCAGCGGCGGCGACCGATATCCGGCGCCGAGCCGATGACAAGCATGGTGGTGCGCGGAACGGCCGATGCGATGCGCAGCATTTCCGAGATATGCGACTTGCCGGTTGCCAGCGACGCCGAAATGATGTCGCGCTTGTATCCTGCCTGTTCCTGAGACAGCGCGAAGGCGCATTTCTCGATGAAGGACAGATCGTTGCGGTTGGCGTTTTCTTCGCCCTGGAAGACGATCGCTTCTTCGTCCGTAAGCTCACGGACGATGGCGCGGAACTTCAGGCCGAGTTTCTTGGCGGCTGCCAGGCGGCGGCGACCGAAGACGATCTGATACGGCTTGGGGCCATTCTTGAACGGACGGATCAGGCCCGGCACGATCTGACCGCGCTCGCTGATCGATGCGGCGATGTCTTCGATGGCGCTATCGTCATAAGCACCGTCGAAGCGATCGGGAATGGTCGAGGGTGCGACGTCATCGGGATCGACATCGACGATATGGTCGCCATCCTTCAGCAGGCGATCGAGAACCTCGCCCTTCTCCTGAATCTGGCGCACGCCGGCAGCGACTTTCAAAAGGTGCGGCGAAGTTGTCTTGGTCTGTGGCGGTGTCGCCGATGGCTGGTCGAGCTGACCGAGCACATTGGCGAACATGCCTCGCGAATCCTTGCGGCTCATTCACGCCCCCATGCATTCCAGAGTAGTTTTTCGATCTCGGCATTTGAGGCGTTGATCGATTCCATGGCACGGTCGTAGGTCTTCGGTGCGGAGAACCTGGAGCGCTGCACTTCGTAAAGGCTCTGCTTCCAGGTCAGCGCATCGGCAACGGCCGTGGATTTCGTCACCATGTTCAGCAAGAGATCATCGCCGAAGACCTGACGCATCAGCGCGGTCATGTTGGCCTGCGGGTGATCGTTGGCTTCGAACTTGGTGACGAGAAACTTTGCGAAATCCCACTGCGCCGAAGCGCCCATGTCGCTCAGGATCTGCATGTAGGAGGATGCGAGCTCCAGGAACTTGCCGGTGGAATCGACATCCAGCATATGCGCCGGCACCGGGATGATGACGGCGGTCGCAGCGGTCAGCGACGACAGCGTCAGGAAGTTCAGCGACGGGGCGGAATCCATGAGGATCACGTCATAGTCGTCGGCAACCTGCTCGAGCGCCTGCGAGACACGCAGCAGGAAGCTGGTGCCACCGCTCTTGCGCATCTCGAGAGCAACCGCGGTTTCGAACTCGGTGAGGTCGAGACCGGCGCAGATCACGTCGAAGCCTGCGATGTGGGTCTGGTGAATAAGCGAACGTGTCGGCTTTGGATCCTCGAAGCGGATCGCGGCATAGAGCGTTTCGTCTTCGCGCGGATTGAAATCCGCAAGGTTCCCGTGGAGGCTGGTCAGCGATGCCTGCGGGTCGAGATCGACGGCCAGCACGCGGTAGCCCTTGAGGGCGAGATAGTGGCCGAGGTGGATAGTGGTCGAGGTCTTGCTCGATCCGCCCTTGAAGTTGGTGACGGCCAGAACTTGGCAGGCTTCGCCGTTGACGCGCCGCGGGTTCATCCACTTCTTGCGGCCCTTCTCGGCGAGCGTCATGCGCAGTTCGAGTATCTGTTCCAGAGAATACATGCGGCGGCCATTGGCCGTTGTCTCCGGCGCCGGCCCTTTTTCCTTCACGACGATCTGGCGGATGTAGGCTTCGGAGACATCGAGAAGCGATGCGACTTCCGACGACGTGAACTTCCGTAGTTCTCTGCGGGCGTCAGGTGGATATTGTGCCATCGATAGGTTTTGCAGAGCCAGTTCCAGCTTGGTGGAAAAGCTCTGCATGAAGTCGAGGCTGCTCAAGTGCCGGTTCACGATTCTATCCTCAATTCGGGTTCAATAACCTAAGCGCCGAGATGGTTAATGCTGAGTTAACCCGCCTGTTGTTTCGCTAAAAAACGATAATTCGCACTTTTTGCGTAGTTGAAGAAGTAGCGCGATTCGCAATTGGCTGCAAATTGCCGAGTTCCCCGCGGGGAACGTCGATTTGGCCACCCATCAGGCGGCAGCGGCGCTCTGTTCCCCGCGGGGAACTCGATCGGTCGATCGAGGGTGTCGCGCCCCACAGGGCCATGGCCCGGTTGTCGTCGGCTTGCTTCGTGCGCGCCGATGATCGGCGACTGCAGCTGATCCCAGTAAGATCATCGGAACGATAACACGGCCCGCCGTCGGCGTCTCGCCCCGTGAGGGGTTTTGAACAGGTGGTTCACGCGTCGTCGTGCTGCGACCGACGCATGGCCGGCTGCCGTTGGGAGGGCGATGCTACCTGTCCGGTGCCGACGGATGGTGCTCCCCTGTCCCTCCTCGGCCGCATGCCTGAGGCGCGCAAGCCGCCTGTCCGGTGTTGGTTGGAGAGAGGTTGCGTGCTGCATTGATCACACGAGAGCGCCTGCCGGTGCTTCACTCTATATCTCCCGACACCCAAGTCGCGTGCCGGTCGCCGCGATCTCGTATGTCGCCGGATCTTCTCAATCGTGGTGGCGCCGGGTTGGCGATGGCGCCAAAACAGAAAGGGCGCTCAACTCTTTCGAGGAGCGCCCTTCTTTCCCGGACAGCAAAAGCGTGTGAGCTCACGGCTCACTCTGCAGGCTATCGATACGGGTGTGAAAGATAGATGATGCGGGGATTAGCTGATTTCAAGAGTGGACGGCGGGTGACGAATTGACCGGCGGATTACGTCCCGCCCCCGATGGAGACGTCTTCGCTCCGACCTTCATTTTCAGTCGCAACCGCGGGCGAGGGGTTGCGCTCGCGCCTTCGTGCCCGAGCCGGGTTGCCGGATCGCAATCCCTGAGCAGACACTGACGACGGATCGATGCCCGCTTTCTTCGCACGGGTCTTGACGATCAGGTTGACCGACTGCGGTGTCAGCATCCGTCGCGAGACATTGCCCCATTGATCGATTTTGCGGAAGACGGGCCCGGTCTCTATGTCGCCCTCCCGTATCCATTCCATCAGTGCCTTGGCCGCCTCGCCAGATAGGTGCAACTGGTTGCCGCGTTCCGCCGCGCCGATCCTGACGGTCAACCGAGTGCGACGGGAGTACCGTTTGTGAATATCGTTGCTGCCTCCGATGGACAGGTCTTCGACGCGGAGACTGGCGGCCTCCGCGCGACGTTGGCCGCCGGCCTCTGCCGCCAGCAACAGGATCGCGCGATCGCGGCGACCGACGATGCCATCTTTCTTGCAGGTCTGGAGAAGACGGCGGAGGATATCGTCTGTTATTGGCATGGCGCTCATTGAGACCGGCGTGTGCCCGCCATTGTGCTTCGCCTGCTTGATGGCCCCTTTGACAGACGCGCTGTCGAAGGGGCCGGACAGGCCACGCTCTCGCGTCAGTAATGCCCAACTTGCGATCCGTCGACGAACGGTCGAAGGGGCATGTGGGAGGGAGCCTCTGAGAAGGGTCCGCTGGCGCAGACTGTCCTCGACGTGGCGCGGCATGCAATCACTCTGTCCATCCGGCGCAGCGGCTGCACAATGAAGGTGCTGCGAGATGAAGGTGTGAACCATCTCTTCTGGCGTTGGCCAGGGCAAGGGCCTCTCAGTCGTGGCGCGAGCCCAAGCCTGAAGATAACCCAAATCAGAGGCGAGAGCGCGGAGTGTATTCTGCGCGATATTTCTCTGCGCCAGTCTTTTCAAGATAAGGGTATCTTCATCCGTCAGTAGCTGCGCGAGCTGGTCGCGCCGGTCGAATGGGAAGATGCTATCAAGAATGTCGAGCGTCTCCGCGCGCGAAAGCGCCTGCGGATCGAGCGTCTCTTGAATATTGGGGTGAATTTTCCGCATGCCGTGCTGATCGTCAACCGTAGAAAGTCGCGACTATACAGACTCTCCGACTCGATAGCGATCACTATCGATAACTGTCAAAAATGAGCCCCGAAAATGGCTCGTACGAGTCAGTAAAGAAAACCGCTCGTTATCTTCCGTATTGGAAAAATACCGTTTCAAAACAATGCAATGCTGATGGTGAATTTTGTCTGAAGATCGCACTCTTCGCGCTCGCTCCAATGCAAACTGTATAGCAATTACCGTACGATCTGGCAATCGCCTCCAGGCCTAAGCGCCGTTTTCATCAGCGAAATCGCCGCCTTCTTTCCAAACCGAACGCCGGTCTTCGCGGCAGCGGAATAATCGGCCAGGCGGAAAGAGCTGTCATATTTATAGCCTCAGCGCCCTCGCATCCTGCGCGGATAAAATGCTAGCCTGCCGTAAAAGAAGACTGCGGAGGCTTGATATGACGAAGAAGACGCTTGGCGAGAGGACACTGGGGGACTGGCAGGCGCTTGCCGAGAAGGAACTTCGCGCTTCGCCGGATACGCTCGTGTGGAAGACGCCCGAGGGAATAGACGTCAAGCCGCTCTATACCGAAGCCGATCAGAGCGCTGTCGCGCAGCCGGGCTCGCTTCCGGGCTTCGCACCCTTCACCCGCGGTCCGCGCGCGACCATGTATGCGGGCCGGCCCTGGACGATCCGGCAATATGCGGGCTTCTCGACCGCCGAGGCATCCAACGCGTTTTATCGCGAAGCTCTGGCATCCGGCCAGCAGGGCGTCTCCGTCGCCTTCGATCTCGCCACCCATCGCGGCTATGATAGCGACCATCCGCGCGTCGAGGGCGATGTCGGCAAGGCGGGCGTGGCGATCGATAGCGTCGAGGACATGAAAATCCTCTTCGACGGTATTCCGCTGGAGAAGGTCTCGGTGTCGATGACGATGAACGGCGCGGTCATTCCAATCCTTGCGAATTTCATCGTCGCTGGCGAGGAGCAGAGCGTATCGCGCGCAACGCTTTCCGGCACCATCCAGAACGACATCCTCAAAGAGTTCATGGTCCGCAACACCTACATCTATCCGCCCGAGCCCTCGATGCGAATCGTCGCCGATATCATCGAGTACACCTCCAGGGAGATGCCGCGCTTCAATTCGATCTCGATTTCCGGCTACCACATGCAGGAGGCGGGGGCGACGCTGGTGCAGGAGCTTGCCTTCACGCTGGCCGACGGGCGCGAATATGTGCGGGCGGCAATCAACAAGGGGCTCGATGTCGACGAGTTCGCCGGCCGCCTCTCCTTCTTCTTCGCGATCGGCATGAACTTCTTCATGGAGGCCGCCAAGCTGCGCGCGGCGCGTCTCCTCTGGACGCGGATCATGGAAGAGTTCGCGCCGCAGAAGGCATCGTCGCTGATGCTGCGCACGCACTGCCAGACGTCGGGCGTGTCGCTGCAGGAGCAGGACCCTTATAACAACATCATCCGCACCGCGTTCGAGGCAATGTCGGCAGTGCTCGGCGGCACGCAGTCGCTACACACCAATTCCTTCGACGAGGCGATCGCGCTGCCCACCGAATTCTCCTCGCGCATCGCGCGCAACACTCAGCTTATCCTGCAGCACGAGACCGGCGTGACCAAGGTCGTCGATCCGCTGGCCGGATCCTACTATGTCGAGAGCCTCACGAACGAGCTTGCTGAAAAGGCCTGGGCGCTGATCGAAGAGGTCGAAGCGCTTGGCGGCATGACGAAGGCCGTCAACGAAGGGCTGCCGAAGCGGTTGATCGAGGAAGCCGCCACGCGGCGGCAGGCGGCGGTCGACAAGGGCGACGAGATCATCGTCGGCGTCAACAAGTATCGGCTGGAAAACGAAGAACCGATCGACATTCTCGATATCGACAACAGCGCCGTGCGGGCCTCGCAGATCAAGCGTCTGGAAGAGACGCGGCGTCGCCGCGACCCAGCCAAGGTGGCGGAAACGCTGAAGCGGCTGCGCGAGGTCGCTGAGAGCGGGAAGGGCAATCTGCTGGAGGCTGCGGTGGAAGCGGCGCGGGCGCGCGCCAGCGTCGGTGAGATCTCGGATGCGATGCGCAGCGTTTTCGGCGATCACACGGCGGAGCCCGAGGTCGTGAAAAACGTCTATGGCAATGCCTATAGCGATGAGCCGGAGCTGCAGCAGTTGCGGACGCGGATGACAGCGATTTCCGAAGCACTGGGTGGAGCGCCGAAAATCATGGTCGCGAAGCTCGGACAGGATGGACACGATCGCGGCGCCAAAGTCATCGCCTCAGCGTTTGGGGATATCGGCTTCGATGTGCTGGCGGGGCCGTTGTTCCAGACGCCGGAGGAGGCGGCGAACCTCGCGATATCGAGCAAGGTGCATGTGGTCGGCATGTCGTCATTGGCCGCCGGCCACAAGACGCTGGCGCCGCAGTTGATCGACGCGCTGAAGGGGAAGGGCGCCGAAAACATCATCGTCGTGGTCGGCGGGGTCATCCCCCGGCAGGACTATGCCTTTCTCACCGAGCATGGCGTGGCGGCGGTGTTTGGGCCCGGAACCAATGTGATGGATGCCGCCAATTCGGTGCTCGACCTCCTTGAAGGCAAGCGCCGAAACCAGTGAGTTGGTCGTCATCCCCGGTCGCCAGCTTCGACCGCTAATATAAAGCGCTGGGTTGCGCTCCGGCCCACTTCCCCAAGTCGATGTTTCCGCTACATAACTGGCGGGAGCAACCGGTCGACGTCTATGAAACCTGATGAATTTGATTTTCTCGCCCATGACGGCGAGCTCGCCCGGCTTATCCGTGGCTTCGACTGGGAGAAGACCTCTCTCGGTCCACTAGCGCTATGGCCGAACGCCGTGAAGGTCACGACCTCGACCATTCTGCAGTCGCCCGTGCCGATCGTGACACTCTGGGGCGAAGACGGCGTCATGATCTATAATGATGCCTATTCGGTCTTCGCCGGCGGTCGGCATCCGCAGCTCCTGGGATCGAAGGTCCGCGAGGGGTGGCCCGAAGTCGCCGATTTCAACGACAATGTCATGAAGGTCGGACTGGCCGGCAAGACACTCGCCTATCAGGATCAGGAACTGACGCTGTTCCGCACAGGCAAGCCCGAACAGGTCTTCATGAACCTCGATTATTCGCCGGTCATGGACGAGGACGGCCGTCCTTGCGGGGTGATCGCGATCGTGGTCGAGACGACAGCCAAGGTCGCGGCCGAACGCTGGCGCAATGGCGAGCAGGATCGGCTGCGGCGCATGTTCGAGCAGGCGCCGGGCTTCGTCGCGATGATGCATGGCCCTCGTCATGTCTTCGAGCTGACGAACGCGGCCTATAACCAGCTTGTCGGCGGCCGTAATGTCGTCGGCATGTCGGTGCGCGACGCGCTGCCGGAGCTTCGCGGGCAGGGCTATTACGAGTTGCTCGATCAGGTCTATACATCGGGCGTCGCCTATGAGGGGCGGGCGTTGCCGGTCGATCTACAGGTCTCTCCCGACGATCCGGTCGAGCGCAAATATGTCGATCTCGTCTATCAACCGGTGACGGAACCGGATGGCAGCATCGTCGGCGTCTTCGTGCAAGGCTCCGATGTGACCGACCGCGTCGCGGCCGAGGAGGGGCTGCGGGCATCCGAACGGCAGAGCCGGCAGATCATGGATGGCGCCATCGATTACGCCATTCTCGCTCTCGATCTGGATGGGATCATCCTGCGCTGGAACGAGGGCGCGCGCCGCATCTTCGGCTGGACCGAAGACGAGGTCGCCGGCAAGCATTGGCAACTGCTCTTCACGCCCGAGGATCGCGCGGCCGATAAGGCGAACGAGGCGATGGCGGCGGCGCTGAGACAAGGCAATGCTCATCACGACCGGTGGCATGTCCGCAAATCCGGCGAACGCTTCTGGGCCAATGGCGAGATCCGGCCGATCCGCGACGAGGATGGAACGCCCGTCGGTCTGGTCAAGGTTTTGCGCGACCGCACGGAAGAACACCTGACGGCGCAGGCGCTGAGCGACGCAGAGGCGCGGCTGCGCCGGGCGCAAGAGGCCGGCGGCGTCGGCGTGTTTTCGCTCGATCTCGAAACCAATGTGCTCAACGCCACGCCGGAATTCTGCAAGATCTACGGATATGAGGATGCCGCGGATGTTCGCATCGAAACGCTGGAAGGGCTGATCGTCGAGGAAGACCGCGAGATCAGCTCCAATGGCAGGACGCGCGCGGCCGGCGCCTCGCCCCTGAACGTCGAGTACCGCATCCGCCGTGCCGATAACGGCCAGAAACGCGTCATCGCCCGCAAGGGAGAGTTCGAGCGCGATGCCGACGGTAAACCGTTGCGCTTCGTGGGCGTCGTGCAGGACGTGACCGACCGGCGCAAGGCGCAGCGCGAACTGCGGGAAAGCGAGGCCCGCTTCCGCGCGCTCGCCCAGGCTATCCCCAATCACGTCTGGACGGCGCGGCCCGACGGCCAGCTCGATTGGTTCAACGAGCGCGTCTATGAATATGCCGGTGCCGCACCCGGCGAACTCGATGGCGGCGCCTGGACCAAGATCGTCCATCCCGACGATTTCACCGCCATGGCCGACCGCTGGCGATCCGCCTTGTCGTCGGGTGAGGCCTATGAGACCGATCTCAGGCTGCGGCGTGCCGATGGTTCCTATCGTTGGCACATCGCCCGCGCGGTGCCCTCGCGCGACGAGGATGGCCGCGTCTTCCGCTGGATCGGCACCAATACCGACATCGAGGACCAGCGCGAGACGCGCGCGAAGCTTGAGGCGCTGAACGAAACGCTCGAGCAGCGCGTCGCCGAGCGCACGGCCGACCGCGACCGGATGTGGCGGCTCTCGACCGATATCATGCTGGTCGCCGATTTCGAGGCCAAGATAACGGCGGTCAATCCGGCATGGAAGACGGTCTTCGACTGGGAGGAGAGCGAGCTCATCAACCGGTCGTTCCTCGATTTCATCCATCCGGAGGACATGGCGACGACGCTGGCCGAAGTCGGCAAGCTCAGCGAGGGTGCCACGACCTTCTCCTTCGAAAATCGCTACCAGGCTAAGGATAAAAGCTACCGCACCATTTCCTGGACCGCGGTTCCCTATGACGCGTCCATCCATGCGGTCGGCCGCGACGTGACGGAAGAGCGCGAGGCGGCGATCGCGCTCCGCAACACGGAGCTTGCCCTGCAGCAGGCGCAGAAGATGGAAGCCATCGGCAACCTGACCGGCGGCGTTGCGCATGACTTCAACAATTTGCTGCAGGTGGTGGCGGGCAATCTCCAGCTGCTGTCGCGCGATGTCGTCGGCAACGACAAGGCGCAGCGCAAGATCACCAACGCGCTGGCCGGCGTGGAGCGCGGCGCCAAGCTCGCGGCCCAGCTGCTTGCCTTCGGCCGCAGGCAGGCGCTCGATCCGCGCGTGGTGAATGCCGGTCGGTTGATCCGTGGCATGGACGAGATGATCCGGCGCACGATCGGCGAAGGCGTCGAGGTGGAAACGGTCGTCTCGGGCGGCCTGTGGAACACGCTGGTCGATCCGATGCAGATCGAAAACGCACTGCTCAATCTCGCGATCAATGCCCGCGACGCGATGGAAGGGTTCGGCAATCTGACCATCGAGGCTGGCAACTCCTATGTCGACGACGCCTATGCAAGGCAGCACCAGGATGTCATGCCCGGCCAGTATGTGTCGATTTCGGTGACCGACACCGGTTCGGGCATCTCTCCCGATCTCCTGGACAAGGTGTTCGAGCCGTTCTACTCGACGAAGCCAGAGGGGAAGGGCACGGGGCTCGGCCTCTCCATGGTCTATGGTTTCGTCCGCCAGTCGGGCGGGCATGTGAAGATCTACAGCGAGGTCGGGCACGGAACGACGGTGAAGATGTATCTGCCGCGCTCGCTGCAGCAGGAAGACCTGCAGGTGATCGATCCGCATGCCCCTGTTGAGGGCGGGCCGGAGACCATTCTCGTTGCTGAGGATGATGAGGGCGTGCGCACCACCGTGGTCGAAATGCTGCAGGAACTCGGCTACCGGGTTCTGAAGGCCAGCGATGCGGCGGCCGCTCTTTCGGTCATCGAAAGCGGCATCCACATCGACATGCTCTTCACCGATGTCGTCATGCCCGGACCGCTGAAAAGCAGCGAGATGGCGAAGAAGGCGAAGGAACGCCTGCCTGGGCTCGCCGTGCTCTTCACCTCCGGCTACACCGAAAACTCCATCGTCCACGGCGGACGGCTCGATCCCGGCGTGCAGCTGCTCTCCAAGCCCTACACGCGCGAGGCGCTCGCCCGCAAGATCCGACATGTGATCGACGAAACGCAGAAGAACGCGGAACGCCGAAAGGAGACGTCCATCGCAGCCATACCCACGCCCGTCTCGCCAGCCGCATCACAGACGCTGCGAGTGGTTCTGGTCGAAGACAATGCGCTGATCAGGATGGCGACCGCCGACATGCTGGCCGAACTCGGCCACGAGGTGCTCGAGGCCGAATCCGCCGAGGAGGCGCTCCCACTCTTTGGAAGCGAACCGATCGATGTACTGGTGACCGATCTTGGTCTGCCAGGCATGTCCGGAGACGATTTCTGTCGCGAGGTGCGCAAGCGCTGGCCCGAGATCGGCATCGTTTTCGCGACGGGCTCGGAGAAGAAGCCCGAGATGGATGACAGTTCAAGAACGGTCCTGCTGCTCAAGCCACACGGGCTGGATGAGCTGAAGAATGCCTTGGACGCTGTCGGGGGCACGAGCTGAGCGGGCGATGCCGCTCGGCAACGGTCGGCGAGCGATACTCTGCTCGCGAGGTTTCAAGGCGGACGGCCAAACCCTGGCCGTCCGCCTTTTCATTTGACTAGTCTCGGCGTCCTTATCGAGCGCCCGCCTGCAGGCCGGCCGCATCGGAAAGGATCGCGGTCGCCTCGTTCAGGAGAACGTCCTTTGCCTTCTTGCGCGCATTTTCGAGCGCGATATCGGCCGTCAGGCTACGCTCGTTGGATTGCAAGCCATCGTCGTTGGTGGTGTCGACGCCGTCATCCAGCTGTGCGCGCGACTTCAAGCGGTTTTCGCGCGCGGTCAGCTCCTTGCGGCGGTCGGCTTCGTTGAGCGAGATCACGCCCTTGTCGCGCTGCGCCTTGAGTTCGGCAACGTCCTCGATAAGACGCTGGAAGTCCGGGTCGGTTTCAACACGCTTGTCGTGAAGGGCCTGCAGCTTCGGCAGTTCGGCCTTGAGGTTGCCGGACTGCTTGTAGCGCGCGGGCTTGATCTGCGCCCAGGGGAGCGCGTTGTCGTAGCTGGTCTCGCCGAAGGTCTTCGGATCGGAGAGACCGGGAAGGGCGATGTCGGGGGTTACGCCGCGCAGCTGCGTCGTGCCGCCGTTGACGCGGAAGAACTGGGCGATCGTCAGCTTCAGCTCGCCGAATTTCGGCTTGTCGTTGCGCGCCACCTGGTCGAGGTTGACCACGGTCTGCACGGTGCCCTTGCCGAAGCTCGGTTCGCCGATGATCACGCCGCGACCATAGTCCTGGATGGCGGCAGCGAAGATCTCGGAAGCGGAAGCCGAGCCGCGATTGATCAACACGCCGACCGGGCCGGTCCATGCCGGTGTCGGCAGATCGTCGCTTTGAACCTCGACCTTGCCATCCGCGCCGCGCTGCTGGACGACCGGGCCCTTGCCGACGAACAGGCCGGTGAGGTCGATCGCTTCGGCGAGCGAACCGCCGCCATTGTTGCGCAGGTCGATCAGCACGCCGTCGACATTGTCCTGCTTGAGCTCGGTCAGCAGCTTGGCGACGTCGCGGCTGGCGCTTCTATAGTCCTTGTCGCCCTTGCGGCGGGCTTCGAAGTCCTCGTAGAAGGCTGGCAGCGTGATCACGCCGATCTTGCGGGTGACGTCGCCGTCCTTGACAGGGAGAACGGCCTTCTTGGCCGCCTGCTTGTCGAGGCTGATCTTGTCGCGTACCAGGCTGATGACGCGATGACCGCCATCGGCGCCGGCATCGGCAGGCAGGATATCCAGGCGGACGATCGAATCCTTCTCGCCACGGATCAATTGCACGACCTCATCCAGACGCGTGCCCATCACTTCCTTGATCGGACCGTCGGCGCCCTGGCCGACACCGGTGATGCGGTCGCCGACCGCAAGCTTGCCGGAAAGCTGCGCCGGGCCGCCGGGAACGAGTTCGCGGATCGTGGTGTAATCGTCGCGCTCCTGCAGCACCGCGCCGATGCCGACAAGCGAAAGCTTCATCGAGATATCGAAATCGGCCGATGCGGTGGCGCCGAAGTAGTCGGTATGCGGATCGATCGATGTCGAATAGGCGTCCATGAAGGACTGGAAGACGTCGTCGCTCTTGTATTTATAGGCGCGCTCGAGCGCGTTCTTGTAGCGCTTGTCGAGCGTGTCGCGAATAGTGGCTTCGGTCTGGCCGCCGAGTTTCAGCCGAAGCCAGTCGGCCTTCACCCGCTTGCGCCAGAGATCGTTGCTCTCGGCTTCGGATTGCGGCCAGGGTTTGTCGTCGCGCACCAGCGCGTAGTCTTCCTGCGCGGTGAAATCGAAGCCCTTCTTCAGGAGATCGCGCGCATAGGTCATGCGATCGACGATGCGCTGTTCGTAGAGGTTGAAGATCGAGAAGGGGAGCTTCAGGTCTTCCGTCTTGATCGCGTCGTCGATCTTGGTGCTGTCGGCCATGAAGGTGTTGATGTCCGACTGCAGGAAGATCATCCGATCCGGATCGAGCGACTTGATGAAGCGATCCATGATCTTGACCGAGAGGTTGTCGTCGAGCGCGACCGGCCGATAGCTGTAGCGCGTCAAGAATTGCGCGCTCAGCTGTGCCGCCTGTTCCTGCTGCTTTTGCGGCGCCAAAACCGGCACCGCTCCCATGTCCAGCGCATGGGCCGTGGGCGCAATCGCCAGGAGAATGCCGAGGAAACCGTATTTAATGCGCATCAAGCTCTGATCCAATTCCGACTGCTCGCGTTTGTCTACAATGTAGGTGGAGCAATTATGGTTTTTTAGCAACCGGGTTGATTGGACGGACGAAGTCTGACGACGATATCATCTACAACTTTTGGTGAGACCGGCGTTATGGCGGGCACTCGCGGGGATAAGGACCGTGCCGCGCCATCAGAAGCGCGGCGGCTCAATGCCCTCAGAGCGGTATGCCGCGATCACCGTATTGGCCATCAGCATGGCGATCGTCATCGGCCCGACGCCGCCGGGCACCGGTGTTATCGCACCCGCGATCTCGCTGCATTCCTCAAATGCCACGTCGCCGACGAGATGGGTCTTGCCCTCGGCATTGCCCTCCACCGGCACGCGGTTGATGCCGACATCGATCACCGTTGCTCCGAGCTTCACCCAATCCCTGCCGACCATCCGCGCCCGGCCGACCGCCGCCACGAGAATATCCGCCGTGCGGCAGAGCGCGGGCAGGTCCCGCGTGCGGGAGTGCGCCGTGGTTACGGTCGCATTGGCGGCAAGGAGAAGCGCCGACATCGGCTTGCCGAAGAGGTTCGATCGGCCGATGACGACGGCGCTGAGCCCTGAGAGATCGCTGCCATGGACGCCGCGAACGAGCACCATGGCGCCGGCGGGCGTGCAGGAAATCAGTCCTCCATCAAGATCGCCGGTCGCGACCTTGCCAGCGTTCACCACATGCAGGCCATCGACATCCTTCTCCGGCCGGACCGACTGCGTGATTTTCTCGGCATCGAGATGGGACGGCAGCGGCAGTTGCACGAGAATGCCGTGCACGGCCTCGTCCTCGTTCAGGCTTGCAACGAGGGCTGCAACCTCGCCCTGCGTCGCGGTCGCCGGAAGCGAGTGCTGGATGGAAGAAAAGCCGCACTCCTTGGCCATCCGACCCTTGGCACCGACATAGGCGTGGCTCGCCGGATCGTCGCCGACGATGATCACCGCCAGCCCCGGGGTAACACCGGCGCGATCACGCAAAGCCTCGGTCGCGGATTTCACGGATTGGATGACGGCGGCGGCAGATTGCCGGCCGTCGATCAGGCGAGCAGCCATCGAAGACCTCGTTGGGAAGAGAATTATGGGAAAGTCGGGTGGGGAGGGCAGGCGATGTTGTCGCCTGCCCGGTCACCTCAAACGAGCGTCTTGGCGGCTGCCAGGACCTCTTCGCCGACATGAACCTCATGGCGGGCTTCCGGATATTTCCGGTCGCGGACATCGTCGGCGAATGACCGGAACGCTTTCACGCGCATTTCCTGCAGGCGCGCCTCCTCGGCGGCGAGATCGGCATATTGCTTGCCGTGGCGCGGCACGCGGCTGGTGCCGGTTCCGAGCACGTCGCAGGAGAAGAGATACTGGGAATCGCAGACGGCGCCGCAGCCCATTCCAAGCGTGATCAGCGGCGTCGAGCGCGTGATCCACTCGGCGATCGCCACGGGGACAACCTCCATCTCGACCGCCCAGGCGCCGGCCTGCTCATAGTCCTTCACCCGACGATAGATCGATGCCGCCTCCTCAGGCGTCTTGCCGATCGAGCGGAAGTTCGTCCAGGTGGCCCAGCGCGGCACCAGGCCGACATGGCCGCTGACGGGAATGCCCTCCTTGGCCATCGCCTCCAGCAGGCGCAGAGAGCCGGCGAAGTAGATACAGCTGGCGCCGAGATCGAGCGCGCGAAAGCCTTCGCGGATGGCGCTCGATTCGTCGTGAATGGCGCCCTGCACATGGGCTGCCTGGATGAAGGCGGTGGGGGCTGCCTTGCGTATCCTGGGTAGCTGCTCATCCACCTCGCAGGTGAACATCTCGATGCCGGCTTCGGCTGCGGCGGCTGCCTCCGCCGGGCTATCGACATGCATGGTCAGGAATTGACGCTTGCCCTTGAGCGCGCGCAGATCGGCTACGGTCAATGCACGGGTCATGCCTGGTTGCCTTCCTGGGCTTGCCTGCGGGCGTTCTCGCGTTGCAGCTTCTTCTGCCAGCGCGCGTTCATCGCCTCATCGCCATCCTTGGTGCCGTCGTGCCAGGTGCCGAACCACTTGTCGAACGGGATCAGGCCGTCGGCATAGTTCACCTCGAAATACTTGTGGTGGAGGTAGTGGGCATAGGCGTGCGTATCGAGCCCGCCTTCCTCGCCCGCCTCGATCTTGTCGAAGCCGACATGGCCGACCACCGCGCCGAGCGCCAGCGAATGCAGATTGTAGATGGCGACCAGCGGGTGCGAGAAGATCACCAGATGGATCAGCGCTTCACCGAAGAAGAGCAGGTGCTCGACCGGGTGCATGGCAAGAGACGACCAGGGCGATGGATTGACCGAGTTGTGGTGGACCGAGTGAACGAACTTGTAGAGTGCCGGAATGTGCAGCGCGCGGTGGATCGCGAAGAAGTAGGCTTCGTGGAACACGGGCACGAAGAGCACGATGCAGGCAAGCCAGACCGGATTGTCCTGGAACGTCGCCATCGGCACGTAGTTGTTGGCGAATGCCCAGAGCGTCACGACCTCGATCGCGGTCCAGATCGTGACACCGGTGCCGACGCCGCGAATGATGCTGTCATAGGCCTGCGAGCCGAATAGGAAGACGGTGTTCTTCTTGTCGGCCGGGAAATTCGGATTGTACTTGAAACGGTTTTCCTGGCGGCGAAGCTTGTAGAGCCGCAGCTCGATGACACCGTAGAACAGGAAGAACGCCGCGAGGTTGCGCGCGAAGATGAGCGCGATCCAGCCGACGGAGAAGGTTTTCGTCGTCTCGGTGCCTGGCGTCAGGAAAAACCAGAAGATCGCCGCGGTGACCATGAAGAAGGCGTTCCACGGAAAGAAGTAGTTCGGCAGCCACTTCAGGAATTTCAGAGGATTTGGCGGCAGCACGAAAACCGGTGCCGGCGTCAGCACGCCGTTTGGCGTCCAATGGCCTCTCTTGTCTCTCTTGCCGAATTTTGAATCGTCCATGACTTGCCTCCCGCATGCGTCATTGGTTGGGTAAAGCCGGATTGTCTCCGGCGAGGAGTGCCTCCGCCTCCTTGCGGACGCACGCCTCTTTGATGCTCTATCGTGCCCCCGGCGTCGGCTGAAGGCAAAGCCTATGATGATACTTTTGCATCATCGAAGCCGTGCGCGATCGCCTATCCCATGCGTTCCGACGCATACGAACCAGGGCTCGCCGGGAAGACGATCGTGCGGTTGCCGTTCATGAACACCCGGTGGTGGATATGGGCGTGGATTGCGCGCGCCAGCACCTGGCTCTCGACGTCGCGGCCGATCGAGACATAGTCCGATGCCGACTGCGCATGCGTGATGCGGGCGACGTCCTGCTCGATGATCGGGCCTTCGTCGAGATCGGCGGTGACGTAATGCGCGGTGGCGCCGATCAGCTTCACGCCACGCTCGAAAGCCTGCTTGTAGGGGTTGGCGCCCTTGAAGCTCGGCAGGAAGGAGTGATGAATGTTGATGATCCGCCCCGACATCTTCTCGCAGACGGCGTCGGACAGCACCTGCATGTAGCGGGCGAGAACGATCAGCTCCGCGCCGGATTGCTCGACCACCTCGAGCAGGCGAGCTTCCGCTTGCGGCTTGTTGGCCTTGGTCACGTTGACATAGTGGAAGGGGATGTCGTGGTTGACCACGACCTTCTGATAATCGAAGTGGTTGGAGACGACGCCGACGATGTCGATCGGCAACGCGCCGATCTTCCAGCGGTAGAGCAGGTCGTTGAGACAATGGCCGAAGCGCGAGACCATCAACAGCACCTTCATCTTGGCGCTGCTGTCATGAAACTCGCAGCTCATGTCGAAGGCCTTCCTGATCGGCTCGAAGCCGGTGACGATCTCCTCGATCGGCGTGCCTGCCTCGCTTGCGAAGGTCAGCCGCATGAAGAAGAGGCCGGTCTCGAGGTCGTCGAACTGCGAGCTGTCGATGATGTTGCAGCCCTTGTCGGCGAGAAACCCTGCGATGGCGGCGACGACGCCGCGCGTGGACTGACAGGTGACGGTGAGAACATGAGACTTCATGGTAATATCCAATTGCAGCCGACCCCGAAAGGGCGGCGGTTGAAACAAGGTCGGGGCCCGAGCCGAGGCCAAAGAATGGGGCGAGGTCAGGCCGCCAGCAGCGACTTCAGCTTGACATCGGCCTGCGCGAGTGCTGCCGGATCGACGGTCTTGCCCGAGGCGATCAGCATTTCCGCCAGCCGGATGTCGCGGGCGATGCCATTGCCCGGACCGATGCCGCTTGCCGAAAGCAACCGCCCGTCGGCACCGATCTGGAAGATGATGAAGGCGCCCTCGCTGATGTCGCGGCGAACGGAGGTAACGGCGCCTTCGGCAAGCCCGGCCACCTGAAGCGTCAGGTCGTATTGATCCGACCAGAACCATGGCACGGCGGTGATCCGCTCATCCGCGCCCATGAGATTGGCCGCCGCGAGCATCGCCTGCTCCTGGGCGCTGCGCCAGGATTCGAGCCGTACCCGCCGTCCGCCATAAACCGGGATCGGGAAAGAGCAGCAGTCGCCGGCGGCGAAAATATCGGGGTCGGTGGTCCTGAGGTGGTCATCGACCATGATGCCGTTTTCGATCGTCAGCCCCACCTTTTCCGCGAGCTCCACATTCGGGATCGAGCCGATGCCGATCACCGCGATGTCGGCATCGATCGTCCGGCCGCCGGCCAGGCCGATCGAGACGCCATCAGGGCCGATCTCGAAAGTCTCGATCCGGCTCTCGCACAGGATCTCCACGCCTGCCGTCTTGTGGCGCGAGGCCACCGCATGGGCGATATCCTCGGGCACGCCGCGCGAGAGAATGCGTGTCAGACCCTCGATCAGGGTGACGGTGGCGCCAAGCCCGCGCGCGATGGCCGCGAGCTCGAGGCCGATGAAGCCGCCGCCGACAATGGCAAGCCGGCTACCCTCGTGCAGATGCCGCTTGATCGCCAGCGCATCGGCATGGGTGCGAAGCGTCAGAACGCGCTCGGATCGTTCGGCGATACCGGGGAGCGGACGTGGGCGCGCGCCGGTCGCAAGCAGCAGCTTGTCATAGGCAAGCGTCGTTCCGTCCGAGAGCTCGACGGTCTTGTTTATGCGGTCGATCCCGATCGCGTCGGCGCCCAGGCGAACGTCTATACCGCGCTCCTTGTAGCCGTCGCCATCCATGATGAACTTCGGATCGGCGCCGTCGAGGATGCCGTTCTTCGACAGCGGCGGCCGCTCGTAGGGGTGAAGCGTTTCGGCGCCCACAAGCGTGATCGCGCCGTCGAAATTGCGCTCGCGCAGCTGCAGCGCGGCACGTCCGCCGCACTCGCCGGCGCCAATGATAACGATAGAGGACATGGCTGTCTCCGTACGACCGGTTCGCTTGATGTCAGGCGGGGATGGCGAGCAGGACTTCGCCCGCTTCGATCTTCGCCTGATAGGTGTTGAGGCTCTTGCAGGCCGGCGGCCGGCGCGGCGTGCCGGTGCGATAGTCGAAGGCGCCCGAGTGCTTGGGACATTCGATCTCGTAATCCATCACCAGGCCGTCGGCGAGGTGGATGGCCTCGTGCGAGCAGAGGCCGTCGGTGCAGAAGACCTCGTCTTCAGGGGAGCGGTAGACCGCATAGGTGCGACCGCCATGGTCGAAGCGTATGACGCCTTCCTGCTCGATGTCGTCAAGGCGACAGGCCGATACCCAATTCATGATGTGCCTCCTCATTAGGCTCGGCGTTCGCCGAGATATTGAGCCCGCTCATGGCGGGCCTATACGGTCTCTATAAAATCTGCGGATCCTCCTCAGGCCCGCCGTAGTCGTCTCGATCTAGGCCTCGACCCGCTGCGGCTGGCCCGTCGCAAGCGAGCGCTGCACCGCCTGGGCGATCCGATGCGCTGAAAGCGCATCCTCGCCCGAAACCGCGACAGGCCGTCCCTCGCGAACCGCGTCGACAAAGGCCTGAAGCTCGCCGGAAAACGCGCCTTCGTAGCGCTGCAGGAAGAACGGCAGTGGATTGGGCTGCGTCTGTCCATGCGCCGATCGCGTGACAACCCGGGCGGGCGTCATGTTCTCGCTCTCCAGCGATGCGTCCGATCCGAGAACCTCGACGCGCTGGTCGTAGCCATAGGGCGTGGCGCGGGTGTTCTCGATGGTGCCGATCGCTCCGGAGCGGAATTTTAGCATGATCGTCGCGATGTCGATATCGCCGGCCTTGCCGATCTCGGGGTCGATAACGCAGCCGCCGAATGCCGATACTTCGACCACTTCGTCGCCGGACAGAAAGCGGGCAAGGTCAAAATCGTGAATTGTCATGTCCATGATCATGCCGCCGGACGAGCGCACATAGTCGATCGATGGCGGCCAGGGATCGCGGGAGGTGATGCGGATCGAGCGAACCTGCCCGATGCTGCCCGACTGAACGGCCTCGCGCATCGCCACGGTGTTGGCGTCGAAGCGCCGGTTGAAGCCGATCTGCAACAGACGACCCTTGTCGGCACAAACGCGAATGGCCTCGGCAATGCCTTCTTCGTCGAGCGCCAGCGGCTTCTCGCACAGGATATGCAGGCCGGCCCGCGCCGCAAGCTTCACATGCTCCAGGTGGAGCGCGCTGGGAGAACCGATCACCACCGCCTCCGGCGCGCCTTCCGAAAACAGCGCTTCCAGGCTGCGCCGTGCGACAACGCCATACTGGCTTGCCAGCGTCTCGGCGCGCGCCGCGTCGGTGTCGAAGACGCCGGTCACTTCCACGCCGCGCACTCTGCGCGTCAGGTTGGAAAGGTGAACCTCGCCGATGCGCCCGGCTCCGATAACCGCAACGCGGACGGTGCGTGAAGACGACACGGCGGGATGTGATGGATCAGTCATGATATCGATGCTTCCTGTTCAGGCGCATGGCGCCTCTTCCTCCGAACATGACCGGAATATCCGTCCGCCGAAGGCTTGGCGCAACGTCGATATTGACGCAATTGCATCATTCGCTAAGGTCCGGGGAAGGGAGCGAGGGAGGATGTTCCGTGGCGAGAAAGCCGAGCATGGAGGACGTCGCGGCGGCGGCCGGCGTTAGCCGGATCACTGTCGACAGGGTGCTGAACGGCCGTGGCGGCGTGAAGCCGAAGACCGAGCAGCTGGTCATCGAAACCGCCAAGGCGCTCGGCGTCGACCGCGCGCTCAGCATGATTCCGACGCGTATTCTGCGCATCGGCGTTGTGCTGCAGAACAATGTGAATTCATATTATGTGAAGCTGCGCGAAGGCTTCGTCCGTGCCGCCCAGCAATACAAGCGCTACAACATCCGCGTCACCTTCTGGTATTTCGAGCAGATCAAGGCCGATGCCGCGATCAAGACGCTGACCAGAGCCGCCGCCGAGTGCGACGGCCTCGTCGTCATCCTCTTCGACGACCCGCAGGTGACGACCAAGGTGGAGGAACTGTCGCGCAAGCTTCCCGTCGTCACCGTCGCGTCCGACCTGCCCGGCACCGGCCGCATCGATTATGTCGGATCGAACGCAATTCAGGAGGGGCGCACGGCGGGGGCGCTCATGGGGCGTTTCCTTGGTGACGCCGGTGGCGACGTGGTCGTTATCGTCGGCCTTCACCAGCTTCTGGAACACGACCAGCGCGCGGTCGGCTTCCGCGACATTGTCGGCCAGAATTATCCGAGCTGTCGGGTGGTCGAGACGTTCCAGAGCTATGAGCAGGAAAACATCCGCAAGGATTTTCGCGCTCTGCTGCGCCGGCATCCGGGTCTGCGCGGCGTCTACAACATGTCGGTGGGCAATCCGGTTCTGGCCGAGGAGCTGAAGGTGATCGGAAAGGACCAGTCCGTATGCGTCATCACCCACACGGTAACCCCGGAGCGTGTGGCGCTGATGGACGATGGCGTCGTCGATGCGATCATCGATCGCGAACCCTTCATGGACGCCCGGCGGGCGATCGAAATCCAGCTCCACCATGCCGGCCGCTTCGCGGAGGAAGACATCACGCCACCCCAACGGCCGCAGATTTTCATCCGCGAGAACGTCCGGCTCGAGTGATTTGCAACCGCCGGTGCATCCCAATTTGATGCAAAAGTATCATTTCTCTCATTGTCAGGCGCCGCCCCTCGCATCACCCTTACCAGCCAGAAAAGTGAACACGGAAGCGAAGGAGGTCGCGCCGTTGTTCCACGCGGCGGGCGTGCTCCAGTGCACCGCTTCACGATTTGGAGGGAGGACATGATGTTCGGCATCGACAAGAACGCAAGGCGGCAAGACTGTCCCGCCGCTGGCTGTCCCAGCATCTTCACGCAATTTCATAACCGCGACGCCGTTGCTCGAAAGAGTTCTGCCATGCGGCAATCCTGCCCGCTCGCTTCGCGAGGGCATCGCTAGCCCGCTGCCGAACGACGACTGAACCCCTTTTTTCTAAGACTGTCGGCCACTCCGCTCACACCGGAGATCGCGGTTCCGTGCCCGGTCGGCAGAGGAGAAGCTTATGAGTGAAGATGCTGAACCAAGGACGCCCACGATGCTTATCGCGGCGCGCGGCATAGAAAAATCCTTCCCTGGCGTTCATGCCCTGCGCAGTGCCCGGTTCGATCTCGCCCGTGGTGAAGTCCATGCCCTGATGGGCGAGAACGGGGCTGGAAAATCCACGCTCATGAAGATCCTGACGGGTGTCTATCAGCCAGACGCCGGCGAGATCATCCTCGAAGGCGCGCCGGTCTCGTTGCATGGGCCGAAATCGGCGCAGGCAAAGGGGATCAGCATCATCCATCAGGAACTCTACCTGATGAACCACCTGACCGCCGCGCAGAACATTTTCATCGGCCGCGAGCCGCGCTTTGGCCTTGGCATGTTCGTCGACGAAACGGCGATGAACAAGGCGGCGGCGGCCCTCTTCAAGCGCATGAAGGTGGATATCGATCCGCAGGTCGAAGTCGGCGACCTCACCGTCGCGCGCCAGCAGCTGGTCGAAATCGCCAAGGCGCTGTCCTACGATTCCAAGGTGCTCATCATGGACGAGCCGACCTCGGCGCTGAACGAGACCGAGGTCGATCACCTGTTCGCCATCATCGAGGACCTGAAGTCGCAGGGCGTCGGCATCGTCTACATCACCCACAAGATGGACGAAGTCATGCGCATCGCCGACCGCATCACCATCATGCGCGACGGCCAGTACATCGAGACGCTTCCCGCCAAGGAGACGCCGATGTCGAAGGTGATCTCGCTCATGGTAGGCCGCGAACTGGCCGATGCCACGCGCGCCGAGGGCGTGTCGAGTGAGGAAGAGGTGCTGCGAGCTGTAGGTCTCAACCGAGGAAACGTTATCCGCGACGTGAGCTTCACGCTTCGCAAGGGCGAAATCCTGGGCTTTGCCGGGCTGATGGGCGCAGGGCGAACCGAGGTGGCGCGTGCGATCTTCGGCGCCGATCCGCTGGAATCCGGCGAGGTCCACGTTCACGGCAAGCGCGCTGCCATTCGCAGCCCGCAGGATGCGGTCCGCCTTGGCATCGCCTATCTCAGCGAAGACCGAAAGCATTTCGGCATCGTGACGCGCATGTCGGTCCGCGACAACGTCACCATGGCCTCCTGGCCGCGCTTCACCTGGGGCGGCGTCTTCATGCGCGACGGCGCGCTGGAGAAGGTCTCGGCCGAATACGTCAAGACGCTCAAGGTCAAGACCCCCTCGGTGGAGCAGGAAACCCGGCTTCTCTCGGGCGGCAATCAGCAGAAGGTGGTCATCGCCAAGTGGCTGCTGCGCGATTGCGACATTCTCATCTTCGATGAACCGACGCGCGGCATCGATATCGGCGCGAAGGCTGAAATCTACGCTCTGCTCCAGAAGCTGGCGGCACAGGGCAAGGCGATCATCGTGATCTCCTCGGAACTTCCGGAAATCCTGCGCCTGTCCCACCGCGTGGTGGTGATGTGCGAAGGCCGGATCACCGGCGAACTCGATGGCAATACCGCGACACAAGAAGCGATCATGACCCTGGCGACACGGCGCCAGGTAACGGCCGCGTAAAGGGAACACGAACATGACAGACGCAACCTTTCAACCCACCGCCGCTCACAAGTCGAGCTTCTTCTCGGCCGCGGCCTTGCAGAAGGCGGTCGCCTTCGTCGTGCTGATCGCGCTCCTCGCCTATTTCAGCATCGCCACCAACAACTTTCTCACGCAGGGCAACCTGATCGGCATCATGCAGGCGACCGCGGTCAACGGCGTGCTTGCCGTCGCCTGCACCTTCGTCATCGTCTCCGGCGGCATCGATCTTTCGGTCGGCACGCTGATGACCTTCTGTTCGGTCATAACCGGCGTGCTTCTGACCTTTCTCGGTCTGCCGATGCCGCTCGGCATCATCGGCGCGCTTCTGACCGGTGCCTTCTGCGGCGCCATCTCCGGCATCGTCATCGCCAAGTTCAAGATCCCGCCCTTCATCGCCACGCTCGGCATGATGCTGATCCTGAAGGGGCTGTCGCTGGTCATCTCGGGCGTCAAGCCGATCTACTTCAACGACACGCCGAACTTCCCGATGATCTCGATCGACTCCTTCGTGGGCCAGATCGTGCCGGGTCTCGAAATTCCGAACGGCGTGCTTATCCTCTTCGTCGTCGCCATCATCGCCTCGATCATCCTCAACCGAACGCTGCTCGGCCGCTACATCTTCGCGCTCGGCAGCAACGAGGAAGCGGCGCGTCTTTCGGGCGTCAATGTCGACCGTTGGAAGATCGTCACCTATGCACTCGGCGGTCTCGTCTGCGGCATCGCCGGCCTCCTCATTGCCTCGCGTCTCAACTCCGCGCAGCCGGCGCTCGGCCAGGGCTATGAGCTCGATGCCATCGCGGCTGTCGTCATCGGCGGCACCTCGCTCAGCGGCGGCCGTGGAACGGTGCTCGGAACCATCATCGGCGCCTTCATCATGTCGGTCCTGAACAACGGACTGCGCATCATGGGCGTGGCGCAGGAATGGCAGATCGTCGTCACCGGAATCATCATCATCGTTGCCGTCTTCGTCGACATGATGCTGCGCAAGAAAAACTAAGCAGGGAAGGGAGCAGCACAGGGGATTTCTGACTGTTTGGATACCACTTTCGCCGCCCGGAGGAGGGCGGCCACCATCAACGGAGGAAGACATACAATGAAACTGAAAACCGCAATCGCCGCACTCAGCCTCGCTTCGGCTCTGTCCGCGCCCGCCTTCGCGCAGGAACCTTATTTCGCGATCATCTCGAAGGGATTTCAGCACCAGTTCTGGCAGGCCGTGAAATCAGGCGCCGAGCAGTCGGCGAAGAAGAATGGCGTCACCATCACCTTCGAAGCGCCGGAAACGGAAGCCATGATCGACAAGCAGATCGACATGCTGAACGCCGCGATCGCCAAGAAGCCGCAGGGCCTCGGTTTCGCAGCGCTGGACTCGCAGGCGGAAGTGCCGCTCCTGAAGAAGGCGCATGAAGCCGGTATCCCGATCGTCGCATTCGATTCCGGCGTCGACAGCGATCTGCCGCTCGCGACCTGCTCGACCGACAACCTGAAGGCCGCCGCCGCCGCCGCCGACAAGATGGCGGAAGCCGTCGGCAAGGCCGGCGAGATCGGCATGCTCGTCCACGACCAGACCAGCCAGACCGGCATTCAGCGTCGCGACGGCTTCAAGAACCAGATCGAGAGCAAATATCCCGACATCAAGATCGTCGACATCCAGTACGGTGGCGACCCGCTGGTGGCGACCGAAAGCGCCAAGGCCATGCTTGCCGCGCACCCCGAGATCAAGGGCATCTTCGCCTCCAACGAAGGCTCGGCGATCGGCCTCTTGCAGGCGGCGCGCGAAAGCAAGGCGAAGATCATCGCCATCGGCTTTGACTCCGGCAAGCAGCAGAGGGCCGCGATCGCGGACGGGTCCGAATATGGCGCGATCACCCAGAACCCTGTCGGGATCGGTGAATGCGTCGTGGATTCGCTCGCCAAGGCGATCAAGGGCGAGAAGCTCGACAAGGTCATCGACACCGGTTTCTACTGGTACGACAAGAGCAATCTGAGCGACCCGAAGGTTTCGGCCGTTCTCTACGATTGATCCTCCCCCGCGGTGGCTTTTAGCCGGGCCACCGCCCATTTTTCCGGTTCGCATTGACGAACCATTGACGGCCCATCTTCTCCCGCGCCCATCCGGCCCCTCCAGCCCAAGGCGCACAAACGGCGGTACCCAGGCGACGTTCTCCCCGCCTCGGTGCCGCCGTTTTTCGTTTTCGTCCCGCTGGTGGGGCCCGATCGATCCCGCGAAATTGGGAAAATAATGAGAAAACGTTTTCCCACGTTGACTTTGCATTTGAGAAACGCTTTTCTCACCTCCGCGAGAAGGAGGAGATCGCGTGGTCGCTCGGAGCAACCGTGTCACAATTCATGACGTCGCCAAGGCTGCGGGCGTCAGCGTTTCGACCGTGTCGAAGGCGCTGAACGATACCGGCCGGATGGCGTCGGAGACGCGCGAGAGGATCAAGTCGATCGCAGCCGATGTCGGCTTCCGGCCGAATGCATTGGCCCGCAGCCTTCTCTTCAACAGAAGTTTCACGGTGGGGCTCCTCACCAACGATACCTACGGCCGTTTCACGTTGCCGGTGATGTCCGGAATTTCCGAAGCGCTTGTCGATCATGGCGTCTCGGTTTTTCTCTGCGCCATCGAGGATGATCCAGCACTCGCCAAGGTTCATGTCGACGCCATGCTGGACAAGCAGGTGGATGGCATCATCGCGACGGGCAAGCGGATCGACAGGTCTCTCCCGGTCGATCTCGCTGGCCTGCCGGTGCCCGTCGTCTACGCCTTCACCGAAGGCGTGCCGGGAAGCGTCGTGCTGACGGCGGATGATTCAGACGGCGCGCGGCTTGCCGTCGAGCGGCTTCGCAAGGTCGGGCGTAAAAGGATCGTCCATGTGACGGGTCCCGACAGTTTCGTCTCGGCCGTGGAGCGCGCCGATGCCTTTCGCCAGGCCGTCGGCCCGGATGCGCTCGTCGTGCACGGCGCATGGACGGAGGCCTGGGGGCATGAAGCCGTCGCCATGCTTTGGGGCGACGACAAGCCGACGCCCGACGGCATTTTCTGCGGCAACGACCAGATCGCGAGAGGCGTGGTGGACGCCTTGCGCGAACGAGGCGTCCGTGTGCCCGAGGACGTGTCGATTATCGGTTTCGACAATTGGGAGATCTTCGCCGACCAGACGCGGCCGGCGCTGACGACGGTCGACATGAATTTGAAGGAGCTCGGCCGAACGGCCGGGCTGACGATCTTGGATCTTGCCGAGGGCCGAACTGTCGAGCCCGGTCTGCGCAAGCTTCCATGCAAGCTCGTTATTCGCCAGTCCTGTGGTGGAAACCGGGAAATCTAAAGGGAGGCGGGGCGCGGTTGCCCCAATGATTGGAGGAAATCATGCATAAGAGAATGCTTGCAGCGACGGCATTGCTGTCGATATTCCTGGCCTCGGCGGCATCCGCCGAAACCGTTAGCATGTGGGTGCGTTCGGGCAGCGGCGGCGGCGCCTTCAAGGCGGTTATCGACGCCTACAACGCGGCCAATACTGACAAGGTCGAACTCACCGAAATCCCCTCGGACCAGATGGTCCAGAAATACGCCACGGCGGTCGCCGGCGGGCAGGCGCCCGATGCGATTTCGCTGGACCTGATCTACACCCCGTCCTTCGCCTCCGCCGGCCAGCTCGAGGACATGACGGATTTCGCCAAGTCGCTCAGCTACTTCAACGCGCTGGCGCCCGCCCACGTTAAGCAGGGCACCTATGAGGGCAAGGTCTACGGCCTGCCGCTTCTGGTCGAGACCTCCGTCTTCGCCTGGAACAAGGGCCTGTATAAACAGGCTGGCCTCGATCCGGAAAAAGCCCCTGCGTCATGGGAAGAGATCGCGTCCAATGCCGAGAAAATCCATAAGCTCGGTGCCGATAATGCGGGCTTCTATTTCTCCGGCGGCGGCTGTGGCGGCTGCATGATCTTTACATTCGCACCTCTCGTGTGGGGTGCCGGCGCGGATATCCTCTCTGAGGATGGAAAGACCGCGACACTGGATACTCCCCAGATGCGAAAGGCCGTCGAAGACTATCGTACGATCGTCAAGTCGGGCGCCGTGCCTGCCAGTGCCGCGACCGATAACGGCGTGGACTTTCTGAAGTTCCTCGGCGGCAAGATCGGCCAGCAGAGCCTCGGCGCTTTCGCCATCGGCACGATGATCACGCAGCATCCGGAGCTCGACTTCGGCGTGGCTATGATCCCCGGCGTCGACGGCAAGCCGTCCTCCTTTGCCGGTGGCGACAATATCGTCGTTACCAAGGGCACGCCGCATGTCAGCCAGATCCAGAAGTTCCTGGAGTTCGTCTATTCCGAGGAGGGGCAGACGATCATGGCCAAGAATGGCAGCCTGCCGACGCGCACCGATATCGCCGAGCAGGTCCTGAAGGGACAGGATCCGCGCCTGCTCGTGGCCGCCGAAGCGATCAAGGTCGCCAAGACACCCTACACGCTGCAGTTCAACGACCTGATCAACAGCCCGAACAGCCCGTGGTCGCAGTTCATCAATGCCGCCATGTTCGGCGATGACGTCGACGGCGCATTCGCCAACGGCCAGGCCGACATGCAGTCGATCATCGACAGCGCGCAATAATGCTTCAGGACGGGATCGCGACCCGATCCCGTCCTGTCATTCCCCAAAATAGAACGAGATCAAAGATGACGACTGAAATCATCTCCGTCTCTCCGAAGCGCAGGCGGCGGCGGAGAGGGGGCTGGCGGGGCGTTGCCTATATCGCGCCCGCAATCGCCCTGGTGACCGTGTTCTTCGTGTTGCCTCTGCTCTTCACCGTCTGGATGAGCCTGCACCGCTGGCCCCTCATGGGCTCGCCGCGCTGGATCGGCATCGGCAACTACACGCGCATGTTCAACGATCCCCGTTTCTGGACATCGCTCGGCTTCACCGCGCAATACACGCTTGTTGTCACGATCGCGATCTTCGCGCTGGCGTTTCCGCTTGCCTTCTTCGTCGACAAGCCGCGCCGCTTCGTGTCGGGCTATCGGACGATCATCTTTCTCCCCGTCGTCATCGGCCTGGCGTCTGCGTCGCTTCTGTGGGTCTGGCTCGCCAATGTCGATAGCGGCCTGTTCTCGCCGGTCTTCGAAATGCTCGGCCTCACACAGGGGCGGCGCAACCTGCTCGCGACCTTTGACAGCGCCTTCCTGACGATCATCGTCATGGTCGTGTGGAAGGTCGCCGGCTTCACGATGATCATTCTTCTGACCGGCCTTCAGGGTATTCCGGCCGAGCTGACCGAAGCGGCGCGCATCGATGGCGCCGGAGCCTGGCAGCGCTTTCGCCATCTGACGCTGCCCTTGATGCGCAGAACCATGGCGCTCGCGCTCATCCTGTCGGTCACCGGATCGATCCTCGCCTTCGACCAGTTCTACATCATGACATCAGGTGGACCGCAAAACCGCATGATCTCGATCGTCTACTACATCTTCAACCAGTCCTTCGTGTCGTTCAATCTCGGCTACGGCGCGGCTCTTTCCATCGCGCTGCTCGTCATCCTGGTGGCGCTCAGCATCGTACAGCTCTGGCTGCTCAAGGTTGGGGAGGACCGTCCATGACCGGCCGCACAGCCCTTCGCGCCCGCCGCAATGCGCGGCGCGCCACAAGCTATCATGTCGCCGGTGCCGCGATCGTCGTGTTCTTCCTGGCGCCGTTTGCGATCATGCTCATGTCATCGTTTCGCCCACGCAGCGAAACGGCGCTGCCGCCATGGCCGCTCACCGGCATCAGCGGGCTCAGCGTCGATGCCTACCGAACGCTCGACACATTCGGCGCTGGCATCTGGCATCATATGCTGAACTCGCTGATCGTCTCGGTCGCGACGGTTGTGCTTCACGGTGGCGATCAGCCTGCTCGCCGGCTACGGCTTCTCGCGTTACCGGTTCCCGTTCAAGAACGTGCTGTTCATCCTGATCATCGCCACCTTGATGATCCCGTTCCAGTCGATCCTGACGCCGCTTTTCATCATTCTCTCCCGGCTGGGGCTGAACAATTCGCTGTTCGGGCTGACGCTCGTCTACGTCACGCTGCAGCTGCCTTTTTCCGTCTTCATGATGCGCAATGCGTTCGACGCGGTACCCAAGGAGATCGAGGAGGCGGCCCGCATCGATGGCGCGCGCGATCTCGGTCTTCTCGCCCGCGTGCTGTTTCCGCTGGTGCTGCCGGGTGTCGTGACCGTCGCGATCTTCGCCTTCCTCAATGCCTGGAACGAGTTCTTCGCGGCACTCGTGCTTCTGTCCAGCAATGAGAAATTCACGCTGCCGGTGCTGATGACCGCCGTGCGCTCATCCAGAATGGGCGCCATCGATTGGGGCGCGGTGCAAGCGGGCGTCGTCGTCATGGTCATTCCCTGCCTGCTCGTCTTCCTGCTTCTGCAACGCTTCTACATGCGCGGCCTGATGGCCGGCGCCGTCAAGTAATTCAAAGGAGAATTTGAAACATGACTACCGAAAACAAGAGCCAGTTCCGCCCGGTCGCGGTTCCCGATGTCGAGCTCAATGGCTTCTGGGGCAAGTGGCAGGATGCGGTGTGCGATTCCACGGCGGCGATCCTGCTCGATCGCTGCGAAAAGGCCGGCATGATCCAGGCGATCGACGTGAACCAGCCAAGCCCCGGTGTCGTCATCCCGATCGACGAGAAGTGGACCGGCTCGACCCAGATGTTCTGGGATTCCGATCTCGGCAAGTCGATCGAAACCATCGCCTACTCGCTCTACCGCAAGCCGAACGCCCAGCTCGAGGCGCGCGCCGATGCCATCATCGACATGTATGAAAAGCTGCAGCAGGAAGACGGCTATGTGAACGCCTGGTTCCAGCGCGTGCAGCCCGGCAAGCGCTGGACCAACCTGCGCGATCACCACGAGCTCTATTGCGCCGGCCATCTCATGGAAGCGGCCGTTGCCTATTACCAGGCAACCGGCAAGCGCAAGCTGCTCGACATCATGTGCCGCTATGCCGACCACATGATCACGGTCTTCGGCCATGGCGAAGGCCAGATCCCCGGCTATTGCGGCCATCAGGAAGTGGAGCTCGCGCTGGTGAAGATGGCGCGCGTGACGGGCGAGCAAAAATACCTCGATCTCTCCAAGTTCTTCATCGACGAACGCGGCCGGCAGCCGCACTTCTTCACCGCCGAAGCGCTTCGCGGCGGCCGCGATCCTAAGGACTATGTGCACAAGACCTATGAATACAGCCAGGCGCATGAACCCGTGCGCGAGCAGGAGAAGGCCGTCGGCCACGCCGTGCGCGCCATGTACCAGTATTCCGGCATGGCCGACATCGCGACCGAATACCATGACGACACGCTGACCAATGCGCTGGAGACGCTTTGGGACGACCTGACGGTGAAGCAGATGTACGTCACCGGCGGCATCGGCCCGGCGGCGATCAACGAGGGCTTCACCGATTACTACGACCTGCCCAACGACACCGCCTATGCCGAAACATGCGCCTCCGTAGGCCTCGTCTTCTGGGCAAGCCGCATGCTCGGCCGAGGCCCGAACCGCCGCTATGCCGACGTCATGGAACAGGCGCTGTACAACGGCGCGCTGACCGGTCTTGCGCTCGACGGCAAGACCTTCTTCTACGACAATCCGCTCGAGAGCACCGGCAAGCACCACCGCTGGGTCTGGCACCGCTGCCCTTGCTGCCCGCCGAACATTGCCCGCCTCGTCGCCTCCGTCGGCTCCTACATGTACGCGGTCGCAGACAACGAGATCGCCGTTCATCTTTACGGTGAGAGCAGCGTCAAGGCCAAGCTCAAGGGCGGCAACGTCAAGCTGACGCAGCACACCGATTATCCGTGGAATGGCGATATCCGCATCGACGTGGATGTCGACGGCACGGCCGAATTCGGCCTCGCGCTGCGCATTCCCGAATGGGCCGAGGGCGCTTCGCTGAAGGTGAATGGCGAGACGGTCGATCTGGCCTCGTCGGTCATCGATGGCTACGCGCGCCTCAACCGCGCCTGGAAGAAGGGCGATGTCATCGCGCTCGATCTTCCGCTGGAGCTGCGCCCGCAATACGCCTCGCCGAAGGTCCGCCAGGACGTCGGCCGCGTCGCGCTCGCCCGCGGCCCGCTGATCTACTGCGTCGAGGAAACCGACAACGGCCACGATCTCAACGCCTTCGTCGTTCCGCAGAAGCTTGCCGGTCACCGGACGAAGACGATCGAAGGGCTGAATGGCGCGGTAGCAGTCGAGCTCGACGTTTCCAGGGAAGACGCAAGCGGCTGGAACGGTTCGCTCTATCGTACCCGTCCGGCCGAGCAGGTGCCGGCGACCGTCACGCTCGTCCCCTATCATCTCTGGGACAACCGCGAGCCGGGCGCCATGCTGGTCTGGCTCCAGACCGGGAAGTAGGCCGATGGTCTCGATGGAAACAGCGAGCGTCTCGCTCAAGGACGTGCGAAAATCATACGGCAGCCTGCCTGTCGTGCATGGCATCGATCTCGACATCAAGGAGGGGGACTTCGTCGTTTTTGTCGGCCCCTCCGGCTGCGGAAAATCGACCCTGCTCCGGATGATCGCGGGCCTCGAGGAAGTGACCGATGGCGAGATCAGCATCAAGGGGCGGGATGTCACTGATCTCGACCCCTCCGATCGCGGCATCGCCATGGTCTTCCAGTCCTACGCGCTTTATCCGCATATGTCGGTGCGGGAAAACCTCGCATTCGGCCTGAAGATGGCAAAGACCGACGCGGCGGAAATCAAGCGCCGCGTCGACGAGGCGGCCGGCATCCTGAAGATCGACCATCTTCTCGATCGCCGTCCGGGCCAGCTCTCCGGCGGCCAGCGGCAGCGCGTGGCCATCGGCCGCGCGATCGTGCGCGAGCCCGATGTCTTCCTGTTCGACGAGCCGCTGTCGAACCTCGACGCGGAGCTGCGCGTCTCGATGCGCATCGAGATCGCCAGGCTCCATCGTGAGCTCGGCAACACGATGATCTATGTGACGCACGACCAGACCGAGGCGATGACGCTGGCCGACCAGATCGTCGTGCTTCGAAACGGACGGGTCGAGCAATCGGGATCGCCACGGGAGATCTACGAAAACCCGTCCAACATGTTCGTCGCCGGCTTCATCGGCTCGCCCAGGATGAATTTCCTGAAGGCGGTCGCCCAGGGCAATGGTCGCTTCGACATCGCGGCGAAGAGCTTCGAGGATCAGGGGCTGCCGGCGAGCCTTGCGCGCGGAACGGAGTTCATGATTGGCATTCGGCCGGAGCATATCGTGATCGACGAGGCAGCCGAAGGGTCGATTGCCGCGCGCGTCGAGTTCTTCGAATATCTCGGCGGCACGCGCTATATCTACTGCGCACTCGAAGACGGTCAGAACCTCGTCGTCGAGCAGAGAGCAGGCCCCGATATCGAGCCCGGCGCGGTGATCGCGCTCGACCTGTCGTCCAGCCAGCGGCTGTTTTTCGATGCCGAGGGAGGGCGGTTGCGCGTTTAGAGGCTGTCAGGCCCGGGCGAGCGAGAACAGCTTCCCTCGAAAAAGAAGCACGATTGTTCCCGCTGCCAACACAGCGATCGCGGCCGTCACCAGCCAGAGCAACGGCATGGCGAGCGTCGACAGGATGCCTTGTTCGCCGCGGGCGACCATGCGGATCAGATCGGCGGCGAGCGCGGTCAGGCCGAAGGAGAAGGCCCAATAGGAGGCAGCGAATGGTTGCTTCGCCACCCATGGGAGAAGGCGAAGCGCCAGGAGCAGTTGCAGCATGGCGTAACCCACCATGGCATGGGCCAGCAGATCCGGCGCTCCGTTGGTCACGCTCAGATAGGCGGCTGCACCCACTGCCGGCGGTGCGAGCTGGATGCCGATCGTCGGACGCAGGGGCTCGGCCAGTTCCGCGGCATTGAGCAGCCGGTTCAAGATGACGGATTCCATCGCCAGCCACGAGAAGAAGCCCGCGCCGAAGGCCAGTTGCGCCAGATCGGAATAGCCGAGTGCCGCGCCGACGATTGCCGCGACATAGCATCCGGCAACCGTCGGGAGATACAGAACCGGCGTCGTCGTGGTCGGATCGCGTCCGCCCTGCCACAAGGCACCCGTCCGCCATATCGCGAAGGCGAGCGTCCAGAGCAGGCCTATCCAATAGAATGCCAGCGCCAGCGCGCCGGAAAACGGCGCGACCATCGCTGCGCAAAGCATGGTGGCGACACCGATGAGGCCGATGAAGCAGCACTGGACGGGATGCTCGATCTCCTTGCGCGCCTCCTCGGCGAAGAGGATACACTTCAATCCATAGAGAAAAATGAGAACGAGCCAGACCGCGAGCGCGAGAAGCGCAATGCCGTCTCCGACAGCGGTGGGAAGCGCGAAGTGCCCGGCGGCCGCGCGCCAGGCGTTGGAAAGGCCCGCTATGCCGAGCACGATGCCGAAGGCCGATGCGGGAGCGACAGGAAGCCGCCTTCCAGTGGCTGCGGTAGCCTGATCAGGTTGCGATGGCATTGCGGTCATGTGGACTCCGAGGCTGGAACGGATGGTTACGACGACTGAAATGCGATCTTGCTGACGGTGATGCCCCCGCCAAGGCTTCGCTCAGGCCCACGGTATAAAGAGCCTGTTGTATCAGTATTGCAACAAACGGCGCGACCAAATCATCGAAATTCTGCGAGACCCTCTCAATGCCTGTGTGGCAGCGACTCTTTGCCCCGGCCTGCTGGGGCCTGGATGGCTTGCGCTGATCGACCGTAACGTCCTAATACGCGGCCGCGTAATTTAGACGAGGCCGTTTTAAGCATGAAGTCGAAGTCCAGCCGTGCATCACACGAAGCGATCGCGCTTGCCGCTGATGTCAGCGTCAGCACGGTCGATCGTGTCCTGAACGAACGCGGCGGCGTTACGGAGGAGAAGGCGCGGCGCGTCGTCGAGGCCGCGGCGCGATTGGGCTTCGTGCGGGTTCTTCCCGAGATCTGGCACACGACGAAACGCATCGAAGTGATCCTGCCAAAGAATTCGACGCCGTTCTGGCAATCGCTGGATGATGCCTTTGTCCGCCACGGTGCCGCGCTGCCGCGGCACTATGTGATGCAGCGGACACACTTGAGAGAGAACGATGCCGCGCTTTGGCGACGCGCCATCCTCAATCCCGCGGCGCCGAGGGCGGCCTTGATCATAGCGGCCGATGCCGGAGCCGAAATCGCGCCTGCCTTGCAGGAGGTCATGGACCGGGGCGAGATTGTGGGGACATTGACGACGGAGATTCCGGGCCTGTCCGGCCACACGCATAGCGGCATCGACAATGTTGCCGCCGGTCGCACGGCCGGCAAGCTGATGGCAGGGCTGCTTCGGCGCGAAGGCGTGCTGGCCGTTCTGCCGCCACATGAGCGGCGTGTCGAACATACACAGAGGATCGAAGGCTTCCGCCAGATGGTCGCGGATCGGTTCGAGGTACAGGTGCATCCGACCTATGACCGCAATCACAAGCTATCCAGTCTTGTGACAAACCTGCTCGATAAACACGGTGTGGTGGGGATTTATGACACTGGTCACGATTCGGTCGAAATCGGCGAGACACTGAGAAGGCGTGCCGATCGGCCGGTCTGGATCGCGCATGAGAAGAGCAGCGTTCACCAGTCATATCTGAAAACGGGGGTTCTCGACTTCGTTCTAGATCAGGATCCGAATCAGCAAGCATCTCATGCACTGCTTGATGTTCTGCACCGGTGTCGCGAAGAAAAGTTCATGCTCGTGCCGGTGCAGAAGCCGGAACTGAGGATTTACTGTAGCGAAAATCTCTAAGAGAGCGGCACGAAACCCAACAGTTGACAATGCGCAAACTTGATGGACTTCCATCAAGGAACATTGTTGCTGCATTGCAGCAGCCGGATTAGTCCTTTTGTCGCAGCGCACAAGACATCTTGTCGCGGGTGCTGCGAATTCGCCAATGGGCAAAACCAATTCTCGGACGCGGTAGTGGCATCGTCGATGCAAATCGAAGGGTGCCATTGTTTGAAGCGTTCGTCGGGACACGGCATATGGAAGACAAATCACTATCAACTTTGAAGCTCGGCAGACGCGGTGTGCTCGGCCTGGGCATCGCGGGTGTCACTGCGGTTGCGTTCGGCATCTGTCCTGGCGCAGCTTTCGCGCAGGAAGCTATTGACGAGAAGGCTTTTCTGGCGCTTTCGCAGCGCCTGACCAATCGTGCCACGCTTGATGCGCAAATCTCGGCACGCGCATTCGCCGCGCTTTCGGCCGAGGATGCGTCGTTTCCGGCAGCCGCCCTGAAGCTCAGCCA
Organism: Rhizobium sp. FG113; assembly: GCF_057809895.1. Classification (NCBI taxonomy): domain Bacteria; kingdom Pseudomonadati; phylum Pseudomonadota; class Alphaproteobacteria; order Hyphomicrobiales; family Rhizobiaceae; genus Rhizobium; species Rhizobium sp. FG113. Next base: position 135,718 of record NZ_JBMDKV010000001.1, on the reverse strand, counting down.
GGCGATGGATCAGGCCGGTCTCACCGACATGCGCAACTTCAAGGAATTTGCGGCCGCCAATCCGGATCTGTCGCCGACCGCGATGAAGATCATCTCGGCCTGGTATCTCGGCTACACAGGCACGCCCGAAGGCGAAGCCAATCATGACGATGCCCGCTTCGTCGCCTTTGCCGGTGCGCTGATGTACGAGCCGACCAAGGACGTCACCATCGTTCCCACCTATGCACGCGGACACACCAACTACTGGGTCGAACCGCCGGCAAGCCTCGCTACCGACTAACCTCCCTCCCTCTCCCAATTCAACTCATTGATAAGCTGGCCTCTTCCGGGACCGGCCAGCCCAGGATATTGTCATGGCTACCCAATACGACGCCGATGTGATCGTCATCGGCTCCGGCGCGATCGGCAGCAACGCCGCGCATCTGCTTGCTCAACGCGGCAAGTCCGTCATCATCCTCGAAACGGGTGAGTGGATCCCGCGCTGGAAGATCGTCGAGAACTTCCGCTCCTCGCCGCGCAAGAACAACCTCAACGATCCGTATCCGACATTCCCCTGGGCGATGTCCTCCTTCGATAAGGATTACATCGAGAACACCGGCAATTTTCACTACGTCCCCTATCAGCTGTCGCTGGTCGGCGGCACGACGTGGCACTGGGCGGCGGCGACTTGGCGCTTCCTGCCGAACGACATGAAGATGAAGTCGCTCTATGGCGTCAGCAATGACTGGCCGATGGAGTATTCCGACCTCGAGCCCTGGTACGATCTGGCCGAATACAATCTCGGCGTCGCCGGCAGCGATACGGACGACCAGTCCGGCCACGGTGGTGGTGCGCACCCGCCGCGTTCCAAGCCCTATCCGGTCACGGCGGAAGGCGAAACCTATTACTTCCAGCGGCTGAAGGAGCGCATCGGCGCCGAAGGCTACAATTTCATCCACGAGCCAAACGGTCGTACCAACAAGCCCTATGACGGCCGTCCCGCCTGCTCGGGCAACAACAACTGCATGCCCGTCTGTCCCATCGGCGCGATGTATTCTGGCGATGTGCATGCCCGCCACGCCCAGGATACCGGCGCCAAAATCATCACGAACGCCACGGCCTACAATCTGGAAAAGGGCGAGGGCGGCAAGATCGTCGCCGTCCACTACCGCACGCCGAAGGGCGACGACGTCCGGTTGACGGCAAAGGCCTTCATCGTTGCCGCCAACGGCATCGAAACGCCGAAGCTGCTGCTCCTTTCCGACGTCGCCAATTCCAACGACCTGGTCGGCCGCCACCTGATGGACCATTCGGGTATCAGCCTGATCTTCACCGCCGACGAGCCGCTCTGGCCCGGTCGCGGCCAGGTGCAGCAGGGCGCGATCTTCAAGTGGCGTGATGGTGACTGGCGCGGCCAGCACTCGGCCATCAAGCATGCGCCGCACAACAACGTGCCGAACCGCGACGTCGCCGAAATGCTGATCAAGCAGGGCGTCGTTGGACCGGAACTCGACGAGCAGATCCGCCATCTCTCCGCCCGCTGGGTGGTGATCGAAAGCATGTTCGAAACCCTGCCGCGCGCCACCAACCGCGTGACGCTGTCGACGACGAAGAAGGATGCGCTCGGCATTCCGACGCTCTCCTTCAACTATGATCTCGACGGCGACGAGTATGTCGAGAAGGCACGCGATCTGTGCATGGAAGACTACGGCACGTTCGTGCGCGCCATGGGCGGCAAGGTCATCAACGACAAGACCGGCTGGCAGAACCACGCCCACGTCATGGGCACCGTGATGATGGGCGCCGATTCCAAGACCTCGGTGACCAATCATGAGGGCCGTACCTGGGACCACGACAACTTGTTCCTGTCGACGACCGGCCTCCTGCCGTCGTCGAGCGTTCTCAACCCCACCCTTGCCGGTATCGCGCTCGGTCTGCGCACTGCCGACATCATCTCCAAGGAGGTCTGAGATGCGCAACACGATCCTTTCGCTCTCGGCCGCCGTCGGCGCTCTCGTCTTCTCCGCTATGCCGACCTTCGCGCAGGACGCCGACCTCAAGGCTCTGATCGAGCGTGGGCACGCGGTGTCCATCGCGTCCGACTGCATGGCCTGCCACAGGACTGCGGCGCCCGACGGCAAGCCGTTCGCCGGCGGCTACACGATCGCCTCCCCGATGGGTCCGATCGTCGCCCCGAACATCACTCCCTCCAAGGAGTTCGGCATCGGCAACTGGACGGAAGCGCAGTTCATCGATGCGGTCAGAAACGGTGTCGCCCCTCGCGGCCATCTCTACCCGGCCATGCCCTACACCGCCTATCGCGGCATGACGGATGAGGACATCCACGCGCTCTACACCTATCTCACCCACGACGTTGCGCCGGTGGACGAAGCGCCGTCGGCAAAGACGACGCTGCCATTCCCGTTCAACCAGCGCATCGCGATGTTCGGCTGGAACCTCCTGTTCAACCGCGCCACGCCGTTCGATAGCGCGGCGGTCGCGCCGGGTGCCGCCGAGCGCGGCAAGTATCTCGTCGATGCGCTCGCCCACTGCGGCGCCTGCCACACTCCGCGCAACACTTTCATGGCCGAAGATGCCGGCCAGTATCTTGGCGGCGGCGATGTCGGCGGTTGGCATGCGCCGAACATCACCTCCGATCCGATCAGCGGCATCGGCGGTTGGAACACGCAGGAAATCGTCGCATACCTGAAGCACGGCAATGCCGTCGGCAAGTCGCAGGCCGCAGGACCGATGGCCGAGGCGGTCGAGCACAGCTTCCGCCATATGTCGGATGAGGATCTGACGGCGATGGCTGTGTATCTGAAGACGGTGCCGCCGATCCGCGCCGCCGGTCAGACCGTGCCGGCCTTCGCGCACAAGGATGCAAAACCTGACGATATCGCCAAGCTCGACTACGCGATCGACCGCTCGCCGGCCGCCATGCAGAATGGTTCGTCCGTCGACGGCCAGGAGCTCTATGTCAGCGCCTGCGCAACCTGCCACCAGCTGAATGGCTCGGGCACGGAGGACCAGTTCTATCCGTCTCTGACCAGCAACCGCGCAACCGGCGGCCTGACGGCAAGCAACCTGGTCATGGCGATCGTCGAGGGCATTCACCGCCCGACGAACGACGTCACCGTGGCGATGCCGGCCTTCAAGAACCAGCTGACCAACGCGCAGATCGCTGCCGTCTCGAATTACGTTCTGGCGCGCTTCGGCAACGATACGCTGAAGGTGAGCGAGCAGGACGTCGTCACATTGCGCAATGGCGGCGAGGTGCCGCTGCTGATCAGGGCGACGCCTTGGCTAATGTGGGGCGGCGCCTGCGCGGCAGCCATCGTCCTGATCCTGCTGATTGGGCTGTTCCTGCGCAGGAAGCCGGCGGTAGCCTGATCTTCTAAGAATAAAGGCGCCTCTCCTTTTACGCGGAGGGGCGCCTGAACTGCTTCGTCGGGGCCGACGCTCGCCGAAGTCCCGCCGCCTGCGGTCGGTACTCGCCTGATACCGTCCGATCGTCCGTCTTGACGGCGGAGGGATTATTCGGACGGTTGTTCGACAGGGCTCGCCGAACTGATCTTCTTCAGTAGGCCCTTCAGCTGCGCGAGTTCATCGGCGTCAAATTGACGAAACTGCGCCATATGCACCTCCAGTAAGGGTGCATCGATGTTCGCCAGAACCTGGTTGCCGGTCTCCGACAGGACGACCCTGACGATACGACGATCGCTTTTATCATTTCTGCGCTTGACGAGTCGGTCGCGTACAAGGCGATCGATCAGCCTCGTGACGTCAGCGCGCGGGTCCGTCATCTGATGGCGGATCTCATTGACCGTCGCGCCGGCCGGCCCAGCGCGGCGAATTGCCCGCAACGCGTTGTACTGTTTGCCGGAAACACCGTTGGACGCAAAAAGATCGGCTACCGGCGCGCTGACAATCTCCGCTGCCCTGATCAGGAACAGATAGGCTTCCTGTTCCGTGAGAACCTTGCCGGTTTCCGCGGCGATCATCTCCGGCATGCGAAAGTCGCCGACGCTTTCAATTTCCTCAGTCAATTCAGAGCCGTTTATCGTTTGGTGTTGGGCTTGCACCTCGGAAAATACATCAAAAACAAGCGTAGCAAAGTGCGAGTCTGCTCAAGCTGGATGCAACGAGTTGCTGCATATGGGCGCACCCCAGGAAAAACACGATTGAGTTTCACGCAAACTCGCGATCCGTCAAACCATTAGGACGCAGGCGAGATCATCTCTCCGCAGCGTGTTCGATCCCCGTCAAACACGGCATCCTTGATAACGCGCTGATCGTCCACCGACAGTTTGACGATGCAGGTGTGCGTTCGTGTCTTGAGTTTAAGGCTCTCGGTTTCCTCCGTCGCCGACTGGCTGTCTCGTCCCGAAACCGTCCGGATCACACTCGGCGCAGCATATTGTTCGGTATAACTCTTTTGCCAGAAAACGGTGTGGCGGCCACCGATACGGTTTTCGCCTGTCGGTTCGCCGAATATGGACGTCGCCTTTGCAAGCGGCTGGCCGCGAAGCGAGGCCAGGTCCGAGGCGGTGGGGCCGGTCTCGGAAGAAACGCAGGCCGATGTGGCCGCAACGATGGAGAGCATGGCGACAAGGCGCGCGGCCAAGGAGCAAGCACGTCGAAAAGCGGCTTGCTGCGGCATGTGATGTCTTTCCATAGGCAATTCCCTTTCTGGCCTTTTGGGGCGCTGCCTCGTCAAGGCGGCCGTAGGATCGGCACCCGATGATGCTGATCCACCTTTCGGTCCCTTCTCGTGACCGGGAGGCCGACCCAGAGGGTAGACGCCATTTCACGGTTTGCATCAAGCCCGATAACGGACGAATTCTAGAACATCCAGGCGGAGCCGCACACGGCGGCATCACTTGTTTGTTAATAACATAATATGTTGAGAACATATATGTTGTTTGCGTTGGACGATAGATGCTCGGCTGTATGGTGCACGGCAATGACCTGCGCGGCTTTCACGTATCGTCCGGCGCCTCGATATTCAAACAAGGAACTCACCATGAATACAGCCGCACTTCGCCGCCTGGACATTGCAGCGCGGATTTTGATGTCGATCCTCTTCCTCTACAGCGGGGTCGGGAAGCTGATGGACCCGGCATCGGTTGCGACGCGACTGACCGATTTCGGATTTCCCGTACCGATGCTGATGGCCTATCTGGTCACCGCGTTCGAGCTTGTTGCTCCCATCGTTCTGATCGCCGGCTATCAGGTTCTGGTGGTGAGCGTGCTTCTTGCCGGCTATACGGTGTTGACGGCCCTAATGTTTCATCAGTTCTGGGCGGCCGCGCCCGCCCAGCAGGCCGGCCAGTCGATCAACTTTCTGAAGAATCTGGCCATCGCCGGTGGCTTCTGGTTTGTCGCGAGAACCGAGCTGGAGTTTCGCCTGTCGGCAGGGCGTCCCGTGCTCGATCCACTGAAAAGCGCGCAGTAAGGTCTCTATCGAACGCGTCTCAAGCAAGGCATCGCCTTGCTTGAGAAACTTGTCCGCTGGCCCTTTGTCGAAGCCGATGGTCCAACTTCGTGAACCCTCTAGTCGAGCATGACCATATGGGCCGGCAGCTGCTCTTCAAAAAACTTCGAGAATGTGGCGATACGCGGCGGCAGAGCCTGATAGGGGGGGTAGTAGAGCGTCAGCCAAAGCTCCGGCGGCGCCCAGCCCGGGAGCACATGCACCAACCGGCCGGTGCGGATATGCTCGGCGATGTGAAAGCCCGGAAGCATGGCGACGCCGACGCCATCGGCGGCCATATCGGCGAGCACTTCGCCATTGTTGGCGCTGAATGCGCGGCCGGCCGCGATCGAGATGCTCGATCCGCCGTCCGACAGGGCCCAGGTCTCGCGACGGCTCTCGCCGCTATAGGCGAGGCAATCGTCTGGCGTCAGTTCGTTCGGATGCTGCATCTCCGTGAAGCGGCTGCCGGGCGCTGCCACCAAAATCCTCGGCACCGCCCGGATCTTGCGCCAGATGGTGAACTTGTCCGAAGGGGCGGACGAAATGCGGATCGCGAGATCGTAGTCGTCGTCGATGATGTTGACCAAGCCGTCCGACAGCGAAACCTCGAAGCTCATCTTCGGATAGAGCTCGCGGAAGCCCGAAAGAATTGGCGTGAGGATCGTCTTCCCAAGCCAGGTCGGCGCGCTGATCCGCAACCGCCCCTGGTCGGATTTATGCGCGTTCTTGACATCCTTGCGGGCATTTTCGAGCGCTTCGATCGCCGGCTGGATCTGCGCAGCGAAGACGGCGCCATCCGTCGTCAGCGACACCTGACGCGTGGTGCGCACGAAGAGCTGGACGCCGAGATCGTCCTCGAGTGCCGCGATCGCGCGGGTGACGGCGGCGGGCGTCATGTCGAGCTCGCGGGCGACCTGGGCGAAGTTGCGCTTTGCGGCGGCGAGCAGGAAGGTTTTCAGGGCTTTATAGTCGTTCATCTCAATTATTTCAAAAATCGCAATTCATTCGACAGGAATATTGCAATTCCGCAATGCAATCAACCCGGTTACATCTCTGGTCATCGAAACGGCAACGCCCACAGAGAAAGGCAACGGCCATGATCAAGGATATCAAGGGACTGCACCACGTCACTTCGATGGCGTCGGATGCCCGAGAAAACAACCGGTTCTTCACGAACGCACTCGGCCTGCGCCGCGTCAAGAAGACCGTCAACTTCGACGACCCGAGCGTCTACCACCTCTACTATGGCGATGAAAACGGCACGCCCGGCACGGTCATGACCTACTTTCCTTTCCCGCACATGATGACCGGCCGCCCCGGCGTCGGTGAGGTCAGCGAGACGCAGTTCTCCATCCCGAAGGGATCGCTGGCTTTCTGGAAAGACCGCCTGACGGCCCAGGGTGTCGTCGGTCTGAAGACCGACACGGTGTTCGGCGCCAACCGCCTGCGCTTCGCCGGCCCTGATGGCGACGGACTAGCACTGATCGAAACCGCCGAAGACGCCCGCGCCCCATGGCTTGCCGATGGCATCTCGGAAGACAATGCGATCCGCGGCTTCTCCGGTGCGCGCTTCGACCTGCACGACACCGCCGCCACATCGGAACTGCTGCAGTTCATGGGCTATGAGCGCGCCGAGGTCGAAGGTGATGTGACGCGGTTCATCATTCCCGGTGGAAATGGTGCCGACACCATCGACATCGCGTCGCTGCCGAAAACGCCGTTTGCCCGCCAGGGTGCCGGTTCTGTCCACCACATCGCCTTTGCCGTCGAGAACCGCGAAAAGCAGCTCGAAGTGCGCAAGGCCCTGATGGACACGGGCTACCAGGTAACGCCGGTTATCGACCGCGATTACTTCTGGGCGATCTACTTCAGAACGCCGGGCGGGATCCTGTTCGAAATCGCAACCAACGAGCCCGGTTTCGACCGCGACGAAGATACCGCTCACCTCGGCGAAGCCTTGAAGCTGCCGACCCGGTATGAGGCCTATCGCGGCCAGATCGAAGAGAATCTCGTCCCGCTCGCAGCATAACCCCGCACGGCAAACTGCCGCGCCCCTCTAACACCAACAATTTCCGCCTTCGAACGGCTGCCTGAGGCAGGCAGCCGACCGCCGGAGGCATCTCAATCCTTAAGCGCCAGACCGGCAATCAAAACCTAAACGGAGAAATCAAATGTCCAAGCTCGAAGTCCTGACCCCTGCAAACAGCCAGCTCATCTTCATCGACCAGCAGCCGCAGATGGCTTTCGGTGTCCAGTCGATCGATCGCCAGACGCTGAAGAACAATGTCGTCGGTCTCGCCAAGGCGGCCAAGATCTTCAACATCCCGACCACGATCACCACGGTCGAGACGGAAAGCTTCTCCGGCAACACCTTCCCGGAACTGCTCGGCGTCTTCCCCGAGAACGACATTCTGGAGCGCACCTCGATGAACTCCTGGGACGACCAGAACGTGCGTGACGCCCTTGCCAAGAACGCCGCCGGCGGCCGTAAGAAGATCGTCGTCTCCGGCCTCTGGACGGAAGTGTGCAACACCACCTTCGCGCTCTCCGCCCTCCATGATGTTCCCGACTACGAAATCTACATGGTCGCCGACGCTTCCGGCGGCACCTCGGTCGACGCCCACAAATATGCGATGGACCGCATGGTACAGGCCGGCGTCATCCCCGTTACCTGGCAGCAGGTCATGCTCGAATGGCAGCGCGATTGGGCCCGCAAGGAAACCTACAACGCCGTCACCTCGCTGGTGAAGGAACATTCCGGCGCCTACGGCATGGGCATCGACTATGCGGTCACGCATGTCCACGGCGGCGCCGAGCGCGTCAGCCATGGCAAGCGCATCGGCCCTAACCCAGCCAAGTAATCACACATCGCCGCCGCTTCCGCAGGATCGAATGTCCAAATGCGGAAGCGGCTTTCATCTAGAGTCGAGGATGCCCCATGAAACTCTATCTTCTTTCCATCGGTGCCGGTCTTCTGGTCGGTATCGTCTATAGTTTGCTCAATGTCCGCTCTCCCGCGCCACCGATCGTGGCTCTTGTCGGCCTGCTCGGCATTCTGGTTGGCGAACAGCTCATTCCCTTCGCCAAGACGCTGATCGCCAAGGAGCCCGCAGCAGTCTCCTGGATCAACCAGATCAAGCCGCACATGTTCGGTCATCTGCCAAAGGGCGAGAGCCGCAATGACGTCGTCGTGTCTCGCCAGGATCAGCACAAGTCTGCTAGCTGACACCGCAAGAGGAGATTTGCTTGCGGCGGGGCCCAGCCCGGCCAATCCCGGCGCAAAGCGTTGAAATCAATATTAATAATGAAGCCTGGAGCATTTCCCATGTTCGCCGACCTCATCCTCCACCACGGTTTGATCACCACGCTCGATCGAACCAATCCAACCGCCAGCGCCGTCGCCATCAAGGACGGTGCCTTTCTCGAAGTCGGCACCGATGCCGAGATCATGGCGCTCGCCGGCCCGGACACCAAGATCGTCGACCTCAAGGGCAAGCGCGTCCTGCCGGGCCTGATCGACAACCACACCCACGTCGTGCGCGGCGGTCTGAACTACAACATGGAACTGCGCTGGGACGGGGTTCGTTCGCTGGCGGATGCCATGGACATGCTGAAGCGCCAGGTGGCGATCACACCGGCCCCGCAATGGGTTCGCGTCGTCGGCGGCTTCACCGAACACCAGTTCGCCGAAAAGCGCCTGCCGACGATCGAGGAGATCAATGCGGTTGCGCCCGACACGCCGGTCTTCCTGCTGCATCTCTATGACCGCGCGCTCTTGAACGGCGCTGCGCTCCGCGCCGTCGGCTACACCCGCGACACGCCCAACCCGCCCGGCGGCGAGATTACCCGCGACGCCAACGGCAACCCGACCGGCATGCTGCTTGCCAAGCCGAACGCCGGTATTCTCTACTCGACGCTGGCGAAAGGCCCGAAGCTGCCCTTCGACTACCAGGTCAATTCCACCCGCCACTTCATGCGCGAGCTCAATCGTCTCGGCGTCACCGGCGTGATCGATGCCGGCGGCGGCAACCAGAACTATCCCGATGACTACGAGGTCATCCAGAAGCTCTCCGACGAAAACCAGCTGACCGTTCGCCTCGCCTATAACCTCTTCACACAGAAGCCGAAGGCCGAGAAAGAGGATTTCCTCAACTGGACGTCCTCGGTCAAATACAAGCAGGGCAACGACTACTTCCGCCACAATGGCGCCGGCGAGATGCTGGTCTTCTCCGCCGCTGACTTCGAGGACTTCCGCCAGCCGCGCCCGGAAATGGCGCCGGAGATGGAAGGCGAGCTCGAGGAAGTGGTGCGGGTTCTGGCCGAAAACCGCTGGCCCTGGCGTATGCACGCCACCTATGACGAAACCATCTCGCGTTCGCTTGACGTGTTCGAGAAGGTCAACAAGGACATTCCGCTCGAAGGCCTCAACTGGTTCTTCGACCATGCCGAGACCATCTCGGAGCGTTCGATCGACCGTATCGCGGCACTTGGCGGCGGCATCGCCACGCAGCACCGCATGGCCTATCAGGGCGAATACTTCGTCGAGCGCTATGGCCACGGCGTTGCCGAAGCCACGCCGCCGATCAAGCGGATGCTCGACAAGGGCGTTAACGTCTCGGCCGGCACCGACGCCACCCGGGTCGCCTCCTATAATCCATGGGTTTCGCTCTCCTGGATGGTAACCGGCAAGACGGTCGGCGGCATGCAGCTCTATCCGCGTGCCAATTGCCTGGACCGCGAGACGGCGCTCAGGATGTGGACGGAAAAGGTCACCTGGTTCTCCAACGAAGAGGGAAAGAAGGGCCGCATCGAGAAGGGCCAGTTCGCCGATCTCGTGGTCCCCAGCAAGGACTTCTTTGCCTGCGCCGAGGACGAGATCTCGTTCCTCACCTCCGATCTGACGATGGTTGGCGGCAAGATCGTCTATGGCTCGGGTGATTTCGCCAAATATGACGAAAGCAACATCCCGCCCGCCATGCCGGATTGGTCTCCGGTGCGCAAATTCGGCGGCTACGCCGCCTGGGGCGAGCCCGAAGGCGCCGGCGCACGCTCACTGCGCCGCACGGCCATCTCCACCTGCGGCTGCGCCAGCGACTGCGGTGTCCATGGCCACGACCACGCCGGCGCCTGGACCTCGAAGCTTCCGATCGCGGATCTCAAGGGCTTCTTCGGTGCACTCGGTTGCTCCTGCTGGGCCGTTTGAGGCTGACGCGATAACCGAACGACGTATCATCTTGGGCAGCGGGAAACCGCTGCCCAAGCCTGTTTTGCAAGCGTAAAAAAGCTCTCATGGATAATTGCGGATAATGCAATTAAATCGAAACTATTGATGCAATTGTTGGCGGCAATGGTTCCCGTCAATATGGCTCCATCAGCCGAACACAGCGCCGCTCGAACCGACCGGCCAAGATCGCAGGAGCAAAGATGACCAGCCACTCACCTTCAACACAGCGCAGGCTTCTGACCGATGTCGTTTCGGCGCCTGCCGTGCGAACCGCCGCGCTGCTCGCGCTTTGCGCCGCCTATATCCAGGGCCCGCTCACCAAGACTTTCGATTTCGGCGGCGCAGTCGCCGAGATGGAGCATTTCGGTCTCCACCCGGCCCCGGTCTTCGCCGTCGTCGTCATCGCATTCGAGCTGACCGCATCGGCCATGGTCGTGTCGGGAAAGCTGCGGTGGATGGGCGCTCTCGCGCTCGCCGGGTTCACTATTCTCGCGACCTTCATCGCGCTTCGTTTCTGGGAACTGCCCGCCGGCATGGAACGGATGATGGCGACCAACGCCTTCTTCGAACATCTCGGCCTCGCAGGCGCCTTCATTCTCGTCACCATCTTCGACATCACCAAGGGAGCTGAACAATGAGCACCGCAAAATCCTCAGGGGGCAGCTTCGCTCCACTCGCCCAACCCGTCTTCGCCGTTCTCTGGGCAGCCACCGTTCTCGGCAATACCGGCAGCTTCATGCGAGATGTCGCGAGCTCGTGGTTGATGACCGATCTCTCGGCCTCGCCGGCCGCGGTCGCTATGGTTCAGGCGGCGGGCACGCTGCCGATCTTCCTTCTCGCCATTCCGGCCGGCGTGTTGACCGACATTCTCGACCGCCGCAAGTTCCTGATTGCAGTGCAGCTGCTGCTCGTCTCCGTCAGCATCAGCCTCATGATTCTTGCCCAGACGGGTATGCTTTCGGTCAGCGCCCTGATAGGTCTCACCTTCCTCGGCGGCATTGGCGCGGCACTGATGGGGCCAACCTGGCAGGCGATCGTGCCTGAGCTCGTCAAGCGCGAGGATGTGAAAAGCGCGGTTGCGCTGAACTCGCTCGGCATCAATATCGCCCGTTCCATCGGCCCGGCAGCGGGGGGTATCCTGCTTGCCGCGTTCGGGGCGGGTCTTACTTACGGGGCTGACGTTGCCAGCTATCTGGTCGTCATCGCAGCGCTGATCTGGTGGCCGCGCGCCAAGAGCGCCAACGATGCCCTACAGGAGAATTTTTTCGGCGCCTTCCGGGCCGGCCTTCGCTACACCCGTGCCAGCCGCCCGCTGCATGTCGTGCTGTTGCGTGCCGCGATCTTCTTCGCCTTCGCCAGCGCCGTCTGGGCCCTCCTGCCGCTCGTCGCCCGCCAGCTTCTCGGTGGTGATGCAAGCTTCTACGGCATCCTGCTGGGCGCGGTTGGCGCTGGTGCGATCGGTGGGGCGCTTGTCATGCCGAAACTGCGCCAACGCTTTGATGGCGATGGGCTACTGCTCGGTGCAGCGATCATCACGGCGGCCGTCATGGCTATCCTGTCGCTCGCTCCGCCAAAGCTGGTTGCCATCGTCGCTCTCCTCTTCCTCGGCGGCGCATGGATCACCGCTCTGACGACGCTGAATGGCGCGGCCCAGGCTGTCCTTCCGAACTGGGTGCGTGGTCGCGGTCTTGCTGTCTACCTCACCGTCTTCAACGGCGCGATGACGGCCGGCAGCCTCGGCTGGGGTGCCGTTGGTGAAGCGGTCGGTGTCCCTGGCGCCCTCTTGATCGGCGCCGCCGGTCTGCTCGTCGCCGGTCTTATCATGCACCGTGTAAAGCTGCCTGCCGGCGATGCCGACCTGGTCCCGTCCAGCCACTGGCCGGAGCCGCTTGTCGCCGAGCCTGTCGCCCATGATCGTGGACCGGTTCTGATCCTGATCGAATACAACGTCGAAAAGCACAACCGTTCGGCCTTCCTTCGTGCCTTGAACGACATGTCGCAGGAACGCCGCCGCGATGGCGCCTATGGCTGGGGCGTGACGGAAGACTCCGCTGATCCGCAGAAGATCGTCGAGTGGTTCATGGTGGAATCCTGGGCGGAGCATCTGAGGCAGCACAAGCGGGTGTCGAACGCCGATGCCGACTTGCAGGGCAAGGTGCTTGCCTACCACTCGGGGCCAGACAAGCCCGTCGTCCGGCACTTCCTGACGATCAACCGCCCGGGCATGGCTTAAGAAATAGAGACGAAGAAGGGGGCCGCGAGGCCCCCTTTTTTCCGTTTGTCTAGACAGCTGGGGCCATCCTCGCTTCTTTCGTCAGCGCAGTCGCGTCAGGTCGACCGGGCGATTGTTGATGATCGCCTCCATTGAGAAAAAGCCTGTCACCGTGGCGAGATCGAAATTCGTGATGAGCTTCTGATAGAAGGCATCGTAGCCCGACATGCCTTTCGTCACAACCTTGATAAGATAATCCCAGTCGCCGCCGATGCGATAGAAGTCGATCACCTCGGGCAACCGCTCGACATGCGCCCGAAATCCCTCGCTCCATTCTTTCGAATGATGGCGTGTGCGGATCATGACGAAGACCGTCAGGTCGAACCCGAGAGCCTTCAGGTCGATGTCGCTGTGCGATCCCCGGATCAGTCCGAGGGAGTGCAGCCGTTGCAGCCGGCGCCAGCAGGCATTCTGCGAGAGGCCGATCTTCTCGGCCAGATCGCGCTGCGACAGGGTCGCATCATTCTGCATGGCGCTGAGGATCTTCATGTCAAACGCATCGATTTTTGCAGTGGAATCGTTCATTTGACACGCTCTGCCAATCAGTGTTGGTATGGTTTCCGCGAAATAGTGTGAGGCGACGCGATTTGTGTCAATGCTCACGCCGCGCTCGATCGAGATGGGCACGCGCATCTTGCCACTTACCCACATGATGATGTGGGTACAGGCGATCCTATCGTCCCGCCTTGTGGCTGACGGCAGGCGCATACGCGATGAAAATCAAAATGCCTGTCAAACAAGCGTCATGAAAATTAATTTCACAGTTCCAACTTTTTCCGTGTTTCGTGTTGACGAGATCGAATTTTTGTCTCAACTTGACGAAAATAAATTACGTAAATGGGAACGAGAGCAGCATGAAAGTGGGAATTATCGGGCTAGGTTTCCGGCTCGGCTATCTGGGCTACGTCTTCAAGTCGATTGATGAAAGCTTCGAGATCGTCGGCTATGTCGATCCCGAGCCCGCAGGTCTGCCGGGTCTCGTCGAGAAGGGCGTTTCCGTTGGCAAATCCTATGCCACGCCGCAGGAGCTGATCGCCAACGAAAAGCTCGATCTCCTGATGATCGGCTCGCCCAATCTCTTCCATCTCGAGCATATCCGCATCGGTCTCGAAGCCGGTCTGAAGGTGTTCTGCGAAAAGCCGATCGTGACCACGATCGCCGAAAGCATCGAGCTCGCACGCCTGATGGCCAAGTTCGGTCACGAGCGGCTGATGGTCGGTCTGGTTCTGCGCTATTCGCCGCTTTATCGCGACCTGCAGGCGGTTCAGGCGGCCGGCAATCTCGGCCAGATCGTCTCGATCGAGGCGTCCGAGCATATCGAGCCCTACCACGGCGCATTCTTCATGCGCGACTGGCGCCGCTATGAGCGTTATTCCGGCAGCTTCATGCTGGAAAAATGCTGCCACGATCTCGACCTTTATAACGGCATCGCCGGCGCGCGGCCCGAGCGGGTCGCAAGCTTCGGCGGCCGCAAGAGCTTTACGCCGGCAAACGACCCGGCGCGCGAAGGCATCAACGACCTCGAGCTGTTCCATCGCAAGCCGAGCGGCTGGAAGGGCACCGACAAGGTGTTCGACAGCGATGCCGACATCATCGACTATCAGGTTGCGATCGTCGAATACGCCAATGGCGTGGGCATGAACTTCCACACCAACCTCAACGTTCCCGACCAGTTCCGTCGTTTTGCGATCATGGGCTCGCGCGGGATGGCCGAGGGCGATTTCGTGCGCGGCTATCTCGATGTGCATGAGCAGCTCACCGGCAAGAAGGTCGTCGAGAACAAGTATGCGGCTACCGAACTCTCGCAGCACTATGGTGCCGACGAGCAGATGGCGGTCGACATCCTCGACAGCGTTCGCACCGGCACGGTGCTGCCCGTCTCGACCCTGAACGCGCTTGAAGCCGGCATTCTGGCGCTCTCCATGGACGAGGCTCGCATCAAGAAGACGGTTGTCGACCTGCGTCCCGTATGGGACAAGTTCGACGAGGCGCTCCACGCCAGAGCGGCTTGAGGAGGGCGGCAGGATGAACGTTCAAAGAAGCAACCTCATCTTCGCCTGGATCCTTCTCCTTCCGGCAGTCCTCTATGTCGCGGTAATCGTCGCTTACCCGCTCGTCGATACGTTCATTCTGTCCTTCACCGATGCGTCACTCAGAAAAGTGACCAATTGGGTGGGCTGGGCGAACTATGAGAAGATCTTCAACGCGACCTTCGCGGACGTCATCGTCCGCACCTTCATCTGGACCTTCTTCTCGGTATCGCTGAAGATGATCATCGGCACCTTCGGCGCATCGCTGCTGAACAGCGCGGTGCCCGGTCGCTCGCTGTTTCGTTTGCTGACCATGCCGCCATGGGTGGTGCCGATGGCGATCGGCATCTTCATGTGGGGCTGGATGTATAACGGCCAGTTCGGGATGATCTCGGGCATGCTGCAGCGCATCGGCTTCGTGGATGGCCCGGTGGCCTTCCTCGCCTATGGCAACACGGCTTTTTGGGCAACGATCATCACCGACGTGTGGATCGGCGTGCCGATGGTCACCATCTATTTCCTGGCGGCCATCCAGTCGATCCCGAAGGATCTTTATGAGGCGGCCTGGACGGATGGCGCGGGGCGTTTCTATCGTTTTCGCCGCATCACCCTGCCGCTGATGGTGCCGTCGATCATCACAATGTCGATGCTATCCCTCATTGCCACGTTCAACTCCTTCGATATCATCTGGATCCTGACGCAGGGCGGCCCCAGCGGACAGACCACGACGATGATCATCGATACCTACCAGACGGCCATCGGCTCGAAGAAATATGGTGAGGGTGCGGCCCGCGCGGTGCTGATCTGCATCTTCCTCTCGGCATTCTGCTTTGCCTATTTCCGTGTCACCCGTCGGCTCAACCCGGAGAAGCGCGCATGAAGAACGCGGCCATGATCGATCGCTACAGCTGGTGGGAAATCCTGCTGATCTACCTTGGTGTCTTGGTGTTCCTCACCTTCGTGCTGGCGCCGTTCGTCGAAGGCTTCCTGGTGTCGCTGAAGCCGCTCAGCCAGCTGTTTTCGTCGCCCTATCGCTTCTGGCCGGAAAACGGCTCGTTCGAGGCCTATCGCACCATGTGGATCAGCGTTCCGGGCTTCGGGCGCTATATCTTCAACTCCTTCTTCATCTCGATCATCGTCACGGTGATCGTGCTGGCGCTCGTCATCCCGGCGTCCTATGCCTTCGCGAAGTTCGAGTTTCGCGGCATGGGCCTGCTGCTTGGCGCGTTCCTGACGGTCAACATGTTCTCTGGCGCCGTGTTGCTCATTCCGCTGTTTCGGCTGATGCGCACGCTCGGCGTGCTCAACACCTATTTCGCGATGATCGTGCCTGGCGTGGCATTCCTCATTCCTTCGGCCATCTGGCTGCTGCGGACCTACATGATCCGTATCCCGCAGGAGCTGAACGAGGCCGCCTATATGGATGGAGCCAGTCATTTCTATACGTTGCGCCGCGTGATCCTGCCGATTGCCATGCCGGGGATCATCGTCGTCGCCATCACCACTTTCATCGGCGCCTACGCGCAGCAATTCATCTTCGCGCTGACCTTCAACTCGAAGACCGAATACATGCCGTTGCCGGTGGGGCTCTTCGCTTACTTCGGTAAGCAGGAGGTTATCTGGAACGAGCTGATGGCAGCCTCCTTCGTCGGCATTCTGCCCGCGATGGTCATCATCTTCTTCTTGCAACGATATCTCGTCGGCGGTCTGACTGCCGGTGCGGTAAAACAATAACAAGTGAACAGCTAACTAACGGGAGTATTGACGTGAGCATCGCTTTCAAAACTAGCCTTATGGCACTGGCCTTGCTCGGCTCGACGGCGCTTGGCGCCATGACGGCCGAAGCTGCCGACAAGGAAATCAGCTGGATCTATTGCGGCGACAAGATCGACCCGATCCACGAGAAGTACATCAAGGAATGGGAAGGCAAGAATCCGGGCTGGAAGGTTGCGCCTGAAGTCGTTGGCTGGGCACAGTGCCAGGACAAGGCTACGACGCTTGCCGCCGCGGGCACGCCCGTCGCGATGGCTTACGTCGGCTCGCGCACGCTCAAGGAATTCGCCCAGAACGACCTGATCGTTCCGGTTCCGATGACCGACGACGAGAAGAAGGGCTACTACCCGCACATCGTCGACACGGTCACCTTCGAGGGCAACCAGTGGGGCGTTCCGATCGCATTCTCCACCAAGGCGCTCTACTGGAACAAGGATCTGTTCAAGCAGGCCGGCCTCGACCCCGAGAAGCCGCCGACAACCTGGGCTGAAGAAATCGCTGCTGCCAAGACCATCAAGGAAAAGACGGGCATCCCGGGTTACGGCCTGTCCGCCAAGACCTTCGACAACACCATGCACCAGTTCATGCATTGGGTTTACACCAACAATGCGACCGTCATCGACGCCGATGGCAAGGTCACGCTCGATAGCCCGGGTGTGCTCGCCGCTCTCCAGGCCTACAAGGACATCACGCCTTACTCCGAAGAAGGCCCGACCGCCTACGAGCAGAACGAAGTTCGTGCGATCTTCCTCGACGGCAAGGTCGGCATGATCCAGGCCGGTTCCGGCGCTGCCGCCCGCCTCAAGGACACCAAGATCAACTGGGGTGTGACGACGCTGCCGCTCGGACCGGACGCCAAGGGCCCGGGCACGCTGCTCATCACCGACAGCCTGGCGATCTTCAAGGGTTCTGGCGTCGAGGACAAGGCGATCGAATTCGCCAAGTACATCACCTCGTCGGATATCCAGCCTGAATACGAACTCCAGGGCGGCGCCGGCCTGACACCAATGCGTCCTTCCGCGAAGGTCGACGAATTCGTCAAGGCCGATCCGTCGTGGAAGCCGTTCATCGACGGCATCACCTATGGTGGTCCCGAGCCGCTCTTCACCGATTACAAGGGTTTCCAGAACTCTATGATCGAAATGGTCCAGTCCGTCGTGACAGGCAAGGCCGAACCGGCTGACGCCATCAAGAAGGCCGCTGGCGAGATCGAAGCGTTCAAGTAAGCCTTTGTTGGGGATCGCGGGCGCGCAACACCCGCGATCCCTTCGCTATCGAGAGTAAGCGCCGCGCGTGGCGGTGACCGGAGACAGGTTTTGGGACAGTTATTTCTCAACAAGGTTCAGAAATTTTACGGCGACTTCGAGGTTCTGAAGGGCGTTCAGCTCGAGGTGAACAATGGCGAGTTCGTCGTGTTCGTCGGCCCCTCCGGCTGCGGCAAATCCACATTGCTTCGCATGATCGCCGGCCTGGACGCGACGTCCGCGGGTGACATCGTGATCGACGGCGTCCGTGTAAACGATCTGCCGCCGGTAAAGCGCGGCATCGCCATGGTGTTCCAGTCCTATGCGCTCTATCCGCACATGAGCGTTTTCGAGAATATCGCCTTTCCGCTGCGCGTCGAAAAGATGGAAGAGCAGAAGCTCAAGGCCAGGGTCGAAAACGCGGCCCGGATCCTGCATCTCGACCAGCGCCTGCAGCAGAAGCCGGGCATGCTGTCCGGTGGTCAGCGCCAGCGCGTGGCGATCGGCCGCGCGATCGTGCGCGAGCCGAAGATCTTCCTGTTTGATGAGCCGCTCTCCAACCTCGACGCCGCGCTGCGCTCAGACATGCGCATCGAGCTCGCGAAACTGCACCGTCAGCTCAAGGCGACCATGATCTACGTCACCCACGACCAGGTCGAGGCGATGACGATGGCGGACCGCATCGTCGTGCTCAACGCCGGCGAGATCGCCCAGACGGGCGCGCCGCTCGAGCTCTACCACAAGCCCGCCAACATCTTCGTGGCCGGGTTCATCGGCAATCCGAAGATGAACTTCCTGCCGGTTACCTGCACTGCCGTCGGCGACAAGAGCGTGACCGTCGAATACAAGGGGCAGTCGCTCACCGTGCCGGTCACGCCACGCGCAGGCGTCGTCGGCAAGACGCTGACGCTTGGCGTACGCCCTGAACATATCCAGCTTGCATCCGGCGATATCTCGCTCACCATCACGCCGAGCGTCATCGAGCGTCTCGGCGCGCAGACGGTCGCTTACGCAGCGCTGAATGGCGAGGGCGAGAACTTCTGCGCCACGCTGTCAGGCAGCGTCGGCGTGCGACCGGAGCAGCCGATGCTCGTCGGCATCAACGCGGTGGATTGCCACCTCTTCGACGACGCCGGCATCGCGTTCGAACGCCATGTGGCGTTGACCGATATCGACCTCAATCTGCTGAACCCGACCGCGCTCGCCTGATCGCGAGCGCTCGTCGCGCCATCAGCGAGCGAGAAAATTGTAGAACAGGGTGTTGGTCGGATAGGCGTAAGCGCCCCGATCAACGATCCCGTGGCGGTACATGCAATTGCGCAGTGCCGTCACATGCCACAGGCTGTTGACGTCGGTCGAGCCGCGGCGAAACGCTTCCTGCTCGCAATAGGGATAGGTGTGGTCGAAGCGGGCCAGAATGGTCGGGTCGGAATCGACGGGGACACCGGAATAGGTTTGCCATTGCGATGGCGCCTGCGCGGCGGAAATGCACGCCAGGCTTCCTGCAATTCCCAATGCAATCAACGCTCTCATGAATGGTCTCCCATGACGTCGCCGGAATATTGGCGCATCAATAAAATGCGCCAGATATGGCAAACTTCAAGGAGGATTATCCAATGGCGTTAGCGGCCGGTGAACGGCCGCCAATCCGGCGCTTCGGTTACCAGACGAGCCCGCGCGCGGCCACGTCCTCGACGCGGGTGACGACGCCATCACGATGGAAGACCATCGTGTCGAAGAGGTTCGAGACCACGCAGGTGTGGTTCGGGATGATCAGGAGCTTGTCGCCGATCTGCGGGCGGGCGCCCTCGCATTTCGAGAGGTCGATCACGCCGTGCTCTTCAGACAGACCGGTGATCGAAGCCTGCGGATAGCCGACCACCTGACCGTAATCCGTGAAGCCGAGCAGGTCGGAGGTCAGCGTTTTCGAGCCCGCATCGATAACGGCACGATCCCCCGTCGGGCGGGAAACGACGGTGACGAGAATATGCATGGCGCAGTCGTCCACCGTGCAATGGCCGGCGCGGACCATGGAGCGGTCATTATAGATATAGGTGCCGGCCCGGTGTTCGGTGGCGGCGGGAACCAGATGGGCGTCGAACAGGCTCGGCGATCCGCCGTTGCTGACGATAGGGCAGGCGATGCCTTCGGCGTCGAGCAAGGCCAGCGTTTGCGATAGAAACGCCTGGACCTCTTTAGCGGCTCCCGGCTTCGGATAGTTCAGCAGTCCACCGAAAGTCAGGCCCGCCGCAGCGTCAATGTGCTTGGCGAGCGTCACGGCCTGCGCGGGCTTCTGCACGCCGCAGCGTCCGGCGCCGGTATCGCATTCAACCAGAACCACAAGCGGCTTGCGCGCGGCGAAGTAAGCAGACAGGCCGTCGACGGTATAGGCGCTATCCGCGACCACCTTCAGCCCGGATATCCGCTCGTTCAGCGCCGCCAGGCGTTCGAGCTTCTGGGCGCCGATGATGTTGAAGGTGATGAGGATGTCCTCGAAGCCCGCGTCGGCGAAAACTTCGGCCTCGGTGACCTTCTGGCAATTGATGCCCTTGGCGCCCGCCGCTACCTGTTGGGCCGCCAGCGCCGGAATCTTGTGCGTCTTGATGTGCGGGCGGAAGTCGATGCCGTGCGCGTCCATGTAGGCCTGCGTGCGAGCAATATTGGCCGCCATCCGGTCTTCGTCGATGATCGGCCGAGGTGTCGAGAGTTCCGCGACCTTGTCGCCGGGCTTGGCGACGACGGCAAATGGGTTGTTGTGCATCTGAGGCTACTCCATGTTAGGCGCCGTGGGGATCGGCGATCATGGGCCAGATATCCTTGCGCGCGCGCCGATACGGCGTCTTCGCCGGATTGTTAGGATAAGGCGTGCCGGCCGCGCAATAGATGATTTCGGACGCGATCTTCGAGAACGAGGCGTAGAAGTGGTTCGTCGACTTGATGACGAGAATCTTCTTCTGCGTCGGATCGATGGACATCACCGAGAACAGGCTCGGATCGAAGCTCTGGGCGCGCGTCGAGTTCAAGATAATGTCGATGCCATCAAGCACGACGTGCGCCGCATCGCCGAAGGGCGCGAAGCTTTCGCCGAAGCGCATCTCGGCATTCGGCACGATCTTGATGACCTTGACCAGACCATCGATTGGGTTGCCCGTGCCGGGCGCCGACTTGGCGCCGAAGCGCAGCGGAATCTCGGCGCCTTCGCCGGCCGCCATGCAGATTTGCACGGCCATCGGGTCCCAGATCGTGCCGATCGCCGCATCGGTGACACCGCGCGCCAAGAGTTCGCCGAGAACAACGGTCGCGTCACCGGCCGTGCCGCCGCCGGGGTTGTCCCACATATCGGCGATGACGACAGGCCACGCCGTTGCCGCCAGAGCCTGCGACACCGCTTCTTTCTCGTCGATCTGCGGCATCATGAAGGTGCCGCGCTTGGCAAACAGCTCCATGCCGAGTTCGCGCGCCAGCGCATCGCCCTTGTCCTTGCGGTCGTTGGTGACGACGAGAAGCTTGGTGCCCATCTCCGGGACGTCCCCGGCCATGAAGCCGTGGACCACCGAGATGGATAGAACATCCGGATCGTCCTTTTCGAGCTGCATGATCTTGTCGACGAAGGAGCGCATGGGATCGCGGGAAGTCGGAAACACGTCGATCATCCGGCAGTCGAAGACGGACATGACAGGCTTTACGCGGCCCTCCAGCGTGTCGACGGCGATGCGCCATAGGTCCTCGGCCCGATCCACGAAGTCCGTGTGTGGGAACTCCTTGAAGTAAACGAAGGCATTGGCGGCGGCGAAACGCTTGGCCGTCAGATGGCTGTGCGGATCGAGCTCGGCGAAAACGGGGATGTCGGGGCCGACAATCTCGCGAATGCGCGCCAGCGTATCGCCTTCCGTGTCCTCGTAACCGGCGGCGACCATGGCGCCATGCAGGCCGAGCACCACGGCATCGACGGGCATCGCTGCGCGAAGCTGTCCGAGGATTTCGTCGCGCAGGCCTTCATAGGTGGCGCGGTTGACGAGACCGGCCGGATCCGCCCAGGTCGCGGTGCCCTCGATCAGCGTCCAGCCCTTCTCCGCGCAGACGCGCCGGCCGACGGTGATCGGCGCGGAGCAGAGTGTCGGCGTTTCGGGATGTTCGCCCGGCGGCGCATAGAGCGACGCCTCGAAAGCGCGCCGATCGACGCAGATTGGGGAGAAGGTATTGGTCTCGGTTGCGAGAGCCGCCGTGAAAATCCGCAATGTCTCGGCCTTTGTATTGATCAACCCATCGGGTTCGGAAGATAGCCGGTGAAACCGGAGATCTTCCAACGCCCCTCGTGCAGGCGGCAATAATAAAGGGTCTGCCACTGCATGATATCGCGGCTGCCATCGGCCTTGGCGATGCCGCCGTCGAACTTCTTGCGCACCAGCGCCATGTCGCCATCGATCTCGATGTCCTCGAGCGTGGTCGTGGTGAAAATGGCGGTACGCGTGTCTTCGGCAAAGGACTGCGTCGCGAAATCCTTGGCCTGGCGGACCCACTCATCGCGATAGGCGGCAAGCGTCGGGAAGGCCAGCCGCCACTTGTCGGGGCTCACTTGCCTGCGGCCATCGATGCCGATGAAGCCGTTCTCGACGAAATCGTGCTCCACCATCGACCAATCTGCGGCCAGGAAGGCGTCGATATCGCGGTGAACGAGCATCTCCCAGATCGAATGCCGGGCAGTATCGGAAGCAGGGAAGGGGTTCTTGAAAGGATCGCGCATGGTGTTCCCGATTGAAATTCTTTTCATGAATGACGTTTTTCTCTGGTCAAATTCCGCTTAATATGGTCACTTGTCAACTTATCACGAAAATAATTTGCAAGGATCGGTCAATGTCCATCAAGCGTTATGGCACCGTTCAGACCGGCGCAGGCGGAAAGCCGCTGCCGTTTGCTCGTGCCGTCGAAGCCGACGGCTGGCTCTATGTGTCGGGTCAGGTCGCCATGGAAAATGGCGAGATCATCGACGGCAATATCGTCGCGCAGACGCACAAGACGATCCAGAACGTGATCGCGATCCTGGAAGAGGCCGGCTATGGCCTCGAGCATGTCGTGCGCTGCGGCGTGTGGCTCGACGATCCCCGCGATTTCTGGACCTTCAACGGCATCTATCAGCAGTATTTCGGCGAGCATCCCCCGGCACGCGCCTGTGTGCAATCGTCGATGATGGTCGATTGCAAGGTCGAAATCGATTGCGTCGCGTATAAAGCGAAAGACAAATAGCGCGATAGACCAAGGGGAGCCGGGCGTGGATATTTTCTCGACATTGCAGGAAGAGAAGGCCCGGCTTTCGCCGTCGGAAACCCGTATCGCGGATATTCTGCTCAACGACTTCGAATTCGCCGTCAACGCCTCGATCATCGAGCTGGCGGAAAAGGCGGATGTCTCGCCGCCGACGGTCACCCGCTTCTGTCGCCGTGTCGGCTGCGAAAGCTTTTCCGATTTCAAGGTTCAGCTCGCCCGCACGGCCTATGTTGGGATGCGCTATCTCAGGCCCGAGCCGAAGAGCCGCGATCCCGGTGACGTCGCCCAGGACATCATCACCAAGGCGCAGAATGCGCTATTCCTGCTGCATCGCTCGCTTGATCTTTCCGCCATCGAGCAGGCCGCCGAGAAGATCGCTAAGGCGGAGATGATCTATGCCTTCGGCTCCGGTGGCAATTCCTCGATGATCGCGAGCGAGCTGCAGAATCGCCTCTTTCGTTTCGGCCTGCATGTCACCGCGAGCTCCGACCACGGCATGCAGCTGATGCTGGCGGCGGCGGCGAAGTCGACGCACGTCGTCGTTGGCTCGTCGTTTTCGGGCCGCAACACCGAACTCGTCCGTTCCTTCACGCTCGCGCGCGAGACCGGGGTCACGACCATCGCGTTGACGCAGGCCGACAGCCTCGTCGCCAAGGCCGCCGATATCGTCATCCCGATCGATCTTGCCGAGGGAAACAACATCTTCCGGCCGACCTCGACGCGCATCGCCTATCTGGCCGCCGTCGACATCCTGGCCAGCCTCGTCGCCTACAACATCCCACAGGCGGCGGTCACCCTTCGACGCATCAAACAACAACTCGTTGCCCACCGTGACGGCGATGACCGTCAGCTGCTCGG
Source organism: Rhizobium sp. FG113 (assembly GCF_057809895.1). Taxonomy (NCBI): domain Bacteria; kingdom Pseudomonadati; phylum Pseudomonadota; class Alphaproteobacteria; order Hyphomicrobiales; family Rhizobiaceae; genus Rhizobium; species Rhizobium sp. FG113. Next base: position 111,594 of record NZ_JBMDKV010000001.1, on the reverse strand, counting down.
GGACTGAGGATTTCATGTCAGGAAAGGACTGAGAATGACAAAATCGGTAGCGATCGTGACCGGCGCTGCGGGCGATATCGGCCGTGCCATTGCCAGCCGGCTTGCGGATGACCACGACGTCGTCCTGCTTGTCGATATCGACGGCGCTGCCGCCGAAAAGGCCGCGCGTGCGCTGGGTTCGACCGAGCGCTTCGTCGCCGTCAGCTGCGATGTGACGAGCGAGCATAGCGTTGCCGAAATGGCGAAGACCGCTGCCTCGCTCGGCGCGCTGAGGACGCTGGTCAACAATGCCGGTGCCGGGCGCGCCGTCAGCCTGCAGTCGACCAAGCCCGAGGATTGGCGCGCCGATAACGCGCTCAACCTCGAAGCGCCGTTCCTCTGCTTCAGCGCTGTCGCGGATCTCCTGAAGGCGACGCAGGGCTCGGTGGTCAACATCGCCTCGGTCAACGGCATGCACGTCTTCGGCCATCCGGCCTACAGCGCTGCCAAGGCCGGCCTTCTGCATTTCACCAAGCTGGTCGCCGTCGAATACGGCAAGTTCGGCATCCGCTCGAACGCGATTGCGCCGGGCACGGTGCGCACGCAGGCCTGGGAAGCCCGCGCCGCCGCCAATCCGAATGTCTTCGAGGAAGCCCGTCGCTGGTATCCGCTGCAGCGTGTCGTCGATCCGAAGGATGTCGCCAACGCGGTCGGCTTCCTGGCAAGCGCGCAGGCCAATGGCATCACCGGCGTCTGCCTGCCCGTCGATTGCGGCCTCACCGCGGGCCAAGCGGAACTTGCCCGCACCTTCTCCCAATCCGCTGACTACTGATCAAAAAAAGAATACTGAGAGGAACAGTTATGGACACGGCCCCTTATCGTCTGGAGAGCTCCTGGCAGCCGGACGGCGGTCCGAATGGTCGCTTCACCTTTACCCTTTTCAACCTGTCGGATGCGCCGCTTGCGGGCTTCAAGATTGTCTTTACGTCGCTGACACGGGTCATCGACAAGAAGGCTTGCGAGAACGCGACCTTCCTGCGCCGCAACGCCAATTTCCATGAGTTTGCGCCACCTACAGGCCTTTCCATTGCGCCGGGTGCAGGCTAGACATTCACGGTGAGCGGTCTGCACCGCCCGGCAAAGCACTGCACCGATGGCGCCAAGTCGGCCTATGTGACGCTTGCCGATGGCAGTCACGTCGCGGTCGCCGTGTCCGATCTCCTGCTCGAGGGCCGCGTCAGCGAACCGCCGCCGGTGCTATTGCCTGAGGGCAGGATCGACCTGCCTTTCGCGCTGCAGCCGTGGCCGGCCGAAATCGACGCCAAGCCGGGCGATGGCTTTCCAGTCGTGCTCTATCCTGCGGCCGGCGCTTCCCCGGATGATCTGCGCGCCATGTCCACGGTCACGTCGCTGGTGCGCCGCCTGTTCGAAAGCGCGCATGCGCCGTTCAATCTGCAGCCGTCGCCGCAGGGCCGCGCGCTGCGTTTCATCGCCGATGCCGCGATTGCGGCCGAGGGTTACAAGCTCACCTTCTCGGCCGATGAAATCTCGCTTGCCTATGCGGACGCCGCCGGTCGCCAGTATGGCCTTACGTCGCTTGCGCAGCTGCTCGAGGGCGCGCGCAGCCGCCCCGGTACATTCCATTTCCCGATCTCGGGCACTATCGCCGACAAGCCGCGCTATGGCTGGCGCGGCTGCCATCTCGACGTGTCGCGCCAGTTTTACCCGGCGGCCGATATCAAGCGGCTGGTCGATATTCTGGCCTGGCTAAAGCTCAACATCTTCCATTGGCACCTGACCGATGACGAAGCCTGGCGCCTGGAGATCAAGGCCTATCCGGAGCTCACGACCACTGGCGTGCTGCGCGGACCAGACGCACCGCTTTTGCCGCAGCTCGGCAACGGCGCGGAGCCGGTCGGCGGTTTCTATTCGCAGGACGATGTCCGCGAGATCGTCGCACATGCGCTGGCGCTGAGCGTCGAGGTTGTTCCCGAGATCGATATCCCCGGCCACAGCACGGCGACGCTCGTGGCGCTGCCTGAGCTGACCGACGGCCAGGAAGCACCAGACAGCTATCACTCGGTCCAGGGCTATCCGAACAATGCGCTGAACCCGGCAATCCCGCTGACCTACACTTTCCTTGAGAAGGTGCTCGACGAAATGGTCGAGCTCTTCCCGTCGAAGTATCTGCATATCGGCGGCGACGAAGTGGCGAACGGTTCCTGGCTGGCGTCGCCTCTCGCCAAGAAGCTGATGGAGCAGGAAGGCATCGAGGGCACCTTCGCGCTGCAGTCCTATTTCCTGAAACGCGTCAAGGACATGCTGACGGCGCGCGGGCGCAAGCTTGCGGGCTGGAACGAGGTTGCCCATGGCGGCGGCGTCGCGGCCAAGGATACGCTGCTGATGGCCTGGGAGAACCCGCAGGTTGGCATCGAGCTCGCCAGGGAAGGCTACGAGGTGGTCATGACCCCCGGTCAGGCCTATTATCTCGACATGGTGCAGGCCGAGGCCTTCCAGGAGCCCGGCGCCAGCTGGGCTGGCACGGTGCCGCCGGCCCACACCTATGGCTATGAAGCCGAAGGCGATTTCCCGGAAGAGCTGAAGGACAGGATGAAGGGCGTTCAGGCCTGCATCTGGTCGGAGCACTTCTTGTCGCGCGGCTATTTCAACCGTCTCGTCTTCCCGCGCCTGCCGGCCATTGCCGAGGCTGCGTGGACACCGAAGGCGAAGAAGAACTGGGATCGCTTCTCGGCCATCGTGCCGCTGAGCCCGAAACTTTAAGGAGCTGACGATGCGGATCGCTGTTGGCGGAATTCATACGGAGTGCAGCACCTACTCGCCGGTGCTGATGGCCGTCGAGGATTTTCGCGTCCTCAAGGGTGCGGCCCTTCTGGGGGCCGAGTATTTCAACTTTCTAAAGGCTGATGGCATTGAGCATCTGCCGCTGCTGCATGCCCGCGCCGTGCCTGGAGGCCCGGTCTCCCGCATTGCCTACGAGGCCTTCAAGACCGAGTTCCTCGCCCTCCTGAAGGCGGCCTTGCCGCTCGATGGGCTCTATCTCGCCATGCATGGCGCGATGAATGTCGAGGGAATGGACGACGCCGAGGGCGATTGGATTTCGGCTGCTCGCGCGGTTGTGGGACCCGATGTCGTCGTAGCGGCGAGCTATGACCTGCATGGCAATGTCAGCCAGAAGATCATCGATCAGCTCGACATCTTCGCCGGCTACAGGACCGCGCCGCATATCGATGTGCGCGAAACCATGGTGCGGGCGTGGTCGATGTTGGTCGATGCCCTGAAGAGCGGCACACGCCCCGGCGTCGCCTGGGCTCCGGTGCCGGTTCTCTGGCCCGGCGAGCGCACATCGACGGAAGATCAGCCGGCGAAGGCGCTTTATGAGGCCTTGCCGGTCTTCGACCACCGCGCCGGCGTTCTCGATGCCAACCTGATGGTCGGCTATGTCTGGGCCGACGAGCCGCGCGCGACCGCCTGTGCGGTCATCACCGCGACCAGCAAGGGTGCCGCGGCCAAGGCTGCGGAAGAGATCGCGCTCTCTTACTGGAACGCACGCGAAGAATTCCGCTTCGGCCCGGTTACGGGGCCGTTGGCGGAGATGCTCGATATCGCCGAGAAAGCCGAGACCTCGCCCGTCATCCTCGCCGATTCCGCCGACAATCCGACGGGTGGCGGCGTCGGCGATCGCGCCGATGTGTTGAACGCGCTGATTACGCGTGGCTTTGACGGCGCGCTGATTGCGGGGATTACCGATCGTCCCGCCGTCGAGGCCTGTTTTGCAGCCGGCAAGGGCGCCACGCTGGCGCTTACGATCGGCGGTAGCCTCGATGGATCGAGCACGCCGGCCAAAGTGCAGGCGGAGGTCGTGCTGCTGTCCGATACGGGTGTGCCCGCCGAGCGCCAGGCGGTCGTGCGCGTTGGCGGGATCACGGTCGTGCTCGCCGCGCGCCGCCGGCCGTATCACAACATCGCCGATTTCACCCTGCTCGGGCTTGATCCGAAGGCCGTCCGCCTCCTGGTCGTCAAATCCGGCTACCTCTCGCCGGAACTGGCGCCGATCGCCAATCCGAACCTGATGGCACTGACGCAGGGTGTGGTCAATCAGGATATCGAGGGGCTCACCAGCAACCGCCGCGCGCGGCCTGCCTTCCCCTTCGATCGCGATTTCAGCTATATCCCGCAAGCGCGTTTCTCGGCGCGCTGGACCGACTGATAGAAAATAACTGACAGCCTGGCGGTTTCGGTTTTATGCCAGACCCGCCAGGCCGCGCTCGCCCAAGACGGGCGTCCGCCGCCACCGCCACGAATTCGAACATGACCCGCTTCCTTCCCGCCGTCTTCCGCGACCCGACCATCCGGGTGAGCATGCTCGCCCTCTTTATGTTCGGCGTCGCGAGTGCCGCCACCTCTCCCTATCAATCCGTCGTCGGCATCCGCGAACTGGGCTTGAGCAACGGGCTCTACTCCGCGCTGATTTTTTCCGCCGCGGCCGTCAACGTTACGGTCAGCATCCTGCTCGGCAATCTGGCGGACCGGCTCGGCGAATACCGCACCATGATGCTGGCGACTGCAGTCTTTGGCGTGCTCGGCTATGGTGCGATCTACATTCTGCCGCATCAGGCGACCTTCGTCGTCAGCGCGCTGCTGCTCCTGCCGGTCTATGGCTCGCTGAATTCGCTGCTCTTCGGAAATGTTCGCCGAAGGACAACCGGCATGTCGCGCGATGACGTCGCCAGGGTCAATTCCGGTGTGCGCGCGATGATGTCGCTCTCCTGGGTTCTGGTGCCCGGCCTGACCGGCGTGTTGCTCGCCCGGTCGCCAAGCATGCTGCCGGCCTATCTGTTCGCAGGCATCGCCTGCGCCGCGTGCTTTGGCCTCATCGCCATCTTCCTGCCGCGCCAGAGGGGGACCGACAAGGCCGCAAGCCGCCATCTTTCCTATCTGGCTGCGCTCGGCGAGGTCGTTTCACCGCCGGTGCTTGTCCGGGTCATCGCCATCGCGCTCATCAGCTCTACGCTGCATATAAACGGCGCCATCCTGCCGCTGATCGTCACCGGCGCCGCGCATGGGACGGTCGCCGACCTCGGCATCCTGATCGGCATCGTCGCCTTCCTCGAAGTCGTCTTCATCATCGTCTGGGGTCGGGCGCAAAGGATCATGAGCCATGTGACGGCGCTCGCGATCGGCGCGAGCATCTATGTCGTCTATCTCATGCTGCTCGGTTTCGCCTCAGCGCCCTGGCATGTCTACGCGCTCACCTTGATCAGCGGCATTGGCGCCGCGGCGCTGATCAGCATCCCGATCACTTATCTGCAGGACCTGATCGCCGAGCGTCCGGGATTGGGCAGCGCGCTCATCTCCGTCAACATCTTCATCAGTGCCGGCCTCAGCGCATTGCTCTTTGCGATCGGCACCGCAATCAGCAGCTACTCCGGCACGGCCTTCATAGGCGCGCTTGCCGGCGTGATCGGGCTGGCGATGCTCTTGTACTTCGACCGACTAGGGCGTCGTTGAACACCGCTGGTAGCGCAATGTTGAACTGACGAGGGAAAACGGTCGTGTAGTATTGCAACTGAGACGGATGGATGGAGGATCAATCATGAATCGGCTGACCGCGAAGGACTTCCCCCAGGAACTGCTTGAACTCTATGATTATTACGCGCATGGCAGGATCACCAAGCGTGAATTCCTCGACCGAGCGAGCAAGTTCGCCGTCGGCGGCCTGACCGCCGCAGCAATTCTGTCCTCGATGAGCCCGAACTATGCGCTGGCGACGCAGGTGGAATTCACCGACCCCGATATCATCGCCGAATACATCACCTATCCCTCGCCCAAGGGAAATGGCGACGTGCGCGGCTATCTTGTTCGTCCGGCGAAGGCCGAGGGGAAGGTGCCGGGCGTGGTCGTCGTTCATGAAAACCGAGGGCTCAACCCTTACATCGAGGACGTCGCGCGGCGCGTTGCCAAGGCTGGCTTCATAGCGCTGGCGCCCGATGGCCTGACGTCCGTCGGCGGCTATCCCGGGAATGACGAGAAGGGCCGCGAGTTGCAGCAGACGGTCGATCCGCAGAAGCTCATGAACGACTTCTTCGCAGCGATCGAATTTCTGATGAAGAGCGACCTGACAACAGGCAAGGTCGGCATTACCGGCTTCTGCTACGGCGGCGGCGTCGCCAATGCCGCAGCCGTCGCCTATCCGGAACTTGGTGCAGCCGTGCCGTTTTACGGGCGTCAGCCAAGCGCCGACAGCGTCGCGCGCATCAAGGCGCCGCTGCTTCTGCACTACGCCGAACTCGACAAGGGCATCACCGACGGCTGGCCGGCCTACGAGACGGCACTGAAGGCCGACAAGAAGGTCTATGAGGCCTATATTTATCCCGGCGTAAACCACGGTTTTCACAACGATTCGACCCCGCGCTATGACGAAGCGGCCGCCAAGCTTGCGTGGGAACGGACTGTGGCCTGGTTCAAGAAATACCTGGTCTAAGCACCGCCAATGGGCTCTCGGCCGCCCATCTTGGCGGTCGGAGTCCGGTGCATCCGATCAATAGCCGACCAACAGGTTCTGTCCGAAATCCGGCTGAACGCCCAGTATCGGCCCGACCCGCTTGACGATATCGGCCACCATCGGGGCCGCCGTCTCGGCCGCGAGGTTCAGGTTGTGCAACCCCGTCAGTGGCTGATCGATGAATGACAACACCACGTATCGTGGGTTCTGCATCGGGAAGCCCGCGAGGAAAGAGTTAAAGCTCAGCTTGTGCGAATAGACGCCGTGGATGACCTTGTTGGCCGTTCCGGTCTTGCCGCCGACATGGAAGCCGGGGACGTCGGCGGTTCTGCCGGTACCCTGCTCGCCATTCAGCTTGAAGAGGTATCGGATGGTGTCGCTGGTGCTTTTCTTGACGACTGGTTGTTCGGTCTCGGCAGCCTCTTCACGCGTGCGCGGCAGGAAGGTCGGCTCGATCAGTTCGCCGCCGTCCAGAAGAGCTGCGCCGGCGACTGCCGTCTGCATGGGCGTCGTGGCAACGCCGTGGCCGAAGGCGGCGGTGATGGAGTTGATCTTCTTCCAGACCCTCGGCTGGCTCGGCGTTTTCACTTCCGGCAACTCCGTCTGCATCTTCGAAAGCAGGCCGAAGCGCGTGAGGTATTCTTTCTGGATATCCATGCCGACGACATCCATCATCTTGGCGGTGCCGACGTTTGACGAGTAACGGAAGATTTCGGGGATCGACAACACGCGCCGTGGAACGTCACGGTCGTCGTGGATCGTGAAGCCGCCGTAATGGAGAGGTGTGCTTGCGTCGAAGGTATCGGAAAGCTTGATCTTTCCGGTGTCGATCGCCATCGCGATCGAGAAAGTCTTGAAGACGGAGCCCATCTCGTCGGTACCATTCGACATCCGGTTGAGCCAGCCTTTGTCGCCATCCGCTTGCGGATCGTTCGGATCGAAGTCGGGTGCCGAGGCCATGGCGAGGACCTCGCCGGTGTAAATATCAAGGATGACCGCTCCGGCCGATTGCGCCTGATAGCGGCCGATCGCATCCGCCACCACGTCGTGTACGGCATTCTGCGCGCGGATATCGATCGAAAGCTTCACCGGCTCCAGGCTGCCTGCGATGGTGAGACCCGTCGAGGCGAGGGCGGAGAGGCCTTGATCGTCGAGATACTTCTCCATGCCGCTGACGCCGTGATTGTCGATGTCGACATAGCCGAGAATATGCGCGGCGGTTCGGCCGCCCGGATAGAAGCGCTTCACCTCGGGGCGGAAGCCGATGGCGGGAATGCCGAGCTTCAGCACTTCGCTCTGCTGCTTCGGGCTGAGCTGGCGCTTCAGCCAGGCGAAGTGCGAGCGACGGTTGGAGAGTTTCTGAAATGTCGATCGCTTGTCGAGATCGGGAAAGACGGTGGCGAGCTTTTCGACAGCGTCATCGACATCGACGATCTTGATCGGCTCGGCGAACATCGACACGGTGCGGATGTCCGTCGCAAGCAGTTCTCCGTTGCGGTCCAGGATATCAGGGCGCGATGCGACCGACGAAGGCTTGGGCAGGATGGCTGAGGTGGAGGGGTCGCCGTGCACGCCGTAATAGATGAGCTTGCCGCCAATGACGCCGTAGGCAAGCACAAGCACGGTGCCCAATATCGCCAGGCGCGATCTCGGCGTGGGCGCCTTGCGGCGCGGCTTTACCAGGCGCTTGCCGCCATCGCGAGAGCCGAAGTCCAGGCTGACGAGCCGCCCGCTTCTGGATGCTAGAGTTTGGAGAATGGACATCGGATCCAGCTTGCTCGATAGCGCGCATACGAATTGTTAGTGCACATCAGCTAGCGCCGAGATCGTTAATGCGGTGTTAACGAATTGCCTCGGCTTGGCTCATTTCACAAAGAAGTCATTCCAAGGTCGCCACCTTTCTACTGAAGGTGGCGACGACGCTCGGGTCGGTGCTGCTATTGCTTGTCCGACGCCCTGTTTCCACAGAACGCCGCTGCGTATCAGCCGATCGACATGAGGCTCGCATTGCCGCCGGCGGCAGCGGTGTTGATTGAGGTAGAAACCTCTTCCAGCAGCCAGTTCAGGCAATAGGCTTCGGGATTGCGCTCCAGCTCCGCCGTCGAGGCCGCCTGCGTCAGGAGCAGCGGGCCGGACATGGCCGCGATCTCCTGCTGCATCGAGGCAATGCGCGCGCTGTCGCCTTCGATGAGCGCGCCCGAAAGGATTTCGCTCGTGCTCCTGCCGTTGCCAAAGTGGATACGCTGGGAGACGCTGACGGGAAGATCCTTCAGACTGCTGCGAAGGCTGTCGCTGCACTCGATGAATGCCTTGTTGCCGGTTGCCAGCACGGAGGAGATCTGGCGATGTAGGCCGACTTCCGAGACGGGGGCGCAGAAGATGGTGCCGCGTGCGTGCAGCGCGTAGATGTTGCGCTCGCCGACGGGGCCGGTGAGTTCGCTCTCCAAGCCAAGCGCCGATTGGCTGCCGAGGTTGCGGGCCATCTCTGCCTCTTCGTGCAGTTCGCGCTCGTCGAGCCACTTGGCGAAATCCGACAGCGCCGGATCGCTATAGACCGAGCTGTGCTGCGGCGGGATCGGCGGTGTTTTCACCAGGCGACCGAGATAGAGCGGCCCGCCGGCCTTCGGGCCGGTGCCCGAAAGCCCGCGCCCGCCGAAGGGCTGAACGCCGACCACGGCGCCGATTACGTTGCGGTTGACGTAGACGTTGCCGACCTCGATGCGCGAGGTCACGCGGGCGATGGTTTCGTCGAGACGCGTGTGCAGGCCGAAGGTCAGGCCATAGCCCGTGGCGTTGATCTCATCGACCAGCCGGTCCAGATCCTGCCGGCGCCAGCGGATGACATGCAGCACCGGGCCGAACACTTCGCGCTTCAGTTCGGCGATGTTCTTGAGCTCCACGATCGTCGGAGCGACGAATGTGCCATGCTGTGTCTCTGTCGGCAGCTCGATGCGTTCCACCTGGCGGCCAAGCGCCTGCATCGACTTCACGTGGGTCTCGATGATCTCCTTCGCGTCGGCGGTGATGACTGGGCCGATATCGGCGGAAAGGCGATTGGTGTTGGCGATCGTCAGCTCGCGGAGAGCCCCCTTCAGCATCGTCAGCGTGCGGTCGGCGACGTCGTCCTGCAGGCAGAGAATGCGCAGCGCCGAGCAACGCTGGCCGGCGCTGTCGAAGGCCGATGCTATGACATCGCCCACGACCTGTTCGGCAAGCGCCGAGGAATCGACGATCATCGCGTTCTGGCCGCCGGTTTCCGCGATGAGCGGGATCGGCTTGCCGTCAGCCGACAGGCGCTTGGCGAGTTCGGCCTGGATCAGCCGGGCAACCTCGGTCGAGCCGGTGAACATGACGGCCGCCGTCTCCGGCGCCGCCACAAGGGCCGCACCGACGCTACCATCGCCCGGAACCAGCTGCACGACATCCCCGGGAATGCCCGCTTCATGCAGGATCCTGACGGCCTCGGCGGCAATCAGCGGCGTTTCCTCGGCGGGCTTCGCGAGAACTGGGTTGCCGGCAACGAGGGCGGCCGCGACCTGGCCGCTGAAGATCGCCAGTGGGAAGTTCCAGGGGCTGATGCAGACCACGGGGCCCAGCGGCGCGTGCGACGGCCCCAGCGTGCGGCGCGCCTGTTCGGCGTAATAGCGCAGGAAGTCGATCGCCTCGCGAACTTCGGCAATCGCGTTCTGCACCGACTTGCCGGCTTCGCGAATGATGAGGCCGAGCAGCGTTTCCATGCGGGTCTGCATGATGTCGGCCGCGCTGTCGAGCAAAGCGGCGCGGTCGGCGGGCGAAACGCCGGCCCAAGATGCTGCTGCCGCTTGCGCCGCCTGCATTGCTGCTGCGACTTCGGATGGCGTTGCCTCACGAACCTGGCCTACGGCGTCTCGGTGGTCGGCGGGGTTGAGCACGTCGCGCGCGCCGTTGATGTCGGTCGCCTGACTTGGAAGGGCGCGCCAGCCCTTGGTGGCGCTTTCGCCCAGCAGATGCGACAGGTGATTAAGCACCGTTTCGCTGGAGAGATCGAGGCCGGCGGAGTTGAGGCGGGTTCCGTAGAGTTCGCCGGGGAGCGAGATCTTGTCATGCTTCTGCCCGACGATCGGCATCTTAGAGACGATCTCGGCCGGGTCGGCGATCAGTTCGTCGATGGAGACGTTTGGATCGGCGATCCGGTTGACGAAGGAGGAGTTGGCGCCGTTCTCCAGCAGGCGGCGCACGAGATAGGCAAGCAGCGTTTCGTGAGTGCCGACGGGTGCGTAGATGCGGCAGGGACGGTTCAGGTTCTGTCGGCCGACAACCTCGTCGTAAAGCGGCTCGCCCATGCCATGCAGGCACTGGAACTCGTATTTGCCGACATAATAATCCGAGCCGGCCATCTGGTAGATGGTCGCCAGCGTCTGGGCGTTGTGGGTCGCGAACTGCGGGAAGACGGCATCGGTCGCCGCCAACAGCTTCCTGGCGCAGGCGATATAGGAAACGTCGGTGTAGATCTTGCGGGTGAAAACAGGGAAGTCCGCGAGGCCGTCGACCTGCGCGCGTTTGATCTCCGCGTCCCAGTAGGCGCCCTTGACGAGGCGCACCATGATCCGACGGCCGGCGCGGCGCGCGAGGTCGATGACGAAATCGAGCACGAAGGGGCAGCGCTTGCCATAGGCCTGGACAACGAAGCCCATGCCGTTCCAGCCTTCGAGATCGGGGTCGAGGCAGAGCGCTTCCAGAAGGTCGAGCGACAGTTCGAGGCGGTCGGCCTCCTCGGCGTCAATGTTGAGGCCGATGTCGTAGGACTTGGCGATCAGCGCCAGCGCCTTCACCTTCGGCAGCAATTCGTCCATGACGCGGGCGCTCTGCGCGCGTGCGTAGCGCGGATGCAGCGCCGAAAGCTTGATCGAGATGCCCGGCCCTTCGTAGATGCCGCGTCGATCAGACGCCTTGCCGATCTCGTGGATCGCGGTTTCGTAGTCCTTGTAGTAGCGCTTCGCGTCGTCGCCCGTCGTCGCTGCTTCGCCCAGCATGTCATAGGAATAGCGGAAGCCGCGCTGCTCGAGCGGCTTTGCCCGCTGCAACGCTTCGTCGATGGTCTCGCCGGTGACGAACTGCTCGCCCATCATCCGCATCGCCATGTCGACGCCGCGGCGGATCACCGGCTCGCCGCAGCGGGCGATCAGTCGGGTCAAGGCGGCCGAAAGGCTGCGGTCGGCGACCGTCGATGTCAGCTTGCCGGTGACGACAAGACCCCACGTCGCGGCATTGACGAAGAGCGAGCGACCGCCGCCGAGATGTGCCTTCCAATCGCCCTCGGAAATCTTGTCGCGGATAAGGGCGTCGCGCGTTGCGGTGTCCGGAATACGCAGCAGCGCCTCGGCCAGACACATCAGCGCAATGCCCTCCTGGCTGGAGAGCGAGTATTCGTGCACCAGCCCCTCGACGCCGGTTCCCTTGTGCTTGGCGCGCAGTGCTTCGATCAGCTTGCGGGCGGTATCGGCGGCGGCTTGCCTGACGTGATCGGGAAGGGCGGCTGCTTCAACCAGGCGTGGCACGCAGATTGTCTCCGGCGTGCGGTAGGCAGCTGTGATCGCGCGGCGCATATCGCTCTGTTCTCGGATCGGTGGAGCAAATCCGTCAAAGGGATTTGCAGAGCCGTTGGCCTGCTCTACTGTGACTTCGACTGCTGCCGCGTCGGTGGTGATTGCCATGCTGGGCTCCTGATCCGCTGATGTCGGAAAGCTAGCAGATTTCAAAAAGTCAATTTCACTTGATTTTGAGCGATCTAGTCTTTAGTTCGCTATTCAATATTCATATTGAAGGGAATTATTGTGGCTGGTGCGGGAAATGTAAGAGAAATCGACCAATTTGATCAACGCATACTTGAGGCGCTCGTCGCCGATGGAAGGATGTCGGTGACCGACCTCGCCAAGCGGGTGGGTCTGTCCAACACGCCCTGCCAGGTCAGGCTCAAACGACTGATCGAGGATGGCTATATTCTCGGCTTCCGCGCCATCATCGACGTCAACAAGCTCGGCCGCAACCATGTGGCGTTTACCGAGGTGAAACTCTCCGACACCAGGGAGAACGCGCTCAACGCTTTCAACGTTGCCGTTCGCAAGCTGCAGGAGGTCGAGGAGTGCCATATGATCGCCGGCGCATTCGATTATCTCCTGAAGATACGCACGTCCGATATCGCCAATTATCGCCTCGTTTTGGGCGAGAAGATCTCCAGCCTTCCCTTCGTCGCCAACACGTCGACCTTCGTTGCCATGGAGGCGATCAAGGAGAACGGCGCCTGATCGAGGCAGATTGCCAGCTCCGGGCTGCTCTCATTTTGCGCGTGACAGCGGTCGGCTTCTCTGACAGAACATTGCCATTGAGAGACAGGGGCGTTTGCCGACGGCAGACTGAGAAGTACCCTTTGAACCTGAACCAGATAATGCTGGCGGAGGGAGTCGCTCGGACCCTTCGGCATTGCTATCAGGGTTCCCGCGTCTTGCCCCGCCCGAAAGGGGCATGATGAAAGACGACAGATCTCCCGGTTCGATGCTTGATGCCATGCGCGCGCAAAAGCCGCTCGTTCAGTGCATCACCAATTTCGTTGCGATGAATATCGCGGCCAACGTGCTGCTCGCGGCCGGCGCATCGCCTGCCATGGTGCATGCCGAGGAAGAGGCCGGCGAGTTCGCGGCCGTCTCCGGCGCGCTGACTGTTAACATCGGCACGCTCTCGCCGAGCTGGATGAACGGCATGCGCGCCGCTGCCAGATCGGCGGGAGAGAGCGCCAGGCCATGGGTCCTCGACCCCGTCGCCCATTATGCGACTGCCTTTCGCAGACAGGCCGTCGCGGATTTGCTGGCGCTTCGCCCGACCATCATTCGCGGTAACGCGTCCGAGATCATTGCGCTTGCCGGTGGCGAAAGTCGGGGGCAGGGCGTCGACAGCCGTGACCCCGTGGAGCAGGCCGAGGCTGCCGCCAGCCATATCGCAAACACGCACCAGGCCGTGGTGGCGGTGACCGGCGAGGTCGATTTCGTCACCGACGGCGCGCGCGGCTGCCGCATCGAAGGCGGCTCATCGCTGATGCCGCAGGTGACGGCGCTCGGCTGCTCGCTGACATGCCTCGTCGGCGCCTTCGCCGCGATCAGGCCGGATGCACCGTTCGAAGCGACGATATCAGCACTCGCCATGTTCGCCGTCGTCGGTGAAGAGGCGGCGCGGGCCGCTGACGGACCGGGGTCATTTTCCTGGCGGTTTCTCGACGCCCTCGCGGCGATAGACGGCGTCGCTATCGACAACAATGCGCGGGTGCGGATGCTATGAGGACGATCGATCTTTCGCTCTATCTCGTCCTCGATCCCGAGCTTTGCGCAGACATCGGCATGGTCGAAACAGCAAGGCGCGCTGTTGCCGGTAGTGCCACCGTCGTGCAGCTTCGCGACAAGCATGCCTCCACGGCGCGCATGATCGAGGCCGGCCGTGCGTTGAAAGAAGCGCTTGCCGGGACGGACGCGCTGCTTGTCGTCAACGATGATGTCGAGGCGGCCATCGCGATCGGCGCCGATGGGCTGCATGTCGGCCAGGACGACATGGTCGTGCGTGCCGCGCGCGAGCGGATCGGGCGCGACATGATCCTTGGTCTGTCGGTGGAGACAGAGGCGTTAGCGAGGGCTGTCGATCCGGCATTGGTCGATTATGCCGGCATCGGGCCGGTCTTCGCGACGCCGACCAAGCCGGACCACAAGCAGCCGATCGGGTTCGACGGTCTTGCACGTCTCGTCGCCGCCTGCCCGGTTCCCTCCGTTGCTATCGGCGGTCTGAAGCTGGCGCATGTCAACGGTGTTTTTGCCGCCGGTGCTGAAGGGATCGCCGTCGTCTCGGCGATTTGCGGCACGGCCGATCCTCACGCCGCCGCCCTCGAGCTTTCAGAGGCAATTCAAGGGAGATCACGATGATCCGCAATGTTCTCTCCATCGCGGGATCCGATCCATCGGGCGGCGCGGGCATCCAGGCGGACCTTAAGGCGTTTGCCGCGCGCGGCGTCTATGGCATGGCGGCGCTCACGGCGTTGACCGCGCAGAACACGCAGGGCGTATCCGGCGTTCACCTTGTCCCAGCGGGTTTCGTCGCCGATCAGATCAAGGCCGTATTCGCCGATGTCCGCGTCGATGCCGTGAAGATCGGCATGATCGCCAATGCCGAAATCGCCGATGCGGTCGCCGACGTTCTCAAGAATCATCTCGGTATCCCGATCGTGCTCGATCCCGTCATGGTGGCCAAGGGTGGGGCAAAGCTTCTCGATCCCGACGCGGTCGATGTGCTTCTGCGCCGGCTGCTGCCGCTTGCGACGCTGCTGACGCCCAATCTGCCTGAGGCAGCCGCGTTGCTGCGCACTGATGTGGCCGAAAGCCGCCGGGAGATGGGCGATCAGGCCGAAGCGCTGCGCGCTTTGGGACCCGCTGCCGTGCTTGTCAAAGGCGGCCATCTCGACGGTGACCAGAGCCCGGACGTGCTGGCAACGGAAGACGGCCTCTCTTGGTTCGAGGCCGCCAGGATGCCGACCGCAAACACGCACGGCACCGGCTGCACGCTATCGAGCGCGTTGGCGGCCGAGCTCGCCAAGGGCGCGACGCTGCCACAGGCGGTAGCCGCCGCAAAGATGTATCTCGCCGGCGCGGTGGCTGCTGCCGACACGCTCGACGTCGGCTCTGGACATGGCCCGGTCCAGCACTTTCACGAACTTTGGACGACAGAGGAAGGATACGCGAAATGACATTGCCGATCAGTGAGCAGACGGTAATCGTAACCGGCGCTGCGCGCGGGCTCGGGGCGGCGATCGCCAGGGCTTTTGCCCGCGAGGGCGCGAAGGTGGCGATCAATTATCGCAACAGTCGGGAGCAGGCCGAGGCGCTTGCGAAAAGCCTCGGCGAGCGGACGCATGCGGTTCAAGCCGATATCCGCGACGGCGCGGCCGTGAGCGAACTGGTGGCTGATGTCACGCGCAGGCTGGGAGCACCGACGACGGTCGTGCACAATGCGCTCGCCGATTTCAGCTTCAACGGCGACGCTCGCCCGAAACTCGGCGAGCTCAGTTGGGAGGAGATGAACGCGCAACTCGACACGGCGGTGAAGGGTGCTTTGAACCTCATCCAGGCAACGCGCCCGGTCATGGCCGCTGCCGGCTTTGGGCGTGTTGTCACGATCGGGACCAATCTCTTCCAGAATCCCGTTGTTCCCTATCACGACTATACGGCGGCGAAGGGTGCGCTGTTGTCGCTGACCCGCACCGCCGCTGCCGAACTCGGGCCTGATGGGATCACCGTGAACATGGTCTCTGGCGGATTGCTGCGCACCACCGATGCCAGCGCCGGGACGCCCGAGGCGGTGTTCGATCTCATCGCCGGCAGCACGCCGTTGCGTCGAGTGACGACGCCGGAGGAAGCCGCCGACGCCGTGCTGTTCTTCGCCAGCCCCTGGGCGCGGGCGGTTACCGGCCAGAACCTGATTGTCGATGGTGGTCTCGTGTTTAGCTGAACGTCACCTGGCTATCATCACGACTTGACCGCGCCTGCGGTCAAGCCGGCGATGATGTGCTTCTGCGCGAGGAAGAAGACGATGACGGTCGGCATGATGGTCAGCGTGATGAAGGCGAGTACGAGTTGCCATGCGGTGCCGAATTCGCCGCGATAGACCATGATGCCAAGCGGCCAGGGGTACATCTTCTCCGAGTTCAGCATGATCAGCGGCAGGATGTAGCTGTTCCAGCTGCCGACGAAGGAGATGATGCTGACCGTCGCGATGATCGGTCGCGAGAGCGGCAGGCAGATATGCCAGAAGAAGCGCATATAGCCGCAGCCATCGACCACTGCCGCCTGGAACAATTCTTCCGGAAGGTTTCGAAAATAATTCCGGAACAGAAGTATGCTCATGCCGAGCCCGAAGGCGACCTGCGGCAGCACCACGCCCCAATATGTGTTGAGCAGCCCGAGATCGCGGATGCGGATGAAAAGCGGCAGAATGGCGGTCGCTGCCGGAAACATCAG
Source organism: Rhizobium sp. FG113 (assembly GCF_057809895.1). Taxonomy (NCBI): domain Bacteria; kingdom Pseudomonadati; phylum Pseudomonadota; class Alphaproteobacteria; order Hyphomicrobiales; family Rhizobiaceae; genus Rhizobium; species Rhizobium sp. FG113. The sequence continues at coordinate 95,064 of NZ_JBMDKV010000001.1, read as the reverse complement.
CCCGATCAGGAAGTAATTCAGCAGGAACTCGGCGCCGAAGAAGCGGACATGCGCGAAGGTGAAGGCCGCCATGGCCGATACCGATACAGTGAGGAAGACGGTGAGCGCCGCGATGAGCAGCGAATTGACCATCTGCCGCCAGTAGCGATCGCCGAACAGGATATCGGTGTAATTTTCGGCATGCCATTGCACCGGCAGGCCGAATGGATTGGTGCGCAGGTCGCCGAGATCCTTGAAGCCACCAAGCGCTGTGGTCACCAGCGGGATCAGCACGATGGCCGATATGATGACCAGCGACGTGTAGAGATAGGCTTTGGTGCCGGCATTGAGCCGATCGGATGAAACGACGTCAGTCATGGCGCATGAATATCCGTTTGTAGCTGAAGGCGAGCGTGACGCAGATCAGGAAGAGCACGACGCCGACCGCACTTCCGAGCCCGACCTGCATGCGGGCGACGCCGAAGTTGAACAGGAAAGTCACCATCGTCTGCGTGGCGTTGAAGGGACCGCCGCCCGTCAGAGGCATGATGAGGTCGAACAACTGCAGCGAGCCGACGACGGCGAAGAAGACGGACAGGCGCACGGTCGATCCGAGCAACGGCAGGGTGATATAGCGGAACCGCTGCCAGCCGCTGGCACCATCGATCTCGGCTGCCTCCAGCACGCTCTTGTCGAGTGATTGCAGTCCGGCGATGAACAGCATCATGTGGAAGCCGAAGTATTTCCAGACGATGACGCCCAGCACCGCGTACATCGCCAGATCCTTGTCGGCCAGCACATAGGGCGTCTCGACGCCGAGCAGGTGGGCGATCGAGGCGAAGAGCCCGTAGTCGCCGTCATAGACGAAGCGCCAGATCAGGCCGGCGGCGACATCGGCGAGCACGTAGGGCAGGAAAAAGATCAGCCGGAAGACGACCACGCCGGCAATGCGGTGCGCCAGCATCATCGCCAGCCAGATGGCGAGCGGAATCTGGATCGCAATCGAGATCACCATGATCATCGCGTTGTTCTTCAGCGCGGTGAGGAAGGCGCCGTTCTTGAACAGAAGTTCGAAGTTGCGCATGCCGACATATTGCGTCGGCAGGCCATAGCCGTCCCATTTGTAAAGGCTGTACCAGGCGGCCTCGCCCATCGGCAGGATCACGAAGATCGAGAACAACAGAAGTGCGGGCGGCAGGAAGAGCAGCAGCACAGGCAGGCGGCCGGCAACGGCCGGATGTTTGCGCCGGGCGGACTGGGTGGCCGGTATGCGCGCGGGTCTGATTGCGGTGGCGGCGCTGACATTGGCCATGAGGACCTCACATTCCAGACATCGAATGGCGGCGCGAGAGTATGTCCCGCGCCGCGATGGTCTTGATCAGAACTGATCCTGCTCGAAGGCATCCTGGATCTGCTGTGCGCCATCGGCAGGCGTCATCTGTCCGGAGACGATGGCGACCGATACGTCGTTGACGACGCGGCCGACCGAGGGGCCGAGATCCTGGTCGAAGAAGTTCTGGTGCCATGTGGAATGCGCCAGCTGTTCGGCCGATTCATGCAGCAGCGGGTTGGTCACGCCATCTTCGGCGCCAACCGCGACCGGGATGATCATGCCGGCCTTGGCCATGGTCCGCTCGTTCTCGGCATTGGTGAGGTAGGCAAGGAAGTCCAGCGTTTCCGGCGGCGCTTTCTTGGTGACGGCCCAGCCGTTCAGGCCGCCGAGCGTGTCGGTAACGGCACCGGCGCCGCCTGTAACAGCCGGGAAGGCGAAGCGGCCGATATTGTCGGGGTTCAGGCCCTTCTTGTCGCCGGCATTGGTGCGCTGGTTCGCTTCCGTGTTTTGGAAGCCGAGGATCATCGCCGCCTTGCCGTCGCCAAATACGCCGAGCGTCTGCGGCCACGTGGCCCCGAGGTAGCCGGGCTGGAAGGGCTCGAGCTTGCCGAGCTCGGCGAGCTGTTCACCGGCCTTGATCATTGCCGGGTCGTTGAAGCCTTCGCCTTGGCCGTTCTTGGCGGCGTCGAAGACCTGCTGGCCGCCGTTGCGCATCACCAGATAGCTCCAGTAGAAGTGGATCGGCCACTTCTCGCCGCCGCCACCGGCGATCGGCACGATGCCGGCGTCCTTGATCTTCTTGACTGCGGCCAGATAGTCATCCCAAGTCTTGATCGTGGTCGCATCGACGCCGGCCTTGGCGAACAATTCCTTGTTATAGAAGAAAGATACGGTGCCGACGGCATAGGGGACCGCGCCGATCTTGCCGTCGTAGCTCAGGCCCTTGACGGAGGCAGGATTGTAGGTCTTCACCCACGCGCCATCCTTGGCGTTCATCGCTTCGCTGAGATCGAGCAGGGCGCCCGTCGCGAGCTGCTGTTTCAGGACGCCGCCGCCCCAGCTGTAGAAAAGATCAGGCGCATCGTTGGACTGCAGAAGCGTCGGCAACTTCGCCTTGAAGGCCTCGTTTTCGAGGAACTGCATCTCCACCTTCGTGCCCGGATGCCCGGCCTCGTAATTCTTGACGATCTGTTGCCAGACGCCGAGATAGGTCGGATCGATTTCGAGATGCATCCACTTGATTGTCGTGTCGGCAGCGGCAGTGCCGGCGGCGATCAGAAGCGCGAGCGCGGTCGCGGTCGAGCGGACAAAGGCACGACTATTGAACAGGGCTTTCGCCCTTTGATGATTGAACATAAGGTCTCCTCCTCAAGGGAAAATCGTCCTCTACAATTTTGTCCCTTATGCGGATTAAATGATCGGCAGCTTTGCCAGAATGTCAACTCCCTTGGTTGAATTTGGCAGATTAGCCTTGACAGAGGGCTGAATCTCCACGTTATTTAATTCGCATTCCGACAAAAATACCGATCCGCTTCGGCGGTCGCCAGAAGAGCCGTGCACGAATAGATGAAGACCGCAGACCCGGAATTGATGCGCGCGATCAATCGCCTGAACGTGCTCGACACGGTTCGCCGGCATGGGCCGATCGCGCGCGTCGAAATCAGCGAACGCACGCAGCTGTCGACCACAACGGTGTCGGCCATCACGGCCTCGTTGCTGGATGATGGCCTCATTCTGCCGCGCCACGAAGGCGACATCCGCAACGAAGCGGCGCGCGGCCGACCACGCGTCATGCTGGAGCTCAATCCGGATGCGGCGCGTGTCGTGGGCGCCAAGATCGCGGCCAGTCGCATGGTCTTCGTCGTCACCGATTTTCGCGGCGACGTGCTCTCGAATCTCACCCTGCCGATCCGGATCGATCGCCAGCCGATCGCGGTCATCGCCGATCTCGTCGAGGATGGCGTGCGGCGCTGCGTCGTCGATGCCGGCCTGTCGCTTGAGGATGTCGATACCGTCTGCCTCAGCCTGCCGGGTGTTATCGAGCATCGAACCGGCCATATCCGCAGCAGCCCGATCTTTCGGGACGTTAATGTCGATTTCGCCGCCGAGATGACCGCGCGACTGAACACCTCGACGATCGTCGAAAGCGACGCGCATGCCATCACGCTGGCGCATCACTGGTTCGGCAAGGCGCGCGATCTGGAAGACATGGTGCTGATATCGCTCGAGCAGACGCTCGGGCTCGGCGTGCTGCACGGCAACCAGCTGTTTCGCGGCGCCGGCGGCCTCAGCCACAATCTCGGCGATCTCGTGCTTGGCATGGGACCGCGCGGGATCGTGCGGCTGTCGAGCCAGGCGGGCGAAAGCGAAATTCTGGGCGAGCAGCCGGCCGGCGGGCGATTTGCCGAGGCGATCCGGCTCGGGCGCGGCATGGCGCATGCGCAGACCTTGATCAAGGCTGAAGACAACGCGCTGATCAGCGCGGCGATCCGGGCGGGGGAGGCCGTCGGTGTCGCGGTTGCCAATATCGTGACCATCTTCGCGCCGCCGCGTGTCATCCTGGTGGGCTCCAGCCTGGCGCTTGGCGAACCTTTCCTGGAGAGCCTGCGCAATGCCTACGCGCTCGCCATTCCGCCCTCGCTCAAGGGCGTCGCGGAACTCGTCTTCGACGATTCCAGCGACGATTTCTGGGCACAGGGGGCTGCGGCTGTCGCTCTCTACGAACTTTACGAGTCGCCGTGGAACACCACGGGCCCGGCGCTCTGACGCTTTCAGAACCAAAATCTATGGGAGGAAATCATGGATAAAGTCGGCATAGGCATCATCGGATGCGGCAACATATCGGGCGCGTACCTGAAGGCCATGGCGTCTTTCCCCATTCTCGACATCAGGGGCGTGGCGGATCTCAACAGCGAGCTCGCGCAGGCAAAGGCGGCCGAGTTCAACGTGCCGGCCAGAGGCGTCGACGAACTCTTCGCCGATCGCTCGATCGAGATCATCGTCAATCTGACCATTCCGAAGGCCCACGTCGCCGTCGGCCTTCAGGCGCTCGCCGCTGGCAAGCACACCTATTCGGAAAAGCCGCTCGGCATCAATTTCGCCGAAGGCAAGCAGTTGGCCGAAGCGGCCAAGGCGAAGGGTCTGCGCATCGGTGCGGCACCCGACACCTTCCTCGGCGGCGGCCACCAGACGGCCCGCGCGCTGATCGATCAGGGCGTAATCGGCCAGCCGGTGGGCGGCACGGCCACCTTCATGTGCCCCGGCCACGAGCGTTGGCACCCCAATCCCGCCTTCTACTATGAAGTCGGCGGTGGGCCGATGCTGGATATGGGGCCGTATTACATCACCGATCTCGTCAATCTGTTCGGACCGGTGGCGCAGGTGGCGGGCTTCGCCGTCACGCCGCGCAAGGAGCGTGTCATCACCAGCGAGCCGCGAAACGGCGAGCATATCCCGGTGCATGTGCCGACCCATGTGTCCGGCCTGATGGCCTTTGCCAACGGTGCCGTCGTGCAGATCGGCATGAGCTTTGACGTCGCGGGCCACAAGCACGTACCGCTCGAGGTCTACGGGACCGAGGGAACGCTGATCGTGCCCGATCCCAATCACTTCGGCGGTGAGGTCGAGCTCTTGCGCAAGGGCGGCTCGTTCGAGAGCCAGCCGCTGACGGCACCCTATGCCGATGGAAACTACCGGTCGATCGGTGTCGCCGATCTCGCCTATGCGATCCGCGAGAACCGGTCGCATCGGGCGAACGGCAGCTTGGCGCTGCACGTGCTGGAAGTCATGGAAGCGTTCCAGACCGCATCGGACACCGGCCGCACCGTGGCGATATCAACGCAGACGGAAAGACCGGCGCCGATCTCGGAATCGCTCGTCGACGGACGTCTGGGCAAGTAATTATTGAGGAGGAAGTTTAATGCGTGAAGCACTGATCGTTTGGGGCGGATGGAGCGGCCACGAGCCGCAGGAATGCGCCGCCATCGTCAAGGACATACTCGAGGAAGACGGTTTCAAGGTCTATGTCGAGCATACCACCGAGGCTTTCGCCGACCCTTCCGTGCACGACCTTTCGCTGGTTGTGCCGATCGTGACCATGTCGAAGATCGAGAAGGAAGAGATCAAGAACCTTGCGGCGGCGATCGAAGGCGGTGTCGGCCTGGCCGGTTATCATGGCGGAGCCGGCGACAGCTTCCGCGAATGCGTGGAATACCAGTTCATTGTCGGCGGCCAGTGGGTCGCGCATCCTGGCAATATCATCGACTACAGGGTCAATATCAGCCGGCCTGACGATCCGGTCATGGAAGGCATTTCCGATTTCGACTATACGTCGGAGCAATATTACATGCATGTCGACCCCTCCAACGAGGTGCTGGCGACGACAACCTTTACCGGCGATCACGCCTATTGGATCGATGGCGTGGTAATGCCGGTTGCCTGGAAGCGGAAGTACGGAAAAGGCCGCGTCTTCTATTCTTCGCTCGGCCATCAGGCCAAGGAGTTTTCCGTGCCGGAAATGCGCACCATCTTCCGCCGGGGCGCCAACTGGGCGGCGCGCTGAACCCGCGCAAAATAGGTAGTAGCACGCGGTTGGAAACTATCCGGCCGCGCGCTATTTCTTCATGGTATTCAACGTGAAGGAGTTTCCAGCATGCGCAAGCTTCTCGCAGTCACCTCAATCGTCATCATGGGCTTTGCCGGCAGTGCATTCGCGCAGATGAACATGGGCATGGACAGCAGCGGCCGCTTTGACGGCTCTGCACCGCTTGGAACCGGTCCGCAGGACGAACAGTCTAGCGGTCTTTCCATTCCTCTCGATTCGCTTGAGACAGGAAGCACCGCGGGCTCGGCGCCGGTCCAGTGGACGCGCTGCCCGCCGCACCAACGCAATGCTGCCAACCGCAAGTCCACAAATCCGGCCTGCATCAACGGACAGTGATCCGACCGGTGCCTGGCTTACAGCCTCGTGTTTGCGTTTCGTTGGCGCGATCTTTTGTGCTAGTGGGGCGGCTCAACGCGAGGCCTAAGAAATGCTGCCCTGGATTCAGCTCGATTCCGCTCCCATTCCCGGCGAGGCCGGCGAACTGCGCCTGAAGCAGCGCGGCAGCGAATTTTCGATCATGCTCGGATCGAACGAGCTGATGAACAGCCGCTTGTCTGGCTCCGAGGAAGCGCTCGCGACGCTCTCCTACGACAAGCTCAAGGGTCGGCCGCGCCCGAGTATCCTGATCGGCGGTCTCGGCATGGGCTTCACGCTGCGCGCTGCACTCGCCGTCGTTCCCAAGGATGCTAGCGTCGTCGTCGCCGAACTGGTGCCTGCCGTCGTCAGCTGGGCGAGGGGGCCGATGGCCGAGGTGTTCAAGGGATGTCTCGATGACCCCCGCGTCGGCATTCATCAGGGGGATGTCTCCGAGCTCATTCGTTCGAGCCGGGCAAAATTCGACGCCATCCTGCTTGATGTCGACAACGGACCCGATGGGCTAACCCGCCAATCGAACGATGGGCTCTATGATTTCGCCGGGCTGAAGGCCGCACGTGAGGCCCTGCGTCCCGGCGGTGTGCTGGCCGTCTGGTCATCCGGCCCCGATGCCAGTTTCACGCGCAGGGTGCGCGACAGTGGCTTTGCGGTCGAGGCCGTCAATTCGCGCGCCAACGGAAAACGTGGCGGCGCGCGCCACGTCATCTGGCTGGCACAGAAGAAGTAACTCAGCCGGCTTGGCCTTTACGCGCTGCGGCGATGGCGTTCGCGGCGCCCGAGCGAAGCTGTTGCGTGTCCGCGCCCGCGATAACGAGATCGAATCCCATCTTCAGCAGCTGCCCGGCGCGCTCGCCATTGCTGCCAAAGATGCAGGCGAACTTGCCATGCGCGCGGCAGCGATCGAGCAGCTGCTTGAGCACGACATCCATCTCCGCCGTATCGGGCGCCAGCTGCGCGCCGTTCGAGAGCGCAATGGAAAGGTCCGATGGGCCGATGAAGATGCCGTCGATGCCGTCAACACCGAGAATGTCGTCGGCAGCATCGAGCGCTGCCCGGGTCTCGATCATGGCGATCGCGACGGTTTCCATATTCGCCGTCGCCAGATAGGTCGTGGCGGCGAGGCCGGTGTGGTTCATCGCTAGCGTCGGTCCCCAGCTGCGCTCGCCGAGCGGCGGGTACTTCGTCGCCTTGACCAGGGCATGCGCATCCGCAACCGAATTGATCATCGGCGCGATAATTCCGGACGCGCCTGCATCGAGCAGCCGCGAGGCCGTCGAGAAGTCGCCGACGGGAATACGCGCCATCACCGGCTTGCCGGCGAGCCTGCCCTGCCCAATGCCGTTTGCGGCCGACACCATGTCCCAGACGCCGTGCTGCATATCGAGCACGACGGCATTGAAGGCTTCCTGCGAGAGATGATTGACGAAGAGCGGATCGGGGATGCCGATCCAGGCCGAAATCAGACCACCGCTTTCGCCCGACCTGAGGTTTTTCGAAAAGTCGTTGATCGCAGTTGAACCAGGCATGCCAGTCTCCTTCCGCAGCTCAGCCCGTGGCGCGCTGCTCATCTTGATGGAATTGCTCGATAAAGGCCTTCTGAAGAAGGATGCCGTCCCATTCGTCGGGGAAGAACGGCGAATCGTAGATCAGCGTGTAGGGACCGGCATATCCCGCCTGTCGGCAGGCTTCCAGGCACTTGCCGTAGTCCTGGGTGTCCATGCCCGATGCGGTGTAGTTCGCCTTGGCGTGGCAGATCTCGGCGCGGCGCATGATGTCCGCCAGACCGGCATATTTGTCCGGCGCCGACCAGTTGCCGAGATCACCGTTGAGGCCGACCTTGCCGGCGAGATCGTCAAGCAGCCAGTTCATTTCTCGCGGCGACGGCAGGAGATCGAACCAGTTTTCGGTGACGACACGAATGCCGCTCTCCTCGGCCTGCTCCGCCAGCCATGAGAGATGTCCCGATGAGCGGGCGAGGTTCTCGTCGCTCGGCTGCTGCTTTCCCGCGATGACGCGCATGTTTCTCGCGCCAAGCGCGGTTGCGATCTCGATCCAGCCGGCGATCCAGCGGATATCGCGCTCGGCCGTCTCGGGGTTGCTCGGGTCGCCATCCTCGACCAGCAGGGTCTGGAGCAGGACGCCGGACTGATCGAGCGCTGCGCGCAGCCGCCGCAGATAGTCCGCGTCGAGGCTCGGCAGATGGAAGGAGCAGATCTCCAGCCGATGGATGCCGCGATCGGCAAGCTGGCGCGGAACGTCGATCAGCTCGACGCTGCCGGGGCCGTAAGGCTCCTGCGGTGCCGCGCTCTTGGCCGGATCGGGGCTATAGGGATAGACCGCGCCCAGTGCGCGGTGCAGCGACCATGTGGAGACGGCAAACCGTCCGTTCTCGATATCCTCGATCATTCCATTCCTCCTCCTCGTTCCCACCCTATCTAGGCAGCAACGCCTTGGAATTTCAAACGGAATCTCCCGTGATCACAGCTTCCGCCGAAAGGCTGGCGGCAAGCAGCGCCTCGTCGCGGCCGGCGGTTGCCGAAAGCAGCAGGCCGACCGGCATATCCGCGTCGCCGGTGCCGCAAGAGATCGAAACGCCGCACCAATCGAGGAAGTTGCCGAGCATGGTGTTGCGCAATGTCTTGCCATTGGTCGCGAAGAACAGATCGTCGTTTGCCTCCAGTGCCGCGATCGGCGGCGCGACATGGGCGACGGACGGGTAGGCGACCAGACTGTCGCCGACCAGACTGTCGCCGACCATGCGATTGACCTCCGCGATCAGCCGCTCGCGCGCTTCGATAATAGCGATGTAGTCAGGCATGGTGATCGTCTGGCCAAGGCGGGTGCGCTGCACGACACGGTGGTCCATCTGATCGGCCTCCGGCCCGGCGAGGCGTTTGCGATGAAGCGCGAAGGCTTCCGCGGTCACCAGGCTGCCGTACTTGCCCATGAGGGCGAGAATCTCGTCGAAGGCCGGGATGGTGACGCGGGTGACGGAAGCACCTTCCGCGATCAGCCACTCCACGCCTTGCTCGAAAGCTGCGACGACGCCGGCCTCGGCGCCATCGAACACGACATTATCGGGAATGATCACATCCAGTTCTCGAAGCGAGCTCGGGGTGATGGTGGGTGCGGCGGTCAGGCCGCGCATGGCCGCATCGACCCAGATCGCGTCCTGAACGGTGCGGCAAAGGGGGCCGAGCGAATCCAGGCTTTTCGCCAGCGGGAAGACACCGCCCATCGGATAGCGTCCGCGTGTTGCCTTATAGCCGACGACGCCATTGAAGGCGGCGGGTATGCGGACCGATCCGCCCGTGTCGGTGCCGATCGCCACGGGGACGAGGCCTGCCGCAACCGCGGCACCGGCGCCTGAAGAAGAGCCGCCGGGAATACGTGGCTCATCCTTGCTGCGCGGGTTGTGCGGCGTTCCGTAATGCGGGTTGATGCCGAGGCCGGAAAAAGCGAATTCGCTCATGTTGGTGCAGCCAACGGCGACCATGCCGGCCTGGGCAAGCGCGGTCACGACAGCAGCATCGTCTTCTGCCACGGGGGCGTCCCGCAGGACCTTGGAGCCGGCCGTCGTCGCACGCCCCTTGATGTCGAACAGGTCTTTCCAGGCAACGGGAATGCCTTCGAGCAAGCCACGCGACCGGCCGGCCTTCAGCCGCGCCGAGGACGCCTTGGCCTCTTCAAGCGCGCGCTCGGCCAGCAGTTCGGTGAAAATCGACTGATCTGGATGCGCCTCGATACCTTCAAGCACCGCCTCGGTAACCTCGACCGGATCGGCGGCGCCATTCTGGATGAGAACGGAAAGTTGCGCGATCGACATCGCCCCAAATGATTTCGTCATGTCAGTGTCCGTGGTCTGGATGAATACCCGACCTAAGCCGAATTTCCTCGAAGTGCCAAGCCCTTGAAGCCAGATCAAACCGATTGGTTCGATTTTATGAACACTGAGTTTGCGTATCCGGCCTTCAACCGTGGCGGTTGCCACCACATATGGGGAATGCGCGAAAGACGCCACGGGTCGAGGGATGTTGTAGGCACCTCGCGCGGATTTCAGGAGCAAGACAATGAGAGATGTAGACAGCTGGAGCGCCCCTCGCGGCGACACGGTCCATCATCATGCAACGGACGAAGAGTTGGACGGTATGGGCGAGCGCGAATACGTGGAACACATCAAGGCAACCAGCCTGCCATCGGTGTCGGAGCGGTTTATGATCGTTGGAGCCCTGCTGGTTCTTGGCGCGGCGGGGTATGTCGCGCATATGAACACCTCGACGGCATCGGCTGTCGATCTCGCGCCCGTCGGGGCGATCTCGGATTCTGGCCCGTCGCTGGATTATTGCCGGGAGCACAGCCCCTATCCCGACAAGTCCTGCTGAGGAATTGTCCTGAGTTCTTCCGGCTTAAACTGGAGAAACGTCGATCGTGACATAGTTCTAGTCGGGGGAGGGCATCATGTCCGGTGATATCGACTACGATCTCGATCGCTTTATCGAAGCTCAAAACGGTGTCTATGATCGCGCGCTTGCGGAGCTCAGGAATGGCCGCAAGCGCTCGCACTGGATGTGGTTCATCTTTCCGCAGATGGCCGGTCTCGGCACGTCGCCAACGGCCGAGAAATATGCGATCCGCTCGGCTGGCGAGGCCTCGGCCTATCTGGCAGAGCCCATTCTCGGTGCTCGGCTATTACGCTGCGTCGAAGCCGTATTATCGATCGATGGAAAATCCGCGCATGAGGTCTTCGGCTCTCCCGATGATCAGAAGCTGCGATCGTCGATGACGTTGTTCGCGGCGGTCAGCGATCACGGGTCGCCCTTCCATCGGGTGGTAGAGCAATTCTACGATGGATCGTTCGATCATCGCACGATCGAGCTGCTCGATGCCGGTCGCTAGTCGGTTGCGTTATCCGACGCGGGAATGTTCGAGCGTATCAATCTCCGCCGAGATTTCCTCGATCCGAGAACGCAACTCACGATCGGTGCCGTCGTTGACATCCTCGTCACCGAAGCAATCGCGCGCATCATAGAGTTCGAGCTTGGCCTCAAGCTCCGCCCGTTTGGCATACAGGCGATGGAGATAAATGTAGTTCATCTTCTCGCTCAACCGTGTTTCCACATCTGGTTGAAAACGAGTCGCCCTCACGAAAGTTCCAAGCTTAGAGACCGGCGCTCAGGCGAACGCCGCGACAGCGGCGTTGCACGCCTTGGAGAAGTGGCCGCAACAGTTGTCCTTGCCCATCGACTGACGGGTGACGCGGGCGCCTTCCAGAAGCAGGGTCAGCGTGTCGGCCAGCAGCTGCGGTTCGCGCGCGCCGGCGGCGAGACAGAGTGCCTCGAGCCTGTCGCGTTGCTCTGCCTTATGGCGTTCGATGACGCTATAGGCGGGGTGGCCTTCACCCTTGAGCTCGATCGCCGCGTTTGCAAGATCGCAGCCGACCTGATCGCCGCAAAGGCTCTGTGTCCGGAGCTCGATCCAGGCAAGCAGCTGGGCGCGGGCGTCGTCGGGATGCGTGGCTTCCAGCTCGCGCCAGATCGCTTCGGCTTTTTCGGAGGCGCGGCGCAGGGTTTCGCATACCAGCTCGTCCTTCGATCCGAAGTGCCGGTAGAGCGTCATCTTGTTTGTGAGAGCGCCTTCGGCGATGGCATCGACGCCGATGCCACGGATCCCGTGTTCACGAAAAAGCTCCGCCGCGGTCGAGACGATACGTTCCCTAGGAGGGATCTTTTCATCAGTGCCTGCAGGCAGAATAGCTGTCGAAGTTTTTGATTTTTCTGCAGACAATGTCCTTGACATCCATGTGACCGATCGGTAACAAATGCATTGTTACTTACCGGTAACACCACTTTTCGCGGAAGTCAATTGCCGAGAGGGCAGCGCGGCCGAAGTGGAACACGGGCGACCGCCCACGAAAGGAGGACTGAGCCATGAGAAAGACCAGAGACGACCTGACGATATCCGAAGCCCTTCGCGACCCCCTGATCGCCATGGTGATGCGCGCCGATGGCGTGAAGCTTGAAGATTTCAAGCGGCTCCTGGAGACGGCGGCGGTAAAGCGCGAACAGCGCGCCAATCCGGTCAAGAAATTCATCGACGTCATCAAGAGCAATCCGGCCGCGATCTGCAGCTATTGCTAACGCCTTGGGCTTCCCTGCCCCCCGAAAGCCGTCGCCACATTGGCGGCGGCTTTTTTTGTTTTTGGCGATCCATGCTGATGCCGGCGATCGCGCGGTGCGTCTGCATAAAAAAACGGAGCCTTTCGGGCTCCGTTTTCTAAGCGATGTAGGTCAGAATTCAGACCATTCCGGCTCTTGCTTGAGCGCGGCGTTTCCGCGAAACGCGTTGGTCAACTTCTGGCCAAGCTGCCGTGCAGGCGAGGCGACGGGGCCGTGGCTGGCGGTCGTCGCCGCAGGCTTGGCAAAACTCGGGCGTCCCTGGTTCGCAACGGCGCCCCCGTCCAGCTTGAACTGGGCCATGAGCTGAGACAGCGCCATGGCTTCATGCGCGAGGCTGTGGCTGGCCGCGGTCGTTTCCTCGACCATGGCGGCATTCTTCTGCGTGCCTTCGTCCATGGTGTTCACGGCCGTGTTGATCTCCTGCAAGCCAAGTGACTGCTCGCGCGACGCTTCGGCGATCGCGTGAACATGTCGGTTGATCTCTTGAACTTCGGCGACGATCGCATCGAGAGCCTTGCCGGCCTCGCCGACCAGTTCCACACCGGACTCAACCTGCGAACCCGAGGCGGTGATCAGCGCCTTGATCTCCTTGGCGGCACGCGCCGAACGCTGCGCCAGTTCACGGACTTCCTGGGCGACGACCGCGAAGCCCTTGCCTGCCTCACCGGCACGGGCGGCTTCCACGCCGGCATTGAGGGCGAGAAGGTTGGTCTGGAACGCGATGTCGTCGATCACGCCGATGATGTTGCTGATCTCGTTCGAGGACTGCTCGATCAGGTGCATCGCGGTCACGGCGTTGCGCACGACTTCGCCGGAGCGTTCCGCTGCTTCGCGCGTCTTGGCGACAAGCTGGCTGGCGTCGCTTGCGCGCCCTGCTGCATCCTTGACCGTCGTCGTGATCTCTTCCAGCGCTGCTGCGGTTTCCTCAACGGAGGCTGCCTGCTGCTCTGTGCGCTTGGAAAGGTCGTCGGCGGAGGCGCGGATCTGGCTCGACCCTGCACTGATGGCGCTTGCATTGGCGCCAACCGCCTGAAGCGCGTTATTGAGCTTGGAGATCGCGGCGTTGAAGTCCTGGCGAAGCGTATCGAGGTCACCGGTGAACGGCGTGTCGATGCGGCAATTCAGATCACCATCGGCGAGATTGCCCAGCGCGCCGCCAAGAGCCTTGACTGCTCGCTGCAGGTTGGCCGCCTCATTAGCCTTCTCCGCTTCGCGCTCAAGGCGTTCGCTTTCGCTCATCGAGCGGGTGGCTTCCGCCTGCTGCTCGATGCGCATGCGGTCGATCGCATTGGTCCGGAACACGGCAACCGCTGCAGCCATCTGGCCGATCTCGTCGCGTCGATCGAGACCGTCAACCTCTTTGCCGGTCTCGCCGGAGGCAAGCGTTTCCATGCGCTCGCGAAGTTTCGCCATCGGTGTCGTCACACCCTTCTGGGCGATGACCATGGCAAAGGCGATTGCCGCGATAACGCCAAACGTAATGCCGACAAGGGTGTAGAAGATGGTAGAGGAAACGGAAGCCGAGAGCTGGCTGCCTCCCTGTTCCAGCAGATCCGCCATTGCCTTGTTGTTGGCGCCGAACTTGGGCGACAGGCCAATGATCGTATCATCTAGCTTTGTGGAAAGCTGTTGCGTCTGCTCCGCGTTTCCGGCGGCGTGCGCAGCAAGAAGCTGATCGCCGAGCGACTTCAGGCCATCGGCGCCGGCAAGCAGTTCGTCGATCGCGCTCTTGCGGCTGGGGACCAGCTCGGACACCTGCGCGAGGCGCTTGCGCGCGCCGTCGAATTCCGTGGCAAAACGCTTGGAGATATTGTCGAAAGCGGGGGAACCGGGCTGCTGCGCGACAGCGCGGCTCAGCCACGTCGTGGATGTCCAGATGCCTGCTGCCGCGCGGGCGCTGAAGGTCGCCGCTTGGCTCTCGTTCTGAAGGAAGCCGGTATACTGCTGATTGGCCGCGCTGAACTTATCGGTGAGATACAGCAGGCCTGCCATGGAAACGAGGCCGAGCATGGCAATAGCCATAAGGAATTTGGTTTTTATCTTCAGGTTTTTCAACATGAGGCACCTTGGAAATCGTGGTGAAATGGCATCGGGCCGCCTGCGGTCGAGGGGACCTCGATCGCAAGAAAAAATGACATCAGAAAACGGTGAGACAACGCATCATGCGCAAAACATCGGGGAGACATCCACGATATTGTGGCTTCAACCTAGGCGCTTATCATTAAAGAAATCTGACCTTGCCAAGCCAAGCGAATAGAATCGACAGTAGAGATGCGTTTTGTCAAAGCATGTCGGTGTGAAAGCATAAACATATATTTATGCTGTCTAATTTTCCGTCACGTTGTTGACGATGTTCTGGTCACGGCTGATTAACCAGTCGGCTGAATGACCTAAAAGTGTCATTGCGGCACACGTATAGGTCAACATACATGAGCGCGTGATCACGATTTTGATCGCAGCCCGCGAGCCCGTGGGTCCTTTTGACACAAATCATATTGAGGATGCTTAGTGGTTTACACACGCCGCAACGTCATTGCCATGTCCGGAGCCGCGCTGGCGGGCGCCGTTCTGCCGAAGGTCGCAGCCGCACAGTCGATCGGCTTCACCCCATCGCCAATCTATCCGGATCCGGCCATTCAGGTTCTCGACCCTAGCTTTGCCAAATATCGCGTCGCCAGCTCTTCGCTGGAACAGGTCGCCACCGGCGCACGCTGGCTGGAAGGCCCTGTCTGGTTCGGCGATGGTCGCTATCTTCTCGTCAGTGACGTGCCGAACAACCGGGTCATGAAATACGACGAGACCAACGAGACCTGGAGTGTCTTCAACCCGAATTCAAACTATTCGAACGGTCATGCCCGCGATATGCAGGGCCGGCTTCTGTCATGCGAGCACCTGACGCGCCGCGTCACCCGCACCGAATATGACGGCTCGATCACGGTCCTGGCCGATAATTACAAGGGCAAGAAGCTCAACTCGCCGAACGATATCGTCTGCAAGTCGGACGGCTCGATCTGGTTCACCGACCCGACCTTCGGCATTGCCGGCGAATGGGAAGGCGACAAGGCCGAACCGGAACTGCCGCACTCGGTCTATCGCATCTCACCGGATGGGAAGCTCAGCCTCGTCACCGACGAGCTGAAGGGTCCGAACGGCCTCGCCTTCTCGGAAGACGAGAAGAAGCTCTATATCGTCGAAGGCCGTGCACAGCCCTATCGCATCGTCTGGTCCTACGACGTCGCCAAGGACGGTTTTTCGCTTTCCAACAAGAAGGCGCTGATCACCGCCGACGACAATGGCGGCCTCGACGGCTTCAAGGTCGATGTCGACGGCAACCTGTGGTGCGGATGGGGCTCTTCGGGTGCAGCCGGCGCCAAGCCGGAAGATCTTAACGGCGTGAAGATCTTCAACAAGGCCGGCAAGGCAATCGGCTTCATCAAGCTGCCGGAACGCTGCCCGAACCTCGTCTTCGGCGGGCCGAAAAAGAACCGCCTCTACATGGCTTCCAGCCATTCGGTCTACGCGCTCTATGTCGAGACGCGCGGCGCCGTCTGATTAAAATTCGAGCCGCCGCGATTGTCGCGGCGGCTCGAGCAATTCTTCGACCTCAGATGATGCCGCCGCTGCCGCCCACGGACGCCGGGCGCTCCGCGGCAACCTTCTTACGGTAGCCGCTGGCGCGATAGGTCGCGACCGGATCGATAGCGCCGCCAGCGCGACGACGGGCTTCGGCAAGGATCGGCTCGACATCGGTGCGATAACCGCGCTTCAGTGTCTCTGTCGCCATCAAGGCGTCGTTCTCGTCCTGGAAGCCTGCCAGCGACTTGCGGTCGACGATCAGCGCCTGCGCGTAGGCGCGGCGGATTTCGTTGGCGCTGTTGATCAGGCTTTCGATCGGGTCGGTCACATTGTGCGACTGGTCGATCATGTGGGCCGGGTTGAAGTCATTGACGCCGCGCTGCTCGGCCTCGACCAGCTCGTTGAACACGAGGAACAGGCGGTAGGGCTCGATCGAGCCGGCGTCGAGGTCGTCGTCGCCATACTTCGAGTCGTTGAAGTGGAAGCCGCCGAGCTTGCCGAACTGGATCAGCCGGGCAACGATCATCTCGATATTGGTGTTCGGCGCATGGTGGCCGAGGTCGACGAGGCAATGCGCCTTCGGGCCGAGCGTCTGGGCGATCAGATAGTTGGTGCCCCAGTCCTGCACGACCGTTGAGTAAAAGGCTGGCTCGTACATCTTATGCTCTGAGAACAGCTTCCAATCGTCGGGCAGCGCCTTGTAGATGTCGGCCATCGAGGCGAGGTAGCGTTCGAAGGAGCGGGTGAAGTTGCTCTGGCCCGGGAAGTTCGAGCCGTCGCCGACCCAGACGGTCAGCGCCTTGGAGCCGATCGCCTTGCCGATCTCGATGCATTCTATGTTGTGCTCGACGGCCTGCGCGCGCGTTGCCGCGTCGGTGTGGCTGAGCGATCCGTACTTGTAGGAATGGGCCTGGCCGGGCGCGTCGGAGAAGGTGTTGGAGTTCATCGCGTCGAAACCGAGGCCGAGCTGGTCGCCCTTCGCCTTCAGTTCCTTGACGTCGGTCTTGTCCCAAGGAATGTGGAGCGAGACGTTTGGTGTCGCGCGCGTCAGCTCGTTGATGACGGAGCAGTCGTCCAGCTTGTCGAAGATGCCGCGCGGCTCGCCGGTGCCGGGGAAGCGGGCAAAGCGCGTGCCGCCGGTGCCGACGCCCCAGGATGGAACGGCGACGAAGAACTCGGAGACGCGGCGCGTGATCGCTTCAATGTCCACGCCACGGCGCGAGAGATTGGCGCCCAGCGCTTCGTAATCGGATTTAAGCGCGGATGCGCGCTTGTCGTTTTCCTGCGCAATCACATCCTGCGCGATTTTGGTCTCGGCCATCAGTTCCTCCCTCTTCGCATCGAACCAAACGGCTCCTGTCCGCGTTTCGATGCGTGAAATACCTAAATCAATAACGAGGCGACCTTGGACATCATACGCATTCTTTTCGCGATCATCCTGCCACCTGTCGGCGTATTCCTGCAGGTCGGTATCGGCCTGCAGTTTTGGCTAAACATATTGCTGACGCTGTGCGGCTACGTGCCGGGGATCATCCATGCGGTATGGGTGATCCTCCGGCGGTAGCAATCAGCGCGGGAAGCTTTGCGCGTTGCCGGCATCGACGTTGATGATGTTGCCGGTGGACTTTGCCGAGAGATCGGACGCCAGGAAGTAGATCGCTTCGGCGATGTCTTCAGGGAAGACGTTGAGCTTCAGCATGGAGCGCTTGCGGTAGTGCTCCTCCAGCTCGTTGATCTCGATCTTCGACGAGGCCGCACGCTGCTCGCGCCACTCGCCGTTCCAAATCTTCGATCCGCGCAGGACCGCATCCGGGTTGACGGTGTTGACACGAATACCGGCTTCTGCGCCTTCCAGCGCCAGGCAACGGGCGAGATGGATCTCGGCAGCCTTGGCTGTGCAATAGGCGGCCGCGTTCGGCGACGATGCCAGGCCGTTCTTCGAAGCGACGAACACGACGTTGCCGCCGAGGTTCTGCTTGCGGAACAGGCGGAAGGCTTCGCGCGAAACCAGGAAGTAGCCGGTTGCCAGAATATCGATGTTCTTGTTCCACATCGAAAGCTCGGTGCTTTCGATCGGCGCGGACGAGGCGATACCGGCGTTCGAGACCAGGATATCGACGCCGCCGAACTCGACGCAGGCTTCCGCGAAGGACGAGATCACGCCGTCTTCCTTGGTCACGTCGAGCTTGACGCCGCGAACGGCATCGGCGCCAAACTGCTTGGCGAAATCGGCCTTCGTGCTGTCGAGCGCTTCCTGGTCGATGTCGGCCAGAACCACGCAGGCACCTTCGCCGATCAGGCGGGCAGCCGTTGCACGACCGATGCCGCCGGCGCCGCCGGTGACGAAGGCAACCTTGCCGGCCAGGCTCTTCGGCTTCGGCATACGCTGAAGCTTGGCTTCCTCGAGCAGCCAGTATTCGATGTCGAAGGCTTCCTGCTCAGGCAGTCCCTGATATTCGGAAACGGTCGATGCGCCGCGCATGACGTTGATGGCGTTGACGTAGAACTCGCTGGCAATGCGCGCCGTTGCCTTGTCGCGGGCAAAAGACAGCATGCCGACGCCGGGAACGAGGAAGATGACCGGGTTCGCGTCGCGCATGGCGGGCGAATTGTCATGCTTGCAGTCGTTGTAATAGCGCGCGTAGTCGGCGCGGTAGTCTTCGAGCGCCTTGTCGAGACCGGCAACGATCGCATCCACATCCGGCTTTGCCGGGTCGAAATCGACGATCAGCGGGCGGATCTTGGTGCGCAGGAAGTGGTCGGGGCAGCTGGTGCCGAGCGCGCCGAGCGGCTGGAGGTTCTTCGAGTTGACGAATTCGAGAACGGCGTCCTGGTCGTCGAAATGGCCGAGCTTGCGTTCCGCCTTGCCGATGCGACCGCGAATTTCGGGCATCAGGCGGGCGGCGATGGCGCGGCGCTGTTCGGCGGCCAAGCTCTCGGTGGCCGCGCCACCGAAGATCGTCTTGCCTTCGGTCTTTTCGGCAAACCAGACGATCGCCTTGTTGATGATCTCAAGCGTCAGCTCGTAGCAGGCCTTGGCGTCGTTTGCCCAGGTGAAGAGACCATGGCTTTCGAGCACGACGCCCTTGGAATTCGGGTTCGCCTTGACGAAGGCTTCGAGGTCGAGGCCGAGCTGGAATCCCGGGCGGCGCCAGGGAAGCCAGCCGATGTCAGCGCCGAAGATCTGCTGGGTCAGCTCCTTGGAGTTCTTCGAAGCGGCGATCGCGATGATGGCATCGGGGTGCATGTGGTCGACATGCGTGAAGGGCACGAAACCATGCAGCGGCGTATCGATCGAGGCGGCGCGGCTGTTGAGATTGTAGGTGCAATGGGGGAGGAAGCCGACCATGCGGTCTTCGTCTTCGACACCCTTGTAGATGCCCTTCAGCGAATCCAGCTTGTCCTGGTAGAGGGTGGCGAAACCATCGAGCTTGATGGTGCCGACGTCGCCGCCCGAACCCTTGACCCAGAGAACCTTGACCTTTTCGCCGGTCAGCGGGTCGGTTTCCATGACCTTGGCAGAGGTGTTGCCGCCGCCATAGTTGGTGATGCGCTTGTCGGCGCCCAGCAGGTTCGAGCGATAGAGCAGCTTTCCAGGCTCATCCAGGCCTGCAGCGTACGAGTCATCCCAACGGTTATCCAGAAGCCGGACGGTTGCCGCCATGTCATCCTCCCATGTAGAATTCTTCAGGACGTGAAAATGAGTAATACGCCCTTTGCGGTGACGGTATCGCTCATCAAAAGCGGCGCTGTCAATCGAAAACGATCAAAAACGATTATGTTGCAACGCAATATGGAAAAATATGATCGCTTATGATTGACACATTGTCACAACTGCGAAATAAACGATGTAGGAGGAACCCATGCACGAACGCGAACGCCATCGCATCATATTGAGCGCCGTACAGGAAAAGTCGGTCGTGACGGTTCAGGATATTTCCGAGCTGACCGAGGCTTCCGAGGCGACGATCAGGCGCGATATCGCAGCGCTTCACGTGCAGGGAAAGATCCGGCGCGTGCGTGGCGGGGCGGAAGCCGTGCATCCGCCGCAGCTCGGCAATCTCGCCGGCCGGCCTTTCCGGGTTTCAGAATCGGTCAACTCCGATAAAAAACGCGCAATTGCGCGCGCAGCCGTCGATCTCTGCGATCCTGGCGACGCCATCATCATCAATGGCGGAACGACCACCTTCCAGATGGTGCATTTCATGGCGGCGCATCGCATGCAGGTGATGACCAATTCCTTCGCGATCGCCGAGCATCTGGTCAAGCATTCGAAGAACACGGTCACTGTTCCGGGTGGCGTGATCTATCGCGAGCAGAGCCTCATCCTGTCGCCTTTCGACAATGACGCGATCCGCAATTTCTATGCGCGTCGCTTCTTCATCGGCGCGCAGGGCGTTGGTCCGCTCGGCATCATGGAAGCGGATGCGCAGATCATCCAGAGCGAGCAGAAGCTGATGCATCAGGCCGACGAGCTGATCGTCATGGTCGATTCCAGCAAGTTTCATCGCCGCTCGAGCCTTATTCTGTGCGGGCTCGATCGCGTCACGACGATCATTACGGACGAGGGGGTCTCCGACGAGGCGGTGCGGATGATCGAGGATGCGGGCGTCAAGCTCGTCGTTGCGAGCATGGTCTCGCAGGCAAGGGAGGATTCCTCGTCGGTCGCCTGAGCGGCACTGGCAGGATGTAGTCAAGTCAATCAACGTGGGAGGAAGAAAGCATGAAACTCGCAAAGACACTGGCGGTGGGCGTCGCCTTTGCCGTCGCATTGATGGCAGGTGCTGCAAGCGCCAAGGACATCAAGATTGGCCTCGTGGTCAAGTCGCTCGGCAACGGCTTCTTTGAAGCCGCCAACAAGGGCGCCCAGGAAGCAGCCAAGGAACTCGGCGGCGTGGAAGTCATCTACACCGGCCCGACCTCGACGACGGCCGAAGGCCAGATCGAAGTCATCAACTCGCTGATCGCGCAGGGCGTCGACGCCATCGCGATCTCCGCCAACGATCCCGACGCTGTCATCCCGGCCCTCAAGAAGGCCAAGCAGCGCGGCATCAAGGTCATCTCCTGGGATTCCGGTGTCAACAAGGACGGCCGCATCCTGCAGCTGAACCCATCGTCCAACGAACTGATCGGCAAGATGTGCCTGACGCTCGTCAAGGATCACCTCGAAGGCGGCAAGGGTGACTTCGCGATCCTGTCGGCAACGACCACCTCGACGAACCAGAACATCTGGATCGGTGAGATGAAGAAGCAGCTCAAGGACTTCGCCGGCATGAACCTCGTCACCACCGTTTACGGCGACGACCTCTCCGACAAGTCCTATCGCGAAGCTGAAGGCCTCCTGAAGTCCAACCCGAACGTCAAGGTCATCGTCGCTCCGACGACGGTCGGCGTTCTGGCCGCTTCCAAGGTTGTCGAAGACAAGGGTCTCGTCGGCAAGGTCTACGTAACAGGTCTCGGCCTGCCGTCCGAAATGGCCGGTGCGATCAAGTCCGGTGCGACGAAGGAATTCGCGATCTGGAACCCGATCGACCTCGGCTACTCCGCAACGCAGATCGCCTATCACCTCGTAAAGGGTGACGCGACCGGTGCACCGGGCACCGAAATCGAAGCCGGCCGCATGGGCAAGATCAAGGTAGACGACAAGGGCGAAGCCGCAATGGCCGATCCCTTCATCTACAACGCGTCGAACATCGACCAGTTCTCGAAGGTTTTCTAAACCTTTCGTGGACAGACAAAACCCGGCGGCACTGCCGCCGGGCCCTTCCCAATGAACACTGGTAAGCGCTGATGAACAACGCCCTTCAACACTCTGTTGCAAGCGTCGCGGCAAACGACGTACCCGCAATTCTCGAGATGCGCGGCATCTCGCAGATCTTCCCTGGCGTGAAGGCGCTCGATAACGTCAGCATCGCGCTCTATCCCGGCAAGGTCACCGCGCTGATCGGCGAAAATGGCGCCGGCAAATCGACCCTCGTCAAGATCCTGACCGGCATCTACCGCCCGAACGAAGGCGAAATCCTCGTCGACGGCCAGCCGACGACATTTGCCAATGCGCAGGCCGCGATCGATGCCGGCGTCACCGCGATCCACCAGGAAACCGTGCTCTTCGACGAGTTGACGGTTGCTGAAAACATCTTCCTCGGCCATGCGCCGCGCACGCGCTTCCGCACCATCGACTGGAAGTTGATGAACAGCCGTGCCAAGGCGCTGCTCACCTCGCTTGAAAGCAATATCGATCCGACGATCCGCCTGAAGGACCTCTCGATCGCGCAACGCCACCTCGTGGCAATCTCCCGCGCGCTGTCGATCGAGGCCCGCATCGTCATCATGGACGAACCGACCGCCGCCCTGTCGCGCAAGGAGATCGACGATCTCTTCCGCATCGTCGAAGGCCTGAAGGCCCAGGGCAAGGCGATCCTCTTCATCAGTCACAAGTTCGACGAACTCTACGAGATCGCCGACAACTTCGCGGTCTTCCGCGACGGCCGCGCCGTCGGTCACGGCAATCTCAAGGCCACACCACAGGACGAGATCGTCCGCATGATGGTCGGCCGCGATGTCGAGAATGCGTTTCCGAAGATCGACGTCGCGATCGGCGGGCCGGTGCTGCAGGTCGAGAAATACTGCCACCAGACCGAGTTCCGCGATATCTCGCTGACGCTGCGCAAGGGTGAGATCCTCGGGATCTACGGCCTGATCGGCGCCGGCCGCTCCGAGCTCTGTCAGTCCCTGTTCGGCATCACCAAACCGCTATCGGGCAAGCTCATGCTTGACGGTCGTGAGATCAGCATCAATTCGCCGCTCGACGCCATCAGGGCTGGCATCGTCTACGTGCCGGAAGAGCGCGGCCGTCACGGCCTGGCGTTGCCCATGCCGATCTACCAGAACATGACGCTGCCATCGCTCGGGCGCACGTCGCGCAAGGGCTTCCTGAAGGCGGCCAACGAATTCGCGCTGGCGCGCAAATATGCCGAGCGGCTCGATCTGCGCGCGGCGGCACTTTCGGTTCCCGTTGGAACATTGTCGGGCGGCAACCAGCAGAAGGTGGTCATCGGCAAGTGGCTTGCGACCATGCCCAAGGTCATCATCCTCGATGAACCGACCAAGGGTATCGATATCGGCTCGAAGGCGGCGGTGCATGGCTTCATCAGCGAGCTCGCCGCCGAGGGCCTCTCCATCATCATGATCTCATCGGAGCTGCCGGAGATCATCGGAATGTCCGACCGGGTGCTTGTCATGAAGGAGGGCCTGTCGGCCGGCCTTTTCGAGCGCAAGGACCTGACGCCGGAAACGCTGGTGCGCGCCGCCACCGGGAACGCTTGAGGTAACCAGCATGTCCAGACTCTTGAGAAAACGCGAAACGCTGCTTTTCATCATCATCGCGGTGATGATCGCAGCCTTTTCGACCCGGGCTGACGGCTTTGCGACCCCTGGAAACCTCGCCGGCATCTTCAACGACACGTCGATCCTGATCATCCTGGCGCTGGCGCAGATGACCGTCATCCTGACGAAGTCGATCGACCTGTCGGTTGCGGCCAACCTCGCCTTCACCGGCATGGCGATCGCGATGCTGAACGCGGCGCATCCGGATCTGCCCCTGATTGTCCTGATCCTCGCCGCGGTCCTCATCGGCGCCTGCCTCGGCGCCATCAATGGCTTCCTCGTCTGGGCGCTCGAGATCCCGCCGATCGTGGTGACGTTGGGAACGCTCACCCTCTATCGCGGCATGGCCTTCGTGCTCTCGGGCGGCGAGTGGGTCAACGCGCACCAGATGACGCCAACCTTCCTCAATGTTCCCCGCACTGTTGTTCTCGGCATGCCGGTTTTGAGCTGGGCCGCGATCATCATCGTCGCGCTTATCTATGTCGTGCTGAAATACACCCAGTTCGGCCGCTCCACCTATGCCGCCGGCGGCAATCCGACCGCCGCCGTCTATGCCGGTGTCGATGTCGGCTGGACGAAGTTCCTTGCCTTCGTCCTGTCGGGCGCGCTTGCCGGTCTTGCGAGCTACCTCTGGGTTTCGCGCTATGCGGTCGCCTATGTCGATATCGCCAATGGCTTCGAGCTCGATAGCGTCGCTGCCTGCGTCATCGGCGGCATCTCGATCGCCGGCGGCGTCGGATCGGTGCTTGGCACCGTGCTCGGCGCGCTCTTCCTCGGCGTGATCAAGAACGCGCTGCCCGTCATCGGCATCTCGCCCTTCACGCAGATGGCGATCTCCGGCACCGTCATCATTCTCGCCGTCGTCTTCAACGCAAGGCGCGAGCGCAATCGCGGCCGCATCATCCTGCGCGACAAGGCCGCCGCGGAAACTCCAGTAGAGGTGGCAGCATGAGCACCGTCGTTTCCACGACCACCGAAAAGCGCGTCATCCCTGATCGCCTTGGAACTCCGTTCAAGCGGATCATGTCCAGCTGGGAAGTGCTGCTCTTCGGCGTTGCCGTCGTGATCTTCATCTTCAATTCGCTGGCATCGCCCTACTTCCTGGATGCCTGGAACCTCTCTGACGCGACCTTCAACTTCACCGAAAAGGCGATGATCGCCTTTGCAATGGCGCTGCTCGTCATATCCGGCGAGATCGACCTGTCGGTCGCCGCCATCATCGCGCTGGCCTCGACCGCCATGGGCGCCGCGGCGCAGGCGGGTGTCGGCGCACCGGGTCTCGTCGCGATCGGCGTCGGCGTCGGGCTGCTGTGCGGCATGTTCAACGGTTTCCTCGTTTCGGTGATGAAGCTTCCCTCCATCGTCGTCACCATCGGCACGATGAGCCTGTTTCGCGGCATCTCCTACATCGTGCTGGGCGACCAGGCTTACGGGAACTATCCCGAGGATTTCGCCTTCTTCGGGCAGGGTTACGTCGTCTGGGTCTTCTCGTTCGAGTTCGTGCTCTTCATCGTGTTGGCGATCCTGTTCGCGATCCTGCTGCACGCCACCAATTTCGGGCGCCAAGTCTACACGATCGGCAACAACGACTTCGCCGCGCGCTTCTCCGGCATCCCTGTCGAGCGGGTGAAGTTCATTCTCTTCATGCTGACGGGCGTGATGAGCGGCATCGCCTCGGTCTGCCTGACCTCGCGGCTCGGCTCGACGCGCCCGTCGATCGCGCAGGGTTGGGAGCTCGAGGTCGTCACCATGGTGGTTCTCGGCGGCGTGTCGATCCTCGGCGGTTCCGGCAAGATCGGCGGCGTTGTCATCGCGGCCTTCGTCATGGGTCTCGTCACCTTCGGCCTCGGCCTGCTGAACGTTCCCGGCATCGTCATGTCGATCTTCATCGGCTTGCTGCTGATCATCACCATCGCGATCCCGATCATCGCTCGCCGTATCAAAGCCATGAGTTCGAAATGACGCTGGAAAAACACGCCTTCAAGATGACGCTCAATCCCGGCATGGAAGCCGAGTATATCAAGCGCCATGACGAAATCTGGCCGGAGCTGGTCGATCTGCTGCACCAATCCGGCGCCAGCGATTATTCCATCCATCTCGACCGCGAGACCAACGCGCTGTTCGGCGTTCTGACGCGCACCAGCGACAACACGCTGTCGAGCCTGCCGGAGCACCCCGTGATGAAGCGCTGGTGGGCGCATATGCGCGATATCATGGCCACCAATCCGGATAATTCGCCTGTCCAGACCGACCTCGTCACCGTCTTTCATATGCCATGACATCAAGCCAGAGCTACGCCCGCGTCGCGGTTGTCGATATCGGCAAGACGAATGCCAAGGTGGTCGTGCTCGACAGCGCTACCGGCGCCGAGGTCGCGGTCGTCAAGACCCCGAACGTGATGATCAAGTCGGGTCTCTACCCGCATTATGATGTGGATGCGCTGTGGGCTTTCGCGCTCGACGCGCTGAAGCAGTTTGCCGTCTCGCCCGGTTTCGATGCGATCTCGATTACCACGCATGGTGCTAGCGCCGCTCTGCTTGCTGCGGATGGGGCGCTCGCCATGCCGGTGCTCGATTACGAGCACGAATATCCACGAGATATTATCGACGCTTATACCGCGCTGCGCCCGTCATTCGACGAAACCTATTCGCCGCGCCAGTCGATGGGCTTGAATATCGGAGCGCAACTGCACTATCAGCAGACGGCGTTTCCAGAAGCATTCGCCGGTGTCGCCACCATCGTCACCTACGCCCAATACTGGGCGGCGCGGCTGACAGGTGTTGCGGCCAACGAGGTGACGTCGCTCGGTTGCCACACGGATCTGTGGAACCCGCGCGCATCGAGCTATTCCAGCCTTGTCGATACACTTGGCATCCGGCCGCTGATGGCGCCGATCCGGTCGGCCTTCGACACGCTCGGACCAGTGCTGCCTGACATCGCCGAGGTGATCGGCCTTTCCACGCCCGTTCCGGTGTATTGCGGAATTCACGATTCTAATGCTTCGCTGCTGCCGCATCTGGTCAGCCGGCAAGTTCCGTTCGCCGTTGTCTCGACGGGTACGTGGGTGGTGAATTTCGGTGTCGGTGGCGATCTCGACCATCTCGATCCGAAGCGCGATACGCTTGCCAATGTCGATGCCTACGGGCGCGCGGTTCCGTCGTCACGGTTCATGGGCGGGCGCGAATTCGAAATCCTGTCGGCCGAGATCGGTCCGGTGGCGATCGAGGACGCGGTCGCGGCCATGCCCGGTGTCATCGAAAAAGGCATGATGCTGTTGCCCAATGTGGCGCCTGGGTCCGGGCCATTCCCGGGCAAGGAGCGGCGCTGGATCAACGCGGAGGCGGCGAGTTCTGGCGAACGTTATGCGGCGGTCTGCCTCTATCTGGCGCTGATGACCGAAGCATGCCTGGGATTGATCGGCGCCGGCGGCCCCATTGTCGTAGAGGGTCCGTTCTCGTTGAACGAGACCTATCTCGATGTGGTCGCAGCGCTCACTGGACGGGATGTGATCGCCGTTCCCGGCTCGACGGGCACAAGCGCCGGCGCTGCACTTCTGACTGGAATTGCGCCGATGACAGGCAAAGAGAAGCATTTTCCGCCGCGCGAGATCTTTCACTTGCATGACTATCGGCGTCGCTGGTACGCCGCGCTAGCATAAGACTCTTTCCGGATCGACTATTTGCGCCATCTATGAATGCCGGTAGAGTTGAAGCGCATTTCATACCAGGTGAGGAAAGCACGACATGACAGTTTCATCCGGCGAGGGTTTCGATCCGCGGGCACTGGCCGCGCGTTTGAGTGGCCTTGAAAAGTCAGGCGAAAAAGCGCCAACGGCGGATTTCGCTTTGCCCGCGACTTTGCGCGAAGCGATGGACGCGCAGAATTTTCTTGCCGCCGAAGAGCGCATCTCCACACACGCATGGAAGGTGGCCATGTCGCCTGCGGGCGAGCCTGTCCTGGCACCCTTGCATCCTTATTTCGAGGCCGTCTCCGGCGCATCGATTTCCTGGCGTCCGGGCATGAAGTTCGAGGCGGAAGTGGCAGTTCGCCTGGGACAGGATCTCCCGGTCCGTCAGAACGGTGATTACAGCCGCGAGGAGATCGTCGAGGCGATCGCCGAATGCCATCTCGGCGCCGAGCTTCTGGCCAGCAGCATCGTGGAAAGCGGGCAGGTGTCCTTCCTGCTTTATCTGGCCGAACGCATCGGCAACAAGGGCTATGTTCTGGGTCCGACACTTCCGAAAAGCATCGTCGACACCGTCGGCCATACAACGCTCAAGGTGACGCATGGCGAGCAGGTGATCTATGACGCCTTGGCGCGCCATCCGAAGGACGACGTGCTGGTATGGCTGCTTGCCTACGCAAATGACAAGCTGCGCCCGCACACCTCGCTGAAGAAAGGCGCGCTGATCACCACGGGTACGCTCTGCGGAGCGATCGAACTGACGTCGCGGGGCCCAATCGAGATCGTTCTCGGAAACGAAACGCGTCTCAGCCTTTCGATCGTCTGATTGAGAGACGCGTCGTTCTCCGCTTTTGTATCGGCGGTGGACAAAAACGCGGAACATTGGCGCCGCTCACGCATTCTCCCGGATTGAACTTCGGGAGGATGTGATGGTGAAACGTCTCGCGTTGTGCGTGCTCATTGTCTGCACCGCTGGGGGTGCGTTCGCGAACGAGTCGCCGTTTCTGAAGTCGCTAGCCGGTAGCTGGACCGGTAGCGGGATGATGAAGCGCACAACGGCCTCTTCTCCGATCAATTTAAGCTGCAGTTTTCAATCGAAAGCCAACGGTGAAGCGCTATCGATGGATGGCAAATGCACCGGCATGCTGGTCGTCTCGCGTGCGGTCTCCGCACAGCTGAAAGCCACCGGCGGGAGTTACGCTGGCCGTTACATCGGTCCCTCGGGTAGGGTTTCCACGCTTAACGGTGCAAGGCGCGGGGATGCCATCGAGCTTGCGGTCACATGGTCCAGAATTGTCAATGGCGATCGTGCTGCGACAATGACAATCCGGCGCGCAGGCGCAAACGCACTGCGGATCAGAACGGTCGACAAGGACCCCGCGTCCGGCAAGCAGGTCGTTACAAGCGAGATCAACCTGCAACGCAACTAGCGATGTGCGTGGCAGCGCCGCGCACCGATTTTGCTAGTAGCCGTACTTTTCCGCACTGAACTTGCACTTGTTCAGCACGACACCAAGCACGTTAGTTTTCTCGGTAAGCGTCTGTTCACAGATGTCGATTTCGCTGAGCGTGCTCTGCTCCGCCGCGGCGACCAGGATTATACAGTCGACATTTGGCAGGAACGCCAGAACGTCGTCGGTGGAAAGCATCGGCGGCAGATCGTAGATGACGATATCAGGACGCATTCGCCGACGCATGTCCTGAAGCGCCTGAGTTGACGCGGCGCTTTGGAGCAATTCCGCGGAAAACTGGACGGACTGCTTGTTGGCCGCGATGGCGAGATTGTCGCCATGACGTCTGAACATGTCGTCGGCCTGCAACTCGCCGCGCAGGAAGGATTCCATCGATGCGGCATCGCGCATTCCGAGCGTCTTGCCGACCTGCGGACGCTTCATGTCAAGATCGAGCAGAATTGTCCGGCAGTCCTTCTGGTTCGCGAGGCTGAAGGCCAGATTGAGCGCGGTAAAGGTCTTTCCGCAGCCTGGTGTGGGCGAGGTAATGGCGACGGATGTCCAGTTGTTCTCCCGCATGTTCTGCAGGATCCTGGTTCGCATCATGTCGAAAGCGCTGTGCGCTGTATCGGAGCGATTGACCGTCACGATGCGGTTTCGTGCAACGAGGCTCGCATCAGGGGTGAACGGCTGAAGCTTCTCCCAGGCTATCTCGCTGATCTCCCGCGAAGGCGCTGTGGACATGTTATTCTTCTCCTGGAGCGCTTGCGAAAACGACGATACCAGAGTCTGTTCCATAGGGTTTGCCTCAACTTTTCTGTTCGATGTCGCTGATCGGTTTCAGTGGTCTTGCGTTACATCGAACCGGGCTTCATGAAGCCGGATAGCAGCCTTTGAAAAGCGCTCGCCAACGGCGCGTAGAAGTAATGGATAATCAAGAGGAAGGCGGGGATGACGCTTGCCGAAACGGCGGCGGCGGCAAACCGCTTGTTATAGAAACCGCCCGTCGTCTCCGCAGGTGACGCGATGTAGGGAATGACGCCGAGTGGCTGACGCTGCAGGAGCTGGCTCAGTTCCGATGGTCTGCGGATCGTGCGGTTCATCAGCTCAAGCAGCAAGGTAAGGCTGAGACCAAGACCGATCCCGCCGAGGGCCCCGGCAAGCACGATCATCCGGCGCTTCGACTTCACCGGCGTTTCCGGCGGCTTGGCCGCTTCAAGCAAGGAGAAGCGTCCGCCGTCCGAGCGCGCTTCGATCTGCGTACCAAGCGATGCCTCAGCGCGCCGTGCGATTGCGGTGTTGTACTGTGTCTGAATGTTTCCGAGATTGCGTTCGATGACGTTCAGTCCGGTTTGGGTGGCAGGTGTCGCACTGACGGATTTTGTGAGGTCGGCGATGCTTTGCGTCAGCGACGCTCGTTCGCGCTCGATAGCCTCCAGACGTTTGTCGATATCGGCCAACTGCAGATCAACGGCCGACGATGGCTGCTTGCTGGTCGAGGCACCTGGCTTTGTCGCGCTCTGGCCGCGCAACGCCGCGATGCGCGCGCGCAGATTGACGATGTTGGGGCTATCCTCGGAGAAAATTGCCAGCTGCTCGGCCAGTGCTTTGTTCAGATCCATAAGCATCTGCTGCTCGGCGCTTACGGGGCCGACATTTCCCACAGCCATGGAGTTTTCCGCAAGCAGGCTCCGCCTGGTGCGAAGATCCGCCTCCTCGCGTTCCAGCGCGACCAGACGTTCCTGCTGGCTGCTTTGCTGCTGCCGGCGAAAGTCCAGGCTCTCGGGAAGGGTATCCCTGTGATCGGTCTTGAATTTCAGAAGCTCGGCTTCGATCCGGTTAAGCTCGACATCCAGCCGCTTCACCTCTTCGTTGAAGAACTGCAGCGTGTCGCCGGCTCGGTCCGTGCGCTGCTGTTGATTGCTAAGCAGGATCAACGAGGCGAGCTCATTGGCCGCCTTCGCGGCCAGGACCGGTGTTCCGGCCTCGAACCCCACGCTGAAAACCGTGGTCGCGCCGTCTCCGAGAGGCAGTTGATCGAAGGTAATGCGCGACCGCATGTCCTTGACGAGCGCGTCTGTCGTCGGCGTTTCCTTCTCGTCTTCATAGACGCCTAATTTGTCTGCGAGCTGCACCAGATTGTCACCGGTCGTCATTTGCTGCTGAAGGATCAGCAGTTGCTCGAGAGCGCTTGTCGGAACCGTGGATTTGACAAGGTTCGTCGGAATCTGTGGGGCTTCGACGAGTATTTTCGCCGCCGACTGATATGTTCGAGGCATCAACAAGGCGACGACCAACGCGAGTGCCGTCGTGACGCAGGTTATACCGATGATGTAGGGCAGTCGCCTCAACAGAATCGAGCAGTAGAAACGAATATCGATATCACCCATTACAAGTTCGCCTGATCCTGAGAGACTGTTGGTGTTTTAAGCCGGAGACATTTTCAGCCGTTTCCCTCTCGCGGGGTAGTTCGTCGATAGTGGATGCCATGTCCGAGTTGCTAGTACCTTTGGACAGGGTGCGCAAATTTATCACCCCTTTGAGCATGCATTTCGAAGAATATTTATAATAATGCCAAATTTATACTTCGGTTAAATTTATAGTTTGCGCACGTGCGTAGGTTGCGATGCCGGATTGATAGCGAAAATCAGGCTTGTATGGTGCGAATGGCCGCTTTTCGCTCGATGGTTCCGTCAAAAAACGTCAGTCTATTTTGGTACAGGGAGAGATATTGATTCCTGCCACCAATATAGAGGATATTACTTACAGGAAATTCAATAAGTCCTGCGTCATTCAGGCAAAGGATCGCGGCCAAATCGCTGGAGGCCGTCGAATTCCGGACGTATGTGCCATCGTGAGGAATGATCGAGCATGTTCATGCAACATACGCCTTTGTTGACCGGGCGTCGGCTGCCATCCAGTCAGCGGCGCCTTCTGGCGCTGCTTGCGTTGGGAGTGGCAATGTTTGCCGGTGCTGCCAATAGCGCGCCTCTTCCGCCTCACACAAAGATCAAGCTGACGGTCGTGCAGTGGATGCCCACCAAGGGCGTCTATGAGCAATGGGGTTCTATTGGAGGCGATTTCACGGTCTCCGATGCGGGAACCGTATCCGTGCCGGTGCTTGGAAGCATTGCGGTCGGTGATCTTGATGACGACGGACTGGCCGCGGAAATCGCAAACCGCCTGAAACAAAAGATCGGACTTGTCGAGGCGCCGGCGACGACCGTTGAGATACTTGAGTACCCGCCGGTCTACGTGGTTGGCGACGTGTCCAGGCCTGGTGATTATAAGTTCAGTCCCGGTCTCACCGTTCTGCAAGTTCTTGCGATGAGCGGCGGGGCGTTTCGGGCGCCGCTGGCGCTGGAAGGCGCAAGCGAAGTGACACGTCTGGCGGGTGCGCTGAAGGAACTCGATGACTCCATAACGCGAAGCAATGCAAAGATTGCCCGGCTGGAAGCGGAGATGGCAGGTGCGAACACTGTGGATCTCTCTACACAGGCCGACAAGTCAGATCCGTTTGCCGCAGCGATCTATAACCAGGAGCAGGTTATCTTCCAGGCAAGGACCAACTCGATTGATCGCAAGGCGAAATCGCTTGTCGAACTGCGTGATCTGTTGAACGAAGAGATTCATGTTCTCGACCAGAAGACGGCCAGCACGGATCTGAATATCAAATCCATACAGCAGCAGGTCGATGCCACCGCAACTCTCGTTGCCAAAGGCGCCGTGGTGGCAACCCGGCAGGCCGAGGTGGAGCGTGCGCTCAGAAGCTTTCAGGATGACCGGCTCGATATTACAACGGCGATCATGCGCGCCCGCCAAAGCATCAGCCAGACGACACGAGATCTCCAGGCGCTTTACGATGAACGAAAGACGGAGGTTGCTTCCGATCTTCAGTCGGAACGCGCAACGCTGGTGCAGTTGAAAGTGAAGCGCGAAACCAGCCAGAAACTCGTGCTGAGCAGCCTGTCATCCATCGGCGGCGCGATGCATCCGGATGGAAAGGCTGCGCTGACGTTCGTCATCGTTCGCAAGGACGATGGATCCGTAGTCGAGATTTCCGCCTCCGAGGCGACGGTCTTGCTCCCCGGCGACGTTGTCAAAGTGACGCAACCTTCGCTGCAGGGAACGAGGCCGGTCGAGCAGGTTTCAGCCGACATCGCGGATCAGGCCAGCCGATGATGAAATCAAAGATGCTCTCCTGTGTTGGACCGTCACTAAAGGGGCGTGCCGAGGACAAAGCCGTGACGATGATTGGCCGTCGCCGGAAGCACATGAGCGCCATGGGTCCGTGGTTCCCCGCGTTTGCGCAGTTGCGGGTCAGCGTGCCTTGATGGCGTCAAGTCTGAACACGGCAGGGCGGCAAAGCTATACTCAGATCTTGAAATCGACGGTGCTGATCGGTGGATCCTCTGTCGTGAATATTGGCTTCTCGGTCGTTCGCAACAAGGCTATGGCGCTCATGTTGGGGCCCGAGGGCGTCGGCCTGATCGGGCTTTATAATGCCACCATCGATATTGTTCACTCGGTCGCGGGTTTTGGCCTGAATGCGAGCGGTGTGCGCCAGATCGCGGAATCCGCTGGCAGTAACGATCCCGAACGAATTGCGCGAACGGCCACGGCTCTACGGCGCATTTCCGTGGCTCTCGGGCTGCTTGGCACGTTGATGATGGCGTGTCTTGCCGGGCCGATCGCCCGTTGGACATTTGGCGATGACCAGCATGCGACCGCGATGAGGTTGTTGTCCGTCGTGATTGCCTTTCAGGTGATGTCGGGTGGGCAAGCGGCCCTCGTTCAGGGTATGCGCGATATCGCGAGCCTCGCGTGGCTCAGTATGCTCGGGGCATTTTTCAGCACGGTCTTCAGCATTCCGATCATCTATCTTTACGGTGAGAACGGCATCGTCGCCTCGCTCGTCTGCGTCGCCGCGGCGACGCTGATGACCTCGTGGTGGTACAGCCGCAAGATTGAGATCATTCCATGTCGGCTATCGCTTGCAGAGTTGTGGGCGGAAGCCGGTGGCCTGTTCAAGCTGGGCTTCATCTTCATGGTGAGCGGCTTCCTGACGTTCGGCAGCGCCTATGCGATCCGCATCATCGTTCTTGACGAGGCCGGTATAGTCGCCGCCGGGCTCTATCAGGCAGCATGGTCGCTCGGCGGACTATACGCCGGGTTCATTCTACAGGCGATGGGAACTGATTTCTATCCGCGACTGACAGGCGTTGCCAATGACAACGAAGAGTGCAATCGCCTGGTCAACGAGCAGACGCAGGTCAGCGTCTTGCTTGCCGGTCCGGGGTTGCTGGCAACGCTCACGCTTGCGCCTGTCATCATGCATGTCTTCTACTCGCCGGCGTTCTACGCGGCAGTAGACCTGTTGCGCTGGATTTGCCTGGGCATGATGCTCCGCATCGTCGCATGGCCTATCGGCTTCATCATACTGGCCAAGGGCGCTCAGAGGATTTTCTTCTGGACTGAAGTGGCGGCGGCTATCGTTCATGTCGGGCTTGCTTGGATCTGCGTGAAAAGTTTCGGCACGGTCGGCGCCGGTATTGCCTTCTTCGGCCTTTATGTGTGGCACAGCATTCTCATCTATTGGATTGCCCGGCGCTATACCGGCTTCCGCTACTCGGCGATCAATCGTGTTCTGGTTTTTGTATATCTGCCGCTTTCGGGAATGGTGTTTCTGAGCTTCCAATTCCTGCCGCTGTGGCTGGCGAGCTCGATTGGTCTCGTCGCCACCGCTGCAACCGGGCTCTACTCGCTCAAGACCCTCGCCGAACTGCTGCCGCCCGAAGCGCTGCCGCGCGTGATCAGAACCAGGTTCGGCCGTGCTGCAATGTCCTGGTCGGGCTCCGTACGCCAAGTCCCATGAGCTCGCGGGCAGCCCGGCAGCGCCTGCTGATTGCCTAAACTGTCGCATTGAGATTTGCCGGCATTTTGCGTAAAGACGATGCGAGTGAGCGGTGAGGACTCGGGTGAAAGCGGCGGAAGCAGGCATAGTTCGATGGCTGGTGCGTATCAGCTGCGTCGTTGCGCTGGTCCTTGTGGGCTTCGCGCATCAGGCGCCGGCCTTTGCCGATGGCGCATTCATCCCCGATGAGCTTTCCGAATATGTGCTGCCGGATGGAACCGCGCCCGTTATCTGCACGGTCGACAAGGCGCAGCCCACGCATCACAACAGTAAGGTCCACGCGCATGGCTGCGAGGCTTGCCGGATCAGCGCGTCGACCGTCTTGCCAGCTCCCGCTTTTGTCGCATGGCGAGGCATCGCGATCCTCACCAATCCTGGCCCGCGCCGCGGCTCCGCGGTCGATGAAAGCAGGCCTCTATCACCCGGCGGCGGTCCCAGAGGGCCTCCGTTGGACGTTGCTCAAGTTTGAGCTGCCATGCGGTTCGCTGTTTAGCCAGTGACACCGCATCGATATCCAGTCTGTCTCACACATCCGTCCGCTGCCGATGCCGCATGACATGTTGGTCACGCGAGCCTCCTGAAACAGCGGTCGCTCTGGCAGGAACAATCATCATGAAGAAGCTTACAGCCCTTCTGGCTATTCTCTTTCTTGCAGTCACTTTCGGTGTCCCAGCCGGCGCACAGACGGTCACTGCAGGCGATATCGAGATCTCCAATCCACACGCCCGCGCCATGGTGCCCGGTGCAAAAGTCGGTGGCGGCTATCTCAGCATCACCAACAAGGGCAAGGCCGACGACAAGCTCGTCGGCATCACCTCGACGCGCGCCAAATCCTCTGAAATTCACCAGATGAGCGTCAACAACGGCGTCATGACCATGCGGGCCGTCGCTGATGGCCTCGTCATTCCGGCGGGGCAGACGATCGATCTCAAGCCGGGCGGCTACCATGTCATGTTCACTGATGTCGCCGAGCCCTTCAAGCAAGGCGAGACGGTCAAGGCGACCCTGACCTTTGAAAAGGCTGGACAGGTCGATGTCGAATTCGCGGTAGGCGGCGCCAACGCCATGAAGATGGATGGTCATTCCGGGATGAGCGATATGTCCAAGCCGCAATAGTCGGCAGGCATTAGACTGTCATCAGCAATCTGAAAGTCATTACAATGAGCAATCCTATGTCTAGAACGAGCAAATTCCTTATCGCCTCCTTCATCGCCACTCTTGTTGCCGCAGGGCAGGCGAGCGCCCATGCGCATCTGACGTCGAGCGTTCCCGCCGACAAGGCCACGGTGCAAGTATCCCCCGCAGCGGTGGAGCTGCATTTCTCCGAGGAGCTTAACCTCCGCTTCTCGGGCGCGACGATTGCCGGTGCCGGCGACAAGCAGGTTCCGACCGGCGATTCAAAGCTGTCGGACGACGGAAAGACGCTCACGGTGCCTGTTTCGGGAAGCCTCGATGCCGGCGGGTATGTTGTCGAGTGGCACGTGCTATCGACGGATGGGCACAAGACGAAGGGCAGCTATGGCTTCACGGTTAAGCCGTGACGCCTGATGCGGCCCTTATCGTCTGCCGCTTTCTGTTCGACGCCGCGGTCATTCTGATCTGGGGTAGCTCCGCCTATCTCTGGGCGCTTGTTTCACCCGAATTGGCGCGTGTTGTCGGAGACCGGCTGCGCGGGTTGAACGCGGCTGCAATCGTAGTCGCGTTCGCCTCCACCGTTGCCATGTTGCCGCTGCGCACGGCGATCATCGGCGATGGGTGGTCCGATCTTTTCGCGCCGGAGACGCTCTGCGCCGTGCTTACCCAGACGGATGTCGGGACAGCCTGGCTGGTCCAGGCCGTCGGCGCGGTGCTGCTTAGCGCAACGGTGGTTCTTCCGTCTAGGTATCGCCAAATGGGACGGGCGCTCTGCGCTGCGTTCCTGCTGTTCAGCCTGACGCTGAGCGGCCACGCGGCGATGAACAGCGGCTGGCTTAGGGTGCTCCACCGCATCAATGATGGTGTGCATCTTCTGTCCGGCGGTGCCTGGCTAGGTGCGCTTGTGCCGGTGCTCTTGATCTTGGGGATGCTTGGACGCGGCACGCTGCAGGCCGATGCGCGCGTCGCGGTCATGCGGTTTTCGACGGCGGGGCATGTCGCCGTTGCGCTCGTGCTTCTCTCAGGCGCCGTGAACACGCTGCTTATTCTAGGGAGTGTGCCGTCGGATTGGTCGTTCAGCTATCAGCGTCTGCTGAGCGCCAAGATTGCGGTGGTGGCTGCAATGGTGTTGATTGCGATCGTCAATCGCTATGTCTTCGTGCCGAAGTTTGCTCGCGATCACTCTCTTCTACCGCTGAAGATCTGCGTCATCACCGAAATCGTTCTCGGCCTGACGGTTGTCGCGCTCGTCGCCTGGTTCGGCACGTTGCAGCCACGCTAGGCGCGAAAGCCGCCGGCCAATCCATCTACGTCAAATAACGGTGCTCTCCGTTTTTTCGCTTTGAAGCCTTGATTCTCCATGTCATTTTCAGCGCAACACTGCATACCGATAATGGGGACGATCATGTTTTCAAAAAGCATCAAATTCAACGCCGCGTTTGCCGCGCTCGTGCTGGCTCCTTCGCTTGCATTCGCCCATCCGGGCGTCGGTCAGGCCGTCGGCTTCGCGCATGGCTTTAGCCACCCGATGTCCGGGCTCGACCATATCCTCGCCATGATCATGGTCGGGGTCGTTGCCTGGCAGCTTGGCGGCCGTGCGGTCTGGATGGTGCCTGCCACCTTCGTCGCCGTGATGGGTGTGGGCGGAGCGCTCGGCATGATGGGCATCTCGATCCCCTTCGTTGAAGCCGGGATCGCGCTTTCGGTTATCGTTCTCGGCGCCGTCATCGCGCTTAACGTTCGTGCGCCGATTGCCGTTGCCGCTGGTCTGGTTGGTCTGTTCGCCGTTTTCCATGGGCATGCGCATGGTTCCGAAATGCCGGCTGCCGCCGCAGGCATGTCTTACGCTGCCGGCTTCATGATCGCGACTGCCACGCTGCACGCCATCGGTCTTGCGATGGGCTTTGCGATTGCACAGGCCGGTGATGCCAAGGGCGCGTTCGTGACGCGCTCCGCCGGCGGTGTCGCGGCGCTTGTCGGTATCGGCCTGCTGACCGGTCTTATCTGATTGCTATATGCTCCGGGATGAGGTGCTTTTATCGGCGCCTCATCCCACGCATCTATGAGACAACTTCGCGGTTCTAGTTCAAGCCGCGGCGAAGTTCCGCTGCTTTTCTCAGCGTGCGTTGCACGGTCGAGGGCATGGCCGGCTTGGTGACGACGCCAAGCGCGCCGTTCAGCTTATCCGCCACGGCCTCGGGATTGCCGGTCATGAACACCACGGTTACCCCGAATTCCTCCACCAGGCGACGGCCGATTTCCGGACCGGTCGGCCCATCCGAGAGGTTGACGTCGACGAAGGCGATATCGGCATCACGTGCAAGCTGCAACGCCTGATCGCGACCGTTCGCCAGGCCGGCGACGTCGAAGCCCATGGCTTTTACCGTTTCCTCGAGATCAAGAGCGATGAAGAGCTCGTCCTCGACGATCAGGACGCGCTGCTTGGTGCTATTTTCAGTCTGTGAACTGTACTCAACGCCGGTGCCCATACTTGGCCCCCTGTTACTCATTTTCACCAGAACTCGGACGGAAAACGGCTCGGCAACAGATATGTTCCGGCGCGGGACAGCTTTATTTTCGTTTAAGATATTGTTAATATTAACAAAACGCTAATTTCAGCCGCTCGTGGCGCACGCGCGCCCGCCGATCCGCAGCCGGTCTTGATGGTGCTGTTACATGATTGAGATTTACTGCCGGGCCACGCTCCATCCGAGTTGACAACAGGGATGTGAGTGGGGAGAGTTGCCGCCAAATGAGGCGCCAGCATATTGGGGGGAACCTATGTTCGCACGCGCGTTCTTGACAGCCGTAACCGTTGTTCTTTCGACCGCTCTAATTGGTTCACCCGCCCTTTCCGCGGACAGCAAGCGCCAGATACAAACCGTGCGCGATGCCGACTATTTCGGTTTTGATCTGCGCAGCGAGCAGAATGTCACGCTCGACCAGTGCAAGGCATCGTGCATCGGCGACAAATCGTGCAAGGCCTTCACCTATAACCCCAAGGCCAGCTGGTGCTTCCTGAAATCCGACTTCAAGACAATGAATGCCTTCCCGGGCGCCATCGCCGGCAAGATCGTGGAGACAGCGGGCAGCCAGGAGCCGAATCTCGGGGCGGCGCCTCGCATCGGTTTCCTCTCGGGCGATGTGCTGCAACAGGCGCGCGACGACAAGGCCAATCTCGAGCTCGCCGACGACCAGCAGGGCCAATCCGCCGACAGTCTCATCGCCAACGCGCGGATCGACCTCACGGCCAATAATGTGGTCGACGCCCTGAAGTCCTTCCGGGGCGCACTCGCGCTGACGCCTGACAATGCGGACCTGTGGCTGGAGACGGCGCGCGCGGGTGACAGCTTCGTCAAGACCGACGACAACAATGGCAGCGATATCTATGCCCAGGCCGTGCTCGCCGCCATCAATGGCTACGACCTCACGCGGACGACGACCAGCCGTGCCGATGCGCTTGCTGTTCTGGCCGTGGCGCTGGAGAAGAACGCGAACTACCGGGCCGCGTTGAACGCGTATAAGGCGAGCTTAGCGCTGGTGAATTCGAAAGAAGTCCAGGCGGCCTACCTACAGCTGAAGTCGACCCAGGGCTTCCGGATCACCGACCATACGGTCGATGCCGACAGCGCCACGCCGCGCGCTTGCGTCACCTTCTCGGAATCGCTGGTCAAGACGACCGACTACACCCCCTTCGTAACCTTGAATGGTGCCTCGCCGAAAGCGCTTGAAACCAAGGACAGGCAAATCTGCGTCGAGGGCCTGACGCATGGCGAAAACTACAAGATCGCCTTCCGCACCGGTCTTCCCTCGTCGGTCGATGAAGTCCTGGAGGCACCAGTCAGCCTCGATATCTACGTCAAGGACCGCACCGCCAGCGTCCGCTTCACTGGCGACAGCTTCGTGCTGCCCTCGACGGCGCGTCGCGGCATTCCGATCGTCTCGGTCAATATGGCATCGGCCAACCTCAAGCTCTACCGCATCGGCGATCGTGGCATCGCGCCGTTGCTGACCAGCTCGCAGTTTCTGACCCAGCTCGATGGTTACAGCGCTCAGCGGATCGAGGACGAGAGCGGGGAGCTTGTCTGGCGGGGCGCGATCGATATCGCCAATGACCTGAACAAGGATGTCGTCACCAGCTTCCCGGTCGACGAGGCGCTGCCGGAGCGCAAGCCTGGCGTCTACGTGCTGACCGCAACATCGCCGACCGGGCCGGGCCAGGAATGGAATTCGCAGGCCACGCAGTGGTTCGTGGTCTCCGATATCGGCGTGACGACCTATGCCGGGACAGACGGCCTCAATGTCTTCGCCCGCTCGCTTGCATCAGCCAAGCCGATGGCCGGCGTCGCGCTGCAGCTTCTCGCCAAGAATAACGAGGTGCTCGGCACCGCCACGACCGACGACAATGGCCGCGCCACCTTTACCGCCGGCCTGATCCGCGGCACATCGGCGCTGACGCCTGCCGTGATCACGGCGAAAAACGGGACGTCGGACTACGTCTTCCTCGACATGACACGAGCTGGTTTCGACCTCTCCGATCGTGGCGTCACCGGCCGCGCATCGCCGGGAGCGATCGATGTGCTCACCTTCACCGAGCGCGGCATCTACCGTGTCGGTGAAACGGTTCACGCCTCGGCCCTGGCGCGTGATACGGATGGCAAGGCGATCGAAAATCTGCCACTGACCTTCATCTTCATGCGCCCCGATGGCGTGGAAGATCGCCGCATC
Source organism: Rhizobium sp. FG113 (assembly GCF_057809895.1). Taxonomy (NCBI): domain Bacteria; kingdom Pseudomonadati; phylum Pseudomonadota; class Alphaproteobacteria; order Hyphomicrobiales; family Rhizobiaceae; genus Rhizobium; species Rhizobium sp. FG113. The sequence goes on along the minus strand of NZ_JBMDKV010000001.1, from coordinate 54,724 downwards.
GTCAGCCAGACCAGCAATCTTGGCGGCTACAATGTCGATTTCGCCGTGCAGGACAATGCCATGCGCGGCACCTGGACGATGAACATCCATACCGATCCGAAGGGTTCGCCGATCGCCAGCAAGAGCTTCCTGGTCGACGATTTCGTGCCGGATCGGACCGACATGGAGCTGAAGACCGAGGCGACGGTGATCGGCCCGGACACGCCGGCAACGATCAATATCTCCGGCAAGTATCTGTATGGCGCACCCGCCGCAGGCCTGACGTTGGAAGGCGATGTCGTCATCAAGCCGACCCGCCAGGCCGATGCGTTTCCGGGCTATTTCTTCGGCCTCGCCGATGAAGAGGCGAGCGAGGATTCGCGCCAGTCGATCGAAGGATTGCCGGATCTCGACGAGAAGGGCGAAGGCGTCACCGATCTGACGGTTGGCGAGCTGCCCGCAACGACGCAGCTTCTGAATGCCACAGTCTATATCAGAATGCAGGAGGCAGGCGGGCGCGCGATCGAGCGTTCGCTCGTTCTGCCGGTGAAAAACCAGGGGCCGATGATCGGCATCAAGCCGGAATTCTCGGGCGATCTCGGCGAGAACTCGATCGCCAACTTCACCGTCATCGGCGTCAGCGCCGATGGTGCGAAAGAGGCGATGAAGGGGCTTCGCTGGAAGCTCTTCAAGCTCAACCGTGATTATCAGTGGTATCGCGATGGCACGGCCTGGAAATACGAGCCGGTCTATACCGCCGAGCAGGTGGGCAACGGCAATGTCGATGCCGGCATCGATGGCGCCAAGATCGCCTCGCCCGTGCAATGGGGCCGTTATCGCCTCGAGGTCGAGAGCACCGACGCGGATGGACCGACCTCCAGCGTGGAGTTCGATGCCGGTTGGTTCGTGCAGGCAACATCCACGGAAACGCCCGATGGGCTGGAGATCGCGCTCGACAAGGATAGCTACAAGGTCGGCGAGACCGCGAAGCTGAAGGTTTCCTCGCGCTATGCCGGCGAGCTCATGATCGCCGCCGGTACCGAGACGCTGGTTGCCGTGCAGAATGCGGCGATCGGCGAGACGGGCGGCGAGGTGGATATCCCCGTTACCGCCGATTGGGGCGCGGGCGCCTATGTGACCGCGACGCTCTTCCGTCCTGGTGATGCCCAGGACAGCCACATGCCGATGCGCGCAATCGGCGTGAAATGGCTGAAGGTCGATCCTGAGGATCGCGCCTTGCAGGTCAAGATCGAGGCACCTGAAAAGATGCTGCCGCGCGGCCCGCTGCCGATCACGCTCGCCGTCGCGGGTGCCGGCGCAAACGAGGACGCGTATGTCACCGTTGCCGCCGTCGATGTCGGCATTCTCAACCTGACGCGCTATGAGCCGCCGAACCCGGAGGAATGGTATTTCGGCCAGCGCCAGCTCGGCCTTGAGATCCGCGACTTCTATGGCCGCTTGATCGACGGCTCGCTCGGCGCCACCGGCAAGCTGCGCACCGGCGGCGATGGCGGCGCGATCGCGCTGCAGGCAAGCCCGCCGACGCAAAAGCTCGTCGCCTTCTTCTCCGGTCCGTTGAAGCTGGACGCCGAGGGCAAGGCGCATGTCAGCTTCGATATTCCACAGTTCAACGGCACGGCGCGCCTGATGGCGGTCGCATGGTCGAAGTCCGGTGTCGGCCATGCCACGCAGGACGTGATCATTCGCGATCCTGTCGTCGTCACGGCCAGCCTGCCACGCTTCCTGGCGCCGGGAGACAAGTCCGAACTGCGCCTTGACATCGCCAATACCGATGCGCCCGCAGGCGACTACAAGCTTGCCGTCACAGGCAATGACTCCGTCGGTATAGACAAGGCCACGCAGACGATCCGTCTGGATGCCGGCGCGAAGCAGGCGGTGACGCTGGCGGTTACCGGCTTGCAGCCGGGCAGCGGTGTCGTTTCGATCAACCTGTCGGATGCATCCGGCCTATCGCTCGACCAGAGCCTCGATGTCCCCGTCCGGCCGGCGGTGTTGCCGGTCACCGAGCGTCGCGTGCTGGCGTTGAAACCGGGTGCGAAGCTGACGATCGACAAGGCGCTTCTGGCCGATAGCGTTCTTCCGGGCGCGTCGGTGAGTGTCAACGTCACGCGCTCCGCGGCCTTCGACATTCCGGCCTTGCTGATGTCGCTCGATCGCTATCCCTTCGGCTGCGCCGAACAGACGACCAGCCGGGCTCTGCCGCTGCTCTATCTGAGCGAGCTTGCCGAGCAGGTCGGTCTCGATGGCGATGCGGATATCAAGAAGCGTGTGCAGGACGCCATCTACCGTGTCCTGTCCTACCAGGCATCCGCCGGCAGTTTCGGCCTTTGGGGGCCGGATAGCGGCGATCTGTGGCTCGATTCCTACGTCACGGATTTCCTGACGCGGGCCCGCGAGCAGAAATACGACGTGCCGGATCGTGCGCTCGCACAGGCGCTGGAGAACCTGCAGAACGCGTTGAGCTATGACGTCAACGTCAAGGATCAGGGTGACCAGATCGCTTATGCGCTCTACGTGCTCGCGCGCAACAAGAAGGCCGCGATCAGCGATCTGCGCTACTATGCCGACACGATGATCAACGACTTCCCAACGCCGCTCGCCAAGGCCCATATCGCCGCCGCGCTGGCGCTTTACGGCGATGCGACGCGGTCGAAGAACATCTTCGTCGACGCGCTGCAGATGTCGGCCCAGTCGATGGTCACGAAGGTCAACCTGTCGCGCACCGACTACGGCTCGGTGCTCAGAGATGGCGCCGCCATCCTCGCGCTCGCCGCCGAAAGCCGGCCGGTGCCGCCGATCGTGCCGGAACTCGCGAAGGCCGTGGCCAAGGAGTGGGAGCGCAGCAAGTACACCAGCACCCAGGAACAGGCCTGGATGCTGCTTGCCGCCCGCGCCATCCAAGGGGGCGACGACTCGCTGAAGATCGACGTCAACGGCGCGCTCCACAACGGCGCCTATATGGCGCGGATGAACGGCGAGGCGCTGGCCGATCACGCGCTGACCCTGGCCAACCAGACGAGCGATGCCGTTTCGGCTGTCGTCACGACCGTTGCCGCACCGGTGACGCCGCTGCCGGCAGGCGGCGATGGCTTTGCCATCGAGCGCAGCTACTACACGCTGGATGGCGAGGAAGCGAATGTCTCGGAGGCGAAGCAGAACGAGCGCTACGTCGTCGTGCTGCATGTCACCGAGAGCAACAAATGGCCGTCGCGCATCGTCATCACCGATCTCTTGCCAGCCGGCTTCCAGATCGACAATCCGAGCCTGGTAGACAGCGCGCAGCTGACCAACTTCGACTGGATCGGCGATGTGACGGCCGCGCATACCGAGTTCCGCAACGATCGCTTCGTCGCAGCCTTCAACCGCAGCGCCGATGACAACCGCGAGATCAACGTCGCCTACGTCGTGCGCGCCGTGACACCCGGCGTCTACGATCACCCGGCGGCGAACGTAGAGGACATGTACCGGCCGCAGCTTTCGGCGCGGACGGCAACCGGCAAGATGGAGGTCGTGGCGGCACAGCCATGAGACTGAGGCGGAAAATCGCGATCGGCGTTGTGGCGGCGGTGGCAATCGCCGGCGCCGGGCTGATCGCGCTCGACGCGGCGGACAAGGCATTTCCGCCGCCGCTCGAAAAGGCACGCGTATCCGCCGAGGTGCTCGATGCCGACGGAGAGCTTCTGCGCGCCTTCGCGACGCCGGAAGGGCGCTGGCGCCTGAAGACTAATGTCGGTGATGTCGATCCGCAATTCCTGCGCATGCTGGTCGCCTACGAGGATCGGCGCTTTTACGAGCATGGCGGCATCGACCCGCGTGCGATCGGTCGCGCCGCCTTCCAGCTCGTCACCAACGGCCGCATCGTGTCCGGCGCCTCTACGCTCTCGATGCAGGTCGCCCGGCTGATCGAGCCACGCCAGGGGCGATCACTTTCGGCCAAGCTGCTGCAGGTCGTCCGTGCGATCCAGATCGAGCGACGCCTCTCCAAGGATGAGATCCTCGATCTCTATCTGACCCATGCGCCCTATGGCGGCAATCTGGAGGGTGTTCGGGCCGCGAGCCTTGCCTATTTCGGCAAGGAGCCGAAGCGGCTGACGGTAGCGCAGGCTGCACTCCTCGTGGCATTGCCGCAGCTTCCCGAAAAGCGCCGTCCCGATCGCAACCTCAAGGCCGCCGAGGCGGCGCGCAAGCGCGTCCTGGAGCGCGTCGCGGTCGTAGACGCTATTGGGGAAGGGGAGGCGGAGCGCGCCGAGGCGACGCTTGTGCCGGCAAAACGCATGCAACTGCCGGCGCTCGCGGCCCATGTCGGCGAAGCGGCGCTACGCAAGGCGCCGGATGCGTCTCCGTACCGGACCACGCTGAAGAAGCGGGTGCAGGAGGGGCTGGAGACCGTCGCCAAAGCCGCTGCGCTGAAGCTTGGTCCCAAACTGTCGCTGGCGATGGTGATGGCGGATGCGCAGACCGGGGATATTGTCGGCGAAGTCGGCTCCGCCGATTATTTCGACGCGAGCCGATCCGGCTGGATCGACATGACGCGTGTCCCGCGCTCGCCGGGCTCCACGCTAAAGCCATTCATCTATGGCCTTGCCTTCGAGGAGGGACTGGTCAGCCAGGAGACGATCATCGAGGATCGGCCGGCGGATTTCTTCGGCTACCGTCCGCGCAATTTCGATATGAGCTATCAGGGTGATGTGACGGTGCGCGACGCGCTGCAGCTTTCGCTCAACGTTCCCGCCGTCAAGCTGCTAGATGCCGTCAACCCGGCCAAGCTCCTCATCCGCTTCCGCCGCGCCGAGGTGCGCCCGCTGCTGCCGGCCAACGAAACGCCGGGACTTGCGATCGGGCTCGGCGGCGTTGGCCTCACGCTCAAGGATCTGGTGCAGCTCTACACCGCGCTCGCCAATCGAGGGCAGGCGGTCAGGATCGGGGACGGCATATCCGGAAATCCCGGTGAGATCGAAGGTGAAGCGCTGCTGGAGCCGGTCGCAGTCTGGAATGTCGCCGATATTCTCTCGGGCGTCATCCCGCCCGCCGGGGCACCGCAGCGTGGCATCGCCTACAAGACCGGCACGAGTTACGGATACCGCGACGCCTGGTCGGTTGGTTATGACGGTCGCTACGTCCTTGGCGTCTGGGTCGGTCGCCCTGACAATGGCGCCTCTCCCGGTTTGACCGGCTATGGCACGGCCGCGCCGATCCTGTTCGAGGGCTTCGCCAAGTCGGGCATCGCGACGACGCCGCTGCCGCGCCCGCCATCAGGGGCTGTGCGTATCGCGCAGGCGCAGCTGCCGATCAGCCAGCGCCGCTTCGCCATCAATCCCAGCGGTTTGCTGGCCACCTCAGGCCGCGAGCCGGCGCCGCAGATCGTCTATCCGCCAGAGGGCGCGCATGTCGATCTTGGCGCCCAGAGCCTGGCAAAAGGCGGCGAGCTCTCGCCGCTGATGTTGAAGCTGCAGGGTGGCCGCGCGCCCTTCCGGTGGCTCGCCAACGGCAAACCGCTGCCCGACCTGTCGCGGCGGCGCACCAACCAATGGACGCCCGATGGCGGAGGCTATTCCAAGTTGACAGTCATCGATGCGATGGGTCGCGCGGCAAGTGTCGGCGTGTTCATCGATTGAGCCGGTTTTGACCGTCGTCAAGACAAGTGCATTTTGAGCTTGACCTTCCAGTTGCTGGAAGGTTGATAAGCATCTCCACTGCCTTGTCAGGCACAGGAGATACCCATGGACAGCACCCACGCACATCACCACGGCCACAGCGACCATCACCATCATCCGGCGGATGACAACGTGGTCCGCGACCCCGTCTGCGGCATGACGGTCGATCCCGCTGCCGGCAAGCCGTCGCTTGAGCGTGAGGGGCGGCGTTATTTCTTCTGCTGCGAGGGCTGCCGCACCAAATTCGAAGCCGCGCCTGAGGAGTATCTGACGGCAAAGGATCCTGTCTGCGGCATGAGCGTCGACCGCGCGACCGCGAAGCACTTCCTGCGGCATGAAGGCGAGAAGCACTATTTCTGCTCGGCCGGCTGCAAGACGAAGTTCGAAGCCGCGCCCGCGGATTATCGCGATGGCAGCAAGCCGCAGCCGAAACCTGCTCCGAAGGGCACGCAGTACACCTGCCCGATGCATCCCGAGGTGATCAGCGATCATCCGGGCGATTGCCCCAAATGCGGCATGGCGCTGGAGCCGATGGGCATCCCGCCCATGGATGAAGGCCCGAATCCCGAGTTGGTCGATTTCACGCGCCGGCTCTGGATCAGCGGCATTCTCTCGGTTCCACTGCTTGTCATCACCATGGGGCCGATGATCGGCCTGCCCGTGCGTGATTGGCTCGGCGAACCGCTCGCGACCTGGGCCGAACTCGTTCTTGCCACGCCCGTGGTGCTCTGGGCAGCACTTCCGTTTTTCCGCCGCGCCTGGGCGTCGCTCGTCAACCGCAGCCCGAATATGTGGACGCTGATCGGTCTCGGTGTCGGGACGGCTTACATCTACAGTCTGGTTGCCACGCTGGCGCCGGGCATCTTCCCGCATACGTTCCGCGGGCATGGCGGCGCCGTGCCTGTCTATTTCGAAGCGGCGGCCGTGATCGTGGCGCTGGTTTTCGTCGGGCAGGTGCTTGAGTTGAAGGCGCGCGAACGGACCGGCTCGGCCATTCGCGCACTGCTCGATCTTGCGCCGAAGACCGCGCGGCGTATCGGTCGCGACGGCAGCGAGGCCGATGTGCCGGTCGACGATATCGTGGTTGGTGATCGCCTGCGCGTTCGGCCGGGCGAGCGGGTTCCTGTCGATGGCACGGTCAGCGAGGGGCAGTCGACGATCGACGAATCCATGCTGACGGGAGAACCGATGCCCGTCGAAAAGGCCGTGGGCGATGCTTTGACGGGCGGTACGATCAACAAGAACGGCATGCTGGTCATGACCGCCGAAAAGGTCGGCGCGGAAACCACGCTGTCGCGCATCGTCGACATGGTCGCCACGGCACAGCGATCGCGCGCGCCGATCCAGGGCGCCGTCGATCGCGTCTCGGCCTTCTTCGTCCCGGCCGTTGTCGCCGCTGCTATCGCCGCGTTTGCGATCTGGGCTCTCGTCGGTCCCGAGCCGCGCATGGTCCACGCGCTCTTCGCCGCCGTTTCCGTCCTCATCATCGCCTGCCCCTGCGCGTTGGGTCTTGCCACGCCGATGTCGATCATGATCGCCACGGGCCGCGGCGCCCATGAAGGCGTGCTGATCAAGGATGCGGAAGCGCTGGAGCGCTTCTCGAAAGTCGATACGCTGATTGTCGACAAGACCGGCACGCTCACCGAAGGAAAGCCACGCCTGACGGATGTCGTGGCGCTCGGGGACGTGGCAGAAGACCGGCTCCTGCAGCTTGCTGCCAGTCTGGAGCGCGGATCGGAGCATCCGCTGGCGGCCGCTATCGTGTCGGGTGCGGAGGAGCGCGGGATCGCCTTGGCTGATATCATGGGCTTTGAGGCGGCAACAGGAAAAGGCGTGCGCGGGAATATCGGCGAGACGGCGGTGGCGCTCGGCAACGCGGCGATGATGGCTGATCTCGGCATCGACGTCGCCGCTCATGGGGAGCAGCTGCAATCTTTGCGGGATGAGGGCAAGACGGTGATGCTCGTCGTCGTCGACCAGCGCCTTGCCGGGCTGGTGGCCGTCGCCGACCGCATCAAGCCGACGACGGCTGCCGCGATCAAGGCGCTGCATGCGAGCGGTCTGAAGATCATCATGGCGACGGGTGACAACGAACGGACGGCGCGCTCGGTGGCCCGAAGCCTGGGCATTGACGATGTGCGCGCCGATATTCTGCCCGAGGGCAAGAAAGCGCTGATCGATGAGCTGCATGCCAAGGGGGCGGTGGTCGCCATGGCCGGCGATGGCGTCAACGATGCACCGGCGCTGGCCGCGGCCGATGTCGGCATCGCCATGGGCACGGGGGCCGATGTGGCGATGGAGAGCGCCGGCATCACCCTGGTCAAGGGCGATCTCAACGGCATCGTCAGGGCGCGGCGTCTGGCCGAGGCGACGATGCGCAATATTCGCCAAAACCTCGGCTTCGCCTTCGGCTACAATGCGCTCGGCGTGCCGCTGGCAGCCGGCGTGCTCTATCCAGTCTTCGGTCTGCTGCTGTCGCCGATGATTGCGGCGGCGGCGATGAGTCTGTCGTCCGTCTCGGTCATCGGCAACGCGCTGCGGCTGCGCGCCGCCAAGCTCTAGGAGGTCGCCATGAATATCGGTGAAGCATCGGCACGCTCCGGCCTGCCATCAAAGACGATACGATATTACGAGGATATCGGCCTCATCCGCCCCGATAGAAACGACAACGGCTACCGCGACTACGCGGTCGCCGATGTTCACAAGCTGCGCTTTTTGCAGAAGTCGCGCGGGCTCGGTTTCTCGGTGGAGGAGTGCCGGCAGCTGCTGGCGCTTTATGAGGACAAGAGCCGGGCTAGCGCCGATGTGAAGGAGTTGACCCAGGCCAAGCTCACCGAGATCGACCGCAAGATCCGCGAGCTCAGCGAACTCCGGCACACGCTCGAGCACCTGGTCCACGCCTGCCACGGCAATGACCGGCCGGACTGTCCCATCCTTGAGGAGCTGTCTGACGAACAGCATGCCTGACGATTTGCGCGCAGGGGCGTCATCTCCGAGCAGTGCTCAAAGTCATGATTTCCATGTGATATTTTGCGTGTGTTCTGCCGTGTCGTTCGCTGGATGACGAAAAAGCAGAAAAAATCGCGGCCGCGGGGAATAAAACAACGCGCGGCTTCGTATACTCAATCATGGAACGGAAAGAACGCCCATTCGATGTCATCGGTCAGCTCGCAGCGCTTCGGCGCTACGCGCGCTCCTTGGTGCGCAACTCGGATGACGCGGAAGATCTGGTTCATGATGCCCTGGTCCGGGCATACGAGAAGAAGCAGAGCTTCCGCAGTGGCGGTAACTTGCGTACGTGGTTGCTCTCGATCGTGCATAACGCTCACATCGACCGCGTCCGACAGGGGCGATCGCTGACACGACGGCACGATGAGGCCGCCGTAGAGGCCGAGCAGTCCTTGCCAGCCGCGCAGGAACATGCCGTGCGTCTGCAGCAGGTGCGCAATGCTTTCTTCCGTTTGCCGGAGGAGCAGCGCGAGGCCCTCCATCTCGTGGCGATCGAAGACCTCTCCTATCAGGAAGCTGCTGCAGCGCTCGGCGTTCCGATCGGTACATTGATGTCGCGCATTTCGCGCGCCCGCGCCCAGTTGCGCGAAATCGAGGAAGCGACACCGCGCGCACCACATTTGAGATTGATCGAAGGAGGCGGCAATGAAAGCAGTTGATCCCATTATCGACGCCGATCTCGATGCCTATGTCGATGGCGAACTCGATGTGACCCGCCGCATCCAGGTGGAATCCTATCTTTCCGAGAATCCCGAAACGGCCGCGAAGGTCATGGCCGATTTGAGCATGCGCGGCGAATTGCGCCTGGCGCTCGCTCATGAAGGCGCCTCCGGCCGGGCGGAAACGCGCGATCTTGCGCGCCGTCTTGAGCGCGGGCTTGCTTATGGCCGTATTTTCCACGCCGTGCAGCGCGTTGCCGCCGTCGGCGTCATGGTAGCGGCCGGCTGGGTTGCGCACACCTCGTTCGGCGCGTTCACCGCAACCGAAGTGGCAGCATCCGTACCGGCGCCCGCCTATGTCGAGGAGGCCGTTCAGGCCTACAAGACGGCCTTGGTGCGCCAGTCCGTCTCTTCGCAGCCGGCGGAAGGCTACAAGCCGGATGAAATTCGCGCCGCAACCGGCATCGTCATGCCGCAGCTTCCAGCTGGCTGGACGATCTCGGACGTACAGATATTCCCGTCCGAGTTCGGCCCGAGCGTCGAAATGTCGATCACGGCGGACAAGAAGCAGCTGTCGCTGTTTGCCGTTCGTCCGGGCGTCTTCTCCGTTCAGTCAGTCGACCATATCGCGCTCGATGGCGCCGAGGCCGCCTATTGGCAGATCGGTGACGTCGCTTACGCGCTGGTGACCGCGGATCGCTCCATCTCACTGGATCAGGCAGCCGATGGGCTTGCCCGTACCCTTTACTAGTTCACTCGAGGAGATCTCAATGAACCCAATCAATCAGCAGCGTTACGGTGCAGCCGTTGGCTCGCAGGCCATGTTCGACGAGGGTCTTCGCCAGCACATGCTGCGCGTCTACAACTACATGGGCATCGGCCTTGTCATCACCGGCATCGTCGCGTTCATCGTTGGCTCGACGCCGGCGCTTTACGTGCCGATCTTCCAGTCGCCGCTCAAGTGGGTGGTCATGCTGGCGCCGCTCGCCTTCGTCTTCTTTTTCTCGTTCAAGATCCAGACGATGTCGGCAAGCGCCGCGCAGATGACTTTCTGGGCCTTCTGTGCCGTCATGGGTCTGTCGATGGCCTCGGTGTTCCTGGTCTTCACCGGCACCAGCATCGCACGCACCTTCTTCATCGCGGCCACCATGTTCGGCTCGACCAGCCTCTATGGCTACGTGACCAAGCGTGACCTCTCCCGCATGGGCTCGTTCCTGATGATGGGTCTGATCGGCGTGGTGATCGCAAGCGTGGTCAACATTTTCCTTGGTTCGAGCGCTCTGCAGTTCGCGATCTCGGTCATCGGTATCGTCGTCTTCGTCGGTCTGACCGCCTACGACACGCAGAACATCAAGGAACAGTATTCGGAGAACTACGATCAGGAATCGAACCAGAAGCTTGCCGTCTTCGGCGCCCTCTCGCTCTACCTGAACTTCGTGAACATCTTCCAGCTGCTGCTCAACTTCACAGGCGAGCGCGAATAGTCGAGCTACGGCGCTTCTGGGGGCAAAGGAAGCGCTAGAACGCCCGATCCGCACTCTGTGACAGGATGCGTGGATCGGGTGTTCACTATAGGGAAGCGGCCGGGCGCAAGTCCGGCCGCTTTTCTGTTTTGGAGATGTTCAGATTATAGCGATATTCAGATTATGCCCCAGGCGCGATAACGTCCGCGCCCGGTGATCTCGCGGATGCCGATATCGTTGAGCAGATTGAGCGCGCCGCGGCCGCTGACTTTGAGCTCCCGCGCCACCATCGCCGAAGACACCATCGGCCGCGATAGCACGAATTGCGCAAGGTTAGGCAGGCTGCTGTTGGAGCGCCTGTCCTTGAAACGCATCTGCATCTGCTGCTGTGCCAGCGACAACCGATCCATCTCCTTCAGGCCGAGATCGGCGCTCTCCACCATGGCTTCCAGAAAGGATTGCAGCCTGACGAGACGTTGCCGGGAGCGCCGGCGTTCGTGGCGAACGGTCTTTAGGCCCGCGAAGAATGAAAACAGATGCGACGTGATCTTGCCGCGCTGGCGCAGATAGCCGGAAACCAGTAGTCCGCCCAGCCAGTGCTGTCGCCGCAGCGGCTCGATCTGCTCCCACGCGTCGAACAGCACGGCAGCGCCCAATGTCGGCGGTAATGCGTCGGCAACAGCGATAACGGAACGCCACTCGCGCAGACGCGCTGCCTCGTCCCAATCTTCGTCATCAAGCAGCGCCAGCCGGTCGTCCGCTCGTTCCGGCCGTGTGGGTTCAGGCTTGGCCTCCCGAAAGCCTCTGGCGAGATCGTCGAGAAGCCTGCTCGACCGCTCCAGCACGGCGTCGATTTCGGCCAGCTCCGTGGCCAGCGGGGCATCAGGTTCATGATCGTCGTTGTCGTGATCGCGATAGGCGCTCTTCAGCTCCGGCGCTCTCTGTTGTTCGCCGCCGATCCCCGTCAGAACCGTCATGCCGGTTTCGCTCAAGGCCCAATAGGCATCGCTCGTCCATATTCTGCGGCGTGCGCGCAGGACCGCATGGGCGATCGTCAGCTCATGGCTGGGGGTGCGGGCATCCATATGGGCGTCGTGCAGCACCAGGTCTTCGAGATGGACCAGTTCGCCCGCCACCCACAAGGCGCCGACGGCATCGAAGAAGTGGCGGCGCTCGGAAAAACCGTCGGCGATAGAGGACCGCAGCGCGCGCTCGTCCAGCCGCGCCAAGGCATCCTCCGCCCGAACAAAGAGCGGGAGCAGCGTCATCACCGATGTGGTCTCGATCTCGTGCTTCATCGCCAGGCGTCTCCGGTCCGGCTGGCCTGCGTCTCGCGAGAGATCGGTGTTGGGCGCATACGGCGCGCTCTGATGTGTCCCGTCAACGCTTTGAAAGATCGTCCTGCCGCGAACATGCCCGGCTATTCCTGCTTTATGGGGGGCGGTGAATATTGATCACCAGCCTGTTCTTTGTCCTCGGCATGTGGGCCAACGCCAGGCGGACCATTATCAGTAAAGGATTGCACGATTCGAAAATGGCAGCAATCTTCAGCGTCGATCGGTCGCTGGTTGCCCACCACCGGTTTGATCCATGCCCTTGCAGCACCGGACCATGTGCGTCAAAAGCAGGGAGAATTGATCAGGAGAGCCGGCGTGCGCCACATCTATGTCATCGGTATCGGAACGGGAAATCCCGAGCACGTCACCATCCAGGCCATCGGCAGGATGAATGCCGCCGACCTGATCTTCCTGCCGACGAAAGGCGAGGAGAAGGAGAAGCTCGCTTCCGTCCGCCGCGAGATTTGCGAGCGCTTCGTCACCAATGCGACGACCCGAATCGTCGAGTTCGCCATTCCTCAGCGCAAGACGGCTGACCGCAGCTATGTCGAAAGCGTCGATGACTGGCATGCGACACTGGCGCAGACCTATGTGCGGCTGATCAACGATCTTCCCGAAGACGGAACCGGCGCTTTCCTCGTCTGGGGCGATCCGAGCCTTTATGATAGCGTGATCCGTATCATCGAGCGGGCAAGGGAGCTCGGCACCGTCGATTTCGACTTCAGCGTCGTTCCCGGGATCACCAGCATCCAGGCCCTGGCGGCAAGCCACCGCATTCCGATCAACATGGTCGGTAAGCCGGTCGAGATCACGACCGGTCGGCGGCTTGTCGAGCATGGGAACCGGGCGGATAGCACCGTGGTCATGCTGGATGGAGAGCAGGCCTTCTCCAAGATCGAGGATCCGGATGCCGAGATATTTTGGGGCGCATATCTCGGTACGGATGACGAGATCGTGTGCTCGGGGCGGCTTGGCGATGTCGCCGCGGATATCGTGAAGTTGCGTGCCGAAGCGCGGGCACGACACGGTTGGATCATGGATATCTATCTGCTGCGCAAGGGTCGCGATTTCGACGATCTGTGACACTGGCGATAGCTTTGCTCCGTGCCTCGCTATAGGCGCCGGGCGGAAGGAAATGACGAGATGGCATGCGATGAGCGCATCAAGACGGATATTGCAGGCGAAGCCGCGCAACCCTATGCGCGGCGCGGCGCCTGTCCGACCCTGGCGCGGCCGATGCCGACGGGTGACGGCCTGCTTGCGCGCTTGCGTCCGCAGGGCGGCATCCTGACGGTTCACCAGTGCGCGCAGCTGGCTCAAGCCGCCTTGCTGTGTGGTAACGGTTTGCTTGAGGTGACCGCGCGAGGCAGCCTGCAGATAAGAGGACTTCGGCCGAAAACGGTCGAGCCCTTTGCAGAAGCGGTGGATGCGGCGGGCATTATCGTGTCGCCCAATCCCGTGATTGAACTGCCGCCGCTGCATGGCGGAGCGTTTGGCGATGTCGCGGATGCTGCCGCGATGGAATCGCTGCTGCGGGACCGGCTCGCTGAATATCTGCAGGCGCCGGGGCTCGCGCCGAAGCTGTCGATCATCGTCGATGGCGGTGGGCGCTTTGATCTGGCCGATGTTACCGCCGACATCAGGCTGCTGGCCTTATCGGCGGAAGAGTGGGTGGTCGCCATCGCCGGGGATAGCGCGACTGCCCGTCCGGTTGCCGTCGGTACTGCCGATAGGGCGATCGCGGCGGTCGGTGACGTGCTCAAGCTGCTGCTTTCGATCGGCTGGCAGAAGCGTTGCCGCGATATCGATCCGGAGCGATTGATATCTGTCTTCCCGGATATGCACGCCATTTCGCGCCATCCGCGCGCGGGCGAGACGCCATCGGTTGGCATCCATGCAATGGAAGACGGTACGGCGGTGATCGGTCTCAAGCCGCGCTTCGGGCAAATACACGCGAACGACCTGCTGGAGTTTCTGGCATTCCTCGGCGATCTCGATGTGACCGACATCCGACCGGCGCCCGATCGCTGTCTTTTCATAACAGGCTTGAGCGAAGAGAGCGCGGCGGCAGTGCGGCAATCCGCTGAGCGCTTTGGTCTATCCGCTGATAGCGACGATCTCTCATCGCGCATCGCCACGTGTGCCGGGGCGGGCGCCTGCGCGTCGAGCTTCTATGCCACCAAGGCATTGGCGGAGACGCTGATCGAACGGTGTCCGGAGGTGCTGGATGGCTCGCTCGATCTGCATCTGTCCGGCTGCGCCAAGGGCTGCGCGCATCCGCGCCCCGCCTTTACGGTCTCGGGAGCCGCAAACGGCTATCATCTGGTGCTGGACGGCCTGGCGTCGGATGCGCCCGATGCACAGATTGCTGGTAGTGACATCAATTCCGCTATAGAGAGGCTTTCCCGTCTCATCAAAAGTGAAAGACAAGCTGGCGAATCTGCTAGGGCCTGTCTCGACAGGGTGGGAACGGCCACGATTACGCGAGCACTGCGACAGGAATAGGAATGCCAGACTACGATTACATCCACAGCGGTGACGCCATCTATGAGCGGTCGTTTGCGATTATCCGCAGCGAAGCCGATCTGTCGCGGTTCTCCGCCGAGGAAGCCGACGTTGCCGTGCGCATGATCCATGCCTGTGGATTGGTTGAAGCCGCCGAGCATTTCGTGTTCGCGCCGCACTTCGTCAGCGCCGCGCGCGCGGCGCTGCATGCCGGTGCACCGATCTTCTGCGACGCCGAGATGGTGGCGCACGGCGTGACCCGCACGAGACTGCCTGCCAAGAACGATGTCATCTGCACCTTGCACGATCCGCGCACCGCGGAGCTGGCGAAGGAGACCGGAAACACGCGTTCGGCCGCCGCCCTTCACCTCTGGAAGGACCGCCTTGCCGGCAGCGTCGTTGCCATTGGCAATGCGCCGACCGCGCTCTTCCACCTGCTTGAACTGTTGCGCGACGGCGCGCCGAAGCCGGCGGCGATCATCGGCATGCCTGTCGGCTTCGTCGGAGCGGCGGAATCCAAGGATGCCTTGGCTGAGAATTCCTACGGCGTTCCCTATGCGATCGTGCGCGGACGTCTTGGTGGCAGCGCCATGACGGCAGCAGCCGTCAACGCCCTGGCGAGGCCCGGCCTGTGAGCGGCGCTGGTCGTCTCATCGGTGTCGGCACAGGCCCCGGCGATCCGGAACTGCTTACCGTCAAGGCCGTCAAGGCTATCGAAGCGGCTGACGTGATCGCCTATTTCGCCAAACGCGGCAGAGGCGGCAACGGCAGGGCGATCGTCGAGCACCTGATCGGGGCGGACGCGGTCATGCTGCCGCTCTACTATCCGGTGACTACCGAGATCGAGAAGAATGAAGCCGAATATCGACGCCAGATCACCGATTTCTACGAGGAGTCGGCGGCGGCTGTCGCCGCGCATCTCGACGCCGGCCGCACGGTGGCCGTCCTCAGCGAGGGCGATCCGCTGTTTTATGGCTCCTACATGCACCTGCATGTGCGCCTCGCCAACCGCTATCCGACCGAGGTCATTCCCGGCATCAGTGCGATGTCCGGTTGCTGGTCTCTCGCCGGTATCCCGATCGTGCAGGGCGATGACGTGTTGTCGGTCCTGCCCGGGACGATGGCCGAGCAGGAACTTGAGCGTCGCCTCTCCGATACGCAAGCGGCGGTAATCATGAAGGTCGGGCGCAACCTGCCGAAAATCCGCCGCGCGCTGCAGGCATCGGGACGTCTTGCCGAAGCGGTCTACGTCGAGCGCGGCACCATGGCCAACGCGGCAATGATCAAGCTCGCCGATCGCCCCGAAGGCGATGCGCCCTACTTTTCGCTGGTGCTCGTTCCCGGTTGGGAGAGCAACCGATGAGCGGGCAGCTTTTCGTCATCGGCACCGGCCCGGGCAATCCCGATCAGATGACCCCGGAGGCGCATGCCGCCGTTTCGAAGGCCACCGTTTTTTTCGGCTATGGCCCTTATCTCGATCGCCTGAACCTGCGGGCCGACCAGACGCGTCAGGCGTCCGATAACCGCGAGGAACTGGACCGCGCGGGCGCCGCGCTGCGCGCCGCGTCCGAGGGCGCGGTCGTCTGTGTCGTCTCGGGTGGCGACCCTGGTGTGTTCGCCATGGCGGCTGCTGTCTGCGAGGCGGTCGACAATGGTCCGGATGCGTGGCGGGACGTCGATCTCGTCATCCTGCCGGGGATCACCGCCATGCTGGCGGTCGCCGCCCGTGTCGGCGCCCCGCTTGGCCATGATTTCTGCGCGATTTCGCTCTCAGACAATCTGAAGCCCTGGGCGACTATTGAAAAGCGTCTGGCTGCCGCAGCCGAAGGCGGCTTTGTTATCGCGCTTTATAATCCGATCAGCAAGGCGCGTCCGTGGCAGCTTGGAAAGGCGTTCGAATTGTTGCGCGAAAAGCTGCCCGGCTCGACGCCTGTCATTTTCGGCCGAGCCGCCGGACGGCCGGACGAGCGTATTTCCGCTCAATCGCTCAATGTTGCGGATGCCGCGACGGCCGATATGGCGACCTGCGTGATCATCGGCTCGGCGGAGACGAAGATCATCGAACGCAAGGGCAGGGCCGATCTCATCTATACCCCTCGTTTCAGCCCGGGGGCAGCAGGTGATTGATCATCGCCAAGGCCTCGTCGACGGTGGCGACCGTGGGGATGGCGGGCGCTTCGGCGCGGCCTATCATGATCACCTCGATGCTGAGCGCGCGCGCAGCCGCGATCTTGGCATAGGTGGCCGAGCCGCCGCTGTTCTTGGTGATGACGACATCGATGCGGTGCTCCCGCAGCAGCTCGGTTTCGCGTTCGACATCGAAGGGGCCGCGATCGAGAAGATAGTGCGCGTGGGGAAGCTGGGGTCGCGGATCGACCGGGTCCACGCTTCGGATCAGATAGTGGTGCTGCGGGGCGGCATCCGCCCGGTGCGCTTCCTGGCGACCGATCGCGAGAAACACGCGGTGCGGCGTGCTGCCGATTTGCGCGATGGCATCCTGGACGCTCGCGACATGCCGCCAGTGGTCGCCCGCCTCGACCTGCCAGGGCGCGCGGCGAAGGCCAAAGGCGGGCAGGCCGGTCATCGTGGCGGCTTGCGCGGCGTTCTGCGATATGCGGGCGGCGAAGGGATGCGTGGCATCGATCAACAGGTCGAATTTGCCGTCACGCAGAAAACTTGCGAGCCCTTCCGCGCCGCCAAATCCGCCGACGCGGGTGGGCAGGGACTGCGGAGCGGGTTTCTCCGTCCTGCCGGCAAGCGACAGCAAGGCATCGTAGCGGTCCTGAGTGGCCAAAGCCTTGGCGAGCGCGCTTGCCTCGGTCGTCCCGCCAAGCATCAGAATGCGGATTTTGCTCATGGCTGATATGTCTTCCGTTCCCGGCCAACCTTGGCTGACTATTATCGGCATCGGCGAAGATGGTCCAGCAGGGCTGGGCGAGGAGGCCAAGCGGCTGATCACAGCCGCGTCCGTCGTCTTCGGTGGCGCCCGTCATCATGCGCTGATGTCCGGTCTCATCCGGGGGGAATGCCTGGCTTGGGAGAGCCCGTTCGAGCGTTCGATCGCGGCAATCGCCGCGCGTCGCGGTTCGCCTGTCGTCGTGCTCGCATCTGGAGACCCGTTTCTCTATGGCGTGGGCGCCACGCTATCGCGGAGCGTCGACGCCACGGAGATGCGCACGATACCGGCGCCGTCATCCTTCAGTCTTGCCGCTTCGCGGTTAGGCTGGCCATTGCAGGAAGTTGCTAGCGTTTCGCTGCATGGACGCCCGATCGATCTCATCCGCCCGCATCTGCACCACGGCCAGCGCATCATCGCGCTCACCTCCGATCAGGAGTCGCCGACGCAGCTTGCGGCTTTGCTCGTGGCCAATGGTTTTGGCCGGTCGCGGCTGCATGTGCTGGAAGCGCTTGGCGGCGCGCGTGAACGGGTCAGGTCCTGCCAAGCCGATGCATTTGACCTTAAGGACATCGATCCGCTGAACGTCTGCGCCATCGAGATCGTGGCAGGCGAGGGCGCGCGCGTGCTGGCCTTTGCACCCGGCCTCGACGATGCGCTCTTCGAGCACGATGGCCAGATCACCAAGCGAGAAATCCGGGCGTTGACGCTGTCGACGCTTGCGCCCCGGCATGGCGAACTGCTGTGGGATATCGGCGCCGGTTCCGGCTCGATCGGTATCGAGTGGATGCTGTGTGACCCGTCGCTTCGGGCGATCGCCGTCGAGCAATCGAGCGAGCGGGCTCAGCGCATCGCGCGCAATGCAGCCGCCTTCGGCGTGCCCGGGCTCGCGGTCGTGGAAGGCGCAGCACCGCAGGCGTTGCAGTCGCTGCCGGCACCCGACGTCATCTTCGTCGGTGGCGGGGGCAGCGAGGATGGGGTAATGGAAGCGGCGATCGCGGCGCTGAAAAGCGGTGGCCGGCTGGTTGCCAACTCTGTGACGCTCGAGATGGATGCGAAATTGCTGGCCTTGCACGCCACGTTGGGCGGGTCGTTGACCCGCATCGATATTTCCCGTGCCGGCGCGATCGGCGCGATGACGGGCTGGCGCCCGGCAATGCCCGTCACGCAGTGGCACTGGGTCAAGAATTGAGGACAAGGATATGACCGTTCATTTCATCGGCGCTGGCCCGGGTGCCGCAGATCTCATCACCGTGCGCGGCCGCGACCTCATAGGAAAATGCCCCGTTTGCCTCTATGCCGGCTCGATCGTTTCGCCCGATCTTCTCGCCTATTGTCCGCCCGGAGCGCGGATCGTCGACACAGCTCCGATGTCGCTCGACGAGATCGAGGCCGAATATCTGCGTGCGGCCAATGCTGGCGAGGATGTTGCCCGCCTGCACTCGGGCGATCTCTCGGTCTGGAGTGCAGTCGCCGAACAGATCCGCCGCTTGGATAAGCATGGCATTGCCTACACGATGACACCAGGTGTTCCGTCCTTTGCCGCCGCCGCCGCCGCGCTCGGCCGCGAACTGACCATTCCCGAGGTCGCGCAGAGCCTGGTGCTGACGCGCGTATCCGGCCGGGCATCGCCGATGCCTGATGGCGAGACCTTGGCGCAGTTTGGCGCCACGGGCGCCACGCTTGCCATCCATCTCGCCATTCACGCGCTTGACCGGGTCGTCAGCGATCTTACGCCGCTATATGGGGCCGAATGCCCCGTTGCCATCGTCGTGAAGGCGAGCTGGGAGGATGAGCGGATCGTGCGCGGGACGCTCGGCGATATCGAGGCCAAGGTGGCCGCGGAGCCGATCGAGCGGACGGCGATCATCTTCGTCGGCCCATCCTTGTCGTCGACCGATTTTCGCGAGAGCTCGCTTTACGATGCGACCTATCAGCGTCGCTTCAGAGGCCGACAGTAAAACCGCCGCAAGACTTGGACTTCCAGCCGCGCACTTGCCGGCTTTTCTGCCTCGCGCGCCGGGCAATCGGCGTGCGGTAAGGCTTAATGTTATCCACAGCGCCCAATATCCCCGAAGATTGCCCTGAAAACCCGGCTCGAGTGGTAAACGAGGGATTAACCAATTGGATTAGCTTGGTTTCGTGATCCCGTTACAATGTCGTTGCTACAGTATTTACTAGGGATGACGTTGCTTCGTCTATGCCAGAACAATACGGGATTTGGCACTATACCGTGACGCGAAAACACAAACGATTATTATCGTTAAGAAACGGTATTTCTAAAGAATAATTGCCATACGCTTCTTGGTTGATGTTTTTGCTTCAGAGTAAAAATTAATTCCTGTTTTTATCTGTAGGCGGTATAATTTTATATACTGAGCATTTTTAATCTAAATCTGACGAAATATTTTGTATTGATTGTCACTACTGATGTATGTAGGTTCTTAATAAAGTAGAAACCACACGCTATAAGTGATCCAAAACGGATAAACTACTTTACTGACTTAATACACGCCGATGTCCCCCGAGTATTGCATTTCGTTGCGAATGGTCACCTCTAACACTATTGAGTATGAGGCTAGTATGAATTACGTACCTTCGGAATTTGAAAGCGGACGCACGCCTGTCAACAGACTTCAGGCCGTTGCCGTGGCACCCAGAGCTCTCAGCGACCTGGGCGAAGTAAAGGTTATCGGCGAGGACCGGTGCCTGCTTATCATCGACGGCAGAACACTCGAGCGGGAATGCCTCGCGACGACGCTGACGCAGAACGGCCTTGGCATGAAGGCTTGCGCGGTGGGCTCGGTGGCGGAATGGCGGCGCAAGAAAGATGCGACGCAGCGCGTCAAAGCGGTGCTGCTCAACATCACCGGCCGTGCGTCGAGCGATGGCGCTCTTTACGAAGAGATCGCCAGCATCGCGACGGAACTCGCACCGGCGCCGGTCGTCATCCTCGCCGATGGTGACGATCTCAACCAGACGCTCCGGGCGATCGAGCATGGCGCTCGCGGCTTCATTCCCACTTCCGTGGGCATCGAAGTTTGCGTTGAAGCCATCGGGCTGGCAGTTGCGGGCGGCACCTTCATCGTGGCGGGCAAGGCCTTCACATCGTCGGCTCCTGTCGACAACGCGCCGCGGCAGAAAGAGCTCTCGCGCATGTTCACGCTGCGCCAGGCCGAAGTCGTCCAGGCGTTGCGCAAGGGCAAGGCGAACAAGATTATTGCCTATGAGCTCAATCTGCGCGAAAGCACCGTCAAGGTTCACATCCGCAACATCATGAAGAAGCTGAAGGCGACCAACCGTACCGAGGTTGCCTACAAGCTGAACGATCTGTTCCAGTCCGACTCGCGCTGGAGCGCCTCGGCGGACTAGGTCAGGCTAGGCGGTGCCATCCGTGCTGACCGGGTGGTTCTCGCTGATGGCGCCGGATGGACTCCGCGATCCTTTATCACCTGTTCGTGTTTCCTGGCCGTCGGGGTGTACCCGGCGGCCAAGAATTTGTCGGTAGCCCTTCTTCGAGAACGGCTGGAACAGCTGCCCAATAAAGCTGTCGGAGACACGGCCGCTGATGCCGATGTTCGTCGGCGGGCGGCGGTCTGGATTGAAGTAGGTGCCGAACAGCTGGTCCCACAAGACAAGGTTCTCGCCGTAGTTCGTGTTGCCCTCGGCCAGCACCCGCGAGTGATGCCAGCGATGCAGGCCTGGTGTGCTGAAGATCAGATCGAGCGGCCCCGTGCGCACGTCGATGTTGCAGTGAGTGAGCAGGCCGATAAAGGCCGTAACGGCGCCAATCCATAGAAACACCGGCAGCGGCGCGCCCAGGAGATAGAGCGGAAGCTGGCTGAGCGCAATCTTGAACAGCGAGTCCATGAAATGGAATCGGCCGGTATTCACGACCCAGAGGCGCTCGACACTGTGGTGAAGGGCATGAAACCGCCAGAGCGACAGTATCTCGTGGGCCGCGCGGTGGGCGACGTATAGTCCGAATTCGGCGATTACCAAGCCGAGGACCACCTGAAGCGCCAGCGGCCAACTGCTGGGCCAGATATCGGGTATGCCGACAACAAAGGGATGCGCAACGGTCGCGACCGCCATCGGCGCGGTCGCACCCAGTGCGGCGGCCAGCTGAACGCCACCCTTGCTCAGCAGCGTATGCGCGACGTCATTGAACGTCTCGCCGTCCCGCTGCAGCCATTGCTTTTCGAATGGCATCACTCGCTCGAAAAGCGCAATTGCGCAGACGATTGCCAGGTAGACCACGTTGAACCACAGCAGAGGCGCATGGCTCTGAAAGGCGAACCCCGCGCCTATCAGCCCGGCTGAAAATAGCGCTGGCCACAGCATCCATGAAAGCAGCGCGTGGGTAATCGATGCGCTCTTGTCGGTCACGTGTTATCTCCGCCAAATTTCGAAGTCATTCGTTGATACACTACGATTGTGGCTCGTATGCAATATCGCGCGTTTAAGCAACCGCGCGGACATGCACACCACGTCAATCGCCTGCCGCATCCTTAATGTATGCCGGACCAAAACTAGCCATTGTTCCCTATGCAACTTCTTGCTAGGTGCACAGCATCATCAATGCCGCATCCAGGCTGCCATATCATGCATTTCCGCGCTTCAGACACCTCGCCCAACCCGCTCGTTGGTATCGCACTGTCCTGCGCGGGCTATTCGCTGTTTGCGATCCAGGATGCGATCGTGAAATGGCTGGTTGCGGACTATGCGGTGCCGCAAATTCTATTCATTCGTAGCGTGATCATCGTTGCGGTCGCTGGCTTCATGGTCAGGCGCCTGCGCCATCCGTCCATCTTGAAAAGCGCGCATCGCGGTTCGCTCGTCCTGCGCGCCCTGCTCATGCTGGGCGCCTGGATGGCATATTACTCGGCCGCCAGGCATCTCGGCCTTGCCGAGATCACGACCTTATACTTCTCGGCCCCCATCATCGTTATCTTCCTTTCCATCTTCGTATTGAAAGAAAACGTAGGCCCGATGCGATGGTTTGCCTGCTTTGCGGGCTTCGCCGGCGTCATACTTGCCGCCAATCCTACGCATTCGCCAAGCCTTGCGCCGACGCTCATGGTGCTGTTTGCAGGCTTTTGCTGGGCGTGGAGCACGGTGCTTGTCCGCTTGGTCAGCCGCTTCGAGAGCACGTTCAACCAGATGATGGCGACCAGCTTCCTTTTCGCCATCGCTTGCGGGATCATGCTGCCGTGGGTTTGGAAGTCGCCCGATCTTACCGGCTGGGCATTGATGCTGGGGCTCGGGGCGGTATCGGCGCTCGGCCAATTCCTGCTCTATGAGGGATACCGACACGCGCCGGCGTCTACGCTTGCTCCCATGGAGTATAGCGGCCTCGTCTGGGCGTTTCTCTTGGGCTACCTCATCTGGTCAGAAGTCCCAACGGTGAACGTCGTTGCCGGTGCGGTTGTGATCGTCTGCTCTAGCCTCCTGCTTGTGTGGTGGGAGCGTCGTGCCGTACTTGCCAGCCGCCGCCTGATCGCCTGATCGTTTCGCGCCAAAGTGCTATTGCTTGTCGTCGCGCTACGCGAGCCACAAGTGCAGCCGAAAGAATACTTCCGGTTGCCGTTCTTTCCTTATCCATTATTATAAGTAACGTCATTGTAATTATCGGTATATCCGAAATGATGACGCCTCAGCGTGAATATACCGATGTCAATGATTGGTGTTTCTGTTAGGTTTGTTGCTGTTGCTGCTGGCTTCAGTCTTTGTCATTTCATAATGAAATTTGACTATTGGATCGCTGAATTTTTGCGCTTAGCATTGTTTCACGTTAATAATAAAGTGAACGAGAGCAATATCGTCGAGTGTGGCTTCCTTAGAGTGTATGTATAGTGTCCGGAAAGTTCTTTTCCGGAGGTGTTTTTTGTGTGCTTTCGGGGGAAGAAATGAGAAAACAACTAAAAATCGGCGCTCACGCCGATCCAGGTCCTGGAGAGATACTTCACGGACCATGCCTTGAGCGCCTCTCCGCCGTTCACCCTGCCTTTGGTCAATTCACATTTAAGCTCTCGCTGTCGTTGATAAATAGCAGGTCGGCGCATGAAGCCGCTCGTCGGCGACATTCGCTGCTGAGAAAATCTCACCGATCGCGTGCTTTTTTGCGTTGTCGTTCCGCCAACCGGCGAGCTGATATCTGAGCGCGCAAGCTGCTCTTCATCGCGACATGAGTGAGATGACATTTGAGGCGCATGCTGATGACAGAGGGACTTACGAAGATCTTGCTCGCTGATAGTCAGGCCGCTCGATGCGCGCAGGCTGGGATGGCCCGCCGGCCATTGCGCGCGAGGCAGCTCGCTCTTCTATCGATCTATCGGGCGCGAAATAAAAGGGGACGTCAGTCCTGTATTCGCAGCGTCGATAACAGAGGTCGATGACGATGGCGTGGAAGAGTGCGCGCAAGCGTAGCGTTACATTTCGCAAGCGCCGCCAGCGGGATGAGCCCTTCGCCTGGAGCATGCAGCCCTATCGTGAGACCGGGCCACGGGTCATGACCTGCATGGCGCTCGTGATGCCGGAAAATGGGTCCGGCCTTGGGCGTGCCCATAATTGGATCGTTCTGATCAGCAACGAGATCAAGGCCCGTGCCTATCAGCAAATGACGGTTGAAATGCAGGGCGGGTCATTTGGCTTCGATGGCGATGACGACGATCCGCTGGACGAGTGACGGCGCCACAGAAGTGAGCGTTTCGATGAGTCAATTCGTTTTATTTAGAAGTATAGAATCGTAATTTTTAGCTTTAATATTGAATGTATATTTATTCTGAAGTCGGTCGTTGTTGATTTTGCATTAATAACTCCGGTTTGTCACCGGAATTCCCTATAGGCATGAAGCCTCCACAACTTTCGTATCGTGATTTTATGACCAATCCTTGGTATGTCGCGACCGCATGTTTCCACGCTTGAGAGCCCTATCGTCGTTAAAATATTATACTACCGGCGCGGTCGACATTTGTGGGCATCTAAAGCGCCTACTCTTGGTTTGTATTTCTGAGGATTTACTCCAACGCCAAGTCGTATAATCGAAAAGAATGTCACACGAAACGCATTCCTACTTTAAAATACTAAATAAGGAGTAATCCTGGGCGAATTGTTGGGCGTATTAATCTTGTGTTAACTAGACTGGCGGGTTGAGGATAAACGTTATGACCATGCCAGTGGAACACAGCTGGAGCGTGCGGCTTTCAGCCAGAAATGATCGACGGTGGTTTAGCTTCAATGCTGTCGCGACCACTTACGTTGCGGCTATCCTCGATTTCGCGGTATTATTCTTCGCGAGCGCCGGAGGATACATGCTTTATGAGCAAGTATTCTTGGGGATGGATGACGACCTGTCACGATATGCTGGCATTGGCCTGCTTGTCGCGACCGCTTTCGTTCTTGCGATGGGCGGTGCCCACGCCTATCGCCCGGCCGGGCTCCTGTCGTTTCGCAGACAGATGGCAATTGTTTGCACGTTTCTGCCAGCGGTCGTTGCGTTTCTTCTTGCGATTGTCTTTTTCCTGAAAATTGGCACGATGGTGTCGCGTGGCGCGATAATCTCCGCAGCCGTGCTGTCGTTTGGCGCACTGACGACGCTGCGGCTGGTATGGTACTCTTACCTGAACCGCGCGGTCGCTCATGCAGCTTTTCCGACCAGGCGCGTGTTGTTGATCTGCCCCGATTCCACGCCGGTTGAGCCTCTCATCCACAAGGCTGCGCTTGGCGGCTTGTCCATCAAACATACGATGCACCTCCGCGGCGTCGATGAGCCTCCTTACCTGCTGCATGAAAAGCTTCAGAAAAACGGCATCGCTGATGTCGATGAGGTTCTGGTTGTCTGGGGCGACTATGCCAACGCCGCTGTTCTCGAAGAATGCCTCTCGGCGTTGCGTGAGTTCTGCGTACCGGTCAGCGTGATGTTCTCCGGTCTTGTTGGCGATATCGCCCAGGGTTTTGCCCAGGATATCGGCGAGAACCGGGCATTCCAGATCCATCGTCCACCGCTCGGCCTGGTCGAGCGCATCGTGAAGCGCTTGTTCGATATCGGCTTTTCGATCGGCGCGCTGACCGTAACCCTTCCGCTCTGCGTCCTCGTGGCGATCGCCATCAAGTTCGACAGCCGTGGTCCCGTCTTCTTCATGCAGTGCCGCAAGGGGCATAATGGAAAGCCGTTCAGGATCCTGAAGTTCCGCAGCATGACTGTCATGGAAGATTCCGGCGATATTCGCCAGGCGACACGCAACGATCCGCGCGTCACCCGCGTCGGCGCCTTCATCCGCTCAACGAGCATCGATGAACTGCCGCAGTTCTGGAACGTACTGCGCGGTGAGATGTCCGTGGTCGGCCCGCGCCCGCATGCTCTCGCGCATGACGATCTCTATGGAACGCTGATCGCCCAATACGCCTCTCGCCGGCATGTGAAGCCAGGCCTGACAGGCTGGGCGCAGATCAATGGGCACAGGGGCGAGACCCCCACGGTCGACCGTATGGCGGACCGGGTGCGGCACGACATTTGGTACATCAACAATTGGTCGTTGTGGCTGGATCTCAGGATCGTCGTGATGACGGCGATCGGCTTGCAGGATCGGAGCAACGTCTACTGAAATTTCGTCGTCAATCCTGGTGTTTGCGTTGGTTGAGAGGTGCGTAGGCGATGATACTTGTAACTGGGGGAGCCGGCTTCATTGGCTCGAACTTTGTGCTGGATTGGCTGGCGGAGCACGACGAGCCGGCCGTCAATCTCGATGCGCTGACCTATGCCGGCAATCTGAATAACCTGCGGTCTCTCGAGAACGATCCGCGCCATATCTTCGTGCATGGCAACATTGGCGACGCAGCGCTTCTCAGCGATCTCTTTGCGCGCCACAAACCCCGGGCGGTCGTCAATTTCGCGGCCGAAAGCCATGTGGACCGGTCGATCCACGGGCCGGAAGATTTCATCCAGACCAACATTCTCGGTACGTTTCGTCTGCTGGAAGCAGCACGCGCCTATTGGGGTGGCCTCCAGACCAAATCAGATTTCCGCTTCCTGCACGTTTCGACCGACGAGGTCTTCGGGACGCTGAGCGCCGATGATCCAGCGTTCAATGAGGAAACCAGCTACCGGCCGAACAGCCCGTACTCCGCCAGCAAGGCGGCGAGCGACCATCTGGTTCGCGCCTATTTCCATACTTACGGCCTTCCGGTCGTTACGACCAACTGCTCCAACAATTATGGTCCGCTGCATTTCCCGGAAAAGCTCATTCCGCTGGTGATCCACAACGCGCTGAAAGGTCGCCCCCTGCCGATCTATGGCGATGGCATGCAGATACGTGATTGGCTTTATGTGAAAGACCACTGCAGCGCGATCCGTCGGGTGCTGGAGGCGGGGCGTCTGGGCGAAACCTACAATATCGGCGGTTGGAACGAGCGCGCCAACCTTCATGTCGTCACCACGCTCTGTGCGGTACTTGACGAGCTCCAGCCGCGGCCTGATGGCAAGAAATACGGCGAGCAAATCGCCTTCGTCACCGATCGCCCTGGGCACGACCGGCGCTACGCGATCGATGCACGCAAGATCGAGGTCGAGCTCGGCTGGCGTCCGGCCGAGACCTTCGAGAGCGGCATTCGCAAGACCGTCCGATGGTATCTCGACAATGCCGATTGGGTCGAGAACGTGACCTCAGGCAGCTACCGCAACTGGGTGGAGAAGCAATACGCATGACCGTGCTGCTTCTTGGAAAAAACGGGCAACTGGGACGCGGACTTCAGCGCACGCTGCTCCAATTCGGCAGTCTCGTAGCCTTCGCGCGCGACGAGTTTGATCTCGACAATCCAGAGGCGATCGCAGCGCGTCTGGATGCCGTCCGCCCTGATATCATCGTCAATGCGGCGGCGTATACGCAGGTCGATCTTGCCGAAACGAATGCCGACGCGGCGTTTCGGGCAAACCACCAGGCCGTGAAGGCGTTAGCGGATTACGCCCGCCGGTGCGACGCGTTGTTGGTTCACTATTCGACGGACTATGTCTTCGACGGCAGACAGGAGACGCCCTATCGCGAGAGCGACGAGACGCATCCGTTGAATGTCTACGGCCAGTCAAAACGCGCCGGCGAGTTGGCGATCGCCGAGTCCGGCTGCCGACATTTGCTGTTTCGTACCAGCTGGGTCGTCTCGGTCGATGGCACGAATTTCGTGAAGACCATTCTGCGCCTGGCGCGCGAGCGTCCGAACCTGCAGATCGTCGCGGACCAGTTCGGGGCTCCGACGGCGGTCGAGCTGCTCGCCGATGTCACGGCACTTGCAATTGCCGCGAACCGGCACGGTGGGATCGCCGACGGGACATATCACTTGACCGCATCGGGGCGAACAAGCTGGCACGGGCTCGCCCGGCACATCGTCCAGAGGGCGATCGAGATCGGCTTCGTATCGGCGGTCGATCCTGCCGATATCGAAGCAATCACGACCGAGGAGTTTCCGCGGCCTGCCGCGCGGCCGCGCAATTCGTCGCTCAACACGGATGCTTTGAGTTCCGCCCTTGGGCTGACCCTGCCCGAATGGACGGTGCATGTCGATCGCGTACTTGATCAATTGAAGGAACGGGGGTGGGCGCTGTGACCCGAAAAGGCATCATTCTCGCCGGTGGATCCGGCACACGTCTTCATCCGGCGACGCTTGCCATGAGCAAGCAGTTGCTGCCTGTCTTCGACAAGCCGATGATCTATTATCCACTCAGCACACTGATGCTGGCCGGCATCCGCGACATCCTGATCATCTCCACACCGCTCGATATTCCTCGCTTCGAGCAACTGCTGGGGGACGGCAGTGCCTGGGGCGTCAAGTTTTCCTACGCCGAACAGCCATCGCCCGATGGCCTGGCGCAGGCCTTCATCATCGGCGAGAAGTTCCTCGATGGCTCGCCGTCGGCGCTCGTGCTCGGCGACAACATCTTCTACGGCCATGACCTGCCGATCCTCCTCGCGAGCGGCATGTCTGTCGATCGCGGCGCGACGGTCTTCGCCTATCACGTGCTCGATCCGGAGCGTTATGGCGTCGTCGAATTCGACAGGCGCTTCAGGGCGGTCTCGATCGAGGAAAAGCCGGCGGAACCGAAATCGAATTACGCGGTGACGGGCCTCTATTTCTACGATGAACGCGCCGTCGAATTCGCCAAGTCGCTACGCCCTTCGCCGCGCGGCGAACTCGAGATCACCGATCTGAACCGGCGCTATCTCGAGGATGGCAGCCTGACCGTCGAGATCATGGGCCGCGGCTACGCCTGGCTGGATACGGGAACGCATGATTCACTGCTCGACGCCGGGCAATTCATCTCGACGCTGGAACGGCGCCAGGGGCTGAAAGTATCCTGCCCCGAGGAAATCGCGTTTCGCAACGGTTGGATCACCGGCCGCCAGTTGGAGCAACTGGCCGCGCCGCTCTGCAAGAACGGATATGGGAAATACCTGATGCGACTTCTGGCGGAGGCAGGCTGACCGATGAAAGTCTCTTCGCTGGCAATTCCTGACGTCCTGCTGATTGAGCCCACCGTCTATGGCGATGAACGCGGCTTCTTTTTCGAGAGCTTTAACCAGGCCCGCTTCAACGAAGCGGCCGGGGCCGAGGTTTCATTCGTTCAGGACAATCACTCCAAGTCCGCCAAAGGCGTACTGCGCGGGCTGCACTACCAGATCAGCCAAGCCCAGGGAAAGCTCGTTCGGGTGGTCGAGGGCGAGGTCTTCGACGTGTCCGTGGATCTGCGGCGATCCTCGCCGACCTTCGGGCAATGGGTTGGTGAAATCCTGTCGGCGGACAACAGGCGCCAGCTCTATATCCCGCCGGGCTTCGCGCACGGCTTCGTGGTTCTGTCCGAAACCGCGCAATTTCTCTACAAGACGACTGATTTCTACTCGCCGCAACATGAGCGCGCCATCATCTGGAACGACCCGACGGTGAACGTCGCCTGGCCGATAGAGACAACCCCCACCCTTTCATCCAAGGACGCGCAGGCGCCGCTTATGAAAGATGCGGATCTTTTTCCGTAACGGCGTTTAGCGACTATCGCCGCATCTTTAGTAGGCAGAGCTCAGACGAGGCGCGAAAGTTGCCGATCATCGGCCTGCCGTCTCCCGCTCCACCACATATCGTTGCCCTTGGTCCTTTCCGGATCGGTTTTGGTGTGTCACATAAGGTCGGCTAGCCATCGCCACTGGGAGGACGATTGTCGGAATGAGGGGAATTCGCCAACTGGCCAAGCATCTCGATATTTCGATCGGGACCGTGTCGCGGGCGCTGAATGGCAAACCGGATGTGAATGAGGAGACCCGCAAGCGCGTGCTGGCGGCGGCCGAAGAGCTTGGCTATGTCGCGAACCAGTCGGGCCGAAGCCTGCGGCAGGGTACGACCAACGTCATCGGCCTGATGATCGAGTCCAGCA
This sequence comes from Rhizobium sp. FG113, assembly GCF_057809895.1. Taxonomy (NCBI): domain Bacteria; kingdom Pseudomonadati; phylum Pseudomonadota; class Alphaproteobacteria; order Hyphomicrobiales; family Rhizobiaceae; genus Rhizobium; species Rhizobium sp. FG113. The sequence goes on along the minus strand of NZ_JBMDKV010000001.1, from coordinate 24,786 downwards.
AGGAAACGGTCGAAAACGCCGACAACTTCTTCCTTGGCCTGACAGGCGGCTTGCAGAGCGTGCTTTCGCGCCACAAGCTCGACCTTATCATGCTGCCTTGCCCGAATGACGAGGACCCGCAGGAATATCTGAAGCGCATGGTGGCGCGTCGTGTTGTCGATGCACTGATCATTTCCGCCACGCAGCGCATCGACAAGCGCATCGATTTCCTGGCCAAGGCGAAGATCCCCTTCGTCGCGCTCGGCCGCAGTTCGTCCGGCGGCAATTACAGCTGGATCGACCTTGATTTCGAAGGCGTCGCGGCCTCGGCCGTCGATCGGCTGGTGACCAAGGGGCATCGACGGATCGCGATCGCGGTTCCATCGAGCGACGTCAATCTCGGCTATATCTTCCTCGATGCCTACCGCCGCTCGCTGGAACGTCACGGCATCGCCTATGATCCCGAACTCGTCATTCGCGCGAAGTCGAGCGAGCAGGGCGGATATCAGGCCGGTCACGAGCTCATCCGCCTTGATCCACGGCCGACGGCGATCATTCTGATCTACGAACTGATGGCGATCGGGCTCTACCGGCGCATGGTCGAGGCGGGTATCATTCCCGGCCGGGATCTCGCCGTCATCGGCTTTCGCGAGGAGCCGCGCGCCAGGTTCCTGCAGCCGGCACTGACATGTTTCCGGATGTCGCTACGCGATCTTGGCGCCGAGCTTGCGGAAACGCTGCTCGCGACCATGCCCGCCTACGCGGATTTCTATCCTGGTGGCGCGCGCAACACGATTTGGCCGCTCGAACTCGTCGCGGGCGAGAGCGATGCCTTCAGTCTCAACATCTGAATTTTCTCGAAAGCCAGCCCATGCAACCGCGCGAATTCCTCAAAGATCTCTTCTCCGCCGCTGTCAAGGCAGCTGATCCGTTGACAGGCATAACAGCCTATCTTCCAGCCAAGCCGAAAGGCCGAACGGTTGTGATCGGCGCCGGAAAGGGCGCGGCACAGATGGCGCAGGCGCTTGAGGGTGTCTGGGACGGGCCGCTCGAGGGTGTTGTGGTAACGCGTTATGGCTATGGCTGCGAAACCCGAAACATCGAGATCCTTGAAGCCTCGCATCCCGTTCCTGATCGCGCCGGCCTCGTGGCTTCGAAGCGGTTGATGGACGCCGTGAGGGGGCTTGGCGAGGACGATCTCGTCATCGCGCTGATCTGCGGGGGAGGGTCCGCCCTGCTGCCGTCGCCGCCGGAGGGGCTGACGCTCGAAGACGAGATTGCCATGAACGAGATCCTGCTCGCCTCGGGCGCGCCGATCTCCGCGATGAACGTGGTGCGCAAGCATCTATCGACGATCAAGGGCGGCAGGCTGGCGGCGGCCACAAAGGCGCGTGTTGTCAGCATGGTCGTGTCGGATATCCCCGGCGACAATCCTGCTTATGTCGCTTCCGGTCCGACGGTTCCGGATCGCTCGACGCGGCACGATGCGCTTGACATCATCGCGCAATACAAGATGCCGCTGCCGCAGGCGGCGCTCGATTTCCTTGCCACGCCGGCTGCCGATGCGCCGAGCCCGGATGATCCGGTGTTCGGCCGCCACGAGCATCATGTGATCGCCTCGGCCGGTGTTTCGCTAGAGGCCGCGGCAGCGCTTGCCAGATCGCACGGGGTGGAAGCCGCCATCCTGTCGGATTCCATCGAGGGCGAATCGCGCGATGTCGCTTCGGTGCACGCGGCGATCGCCCGCGAGGTCCTCGCCAAAGACCGGCCGTTCAAAAGGCCGGTCGTTATCCTCTCCGGTGGGGAAACGACGGTGACGCTCCGAGGCAAGGGCGGGAAGGGCGGGCGCAACGGCGAGTTCGCGCTCGCGCTGGCGCTGGCGATCCAGGGCCACGACATGCATGTGCTCGCCGCCGATACCGATGGTATCGATGGGTCGGAAGACAACGCCGGCGCCTTCGTGGATGGGAAGACGGTCGACCGATTACGCGCCGCCGGTCTCGATCCGCGCCGTCTTCTCGATGGCAATGATAGCTATAGCGGCTTCGCTGCCATTGGTGACCTGTTCGAGACGGGCCCGACGGGAACCAATGTCAATGATTTCCGCGCGATCCTGATCCGCTAACAGAAGAATCGAAATCTGATCTGGCAACCTGCGTTCCCGCCGGAACGCGGGCGCAAAATAGCGCGAAATTTTTTCGTGCTGCGCTGCGGCGCAGCCGGCCCTAAGGCCCCGCATTTACAGATGTTTTCCGCAGCATTTTTTGTCTGATCGCGTGGGATTGACAGCGAGAAACGTTTCCGCTTAGTATCGTAAACGTTTACGGGACAAGTTTCGGGAGGAAAGCCAGAGACTGTCCACGGGAGGAAATCGTGACATTGAATGCCGTTCTCTGCGGTTGCGGAGCCATGTCCAAGGGCTGGTTGCGCGCCATGAAGGAAACCCCGGCTCTTGCAGCCGAGATCGAGGTCAAGGGCCTCGTCGACGTCAATCCTGCGGCGGCTGAAAAGCTCGCCCAGGAGTTTGGTTTGAGCGGTGCCGTGATCGGCACGGATCTCGCCGACGTCATCGCAAAATCCAAAGCCGACATCGTCTTCGACGTGGTCATCCCGACCGCGCGCTTCAACGTGGTGTCGACGGCGCTCAAGGCCGGCTGCCATGTGCTGAGCGAAAAGCCGATGGCAACCTCGCTTGCCGAAGGGGCTGCTCTCATCGATCTTGCCGCCGAAACCGGCAAGGTCCACGCTATCATCCAGAACCGCCGCTTCATCTCGGGCGTTCGCCGCATGCGCCGTTTCGTCGAAAGTGGTGCGATCGGCGATATCACCGGCATCCATTGCGATTTCTTCCTGGCGCCGCATTTCGGCGGCTTCCGCGAAGAGATGCAGAACGTGCTGCTGCTCGACATGGCGATCCACACCTTCGATGCCGCGCGCTTCGTCGCCGACAAGAAGCCGCTCGCCGTCTACTGCGTCGAGCGCAATCCGAAGGGTTCCTGGTATCAGCACGGCGCTTCCGCCAACGCGACTTTCGAATTCGCTGATGACGTGGTCTTCACCTATCGCGGTTCCTGGTGTGCCGAAGGCGAGCGCACAAGCTGGGAAAGCCAGTGGCGCCTCGTCGGCTCCAAGGGAATGCTAACCTGGGATGGCGAAGAGGGCTTCAAGGCCGCGACCGCTGGAAGCGAGCCCGGTCTGCTGCACGGCTTCACGCCGGTCGAGGTCCCGGCGCCTGAACATGACGAAGAGACGCATGGCCACGCCAGCGTGATCGCGAGCTTCGTCGAGGCGATCAAGACGGGCAAGCGCCCGGAAACAGCAAGTTCCGACAACATCAGAAGCCTCGCCATGGTCTTCGGCGCGATCGAAAGCGCCAAGACCGGCAAGCGTATCGAAATTTCAGCATAAGGATTGAGATTGTGAGCAACCCCGCCAAGTCCATTCGTATCGGAACCATGGTCAGCGCCTCCAAGGGCGGCGCCGACAAGCGGATCGGCCAGATCGCCGATATGGGCTTCGAAAGCTTCGAACCCTTCTTCTGGCAGACGACCAACGGCCAGAACCTTGCCGAGCTCGGAAAGCGCTGCGTCGACGCCATCGGCGACCGCGATATCACGATCTCGACGCTCGGCATGTTCGGCAACCCGCTCGAAACCACCGATATCGATCTCGACACGCTCCAGGGCTGGAAGGATTGCATCGACAACGCGCACCACTTTGGCGCCACCTGCGTTGCCGGCTTCACCGGCCGTATTCGTGGCAAGGTGCTGACCGACAGCCTGCCGCGCTACAAGGAAATCTGGAGCGAGCTTGCCAAGCGCGCCGCCGACAAGGGCGTCAAGATCGCCTTCGAAAATTGCGCGATGGATGGCAATTGGCAGACGGGCGACTGGAATATCGCGCACAATCCGGATGCCTGGGAGCTGATCTTCAACGAGACGCCTGATGATAACATCGGCATCGAATGGGAGCCGTGCCATCAGATGGTCTATCTGATCGAGCCGTTGCCGCAGATCCGCAAGTGGGCGTCGAAAATTTTCCACGTTCACGGTAAGGATGCAACGATCCGTTGGGATGTCATCAAGGAGCATGGCATCTTCGGTAAGGAGAAGTTTGTGTTCATGCGCACGCCGGGATTCGGCGACAGCAACTGGACGGACATCATTTCGGAACTGCGCCTCGCCGGCTGGTCGGGATCCATCGACATTGAAGGTTGGCACGATCCGGTCTATCGCGACGCGCTCGAGATGACCGGCCAGGTTCATGCGCTGAACCATTTGAAGCATGCCCGGGGCGGCGATTTCGTCGTCGATCCGGTTTGATGATATCGCGGCCGGCAAGGAGGAATTGCCGGCCTACGATCTAGGATAACCACAAAGGAGGAGAACCATGGCTATCCGTAAATTTGCAATGATCGGCGCACTTGCGCTGGCGGGCGTGTCGCTCTTCGGCCTAGCCGCCAAGGCCGAAGACGTCACCCTGACCCTCTGGTCGCTCGACCGCGACATTCAGCCGGCGCCGAACCTGATCAAGGAATTCAACGATCAGAACAACGGCATCAAGATCGAATACCGCCAGATCCAGTTCGACGACGTTGTCAGCGAATCGATGCGCGCGTTCTCGACCGGCAAGGCGCCGGATATCATCGCCATCGACAACCCGAACCACGCGATGTTCGCTGCCCGCAAGGCGTTTCTCGACCTGACCGACATGATCGCCAAGTCGACCGTCATCAAGCCTGAGAACTATTTCCCCGGACCGCTGAAGTCCGCCACCTGGGACGGCAAGCTCTACGGCGTGCCGAAGGCGACCAACACGATCGCGCTCTACTACAACAAGGACATGTTCAAGGCCGCCGGTCTCGATCCGGAAAAGCCGCCGCAGACCTGGGATGAGCTCGTTGCGGACGCCAAGAAGCTCACCGATCCGTCGAAGAACGTCTACGGCCTGACCTTCTCGGCAAAGGCCAACGAGGAAGGCACCTTCCAGTTCCTGCCATGGGCGCAGATGGGCGGCGCGACCTACAAGACGATCAACGCTGATGGCGCCGTGAAGGCGCTGACGGTCTGGAAGCAGATCATGGACGAGAAGCTTGCTTCTCCCGATACGCTGACCCGCAGCCAGTGGGACGCGACCGCCACATTCAACGCCGGCAACGCGGCCATGGCCATCTCCGGCCCGTGGGAAATCGACCGCATGCTGACGGACGCCAAGTTCGACTGGGGCACGGCGCTGTTGCCGGTTCCGCAGGAAGGCGCGACGCGGTCTTCGGCAATGGGCGACTACAACTGGGCGATCTTCTCCAGTTCCAAGCATCCGGCTGAAGCCTTCAAGGCGCTTGAGTTCTTCGCTTCGAAGGACGACACGATGTACCAGAAGTTCGGCCAGCTGCCGGCTCGCTCCGACATCGCTATCCCGCCGACTGGCAACAAGCTGAAGGACGATGCGCTGAAGACCTTCGTCGAGCAGCTGAAATATGCCCAGCCGCGCGGTCCTTCGCCGGAATGGCCGAAGATCTCCAAGGCAATCCAGGATGCGATCCAGGCCGCACTGACCGGCCAGGCGACGCCGAAGGATGCGCTTGATCAGGCCGCCGAGAAGATCAAGGCCGTCGAAGAGTGACATATCAGGGCAAGCGGAGCGTGCGCGACGCGCTCCGCCTGTCCGACCCCAATGGCGTTTTCGCCATCCCACCGTTTCCTCCCGGCAGGGGCTGTCTTCCGCGCAAGCGCCAGGCAGCCCCGTTCGGAGCTTAAGGGGTATCCATGAAGAGGCTATTTTCCAGCATCACCGATGGCCGCGGGTTCGACATCACGCTTGTCACCCTGCCGCTCATCTTCCTGTTCGTGCTCGCGGGCCTGCCGCTCGTCTACAACATCGTCATGAGTTTCCAGGAGGTCGACATGTTCAGCCTCGGGACCTTCGTGCGCCCCTTCGTCGGTTTCAAGAACTACGTCGATCTGTTCAAGCAGCCCGAAACGCTGCCGATCATCTACAATACCGTGCTGTTCGTCGTCGGCTCCATCGCCGGCCAGTTCCTGATCGGCTTCGGCCTGGCGCTGTTCTTCTGGGTGAACTTTCCGGGCGCCTCCTGGCTGCGCGGCCTGTTCCTCGTCTCGTGGGTCATGCCCGGCCTCGTCGTCGGCGCGATCTGGAACTGGGTGCTCTCTGGCGATTTCGGCGTCTTGAACTTCATTTTGCGTGAAAGCGGGTTGATCAGCTCCAACATCTTCTGGCGCTCGGACCCCAATTTCTCGCTCTGGGCCGTCGTCATTGCCAATATCTGGCTCGGCACGTCCTTCAACATGATCCTGCTCTCCGTCGGCCTCTCTTCCATTCCCGGCGACCTCTATGAGGCGGCCGAACTCGACGGTGCCAATGCCTGGCAGCGTTTCTGGACGATCACGCTTCCGATGATGCGCTCGACCATCGGCGCCATCGTCTCGCTCGGCTTGATCTTCACCCTGCAGCAGTTCGACCTGTTCGCGGCCATCACAGATGGCGGGCCGAACAATTCGTCCAACGTCACGCAATACTGGGCCTGGGACCTGTCCTTCCGCCAATACGACTTCGGCAAGGGCGCCACGATCTCCGTCATCATGATCGTCTTCGTGATGTTCGCCTCGATCGTCTATGTCCGGTCGACAAAACATGAGGTGCGCGGATGAGCGATACCAACCGCAACCGCCTGATGCTCTTCATCGCAATCGTCCTGGCGGCAATCTATCTCTTCCCGCTCTACTGGATGTACATCACGGCGCTCAAAAGCGGCTCCGAGATGTTCGCCAATCCGCCGAGCTTCTGGCCGTCCTCGCCGCAATGGGGAACCTACGCCTATGTGTGGGAAAGCCGGAACATGGGGCGTTATCTCTGGAACTCCGTCGTCATCGCCTTCGGTTCCGTGGCGCTGATCACCGTGCTCGGCGTCGGCTGTGCCTATGTGCTGGCGCGCTATCGCAACATGTGGGTGGATATCGGCCTGTTCCTCATCCTCATGCTGCAGGTCCTGCCGGCATCGCTGATGATCACGCCGATCTTCGTGGGCTTCTCGCAGTTCGGCTTGCTCGACTATCCGCGCTTTGCCGTGATCCTGGCCATCGCCGCAAAAAGCATGCCCTTCTTCGTGGTCCTCGTGCGCGCCACCTTTATGGCCGTACCGATGGAGCTTGAGGAAGCAGCGCTGGTCGACGGCAACTCCCGCTTCGGCGCCTTCTTCAACATCGTGCTGCCGCTTGCCCGCAACGGCATCCTCGTCAGCGCGATCCTGATCTTCATGCAGGCCTTCGGTGAGTTCGTCTATTCGAAGTCGATGATCCAGGAAGCAGAGCTTCAGCCCGCCAGCGTCGGTCTCAATTCCTTCATGGGGCCGAACACCAGCGAGTGGAACAACATCATGGCCTACGCCACGATGTATGTGACGCCCGTTCTCGCCATCTTCGTTCTCTTGCAGCGCCGCATCGTATCCGGCCTCACCTCTGGAGCCCTCAAATGACCAATCAGATCGAGCTCAGCGGCGTCAACAAGCATTATGGCGCCTTCCATGCGCTGAAGAACATCAATCTTGAGATCGCCAAGGGCAGCTTCGTGGCGCTTGTCGGCCCATCGGGCTGTGGCAAGTCCACCTTGCTGCGCTCGCTCGCAGGCCTTGAAAGCATCTCCGAGGGTGACCTCAAGATCGCCGGCGAGCTGATGAACAATGTGCCGCCGCGCAAGCGCGACGTCGCCATGGTGTTCCAATCCTACGCGCTTTATCCGCATATGACGGTCGAGGAAAACCTGACCTACAGCCTGCGCATCCGCGGCGTTGCCAAGGCCGAAGCCAAGAAGGCCGCGGCCGATGTCGCGGCGACGACCGGGCTCTCCAACCTGCTGAAGCGCTATCCGCGCGAGCTCTCCGGTGGCCAGCGCCAGCGCGTGGCGATGAGCCGCGCGATCATCCGTCATCCCAAGGCGTTCCTGTTCGATGAGCCGTTGTCGAACCTCGATGCGGCGCTGCGCGTTCACATGCGCAAGGAAATCCGCGCGCTGCACGATCGGCTCGGCGCGACCTCCGTCTACGTCACCCACGACCAGATCGAGGCGATGACCATGGCGGACCACGTCGTCGTCATGCGCGAGGGTGTGATCGAGCAGCAGGGCAAGCCGCTGGAGCTCTACGACACGCCGGCCAACAAATTCGTGGCCGGCTTCATCGGCTCGCCGGCGATGAATTTCATTCCCGGTGTCGTGCAGGCGGAGGGAAGCGGGCTGGCAATCGACCTTGGAACGGTCAAGCATACGCTGCCGAGCAATCGCCAGCTGCAGCCTGGCCGCAAGGTAACCGTCGGTATCCGCCCGGAGCATATCGGCATCACGGCGACAGGGCAGGGGACATTCGACATCCCCGTCGACGTCGTCGAATCCACTGGATCGGCCACCTTCATCACGGCTGCGACGACGCCTGAACTGACGATCGTCGAGACCGGTCGCAGCACCGCCCGTGGCGGCGAGACGATCGGCGTGACCATCGATCCGGCACAGCTGCATCTGTTCGACGACGCGACCGGCGTTCGAATCTGAAGCAACAAGGCAGCGGCGGTATGCGCCGCCGCTGCCTAATCATTTACCGTCCGCCTTCGAGCTTGCGGTGACGCTGGTTCGTGCCGCCGACCCCATAAGGGTAGTCGAAGGGGTGCGGCGCGCTTATCTCGGTGAGGCGGCTCATCTCTTCGTCCGAGAGGCTGATCTTCGCCGCACCGAGGTTGTCCGCCAGTTGCTCCGTCGTGCGGGCACCGAGTATGACCGACGTCACGGCTGGCCGCGCCGCGGTCCAGGCGAGCGCTACCTGCGCCATACTGCAACCCTTGGACTTCGCGATATCCTCCACCGCGCCGATGATGTCCCAGGTCCGCTCCTGCGCGTTGCGCTGGTCGTAGGATTCCATGCCGCGCTTTGGGTTTTCCCCGAGCCGGGTCGCACCCGTCGGCATCTGGTCGCGGCGGTATTTCCCAGTCAACCATCCGCCGCCGAGAGGCGACCATGGCAGCAGCCCCATGCCTGCATCTTGGCAGGCCGGCACAATTTCGAGTTCGATATCGCGCACAAGCAGGCTGTATTGCGGCTGCAGCGTTACCGGCCGGGTGTAACCACATGCTTTGGCGATTTCGGCTGCCTTGGCGATATGCCAGCCGACGTAATTGGAGAAGCCGTAATAGCCGATCTTGCCGCTGGAAACGGCATCATCGAGGAAACGCAGCGTCTCCTCGATCGGCGTCAGGGCGTCCCAAGCATGCATCTGGTAGAGATCGATGTGCTCGACGCCGAGACGTCGCAGCGAATCTTCGAGCGCGACGTTCAGATGCCGCCGCGACAGCCCGATATCATTCGGCCCGTTTCCCATCGGGAAACGCCCCTTCGTGGCAATCACCGCCTGACGGGCCTCGGTCGGCCGTGCCTTCAGCCAGCGACCGATGATCTCTTCCGAAACGCCCGCACTATAGACGCCGCCGGTGTCGACGAAATTGCCGCCCCATTTGAAATAGTCGTCGAGTATCTTGTGCGAGGTGGCTTCATCGGCCTCCGCGCCGAAGGTCATCGTTCCCAGGCAGTATGGCGCGACGATTGTCCCGCTTGGTCCAAGCTTTCGATAATCCATTGAACATCCTCCGTGTCGAAATGGGTTTCTCTGTCTGGATCGCCGATTAGGTTAGGTCGCCGATCCGCTTGCTGTTGTCTCTTCCAGAACGGTTTCCGGAATGTCGTCGAATGATGCGTAGTTGAGGTCGTAGAGCCGTGCGTAAAGCTTGCGGTTCGCCATAAGCTGCTGGTGGCTGCCGCTTTCGACAAGCTCGCCGTTTTGCAGAACTATGATCCGGTCGGCTTCGCGAATGGTCGCCAGCCTGTGGGCGATGACGAGGCCGGTGCGACCCTCCAGCAATTTCACCAGCGCCTTCTGGATCAGCATCTCCGTATAGCTGTCGATATTCGCCGTCGCCTCGTCCAGCACCAGGATCTTGGCGTCGGCCACGAGCGCGCGCGCGAAGGACAGAAGCTGGCGCTGCCCGAGCGAGAGATTGCCGCCGCGCTCGCCCAGCATGCTGTCGTATCCCTCGGGGAGGCGCATGATGAAATCATGCGCGCCGACCGCCTTGGCTGCCTTGATGACCTTCTCCCGCGTCGCATCAGCTTTGTGATAACGGATGTTTTCGAACACGGTTCCGGTGAAGAGGAAAGGCTCCTGCAGCACCATGGCGATCTGGTCGCCCAGCGAATCCTGCGTCAGCGCGCGGACATCGTGGCCGCCGACGAGCACCTGTCCCTGCTGAACGTCATAGAAGCGGTGAATCAGCGACATGCAGCTCGACTTGCCCGAGCCGGTCGGGCCGACCAGAGCGACCGTTTCGCCCGGATTGACCTTGAAAGAGACATGTTTAAGCACCGGATGCTTCGGATTATAGCCAAAGACTACGTCGCGAAACTCGACGGAGCCGTTCATATCCTTGGAGAGAACGACCGCATCGGCTGCGTCCTTGATGTCGATCGGAACATCGAGCACTTCGGTCAACCGCTGGCCGGATGCCATGGCGCGCTGCATGACGGAGTATTGCAGCGTGAGCGAACGGATCGGATCGAAGAAGCGCTGGATGTAGAAGAGGAACGCCACGAGCACGCCGACGTCGAGTGCCTGGTTGAGCACGCGCGCGCCGCCTACGACGATGACCAGCGCCATGGCGACACCCGTCAATGAATCGACGATCGGCACCATCACCTGCGCGTAACGCGCCGCGGTGAGATGCGTAAGAAGGTTCGCCTTCGCCTTGTCGTCGTAAAGCGTGAAGTTCACGCCCTGCCGGTCCATGCTCTGCACGGCGCGAACGCCGTGGATCGCTTCGGCCAAGGCGCCGTTGGCCACCGAATTGGTCTCGTGCGCCGCCATGAAAGATTTGCGGGCGAGCGGCAGCCAGAAGAGGCGGACGATGAACAGGATCGGCAAAACAGAAAGCGTCAGCAGGCCAAGTTTCGGATCGAGATAGAGCATCACGCCGACGATGCCGACGAGCAGCGTCATGTCGCCGACCGAAAGAACCGATGTCTCCAGGAATTCCTGCATCGAATTGACGTCGCCCTGCAGGCGCGACATCAGGCGGCCGACCTCCGTCTTGTCCATGAAGGAGAGCGAGACGCGCTGCAGATGCGAGAACATCTGCCGGCGAATATCGAAAAGCACATTCTCGGCCACGCCACCGACCAGCGTCTCCTGCGCGTAGCTGGCGCCGTAGTTGATCAGGATCGCCACCAGGAAGGCCACGACGGCCCATGTCAGCGCCGAATGGCTGCCATCCTGCTGCATGCCGTGGTCGATCGCGTAGCGGATGATCAGCGGGATCATCAGCTGCATCAGCGTGAACGTCAGCACCGCGCAGACCGAGAGCACCACGTCGCGCCGATAGGGCCGGACGAAAGCCCATATCCGCTTGATGACGTTGCCGTCGAAGGCCTTGCCGAACATCTCCTCTTCGACGCGCTGTGATCCCACCACCGCGCGCGGCGGCCGGCGCCCATCCTCGCGAACGTCCGAGCGTTCGGTTTCCATTTCCTCGGCCATGTCTTCCTCCCTAGGCGCTCACGGCTTCGTCGCCGGGACGCACCTGCAGATCGTAAAGCGCCTTGTAGCGCCCGTTCGCGGCCAGCAGCTCTTCATGTGTGCCGCGCTCGACGATCTCGCCTTCCTCGATGAACAATATCTGGTCCGCATGCATCAGCGAGCTCAGCCGGTGGGCGACGATGATCGTCACCCGGTCGGCGGCGTATTTGCGCATGGCGGAGCGGATGCGCTGCTCGGTCGCGGCATCGATCGCGGCCGTGGAATCGTCAAAGACCATCACCGCGGGCTTCAGCATCAGGGCTCGGGCGATCGACAGACGCTGGCGCTGGCCGCCAGAGAGCGACACGCCGCGCTCGCCGACGACCGTATCGTAGCCCGTCGGCAGGCCGAGCACGTAGTTGTGCAGCTGCGCGCTTTCGCTGGCGCCGGCAATGCGGCTTTCCTTCGCCCATGGGTCGCCATAGGCGATGTTATTCTCGATCGATGTCGTGAAGAGGAAGGAGTCCTGCTGCACGATGGAGACAGAGCGGCGCAGCGATTGAAGTGTCGCCTTGCGGACATCCTGGCCATCGATCGTGACGCGGCCGCCGGTGACATCGTAGAAACGGGGGATGAGATGCGCCAGCGTCGACTTGCCGCTGCCGGGCGGGCCGACGATGCCGATCGTCTCGCCGCGCTTTGCCTCGAAGGAGATGCCCCGCAGCGCCAGTTGCGTCGGTGTGCTTGGATAGCCGAAGCTTACATTTTCGAACCGGAGCGTTCCGTCGGTGATCTTCAGTTCCTTCGCATCGGGCGCATCGCGAACGGCGATCTCGAGATCGAGCAGCTCGAACAATCGTGTGCCGCAGGTCGAGGCGCGGGCGAAGGCGTTGACCATCAAGCCAAGCTGGCGCACCGGCATCTGCAGGATGGTCATGAAGGTGAGGAAGGATGCGAGCGTGCCGACGGTGATCTCGCCCGATATCACCTTGCCGCCGCCGACCCAGAGCACGAGGCCCATGGCGGCGAAGAAGGAGAAGGTCATCGCGCTGGTGTTGATGACGCGGATCCCGACGCGTTGATGCGCGAGCTCCAGCGCGCTCTTCGACGCCGCGTCGAACTTCGATATCTCGTAGGCGTGGGACGCGAAGGCGCGCACCACACGAATACCGCCGAGGTTTTCTTCCATGATGCGGGTCAGGACCGAAAGCCGCTCCTGCAGCACCAGCCATGTTGCGCGCAACCGCAGTTGCGTCACTGATGAACGCCAGCCGACGAAGGGAACGAAGCTCAGCGCCAGCAGGCCAAGCACCACGTCGGTCGACAGAAGCATGTAGGCGCCGATGCCGATCAGCATGGTCAGCAGCACCATGCGTACCAGCGCCGTCGAGAAGTACATGCGCACGCCTTCCAGGTCGAGCAAACCGATCGTGATCAGGTCGCCCGAGTGCACGCTGTCGTGGAAGCTGAAGGAAAGCCGCTGGATCTTTTCGTAGCAGGCGATGCGAAGCTCGTAGCCCATGTGGTGGCCAACGCTTTCGCTGTAGTAGTTCTGCACCATGGTGAAGACGCCGCGCATCACGCTGGCACCGAGCAGCAGCAAGGCGGTCGTCAACAGCGCATCCTGGGCGACCAGCCCCGCGGCACCGCCTTCGACGACAGCCTGGGTGTGATCCACCGCGTGCCCGAGCAGGCGCGGGATCATCAACTGAAACGAAGAGGCAATCAGGGTGGCGCCTATCGCAAGGCCGGATTGCCATGGGTGGCGCAAGGCCATGACGGTGATGCGGACCAACGTGGAGAGGCCCTTGCCCCATCCTGCCGCAGTCGCCTTTGCCATCGAAGCCGAGGGCTTCGCTACACGGTTCAAAGCATCGCTGCTCACGGTATCATTCCAAAATAGAGGTGTATCGGCGCGGGTCCGCAAGGGACGGCAAATCGATGACAGGATTGGTTAGCGTGCTTACCTTTGACGATTCGAACCGGCCGTTCAAGTAAACAATTCACCAACTGGTTATTTTATCGTGAGGCCTCGCCGGGCACCTGATCGAAAATGAAAATGGCCCGCTTTCGGCGGGCCATTCGATCGATTGTATGGTGTTTTCGGCGAGAGATCAGGATGCCTCGACCGCCTTGTTTTCCGCGGCATCATCGGTCCTGCTGGAGAAGTAGTTCGCCAGAAGCGCGCCGGAGATATTGTGCCAGACGCTGAAGATGGCGCTAGGCACGGCCGCCACCGGCGAGAAGTAGGCGGTGGCGAGAGCAGCGCCGAGGCCGCTGTTCTGCATGCCGACTTCGATGGCCAGCGCCTTGCGCTTGTAGAGATTGAGGCCGAACGCCTTGGCGGCGAAGAAGCCGAGCAGATAGCCGAGCCCATTGTGCAGGACGACGACGGCGAAGATCAAAAGGCCGGACTGTGCGATGGCGCCCTTGCTGGCGCCGACAACGGCCGCGACGATCAGCACGATGCCGACGACGCTCACGAGCGGTAGCGCCGGGACCGTCTTTTCGACCAGGCGCGGCAACACCTTCTGTGCCAGGAAGCCCAGCGCCAGCGGCAGGATGATGACCTGCAGAATGCTCATGAACATCGCCATGGCGTTTACGGGCAGATACTGGCTCGCGAACATCCAGACGAGGAACGGCGTGACGATCGGCGCGGCCAGCGTGGTAACGCTGGTGCAGGCGACGCTCAGCGCCACGTCGCCCTTGGCGAGATAGGTCATCACGTTGCTCGACGTGCCCCCGGGGCAGCAGCCGACGAGAATGATGCCGGCGGCGACTTCTGGCGGCATCGGGATGAGCACGGTCAAGAGCAGAGCGAGCGCCGGCATGATGACGAAGTGCGCGACGACGCCGATCGCGACCTCGACCGGGCGGCGGCTGAGTTCGCGGAAGTCATCGACGGAGATCGTCAGGCCCATGCCGAACATGATGATGCCGAGCAGCGTGACGATATAGGGCGTCACGTGCTTGAACACATCCGGCAGCAGGAAGCCGAGAACGGCGAACAGGATGACCCAGAGGGCGAATGTCTTGCCGACAAACGCGGAGAGTGACGTGAGGAGTTTCATGCCGATAACCTTAAGCAAACATATGTCCCGGCTTTTGAGCGCAAGGCTTTTGCTGTCAAGGTCGTTACCGCTGTTTTCGGTTCCGATCGCTACGGATCGGGGCGTTTCGATAAGAAAATGTCCCGATTAATAGATATTCGATCCGATATATTTCCTTTTACGTACACGTCATATTCATGCCCCATTTCCCTCGTTGAAGGCGGGCGCTAGTCTGAGTTTGCCACGCAGCACGCATCGTCGTGGCCCCCTGCCAAGCATCTCGGCTAGCACCACGGCGATGCGATGCGCTCGTCCAGCGATCAGCGGCCAGCTTTCATCGCCGCGCGCAGGCAGTCATTCATCCGTTCCTGCCAGCCGGGACCGTCTTCCTGGAAAAACGCCAGAACGTCGCTGTCGATCTTGATCGACACCATTTCCTTCACATTCGGGATCGCCGGCCGCTCGACGGCAGCAGCCGGCTGCTTCTTGGCGGGTTTGAACAAGGCTTCCGCCGCGTCCATTGCATTGACGGGGCGTCGGGGTGTCGTGGCCATTTTATGTTCCTGTGTCGGTGAGGTTCTGGCGAAAGGTCGCCCAGTGCTCAGCGATCGTCAATCACCTCGGTATCGGGGCGATCACCACCGCTGGCATGTTCTGTATGCCACGAACCATCCGCGGTCTGATACTGGATTTCGGCGTCACGGCCTTCGACATGCTGACGGCTCGCGGCGGCCTTTGCCGCGGCAAGTGCCGCGCCATGCGTGGGAAATGTTTCGGACCAGACATCGCCAAGGCGATATCCATAGCCACCATCGTGCTGTCCGACGTGGTAGGTAATCTGCATCGTGCTGTCTCCTGCTGCGCCCATGCCATTCGGATGGGCTCAAGGATACCTGGGAAGCACTGGGTGGAGGTCAAGCGGCGTGAGTTCTTATGGCTCCGTCAGGCGCATGATTGCAGCGCCGATTTTCAATCTTGATAGAGCCAATGCGCCTGCACGTCGGGCAGGTTTTGATGTGCGCGAAATCAGTTCGGAGTGATCGCCATCTGCTCGACCTCTATGCCGCTCGGCTCGCCGATGTTCATCGTTCGCGAGGGCTTGGCCGCCGGCTTGGGTCGCCTTACGGCTCGCTGGATGGCGGCACCCAGAGCCGCGCCGTCGATATGGCTCGGCTGCTGCATCTGCTCGGCCTTCGGTGAAGGTGGTGCCGGGGCCGCGGAAGCGATCATGGGTGGCTGCTGGCCAATTCGGCCGGGCTTCAAGCGCACGGCGACCAGCTTCTTGGCGGTCGCATCATAGGCGCACTCGAACGTCATGCGGAGCCACTCCTTCTTCGGGGTCACGAAGCGGATGGAATCCCCTCTGTAAATGACAACCGAAGATTGTCCATCGGGCGGGTCTGCCTCCTGGAAGAAGCTGGCATAGGGACGGTTCACCCATTCGAAATCTATAGGCGCCTGAGCCTCGATGGGCCGCGCGCACATTTGCGCGGCCGTTTCGGAATTGGACCGGATGCAATCGGCGTCGCATAGCGTGTTGATAGGGGGAGCAGTCGAACCTGTCTGCTGCGCAACCGCAGGCGCAGCAAGAAAACCAGTCAAAATCACGCATGCCGCCAAAGCGTTGCGCGCCAACATCGATCATTCCTCCCATGCATTTTCGTGTTTTGCAGTCAGACAACACTAGTCCCGACAAATGTTCAATGCGGATATTCGTTTATTAGAGATGGATTATGTACGCCTTTTGGATGAACCCCGTTTGAATCGATTTACAGTTGTATAAATAATATCTTTATGTGCTTTATTAAGAAATCGGTAATCTTCGAGTGTATTGCGTCGGGTCCGAAAGCAAACGGCATACAAAATTCTCAGAGTTGGAGGACACTTAATGAGAACTCATCTTCTTTTGTCTACGGCTGCGTTTGCGCTTATCGGCGCATCGTCTGCCTTCGCCGGTAGCAATACTGTCTATCTCGACCAATACGACAACAGCCAGTATGCCCAGATCATCCAGGGCGGCGATCACAATCATGTCGGTTCGGCTGGCAATTCGTTCTATCAGCAGAACTACGGCGGCAGCGGCTACAACGCGTTGACGATCAACCAGTCCGGCAGCAACAACTGGGTCTCGCGCTACTCCGCTGGCTTTCAGCGGGGAACGCAGAACAATGCCTTGATCAATCAGACGGGTAACGGCAACGACATCGAACTGCAGCAGACCGGCTATCAGAATGGCTACGGTTATGTCCTGGGTAACAATGGAGGGGCCTACAACTCCATTCAACAGGATGGCTCGGCAAACTCGAGCTTTGTGAGCGTATCACAGGACGGGACGCGGAACGGTTTCGACATCCTGCAGGGCGGTGGCAGTAACCAGACTCGTCTCACCCAGACCGGCATCGGCGGCGTCGCCTACATTCGCCAGGGTACCGCGGCCCATGACCAGTCTACGGGCCATGATATCTACGGTGGCAGTAACAGCCAAATCACCGTCAATCAGGCCAGCGCGTCTGTTGGCAACGCGGTGGTCGCGATGCAAGGCACCGGCGACGGCAACAACATGAACATCACCCAGAGTGGCGATCAGCTGTATGCCAATGCATGGCAGTCGGGCGGCGGCAACACGCTTACGTCGTTGCAGTCGGGTGTGGGTTCGACGCTGTTTAGCGCTCAGAGTGGCTACGGCAACAACATTCAGAGCACACAAGGTTACTATAGCTCCGCGACCCTTTCTCAGAACGGCAACAACAACACGATCGTCGGCTCGCAGATCAATGGCATCGCCGGATACGTCAATGTTGCGAACGTTTCTCAGGTCGGTTCGAACAACTACGCGAACTATGGGCAAAACGGCTACGCAAACAACTTTGCGCTGACTCAGACCAACGATGGCAACGTTTCGGTCAACAATCAGAACGGCATCGGCAACGTCCTCAGCATCGTCCAGAACTAACCGCAGTGCATACGGTGGGGCGGCTAGCCGCCCCACTTCCTGGGAGGGGTGGAATGGGTGGAATGGATATGGGGTCTCCCCCAGCAATTTCGTGCTCTGTCGACGCCACGCGCTCGAAGAGCTCAATCCGCCTGAGGGGGCGGATCGTCAGTCCCGTGCCGGCTTTCGGCAAGTATCGCTTTGAGGTTCTCAAGGAGGGCCGCAGCGGCAATTCCAATGTCACGCAATCCGGCTCGTTCAGCATTCCGACCAGCGATCCCGTTTTCGTCGGGGAATCGAAACTCGATTACGCCAGGGGCACGCGCGTTCGCGTGCAGCTGACCGGCGACGCGCTGGGCGCCGAGTTCGAATGCGTTTTCGACGAGGTCTCCAATGGCAAATAGATCAGCCTTACAATTCGTATCGGCGACAGCCGGGCTCCTATTCGCACTGGCCGGGGCAACTGCCTCCGCGCAGGATGCGGGATCGGCCTATACCGACCTTGGAAACTATCTCCTCGCTCCCCAGCCTGCCAGCACCGCCGCGCCAAGCGGCGGCGGCAATTTCGCGTCGGTCGAGCAGACGGGATCGAACAACACCGCGTCGATCACGCAAAACGGCGCTGCGAACCGGATTTCCGAGACGCAGATCGGCGACGGCAACTGGGTCTCCTATTCGGTGACTGGTAACGCAAACGCGGTCGAGAGCCTGCAGGTCGGCAACAATAACAGCGCCAGCGTTGCGCTGACCGGAAGCAACAACACGGTCCTGCAGACGCAGATGGGCAATGGCTTGAGCTACGGCCTGTCCTCGACGGTCAGCGGGCAGACCATCACGGTCCAACAATTCAGTCAGAGGTGAGGGCGATGGCAGAGCGTCTGAGAAGTGTAGTGAGTGGCCTGGCGGTTCTGCTCTCGGCCTGCGCGGCGCAGGCAGGCAGTCTGGTCTATACGCCTGTCAATCCGGCGTTCGGCGGCAGCCCGCTGAACGGGAACTGGATGATGTCGCAGGCCGATGCGCAGAACCAGCACAAGGACAGTGGCAAGTCCGCATTCTCAGGCCCGTCGGCGCTGACCCCCGGGCAGATGTTCGCCAACCAGCTGACCAGCCAGCTCTATGCCTCGCTGGCCAACCAGATCACCGAATCCCTGTTCGGCGCAAATGCGCAGACGAGCGGCAGCTACACGCTGGCGGGAACGACGATCTCGTTCGTGAGGGTCGGCGGCGAAATTCAGATCAGCATCAATGACGGCTCGACGATCACCAACGTAACCGTGCCTGCGACCCCGTAATGCGTATCAACGTCTCGTGGAAGTACCGCGTATGAAAATGGTTCGAGTTCTCACTATCCTCAGTGCCTTGCTGCTTACGGGCTGCGTGGAGACAACGGCCACCAAGGAACCGCTTCAGGAGCCTCCGGTCGTAACACCGCCGTCGCCGACGCGCACCAACCTCGAAAACCTTCCGCCGCCGGCCAAGAAGGTTGATATCGCCGTCTACCAGTTCCCCGATCTCACCGGCAAGAACGAGCCGAACGATAATGTCGCGGTGTTCTCGCGGGCCGTGACCCAGGGTGGCTCGGGCCTCATTATCGACGCACTGAAGCGCGCGGGTGGTGGCAACTGGTTTACCGTGGTCGAGCGCACGGGCTTGAACGATCTTCTGCAGGAGCGTCAGCTGATCCGCGCGACACGGCAGGAATATTCGATGGACGCGATGAAGACATTGCCGCCCATCCGCTTCGCCGGGCTCATCGTTCAAGGCGGCATCCTGACTTATGACGCCAACACCATCACCGGCGGCGTCGGGGCGAATTTCCTCGGCATCGGCGCCGATGCTCAATATCGTCGAGACGTGGTCACAGTCGGCGTCCGCATCGTGTCGGTGCAGACGGGCGAGGTGCTGTTGAGCGTCACGACGACGAAGACTGTCTATTCCGCCGGCGTGAACGCCAATGTCTACAAGTTCGTCTCGACGGACAAGCTGCTGCAGATCGAGGCTGGCTACACCCGCAACGAGCCGACACAGCTCGCCGTGCGGCAGGCGATCGACCTCGCGGTCTACGCGACGGTCATGGAAGGCGTGCGCTCTGGAATATGGAGCTTCAGCAATCCGGCCGTCGCCACACCGCTGGTCAACGAGTACGTCAAGCGCGATCGGCCGGGCGACGTCGCGGCGATCGAAAACGCGGAGGCCGTCAAGACATTCTGACCTCGATCTCGCTGCGGCCGTTTGTTCAAACGCCTATCCAAGCTGATGGATCTTCACCTGGGGAACGACGGATTTGGCGATCTCGCACAGATGCAGATGGTGCGTGAGATAGATGACCTGGCCCACCTTCGCCATCTCGCCGAGCAGGCGGAACACCTCTTCGGAGCGCGGATTGTCGAAGCTCTCCATGATGTCGTCGGCAACGAAGGGCACAGCCGGTCGAACGGCGGCGAACTCCTCATAACCAGCTAGCCTGAGTGCCAGATAGAGCTGAAATTGCGTTCCGGTCGACATGGAATCTGCGAGTTTCGATCCGCCATCGCGCGATACGCCGATCAGGATCTCCTTTTCCTTGTCCGGCTGCGTGGCGAGGCCCGAATAATTGCCGCCGGTGATCGTCTGAAACGCCTGCGAAGCGCGGTTCATCATCGAGCTGCGATGCTTGTCGCGGTAGAGATGCAGCGCCTGTTCGGCGGCCAGTGTGCCGGTTCGCAGTGTCAGGTAGCGAATGGCGAGCGCCTCGATCTCAAGCAAAATAGTCCGCCGCTTCGCTTCGATACGGGCAACCGCGTCGTCGCCGCCAACGGCATCGAGCTTGTCCTTGGCGCGGGTCATGTCGGCATAGAGCACCCGCGCGCGCTCCGTCAGATCGTCGATCCGGGCAGCAAGGCTCAGCGCGCTATGCTCCACTTCGGCGGCGTCTATCTCGGATGATAGCCGTGCCGCGTCCTCGTATGTTTTCGCGCGCAACCCCTGGGCAATCTGTTCGCGAAGCTCCGCCATGCGCTTCTCGATCCGGTCCCGCTCCTTGGCCGCTTCGAGGTAGGTCCCCACGGCCGCCAGCGTGTCGGCGCCGAAATAGCCGGTCAATTCCGCTTTGCGGGCATTGTGGACAGCAAGCTCCGCGTCGAGCGCCTGTCGATCGGCCTGCAGCTTATCGAGCGTCACCTGTCTGTCCGCGCGATGCTGCTGATCGCGCAAGGCGCTGTTGTAGCGCTCGACAAGCGCATTGGAGGCGGCGAGCACATCGCCCGACGATATATCGGATTCCAACCGGCCCAGCATGTTGGCCAGTTCGACCCGAAATTGCTTCTGGTCATTTTCCATTGCCGAAACCCGCTGCGCCAGATCCTGACGCTCCTTCAAGACACCGGGAAGGCTTGAAAGGGTGGATAAAATGGCGCCGACGGCGGCGACGGATGTGGGCTTGTCGGCAAACCATGTGCCTGACAGCGCCTCCGCCCAGGCATCGCGCCATGCATCCGAGGCCAGGACCGCCTGCTGATGGTCGCGTTCCCGCTCCGCAATATCGCGCGTCAGGCCGCTCACCGCCTTCTTATGGTTGGCGCGCGCTTCTTCCTGGCTCCTGCTGTCGGCGAGCAGTCTTGCCGCCGCCCGCGTCAGCTCTGCGATCGGCACGTCGGCATCAAACCTCGCGCCGGTCTCGGTCAAGGCTGCCTCAAGCTCCGCGCGGTGTCGCCCAAGCTCGGAGCGGAGCGCCTCCAGCTCATACTCGCCCTTCTTCAGATCGTCCCGGGCCGAAAGCGCAGCACTCCGCCTACCGGTCCAGTTCTCAAGCGCCAAGAGCCGCTCCAACGCATCCGGTCCGGCCTCGACAGCGTCAGGCAAATAAGCGCGGATCTTGTCCGCCAATCCATCGTGTTCCGCCAGTGCTTCCGCAAGCAGCTCCTGTTGCCGGTCGATGGCGGCCGCGCTGGCGGCGGCTGCAAGCGTCAGCTGCCGGAGCTCGGCGAGATCCTTGGCACGCGCCAGCCGATTGTCTGTCGCGGCATCGTCTTGCCGCATCGCCTGCTCGAATATCGAAGCGGTGGCGCTGTCTAGCGTGGCGAGATGGTTCTGCCAAGCCGCGTCGCGCGCGCCACGCAGGGCCTGCGCCGCGCTGTCGTCGACCGTACCCTCGCTCGCAAACGCAGATATCCGCGCCGAACTCGCGGCCCGCTCGCTCATGAGGTCGCGAAGCTTGCCGCGATGCTCGTTCACGCGCTTGTCGATAGACGTCGCCTGCGATCGCCACATATCCAGCTGCCGGGCTTCCGCCGCCTTCATGTCCTTCAGATCATGGATATCACCCGACCAGGGCGCTAGCAGTGCTGTCCGTTCATCGAAATTGCGTTGCAGCTGACGATAAGACCGCTCCTCGATTGCAAGACGAGAGAGCAGGTCGGTATCCGTCAACCTTGCCAGCGCGCTCTCGATGCGCGATTGCGTGTCTGGGGCCATCTCGGTTCCATCACCAAACTCAGCCGCGTCCTCCTTCAAGCGGTTGAGGGTATCCTTCGCGCGCTTGAGCTCGCGCTCCGCGGAGGCGATTTCGGCGTCGATCCCCGAGCGCTTCTCCATCAAGTCGCGGATGGCGCCGACGGATGGAGCCGGTAGCAGCAGTTTCTCGGGATTTTCATGTCCCGCCTGATCGAGATCGAAGAGCAACCGCGACAGGATGCCTTCCTGCTCGGCCAGGGCAATTTTGCGTTTCGGCAGATCATCCGCGGCCGCCCGGTAGCGTGCTCGCCCGATCTCAAGCGTCTCCATAATCGCGGCGATCGATAGCGCCTCTTCATCCACGATCATGCCATCGATCTCACCCAACAGCTGTCGAATGGAGCGTTCCGCCGTCTCCGTAAGCGCCTGCAGTCGTGTCTCGTCGCGCGAAAGCTGCGGCAGCAGCGCGAACCAATCCGCCGGCGGGCGCGGCAGTTCGCCAAGACCTGCGAATTCCGCCGCCAGGCGATCGAGTTCGGAGGTCAGCGGCAGTGTCGCGAGAATGCGTGTAAGCTCCGTGTGCCGAAGCTTGGCCGCGGCCAACTCGGCGCCTGCGGCATCATAGGATGCGCTGGCCTGCGACAATGTCGCCGCAAGCACCGAATAGGCGGCCGCGAACGTGTCGATGGCGTTGCGCTCGTTCTTCAGCGTCTCCAACACTCGCTTCAGCTCGGCGAGTTTGGTGCTCGATGAACGCTTGCGATGGATGGCCGCCGCATCGTCCGCCGCCATGACGAGTGATCTGTTGAGGCCAGCCAGGCCGGAGCTTGCCGAAAACAGCAATTCGCCCAGCTCGCCCTTGCTCTGGATGATCGCCTGACCGCCCTCCTTCAAGGAGTGGTCGTCGAGCGAGAACATCGTCCTGTAGGCATCGCGCCCGATCCCGCCGAGTGCCGCCGATAGCATACCCTCGTTGACCGGCTGACCGCTGCTGTCGACGAGACTGCCGGTCCGACGCTTCAGCCGCACGAGCTCATGCTCGCCGCCGTCGAACTCCAGCCGCGCGCCGATCTGCATGGTATTATAGGGATGAATGAAGTCGTATTTGCTGGTGGCCCCGAACCCGAAAAGCAGATCGAGAAAGGCGTCGAATGTCGTCGATTTTCCGGCCTCGTTCAGGCCGTATATAATGTGCAGGTCCGGCTCGCCCCCGGAGGGCTGACCGAAGTCGATCGAATGATCGGTGAATTTCCCGTAGCGGGTCAGGTCGAGACGGCGAAGGCGCATCAGTTCTCTCCGTGATCCCAGGTCTTCATCCGCGCGGTAATGTCGTCGGCGCCGTCAAGCATCAACTCATCGATAAAGCGCTCGAAGCTCACCGGGTCGTCGCCGGCAAAGCGACGGCTTTCCGGCGGCAGATCGGCGAGCAGATCCTTGACCATCTCGCCGATCTCGTCGCGAAAGCCGGGGCTCGCCATGACCCTGTCGCGCATAAGCTGGCCAAGCTCGATGACTGGATCGGCCGTCGCCTTGCCGACCTCTTCGGGCGTGTGCACGCCAAGCTCCAGCTTCTCAATCCAGGTCTGACCTATACGATCGCCGCGTTCCTCGGCCTCAGTGCGCAACAGATCGATATCGCGATGCAGCCGCCAGGAGAGCGGCGTCTGTCCGGTAAGCCGCAAGCGAGCAACGAGGTGAGGCGAGACAGTCGCCTCGCGTTGCCGCGCCAGCGCCAGTTCGATGGCGCCGGCCGCCTCGCGCCATTCCGAGATATCGGTGAGATCGACGCTCACACGCTCGAATTGAGCGACGCTGGTGAGCCGTTCCTCGATGGCGATCGTCCGGTCATCCGCAACCGTCACCAGCGACACGGTCTTGGCCCCGGCCTCGTTGATGTCGCGGCCCTGCGGCATGCCGGGCATGATCACCGTGCGCGCACCCTGATGGTGTGTCCGCTGATGGATATGTCCAAGAGCCCAATAGTCGAAGCCGGAAGCATGCAGCTCAGAGACACTGCATGGCGCATAGACATCGTGCCCCTGTGCACCAGCGAGGCTTGTATGCATGATACCGATATTGACCGCGCCCGCGACCGGCGCCTTGAATTTCGGCAGCAGCGATTCCGGGGCTTGCGGCTTGGCGAAGCTTAAGCCGTGGATCGCGATATCGAGACCATCCTTGATGCGCTCGACGGCTTCGGCGCGCCCGCCGAACACCTTGACATTATCAGGCAGCACCAGCTCCTGGGTGATCTTGGAAAGCGCGTCGTGATTGCCGCGTATCTTGTAGACGGTGATGTCAGCCGCATTCAGTCGCTGCATCTGCGCGGCCAGAAAACGCGCCGTCTTCATCGAGGTCTGATCGCCATCATAGAGATCGCCGGCAATGATCAATGCGTCGACCTGGTCTTCCAGGCAGAGATCGATGATCGACACGAAGGCCGCGCGGGTGGCGTTGCCGATCAGTTCGGCCAGCGCTTCATCGCGCAGCGCCAGCGAGCGCAGGGGAGAGTCCAGGTGAATGTCGGCGGTGTGTATGAAACGAAACGGCATCAGATCCTCAATGGTGCGCGTCACTATATGGCAGATCGGTCCTGTTCATACCACCGCCGGCCGGTGTCTGGTCGATAAGCAGGGCGGGAGAGGGCATGATCGCGGCGGTTTCGGAGCGATTTCCAGCACCCAAACGAGCCTTCTGGAAATTCCCTTGCGAATTCAGTTAGTTGCCAGAAACTGCGATTTTTTGAAAAAGGCTTGTTGACTTGTTTGGGTATGGGGCCTTATAAGCCGCTTCACAGAACGAGGGCGGCGGCGCTGCTGGCGACGGTG